>NZ_JAFBBO010000001.1:0-1484563 GCF_016907235.1 Oerskovia jenensis
ACAGCGGCATCCGTCGCGGTCGACGTAGTCCAGTCGACAGTGGGGGCGCCGGTCGGTCGGCGAGTACAGGGTGACGTGGCCGGCGCCGATCCGGCTGCCGGTGCTGCGGGTTCGGGTGCTGCTCATCGCTGGTGCCCTGCGGCGATCTCCGCGAGTGCGGCTTCACGCGTCATCGGCGCGCGCGACGTGTGAGCGCTCCGTCGGACGGCAGGCGCCGGGCGGGCCCGGCGTGCCGCGCTGATCGGCCTGGTGCGGGCCTCCACACGGGATCGCTCAGCTCGACCGGGGGCAGGGGAGTGGTCCGGGGGTGCATGGCGGGGACGGTGCCGGTCCCGTGCCCTGGTGCAGTCGCCGACCGGGTGAGATGTGGCGTCGGCCGATCGTGTGGCACAAGTGTGGCACCCCGGTCGCCACGTCGGGCGGCCGGGGTGCCATCACTGCAGGTCAGGAGCTCGCGACTACCACCACGAGCACCGACGATCAGAGGTCGTAGTACAGCTCGAACTCGTGCGGGTGCGGGCGCAGACGGATCGGGTCGACCTCGTGCTCGCGCTTGTACGCGACCCACGTCTCGATGAGGTCGGGGGTGAAGACGTCCCCGACGGTCAGGAAGTCGTGGTCGGCCTCGAGGGCGTCGAGGGCTTCCTCGAGCGAGCCGGGCACCTGCTGGATCGCAGCGTGCTCCTCGGGGGGCAGCTCGTACAGGTCCTTGTCGACCGGCTCGGGCGGCTCGATGCGGTTCTTGATGCCGTCGATGCCCGCGAGGAGCTGGGCGGCGAACGCCAGGTAGGGGTTGGCCGTCGGGTCCGGGACGCGGAACTCGACGCGCTTCGCCTTGGGGTTGTTGCCCGTCACGGGGATGCGGATGCACGCGGAGCGGTTGCGGGCCGAGTAGACCAGGTTGACGGGGGCCTCGTAGCCGGGCACGAGGCGACGGTAGGAGTTGACCGACGGGTTGGTGAACGCGAGCAGCGCGGGCGCGTGCTTGAGGAGGCCGCCGATGTACCAGCGGGCGAGGTCGGACAGGCCGCCGTAGCCCTTCTCGTCGTAGAAGAGGGGCTCGCCGTCCTTCCAGAGCGACTGGTGCGAGTGCATGCCCGAGCCGTTGTCACCGAAGATGGGCTTCGGCATGAAGGTCGCGGACTTGCCGGCCTCCCAGGCGACGTTCTTGATGACGTACTTGAACTTCATCAGGTCGTCGGCCGCTGCGGTCAGCGTCGAGAAGCGGTAGTTGATCTCCTGCTGGCCGGCGGTGCCCACCTCGTGGTGCGCGCGCTCGACGTCGAGGCCGACCTGGTCGAGGACTGCGCACATCTCGTCGCGCAGGTCGGCCATCTGGTCGTTGGGGGAGACGGGGAAGTAGCCGCCCTTGTAGCGGGTCTTGTAGCCGAGGTTGCCGCCCTCCTCGGCGCGGCCGGTGTTCCAGGCCGCTTCCTTGGAGTCGAGGTGGTAGTACGACTCGTTCTGGCTCGTCTTGAACCGGACGTCGTCGAAGATGTAGAACTCGGCCTCGGGGGCGAAGAACGCGGTGTCGGCGATGCCGGTGCTGCGCAGGTACGCCTCTGCCTTGAAGGCGACGTTGCGCGGGTCGCGCGAGTACGCCTCGTCGGTGAAGGGGTCCACGATCGAGAAGTTCACGATGAGCGTCTTGCGCTTGCGGAACGGGTCGATGTAGGCGGTCGTGACGTCAGGGATGAGCTTCATGTCCGACTCGTGGATCGCCTGGAAGCCGCGGATCGAGGACCCGTCGAACATCATGCCGTCCGTGAAGGCGGACTCGGCGAACTGCGAGATCGGGATGTTGAAGTGCTGCATGACGCCCGGCAGGTCGCAGAACCGGACGTCGACGAACTCGACGTCCTCGTTCCGGGTGAAGGCGATTGCCTCCTCCGCGTTCTTGAACATCCGTAACTCCTTGGTAGTGGGTCCTCTGGCCGTACCTCCAGTGGCGCCTCGAACCTAGGCCCCAGGGGTTTCCCCACCGTGTACCGAGTGTTTCGGCCGTGTTACGCGGCGGCGTGCCGTGTGACGTCGCCGCGTCGGGGCCCGCGTGGACCGTGGACGTGGCCGGGTGGGGCTCCCTGTACGGGGACGAACCGGGCGGGCGCCGGAACCCCTCGCGGCGGCACGTAGGCTGGTGCCGTGGTGTCGCGTGAAGATGTGGGTTCCTGGCTCGAGGGTACGCCGACCGGTGGGCAGAGCGGTCGAGGCGGTCGCCTCGGCCTGCCGTCCGACGGTCCCGGTTCGTTGGCGACGGTCGGCCGTCGCGCGGTCGCGCTCGTCGTCGACTGGGTGCTGTGCCTGCTCATCAGCTACCTGGTCTTCGACGCGAACTCGATGGCGACCCTGGGCGTGTTCGCGGTCGAGAACCTGCTCCTGGTGAGCACGCTCGGCTACACGGTCGGCCACCGTGTCCTGGGTCTGCAGGTGCGGGTCCTGGGCGGCGAGGGTCGCATGGTCGGCCTCTGGCGTGGATTCGTGCGCACGTTCCTGCTGTGCCTGGTCGTCCCGGCCGTGGTGTGGGACGGCGACGGTCGCGGTATGCACGACAAGGCCGCGGGCACGGTCATCGTCCGCGCCTGAGGCGCTCGCGCCGCGCATGCCGGGAACGGTGCCCGACGGCGCCGCTCGCCTCAGCGACCGGGCCCGCCCGAGCCCCCGCGAGCCTGGGGCGCGCGCCACACGAGCGTGTACCGCCAGTAGAGCCGGCGGCGCAGCCGTGCACCGGGCAGGATCTCCCGTGCTGCCGCACGCACCTCGGCGTGGCTCGTGGTGACCTCCGCGATCGGTGCGCCGTGCTCCCACTCGCCGCGGCGCCGTCGGGCGATCCTCGCGGCGGGGACGGCAGCCGCGCTGACCGCCCGGTCCCAGGCGGTGCGCGGCCGGGTGAGCCCCACGACGGCGAGCGTCCCGCCCGGGGCGACCAGGTCGCGCAGGCGCCGAAGTCCCGCGTCGAGCGGGAGGTGGTGCAGCGTCGCGACGCTCGTGACGAGGTCGAAAGGCCGGGTGAGCTCGGGCAGCGGGGACAGGACGTCGCCCGCGACGTAGTCGAGCCCGGTCTGCTCGGGGGAGCCCCCGGCGGCGCGGCGCGCACGGTCCACCTGCTCGGCGTCGACGTCGAGCCCCAGGACCGAGCCCGCCCCGGCCGCGCGGAGGCGCCGCGTCAGCAGTCCCTCGCCACAGCCCACGTCGAGCACGGTGCGCGTCCCCGGGCCAACGAGCCTCGCGAGGACGGGGAGGTAGTGGGTGTTGTGGTTCCAGTACGGGTCGTGCACGGGGCTCCTTGCGGCGTCGGCGCGGCGCCGTCGGCGCGGGACGGAGATGCACGACGGCCCGCCTGCCACCAGGAGGTGACGGACGGGCCGGGTGCCAGGCGGTGCGGGGCTCAGCGCCCGCGCATGCCCTTGCGGTCGGGGCGGGCGCGCGTGGGGTCGATGCCCTTGGGGATGGGCAGCTTGGCGCCGCCGAGCGCCTTGAGGCGCTTGAGGACCTCCGCGGTCTCCGGCTTCGTGAGCGTCGGGCGCAGCTTCTGCACGGTGCGCGCGAGCTTCTTGAGCGGGACCTGCCCCTCGCCGTTGCCGCACTGGATCGTGGTGACCGGGACGTTGGGCAGGACGCGCGTGATGCGGCGCTTCTCGCCGTCGAGCAGCTTGGTCACGCGGTGCGTGGGGCCCTCGCCCACGAGCACGACGCCGGGGCGCCCGACGCCGCGGAACACCAAGTCCTGCTGCGGGGTCAGGGCGACGGGCTCGTCGTCGAACGTCCAGCCGCGGCGGATCGTGCCGAGCGCGGCGCGGGCCGCACCGGGCTGGCCGTCGATACGGCTGTAGGCCGCGGTCTCGGCGCGACGCGTCAGGACGAACAGCGAGCCGAGGAACGCGAACGGCAGACCCACGATGAGGGTGTAGACCCAGGGGCCCCACGCCAGACCGATACCGATCGCGACCGCGAGGATGCCGACGAACACGCCGAGCATGATCCACGTGACCGCCGGGTCCTCGGCGCGCGTCATCTTGTACGCGTCCCAGACCTGGTGGTACCAGCGCTGCTTCTTCTGCTTCTTCGGCTTGGTGCCGTCGACCCCGGTCGAGGGGTCGGTGCTCTTGTTGCGGGCCATGGTGCCTCAGTCTAGTGGTGGCGGAGAGTGCTCCGGTGAAGGGGCGGGGACGGCGGCGGGCCGGGCCCCGCCCCCGATTCTCTCGCACGTCGGCGGGGGAACGGGAGCGGGGCCCGGCTCGGGCCGATCAGGACCCCGGGAGGTCAGCGGGCCAGCAGGCTCGCGGCCTCCTGGCGGGCCGTCGTGGGCTCGGTCAGGTGCGCGAGCGCGGCCGGGATCTCCATGCCGCGACGCTTCATGGCCTGGCCCCACAGGCGGCCCGCGCGGTACGAGGAACGGACCAGCGGGCCGGACATGACGCCGAGGAACCCGATGCGCTCGGCCTCGTCCGAGAGCTCGACGAACTCCTCGGGCTTGACCCAGCGCGAGACCGGGTGGTGGCGCAGTGACGGGCGTAGGTACTGCGTGATGGTGATGAGGTCGCAGCCCGCGTCGTGGAGGTCCTGGAGCGCCTCCTTCGCCTCCTCGATCGTCTCGCCCATGCCGAGGATGATGTTCGACTTGGTGACCAGACCGGCCTCACGGGCCCGCGTGATGACGGACAGCGAGCGCTCGTAGCGGAAGCCCGGCCGGATCTGCTTGAAGATGCGCGGCACGGTCTCGACGTTGTGCGCGAGCACCTCGGGACGCGACTCGTTGACCGCGTCGAGCAGCTCGGGGATCGCGTTGAAGTCCGGGATGAGCAGCTCGACGCCCGTGCCCGGGTTGAGCGCGTGGATCTGGCGCACGGTCTCGGCGTAGAGCCACGCGCCGCCGTCGGCCAGGTCGTCGCGCGCGACGCCCGTGATGGTCGAGTAGCGCAGACCCATGGCCTGGACCGACTCGGCGACGCGGCGCGGCTCGTCCGCGTCGAAGTCGGCCGGCTTGCCCGTGTCGATCTGGCAGAAGTCGCAGCGCCGCGTGCACTGGTCGCCGCCGATGAGGAACGTGGCCTCCCGGTCCTCCCAGCACTCGAAGATGTTGGGACAGCCCGCCTCCTCGCACACCGTGTGCAGGCCCTCCTTGCGCACGAGGCCCTTGAGCTCGGTGTACTCGGGTCCCATGGTCGCTCGAGTCTTGATCCACTCGGGCTTCTTCTCGATGGGTGTCGCAGAGTTGCGGGCCTCGACCCGCAGCATGCGCCGCCCTTCAGGTGCGATCGTCACGCGGTGTCTCCCAGTCCGTGGTGGGCGGTGGCCCCCTGGAGTCGTGCCCGGTATCGGGTGAAAGTCAGACTACGCCAGGAGCCTCCGGGAGGGCGGTGGTGTCCACGCGGGCGGGACGTGACCTGAGCGACAGGCCCGTGACGACGAGCAGCACGGCCGCGACGGCCGGCAGTGCGAACGCGGCCGCGGTCCCGACGCCCTCGGCGATCTGGCCGCCCACGCTCGCGCCGAGCGCGACGCCCACGACGTTCGCGCTCGCGAGCATGGTCATCGCGGCCCCGCTGCGGCTGCTCGGGCTGAGGTCGCCGCCGACCGTGAAGATCGTGACCATGACGGGCCCCACGAACAGACCCAGGAGCGCGAGCGCACCGATGAGGGTCCCGAGCGACCCGCTGCCGCCCGCGACGAGCAGGAGGACCGCGGTCACCGTCAGACCCGTGGCGAACGAGACCCAGCGCGAGCGTGCACTGAAGCGGGCGGGCAGAGCGACCACGGCGAGCGCCGTGATGGCCGACCCGAAGCCCAGGACGGCGTAGATCAGGCCGGCCTGCTCCTCGGCGCCCGCATCGCGCATGAACGACGTGACGGCCGTCTGGGTGCTGCCGAACAGCATGCCCATCGCGAGCATCCCGAGGACCGGGACCAGGACACGCCGGAACAGGCCGACGAACGAGCCATGAGGCTCTGCGCCCGAGGCGAGCTGCTCGGCGTGCGAGGGGCGAGGGGCGCCGGGGGTCGCGGTCGGGTGCAGCGCGAAGGCCAGGCCGAAGATCGCGCACACCGCGGCGGCGAACAGCATCGCGGCCTGTGGGGACCACACGCTCGCGAGGATGCCGACGAGGGCCGGGCCGAGCACGAAGCCGATCTCGTCGGCCGTGCTCTCGTAGCCCATCGCGGCGAGCAGCGTGCGAGGGCGGTGCTGGGTCATGGCGATCCAGCGCACGCGCGCGAGCGGCCCCACCTGGGGGGCGAACGCGCCCACGAGCGCCGCGGCGCCGAGGATCACGCCCGACGGAGCGCCGGTGCTCGCAGCCTGGACGAGCGCGACGACGGCCAGGACGTTCAGCGGCACGACGACGAGGAGCACCGTGCGCTGCCCGACCCGGTCCGCGAGGGATCCCTGGGTCGGGCCGCCGAGCGCGGTGCCGACCGCGGCGGCCGCGCTCGCGAGCCCGCCGAGAGCGAGCGAGCCCGTGGTCGTCGTGACCAGGAGCAGGGTGCCGATCGTGATCATCGAGAACGGCAGGCGCGCGAGGAACGCGATGGGCAGGAACGCCTTGCCGGCCAGGCGGGGGAGCTCGCCGTACGTGGCGAGCGTGCCGCGGCGGGGCTCCGAGGGCTCGGGAGCCTGTGCGGGGGCGCCGGGCGCGCCGCCGGTGACGTCGGGGCGCGCGGGCGCGAGGGGACTGGGAGTGCGGGTCATGAGGGTCCTTCAGGGGTCAACCGTTCCGCGCACCGACCCACCCGTACTCCGGTTGCGCACTGTTTCCCTTGAGGTGAGGCCCATTCTAGCGGTGACGGCCCCCGAAGGGGAGAGGGCGACGCGCCTGGTGTGCGCTAGCCGGCCGAGCCGGCAGCGGGGACGGGCGTGGGGGGCGTGTCGGTCGCGGCGGTCGCCTCGGCGGCCGCGAGGAGCGGTCCCAGGTGCTCGTGCAGCGCGGCGACCAGGAGCGGCGTGGCCTCGTCGATCGTGACCCGTCGGCCGGTCTCGAGCGTCAGGGACGTGACGTCGGCGTCGGAGATGCCGCACGGCACGATCCGGGAGAACTCCCCGAGATCGGGGCAGCAGTTGAGCGCGAGCCCGTGCATGGTCACGCCGCGTGCGACGCGCACGCCGATCGCGCAGACCTTGCGCTCGCGCCGGGTCGGGGTCGCGGCGAGCCACACGCCGCTGCGCCCCTCGACGCGGTGGGTCGCCAGGCCCAGCGCGGTGCAGACGTCCATGACCGCGGACTCGAGCGCGCGCACGTAGGCCACGACGTCGACGGGCTCGGCGAGCCGGACGATCGGGTAGGCCACGAGCTGTCCCGGCCCGTGCCAGGTGATCTTCCCGCCGCGGTCGACGTCGACGACGGGCGTGCCGTCGTCGGGCCGGTCGGCGAGGTTGGTGCGCCTGCCCGCGGTGTAGACGCTGGGGTGCTCCACGAGGATCACGGTGTCCGGCGCGATCCCGTCCACGACGTCCTGGTGGACCTGGCGCTGGAGGTCCCAGGCGTCCTGGTAGTCGGTCAGACCGGGGCCCTCGGTGCGCAGGTGCATGCGGTCAGGCTAGCCCTCACCCGGTCGGGGGTGGGCCTCGACCATGGTGATGAGGATCTCACGCAGGGTCGCGATCTGTTCGTCGGTCAGGCCCCGGGTGCTCAGCTCCTCGGCGGGACGCGGGCTCGCGGCGGCGAACGCGGCGGTGCGGCCGCTCGGGGTGATCGCGACGGCTCGCCGACGCCGGTCGTTCACGTCGTCCTCGCGGGTGACGTACCCCGAGCGTTCGAGGCGGGCCAGTATGCGGCTCATGGTCTGCTCGGTGATGTGCGACTCGGCGGCGAGCTGGCGCTGGGTGCGGGGGCCCGCGAGGAGGTGCAGCAGGACAGGCATCGAGGCGTGGTTGAGGTCCCAGCCGTCGAGGTGGTGGTTCCACTCACGCTCGATCCGGCGGGTCACCGCCGACAGGAGCCGACCCGTCGGCCAGTCCTTCGGTTCCCTGCTCACCGGGTTTGCGTCCACTTGCTTCTGAGACCTCCGTCGTCAATAGTACTCAGCATGCTGAGTAATCGCTGGAGTGGTGTGCTCCGAGGCCTGGTCATTGTCGCAGTGTTGGGAGTCTGGCTCGCCATCGGGGCGGTCGGAGGCCAGGCGCAGGGCAAGCTCAGCACCGTCCAGACCAACGACTCCGCGGCCTTCCTGCCGTCCAGCGCCGAGTCGACGCGTGCGGCCGAGAAGGCACAGGCGTTCGTGTCCGACGAGTCCCTGCCCGCACTCGTCGTCGCGGTCCCCACCGACGGCGGAGCCGTCACCCCCGCCCAGCTCGAGACGCTCCGGACGGTCGCCGCCGACCTGCCCTCGCTCCCGCTGCCCGGCGCCGGACCGGGGGACCCCCAGACCGTCGGTGACACGCTCACCGCACCCCCCGTCGTCGTGCCCTCGCAGGACGGCGAGGCCGCGATGATCGTCGCGTCGCTCGACGCGTCGCAGTCCTCCGACCTCATGGCCGACGACGAGCGCGTCAACAACGCCGTGGTCGCCGAGATCCGCGCGGAGCTCGAGACCGTCCTGGCCGACTCGGGCCTCCAGGCCTGGGTCACCGGACCCGCGGGCTTCGTCGCGGACCTCGTCAACGCGTTCGGCGGGATCGACACGGTCCTGCTGCTCGTCGCGCTCGGCGCCGTGCTGATCATCCTCGCGATCGTCTACCGCTCGCCGATCCTGCCGTTCATGGTGATCCTCACCGCGGTCTTCGCGCTGTGCCTCGCGGGCCTCGTGGTCTACCTCCTGGCCGACGCGGGCACGCTCACGCTCAACGGACAGGCGCAGGGCATCCTCTCGATCCTCGTCGTGGGCGCCGCGGTCGACTACTCGCTGCTTGTCGTGGCGCGCTACCGCGAGGAGCTGCGCGTCGTCGAGAGCCCGTACGCGGCCGTGCGCCGCGCGCTGCGCGCCTCGATCGAGCCCATCGCCGCCTCGGCCGGGACCGTCATCGCGGGCCTGCTGTGCCTGCTGCTGTCCGACCTGGGGTCCAACCGGAGCCTCGGACCCGTCGGGGCCATCGGCATCGCGGCCGCGTTCCTCGGCGCGCTCACGTTCCTGCCCGCGCTGCTCGTGGTCGGGGGCAAGCGCTCGCGCGGGATCTTCTGGCCCCGCAAGCCCGCCTACGACCCCGCAGCAGCAGACGAGGACGCTGCCCCCGCGGCGGTCGAGGCCGGTCCCGCAGCGGTCGTCACCGGGGCCGCGGCCCGTGACGTCGCGCTCGCCGCGAGCCACGACGTCGAGGTGCACGTCGCGGGCCACGGGATCTGGTCCCGCGTCGCGAGCTTCGTCGGGCGCCGCGACCGCGCGGTGTGGATCGTCACCGCGCTCGTCCTCGCGGGGTGCGCTGCCTTCGTCCCGACCTTCCAGGCGGATGGCACGAGCGACTCCGACGTCTTCCTCACCCAGGTCGACTCGGTCGACGGCGAGCAGGTCCTCGAGGAGCACTTCGGGGGCGTGGGCGTCCAGCCCGCGATCGTGATCGCCCCCGAGGCCGACCTCGACGCCGTGCTGCAGGCCGCGACCGCGACCGACGGCGTCGCGTCGGCCGCCGCCGTGACCGAGGGCGGCACGGGCGGGGCACCGGGTGCCCCCGCACAGGGCCCGCCCCTCGTGATCGACGGCGACGTGCGCGTCGACGTCGTGACGGAGGACCCGAGCGACACCAACGCCGCGACGCAGACCGTCGCCGCACTGCGCGACGCCGTCCACCAGGTCTCTCCCGACGCCCTCGTCGGCGGAGCGAGCGCCCAGCGCCTCGACACCCAGATCGCGGGCGACCACGACCTGCGCGTCATCGTGCCCGTCGTCCTGGTCGTGATCCTGCTGATCCTCATGCTGCTGCTGCGCTCGATCCTCGCGCCGGTCCTGCTCATGGCCGCCAACGTGCTCTCGTTCGGCGCGGCCCTGGGGGTGTCCGCGATCGTGTTCAACCACGTGCTCGACTTCCCCGGTGCGGACCCGACCGTCCCGCTCTACGCGTTCTGCTTCCTCGTGGCGCTCGGCGTCGACTACTCGATCTTCCTCATGACCCGCGTCCGCGAGGAGTCGGGGATCATCGGCACCCGCCGCGGCACGCTGCGCGCGCTCGCCGTCACGGGGTCGGTCATCACGTCGGCGGGCGTGGTGCTCGCCGCGACGTTCGCCGCGCTCGGCGTCATCCCGCTGCTCTTCCTGGCCCAGCTCGCGTTCATCGTCGCGTTCGGTGTCCTCGTCGACACCCTGATCGTCCGCAGCCTGCTCGTCCCGGCCCTGGTGCACGACGCCGGACGGGTCGTCTGGTGGCCGGGTGCGCTCCGGCGCAGCGCGCCCTGAGAGCTGCGGGCCCGGGCGGGCCGCCTCGCGTCAGGTGGCTCGCCCGGGACCCGCTTCACGGTGCGGGTCGTCGCGCGGCGACGTGGCACCCCACCACGGGCGCCGACGTCGGGTCGGTCAGGACCCGGCGGGCAGCGGCTCGGACGGGCAGCCCTCGAGCACCGTGGCCATCGCGTCGTGCTCGGACGGTGTGACCCACAGCTCGTAGGTCACCTTCACGGCGATCTGGCGCGCGATGTACGTGCAGCGGAACCCGTGGTTGGGCGGGAGCCACGCCGACGCGTCGCGCGCCCCCTTCGACTGGTTGGCCGACCCGTCGGACGCGAGGAGGTTGAGCGGGTCGTTCGCGAAGCGCAGACGGGTCTCGTCGTCCCAGGACTGGGCGCCCTTGCGCCAGGCGTCCATGAGCGGGATGACGTGGTCGATCTGGACCGCGGAGCTCGTCCTGTTGCCCCGCACGAAGCTGATCGTCTCACCCGTGTACGGGTCGTCGAAGGTCCCGGTGCGCACCTCGCACCCCTTGTCCCGGGTCGAGTACGTGAGGTCGGTGAGGTCGCGCGCGAGGATGTCGTTGCGCGTGTCGCACCCGTTGGCGTCCACGTCGGCCCAGGCCGACCCGAAGTTCTCCCGTTCGTAGCCGGTCGCTGCCGCCACGCCCTTGACCTCGAGCGTCTCGAGAGCCGCCAGGGCGGACCCTGTCGCGGGGGCCTCGTTCGCCTCGATCGTCGGCTGGTTCACCGCGTTGGCGATGACGATCCCCAACGCCAGGGCGATGAGGGTGATGCGGAGCACGCGACGCAGGCGCGCACTCCTCGTGCTCTTCGAGCTCTTGCTCTGGGTGCTCAACGGACGACCTTCCCGAACTCGGACACGTGCCGAGAACGACAGTTCCAGGAGAATTCGGTACATTCTGCCAGCCTTCGGGAGTGCTCCGGGACGGCGGCTAGATTGGGCGGCATGAGTGCAACCACTGCGCAGGACCGTGTGCCCGGTAGCGGGCCGACGCGGGTCGGACTGGTCGGGTACGGCGGGGCCGGCCGAGGCATCCACGCCCGCCTGGTCCGGGAGGCGGGTCTCGTCGTGACCGCGGTCGTCGCCCGGAACCCCGAGCGGCGCGCCGCGGCCGTGGACGACTGGCCCGGGGTCCGGCTGCACGACGACCTGGCCGCTCTGCTCGTCGACCGGGAGACCTACGACGTCGTGGTGATCGCGAGCCCGTCGGCCCTGCACGCCGAGCACGCGGCCCAGGTCAGCGCCGCAGGGGTCCCGTTCGTGCTGGACAAGCCCATCGCGCTCGATGGCGCCCAGGCCGCCGACGTGGTCGAGACGGCGACCGCCGCGGGCACGCCCTTCACGGTGTTCCAGAACAGACGCTGGGATCCCGAGCAGCTCACGCTGCAGTCGGTGCTCGCGTCAGGAGAGCTCGGCCGGGTGCACACCTTCGAGCGTCGCTGGGAACGGTGGCGACCCGTGCCGCAGCAGCGCTGGAAGGAGAACGACCCGGTGGGCGGCGGGCTCCTGCTCGACCTCGGCCCGCACCTCGTCGACTCGGCCACCCAGCTCTTCGGCCCGGTCCGCTCGGTGTACGCCGAGCTGCGCGCCCTGACGACCCCGACCGAGGACGACGTCTTCCTGACGCTCCACCACGCGCCGTCGGACGGGCACGAGGTGGTCAGCAGGCTCTGGGCGGCCTCGGTCGTGGGTGCCCCCGGACCGCGGACGCGAGTGCTCGGCGACGCCGGGGCCTACGTCGTGACGACGTTCGAGAACGACGCGTCGCCCTTCGAGGTCTTCGACGACGCGGCCCCCGAGGGGACCGAGGGATGGATCACGCGGGGACGGGAGCGGAGCCCCGTGCCGCGTGCGCCGGGGGGCCACGCGGACTTCTACCGTGCGGTGGCCGCCTGGTTGGCCGGCGGGCCGGTGCCCGTCGATCCCGCCGACGCGGTACGCACCGCCCACGTCCTGGACGTGGCGCGCGAGAGCGCGCGGACCGGGCGGCGCCTCGAGGTCTGACGCGGGTCCGCACCGAGGGACGCCCACGGGGCGGGCGCGGGGGCACCAGGGACCCACGGGGCGGGCACCTGCCAGGACCGCCCCGGGAGGGCGGAGCGCAGCGGGACAGGGCTGTGGACAACCCGCCCCGCACCGCCGGGCTCTGCTGGGATGGGAGCCATGTCGAGCGCCCGCACGCCGCGTGCACCCCGGCCCTACCGCGCGAACGGCCGGGGCAGAGCCGACCCGTCGGCACCCCCACCGGCCGTCGCGGAGCTGCTGGCACGACGAGGGTGGGTCGTCGTCGAGCAGGGGGAGGAACCCGACCCGGACCGGGGACGGCCGGGTCGCTGGGTCGTCTCCGACGGCGCGGGGTGCTCCTACGACGTGGGTCTCGTGCCGGTCCCCGCCGAGCCTGCGGCGAGGGACGTGCTCGTCGAGCGGCTCGACACCCTGCGGCTGCTCGACCACGAGCACCTCGCTCAGGTCGAGGAGATCCTCGAAGGAGGCGAGGGGGCCCTCGTGCTGGTCTCCAGGAGGCCGCCTGGAGGCAGCCTGCGGCTGCTGCTGGGCTGTCGGGGCCCCTTCGACGCGGGGGAGGCCGTGACCTTGCTCGTGCCGCTGTCGCGGGCGCTGGCGGCACTGCACGCGTGCGGCCTCTCCTACGGTGGGGTCGGGGCCTCGGACGTCCTGGTGGATGCCGAGGGCCGGGCCGTCCTGCGGACACCGCTCGACCTGTGCGCACGGCCCGCGCCCGACGACGTCGCCTCGCTCGCCGAGCTCGTCGCGGGCGTCCTGCCACCCCCTGCCGCCGCGAGGGTTCCGGGTCACGTCGCCACCGAGACGTCGGACCCGCACCTCGAGGCGCTGCACGCCGAGCTCGCCACGGCCTGCCGCGCGGATCCCCGCACCCGTCCGGAGGTCGGGACGTTCGGGGCCCTGTGCTACGAGGCGGCGCCCCCGAGGCCGATCGCGATGCCCGACGGGGCCCGCCTCGCCGCGGCGGCCATCGCCGCGCGTCCGAGGACCGGCTCGCCCCGCCGGGTGGTGTCGTCGACCGGCCCGGACGGGCCGACCGACGACACCGTCCTGCGCCCCCCGGGCACGCCCGGGGGGTCGCCCACGGCACGCGAGCCGGCAGGTCCGGGTGGGCAGGGGCCGCTGCGACGGCGAGGGCACGGTGCCGGTCGCGGTCGCTCGGCCCCTGGGCCTCGGCGACACCCCGCGGTCGTCGCGGGCCTCGTCCTGGTCGTGTGCGCGGTGCTCGTCGGGGGCGGGCTGGTCGTGCGCTCGCACCTCGCGGACGAGGACGCCGGCGCGCAGGCCCGGCACGACGCCGAGCACGTCGACGCCGCGGACGACGCTCGATCCGACCCCACCCTGCGGGCGGGCGACCCGGCCGGCGCGGCCGCCGAGCTCACCGAACGCCGCATCGAGCTGCTCACGGGGGAGCGCGAGCCCGCCGAGGTGCTGGCCCCCGGGTCTCCCGCCGCGGCCGTGGACGCAGACCTCCTGGCCCGCGTCACCGCGTCCGGGCTCGTCATCGAGGGGGCCAGGGCCTCGGTGGTGGAGACCCGGCGGGTCGAGACGGGCGAGGATCCTCAGGACCCTGCGCCCGGCCCGGGGCCGAGCCCCTCACCCGGGGCCGAGACCCAGGTCGAGGTCACCTACTCGGTCTCCGCGCACACCCAGCGGGCGAGCGACGGCACGGCCACGACGGTCGCCGCGACCGAACCGTCCACGGCACGCCTGACGTTGCGGTGGACGGACGCCGGGTGGCGCGTGAGCGACGTGGCATGAGCGAGACCGCACCTGATCGGAAGCGGTTCCGCTCGCGCGCTCCGGGCCGGTGCCGGCACCGGGCGACCGGCCCGCTCAGCCGGCGACGACCCACTCCGCGGCGGACGCCAGGTCCTGGTGCTCGAACGTGAAACCGCTCGCCTCGAGCACGCGCGGCAGGGCTCGCTGCGACCCCAGCACGTCGGACGCGAACTCGCCCAGCACCACCTTGAGCGCGACCGAGGGGACGGGCAGCGCGGCCGGTCGGTGCAGGGCCGCGGCCAGGGCCCGGGTGACCTCCGCGTTCGTGGCGGGCGCCGGGCCCGTGAGGTTCACCGGGCCGTGCACGTCGGTGTCGAGCAGGTGCAGCACGGCCGAGACGTGGTCGCGCAGCGTGATCCAGCTCCAGTACTGGGCCCCGCTGCCGAGCTTCCCCCCCACGCCCAGCCGGAGGAGAGGCAGCATGCGGGACAGGGCTCCGCCGTCGGGCGACAGGACGATGCCCGTGCGCAGGTGAGCGACCCGCACCCCCGCGTCCTGCGCAGGGCGCGTCGCGGCCTCCCACTCGCTCACCACGCGCGCGAGGAACGTCCTGCCGGGCCCGGACGTCTCGGTGAGCACCTCGGCGCCCCGGTCGCCGTAGTAGCCCACGGCCGTGCCCTGGAGGAAGACCGGCGGGGGAGCGTCCAGGTGGGCGAGCGTGCGCGCGAGCAGGTTCGTGGTGCGCGTCCGGGACTCGAGGATCGTGCGCTTGTACTCGGTCGTCCAGCGGTGGTCACCGACGCCCGCTCCCGCGAAGTTGACGACGGCGTCCGCGCCCTCGAGCGCACGAGGGTCCAGGGCGTCCTCGTCGGGATCCCAGAAGTGCTCGTGCGCGGTCTGCGGGGGCCGGCGCACCAGACGGCGCACGGTGTCCCCGCGCTCGCGCAGGCGTTCGAGCAGCTCCGTACCGATGAGGCCGTGCGACCCGGCCACGACGATGTCCATGCGACCACGGTACGGCCCCCGGGAGCACCGCGCGCCACTCGTCAGGTCGGAGACCGCCGCGAACGCCGCAGGCCCCCCGACCCGGACGGGTCGAGGGGCCTGCGGCTGGTGGGCTCAGCGAGCTCCGAGGGTCAGAGACCGACCTCGGACTCGAAGGCGCCCTCCTCGATGCGGTTCTTGATCGCACCCAGGAAGCGGGCTGCATCCGCGCCGTCGACCAGGCGGTGGTCGTACGACAGGAAGATGTAGCTCATCGACCGGATCGCGATCGACTCGTTGCCGTCCGCGTCGGTCACGACGACCGGGCGCTTGACGATCGTGCCCGTGCCCAGGATCGCGACCTGGCCGCCGGGGACGATGGGCGTGTCGATCAGCGCGCCACCGGAGCCGGTGTTCGTGATCGTGAACGTCGCGCCGCCCAGCTCGTCCGGCCCGATCTTGTTGATGCGGGTGCGGCCGGCGAGGTCGGCGATCTTGCGGGCGATCCCGGCGAGGTTGAGGTCACCGGCGTCCTTGATGACCGGCACGACGAGGCCGCGCTCGGTGTCGACCGCGATGCCGACGTTCTCCTGCGGGTGGTACACGACCGAGTCGCCGTCGATGCTCGCGTTGATCTTCGGGTAGGCCTTGAGGGCCTCGACCGCGGCGAGCGTGAAGAACGGCAGGAACGTGAGGTTGGCGCCCTCGCGAGCCTTGAAGTCGTTCTTGGCCTTGGCGCGCAGCTTGGCGACCTTGGTCACGTCGACCTCGACCACCGTCGTGAGCTGGGCCTGCGTCTGCAGAGCCTCGACCATGCGCGTCGCGACGAGCTTGCGCAGGCGCGACATCTTCTCGGTCGTCCCGCGCAGCGGCGAGACGGCCGGGACGCTGGCGGCCTTGGGCGCAGAGCCCGAGGGCGCGGCGGCAGGTGCCGGGGCCTTGGCGGCCTCCGCCTTGGCGGCCGCCTCGAGGACGTCCTCCTTGCGGATGCGGCCGCCGACGCCCGTGCCCGTGAGGGACGCGACGTCGACACCCTTCTCCGCGGCGAGCTTGCGCACGAGCGGGGTCAGGTACGAGCCACCGGTCGCGCCCGACGTGGCGCGCGAGGCGGGCGCTGCGGGAGCCGCGGGTGCCTCTGCTGCCGGAGCAGCGGCCGGGGCGGGGGCTGCTGCCGGAGCCGGAGCGGGCGCTGCGGGAGCAGCCGGGGCCGGAGCGGCCTCGGGTGCCGGAGCCGGAGCGGGCTCGGGTGCCGGAGCGGCCTCGGGAGCCGGAGCGGCGGCGGCCGGAGCCGGTGCTGCTGCGCCCGAGCCGACGATCGCGAGGACGGTGCCGACCTCGACGGTCTCGTCCTCCTGGACGAGGATCTGCTGGACGGTGCCCGCCACGGGGGAGGGAACCTCGGTGTCGACCTTGTCGGTCGAGACCTCGAGCAGGGGCTCGTCGACCTCGACCGTCTCGCCGACGGCCTTGAGCCAGCGGGTCACGGTGCCCTCGGTCACGGACTCGCCGAGCGCCGGGAGCTTGATCTCCTCGCCACCGGAGGCGGCGGGCGCCTCGGCAGCGGGAGCGGGTGCCGCGGCCGGTGCCTCGGCCGCAGGGGCCGGCTCGGCGGCGGGGGCGGGCTCGGCGGCCGGGGCGGGGGCCTCGGCGGCGGGAGCGGCCGGTGCCTCGGCAGCGGCCGGGGCTGCGCCCGCGCCGGAACCGATCACGGCGAGGTCGGTGCCGACCTCGACGGTCTCGTCCTCCTGGACGAGGATCTGCTCGAGCACGCCGGCGAACGGCGAGGGGATCTCGGTGTCGACCTTGTCGGTCGAGACCTCGAGCAAGGGCTCGTCGATCGCGACGGTCTCGCCGACGGCCTTGAGCCAGCGGGTGACGGTTCCCTCGGTGACGGACTCGCCCAGTGCGGGCATCTGCACGTTGTCAGACATGACCTCTCGGTCTCCTTCGATCGTTGGGTCAGTTGTGGGCGTGCAGCGGCTTGCCGGCGAGGGCCAGGTGGGCCTCTCCGAGCGCCTCGTTCTGCGTGGGGTGCGCGTGGACCAGGGCGGCGACGTCCTCGGGGTACGCCTCCCAGTTCACGATGAGCTGGCCTTCGCCGATGAGCTCGCCGACGCGCGCGCCGACCATGTGCACTCCGACGACGGGGCCGTCCTTCTGGCGGACGAGCTTGACGAAGCCCGTGGTCCCGAGGATCTTGCTCTTGCCGTTGCCGGCAAGGTTGTACTCGAGCGTCTCGACGCCGTCGGCGCCGTGGAGCTCCTTGGCCTTGGCCTCGGTCAGACCGACCGAGGCGACCTCGGGCTCGCAGTACGTCACGCGGGGGATGCCCGACTCGACGATGGGCGTCGGGTCGAGGCCCGCGATCTGCTCGGCGACGAAGATGCCCTGGGCGAAGCCACGGTGCGCGAGCTGGAGCCCGGGGACGATGTCACCGGCCGCGTAGATGTTGCCGACGCCCGTGTGGAGGCGCTCGTCGACGATCACGAAGCCACGGTCCATGGTGATGCCCTGGGCCTCGAAGCCCAGGTCGGCGGTGCGGGGGCCGCGGCCCACCGCGACCAGCAGGAGGTCGGCGTCGAAGGTCTTGCCGGACTCGAGGGTCACGTGCACGCCCGAGTCGTCCTGCGTGACGCCCGAGAAGCGGTCCCCGAGCGTGAAGCCGATGCCGCGCTTGCGGAAGGCGCGCTCGAGAGCCTTGGACAGCGACTCGTCCTCGTTCGGGACGAGGTGCGGGAGGGCCTCGATGATCTGCACGTCGGCGCCGAACGACTTCCAGACGCTCGCGAACTCGACGCCGATCACGCCGCCGCCCAGGACGATCGCGCTCTTGGGCACGTAGTCCAGGGTCAGGGCCTGGTCGGACGTGATGACCCGGCCGCCGATCTCCAGACCGGGGAGCGAACGGGCGTAGGAGCCCGTGGCGAGCACGACGTTCTTGCCCGTGTAGCGCTGGCCCGCGACCTCGACCGTGTCCGCGGCGACGAGCGTGCCGTGGCCCTCGATCACCGTGATCTTGCGCGACTTGATGAGGCCCTGCAGGCCCTTGTACAGGCCCGCGATGACGCCGTCCTTGTACGCGTTCACGCCGTTCATGTCGATGCCCTGCAGCTGGCTCAGGACGCCGTACGCGCTGCCCTCGCGGGCGTTGTCGGCAAGCTCTGCGGCGTGCAGCAACGCCTTCGTGGGGATGCAGCCGTTGTGCAGGCAGGTCCCGCCCAGCTTGTGCGCTTCGACGAGGGCGACGTTCAGGCCGAGCTCGGCGGCACGCAGCGCCGTGGCATAGCCGCCGCTGCCTCCGCCCAGGACGAGGACGTCGAAAGGTGTGCCGGTCTCGGCCACGTGCAACTCCTTAGGGGCATACGAAAAGAGGGAGAGCAATGTTCTCGTGACATCTTGGCACTTCGGTCACGCGTACCCCAATCGGAACGCTCACTCCTGCGTGTGATGCTCAAGACAGCCACGCGGAGGAGCCCGGCCGGCCCGTCGTCGATCCGTCTCCCTCTGCGCGCGGCGATCTCGCGACGCACCGGCCACCGCCGAGGCCGAGACAGATCCCAGGAACGCTCCAGGGGGAGCAAGTACTCTTCCTCCATGTCCAGGCTGTCGCAGCTCTTCTCCCGCAAGCCCGCGAACGGTGCCGGCGCGCCCGCCGGTGCCCCGTCGACCGCGGACCAGCGCCGCGCGACCGTCGAGCACCTCGCCGACTTCGCGCGCACCCGCGTGGGCGTCGAGGCGTACATCGAGCCGCCGACGAACGACACCCCCACCACGCTCATGCTCATCGCGACCACGGGGGAGTGGACGCGTCGCCGTGTCCCCGACGCCAGGGCGGCACGCAAGCTCGCCGAGCAGCTCGAGCTCCCGGTCTACGACGTGAACTTCACGGGCTACCCCCAGCGCATGCGCGACTGGAACTCCAAGCAGCGCAAGCGCTGAGCCCGCCCGCGGGAGCTGACTCAGCGGTCACGGACCGACCCTGCCTCAGGTGCGTGCTGCGCGGGGCGGCCGATGCTCCCTGCGGACGAGATGCGGCCAACGGGGGTCGACGTCCCTCCTCGACCCCGGATGGCCGCATCTCGACTCCTCGACCGGCCGCAGAAGCCGCGACCGACGACACCGGCGCGTGGCCGGGACCCGCAGGCAGGAACGACGGACGGGCCCGACCTCGAAGGTCGCGCCCGTCCTGTCGTGCTCGCTCCCGCCGCTGCGACGGCCCACGCAGGGCGCGGCCGCCGGGCGGCTACTTCTTCGCCGCGCGTGCCTCGAGCAGCTCGACGAGCGTGCGGACCGCCACGCCCGTGCCGCCGACCGGCGTGTAGCCGAACGCCGAGCCCTCGTTGAACGAGGGTCCCGCGATGTCGAGGTGAGCCCACGGGGTGGTCCCGACGAACTCCTGCAGGAACAGGCCCGCGACGAGCATCCCGCCGAACCGGTCGCCGATGTTCGCGATGTCCGCGACCTTCGACCTCATCGACGCGCCGAGCTCCTCGGGCAGGGGCATGGGCCAGAACTGCTCGCCCGCGGCCTCGGCCGCCGCGACGACCTCGCCGCGGACGTCGTCGGACCCCATGACGGCCGAGACCCGCGTGCCGAGCGCGACCATCTGCGCGCCCGTGAGGGTCGCGACGTCGAGCACGACGTCGGGCTTCTCCTCGATCGCCGCGACCAGGCCGTCGGCCATGACGAGGCGACCCTCGGCGTCGGTGTTGAGGACCTCGACGGTCTTGCCGCCACGGATCGTGATGACGTCCGAGGGGCGCTGGGCCGTGCCCGACGGCATGTTCTCGGCGAGGCAGAGCCAGCCGGTCACCGCCACGGGCAGGCCGAGCCTCGCGGCCGCGAGCACGGTGTGCAGGACGGCGGCCGCGCCGGCCATGTCGGACTTCATGGCCTCCATGCCCTTGGCGGGCTTGATCGAGATGCCGCCCGAGTCGAACGTGATGCCCTTGCCGACGAGCGCGACCTTGGCGTGCGGACGCGAGGGGGAGTAGGACACCTTGACCAGGCGCGGGCCGCGCGAGGAACCCTGCCCGACCGCGAGGATGCCGCCGTAGCCTCCGGCCGCGAGGGCCTTCTCGTCGAGCACGGACACCTTGACGCCCGTGCCCTTGGCGGCCGCCTTGGCGATGTCCGCGAAGGCAGCGGGGAACAGGTCGTTCGGGGCGGTGTTGACCAGGTCGCGCGTCGCGTGGACCGCGGCGGCGATGGTCGCTGCCCGCTCGACCGCGGCCTTCGCCTTGGCCCCGCGGGCGAGCGACGTGAGGACCTCGATCGTCGCGACGGGACCCGAAGCCTTGGCTGCCCCGGCGGTCCCCGGCACGTCCCGGTAGCGCGTGAACGAGTACGCCCCGAGGAGAGCGCCCTCGGCGATCGCGGCGACCTCGGCCTCGTCCGCGGCAGGCAGCGCCACCGCGACGGACGTGGCGCCCTTGAGCTCACGCACCGCGGCTCCGGCCGCGCGCCGCAGCGTCTCGGCCGGGAACGAACCCGACTCGTCGCGCGCACCGAGCCCGGTCAGGACCAGGACACCGGCCTTGAGGTGCGAGCCCGCGGGCACCGTACGCACCTCGTCGCGCGCACCGGTGATGCCCAGCACGGGGGCGAGGGACTCGAGCTCGGCGACCACCTCGCGGGGGAGGTCGTCCCCCACGACGGCCACGCCGTCCGATGTCGTCTGGGTCCCGACGACGAGCGCATCCACCTTCACGCCGGTCGGGTTCTTGCTGGAGAGAGTGAGTTCAGCCACGGCTCGATGCTATCCGCTGCGCGCAACGAGGCCACCGCTACGGCGAGCGGCGGGCGATTCCTGCCCGCGGGCCGGACGCCGGTAGGCTCGGCGTCGTGGTCCTCCCCCTCGTCCTCCTCGTGGTCGCGCTGTGCGCGGCCCTCACCGGTTGGGCCGGGTGGTTCGTCGCCCGGGACCGTGCCGTGATCCTCAAGCAGCTCTGGGGCGGTGCCGTCATCGAGGGCGCGATCGTCCTGCAGATGATCGTCGCGGGCGTCCTCGCCGCGACGGGGAGCTCGGCGAGCGATCCCGTGAAGCTCTGGGGCTACCTGATCACCGCCCTGTTCATCCTGCCCGTCGCCGCCGTGTGGGCGTTCGCCGAACGCTCCCGCTGGAGCTCGGTCGTGCTCGCGGTCGCCGCGATCACCGTCGCGTTCCTCGAGTGGCGCCTGTGGCAGATCTGGACCGCCTGAGGAGAGATGGCGTGACCCACCCCGAGAACCCCGAGACCGCACCCGACCCGGCGACGGGTGTGCCGCCGTCGGGCGCCCCCGACGCCCAGGGCGTCCCCGACGCGCCCCGCAGGACGGGCAGCGGCTTCGGTCGCGTGCTGGTCCTCGTGTACGGGATCTTCGCGATCTCCGCGACCGCGCGCGCCTCGATCCAGCTCCTGCGCGACTGGCACGAGGCCCCCGTCGCCTACGGGCTGTCGGCGCTCGCGGCCGTGGTCTACATCGTGGCGACGATCGCGCTCGCCCGCGGGTCGGCGACGTCACGGACGGTCGCCTGGACCGCCGTGACGGTCGAGCTCGTGGGGGTGCTCGCCGTCGGCGCCTGGTCGCTGCTCGACCCGGCCGCGTTCCCGAAGCCCACGGTGTGGTCCGACTTCGGGATCGGCTACGGGTTCGTGCCGCTGGTCCTGCCGGTCGTGGGCCTCACCTGGCTGTGGCGCACGCGCCCGCCCCAGACCTCCACCACCGAACCGAAGGAAACCGCATGAGCCGGCTGTACTCCCTCCTCTTCAACGGCGTCTTCAAGCACATGGACCCCGAGAAGGCGCACGAGGTGGTGTTCCCGCTCATCTCCCTCGCCGGTCGCACGCCCGTCGTGGGTGACGTGATCCAGGGGGCAGCGGCCCCGTACCTGGGCCGCGGCGCGAACGGCCCCGGCAGCGTCCAGGCGCTCGGCCGCTCGTTCCCCGCGCCGTTCGGCCTCGCGGGCGGGTTCGACAAGAACGCGAAGGCGATCCGCGGGCTCACGATGCTGGGCTTCGCGTTCATCGAGATCGGCACCGTGACCGCGCACGCCCAGCCCGGCAACGAGAAGCCGCGCATGTGGCGCGAGCTGTCGCTGCGCGGCATCCGCAACCGCATGGGCTTCAACAACGAGGGGGCGGCCGCCGCGGCGCAGCGCCTCGAGGCCCTGCGCCGGTCGGCGTCGGGTCGAGCGATCGTGATCGGCGCGAACATCGGCAAGACCAAGGTCACTCCGGCGCAGGACGCCGCGGGCGACTACGCGACGAGCGCCGCGCTCCTCGCGCCCCACGCCGACTACCTCGTCGTCAACGTGTCCTCGCCCAACACCCCGGGCCTGCGCGACCTGCAGTCGACCGAGGCCCTGCGCCCCATCCTCCAGGCGGTCCGCGAGGCCGCCGACGACGCCACGCGTGCGGCCGGCGTCCGGCGCGTCCCGCTGCTCGTCAAGATCGCCCCGGACCTCGCGGACGAGGACGTCGACGCCGTCGCCGACCTCGCGCTCGAGCTCGGCCTCGACGGTGTCGTCGCGGTCAACACGACGATCGGGCACGACCTGGGCCCCGGCGGGCTCTCGGGCCCGCCGCTGCTCGCGCGGGGGCTCGACGTCGTCGCTCGCCTCCGTGGCCGCCTCGGCCCCGACGTCACGATCGTCGGCGTGGGCGGCATCTCGACGGCCGACGACGCGCGCGCCTACCTGGCGGCCGGTGCCGACCTCGTGCAGGGTTACACGGGCATGATCTACAACGGCCCGTTCTGGGCCGCGAGCATCAACCGGTCCCTGGTGCGCGACTCGTCGCGTGGCGCTGCGCGGGGCGGTCACGAGGGAGGCGCACGATGATCCGACCCCAGTGGGTGTGGGAGCTCGACGACGCGGACGGGCGCGCGCTCACGAAGCCCGTGAGCCCGGCGTTCACCAACCAGTACGACGCCGAGCAGTGGCTCGGTGAGACGTGGCGAGACCTCGCGGCGCAGGGGGCCGCAGCCGCCCGGCTGCTCAACGACGGCACCCAGGCCACGGCCACCGTGGAGCTGCGCACGGCGTAGGGCTGGGCCGTGCTGAGGGGGAGCCGACCGGAGCCGACGGCGGCCTGAGCCGCCTAGACTCGCGGACCGTGGACGACACGGTGTTCGGTCAGGGCGGCGCGCGCATCCGGTTCGACTGGGGGCTGACGGGGGCGCGAGCCCTGCGCGGGACGGCTCCGCCGCAGCGCGGAGGGTTCCTGGTCGTCGTGGTCGACGTGCTGTCGTTCACGACCTCCGTGAGCGTCGCCGTCGACCGAGGCGTCGAGGTCTTCCCCTTCCCGTGGCGTGACGAGCGTGCCGCCGACCATGCGGCGCGGCACGGGGCGACGCTCGCACGGGCCCGGTCCGAGCGTGACGTGAGTCTGTCCCCGGCCTCGCTGCGCCACGCCCCCGGGCTCGCTCGGGTCGTCCTGCCCTCGCCCAACGGGTCGACGATCTCGCTCTCGCTCGCCGAGGACGGTGTGCCGGTGGTCGCGGCCTGCCTGCGCAACGCGGCTGCCGTCGGCGCGCACGTCACGAGCTTCCTCGACGAGGACCCGGGGCACGTCGTCGCGGTGGTCGCGGGGGGCGAACGGTGGCCGGACGGATCCCTGCGCCCGGCGGTCGAGGACCTCTGGGGAGGTGGCGCGGTCGTCGCCGCGATCGCAGGGCACGACGACGACCTGGCACCCGAGGCGGAGGTCGCGGCGGCGGCGTACCGGTCGGCGTGCGTCGGACACGACGGTCGTCCCGGACCCGCTGCTCTGCGGGACCGGCTCCGGCGCTGCGTGAGCGGGCGCGAGCTCGTCGACCAGGGGTTCGGGGCGGACGTCGAGATCGCGGCGGAGGTCGACGCCTCGGACGTGGTGCCGGTGCTCGTGGACGGTCGGTTCGTGGGGCACCGGGCAGGCGAGCCGCGCTGACAGCAGGCTTCTGGCCAGCCATCCGCGTCCCGGGCGGGCGCGCCACCGAGCATGCGGTTGTCGTCGAGAATTCGCCGAATCGCGACGTCAACCGCATGCTCGGCACCGAGGAGCGACCGAGGAGCGACCGAGGGGCCGCTAGCCCGCCACGTGCTCCCACGCAGCGACGAGCCGGGGCACGGCCCGGCCGATCGCCTCGGCGTCGGGCGCGAAGGTGAGCCGGATGCGGGAGGTCGCGGCGCCGTCGGGCGTGAGGGACGGGCCCGGGTTGACGACCAGGCCCCGCACCGCGGCGGCCGCGGCGAGCGCGTGCGCGAGCGGGCGCCCCAGGTCGACCCACAGCGAGAGCCCGCCGGCGGGCGCCGTCACGTGCCACGACGGGATCGCGGCCGTGATCGCCGACCGCAGCAGGTCGCGCTGCGAGCGCAGGAGGGGCAGCCGTCCGGCGAGGACCTCCTCGCGCCGGGAGAACAGCTCGACCACGGCGAGCTGCTCGAGGACCGACGTCGCGATGTCGCTCGCGCCGCGGACGCGCGCGAGGTGCGCGACGACGTCGGGATGCGCGCGGACCCAGCCCACGCGCAGCCCGCCCCAGAACGACTTGGAGGCCGACCCGACGGTGAGCACGTGGCTCGTCGCGGACCCGTCGCCCGCGAGCGGCTCGGGCGCGGGACCGTCGAGCGCGATGTCGGTGAGCGTCTCGTCACCGATGACCGTGACCCGGTGCCGCAGCGCGACCCGCCGGACCGCTGCGCGCTCGTCGGGCGTGAGGCTGTACCCCGTGGGGTTGTGGAAGTCGGGGATCAGGTAGACGAGGCGTGGGGTCGCGGCGCGGACCGTCGACTCGAAGAGCGCGACGTCGAAGCCCGGCCCGTCGCCCGGCAGGCCCGCCCCCACGGGGAACCCGACGACGCGTGCCCCGCGTGCGACCATCGTCTCGATGCCGTGCGCGTACGTGGGGGACTGGACCACGACCCGGTCGCGCGGCCCGAGGTAGGACTGCGCGAGCGTCGAGATCGCGTGCTGCGCGCCCGTGGTCACGAGGACCTGGTCCGGCGTCGTGGGGGTGCCGCGCTCGGTGAGCCGCTGCGCGACGGCCTCGCGCAAGGGTTCGAGCCCGAGCGGCTCGTAGCCGCGGCCCGACAGGTAGCCGGGGAGGGCCTCGAGCGCGCGACCGTAGGCCGCGTGGAGCTGGGGCGGGGCAGCGGGGGCGGCCTGCCCCAGGTCGACGAGGTCCTCGGGCGGCTCGACGCCCACCGGCACGGGCGCGTCGCCGCCGCACCACCGTGGCTGGGCGCGGCGCGTGGGTCGGGGCAGGACCGCGACGGTCCCGACCCCCGTGCGGCTCGTGACGAAGCCCCGCTCGCGCAGCGCCGCGTACGCTGCCGCCGTGGTCGTCCGGGAGACGCCGAGCGCCCCGGCCAGGTCCCGCTCGCTCGGCAGCCGCGTGTGCGGGGCGACCGTGCCGGACAGGACCGCGCCGCGGACGGCGTCGGCGAGCGCGACGTAGGCGGGACCGTCGGTCTGCCACCCCGCGACGAGGGCGGCGAGCGCGGGGGCGGTCAGGCGACGGTGGACGGGTGGATGGGGTGGGGCGACGGCGGGAGCGGTGTCGAGCGAGGTGGCGAGCGAGGTGGCCATGAGGCCACTCTTCCCGAATTGGCTATGGATCACCAGTCCACTGCGGGTGCACAGTAGGGGAGTGTCGACGAACTTCAGCCCCCTGCGCCGGACGGTCCAGCTCACGCTCGGACTGTTCGGCTTCTCCCTGACCATGGCCATGCTCATCCACTCAGGAATGGGCGCCATGCCGTGGGACGTCTTCCACCAGGGCGTTGCCCTGCGCTCCGGCCTCGCGCTCGGCGTCGTCGTCGTCGCGTCGAGCGTCGTCGTCATGCTGCTGTGGATCCCGCTGCGCCAGCGCCCCGGGATCGGCACGATCGCCAACATCGTCGTGATCGGCGCGACCCTCGACCCGTTCCTGCTGCTGCTCGAGCGTGTCGACCCCGACCCCTCCACGGCAGGACGAGTGGCGCTCGCGGTCGCGGGTGTGGCCCTCAACGGCGTCGCGACCGCGGCCTACCTCGGGGCGCGCCTGGGCCCGGGCCCGCGTGACGGCCTCATGACCGGACTGGTCGCCCGCACCGGCTGGCCCGTGCGGCGGGTCAAGACCGCGATCGAGGTTCTCGTGGTCGCGATCGGCTTCGCGCTCGGCGGGACGCTCGGGTGGGCGACGGTCCTGTACGCGCTGGGCGTGGGGCCCGTCGTCCAGGTGGCCGCGCGGTGGCTCGCGCCGCACCTGCGGCCGGCGGTCGTACCGTTCTCCACGTCGCCCGACGGCGCCGCGCACCTCCCGGGGCACGTCGCCCCGGGCGAGGGTTCCTCTGACGCGGGTGGTGCTCCCGGCGCGGGTGGCCGGGGAGAGGTACCGGGCGAGCCCGAGCCGAACGCGGCATAGAGCGGTGCCCGCTCGGACGGTCGCGTCCGTCGCCGAGCGGGAGCTCGGGCTCGTCCGTGCCCCCTCCGAACAGCCCGGGACGCGCACTCGGCGGGACCCGGCTCGAGGCCCGACGGCGGAGCGCGCCCGGATGCCCGGGTGCGCTCCGCCGTCGGGCGGCCAGGGGCGGGCGCCGTGCGGGCGCCCGTACCGGCGGGTGACCGGCGGACGACCGGCGGGTGACAGCCGGACGCGCCTTGCGGACTAGTGCTGGTGCGCCGGCTCCGCATGATGGTCGTGGTCGTGGGCGTCCTCGGCGTCGCGGTCCGCGCGGACGTTGACCTTCCCGGCGGTCCAGTACCCGACGACCTGGTGCCGGTCGCGGGCCATGCCCCACGCGGACCGGAGCGTGCGGCGGATGTCACGGCTCGCGGCGCTCTCGCACGCGACCCACGCGTAGCCCGGGGTCTCCAGGACGGGCAGGGCGCGCACGGCCTCGACGAGCGCCGCGCCCGGGCGTGCGCCCTCCGGGGTCACGAGCCAGGTGTACGTCACGTCGCCGCGGGTCTCGAGCTCCTGACGGTCCTCGAGCGTCGGCACCTCCACGACCGCGTGCGCGACGCCGCCCGGTGGGAGCTCCTCGACGATGCGCCCGAGCCCGGGCAGTCCGGTCGGGTCGGCGACGAGCAGGCGCCACTCGGCGTCGGCCGGGGCGTCGTAGTAGCTGCGCGACTCGCCGCCCGCGAACACTCCCAGGACGTGGCCCGGTTCGGCGCGCTCGGCCCAGTCGGACGCGAGGCCGCCCGGGTGCACGGCGAGGTCGACCACGATCGTGCGACCCTCGTCGTGCACCCGGCGGGCCGTGTAGTGGCGCCACGGCGGCTCGGTGCCCTCGACGGGCACGACGCCGTAGTCGTCCTGGTTGAAGAACTCGATCTCGGCGACGGTCTCACCGGGGAACGGGAACGCGAGGTCGATGCGTTCGTCGCCCTGTCCGTCGGTCGTCCACGTCCAGTCGCCGACGACCTCGAGGTGGACACGGACCATGTGCGGCGTGAGGCGCGTCGCCGTGACGACGCGGGCCGGGAAGCAAGGAGAAGCCATCCGGCCACGGTAGGCCGGGGCATGGGGTGCTGTGGGGACAGGATGTAGCGCGAACCGGCCACCGGAGGGACGTCCGGTCGGGCCGGCGGCGCGCGGGGGCCACGAGAAGGCGTGACGCCGACGACCCCGGGTGCTCGGTGAGCACCCGGGGTCGTCGGCGACCGGTCAGCGGGTCGGCCGGTCAGGGGGGACGAGTCCCCGGTGACGCCGGGTCAGCGCGGCCCGGGGGCTCCCGCCGCGGTCTTGCCGGCGTCGCGCTCGACGACGTCGCCGAGGATCTCGTCGATCTTCGCCAGGAGCTCGGCGGGGATGACCACGCCGGACGCCTTGACGTTCTCGGCGACCTGCTCGGGGCGCGAGGCGCCGATGAGGGCGGCCGCGACGTTGTCGTTCTGCAGGACCCACGCGACCGCGAGCTGCGCCTGGGTCAGGCCCAGCTCGTCGGCGACGGCCTTCAGCTGCTGGACGCGCGTGAGCACGTCCTCGGTCATGAACTGCTGGATGAAGCGCGAGCCGTTGGCGTCGGTGGCGCGCGACCCGGCGGGGGCGGGCTGGCCGGGCAGGTACTTGCCGCTCAGGACGCCCTGCGCGACGGGGGACCAGACGATCTGGGACAGGCCCAGCTCGCGCGAGGTCGGGACGACCTCGTCCTCGATGACGCGCCACAGCATCGAGTACTGGGGCTGGGAGGAGATGAGCTGGAAGCCGAGCTCCTTCGAGAGGGCGTGGCCCGCGCGGATCTGGTCCGCGGTCCACTCGCTCACGCCGATGTAGAGCGCCTTGCCCTGGCGGACGATGTCGGCGAACGCCTGCATCGTCTCCTCGAGCGGGGTCGACTGGTCGAACCGGTGCGCCTGGTAGAGGTCGACGTAGTCGGTGCCGAGGCGCTTCAGCGAGCCGTCGATCGACTCCATGACGTGCTTGCGCGACAGGCCCGAGTCGTTGGCCCCGCCGGGGCCCGTGGGCCAGTAGACCTTCGTGAAGATCTCGAGGGACTCGCGGCGCTGCCCCTTGAGGGCGTCGCCGAGGACCTGCTCGGCCTTGGTGTTCGCGTAGACGTCCGCGGTGTCGAACGTGGTGATGCCGGCGTCGAGGGCGGCGTGGACGCACTGGGTGGCGACGTCGTTCTCGACCTGCGAGCCGTGGGTGAGCCAGTTGCCGTAGGTGATCTCGGAGATCTTGAGGCCGGAGTTGCCGAGGAAGCGGTAGTTGGGCATGGGGACAACACTAGGTTGCCCGGGGCACCTCGGGGAACTGGGGCCGTCCGGCGGACCGGACGCGAGCGGCTACGCGGGGAAGGAGCCGTGCTTCTTGTGCATGGGCTTGGGCAGGCGTGCGCGGCGCAGCTGGAACGCGCGCATCACGGCATACATCGCGTTGCCCTTGGGGGAGTCCGGACCGAACTTCGCGACCAGGCGCTTCTTGAGCGAGCGCCACATGATGAACGCGTCGATGATCGTGATGAGCACGATCCCGTAGAGCACGAAGATGATGATCGTCGCCATGTTCAGGTTCTGGGAGAACACGAACGTCAGGACGATGAAGACCAGGGCGACGGGCAGGAAGAACTCACCGAGGTTCCAGCGGGCGTCCACGTAGTCGCGCACGTAGCGCTTGACCGGGCCCTTGTCGCGGGCGGGCATGTAGCGCTCGTCGCCCGTCTGCATGGCCTGGAACTGGCGGTCGCGTGCCTCACGCTGCTGCTGGCGCGCGGTCTTGGACGCGGACTTGCGGTCCGAGGGCACGAGCGGCCGCTTGTTGGCGGCCTCGGCGACCTTGCGCTTGGGCGTCGGCCTGCCCTTGCCGGCCTTCTCGATCTCGGCTGCGGCGGCAACCGGGTCGGGGGCGTCGTTCGACGAGGGCGCGGAGGACTTGTTGCGTGAGAACACAGGTCCAGCGTAGTCGAGGACGGGGGCTGCCTCGGCACGGGTCGTGGGCAGGAGCGGAGGCGTACCGGCGGGTAGCGTTGCCCGGGTGAACAGCACACCTGGAACCAGCACCCTTTCCGAGCCCGACGACGTCGCTCACCTGCGCGCCCGGGTCGCCGAGCTCTTCCCCGCCCTGCGCGAGGACCTCGAGGCGCTCGTGCGCATCCCGTCGGTGTCCAACTCCGCGTTCGACCAGGCGCACGTCGCGGCGAGCGCCGAGGCCGTGGCCGAGCTCCTGCGCGGAGCGGGGATGCCCGAGGTGCAGATCCTGCACGCCACGGGCGTCGCGGGTCCGCTCGGTGCGCCCGCGGTCGTCGCGCGCCGCCCGGCCCCGGAGGGCGCCCCGACGGTCCTGCTCTACGCGCACCACGACGTGCAGCCCCCGGGGGACGCAGCCGCGTGGGACACGGACCCGTTCGTCCCGACCGAGGTCGACGGTCGGCTGTTCGGTCGTGGTGCGGCCGACGACAAGGCCGGGATCGTGGCGCACGTGGGCGCGCTGCGGGCGCTGTCCGCGCTGGGCGACCTGCCGATCGGCGTGACGGTCTTCGTCGAGGGCGAGGAGGAGGTCGGGTCGCCGAGCTTCCTGCCGTTCCTGAACCAGCACAAGGACCTCCTCGCGGCCGACGTGATCGTGGTCGCGGACTCCGCCAACTGGAAGGTCGGCGTCCCAGGCCTCACCACGAGCCTGCGCGGCCTGGTCGACTGCGACGTCGAGGTCGCGGTGCTGGGCCACGCGGTGCACTCGGGTATGTTCGGCGGTCCGGTGCTCGACGCGCTCACGCTGCTCTCGCGCCTGATCGCCACCCTCCACGACGAGCAGGGCAACGTCGCGGTCGAGGGCCTGGTCTCCGCACCGGACCCGACCGTCGACTACGAGGAGGCGGACTTCCGCGCGGACTCCTCGGTGCTCGACGGTGTCCGCCTCGCGGGCGAGGGGACGCTGACGGGCCGCCTGTGGACCAAGCCGGCGCTGTCGGTCATCGGGATCGACGCACCCAGCGTCGCGCACGCGTCCAACACGCTGACCCCGCGCGCGACGGCCAAGCTCTCGCTGCGCATCGCGCCCGGCCAGGACCCGGCGGCCGCGCTCGCGGCGCTGCGCGCGCACCTCGAGTCGAACGCGCCGTTCGGCGCGCAGGTCACGGTGCACGACGGCGAGACGGGCAAGCCGTTCCAGGCGCCGACCGACTCGTCCGCGATGCAGGCCGCGCGCTGGGCGTTCGAGACGTCGTGGGGCACGGCGCCGGTGGACATCGGCATCGGCGGCTCGATCCCGTTCATCGCGGACCTGCTCGACGTCTTCCCCGACGCAGCCATCCTCGTGACGGGTGTCGAGGACCCCGACTCGCGCGCGCACGGTGCCAACGAGTCGGTGCACCTCGGCGAGCTCGAGAAGGTCGTGCTGGCCGAGGCGCTCCTGCTGACGCGGCTCGCGCGCGGTTGAGTCGTCGCCGAGAACGGGCCTGCGGTCGCCATCGGCTCGATGGCGACCGCACGCTCGTTCTCGGCAGCCGGTGACCCCGGTGCTACGTTCGGAGCATGACCCCGCAGGAGATCGAGGAGCTCGTGCTGCTGCGCCGCGCCCGGGACCTCATGGACCGGGAGTACACGTCACCGCTCGACGTCCCGACCATGGCGCGCAAGGCCCTCATGTCTCCCGCGCACTTCTCGCGCCGGTTCCGGGCGACGTACGGCGAGACGCCGTACTGCTACCTCATGACGCGCCGGATCGAGCGGGCCATGGCCCTGCTGCGGGGCGGTGCGAGCGTCACGGACGCGTGCATGGCGGTCGGGTGTACGTCGCTCGGCTCGTTCAGCTCGAAGTTCACCGAGATCGTGGGCGAGACGCCCTCGGCGTACCGCAGCCGCGAGCACGCCGCGGTCAAGGCCATGCCGCCGTGCGTGGCCCAGGTCCTGACGCGGCCGGCACGCGGCGCCGCCGCCACCAGGACCACCGCGCACTGAGCACGGCGCAGCCCCCGAAGGGGACCGCCCGCATCGAGCAGGATCGGAGAAGCGGGCGCACGAGGCCCGTCCTAGAGTCGCGGTCATGACCATCTCACTGAAGTTCTGCAACATCACCGTCAACGACGTCGACGAGTCGATCGCTTTCTACAGCGACGCGCTCGGGCTCAAGGTGCACAACGACGTGGGCTCCGAGGGGTTCCGCTGGGTCACGCTCGGGTCGGACGCCCAGCCCGGGCTGGGCATCGTGCTCTCGGCGCCGCACGCGGGTCGCTCGCAGGCCGACGGCGACGCGCTCCAGGAGCTCATGATCAAGGGTGTCCTGCCGATCCTCGTGTTCGCGACCGACGACGTCGACGCGCTCTTCGAGACCGTCCGGGCGTCGGGTGCCGAGGTCCTGCAGGAGCCCATGGACCAGGACTGGGGTCCGCGCGACTGCGCGTTCCGGGACCCGTCGGGCAACCTGGTCCGGATCGCTCAGGCGGTTGCGGCCTGACGAGGGGCGAGCGGTTGCGGCCTGACGAGGGGCGAGTGGTTGCGGCCTGACGGCTGGTGGAACCGACGTTGCCCGTGGTCGTCGCGCGCGCCGGGTGGTGGGATGGGGACATGGCGAACGAGACGATGGTCCCCCTCCTGCCCTGCGCGTCGATCGACGAGATCCACGACTTCTCCGTGGCCCTCGGGTTCGAGGTGACCTACCGGCAGTCCCGGCCCAACCCGTACCTCGCGCTGCGTCGCGGCGGCATCGACCTGCACTACTTCGCGATGGACGGTTTCCGTCCCGAGGACTCGTACGGCTCGTGCCTGGTCGTGGTCGACGACACCGAGCCCCTGTACGAGGCGTGGGCCGCGGGGCTGCGCGAGATGTACGGGAGGCTGCCGCTGAGCGGGTTCCCGCGCATCACGCGGCCCCGTCGTCGGGCGAACGCGGGTGGGCTCAGCGGCTTCAGCCTCGTGGACCCCGCGGGGAACTGGTTGCGGGTCGTGCGGCGGCCCGAGCAGGCAGCGACGGGGACGGGTTCCGGCTCGTCGGCGACCCGGACGCCTGGGGAGCCCTCGGGGCCGGGCGAGGACGCCGGCCCCGCCGACGGCCCACCGGGGGAGTCGCGCCTGCTGCTGGCCGTGGCCAACGCGGTGGTCCAGGCGGACTCGCGCGGCGACGTCGGGCAGGCCGTGAAGATCCTCGACGGCGCGCTGCGCCGAGACGCCGAGGCCGGGGATCTGGGGGCCTCCGCTCGCGACCGGGTCGAGGCCCAGGCCTTCCGTGCCGAGCTGGCCGTCCGGCTCGACGACGCCGCGACCGCCCGGCGCATGGTCGACGAGGTGGACCGGTGCGTGGCCTCGGCCCGGGGGCAGCACCTCACGCAGGACCTGACGACGGTCCTCGTCCAGCTCGAGGACGTCAGGGCGTGGTTGTCGACCCAGGGATGACGGACACCTCGCGGTAGTGCTCGACGACCGGGAACGGGTCGTAGAAGTGGTGCAGCAGCGCCTTCCACCGGAGGTAGTCGGGCGAGCCGCGGAAGCCTTCGGTGTGCGCCTCGAGGCTGTCCCAGCGCACGAGCAGCAGGTACGTCGAGGGGCGCTCGACGCACCGCGACACCGAGAGCCCGCCGAAGCCGGGCATCGCGGAGATGATCGTCCGCGCGTGCGCGAAGGCCTCCTCGAAGGCGGCCTCCCGACCAGGAACCACGTGCAGCAGGGCGTGCTCGAGCACCTCGTCCGTCATGGTCCGCAGCGTAGGGCGGCGCGGGCTCAGCGTGCCGCGACGTCCACGGCCTGGGCCCAGTCGCGCACGTCGGCCGGCAGCTCGGGGCTCACGGTCGAGGTGCCCAGGAGGCCGACGACGTCGGGCCCCGGGATGCGGTCGCCGGCCTTCGAGAGGAACCGGCCCGCGATCAGGCCACGCGCGCACAGGTCGCCGCCGCGCGTGAAGACCTGCTCGAGGTAGACGACACGGTCGTCCCAGCCGAGGACGCGCGTCGTGATCTCGAAGCGGTCCCAGAGCTGGAGCGAGCGGCGGTACTTCACGGTCGACGACGCCACGACGGGGTACCAGCCCTTGTCGCGCAGGAGCCCGAAGGCGCCGAGGTCGGCGAGGAAGTTGCTGCGGGCCACGTCCATCATCTGCAGGTACACGCCGTTGTTCACGTGCAGGTAGAAGTCGAGGTCGCCGGGGCGCACGCGCATGCGGGTCACGGAGGGGTCGAGGACCCCGCGACCGGGGACGGCCTTGCGGGGCAGGGTGCTGGCGATCGTGAGCTGGATCTGTCGGGTCACCGTCGCAGGCTACTACCGAGCACGGTCGGTATCAGGTATCGCGGGCCGCGCAGCGGGCGCCCGCCCGGGCCACGCAGCGCGCGCCGCCACTGCGCGCGCCGTCGCCGTACCCCGGTGACCCGTCGGACGTGCCCACGCCGAGCCCCGCCGCGGGACCCGCCGGTGGGTTCGGGCCCGTCCAGGGAGCCGTGTGAGGATGACCCCCGTGACTTCCCGAACCGCCGCCCCTGTCCCCGAAGCCTCCACGCCCGACGTCGGCACCGCCCCCGACGCCCCGGCGACGTCCTCGACGAAGCCCTCGACCTCGCACCACTGGACCGTCCGCGCGTTCCGCGTGGTCGCCATCGCCGAGGCCTTCTCCTGGGCCGGGCTGCTCGTGGGGATGTACGTCAAGTGGATCGCCGAGATCTCCGAGCTCGGCGTCAAGATCTTCGGCCCCGTCCACGGTGGCCTGGTCGTCGCGTACGTCGCGCTCGCGCTCGTCGTGGCCGTTCGCCAGCGCTGGTCGCTGCTGACGGTCTTCTTCGCGCTGGCTGCGACGCTGCCCCCGTTCCTCACGGTCTTCTTCGACCGGTGGGCGCACCGCTCGGGCCGCTACGAGGAGCGCACGAGCGCCTGAGCCGCCGAGCGGGGGAGACCTCAGCCCTCGTACTGCAGGGCGCGCCGGACCTCCTCGGCCACCTCGGCGTTCTCGAGCCGTTCGACGAGGTGGAGCGCCATGTCGATCCCGGCCGACACCCCGGCCGAGGTGACCACGTCGCCGTCGTCGACGAACCGGGTCTCGGTGTCGACGAGGATGCTTGGGTCGAGGCGGGCGAGCTCGTCCACGTGGTCCCAGTGGGTCGTCGCGGGACGCCCGGCCAGCAGCCCGGCCGCCGCGTACGCGAGCGAGCCCGTGCACACGCTCGTCAGCAGCGGGGTCCGGGCGCGCATCGTGTGCAACCAGGCAAGGTGCGCCCGGTCCCCGACCAGCCGCTGGACGCCGGGACCGCCGGGGTGCACGAGCACCTGGAGCGGGTCGACGTCCTCGGCCGACCCGTCGGGGACCATGTGCAGGCCCTGCGCGAGCCGCACGCCGCGCCCGTCCCACGAGAACGTCGAGACCCGCGGCTTGAGGGCCGAGCGCTCGCGCCACGTCGTGAGCACCTCGTAGGGTCCCGCGACGTTGAGCTCCTCAGCGCCGTCGAACACGAAGATCCCGACGCTCAGACCGTTCCCGGTCGTCATCCGTCACCCCCGAGGGTCGATGCGATGGTGCGACCGTCGGGCCCGCCACCGCACGGTGGCAGACCCGACGGGTGGTCCTACAGCCCCGGCAGGGCGAGCATCTGGTCGAGCGCGACGCGCGCCCAGTGGGCGTCGTCGGCGTCGACCACGATGCGGTTGACCGTGCGCCCGGCGACGAGGGACTCCATGGCCCACACGAGGTGCGGCAGGTCGATGCGGTTCATGGTCGAGCAGAAGCAGACGGTCGAGTCGAGGTAGTGCACCTGCTTGTCCGGGTGCGCGCGGGCGACGCGCCGCACCAGGTTGAGCTCGGTGCCGATCGCCCACGACGAGCCGGGCTCGGCCGCGTCGAGCATCTTGATGATGTACTCGGTCGAGCCGACGTAGTCCGCGGCCTCCACGACCTCGTTCTTGCACTCGGGGTGCACGAGCACGTTGACGCCCGGCACCGCGGCGCGGATGTCGGTCACGTTCCGCTCGGAGAAGCGCCCGTGCACCGAGCAGTGCCCGCGCCACAGGATCATGCGCGCGTCGCGCAGCTCGGCGTCGGTCAGGCCGCCGTTGGGCTTGCGCGGATCGAAGACCACGCAGTCCGCGGGGGACATGCCGAGGCCCCGGAGCGCGGTGTTGCGTCCCAGGTGCTGGTCGGGCATGAACAGCACCTTGCCCGTGCCGTCGACGCCCCCCACCTGATCGAACGCCCACCGCAGCGCGACCTCCGCGTTCGAGGACGTGCAGATGGTCCCGCCGTGGCGGCCAGTGAACGCCTTGATCGCGGCGCTCGAGTTCATGTAGGTCACGGGGATCGTCACGTCGGCGACCCCGGCGTCCTGGAGGACCTCCCACGCGTCCTCGACCTGGTTGATCGCCGCCATGTCGGCCATCGAGCAGCCCGCGGCGAGGTCCGGCAGGACGACCTGCTGGGCGTCCGTGGTGAGGATGTCCGCGCTCTCGGCCATGAAGTGCACGCCGCAGAACAGGATGAACTCGGCCTCGGGGCGCGCCGCGGCCTCGCGTGCGAGCTTGAACGAGTCGCCCGTGACGTCGGCGAAGTCGATGACCTCGTCGCGCTGGTAGTGATGGCCCAGGACGAAGGCTCGCGAGCCGAGCGCGGCGCGGGCCGCACGGGCACGTTCGACGAGGTCGGGGTCGCTGGCCGCCGGCAGCTCGCCGGTGCACTCGACTCCTCGCTCGGAGGCCAGGTCCCGGCCCTGTCCGAGGAGCAGGAGGGGGGAGGGGGCAGGTTCCGCGAAGGCGCTGTCCAACAGGGTGCTCACGGGACCATCGTCGCACAACGGTCGGCCGGTCGAGCAGCCCCGCAGCGACCTGCGGGGGTGCCGTGCGCTCGGTCCACGCCCTGCGCGCGCGGCCCCCACGCCCGCGCGCTTGCCGCGGCGCCGGGCCGTCCGGTGGGCCCACGGCGCCGGGGTGAGGCGTGTCGCCGACCTGGCACAATCGCGGCATGCGCCTCCTCCTCGCCGCCGCGGAACCGCTCGCCCTGTCGGACGGGCCCCTGTCCGCCGAGGACGCGTGCGCCCTGGTCGCGCAGACCTGGACGGCCACGGTGCGCGCCGACGTGGACCCGTGCGTCCTCAACCCTGGTGCGGCCGGCTTCCTGCGTGCGCTCGCGAGCCACGCCCCCGAGCACGTGGCCGTCATCGCGCGCGGGGTGGCCGGTGAGGACGTGCCCGTGACGTTCCGCCTCGGCCCCCCGTCGGCGACCGGGGCACGCACGGCCTACGTCGAGGCCGCGTTCCTCCGTCTTGCGGCGACCTCCGGAAGCCTCGCGGACGGCGGGCTGGGCGCGGCGACGAGCTACGGCGTCGGGCAGGTGGTCGCCCTGGCGGCCCGGCGTGCGTCGCGCGTGGTCGTGGCGACCGGGGACGGCGGTGCGCACGACGCCGGGGCCGGGATGCTCGCGGCTCTCGCGGGGACCGACGACGGGCCGCTGACCCGCGGCGGGGGCGCGCTCGGCGCGATCACGCGTGAGCACGCCCTGGTCGCCCTGAATGCCCGGGACGCGCTGGCGACGGTCGAGCTCGTCGGGGCGGTCGAGTCCGACCTGCCGCTGCTGGGCCTGCACGGGGCGAGTGGGGCGCTCGCGGCCGCGCGGCCCGCGCTGGCGACGCTCGCCCAGGAGCTCGAGCGGGCGCACGGCCACTTCGCGCACGAGGTCACGCGAGCCCTCGACGGGACGGCCCGCCGCGACCTGCTGTCCGGGCTCTCGGGCCCGACGGCGTCGCTCGCCCCCGGCGCACGCCCCGCCGTCGGGGTCGCGGCGCGCGCGGCCGCCGACCGGGCGCTGACCGGGCTGCCCGGCGCGGGCGCGGGCGGGGGACTGGGGTTCGGGATCGCCGCCGCCGGCGGTCGCCTGCTGCCCGGGACGTCGCTGGTCGCGGACGTCGTCGGGCTGGGCGCACGGGTCGAGGGCGCCGACGTCGCGGTCGTGGTCGTCGACCGGCTCGACGCGTCGACGACGCACGACGGCGCCCTGCCCGAGGTCGCGCGCCGGGCCGGCGCGCTCGGGGTCCCTGTCGTCGTGCTGGCGCGCGAGATCCTCGCCGGGCGGCGCGAGCAGGCGGCCGCGGGCATCAGCGGCGCCTACGAGCTCGGCGCGGACGCGGGGGCGGCGCGCGCGAGGGTCGCTCGGGTGGCCCGTACCTGGGGAGGCAGCGGCACGTGAGCTCAGGCGTCGTACACTCGGGAACAGAACCATCTCCCGTCGTGTTGACGGGTATGCGACAAGCCTGAGGACCGATCGGCCTGCCCGGGAGCGGGAGCCGCAGACCGACGGCACACCACGGGGCGAGAGCCCACCGAAGACTGTGCGGAGAACACGATGAGCGAGACCACCGAGACCGCCACCCACGGCGTCCTGCTGACGGACTTCGCGGCCGGCAAGATCCGCAGCCTCCTCGAGCAGGAGGGCCGCGACGACCTGCGTCTGCGCGTCGCCGTCCAGCCCGGTGGCTGCTCGGGCCTGATCTACCAGCTCTACTTCGACGAGCGTGTCCTGGACGGCGACGCCCTCAAGGACTACGACGGTGTCGAGGTCGTCGTCGACAAGATGAGCGTCCCCTACCTGGACGGCGCCACGATCGACTTCGCCGACACGATCGAGAAGCAGGGCTTCACGATCGACAACCCCAACGCGGGCAGCGCCTGCGCGTGCGGCGGTTCGTTCGGCTGATCCGCGAGCGTCGGCAGCCCGGCTGCGCGACGCCGAAGGACCTCGACGGCCCGGTCACCTCACGGTGGCCGGGCCGTTCGTGTCCGTGGGGGCGGTGCCTGGGTGGTCACCCACCCAGGCGGACGGTGATCGCCCAGGTCGTGCCGCCGTCGGGCGTGCTCCTGCCGGAGTCCGTGGCGTCCGCGTCCTGCCCCTCGGCACCCTCCACGACCGTGCTCTCCACGACGGTGCTCTCCACGACCGTGTGGCCGCGCATGCGCGCCCAGGCCGGCACGTCGTGACGGGCCGCCGGGTCGGTCGACCAGACGGTCAGGACATCACCCGGCGCACGGTCGCGCGCCGCGGCCGCGAGCCGGATGACGGGCAGCGGGCAGCGCAGGCCGCGCGCGTCGACGAGGGCGGGCGTGTCGCTCACAGCCCGCTCACCCCGAGCGAGGCGCGCACGCGGGCGACGGCCCCGGGCAGGACCGCGAGGAAGCGGTCGACGTCGTGCTCCGTGGTCGACCGGTCGAGGGCGATGCGGACGTTGCCGTGCGTCAGGACACCCATGGCGGCCAGGACGTGGCTGGGTTCGAGCGTGCTCGACGTGCAGGCCGAGCCCGACCCGACCGCGAACCCCGCCCGGTCGAGCTCCGTCACCAGGGCCTCGCCGTCGACGAACAGGAACGAGAACGTCACGACGTGGGGGAGCCGGTCGTCGGGGTCGCCCACGACCTCGACGTCGGGGATCTGCCCGACGACGGTGCGCACCTTGTCGACGATCGCCCGACGCCGTGCGTCCTGGGCCACGCGGTCCGCCACGACGGACTGGAGCGAGACGGCGGCCGCGAATGCAGCCGGGACGCTGACGCCGCCGGGGAACCACGGCTCGGCGTCCTCGGGCCAGTTGCGGCGCCAGCGCACCCGGTTGCGGACCGCGAGCACGCCCACCCCGGCGGGGCCGCCCCAGTCGGCGGGGTCGGCGGCCAGCAGGTCCCAGCCCCCCGGAACCTCCCCGTGCCCGACGACGGCGCCCGCGTCCACGAGGAGCGGCACCCCCGCGCGGCGCGCGGCCGCGTGGACCGCGTCGACGGGCTGGACCGTGCCCACCTCGCCGTTCGCTGCCTGGAGCGCGGCCAGTGCGACGCCGTCTGCGCCGATCGCGGCCGTCATGGCCGCCTCGTCGACGCGGCCGAGCAGGTCGACCGGGATCGTCACGAGGGCGCCAGGGCTGCCCGCGGTCGCGACCGCGAGCTCGGCGGCGTGCAGGACGGCCGCGCGCTCGACCGCCGGGACGACGATCCCCGGCCCCGTGCGCCGCCGCCCGAGCGAGACCGCACCCACCGCGGCGTGCAGGGCTGCGACGTGCGAGGGCGCGAGGTGGACCTCCTCGGTCCGGGTGCCGAGCGCCGCGGCGATCGCCTCCCGGGCGCCGTCGAGGAGCACGGCGGCGCGGCGCGCCTCGGCGTACAGCCGGCGGGGATCGGCCCACCCGTCGTCGATCGACTGGGCGAGGGCCGTGCGTGCGAGGGGGTGCAGGGTCGCCCGACCGCCGTTGTCGAGGTAGACCCGACGCGGGGGCGTCGTGGTGTCGGTCACATGAGCTCCAGGAGGCGTGCGAGGCGGCCGGGGGAGGGGCCCCGGACCGCCGATCGGCGAACTTTCATTGCAGACGCGCCGAATGTGCCGTGGACGCGACCCACACCGTGCACCGTAGCGCGGGCGGCACGGGAAGCGACGATCTGACAGATGCGCCGAGGGTGTGCCGAACCCCGGGATCTTGCGGGAAGTTGGCGGATTCGTCACGCTCGGAAGCCGAGTTGACGGCGCGAGAGAGGGCATTTGCGCGCTAGGCTCTGTGGGTCGAGGACGAAGGTTCTGCGGGGAACTCGTGGAGAAGATCGAGCCCCCCTGTCGAACGTTGAAGTGAAAGGCCCCCCTTGCACTCGCAATCCCCTAGCCGCACACGGCGAACCATCCTGCGAGCGACGGCTTCCGCCGTCGCAGTCGCAGCGGTGGCGTCCGGTTGTGCCAGTGAGACCGTTCAGCGCGGATTTCTCCCCGGATATTCCGACGGTGAGGTGACCGACCAGACCGCCCGCATCACGTCGCTGTGGAACGGGTCCTGGCTCGCAGCACTCATCGTCGGTGTCATCACGTGGGGACTGATCCTGTGGTGCGTGGCCGCCTACCGCAAGCGCAAGGACGACCACGTCCTGCCCGTGCAGACGCGCTACCACCTGCCCCTCGAGATCATGTACACGGCAGTGCCGATCGTCATGGTGCTCGTGCTCTTCTACTACACCGACCGTGACATGACGGCGATCAAGGACCTCTCCGGAGAGCCCGACGTCGAGATCCAGGTCATCGGCAAGCAGTGGAGCTGGGACTTCAACTACCTCACGGACGACGTCTACGAGTCGGGCCAGCACGAGGCCAACGTCGGCGACCTCCGGTCCGAGGACGAGATCGAGGGTGCCCCCGGCACCGCGACGTCGCTGCCCACGCTGTACCTGCCCGTCAACGAGGTCGTCCGGTTCAAGCTGGACTCCCGCGACGTCATCCACTCGTTCTGGATCCCCGCGTTCCTCTTCAAGATGGACATGATCCCGGAGCGCACCAACGAGTGGCAGGTCACCCCCACGCGTGAGGGCGTCTACGCCGGCAAGTGTGCCGAGCTCTGCGGTGAGCACCACTCCGGCATGCTCTTCAACGTCGCCGTGGTCTCCCGTGCGGAGTACGACGCACAGATGCAGAAGCTCGAGGACAAGGGCCAGATCGGCGAGCTCGGTCTCGACCTGAACCGCCTCCAGGACCCGAACCCCCCCGTCGTCACGGAAGGTGAGAACTGATGGTCGCGCAGGCCGAAGTCGTTCCCGGTCTCGCCCCGAAGCGCCAGACGCTCGGACGAACCGTCATCAAGTGGGTCACCTCGACCGACCACAAGACCATCGGGTACATGTACCTGATCACGTCGTTCATCTTCTTCTGCATCGGTGGCCTCATGGCCCTCGTGATACGGGCCGAGCTCTTCGAGCCCGGCATCCAGATCGTGCAGAGCAAGGAGCAGTACAACCAGCTCTTCACGATGCACGGCACGATCATGCTGCTGCTGTTCGCGACGCCGCTCTTCGCGGGCTTCGCGAACGTCATCATGCCGCTGCAGATCGGCGCCCCTGACGTCGCCTTCCCGCGACTGAACATGTTCGCGTACTGGCTCTACCTCTTCGGCGGGCTCATCGCCTCGGCCGGGTTCTTCACCCCGCAGGGCGCGGCGTCGTTCGGATGGTTCGCGTACGCGCCGCTGTCCAACACGACCTTCAGTCCAGGGGCAGGTGGGGATCTCTGGGTCTTCGGGCTCGCCCTCGCGGGCTTCGGGACCATCCTGGGTGCGGTCAACTTCATCACGACGATCATCACGATGCGTGCCCCGGGCATGACGATGTTCCGCATGCCGATCTTCACCTGGAACACGCTCGTCACGAGCCTCCTGGTCCTGATGGCGTTCCCCCCGCTGGCCGCCGCGCTGTTCGCGCTCGGTGCCGACCGTCGCCTTGGCGCGCAGATCTTCAACCCGGAGAACGGTGGCGCCATCCTCTGGCAGCACCTCTTCTGGTTCTTCGGGCACCCCGAGGTCTACATCATCGCCCTGCCGTTCTTCGGCATCGTCTCCGAGATCCTGCCGGTCTTCAGCCGCAAGCCGATCTTCGGTTACAAGGGCCTCGTCTACGCGACGATCGCGATCGCCGCGCTGTCCGTGACGGTGTGGGCGCACCACATGTACGTGACCGGCGCTGTCCTGCTCCCGTTCTTCGCGTTCATGACGATGCTCATCGCGGTACCGACCGGTGTGAAGTTCTTCAACTGGATCGGCACGATGTGGCGCGGCAAGCTCACGTTCGAGACGCCCATGCTCTGGTCGATCGGCTTCCTCGTGACCTTCCTCTTCGGTGGTCTCACGGGCGTCATCCTCTCGAGCCCTGCGCTGGACTTCAGCCTCTCCGACTCCTACTTCGTCGTGGCGCACTTCCACTACGTGGTCTTCGGCACCGTCGTGTTCGCGATGTTCGCCGGCTTCTACTTCTGGTGGCCCAAGTTCACCGGCCGCATGCTCAACGAGAAGCTCGGCAAGATCCACTTCTGGCTGCTCTTCATCGGCTTCCACGCGACCTTCCTCGTCCAGCACTGGCTGGGCGTGGCCGGCATGCCGCGTCGCTACGCGGACTACATGCCGGAGGAGGGGTTCACGTGGATGAACCAGGTCTCGACGGTCGGTGCGTTCATCCTCGCCGCCTCGACCCTGCCGTTCCTCTGGAACGTCTACACGACGTGGCGCAACGCGCCCAAGGTCACCGTGGACGACCCCTGGGGCTACGGTGCCTCGCTCGAGTGGGCCACGTCCTGCCCGCCGCCGCGACACAACTTCACGTCGCTGCCCCGGATCCGCTCCGAGCGCCCCGCGTTCGACCTGCACCACCCCGAGGTCGCGGCCATGGACCACGCTGAGCCCAACCCGAACGTCCTGCAGCAGATCTACGGCGATGCAGACCGCCGCGGTGAGCAGCAGGTCGCCGCGGACCGGGTCGAGGGCACGGAGCACCCCAGCGCCAAGTCCTCGACGATGATCATCGACGAGCCGCGCGACGGCCAGAAGGAGGACGGCAAGTGAAGGTCGAATCGAGGCTCCACCTCTTCCTCGCACCGTTCTTCCTCCTGATGGCGCTCGTCTACGGGTTCTGGAGCCACTGGGAGCCGGTCGGCTCCGCATCGCTGTTCCTGACCTTCGGGCTCGCAGCGATGATCGGTGGCTACCTGGCCCTCACGGCCAAGCGCATCGACTCCCGCCCCGAGGACGACCCGGACGGCCTCATCGAGCAGGGCGCCGGCGACCAGGGCGTGTACGCGCCCTGGAGCTGGTGGCCGCTGGCCATCGCGGCCTCCGCCGCGATCGCCTTCCTGGGCCTCGCGCTCGGCTGGTGGATCCTCGGTGTCGGCGTCGTCCTCGGCGCCGTCGCCCTCGTGGGCTGGGTCTTCGAGTTCTCTCGCGGACAGCACGCGCACTGATCGACCGCACGACACGACGGGCCCCGTCTCCCTCCTGGGAGGCGGGGCCCGTTCGTGTTCTCGGGGCACGGGGGCACGAGACGATGGGGTGCGGGGGCACTGGGAGATGGCGTGCGGGGAGTGCGGGGCGCGGGGGAGTGCGTGGTCTCGGGCAGCGAAGGGCGGAGACCGCCACCCGCTCGTCCACTGACCTCAGACCCGGTGCGCAGCCGAGGACCGCTCCTGGACGAGGGCGGTGACGTCGACGATCCCGCCAGGCAGCCGTGCGACCAGGGCCTCGAGCGCGGGCGTCACGTACGTGACCGTGAGGAGGACCTCGAGCTGGTCGTCCTCCGTCACCGACTCCCCGAAGGCGACGAGCAGGCCCTCCGGCACCTGTTCGTGCAGGCACCGTGCGGCCGCGACCTCGACCGCGGACCACCGGCTCGGGACGAGCACGATCCGGTCCTGGGTCCCACGTCCGTGCACGCCTGCATGTCGGACGATCCGGACGGCCGCGTCGACGTCGGCGACCGTGACGCGGACGGTGACACCGCTCGCGCTCTCCTCCTCGGCGCAGGTCTCGGTGCCAGGACCCGTCTGGAGGGCAACGACGAGACCGAGCGTGTCGAGGGCACCCAGGATGTCCCTGGTGCCTGCGGTGAGCTGCGGTGGCGGACGCCCGATCATCGACCGTGCCGGCGGCGGCGCCGCCATCGAAGCCGCCCCAGCAGGCGCAGCCGCAGCAGGCGCCGTCGCAGGCGTCCCAGCTGGATCGGCGGGCTCGCCGACCGCTCCGGCCTCGTCCTGGGTCGTGCGGTCCCTGTGACGGTCGAGGACGGTCACGTGAGCGACCAGGATCTCGTCGCCGGTCCAGACCCCGACGACCTCCACGACGGTACCGAGCGCGTCGCGGGCGGGCCGGGACCCCGTGAGCGCCACCACCCACGGCGCATCCAGAGTGGGCGGCACCTGGTCGAGACCACGCGTCGCGTGCTCCAGGAGCAGGCCGTGGCGCCCTCGCGACGCGACGAGGACCCCGGTGGCCCAGACGTCAGTTCCCGCGACCACAGCCATGGCCAGTCGTCCTCTCGCCGCTCCGCGCCCATCCTCCCGGTACGGGACTGTCCGCGCCTCCCGGTGGTGCTGGAAGGGTGCGTGGCCGCGGCCGTGGCGCTGTCCGGCGGGGAAGGACGCACCGATGCGGTCGGCGTGTGCGTGGCTGACGCAGACCGACGAGCTCGCGCGTCGACGTCCGGGGAGGCATGTGACGCGGCGAGACCCTGCGGTTCGCGTCACGCGTCACGCGTCACGCGTCACGCGTCGTGCGTCACGCACAGCACGAACGGGCCGCACAGACACCCCGAGAAGGGGGCTGTGCGGCCCGTGGGGCGACGCGGGGGGTCAGGCGGGGATGATGAGGCCTTCGCCCTGGGTGCGGGCGCGTGCGAGGCGTGCGTCGGCGTCGGCCCAGTTGACGAGGTTCCACCAGGCGGTGACGTAGTCGGCGCGCACGTTCTGGTAGTCGAGGTAGTAGGCGTGCTCCCAGACGTCGAGCAGGACGATCGGGACCAGGCCCAGGGCGATGTTGCCCTGCTGGTCGTAGAGCTGGACGATGATGAGCTTCTTGCCGAGGGTGTCCCAGGCGAGGATGGCCCAGCCCGAGCCCTGGACGCCTGCGGCGACGGCGGCGAAGTGCTTCTTGAACTTCTCGAACGAGCCGAAGTCCTCGGCGATGGCTGCGGCGATGTCGCCGGTGGGCTCGCCACCGCCCTCGGGGGAGAGGTTGGTCCAGAAGGCGGAGTGGTTGACGTGGCCGCCGAGGTTGAACGCGAGGTTCTTCTCGTGGAGGTTGACCGCGGCGAGGTCGCCCGAGTCGCGGGCCTCGGCGAGCTTGTCGAGCGCGGTGTTGGCGCCGGTCACGTAGGCCTGGTGGTGCTTGGAGTGGTGCAGCTCCATGATGCGGCCGGAGATGTGGGGCTCGAGTGCGCCGTAGTCGTACGACAGCTCGGGAAGGGTGTAGACAGCCATACCGGAAGGCCTCCTGGGTCGGGTGTCGCGCCGGGATCAGTGCGACAACTGTGGCGAACATGTTCGGTCGGTGCAAAACCGAGCGAACACGACACCCCTGGAACGCCGACGACCCGTGAGATTGTTCCGGCGTGCGCCGGGCAGTCTCACGGGTCGTCGTGCTCGCGGGGAGCGGGTCAGTGCTTGGTGCTGCCGGTGTCGTCAGGGTTGACGATGTGGCTGCCGCCACCCACTGCCGAGCCGGACTCCACGGCGTGCGTGGTGTCCGCGGCGCCGAGGGCGTCGTGCTCGCCGTGCGAGTGGGACGCTGCGACCTCCGAGGGGGTCACGGGCTCGACCCGGTCCTCGTAGAAGAAGCGCGAGAGGCGCTGCATCCGGCGGTCCTTCTTGTAGCCCTTGCGGCGGACACCGCGAGAGTCGGTCGCCGGCTCGATCTCGAGGGGGGCGTGCGCCGTGTAGTTCACACGGAGCCAGCGCTCCTGGTCGTCGAGCGGACGGTGGACCTCGATGTACTCACCGTGCGCGAAGCGCACGATGCGTCCGGTCTCGTGGCCGTGCAGGACGAGCTCGCGGTCCTTGCGCTGGAGCCCGAGGCAGATGCGCTTGGTGATCCAGAAGGCGATCACCGGGCCGACGAAGAGCAGCACGCGGAAGACCCACGTGATCGCGTTGATCGACAGGTGGAAGTGCGTCGCGATGAGGTCGTTCGACCCGGCGAGAGCCAGGATGATGAACGCCGTCAGGAAAGCGACTCCCAGACCGGTGCGGACGGGGACGTTGCGCGGACGGTCGAGCACGTGGTGCTCGCGCTTGTCCTTGGTCACGGCCGCCTCGAGGAACGGGTAGACCGCGAGGAACGTGAACAGCAGACCCGGGATCACGACCGCCGGGATCAGGATGTTGAGCGAGAGCGTGTAGCCCGCGATCACGTACTCCGTCTGCCCCGGCATGAGTCGTAGCGAACCCTCGAGGAAGAGCATGTACCAGTCGGGCTGCGCACCGGCCGAGACGGGGGAGGGGTCGTACGGTCCGTAGTTCCAGACGTTGTTGATGGCCATCGTGGCGCCCATCGCGGCGATGACGCCGAACACCACGAAGAAGAAGCCACCGGCCTTGGCGACGTACACGGGGAACAGCGGGAAGCCGACGACGTTGGCGTTCGTGCGGCCACCACCCGGGTACTGCGTGTGCTTGTGCAGCACGACGAAGAACAGGTGGAGGGCGACGAGGGCCAGGATGAGGCCGGGAACCACGAGGATGTGCAGCGTGAAGAGCCTCGGGATGATGTGCTCGCCCGGGAACTCGCCACCGAAGATGAAGTACGACATGTACGACCCGATGATCGGGATCGACTTGACGACGCCGTCGGTGATGCGCAGACCGTTGCCGGACAGGACGTCGTCGGGGAGCGAGTAGCCCGTGAAGCCCGCGGCGAGGCCCAGGATCATCAGGAGGAACCCGACCATCCAGTTGAGCTCACGCGGCTTGCGGAACGCACCCGTGAAGAAGACGCGCATCATGTGGGTCACGATCGCCGCCATGAACAGCAGCGCCGACCAGTGGTGGATCTGACGCATCAGGAGCCCACCGCGCACCTCGAACGAGGTGTGCAGCGTCGAGGCGAAGGCCTCGGACATGAGCTGGCCGTCCATCGTGGCGGGCTCGCCGTGGTACGTGACCAGGCCCATGCTCGGCACGAAGAACATCGTCAGGAAGAAGCCCGAGATGATGAGGACGACGAACGAGTAGAGCGCGATCTCGCCCAGGAGGAACGACCAGTGGTCAGGGAAGACCTTGCGGGCGAACTCCTTGACGGCCCCGGCGATACCGGTCCGCTGGTCCAGATAGTCTGCGGTCGCTTCAGCGGGTCCCGCGGTGCTGGTGCTCACTTGAGGCGCTCCCAGTAGCTCGGTCCGACGGGCTCCAGGAAGTCGCTCTGAGCGATCAGGTAGCCCTCGTCGTCAACGGTGATCGGCAGCTGCGGGAGCGGCCGCTTGGCGGGGCCGAAGACGACCTTCGCGCCGTCCGCGACGTCGAAGGTCGACTGGTGGCACGGGCACAGCAGGTGGTGGGTCTGCTGCTCGTAGAGCGCGACCGGGCAACCGACGTGGGTGCAGACCTTGGAGTACGCGACGATGCCGTCGTACGACCAGTCCTTGCGGTCCTCCGCCTCCGTGAGGTCGCGCGGGTCGAGGCGGACCATGAGGACGATCGCCTTGGCCTTCTCGGAGATCCACTCGTGCGAGGTGCGCACCTCTTCGGGCACGTCGGGGATGACGTGCACAGCACTGCCGATCGTGACGTCCTCGGCCTTGATCGGGCGGCCCGAGGGGTCGAGCGCGAGGCGCATCTTGGGCTTCCAGAGCGTGTGGCGGAACTTGTTGACGTTCCAGTCTCCACCCACCTCGGCCACGAGGGGAACAGCGATCGCGAGCGGAAAGAGCGCGAGAGCGGTGACGACCGCGCCCTTGAGCACACCACGACGGGCGATGCCCGAGTCCTGTGCGCCCTCGGTGAGGGCCTGCACGGCCTCGGCCCGGACGGCGTCCGAGCTGCGCTGGGCGTGCCGCTCGTCGACGTGCTCGTGGTCCGACATGAGGGTCTTGGCCCAGTGCACGGCAGCGAGGCCGATGCCCAGCAGGGCGAAGGCGAGGCCGAGCCCGATGACGAGGTTGGCCGTCCGGATCCCCGCGACGGAGGTGTCCTCGGGCAGTGCGAAGAACGCGACCAGCATGCCGATGGTGCCGATGATCGAGATCGTGAAGAGGATCACGACCTGCGTCTCGGCACGCTTGGCGGCCCGGGGGTCGCGGTCTGCCATCCGGCTCTTGTGAGCCGGGATACCCGGATCCTGGAAGCGGTCGAGCTCGTGCCCGTCCTGCTTCGTCAGGTCCGTCGAGTTCTGGTTGTCGCTCACGACGACTTCGCTCCGATCCACACAGCGGCGCCGATCAGCAGGCCCATGCCCACGATCCACACCCAGAGGCCCTCGCTGACGGGGCCGAGAGAACCAAGGGACAGCCCACCGGCGGAGCCGTCACGCTGCTCGACGAGGTACGCGATGACGTCGCGCTTCTCGTCGGGCGTGATGTTCATGTCGTTGAACACCGGCATGGACTGCGGTCCGGTCTGCATGGCCTGGTAGATGTTGCGCTCCGAGGTGTCCCACAGCGGGGGCGCGAACTTGCCCTCGGACAGGGCACCGCCCGCACCGACGGCGTTGTGGCACATCGCGCAGTTGGTGCGGAAGACCGCAGCACCGTTCGACGGGTCACCGAGCGAGGCGTCGACCTGCTCGTCCGTGGGGATCGCCGGGCCGGCGCCCAGGGAGGCGACGTAGGCAGCGAGCTGCGCCGTCTGCTCCTCGTCGAACTGACGCGGCTTCTGGATGGCCTGAGGGCCTTCCATCTGCATGGGCATACGACCGGTCGACACCTGGAAGTCGACACTGGCCGCTCCGACGCCGACGAGGGACGGCACGGTGTCCGACCCTTCGGCGTTGGGGCCGTGGCAGGTGGCGCAGTTCGCCTGGAAAAGCTTCTGGCCTGACTCGATGTCCTCGGTGCTGGCGGTGTCAGCGCTGGCTGGACTCGGGGCAAAGGCGGCGTAGACGCCGCCGGTGACCAGCAGCGCCAGCAGCAGCAGCACGACCGGTGCGAAGCGGTGGTGTCTGCGGGCGGCGAGTGCCTTCACGAAATGATCCTCGTCTCGCAAGTGGGGGGTGCAGGGGGCAGATGTGGTTGTCCGGGCATCGGTGCCACGGACGTCACCGCGTCAGCGGAGGATGTAGATCACGAAGAACAGTGCGATCCACACGACGTCGACGAAGTGCCAGTAGTAGGACGTCACGATGCCGGTGGTGGCCTCGTGGTGCCCGAAGTTCTTGGCGGAGAAAGACCGACCGAGAAGGAACAGGAAGGCGATCAGGCCACCCACGACGTGGAGTCCGTGGAAGCCTGTGGCCAGGAAGAAGACCGAGCCGTAGGGGTGCGACGAGATGGTGAGTCCCTCGTGCACGAGCTCGGCGTACTCGAAGACCTGACCGCCGATGAAGAACGCACCCATGAGGTACGTGAGCGTGATCCACTCGTTCATCCCCCACCGGTTGACCTGGAAGATCGATCCGGTGCGGACGGGCTGGAAACGCTCCGCCGCGAGGACACCCAGCTGGCACGTCACGGAGGACAGCACCAGGATCGACGTGTTGATCACGGCGAAGGGGATGTTGAGCTTCTCGGTCTGAGAAGCCCACTCCTCGGCGGGTATCACCGATCGAGCGGTGAAGTACATAGCGAACAGTCCAGCGAAGAACATGAGCTCGCTGGCCAGCCACACGATCGTCCCGACCGAGACAGGGTTCGGTCGGTTGACGCTCACGTGCTGGTGGGCGTGGGGGGCAGCCGTTGCGGTCGACACATCAGCCATTATGGCCGACGTCGGAGCGATTTGGACCACTGGATCGAGAGGTGGCGCGCGGCGAATCTCACAAACTCTCCAGATTCTCCCACCAACCCCTGCACTTCGTGACGGATCACGGTCAAGTGCCATGAAACGGCGGGAATTCGGGGGTCGTGACCAGGGCCTGGAATGCCCGCGTCCGTCGCGGCGCGCGAGGATGTCGCGCGGGCGTCCGACGTGCCAAGATGCCCAGGAGTGCTGTGCCTCCGGCTCGGCGATCACGGTGGTCTCCCACCGGACGACCGGTGCGCACGAGCAGGCTCGACCGGAACCGGACGAGACCCGACCCAGAAGGAGGCGACGATGACGTCGACCACGAGCGACCTGACGACGACCACCACCCCGGAGCAGGACACGCTGTCCGAGGTCGGGCAGGTCCAGGCCGCGCGCGCGCCGCACATCCTGCTCTACAGCGACGACGTGACCGTGCGGGAGCAGGTGCGCCTCGCGGTCGGGCGTCGCGTCCGAGCAGGTGCGCCCGACATCGTCTGGAAGGAGGTCGCGACCTCCGCCGCGGTCGTGGCCGCGGCCGACGCCGGCGGATGGGACCTCCTGGTGCTCGACGGCGAGGCGGACAAGGCGGGCGGCATGGGCCTGTGTCGCCAGCTCAAGAACGAGATCTTCCGCTGCCCCCCGGTTCTGGTCCTCACCGGCAGGCCCCAGGACGGTTGGCTAGCATCGTGGTCGCTCGCCGACGAGGCCGTCCCCCGGCCGTTCGACGCGATCGAGCTGCAGCGAGCGATCGTCTCGCTGATCGAATGACCTCATGAAGGGCAGGTCCCGTGACCACGACCCCGGGCACTCCGGCACATGTTCCGTCCGTCCGCGCACCCCGGGGCGCGTCCCTGGTGCCTGAGCAGACGGCGCCGTCGTGGCCGGGGCTCCTCACCGAGCTCATCGCCGGTCACGAGCTGAGCGCCGACCAGACGGCGTGGGCCATGGGGCTGGTCCTGTCGGGCGAGGTCAGCCCTGTGCGCCTGGCGGCCTTCCTCGTCGCGCTGCGCTCCAAGGGCGAGACCGTGGGCGAGCTCCGCGGGCTGGCCGACGAGATGCTGGCCCACGCGACCCGGTTCACCGTGCAGGGCCCCGCGGTGGACATCGTCGGGACGGGCGGGGACCGAGCCCACACGGTCAACGTCTCGACCATGGCCGCGGTCGTGATCGCGGGGACGGGCGTCCGCGTGGTCAAGCACGGCAACCGTGCCGCGTCGTCGTCGTCGGGCTCGGCCGACGTGCTCGAGGTCCTGGGCATCCGCCTCGACCAGTCCCCGGAGCGGGTCACCCAGCTGATCGACGAGGTCGGCATCACGTTCTGCTTCGCGCAGGTCTTCCACCCCTCGTTCCGGCACTCGGCGGTCGCGCGCAAGGAGCTCGGGGTCCCGACGGCCTTCAACTTCCTCGGGCCCCTGACGAATCCCGCGCAGCCCGCCGCGACGGCTGTCGGGGTCGCGGACGCGCGCATGGCCCCGCTCGTGGCCGGCGTCTTCGCGTCGCGCGGCACCTCGGCCCTCGTGTTCCGCGGAGACGACGGGCTCGACGAGCTCGCGGCGACCGGCACCTCGACGGTGTGGGAGGTGCGTGACGGCTCCGTCACGACCCGCTCGCTCGACGCCGCGGCCGAGCTGGGCCTGCAGCCGATCACGGTCGAGGACCTGCGGGGGGCCGACGCGGCGTTCAACGCCGAGGTCGCCCGTCGGGTGCTGGCCGGCGACGGTGGACCGGTCCGGGAGACCGTGCTGCTCAATGCCGCGGCCGCGCTCGTCGCGGACGCGAGCCTGCCCGGCACCGCCGAGGGAACCCTCGTCGAACGGCTGCGCGCGGGCATGGCGCACGCGGCGACGAGCATCGACTCGGGCGCGGCGCAGGGCGTCCTGGAGCGCTGGGTCGCCGCGTCGGCCCGGTGACGAGCGGCCGGTAGGGCGACCACGGCGACGAGGGCGGGGCGCGGACGGGAAGCCGTCCGCGCCCCGCCCTCGTCGCGCGGGTCAGTCGTCGAGCCCCAGGGCGAACGCCTGCTCGAGGTCGACGTCGGAGTAGGCGCGGAACGCGATGAACGTCTCGGTGCGCAGCACGCCCTCGATCTTGCTGACCCGGTCGGCGATCACGTCGGCGAGGTCGTCGTGCTCCTTGACGCGGACCATGGCCACGAGGTCGGCCTTCCCGGTGACCGAGTAGACCTCGCTGACACCGCGGAGCGAGGCGACCTGCGAGGCCACCTCGGGGATGAGGTTCGGTTCGGTGTCGATCAGCACGATCGCGGTCAGCATGGGTCCTCCGTCGGGTCCGAGGCGCGGGGCTCGTCGTTCGACGAACCGGGGTCCAATCTAGCCTCGACGTGCTGGGCGACGCGCTGCGCCGTGCGGTCGCGGTCCGCGTAGGCGCGGGCGGAGCGGACGGGCCATGCCTGCGGATGGGTCACGTCGACCAGCCGGACGCCGGGCTGCTCCAACCAGCCCAGGACGAGCTCGGCCTCGTGCGGGTGGCACGCGGGCGCGGGGGCGACGGGCGCTGCGACCTCCTCGGCCGTCGCCACGAGTGCCTCGATGGTGGGCCACGGGTCGGCACCCGGCGCCGAGACCCCGGTCGCGGCGAGGCGCGCGTGGCGCACGACGACGATCTCCCACCCGCCGCCGGCGAGGGGCTTGGCGGCGACGAGCTCGGCGCACTCCGCGAGCGGGGCGAGCCGCTGCGCGCGCCCTGCCCCGAGCAGGAACGCCTCGAGGCGCGCGGTGACCTCGGCGGCCTGCTCGTAGCGTTCGTCGGCGGCGAGCACGGCGATCCGCGCGGTCAGGGGCTCGACGACGTCGCGCGGGTCCGCGAGCAGCGTCGCCCGTGCGCGGCCCACCACGGCCGGGTAGTCGTGCGGCTCCTGGGGCGTGGTGCACGGCGCCCCGCAGCGCCCCATCTCCGCGAGCGCGCAGGCGCTCGCCCCGGGGGCGGGGACCAGCGGCAGTCGGGGTGTGCACTGGCGCAGGGGGAGCGCGTCGTGCAGGGCGTCGATCGCCTGCTGGGCCTGGCGCCGCGACGAGTACGGGCCGATGTGCGCGGCGTCGGGTCTGACCTCCTGGACGATCGAGAGCCGCGGGTGGTGCTCGCGCGTCAGACGCACCCAGCTCATGCGCTCGGGGAACTTGGAGCGACGGTTGTAGCGGGGCGAGTGCTCGGCGATGAGTCGCAGCTCGCGGACCTGGGCCTCGAGCACGGTCGCGCACACGACGGGGGTGACGGCGTGCGCGATGCGCACCATCTCGGTCATGCGGCCGCGCTTCTCCGCGGCCGTGAAGTAGCTGCGGACCCGGCGCCGGATCGACGTCGACGTGCCCACGTACAGGACCTCCTCACCCGGCCCGCGGAACAGGTAGACCCCGGGGGCGTCGGGCAGGCCGTCGGCGAGCGTGCGCTTGCGCCGCACGTCCGGCGGGACGGGGTCCGTCGCGGTCGCGAGGTCCTCGAGGTGGGTGACGCCGAACGGGGCGAGCCGTTCGAGCAGGGCGTGCAGGACGTCGACCGTGGCACGTGCGTCGGCCAGCGCCCGGTGCTCGGGGGTCACGGCCGCGTGGAAGAGCGCGGCGAGCGTCGAGAGCTTGTGGTTGGGGGCCTCGTCGCGCGTCACGACCCGTCGGGCGAGGGGGACGGTGTCGAGGACCTGGTTGCCCGGCCAGTCGTAGCCCGCGTCACGCGCGGCCGCCTTGAGGAAGCCGATGTCGAACGGTGCGTTGTGCGCGACCAGGACCGCTCCCCGGGAGAACTCGAGGAACGAGGGCAGCACGGCCTGGATCGGGGGCGCGGTCGCGACCATCGCGGTGCTGATCCCGGTCAGGCGGGCGATGAACGCCGGCACGGGGGTGCCGGGGTTGACGAGGGTCTGGAACTCGCCGAGGACCTCGCCGCCGCGGACCTTGACCGCGCCGATCTCCGTGATGCCCGACGAGGCGGGCGAGCCACCCGTCGTCTCGAGGTCCACGACCACGAACGTGACGTCCCGGAGCGGGGTGCCGAGCTCGTCGAGGCCGAGCTGGACGGGTGTGCTCCCGGGGACGACGTCGGGCGTGAACGAACGGACCGAGAGCTGCGCGGGAGCGGCCGAGGCCGCGGCGGTCGGGGGCGACATGGGCCCGAACGTACCCGGGGGCACCGACAGCCCTCGGGTCCGCCGGCGCCGGGGGAGCCGCGAGACCTCGGTGGGCCGCGCGCGCCGCGCCGTGGGGGCCGTCCCCTGGTCGGCCCGTAGTGTTGACCCATGGTGGGGACGAGTCGGGACAACAAGGACGCTGCGCGCCGCACGGACGACGCGCCACCGGACGCTCCGCCGGTCCCGGACACCCCTGCGGCACCGGTCCCGCCCGAGGTGCGCACCCAGCTCGTCGACCTCGCCGCCCGCGTGCTCGGCACGTGGGACCCCGCGACCGTCCCGGTCGCCCTGCGCAGGGTCCGGACGTTCGCGCCGCGGCGGCGCGCCGCCTCCGGTGCGGTGCCGCTCTGGCATGCGCTCGAGACGAGCCCGTCCTTCCGGTCCGGGGTCGCCGCGGCCTGGAGCGCGGCGCACCCGAGCCTGGCGCGCGACCTCGCGCCCGACGACGCCACGACCACGGCGAGCACGGGCACCGACGCCTCGCCCGAGACGGGTGACATCGCGGCGGCTGGTGACACCGTCGCGGACGCGCCGGGTGAGAGCGACGTCCTGCAGGACGGCGGGCCCGGCGGCATCGGGACCGCCGCGACGGCCACCGGGACGTCGCCCGAGCTCTCGTCGGTGCGTGAGGGGGCGCCGGAGCCCAGCCCCGAGACCGACCGCACGTCCTCGCCCGGGGCGAGCGACGCCGTCGGGCAGGACGCCCGTCCCGCCCCCACGGTCGAGGCGGTCCCCGGCGGGACCGGGCGCGCCGTGGACCTGGCCGTCGGGGCGTACCTGCTGCGCCCGGACGGCTGGGAGAAACACCTCGAACGAGCTGCCCAGGACGTCCAGGAGCGCGAGAGGGAGCAGCGCCGGGCCCAGGAGGCCGAACGGGCCGTCACCGAGCGCGACAAGGCCCTTGCCGAGCTCGACGCGGCCAGGGCGGCCGCAGCAGCCGACAAGGTCGCGCTCGACGAGGCCCGCGCGGAGATCTCGGCCCTGCGCCGGAACGAGCGCAGGCTGCGCTCGGACGCCGACCGGGCCCGCTCCGAGGCGCGCGCCGCCCGCGCCGAGGCCGATGCGCGGACGCAGGCCGCCGAGGCGCTCGTCGCCCAGGCCGCCGTCGAGCGACGCGAGGCCGCCGTCGCTCTCGAACGCGCCCACGCGGCCCGCGACGAGGCACGGACCCTCACGCACACGGGGGCCGAGCTCGCCAACGCGCGGGCACGCCTGCTGCTCGAGACGGTCGTCGACGCGGCGGTCGGGCTGCGCCGCGAGCTCGGGATCCCCCCGACCACCCTCCGTCCGGGCGACACCGTGGCCCCCGTCGAGGTCGACGCCGCCGGGCACGGCACGAGCGGCACGACGCGACCGGGGTCGCGCGGGCGCGCGGGCGACGACCCGGCGCTGCTCGACGACGTGCTCGCCGTGCCCCAGATGCACCTGATCGTCGACGGGTACAACGTCAGCAAGTCGGGCTTCGGCACGCTCACGCTCGCGCAGCAGAGGCGACGGCTCGTCGACGGGCTCGTGCGCATCGCGTCCCGCACGGGCGCCGAGGTCACGTGCTGCTTCGACGGCCAGGAGCTGGGGCACATGCCGCCCGCGAGCACGCGCGGGGTCCGCGTCCTGTTCTCGTCCGGGGAGATCGCCGACCACCTGATCCGGCGCCTGGTCGCCGCCGAGCCCGAGGGCCGACCCGTGGCCGTCGTCACGAGCGACCGCGAGGTGGCCGACGACGTCCAGGCCATGGGCGCCGTCGCGATCGGCTCGCCCGCGCTCGTGGGGCGGCTCGCGCGGCTCTGAGCGTCACCCTCGGGGCTGCGGAGGTCGCCCCCGGCGGGAGCGTCACCCTCCGCGGGTGGGACTCGTCATCCAGGACGTTGATCGTCCACGGGCCGGTGCGCGTGCGCCGACGGCCGGCCCCCGGGTGGGGACCGGCCGTGCGTGCCCGTCGTGCAGGCGCCTCGGGTCGTGTCAGGTCACTGCGCGGGCACGCCCGAGTAGATCGCGTCGACCTCGACCGAGAAGTCCTTGAGCACGACGTTGCGCTTGACCTTGAGGGACGGCGTCAGGTAGCCGTTCTCGACCGTGAAGTCCGTGGCCAGGATGGTGAACTTGCGGATCGACTCGGCGCGCGAGACGGCCTTGTTGGCGCGGTCCACCGCGGTGTCGAGCGCCGCGAGGACGTCGACGTCGAGCGCCGCGGCGTCGACGCTCATGGGCTCCTTGCCGTGCATCGCGAGCCAGCCGGGCAGGCCCTCCGGGTCGAGCGTCACGAGCGCGCCGATGAACGGCTGCCCGTCGCCGACGACCACGCACTGGCTCACGAGCGCGTGCGCACGGATGCGGTCCTCGAGCACGGCCGGGGCGACGTTCTTGCCGCCCGCGGTCACGATGATCTCCTTCTTGCGCCCGGTGATGCGCAGGAACCCGTCCTCGTCGAGCGAGCCCAGGTCACCCGTGCGGAACCAGCCGTCGACGAACGCGTCGGCCGTGGCCTGCGGGTTGTTGTGGTAGCCGCGGAAGACGTGGTGGCCCTTGAGCAGGATCTCGCCGTCCTCGGCGATCCTGGCGCCACAGCCCGGGAGCTGAGGGCCGACCGTCCCGATCTTGGTCGCCGTGGGGCGGTTGACCGACGTCGGTGCGGTGGTCTCCGTCAGGCCGTAGCCCTCGAGGATGCGCACCCCGATGCCGCGGTAGAAGTGGCCCAGGCGCTCGCCGAGGGGCGCGCCGCCCGAGACGGCCCACTTGGTCTGCCCGCCGAGGGCCGCACGCAGCTTCTTGTAGACGAGGGCGTCGGCGACCTTGTGCTGGATCTTCAGGCCGAGGCCCGGACCCTGGGGGGTGTCGAGCGCGCGCGACCAGGCGATCGCGGTCGCGGCGGCCCAGTGGAAGATCTTGACCTTGCCGCCCGCGGCGGCCTTCTGCTCCGAGGAGTTGTAGACCTTCTCGAACACGCGGGGCACCGAGAGGATGTAGGTCGGCTTGAACTCGCCCAGGTCCTCGAGGAGCGTCTTGGTGTCCGGGGTGTGGCCCAGCACCGTGCCCCCGGCGACCACGAGCACACCGATGAAGCGTGCGAACACGTGCGCGAGGGGCATGAAGAGCAGCGTCCGACCGTTGTCCTCGGCGAAGACCTCGGGCAGCGCCTCGACCGCGTTGACGGTGAGCGAGTAGAAGTTCTCGTGCGTGAGCTCGGCGCCCTTGGGGCGGCCCGTCGTGCCCGACGTGTAGATGATCGTCGCGACGTCGGCGAGGTTCGCGAGGCCCCGGCGGCGGGCGATCTCGTCGTCGCTGACGTCCTTGCCCGCCTCCCTGAGCGCGTCGAGACCGCCGTCCTCGATCACGAACACGTCGCGCAGCTCGGGAGCCTGCTCGCGGACCTCGGAGACCGTCGTGGCGTGCGCGGGGGACTCGACGACGAGCAGCTTGACGGCCGCGTCCGAGAGGATCCACTGGACCTGCTCGGCGCTCGAGGTCTCGTAGAGCGGTACGGGCACGGCTCCCGCCGCCCAGGTCGCCCAGTCGAGGAGCGTCCACTCGTAGCGCGTGCGGGACATGATGCCCACGTGGTCGCCGGGCTCGATGCCCATCGCGACGAGGCCCTTGGCCACGGAGACGACGTCGGTGTCGACCTCCCGTGCCGAGAGGGTCTTCCAGGGGGCGCCCGGCCCGCTCTTGACCTCGATCATGGGGAGGTCTGGACCGGCGGCGACGCGGGTCGCGAAGAGGTCGTTGAGGTTGTCGAGGGGATCGACATCGATGATGCGCGGTGCGCTGAACTCGTCCATGCTGGCTCCAGTGGCAGAAGTCGACGGTGTGAGAACAGTACCCACAGGTCGCAAGTGTCGTTGACCGCCTCCGAGTCGGTACTCTTCATGGTGCTGTGCGCTGTTGCGCAAGATTTCAGGCCGTACCTGGGTGAAGACCGGGAGCGACCCGACGTCGGAGCCGACGGACGTACGCAGAACCGATGCCGAGGCGGTGCACAACCGTTACCGGCTGGTGTTCTCATCGGGAGTTCCAGACCGCTACGTGAGTGAGGACCTGACATGCATGCCATCGGAGTCGACATCGGCGGAACGAAGATCGCCGCGGGTGTGGTCGACGAGAACGGCACGATCCTCGCGCAGACGCGTCGCGACACCGAGCCCGACGACGTCGCGAGCATCGACGCGGCGGTCGCGGACGTCTACGCGGAGCTGTCCAAGGAGTTCCAGGTCGAGGCCATGGGCCTGGCCGCGGCCGGCTTCGTCAGCCCCGACCGCACGTCCGTCCTCTTCGCACCCAACATCGCGTGGCGCGAGTACCCGCTGGCCGACAAGGTCCGCACGCTCATCGGCGACGACGACGTCAAGATCGTCGTCGAGAACGACGCCAACGCGGCGGGCTGGGCCGAGTTCGCGTTCGGCGCGGGCCGCGACGCCTCCGACATGCTCATGCTCACGGTCGGCACGGGGCTGGGCGGCGCGATCATCGTCGACCGCAAGCTCGTGCGCGGGCGCTGGGGCGTGGCGGCCGAGGTCGGCCACATGCGCGTCGTGCCCGGCGGTCACTACTGCGGCTGCGGCCACGAGGGCTGCTGGGAGCAGTACGCCTCGGGCAGCGCGCTCGTGCGCGACGGCCAGGCCGCGCTCATCGCCCAGCCCGACCGTGCCGGAGCCCTCCTCGAGCTCGCGGGCGGCGACCCGTCCAAGCTCAACGGTCCCCAGATCACGCAGGCCGCGCAGGCGGGCGACGAGCTCGCGATCGAGCTGCTCGCGACCCTGGGCCGCTGGATCGGCGAGGGAGCCGCGTCGGTCACGGCCCTGCTCGACCCCGAGCTCATCGTGATCGGCGGCGGCGTGGGTGCCGCCGGCGACCTGCTGCTCCAGCCCGTGCGCAAGGCCTTCGCGGACCAGCTCTCGGCCCGCGGCCACCGTCCGGAGGCGCAGATCGACCTCGCCCAGCAGGGCAACGAGGCGGGCATCGTCGGCGCGGCGGACCTCGCCCGCAGCTAGTCACCGACCGGCCCCGGCTCCTCGTGGGGTCGGGGCCGTGCCGCGCGCGCCCGGAGGCGCCCGCGTCGCACGACCGCTCCGGCGGGACGCGGCCCGCCGAGCCTTCGTACCGAGGTGCGTGACGCCGTCGGGCAGGAGGACGGGGCGCCCCGCGCACGGACGGCACCTGACGGCACCGACGGCGCAGCGCGTCGTCAGACGAGGGCACCCGACGGCACCCGACGGCGCAGCGCGCCCTCAGACGACGGCGCCCGGACCCGTGTGGTCGTCCTCGCGGCGGTGCGGCATGCGCCACAGGAGCACGGCCAGCCCCACGAGGAAGAGCCCGCCCGCGACCTGCGCGACGATCGTCGGGAAGGGGCGGAGCACGACCATGCCGACGAGCAGGAGCACGGGGATGCCCGCGACCAGGCCCCAGGCCATGGTCATGAGCGGGTCGCGGCCCATGTCGATCTGGGGGTCCGGGGGAGTGAAGTGGCTCTCGGCGTCCTCGAGGTCCTCGACCTCGGGGGTCGCGGGCCAGTCGCGTGGGCCGGTGGCCTGGACCCAGGGCGCGACGGGGAAGGTCTCGTGCAGGTCGCGCGGGCCGGCAGCGGGGGTGCGGGCGTCCGGGCCGTCCTCGGAGGCTGCGGACTCCGCCGCCGCCGACACGTCGGAGAGGTCCGCGACGATGTCCGCCCAGCGGGCCTCGACGTCGGGGAGGTCGTCGTGGGGCGTGCTCGACCCGTCGGTCGGTCCCGGCTCGGTCGGGTCGATCGCGTCGTCCTTCCCGTCGTTCTCACCCTGCGGTCCTGCATTCGGTGCGGCCATGGGGTTCACTCTAGAGTCGGAAGAGCGCCTCGTGTTCGCGAGGGCCACCAAGGAGGAACGTTGTTCTACTGGTTCATGAAGCAGGTGATGGTCGGCCCCCTGCTGCGGCTGCTCTACCGTCCGTGGACGCGCGGCGTCGAGAACGTCCCCGACGAGGGCGGCGCGATCCTCGCGAGCAACCACCTCGCGGTGATCGACTCCTTCATCCTGCCCCTCGTCCTGAACCGCAAGGTGCAGTTCCTCGGCAAGTCCGACTACTTCACGGGCAAGGGCGTCAAAGGGCGCCTGACGGCCGGGTTCATGCGCGGCGTGGGCACCATCCCGGTGGACCGCGCGGGCGGCAAGGCCAGCGAGGCGGCGCTGACCACGGGCCTGCGCGTCCTCGGTGAGGGCGAGCTGTTCGGGATCTACCCGGAGGGCACCCGCAGCCCCGACGGGCGCCTGTACCGCGGCAAGACCGGTGTCGCGCGGCTCGCCCTCGAGTCCGGAGCTCCCGTGATCCCCGTCGCGATGATCGGCACGAACATCGCCCAGCCCATCGGCAAGGTCATCCCCAAGCCCATGCGCATCGGGATCGTGATCGGCGAGCCGCTCGACTTCAGCCGCTACCAGGGCATGGAGAACGACCGCTTCATCCTGCGGGCGGTCGCGGACGAGATCATGTACGCGATCATGAGCCTGTCGGGCCAGGAGTACGTCGACATCTACGCCGCGACGGCCAAGGCGCGCCTCGCGGCCGGACCAGCCGCTACCACACCTCCGGCTTCCCCTGCTGCGCCTGGCGGCAGGCCGGTCCCGGACGTCCAGGTTCCGGAACCGCCGCAGGAGGAGCCCGCGCCGTCAGTAGACTGAGGGAGCAGGCCGTCCCGCTGCCCCGGGTGATCCCCGGCGTCTCTCGACGCAGGCACGGCGGCATCCTTCAACGAGAGGCTCCTTTGCTATGTCTGATCGTCGGCAGGTCCGTCGCGTCGCACTCCTGACGGCCGGTGGTTTCGCCCCGTGCCTGTCCTCCGCCGTGGGTGGCCTGATCGAGCGTTACACCGAGCTCGCCCCCGAGGTCGAGATCATCGCCTACCAGCACGGCTACCACGGCCTGCTGACCGGCACGAAGATCGTCGTCGACGCGGAGACCCGCAAGAAGGCGGGCGTCCTGCACCGCTTCGGCGGCTCGCCGATCGGCAACTCGCGCGTCAAGCTCACGAACGCGAAGGACTGCGTCAAGCGCGGCCTCGTCCAGGAGGGCCAGGACCCGCTGCAGGTCGCGGCCGAGCAGCTCAAGGCCGACGGCGTCGACGTCCTGCACACCATCGGTGGCGACGACACGAACACCACGGCGGCAGACCTCGCGGCCTACCTCCACGAGAACGACTACGAGCTCACGGTCGTGGGCCTGCCCAAGACGATCGACAACGATGTGATCCCGATCCGTCAGTCCCTCGGTGCCTGGACCGCTGCCGAGGAGGCCGCCGGGTTCGCGCGCAACATCATCGGCGAGCACCGCTCGGGCCCGCGCATGCTCATCGTGCACGAGGTCATGGGCCGCCACTGCGGGTGGCTCACCGCCGCCTCGGCGGCCGAGTACCGCAAGTGGCTCGACACGCAGGAGTGGGTCCCGGGCATCGGTCTGACCAAGGAGCGGTGGGACATCCACGCGGTCTTCGTCCCCGAGCTCGCGCTCGACATCGAGGCCGAGGCCGCGCGTCTGCGCACCGTCATGGACGAGGTCGGCAACGTCAACATCTTCCTGTCGGAGGGTGCGGGCATGAACGAGATCGTCGCGCAGCTCGAGGCGTCGGGCGAGACGGTCGAGCGGGACCCGTTCGGCCACGTCAAGCTCGACACCATCAACCCGGGTGCCTGGTTCGCCAAGCAGTTCGCGGAGAAGCTGGGCGCCGAGAAGACCATGGTCCAGAAGTCGGGCTACTACTCGCGTGCGGCCGCCGCGAACGCCGAGGACCTGCGCCTCATCAAGTCGATGACGGACCTCGCGGTCGACTGCGCGTTCAAGGGCGAGTCCGGCGTGATCGGCCACGACGAGGAGAACGGCGACCGCCTGCGCGCGATCGAGTTCCCCCGCATCGCGGGCGGCAAGGCGTTCGACGTCTCGCAGCCGTGGTTCGGCGACCTGCTGGGCGAGATCGGCCAGCCGCTCGTGCCCGCTGCTCCCACGGCGCACTGATCCGCTGATGGCGACCACGACCGGCGCGGAGATCACCCAGGGACTGGACGCGTTCCGTTCCCTCGTCGCGCAGCAGCAACCCACGTGGCCCGACGCCGCGGCCCTCGCGGACGTGTCCGCGCGGCTCGCGGCCTCCGCGCCGCTCGTGGTCCCCACCGAGGCCGACTCCCTGCGCTCGCGGCTCGCCGCCGCGGGCCGGGGCGAGGCCTTCCTCCTGCAGGGCGGCGACTGTGCCGAGACGTTCGCCGACGCGAACGCGCTGCGCATCCGCAACAAGGTCCGCACCATCCTGCAGATGGCCGTGATCCTCACGCACGGCGCGAGCATGCCCGTCGTCAAGATGGGCCGGCTCGCGGGCCAGTACGCCAAGCCGCGCAGCTCGAACGACGAGACGCGCGACGGCGTGACCCTGCCCGCCTACCGGGGCGACATGGTCAACGGGCACGCGTTCACGCCCGAGGACCGGGTCCCGGACCCCGAGCGGCTCATGCAGGCGTACCGGATCTCCTCGGCCACGCTCAACGTGGTCCGGGCGTTCACGGGAGGCGGGTTCGCGGACCTGCGTCAGGTGCACGAGTGGAACCGCGGCTTCATGCGCAACCCCGCGTACGCGCGCTACGAGAGCACGGCCGCGGAGATCGACCGCGCGATCCGCTTCATGAAGGCGTGCGGCGTCGACTTCGACGCGCTGCGCACAGTGGAGTTCTTCGTGAGCCACGAGGCGCTCATCCTCGACTACGAGCGCTCGCTCACGCGGATCGACTCGCGCTCGGGCGACGCGTACGACACCTCGGGCCACTTCTTGTGGATCGGGGAGCGCACGCGCCAGCTCGACGGCGCGCACGTCGACTTCCTGTCGCGTGTGGCGAACCCGATCGGGGTCAAGCTCGGGCCGACCACGGCCCCCGACGACGCCCTGCGCCTCATCGACAAGCTCAACCCGGACGCGATCCCGGGCCGTCTGACGTTCATCACGCGCATGGGCGCGGGCAGGATCCGCGACGCGCTGCCCGCGCTCGTGGAGGCCGTGCGGGAGTCCGGCGCCCCCGTCACGTGGGTCACGGACCCCATGCACGGCAACACCATCACCTCGGACAGCGGGTACAAGACGCGCCGCCTCGAGGACGTCCTGGACGAGGTGCGCGGCTTCTTCGAGGTCCACCGCGCGCTCGGCACGGTGCCCGGCGGGTTGCACGTCGAGCTCACGGGCGACGACGTGACCGAGGTCCTGGGCGGCAGCGAGGAGATCGACGACGCGGGCCTGGCCCTGCGCTACGAGACCCTCGTGGACCCGCGCCTGAACCACCAGCAGTCGCTCGAGATGGCCTTCCAGGTCGCGGAGATGCTCCAGGCCCGCTGAGCCGTCGCCCGCGTGCGGGCCCGGCCCGACCCCACGCAGCCCGACGGCGGCGCACCCGCAGGTGCGCCGCCGTCGGGCTGTCTCGTGCCGGGGGAGAGGGCGTGCGCAAGGTCGACGGGCCCGGAGCGGGCCGCGAGGTAGAGGGGAACCGTCGAGGTAGAGGCGTGCAATCCTCTACCTCGACGCGAGCCCTCTACCTCGCGAACTGCCAGGTGGCCGAGCTGGGGGCACAGGACCGAGCAGGTCCGGCGGCCGAGCAACGTCAGAAGACGTTGATGACGATCGTCGACCCCTTGGGCGCGGTCTTCCCCGCACCGCCGCCCGGGTCCTGCGCGTAGACGATGTTGAGCGGGCTGATCCCCTGGGGGTGGCGGATCTCCACCGTGAACCCCGCGTCCTTGAGCATCTTCTCGGCCTCGGAGACGTTGCGCCCGTAGGTGTTGGGGATCTCGACGAGCGGCGGGCCCAGCGAGACCACGAGCGCGACCTTGTCACCGCGGTGCCCCTCGGTGCCGTTCTCGGGGGACTGGCTGATGACCAGGCCCGCCGCCACGGTCTCGGAGTAGTCGTCGGTCGAGCTCGGGTCCAGGCCGAGGCCGGTGAGGGTCGCGAGCGCGGCATCCTTCTCGACGCCCACGACCTGCGGGACCGTCACGGGGGCAGGGCCCTGCGAGACGGTCAGCACGGGGACGGTCGAGTGGGCCACGGAGCTGCCCTCGGGCTCGGACACGCCCATGACGGTGCCGGCCGGGACGGTGTCGCTGTACGCGTCGACCGGGTCTCCCACCGTGAAGCCCGCGTCCTTCAACGCCTCGGTGGCCTGCTCCACGGGGGCGCCCACGAGGCCCGTCGGGATCTCGATCATCTTGACGCCGAGCGAGACCAGGAGGTGCACCTCGCCGTCCTTGCGGACCTTCTTGCCCGCCTCGGGTTCGGTCGAGATGACCGTCCCGGCGGCGAAGGTGTCGTCGTAGGCCTCCGTGGCCTTGCTGCGCAGGTCGACCGCGACGAGAGTCTGCTCGGCCCCCGCCCGGGGCGCGCCGACGAGGCCGCCGGGCACGACCGTGTACGCTCCCGGACCGCTGAGGAACCACCACGAGGCGCCCGTGAGGGCACCCGCGAGCAGCACCACGATCGCGAGGCCCCACCACCAGCCGCGACGACGTCGCCGGCCGGAGCGGGGGAGCGGATCGTCGTCGGAGTCGGAGCCGGGACTCGTGCCGGGACCGGCTCCGTGCGCGGCGACCGCCGTACGGTCGAGCGCGAGCGTGTGCTGCGCGTCCGTGGCGGTGCCGTCCGCGCGCGCGCCGACGACGGCTGCTGCGGTCGCGACGCCGAGCACGGCCGTGTCGGGCGAGCCCGCGCCGGGGGCCGTGCTCGACGGGGCCCTGCTCGTGGTCGACGAGCGACGGTCGAGCACGGCGGGGTCGAGCGCCTGGCGCGTCTGACGCACCAGCGCGAGGGCCGCCGACGCGTCGACCGGCCGGTCCTCGGGGGCCCGGGCGGCAAGGGCGCACACGAGCACGTCGACCTCCGCGGGGATCCACGGCTCGAGGTCGGACGGCGCCGGGACGTCCGAGTTGACGTGCTGGAACGCGACCTGCAGGGGGGTCTCGCCCGTGAAGGGGTGGCGACCCGTGAGCATCTCGTACGCGAGCACGCCCACCGAGTACACGTCGGTACGGGCGTCGCACCGGCCCGACGCGATGAGCTCGGGCCCGAGGTAGGCCACGGTGCCGAGGATGGTGCTCGTCGCGGTCGACGCGCCCTCGCTGACGGCGCGGGCCAGGCCGAAGTCCGCGACCTTGACCCGCCCCGACTCGTCGAGGAGCACGTTCTCCGGCTTGACGTCGCGGTGGACCAGGCCCTTGCGGTGGGCCGCGGCGAGGGCGTCCAGGATCTGCTCGAGCAGGTCGAGCGTGCGCCCCACGCCGAGCGTCCCCTCGTCCTGCAGGACGTGGCGGAGGTTCGTGCCCGGCACGTACTCCATCGTCAGGTAGCTGGTCTCGCCGTCGACCCCCTGGTCGAAGACCGCGACGACGCCGGGGTGGGCCAGGCGCGCGGCCGCGCGCGCCTCGCGGCGGAAGCGCGCGACGAACTCCTCGCCGTCGGTGCCCTCCGCGAGGTGCGGGTGCATGACCTTGAGAGCGACCTCGCGGTCGAGACGCCGGTCCACGGCCAGGTAGACGGTCGCCATCCCGCCCCGGGCGATCTTGGACACGACGTGGTAGCGCCCGTCGACCAGGCGGCCGACGAACGGATCAGACGTCACAGTTGCCACATCGGAAGTCTAGGCGCCTCGGGACGCGGAACCGGTGAGGTCGTGCCCGGGCGGCGTGCGGGTCGTGCGGACGACGTGTGAGGGAGCCCCGGCGGGCACGGGGCCTCGCGCCACGTAGGCTTGACCCGTGACTGACGTGACTGACCTCGAGCCGCTCGTGACCGAGTGGCTGACCCTTCCCGACCTCGCCGAGGTGCTCGGCACCGACCTGACCCAGGCCCGCAGCATCGTCCAGGACAGGCGTGTGGTCGGCGTCAAGCGCGGCGAGCGCGCCTCGTTCCAGGTGCCCGCTGCGTTCGTGGTCCCCGCGCACCTGGCCAACCCGGCCAACGCCAAGCCCGCCCCCGAGAACCCCGACGAGGGGCGCCAGGTCGTCCTCATGTCGCTCCAGGGCACGATCGCCCTGCTTACCGACTTCGGATACTCCGACGTCGAGATCCTCGAGTGGCTCTTCTCGCACGACGAAGGGCTCGGGACCACCCCCATGGCCGCCCTGCGCGCGGGGCGCAAGGGCGAGGTCCGGCGGGTGGCGCAGGCGCTGCTCTGACGGCTGCGCCGCGCTGACGGCGCGGCGTTCCTCCGGGGCGGGACGTCCGGGCCCTCGGGCGTGCACGGAGAGCCTGCGGCCCGGGCGCCCACGAGGCCCGACCGTCCCGCCGCCGGGCCTTCGTGCCGGTGCGTGGTCGCGGGCCCGACGGCGGTGGGCCGGTCAGGCCGAGCGCTGCACCGCGGCGCGTGCGAGCTCGGCGACCATCTCGGTGCCCGGCGATGCCAGGTCGGCGGCGTCGAGCGCGGCGAAGGCCTGGTCCGTGAGGTCCGTGATGAGCTGCTCGACCGCGTCCACGGCTCCGGTCTCGACCAGCACGCCGCGCAGGGCGTCGACGGTGTCCCGGTCGAGGTCGGGGTTCCCGAGAGACTCCAGGAGCAGTGCGCGCTGCGCCGGGGTCGCCGTGCGCAGGGCTCGTGAGACGAGCACCGTGCGCTTGCCCTCACGCAGGTCGTCGCCCGCGGGCTTGCCCGTGACCGACGGGTCGCCGTAGACGCCCAGCATGTCGTCGCGGAGCTGGAACGCCTCACCCAGCGGCAGTCCGTACGTCGGGACGGTGGCGAGCGCCTCGGCCGGGGCCCCGGCGATCGCAGCGCCGAGCGCAAGGGGGTGCTCGACGCTGTAGCGGGCGGACTTCGAGCGGATCACCGCGCGCGCCCGGGCCTCGTCGGCGTCGAGGTCCGTGCCCCACGGCACGGCCTGGGCCAGCACGTCGAGGTACTGGCCGACGGTCACCTCGGTCTGCATGTCGTCGAACAGCGCGCGGGTGGCCAGCGCGACGTCCTCGGGCAGGCCGACGAGCCCCGCGCGGATCTCGGCCTGGCTCGCGATGAGGCACAGGTCCCCGAGCAGGATCGCGCTCGACGAGCCGTACTGCACGTCGCTGCCCGACCAGCCGGCCTCGCGGTGGCGGGCCGCGAACGCCCGGTGGGCCGCGGGGGCACCGCGGCGCGTGTCCGAGTTGTCCATGACGTCGTCGTGGAACAGCGCCGCGGCCTGGAACAGCTCGAGCGCCGCGCCGGTGCGGACGGCCGCGTCCCGCCTGCCGTCGTCGACCTGGCCGCCATGGGCCCGCCAGGACCAGTAGCAGAACGCGGCCCGCAGACGCTTGCCGCCCGTGAGGAGGGCCGCGGTCGCCTCGGCGAGCGGTGCGGCGTCCGCGCTGAGGGACGCGAGCCGGTCCCGTTGGTCGTCGAGGAAGGCGCGGAGCGCGGCGTCGACGTCGGGGCGGAGGTTCTCGCGGTCGACGGGCAGGGCGGGAGCGGGCGCGGTGGCGTCGGCAGGCATGAGGGCAGCCTAGGTCACGCGGGCGGGAGGACCTGTCCGCTGATCGTGACCAGGCGGGAGTCGGTCGTGTCGAGGACCCCGACGGACAGCGTCTCGGTCGCGCCGTCGGCCGCGGCCCGGTTGAACGCAGCCTGGCCGCTGAGCCCCCCGGGGACGCTGCCGGGCAGGGCCGCGAAGCCCGCGGCGGTCATCGACTGCGTGTAGAAGTCCAGGATCTCCTGGACGGCCGCGGGGGAGGAGAGGTTGAGCGTCACCTGGCGCAGGGGCGCGCCCTCGACGTCCGTCGCGGAGCTGGCCAGGACCTCGGCGTCCGGTGGGACGGGGACGACGTCGACGGGGAAGCCCTCGACGAGCGAGCCCGCGACCGAGGAGTCGTCGAACGTCGGCATGGGCGTCTCGGCCACGGGGCCGTCGGCGGGAACGACCGGGTCGGACGACGGCGGCCTGGCCCCGGCGTCCGGCTCGTCCGACCGGTCGGCAGGGGCCGTGCAGCCCGCGAGCACAGCGACCAGGAGGCAGGTCGAGACGACGAGGGCCGGTGCCGGACGAGGACGACCCGGCAGCTTCTCGGAGGAGGGCGAAGAGCGACGCACCCCCACACCGTAGTCAGTGCAGGGCACGGAGCCCGACCACAGTCCACCCGGTCGTCCACAGGGCTCCCGCGGCGACCCTGCACGAGCCGCGCCCACGCTGGGATGGCGGCATGACAACGACCATCCGGGCCCGCGGGCCACGAGAGCTCCTCGCCTACATCCCCTTCCGCCTCGGCTACCGCCCGCAGGACAGCGGCGTCCTGGTCAGTCTGCGCACCTCCCGCGGTCGGGTCGGACTCGTCGCTCGGGTGGACCTCGACGACCTGGCCGACCTCGAGCACGGACCCCAGGTGGCCCGGACGCTCGTGTCCCATCTCTGCTCGGACGGCGCCACGCGCGCGGTCCTCGTGGTCTACGCCGACGTCGAGCTGCGCTCGCAGGGAGCGCCCGCGGCGCGAGAGCGGGCCGCCGTCGAGCACTGGACCGAGGCTGCCGAAGGGCTCCTCGGTGCGCCCGAGGTCTGGGTCGTCCGGTCGACGGGGTACTACGGCGCCGACTGCTCGGACGAGACGTGCTGCCCGGCCGACGGCCGCCCGCTCGCTGACCTCGAGTCCACCGAGGTCGGTGCGCACATGGTGCTCGCCGGTGCCACGGTGGCCCCGGACAGGGCGCAGGCCACCGCCGTCCCCGTGCTCGACACGGCGCTCCGCCGCAGGACGTCCCGGGCCGCCGCCCGCTGGCGAGCCCGGCGGGACGTCGCGCTCGCGACGCACGACCACGACGCGATCGCGGCCTGGCGCGAGCAGGGCCTCGACGCGTGGCGCACGGCGACCGCAGAGGTCGCCGAGCGCCGACGCACGGCCGAGGAAGGCTCCCGCGACCTCGTCGCCGACGCCCTCCCGGCCGGCGTCCTGGGACGTCTCGAGGTCGCGCTCGAGTGCGTCCCGGTCCGCGACGCCGTGCTGCTCTCGTTCGTCGCCGGCAACGACGAGCTCGCCGCGCTCACCGCCGCGACCGTCGCGGGCGAGCACGTCGAGGCGGGGACTGCGGCAGCGCTCGCGGCCGTCGTCGACCCTGACGCGGGACTGCCGCCCGACCCGCTGCGCGCACGGTGCGCACGGGAGGTCCTCGAAGCCGTCGCCGGGGCGGGGCGGCGCGGTGGGCAGGCGCCCGCGCTGACGCTCCTGGCGCTCCTCGCGTGGTGGGAGGGCGACGGCGTGCTCGCGACCGATCGGCTCGCGGCCGCCCTGGCCGCCGACCCCGGCTACCGGTTGGCGCAGCTCGTCGAGCGCGCGCTCGAGGCGGGGCTCGCACCGGGGTGGGCGCGGCGGCCCGATCGACCAGCCCGGCGGGCGACGTGAGGATCGAGAGGGGTTCCGGTACCGTCGCACGTGCCGGGGTGGTCCCGGATCGCGGTACGAGCGCCACCCGCTCCACGCGCGTCACCAGGCATGCCCAGGCATGACGGAGGAATCCCATGACAGTCGTTGTCGGTTACCTGTCCACCCCCGAGGGGAGCGAAGCGCTCGCGACCGCGGTCGACGAGGCCATCGCCCGCCGGAGCGAGCTGCTGGTGGTCGTGAGCGACAAGAGCGGCCAGACGCTGCCCGAGCAGGAGGGCGAGCGGATCGAGGCCATCGCCCGGATCACGGCGCCTCTCGACGCCGCGGGCCTGGCCCACCGCGTCGTGACCGGCACGGGCGAGGTCGCCGAGGACCTCGTCGGGACCGCGGAGGCGAACCAGGCCGAGCTCATCGTGATCGGTCTGCGGCGACGCAGCCCCGTCGGCAAGCTGATCCTCGGCTCGAACGCGCAGCGCATCCTCCTCGACGCGCCCTGCCCCGTCCTCGCGGTCAAGCCCGTCCGGCCCTGACCGGCAAGCAGGTCCGGCGCATCGGGCCGGACTGCGGGCCTCTCCACAAGGGTGTGGCGGGGTCGACGGCGCCGGGCCCGTCCGGCGATGCAGGTGGGCGACGGGGCCGACCGTGCCGCGGTGGCGGCCGTGGGCGGTGGGACGTGCCACCGGACGTGCGACCGGACGTCCCGCGGGTCGGCTCGCGGGTTCTCCCGGACGGTGTGACGCGAATCCCGGGGGAGGGAATCTTCGACAGCGCCGAGGCGTTGACCAGGGGACGACATCCAGCGGGATGGACGTGCGCAGGCCTGTCGGCGGCGACTCACCCGCGTCGGAACATTCTTCACGGCGTCCGTTGACGGATCGGCCGGTACAATATAGGTGTCCGCTCATGATCCGAGAGTCCTCCGATCTCCCGGGCACGCCCCTCCAGTGATTGCCGAAAGGTCGGTTTGTGGCGCCCTCTTCACAGAACCCCGCTCTCCCGCACGAGTTCGAACACCCCGCCCTGCAGGAACTCCTGCGCAAGGGGAGTGAGAACGGTCGGGTCGACGCCGAGAGCTTCCGCAACGCCTGCGAGAGCGCGACGATCGGCGACCCCAAGCGATTGAAGGCCGTGCTCCGCGCACTGGCCGGTGCCGGTGTCGAGGTCGAGATCCCCGTCGCGACCAAGGTCGCCGCTGCGACGTCGTCGCGTTCCACGACGACCTCGCGCGCCGTCAAGCCTGTGACCAAGAAGGCCACCACGCCGCGTGCGAGCGCCGTCACCACGACGCGTACCGCGGCGGCGTCCGCCGAGGCCGATGCGCCCTCGGACGAGGCTGCTGCGCCTGCGGCGAAGGCCCCGGCGACCCGCAAGCGTGCCGCGACGGCCAAGACGGCTGCGCCCAAGGCCGCAGCGACCACGCGCCGCAAGCGCGGGGCCAAGGACGACGAGGACTCCGAGGAGGTCGTGGCCGAGGACCTGGTCGAGGCCGACGAGGAGACCGAGACCGCTGCTCCTGCGGCCAAGCCGGGCGAGGAGGCCGACGAGTCGCGCGGCTTCGTGTACTCCGACGCGGACGACGACGACGCCCCGGCCCAGCAGGTCGTGACCGCGGGTGCCACGGCGGACCCGGTCAAGGACTACCTCAAGCAGATCGGCAAGGTCGCGCTGCTGAACGCCGAGCAGGAGGTCGAGCTCGCCAAGCGCATCGAGGCCGGCCTGTTCGCCGAGGAGCGCCTGGGCTCGGGGGACACGTTCGAGCCCAAGCTGCGCCGTGAGCTCGAGTGGATCTCCTCGGACGGGCGCCGGGCGAAGAACCACCTGCTCGAGGCGAACCTGCGTCTGGTCGTCTCGCTCGCCAAGCGCTACACGGGCCGCGGCATGCTGTTCCTGGACCTGATCCAGGAGGGCAACCTCGGTCTGATCCGTGCGGTCGAGAAGTTCGACTACACCAAGGGCTACAAGTTCTCGACGTACGCGACGTGGTGGATCCGTCAGGCCATCACGCGCGCCATGGCCGACCAGGCCCGCACCATCCGTATCCCGGTGCACATGGTCGAGGTCATCAACAAGCTGGCTCGCGTGCAGCGCCAGATGCTCCAGGACCTGGGCCGCGAGCCCACCCCGGAGGAGCTCGCCAAGGAGCTCGACATGACCCCCGAGAAGGTCGTCGAGGTCCAGAAGTACGGTCGCGAGCCCATCTCGCTGCACACGCCGCTCGGCGAGGACGGTGACAGCGAGTTCGGTGACCTCATCGAGGACTCGGAGGCCGTGGTCCCCGCGGACGCCGTGAGCTTCACGCTGCTCCAGGAGCAGCTGCACCAGGTCCTCGACACGCTCTCCGAGCGTGAGGCCGGCGTGGTCTCGATGCGCTTCGGCCTGAGCGACGGGCAGCCCAAGACGCTCGACGAGATCGGCAAGGTCTACGGCGTGACGCGTGAGCGCATCCGTCAGATCGAGTCCAAGACCATGTCGAAGCTGCGTCACCCGAGCCGCTCGCAGGTCCTGCGCGACTACCTGGACTGACCTCCAGCCGCGTAGAAGCAGAACCGCAGGTCAGAGCACCTTTCTGGCCTGCGGTTCTTGTCTTCTGCTCCGGTGCCACCCCCGCGAAGTGGCCGAAACCGGGCCGACCCGTCCGTCGAGTAGCGCCCACATTTACGCTTGACCTAGCCTGAGCCGGGTTGTGTTTGTGGATCCCCCTGGGTCCGGCAAGACGAACCTGATTAGCCTCTTAGGTTTGTCCGATTCGACCTCGTCCGCGCATCCTTGAGGGTTAGGACGAGGGTGCTTCGGCAAGGAACTCGACTGGCACCCAGACGGGCTTGGACGTGAGAGTCCGGCCGGTGGAGAGGTCGACGACCACTCGTACGTGCACCGACCCGTCGGCGCTGACAATTCCAGCGGTGGCCCTCGGCACGATGTGCCAGGTGACGGGTAAGCCGTCTTGGAGCAACCGAGGCAGGTTCGCCCAGCTCGCCCCGAAGCCGGCCTCCAGATGTGGGTGGTCGCGCATGAATCTCGGAACCGCGAGCGGTTCTGATCGCAGCCCCTGCCCAGGCGGCAAGGGCCCGACATGCTCCAGGCATATGAAGGTCACGCTGGCGGGCTTGTGTTCATTCGTCACAGTGGCTCTGACATACGGCGTGTTGAGTACCGACCCATCCGGCTGGGGGATAGCCATCGTGGCCAATCGCACCGACAGCCACGTACGTCGCCGTTGTCGCCACAGGGCGAATCCGGACAGCCCGAGCGCCAGCAGTGCCACCGCGTTGTCTGCCGCCCATGTCGTCATGGGCGGAAGTGTGGCACGTCGGTCCGCGCGCCAGCCAGACGTACCGGAGCCTGGCATGGGAACGATTGGTGCTCGCATTCTCGTCCGGTCGATCTGAGCGCACCCACAGAACATCCTCGTTCCTTAGGTGGGTGTCAACCAAGCCGCTCGCAGGTCCTGCGGGACTGATCGGTCCACCCGCAATGCCGAGAGACCCGCGCCACGCAAGGGCGCGGGCCTCTCGGCATCCCGGTCAGGTTATTCCTGTCCGAGCGCTGGTGAGGCGCGCGCTGGCGACGCGAGAGCGCGACCCGTCGCCGGGGGACGAAAGAACCCCGGCCGGTGAGTTCACCGTCCGGGGTTCAGGAGTGCGGCGCGCCACGAGGGCGCGCCGGGTCGTGTCAGCGAGCGCCGTGCTCGGCGAGCAGGCGGTCGGTCTCGTCCTGGACGTGCGTCGCGATGTCCGCGAAGGCAGCGGCGTGCGCCCGTGCGTGGTGGGCGCAGAAGAGCAGCTCCCCACTGGGCATGGTCACGCGCACGTAGGCCTGAGCGCCGCAGCGGTCGCAACGGTCGGCCACGGTCAGCGATGGAGTCGTCGTAGCAGTCACGTGACCATGTAATCATCTCCGGCCCAGATCCTCGTACCGAAAAGGCCAGGGTTCGCTACCCGCGTAGCCGCACGGTTCCGGGAATACGTCGGGATCGTGTGGAGGTCCGGACCGCAGCGGCCCGGCTGACCGATCCTGTGGGTGGCAGCGTCTAGGCTTTCCCTTCGTGACGACCACCTCTGAGTCCAGCTACACCGCGCGGCACCTCTCCGTCCTCGAAGGTCTGGAGGCCGTCCGCAAGCGACCCGGCATGTACATCGGGTCCACGGACTCGCGCGGACTCATGCACTGCCTGTGGGAGATCATCGACAACTCGGTCGACGAGGCCCTCGCGGGCAACTGCGACGCGATCGAGGTCGTGCTGCACGCGGACACCTCGGTCACCGTCAAGGACAACGGGCGCGGCATCCCCGTGGACATCGAGCCCAAGACGGGCCTCAGCGGTGTCGAGGTCGTCTTCACCAAGCTGCACGCGGGCGGCAAGTTCGGCGGTGGCTCGTACACCGCGTCGGGTGGTCTGCACGGTGTGGGGGCGTCGGTCGTCAACGCGCTGTCCTCGCGCCTCGACGTCGAGGTGGACCGCGGTTCCAAGACCTACCGCATGACCTTCCACCGGGGCGAGCCCGGCATCTTCGCCGACCCCAAGAGCGGGCCGGACCCCGACGCTGCGTTCACGCCGTTCGTCGAGCGCTCCGAGCTGGCCGTGGTCGGCAAGGCGCCGCGGGGCAAGACCGGGACGCGCGTGCGCTACTGGGCCGACCGCCAGGTCTTCCCCAAGACTGCGGTGTTCTCGTACGACGAGCTCGTGACGCGCGCGCGTCAGACGACGTTCCTGGTGCCGGGACTCAAGATCACGTTGCGCGACGAGCGCGGCCTGGCCGGTACGCCGGGCGCCGACGGACCGGTCGAGGAGAGCTTCCAGCACTCGGGCGGCACGATCGACTTCGTCGACTTCCTCGCCCCGGACCCGGCCGTCACCGCGACGTGGCACCTGACCGGGTCGGGCACGTTCAAGGAGACCGTGCCCGTCCTCGACGAGCGCGGTCACCTGACGCCGCAGGAGGTCACGCGTGACTGCGAGGTCGACGTGGCGCTGCGCTGGGGCACGGGCTACGACACCGAGCTGCGGACCTTCGTCAACATCATCTCGACGCCCAAGGGCGGCTCGCACCTCGCGGGCTTCGAGGCGGGGCTGCTCAAGATCCTGCGCAAGGGCGTCGAGACGAACGCCCGCCGCCTCAAGGTCTCCACCAAGGACGCGTCGGAGCGCATCGAGAAGGACGACGTCCTCGCGGGTCTCACGGCCGTGCTGACCGTGCGCCTGGCCGAGCCGCAGTTCGAGGGCCAGACCAAGGAGGTGCTCGGCACGGCCCCCGTGCGTGCGATCGTGTCCCGCGTCGTCGAGCAGCAGCTCGGTGCCATGCTGACCTCGACCAAGCGCGACGAGAAGACGCAGGCCTCCCTGCTCCTCGACAAGGTCGTCGCCGAGATGCGCGCCCGCATCACGGCGCGCAAGCAGAAGGAGATCTCGCGCCGCAAGAACGCGCTCGAGACCTCGTCGTTGCCGTCCAAGCTCGCGGACTGCCGCAGCGACGACGTCGAGCGCAGCGAGCTCTTCATCGTCGAGGGCGACTCGGCGCTCGGCACGGCCAAGCTCGCGCGCAGCTCAGACTTCCAGGCGCTGCTGCCCATCCGCGGCAAGATCCTCAACGTCCAGAAGGCCTCGGTCACGGACATGCTCCGCAACGCCGAGTGCGCGGCGATCATCCAGGTCATCGGCGCCGGTTCGGGCCGGTCGTTCGACCTCGAGGGCGCGCGCTACGGCAAGGTCGTGCTCATGACCGACGCAGACGTCGACGGAGCGCACATCCGTACGCTCCTGCTCACGCTCTTCTTCCGGTACATGCGCCCCCTCGTGGACGCCGGGCGCGTGTACGCGGCCGTGCCACCGCTGCACCGCGTCGAGGTCATCGGCGCGGGCTCGCGCAAGAACGAGTACATCTACACGTACTCCGAGGCCGAGCTGCGCGACGTCCTCAAGAAGCTCGACAAGTCGGGCAAGCGCTACAAGGAGGACATCCAGCGCTACAAGGGCCTCGGAGAGATGGACGCCGACCAGCTCGCGGAGACCACCATGGACCCGCGTCACCGTACGCTGCGTCGCGTCACCGCCGAGCACGCGGAGTCCGCCGAGCGCGTGTTCGAGCTGCTCATGGGCTCGGACGTCGCGCCGCGCAAGGACTTCATCATCGCGGGGGCCGCGGGCCTGGACCGGGCGCGGATCGACGCGTGACGTCCCGTCTGCTGGGCGCCCGCGCGGCCGGGCGGCGAGCGTTCGTAGACTGCCGGGTGTGAACCCCCAGACTCTTCGTGCCACCCCGGCACGCTCGCTGACCGCCCTGACGTCCCTCCTGCTCGCGGTCGGCCTCCTGGCCGGCTGCGGTGCGGGCGACGACGCCCCGGCGGACGACACCTCGGCGTCGTCGTCGGTCGCTGCCGACGACGACTCGACCGACGCCCCCGACGACTCGACCGACGACGTCGAGTTCACCTACGAAGGGGTCGCCGGGAAGACTGCGCTCGAGCTGCTCGTCGCAGCCGACCCGACCGCCGTCGTCCAGGGCGAGGGCGAGAACGCGTTCGTCACCGGGATCGACGGCCGCGAGGCGCAGGACTCCGCCAAGGAGTTCTGGGCCCTGTACGTGAACGGTGAGATGGCCCAGGTCGGTGCCGGGGCCCTGGTGACCGAGACGGGAGACGAGATCGCATGGAAGCTCGAGACCTACTGACCCGCTGGTGGCGCCCCGCGATCGCGGTGGCGTTCGTCGCGCTCGCGATCGTGTTCCGCCTCGTGCGCGAGGAGATCGGCGCCCCGCCGAACCTCGAGCTCGTGACCTCGGCCGCGTTCGTCGCCGCGGTCCTCGTCCGGCACCGCCTGGCGTTCCTGGCGCCGCTGCTCGTCGCGGTGGTCTCCGACCTGGTGCTCGGCAACACGTCGATCGCGCTGTTCACGTGGAGCGCCTGGCTCGTGGTCGGGCTCGCGGCGCTCCTGACCCGCAACACCTCCGGGTGGGGCCGCGTGGGCGCGGCCGCAGGGCTGGGCGTGGGCGGGTCGCTGTGGTTCTTCTTCTGGACCAACTTCGGTGTCTGGTTCCAGGGGCGTGGGGTCTGGTACCCGGCCGGTCTCGACGGACTCGTCGCGAGCTATGTCGCGGGCCTGCCGTTCCTGCGCACCATGCTGATCGGGAACCTCGTGCTCCTGCCGGTCGTGGCTGCCGGGACGTTGCTCGTGGAGCGGCTCGAACGCTCGCACGGGCTCGCGGCGGTGCCGCAGGCGGCGTAGATCGTCACGCCCGGGGAGGCCCCGGCGCGCGAGACGGGCCTCTCGGAGGCCGATCTCGCACGCCGGGGCCCTCCTCGTTCCGTAGGGGCGTCAGGGGTCGAGTCGCTTGCGCAGGAGGCAGAACTCGTTGCCCTCGGGGTCGGCGAGCACGTGCCACGACTCGTCGCCCGTCTGCCCGATGTCCGCACGACGCGCGCCCAGGGCCAGCAGGCGTGCCAGCTCGGCGTCCTGGTCGCGGTCGGTCGCGTTGACGTCGATGTGCAGAGGGAGCTTGCCCGTCCTCGGGTCGTCGCTGGGGCTCAGGATGATGGTCGGCTGGAGGCCGCCGAACCCGACGCCGGCCGGCCCGATCTCGATCGCCCCCTCCTCCCGACCGAGCTCGACGTAGCCGAGGACTCCGCTCCAGAACCGCGCGAGCAGCTCGGGGTCGGCGCAGTCCAGGACGAGTTCACTGATGCGAGATGCCATGCGTCGCAGTCTACGAAGGTGACGGCGGTCACGTCAGGCGAATTCCGGGGTGCGCGCCGGCCCGTGCCGCCGAGGGCGACGCGACCCGACGCAACCCGACGCCGAGGGTGACGGAGTCCCGCGGCGAGGGTGACGTCGTCGGACAGCGAGAGGCGCGACCACGAGCCGTGCGGTCACCCGAGCTGCTGGGCCAGCGCGACGATGATCCCTTCCGGTCCGCGGAGGTAGCAGAGTCGGTAGGCCTCCTCGAACTGGGCGATCTCGCCGACGAGTGTCGCGCCGTGCCCGCGGAGCCGTTCGACCGTGTCGTCGAGGTCGTCGACTGCGAACATCACGCGGTGCAGGCCCAGGGTGTTCGACGGCGCGCTGCCCAGTCCGACGTCGACCGCCACCGGTGATCGGTAGCTGGCCAGCTCGAGCCGCCCGGGACCGCCGGGGACGCGCAGCATCGCGATCTCCGATCGCATCCCGGTGAGCCCGACGACGCTCTCGGCCCAGGTCCCCTCGATGGGTGTCCTCCCCTCGAGCTCCATCCCGAGCTCGACGAAGAACGCGACCGCGGCGTCGAGGTCGGCGACGACGATGCCGACGTTGTCCATCCGCTGGATCGTCATGGCCGCTCGGCCTCGCCGCCGGAGCGGTCGTCGGCACGCTCCACGCCTCGATCGGGCTCGGCCATGTCACCCGTGCCAGGGATACCGTCGGCAAGGCCGTAGCGCAGGAGCACGGTGCCCTTCGGGCTGGCCTGCGGCGGCTCGAGGAGAGCGAGGTTGGTGGGCACCGCGCCACCGTCGAACACGGACTTCCCGACGCCGAGGACGATCGGGTGGACCCACAGGTCGAGGCGGTCGAACAGCTTCTCGCGCAGGAGCGTCTGCACCAGGTCGAGGCTGCCGACGACCTTGACGTGCTCGTGCCGGTCGCGCACCTCTCGGACAGCGGTCGTGAGGTCGGGGCCGAGGTGCGTGGACCCGGCCCAGGAGAGGTCGGGCGTGCCCCGAGACGCGACGTACTTGGGAATGCGGTTGAAGAGCGCGGCGAAGTCGTCGTCCTGACCGCCCTCCTGGTGAGGCCAGTAGGCGGCGAAGATGTCGTACGTGCGGCGGCCGAGCAGGAGGGCGTCGGTGCCCTCGTACGCGGCGGCGACCTGCTCCCCGGCGACGTCGTCCAGCAGGGGAGCCTGCCACCCGCCGAACGGGAACCCGTTCGCGGGGTCCTCGTCGGGGCCGCCGGGCGCCTGCCCGACGAGGTCCAGGGTCGTGAACAGCTCGATCTCGATCGATCCCATGATGTGCTCCGGTGGGTCGGTGGCAGGGTCATGGGGGTGGACCGGATGGCGGGGGAGAACTCATCGGCGGATCCGCCTTGGGGCTGCTGGCTGGCGCGGCGCACAGGCGCCTACCCGCACCCGCCGGGATCGGTGAGTCCCCGGGCCTGCCCGCATGGCTCGGACCATGCTGTCGCGGTCGGACGACCAGCGAGGCGAACGAGTGGCTTGCGCGCCGGGGCGTGCCGAGGTGCTAACCGGCGAACAGGTCGTGGGAACCTGCGGCTGTGACGAGGGAGTCGGCCCTGTGCTCGACGGCGAGGCAGCGACGGCGTGGCGCGGGGGAATCGCCGAGGGTCAGGTGGTGCCCGGCGAGGACCCATCGTGTGCCGTGTTCGTCCCGTCGGACCCCGCCAGAGATCGCGAAGGCGCCGCATCCTTCGACATCAGACTGGGCGGCGACGATGTCCCCGGCTTCGAGACCCGCGACGAAGGGCCCGAGATCGTCGTGATCGGGCACCGACGCGTCATCCTCGGCCGCAGTCGTCAGACTCTGGAGCTCCGCGACCGGCTCGGCCTTCTTGCCGTTGGTCAGGTCCCACCACCCGACCTTCAGCACGGTCTCCGTCAGATCTCGCCAGACAGGGCCGGTGACAGTGAACTGGCCATGTCCGGTGACGCGGAATCTCGCCACGACGACAGTGCCGGGCTCTAGCGCTTCGAGGGCGCTCCGGAGCGCCGTGAGATTTCGCCGGGACATGGGGACGCCGAAGCCGAGATCGTTGGACACGAACCGCAGGCAGCTACGGGCGGGTCGACTTCACGGCCAGCCGGAGACCGTCGCTGCGCCGTGGGCGTCTCGTCTACTATGTCCGGCATGCCCCATGTCGCGTTGCCAGGCCTGTCTTTCACCGCGATCGACTTCGAGACCGCCAACGAGAAGCGGGCTTCGGTCTGTTCGGTGGGCGTCGTCAAGGTACGGGACGGTGCGGTGGTGGACGTGCTCGAGACATTGGTCCAGCCCCCACCCGGTCATGAGTCGTTCAACTATCGCAACGTGGGTGTCCACGGGATCCAGGCGCACCACGTCGTGGGCGCGCCGGCTTGGGACGTCGTCCACACGAAGGTCATGGAGTTCGCCGGCGGGGACCCGCTGGTCGCGCACAACGCCTCCTTCGACCGCTCCGTCATGGCGCGGGCGAGCGAGGTCTACGGGATCCGCGCTTCCCCGTCGCAGTGGCTGTGCACTCGCGATGCCGCCAAGTCGGTGCTGGACCTGCCCTCGTATCGGCTGCCCGACGTCTCGGCTGCGTTGAGCATCCCCGCCCATGCGCACCACGACGCGGGAGCGGACGCACGCCAGTGCGCGCTGGTCCTCGTCGAGTTGTGCCGTCGACGAGGATCGACCTGGCGCGACCTGGTGCGGAGTCATGTGCGCTTCGCGTGAGATCCGTACGGGCTCGCTCGGGGTCCCTCGCCAAGCGTGGGATTCTCAACGTTCTCTGAGGGCACTACGCCTGTGGAAAACTCCGGGCTCGCGGTGGGCGCGTGGCCTAGCATGTGGGCCACAAACCCATGCCCAGGAGGATCATCGTGCATGACTCGCGCCTGTCCCTGACCGCTCCCACGACGGCGCAGCGCTGCGCCGGCTGGCTTCGGGCGACTCGTCGCCGCGCAACCGTCGGTCAGGGGATCTCGGGTCTGGCCGTCATCAGCGTCCTCGTCGTGCTGAGCGGCTGCGCGCTGCCGTCCGACAACGTGGCCGACGTGCCCGGCGATGCTGCTACGTCGCGGGGCGAGGCCGTGCCGCCAGCCCTCGCGGCGCCATCGGAGGACGGCTCGATCGTCTCGGGCCAACCGATCGAGACGCCGTGCTGGTCCTACGACGGTCCGCAGACCTTCGTGAACAACATCTCGTCCCAGGAGGAGAGCCTGTGCGCAGGCGCCCTCGAGCTCTGGGGCGAGGTCAGGGACGGCACGGTGGTGCCGACCGGCGTCGGCGCAATCCACGGACAGGTGAGCGTCGAACCGGTGCGAGTCTCGACGTCCGACTCCTGGATGGTCGGGACCGACGTCGGCGGAGCCGTCGACGCGGTTGCGGACTCGTACTTCGCGCACTACGGAAAGGTCATCAGCCTGCACGAGCCGATCACCCTCGACGGTGTTCCGGCGAACATCACCCGGGTCGAGGGGAGCGTCGACGCGACGCAGACGAAGGCGTTCATCACGGTCTTCGCCCCCGAGCCGTTCACACCCGGCACGGAAGCGGTCCAGTTCTTCGTGATCGGCATCGTCACCCCCTACGACAACGGCGACGAGCTCATCGAGCAGGTCGTCGACACGTGGCAGTGGAGCTGACCGGCGCGGTCAGAACGTGCGCTCACACGCTCAAGCACTCCTCGCGGTGGCGCCAGACGCGCGGGCGGGCTTCGGCGCTCCGGATGTCGGGGCGCTCCCATTGGCCCTTCGGTCCGGCCGCTATGGCGTTCTAGTTCGGTGGCTGGGGCCGAGCGAGGAGGCCTAGCTCGTCGCCCTCCTTCGTCACGATCCATGCCCGGACCGGCATCGGCGTCTCCGGCGTCGTGACCTCGCGCCCGTACTGCCTCACGCTCAGGGTCCTCGCCCGCTTGGGGAAGGACGTGCTCCCGGTCGAGCTGCCGACGCCTTCAGAGGCCTCGAGCATACGTTCGAGGCGTCTGCTCGGCTGTAGCGGGTTGCACCCGCCCGAGGTGCGGTGCTGCTTGATGGGGGCCATTCTTGGTCGGAACGTGTGTGAGTTGTGCGGATTTCGTGCGTTAGCCCGGATGGTGTGTGCCGTCGGGTGGGACCGAGCGAGGAGCCAGCATGCGTGATTGCCTAGCTGCGACGGGGGCGTCCGCCGCGTGGATCGCAGGAGTGGCCCTGGTCCTGGTGGCTGCGGGGGTGTGGTTGGTGATGGTGCGCCGTCGCCGCGACCTGGCCCGCGGGGACGCGATGGGGGTGATCGCGCTGGTCGCGGTCCTCGCCGTCGGGCTCACGGTCGCAGGCGGCCCGTCCGCGCGGGCCGCGACGGACGATGACTGCCCGCCGACGACGAATTCCGCCCCGGCCGCGGTGGTCAACCCGGCCCCGCCCCCCGCCCCCACTCCAGTTCCGACTCCGGCTCCGACTCCGACGCCTGTTCCGACGTTCGCGATCTCGGGGACGGTGGTCCGGCTGGGCCAGCAGGGGGTGATCGCGGATCCCCCGGGCGACTACACCTCGGGAGCACCGACGAACCCGCCGCCGGGAATCCCTGCCGGCACCGCGTGGTCCCTCCCGACGATCGCTCCCGACGAGGGCCCGATGGCCGGGGCGGGTATCAGCCTGCTCGACGACGCCGGATCTGTCGTCGCGACGACGATCACCGATGCCGCGGGAGGCTTCCAGTTCACCGGCCAGGCGCCCGGCACCTACACCGTCAGGGTCGACGCCGTCCCCGACCCAGGACCGATCGACTACGGGGTATGGTCCTGGATCGGTGCCAACGGCGACGACTGCGCGCTGTCATTCACCAGGACGGCGTGGCTCCTGCCGACCCCTGCGGTCGCGAACGTGACCACCGCGGACGTGACCGGCATCGCGCTCACCACCACCAGCGCCGTCGAGATCGGCGGAGGGTGCACGCCCCCGTAGCGAGGTCGGGATCGTCTACGACCCGTGGCAGGACGGCCTGGGGCGAGCGACGCGCGAAGGTCGAGGGTGGTCCCTACGCGGCGAGCGGGACTACACCGAGAAGTACTTCGCCTCCGCGTGGTGGAACACGAAAGCGTCCGTCGACTGCTCGGGGTGCAGCTGCAGCTCGTCCGAGAGCACCACACCGGCCCGCTCGGGCTTCAGCAGCTCGACGACCTTGCGACGGTCCTCCATGTCGGGGCACGCGGGGTAGCCGAGCGAGAACCTCGCCCCGCGGTACTTGAGGTCGAACATCCCCTGGACGTCGGAAGGGTCCTCGCCCGCGAACCCGAGCTCGGAGCGCACGCGGGAGTGCCACATCTCGGCGAGCGCCTCGGTGAGCTGCACGGACAGGCCGTGCAGCTCCATGTACTCGCGGTACTTGTTCGCGGCGAAGAGCTTGGCCGTGTGCACGTCGACGGTGTCGCCCATGGTGACGAGCTGGACGGGCAGGACGTCGTAGCGTCCGGTCTCCTCGACCCACGAGCGCGGCTTGACGAAGTCCGCGAGGCACAGGTGTCGGTCGCGACGTTGCCGGGGGAACGTGAAGCGCAACCGCTCGGTCCCCACCGGGCCGCCCGAGCCGCCGTCGGGCCCGTCGTGGTGCCCGACGACCACGTCGTTGCCCTCGGACCACACCGGGAAGTACCCGTAGATCACGGACGGGTCGACGATCCCGTCGGTGCGGACCTGCTCGAGCCACGCGTTGAGGCGCGGGCGTCCCTCGGTCTCGACGAGCTCGTCGTAGGACGCTCCGGCCGCGCCTTCCGTACCGGACGAGCGCCCCGGCTTGAGCCCCCACTGCCCCATGAACGTCGCGCGCTCGTCGAGGAACGCCGCGTAGTCGGCGAGCTGGATGCCCTTGACGATGCGCGTGCCCCAGAAGGGCGGGGTGGGCACGGGGTTGTCCGCGGCGACGTCGGAGCGGGCGGGCAGGTCCTCCTCGGGGGTCTGCGTCACGGTCACGGTCGCGTGCCGGCGCTTCTTGAGGGGAGGCAGCCCGACGGCGTCGCGCGCCTCTCCCCGCGCCACGCGGACGAGCGGCTCCATGAGTCGCAGGCCCTCGAACGCGTCGCGCGCGTAGCGGACCTCGCCCTGGTAGACGTCGGCGAGGTCGTCCTCGACGTACGTGCGGGTCAGGGCCGCACCGCCCAGCAGGACGGGCCAGCGTTGCGCGTACCCGCGGGCGTTGAGCTCCTCGAGGTTCTCCTTCATGACGACGGTCGACTTCACGAGCAACCCGCTCATGCCGATCACGTCGGCGTCGTGGGCCTCGGCGGCCTCGATCATCGCGGCGATGGGCTGCTTGATGCCGATGTTGACCACGGTGTAGCCGTTGTTGGTCAGGATGATGTCGACGAGGTTCTTGCCGATGTCGTGCACGTCGCCGCGCACGGTGCCGATCACGATGGTGCCCTTGGACCGGCCGCTCGCGTCCTCGGACTTCTCCATGTGCGGTTCGAGGTAGGCCACGGCGGTCTTCATGGCCTCGGCCGACTGCAGCACGAACGGGAGCTGCATCTCGCCCTTGCCGAACAGCTCGCCCACGACCTTCATGCCTTCGAGCAGGTGGTCGTTGACGATGTCGAGGGCCTTCCAGCCCTCGTCGAGCGCGGCCTGGAGGTCGGTGTCGAGCCCCTTGAGCTCGCCGTCGACGATGCGTCGCTCGAGGCGCTCGCCCAGCGGCAGGGCGGCCATCTCGGCCGCGCGGGCGTCCTTGAGCGACGCCGAGTCGACGCCCGCGAACAGGTCGAGCAGGCGGGCCAGGGGGTCGACCGTCATGTTCCCCTCGGCGTCGAACTCGCGGCGGTCCCACACGAGGTCGAGCGCGGCCTGGCGCTGCTCGTCGGGGATCTTCGCGAGCGGCAGGATCTTGGCCGCGTGCACGATCGCGGAGTCGAGCCCGGCCGCGACGGCCTCGTGCAGGAACACCGAGTTGAGGACGACGCGCGCGGCCGGGTTGAGGCCGAACGACACGTTGGAGACGCCGAGCGTGGTGTGCACGCCGGGGTAGGCGGCCTTGAGCGCGCGGATGGCTTCGATGGTCTCGATCGCGTCGCGGCGCGTCTCCTCCTGACCGGTCGCGATGGGGAAGGTCAGGGTGTCGACGACGATGTCCTCGATGTGCATGCCCCAGGTGCCCACGAGGTCGTCGATGAGACGGGAGGCGATCGCGACCTTGGTCTCGGCCGTGCGGGCCTGGCCGTCCTCGTCGATCGTCAGCGCGATGACCGCGGCACCGTGTTCCTTGACGAGCGGCATGATCCGCGCGTACCGCGAGGTGGGGCCGTCGCCGTCCTCGAAGTTCACCGAGTTCACGACCGCGCGCCCGCCGATGAGCTCGAGACCCGCCTGGATCACGGGCGGCTCGGTCGAGTCGATCACGAGGGGCAGCGTCGAGGCGCTCGCGAGCCGGGAGACGACCGCGCGGGCGTCCGCGACGCCGTCGCGCCCCACGTAGTCGATGCACACGTCCAGCAGGTGCGCGCCGTCACGCGTCTGGGCGCGCGCGATCGCGACGCACTCGTCCCAGTTCTCGGCGAGCATGGCCTCGCGGAACGCCTTGGACCCGTTGGCGTTGGTCCGTTCGCCGATCGCGAGGAACGAGGCGTCCTGGTCGAAGTCGACGTGCGAGTACAGGCTCGCGACACCGATCTCGCGCGCGGGGCTGCGCGGGGTCACGGGCTGGGCGCGCACGGCGTCGACGACCTGGCGCAGGTGCTCGGGCGTCGTGCCGCAGCACCCGCCCACGAGGCCCAGGCCGAACTCGGTGACGAACTGGGCGTGCGCCGCGGCGAGCTCGCTCGGCGTGAGCGGGTAGGAGGCGCCGTTCTTGCCCAGCACGGGCAGGCCCGCGTTGGGCATGCACGTCACGGGGATCTCGGCGTGCTTGGACAGGTGGCGCAGGTGCTCGCTCATCTCGGCGGGCCCCGTGGCGCAGTTGAGGCCGATCGCGTCGACGCCGAGCGACTGGAGCGTCGTCAGGGCGGCGCCGATCTCCGAGCCCATGAGCATGGTGCCCGTGGTCTCGACCGTGACCTGCACGATGACCGGCACGGAGCGCCCGACGTCGCGCATCGCGGCGCGCGAGCCGTTGATCGCGGCCTTGGCCTGGAGCAGGTCCTGGCTGGTCTCGACGAGGATCGCGTCGACGCCGCCGTCGAGCAGTCCCGCGGCCTGCTCGGCGAACGTGTCGCGCAGGTTCGCGTACGTCGTGTGCCCCAGGCTGGGGAGCTTGGTCCCGGGTCCCATGGAGCCCAGGACCCAGCGGGGCTGCTCGGGCGTCGACCACGCGTCGGCGCGCTCGCGGGCGATGCGTGCGCCCGCGGCGGCGAGCTCGCGGATGCGGTCCTCGATGTCGTAGTCCGACAGGTTCGACCAGTTGGCGCCGAACGTGTTGGTCTCGACGCAGTCGACTCCGACCGCGAGGTACGCGTCGTGCACGGCCGCGATGATGTCGGGGCGCGAGACGTTGAGGATCTCGTTGCAGCCCTCGAGCTGCTGGTAGTCGTCCAGGCTCGGGTCCTGCTCCTGGATCATGGTGCCCATCGCGCCGTCGGCCACGACGACGCGGGTGCGCAGGGCCTCGGCGAAGGCGGCGGATCGGGCGTCGGCGGCGTCGTGGGACATGGACGGAACTGTAACGCCGGCCGAGCACGTGCCGTCGGGGCGTCCGGAAAAACAGGGTGCCGCGTCCGGCGCGCGACCCTAGCGTGGTGCCCATGAGCTCAGCACCCTCCACCCGCCCGACCCTCGCCCCGATCGCGGAGCGCGTCGCCGCACCCGACGTCGTGCCCGTCCCGCAGGTCGACGGCCTGACGTGGCGGCCGCTGACCGTCGAGGACACTGCCGCGCTCTTCGGCCTGATCGCGGCCGTCGAGGAGCACGACCAGCACCCGTACCGCACCGCGCTCGAGGAGACCGAGGAGATCTTCGAGGGCGACTGGCGCGACCTGCCCCGCGACACCCTCGTCGGGCTCGACGCCGACGGTGAGGCCCGCGCGTACGCGTCCGTCGAGACCCGCCCCGGGGACACGACGGTCGTGCGCGCGTTCGTCCAGGGCGCGGTGCACCCGCAGTGGCGTGGTCGGGGCGTCGGCCGTCAGGTCATCGCCTGGTCGACGGCCCGCGCTCGTCAGCTCCTCGCGGCCTCGGGCAAGGAGCTGCCCGCGCGCATCGCGGGCTACGCCCAGGACGACGACGAGCTCGAGCGACGTCTGTTCGAGGCCGCAGGCTTCACCGCGAACCGCTTCTACTCGAACCTGCGGCGCGACCTGTCGCTGCCGGTGCCCGAGGTCGCGCTGGGCGAGGGGCTGCGCCTCGTGCCGTGGTCGCCCGAGCTCGACGAGGCCACGCGCCTCGCGCACAACGACGCGTTCCGTGACCACTGGGGCAGCGAGCCCGCGACGCCCGAGTCCTGGGTGCACGGACGGAGCATGTTCGCCCCCGGGTGGAGCGTCCTCGTCGTGGACGACTCGCCCGCCCCGCGCCTGCCCGACGACGTCGCTCCCGCCGGGAGCACGGGCGAGGGTCCGGTCGTGGCCGGGTACCTGCTGTCGGGGCGCTACGAGCACGACTGGCCCGTCCAGGGCTACTCGAGCGGGTACACCGAGACCCTGGGCGTGCGCCGCGCCTACCGCGGGCGCAAGATCGCGGTCGCCCTGCTCAGTGCCGGCATGGCCGCCTACAAGGAGGGCGGTGTCGACTTCGCGGAGCTCGACGTCGACACCGAGAACCCGTCGGGGGCCCACGGGCTCTACGCGAGCCTCGGCTACGAGAAGACCGACGGCTCGCGGATGTACTCGATCGAGCTCTGAGGCTCTACCGTGTTCCCAGCGCAGCGTGGCAACGATGCCACGCCGCTGGGCACCCGCGATGCGGGTGCTGCTCGCCTCGAAGGGAACACCGTGGTTGCCTCCACCTCGCGCGTCTCGCCCGCGCCCGCCTCGCCCCTGCTCCGTCGTCGACCTGCGGCGCTCGCGGCCGGGGCGTTCCTCCTGCTCTCCGTGGTGCACCTCGCCGCGCACCTGGCCGGGGCCGAGCGGCTCGCCGAGGTCACGCAGTGGTTCGTCATGCCGCTGCTCGCGCTCGTCGTGTGGGCGGCGACGGCCGGCGGCCGACGGTCGCGCCTCGTGCGGTGGACGCTCGTCGCACTGGGCTTCTCGTGGCTCGGCGACAGTGCGCCGGACCTGTCGAGCGGCGACGCCTCGTTCCTGACCATGGTCGGGTTCTTCCTGCTCGCCCAGCTCGCGTACGCGGCCGCGTTCTGGCCACGGGGCGGGGCGAGCCTGCTGCGCCGTCCGCTCCTGCTCGTGCCCTACGGGATCGCGCTCGGCGCCCTGGTCGCGGTGTGCGCCCCGCACGCGGGCGCTCTGCTCGTCCCGGTCATGGTCTACGGCGTGTGCCTGACGGTCATGGCGGTGCTGTCGACCGGGGTGAACCGGGTCGCGGGCGTCGGCGGCGCGATCTTCCTCGTCTCGGACGCGCTCATCGCGCTCGGGGCCTTCGTGCCGGGCTTCGAGGTCCCTGGGCCGTTCTCGTCCGGGTTCTGGGTCATGCTCACCTACCTCGCCGGGCAGGCGCTGCTCGTCGTCGGGATCCTGCGCCGGGACGCAAGCCAGATCGAGCAAACATCTGTCCCGTGACTTGAATAGCGCACATGCTCCGACCACGCTGCGGGTTTGGGCAGAGGCGCTAGCGTGGTCCCGGCGTTGCGCACCTACAGGGACGTCAGGTTGGACCGCTGAAGGGACGAGTCGCCGAGCGCGATAAGCGTCGTCGAACACATGCGACCGAATGAAATCTGATAGCAGACCGCCGAACATCAACACGGTAGGCATGGCTGCGAGCACACAGCAAAGAAACAGAAATGAGGGCACGTGAAGATCAAATCCCCCAGGGATGTTCAAGATCACAACGATGGCGTGATTCGCCCTCGAGTTTCAGAATCAGCCAGACTGGCCAAGTTTTGGAACGAACTCGGCGTCGTGCCGGTAACCGTCAAGAGCGGAGTAGAGAATGAGGTCATTGCGGAGGAGTTTCTATTAGCTGACCACGTTCGCGCTAGCGACCTGGTCGACTATTGGGGCCAGGTGCTCAGGGAATCCCGTGAATCATCCCTAGTTGATTTGATCCTCGTTGAGTTCTGGTTCTCAATTGGCGTAGCGAAGGTGGTCGATGCGCTTCCTTGGCCACTAACATACTCGAAAACGCTGCTAACCATCCGTCAACGAGTTGGATTAGCTCTCTATAGCCATGCACAGGGCGTCAACTGGCGGCGACCGGTGCACTTTGTCGCGCTTTTGAGGATTGCCCGAGCATACTTGCGCGACGCGGTTGGTAATCAAGCCGAACTTCGGGAAGACTATCGAAAAGAGTTTACTGGAAGGCTCGGTGTATCCACCGCTCTGATGTCTCGCTTCGACGAGATCTCCCTTCGGGATCTCAATGAGGCGAAGACTGCCTTGCGTGAGTCAATCGTTCAGGGCAACGACGATGTTGCCGCGCATGAGTATCTAACCGAAGTGCATTGCGGGATCTACGACTTGGAGCCCAACAAGCTTCTTTTAGAGCAAGCCATTGAGGCTGCTGAAGTCGCACTGCTAGCTGTCCAAAGTGTCAGGCTACAGCATGGTCTAGCGGAATTGCTGCTCCGGTCAGGCACAGCACCGTGGCGGCTGCAACTGGACCGAATCGCTATAAGTGAAGCACGGACTCGGGTTAGAAGTACGGAGCCACAGAATGCGGAGGATCGCGTTCGCGCCGTACTGCTCATTGGTATTGCCGACTGGATACTCGAGGTCGGGGACTTGGCTTTGGGGGTAAAGCATGCTCGTATTCCCTTCGGACTTCGAGTCGGAGGAGGTTTTCGAGCGGAGAGCTTGGTAAATGCTGCAAATCATATCGAAGGGCCATTGAAGGGGCTTGCTAAAGCTCGGGACCCCCTCGTCGTGGGTATTGCGGCCGACTACTTGATTTTGACCGGAGAGCGACTGGGCATGTCGCGCGTGGACGTGCTGAGGGAGGTCGTGTCGTTGCGATCGGACGGGGCAAATCTCTCGGATAGGCGTTCCCGGCTCCTTTGTGGCCGGGATCAGCTTGACCTGGCTGGTTTGACAAACGATCGCAATTTGCGGGAGCGCGCAGTACGTTCACTTGCGGAACTGGCAAATTCTGATGCCAGGGATCCTTCCCCGCTGTTGATCCTCGCACGTGACCTGGAGAATAATGGAAGGTTTCCGCTCCCAATAGATGTCGGCACTCCCCGCCTGTCCGCCATGGCGCTACGGAGGGTTGCTCTGGGTGAGATCGAAGGGCTCTATGAGGAGGCGGGTGGACGAGCGCTTGCGAGTCCTGACCTATCGGTGCAAGACCTGGGCGGACGGAGCGGGGTCTACTCGGTCGCCGACTACTATGGGCTTAGTAGTGAGACCTTTGTCTTCAAAAGCGAGCCGGTGGAACTTGCGGTGCATGAAAGATGCCGGTCGGGCTCGATTGAGTCGCATCTGGCGGAGCGTGGCCTTCTAAGTTCGTTTGGGGTATCGAGAACGCTCGCCACTTACGCCAGGGAAGATGAAGATGAAGCAGTCGTCGCCCGCCACTACGTTCAGGGAAGACCGCTCTCGCAGATCGTCCATTTGCGCGATCTAGGTGGCCAAATTGAACTGCTTACGCAGGCTTCAGAGTTTCTTGCGCATATCAACAATTGCGAGGGGATCTCGGAGGCTACGAGTGTTCGTCGCAACCTAAAGACGCGCGATGTTGGCCGATGGTTTAGAATTGTTGACCCTCAAAGGGGCGGAGAGTACTTCGATCGATGGTGGAGTTTGGTGGAGGATTGCGAGGTTCTTAAGAAGCGCGACGCGCACCTGGACAACTGGCTCCAAAGTGACGACGGGAAGATTGTCGCGATCGACCTTGAGTCGAAGGGGGCTCGGCCGGTTGGCTACGAATTGGCTCAGATCACCGACGATCATTCAGCTATTGATCCAGGCAATTGGGCAGCCCGCGTTGCGATATTTGAGGCATATTGCGCGGTTCGCGGATTTACGAGAGAGGAAGAGGCGAGTGCTTGGAGGGGGTTCCAGGCGGGGATACTGGCTAGGTTGGTCTGGGCGTTGACTGCCCCCGAAGGTGTGGGAAGTAGTGTGGAGTCCCCGGCGGGACGTCTTGAGATATTTGCCCAGACTGCACCGCTAGACGAAGTTGCAGTAATCGCGCGAGATGTCCTTTCGAGTTGGACTCGGAGTCGGGGCCAATCCCGAGCGACTATTTCCACAAAGCGCACAGTCGGAGCGGGTCGTGTGAGGTTGAGCAAGTCGATTGCGTATCACTTGCGGCACAATGAGAAACTCGAGAGGGATGGGGGAGGCTGGTCGAGTATCGATCAAGTTCAGGACGTTCTTGGCGAGGGCGTGACACTCGACGAGATTGCCGCAGTCGTGACACACAGATCCGAATCCCGTTTCGAGTTTGCCGCGGGGAGCATCCGTGCCAAGTACGGCCATTCGGTTCCGGTTGAACTTGACTTTTTGACGGCTCGACCGGAGTCGTATCTTTATCACGCCTCTCCCTGGATTCAGGCGAATCATGTCATCCACGACAGGCAAGGAATATCAGTGATGGGAAGACGGTTTGTTCACTTGAGTTCTGATCTGAAGGAGGCGTTTCGCGCGGGCGTAAGAAAGGGGCATCCGCTTGTCTATGGAGTGCCGGTGGATCCGGGCATGCTCGTTCTGCAGGCGTCTGATCACACTCTTCTTTCGCCAGCTATTGCCTTTGATAGGTTGCGAGTTGTCCCACTCTCTTATGTATGGGCGCAGGTGCCCCCTGTTGCGAGCCTTGTTCGACTTGGAGAGCATGAATGAACATGTCGTTCGCGTTTGTGGTTTTGAAACGAGAGCTTTAGGCGGTTATGACGGCTGGGATCGAAGCCTGGAGTGGGCCGATGGAGATTGCTGCAATGCTAAGAGTTGGTCGCTCGGGTCAGCTGTTAGTGTGCGTGCTTGGATCGACCTTTTGGGGTTTCTTTCCGTGGGGCCAACCGGAGGAACCGGTCGACCCCACGGTCGTTCGCCCGGAGACGGTGGGCGGGCTCAGCCGACGCCGATCGCCGCGATCGGCACGTCGAGCGGAGCGCCCGAGCCGTCACGGCGCTGGTCGACGGGGGGCAGGTCGACGGGCTGCCCCGCCGAGCCGACGGCCCGGCCCGGCCCGCGGCCGACCCACGCGAGGATGAGCGTGTCCTCGCCCTTGAGGAACCGCTGGGCGCGCACGCCGCCCGTCGCACGGCCCTTGCCCGGGTACAGCTCGTAGGGCGTGACCTTGCCGGACCCGGGCTGGGTCCCCGGCAGGGCATCGGACGACCCGGAGACCGTGACGACCGTCATGAGGTCGCGGCTCGTGGCCTCGACGACACCGAAGAACGTGACCTGCTGGCCGGGGGCGAGCTTGATGCCCGCCATGCCCGCCGCGCTGCGGCCCTGCGGACGCACGGCCGATGCGTCGAAGTGCAGGAGGCTTGCGTCGGAGCTCACGAACACGAGCTCGTCCGCGTCCGTGACGGGGGCCGCGCCGACCACGCTGTCGCCGTCCTTGAGCGAGATGACCTCCCACGCGTCCCGGTTGGTCGGCATGTCGCCCGCGAGGACGCGCTTGACGACGCCGCCCGCCGTGCCGAGCGCGAGCGTGGGGGCGTCGGGGTCGAGCGAGACGATGGTCAGCGGCTTCTCACCGGGCTCGAGGCTCACGATCTCGCTCAGGGGCACGCCGCCGGACAGGCTCGGGGCGCCGTCGGTCGGGGGGAGGGCCGGCAGGTCGAGCACCGAGAGCCGCACGACGCGGCCCGCGCTCGTCACGAGCCCGACGTCGCTGCGCACGCTGGCCCGCACGGCGCCGCTCAGGGCGTCGTGCGAGTGGCGGCGCCCGCCCGTACCGGGCTCGGTCGCGTCGCCCGTGCGGGCCAGGAGGCCGGTCGCGGACATCAGCGCCCAGCACGGGGTGTCCTCGACCTCGAGCGGGACGGCCGAGACGGTGCCGATCACGCCCTGCGCGGACGTGGGGGAGGCGCCCGCCGACTCGAGCAGGATGGTGCGTCGCGGGGTCCCGTAGACCTTCGCGACCTCCTTCATCTCGGCCGAGACGACCGCGCGGAGCTTGACGTCGTCGCCCAGGATCTCCTCGAGCTGGGCGATCTCCAGGCGCAGGGCCTCCTGCTCCTTCTCGAGCTCGAGCCGGGAGAACTTCGTCAGGCGGCGCAGGCGCAGCTCGAGGATGTACTCGGCCTGCGGCTCGGACAGGTCGAAGACCTCGCGCAGACGGGTGCGCGCGGTCTCGGCGTCGTCGCTCGACCGGATGACCTGGATGACCTCGTCGATGTCGACGATCGCGAGCAGCAGGCCCTCGACCAGGTGCAGGCGTTCCTTGCGCTTGGCGAGGCGGTAGGAGCTCCGGCGGCGCACGACGTCGATGCGGTGCTCGACCCACACCTGCAGCAGCTCGCGCAGACCGAGCGTGCGGGGCTGGCCGTCGACGAGCGCGACGTTGTTGATGCCGAACGAGTCCTCGAGCGGGGTGACCTTGTAGAGCTGTTCGAGCACGGCCTCGGGGTTGAAGCCCGTCTTGATCTCGACGACGAGGCGCAGCCCGTGCGCGCGGTCCGTGAGGTCGGTCGCGTTGGTGATGCCGACGAGCTTCTTCGACTTCACGCCCTCGGCGATCTTCTCGATGACCTTCTCCGGTCCCACGAGGTAGGGGAGCTCGGTGAAGACGATGCCCTTGCGCTTGGCCGTGATGTTCTCGATGCGTGCGGTGGCCCGGGTGCGGAACGAGCCGCGGCCCGTGCGGTAGGCGTCGCGGATGCCGTCGAGGCCCACGATCTTGCCGCCACCCGGCAGGTCCGGCCCGGGGACGAAGCGCATGAGCGCCTCGAGGTCCGCGGTCGGGTGCTTGATGAGGTGCTGGGCTGCTGCGACGACCTCGACGAGGTTGTGCGGGGCCATGTTGGTCGCCATGCCGACGGCGATGCCGGCGGCTCCGTTGACCAGCAGGTTCGGGATCGCGGAGGGCAGGACCTCGGGCTGGGTGAGCTTGTTGTCGTAGTTCGGGATGAAGTCGACGACGTCCTCGTCCAGCCCGGTCGTCATGGCCATCGCGGCGCTCGCGAGGCGCGCCTCGGTGTACCGGGGCGCGGCGGGCCCGTCGTCGAGCGAGCCGAAGTTCCCGTGGCCGTCGACGAGAGGCAGGCGCAACGAGAACGGCTGGGCCAGTCGCACCAGGGCGTCGTAGATCGCGGTGTCGCCGTGCGGGTGGAGCTTGCCCATGACCTCGCCGACGACGCGCGCCGACTTCACGTGCCCGCGCTCGGGCCGCAGCCCCATGTCGGACATCTGGAACAGGATGCGTCGCTGGACGGGCTTGAGCCCGTCGCGAGCGTCCGGCAGGGCACGGGCGTAGATGACCGAGTAGGCGTACTCGAGGAAGGACCCCTCCATCTCCGCCGTGACGTCGATGTCGATGATCTTCTCGTGGACCTCGCTCGGGTCGAGCGGGGCTTTCGAGGCGGACGGTCTGCGCGCCATGGGTCGTCGGGCTCCTGCGGGTCGATGGGTCGGGTGCTTCGGTGCGGTCGGCGGGCCGGACGGCCGGGCACGAGTGCTCGTCGGCGAACGGTAGCGCGGCCCACCGACATCCGGGCCCTCATTCTCCCGCGCGCCGGGCGCGCCGCTGACCAGCGTCGCTCCGACCAGTAGCCTAGGGCGGGTGAACGGACACGACGTCCCGGCCGACCCTGACCCGGCGCCGCAGCCGGACCAGTACCCGGTCGAGTGGGAGGCCGACGTCGTGCTGCGCGACGGCACCACGACCCACGTGCGTCCCATCCGCCCCTCCGACGCCCCGGCGCTCCAGCGCTTCCACATGGGTCAGAGCGAGCGGTCGACGTACCTGCGCTTCTTCGCGAACATCGAACGGCTCTCGGACCGGGATCTCGAGCGCTTCACGGTCGTCGACCACTCCGAGCGCGTGGCCCTGGTCGCGGTCAAGCGCGTGGGTGAGGACCGGCGCGAGGACATCCTGGGGGTCGCGCGCTTCGACAAGGTCGCTCCGCACGAGGCCGAGGTCGCGTTCAACATCGCCGACGCCGAGCAGGGGCGCGGTCTCGGGTCGGTCCTGCTGGAGCACCTGGCCGCGGCGGCCCGCGAGCGAGGGGTGCGCAGGTTCAGTGCCGAGGTGCTGCCGCAGAACGGCAAGATGCTCGCGGTGTTCCAGGAGGCGGGCTACGTCGTGAGCCAGCACGTCGACGACGGGATCGTGGCGGTGAGCGTCGACCTCGACCCGACGGACCGGTCGCGCGAGGTCATGGCGGACCGTGAGCATCGCGCCGAGGCGCGGTCCATGCACGGCCTGCTGACCGCTCGCAGGGTCCTGCTCGTGGGTCCGGGCCCGACGGCGGCGCCCGGCACCGCGGAGCGGCTCCTGGCCGAGCGCGTGCTCACCACGGCGCTGCGGGACCCGGGTGACGCGACGTTCGAGGTGGTCGGCACGGCCCCGCCGGGTTCGCCCGCGCCCGTCCCGACGGCTGACGAGCACCCCGCGACCTCGGATCGCGACGAGGCCCTCGGACAGGACGATCGTGCCCACCGCGACTTCCGCGCCGGCGAGGGGCACGGCGGGCACGAGCGCGGGCACCTGCACGACGCCGCGGCGGCCGCGGAGCTGGTCGAGGAGCTCGTCGAGGAGCTCGACGGCGCGCCCGCCCTGCCGTCGGTCCGATTCCGAGCCGGCATCGCCGACGTCCCCGGTCCGGTCGACCTCGCGCTCCTGGCGCTGCCCCCGCGCGAGGCGATCGCCGCGACGGCAGAGCTCGAACGCCTCGGGGTGCGCGCCGTCGTCGTGCTCTCGGCAGGGTTCGCCGAGACCGGACCCGACGGGCTCGCGCTCCAGCGCGACCTCCTGCGCACCGCGCACACCGCGGGCATGCGGGTGGTCGGCCCCGCGACGTACGGGCTCCTGACGACGCACGCCGGGCACCGGCTCAACGCGAGCCTCGCGGAGGTCGAGCCGCTCGCGGGCAGCATCGGGATCTTCTGCCAGTCCGCGCCGACGGCCGTCACGCTCCTGGCCACGGCCCTGCGGCGCGGGATCGGCATCTCGTCGTTCGTCTCGGCCGGCCACCGCGCGGACGTCTCGGGCAACGACCTCATGCAGTTCTGGCAGGACGACCCGGAGACCGAGGTCGTGTGCCTGTACCTCGAGTCGATCGGGAACCCGCGCAAGTTCTCGCGCATCGCGCGCCGTCTCGCGTCGGTCAAGCCCGTCGTGGTCGTGACCGCGGGGCGTTCGGGGCAGGTCGTGCCCCCGGGGCACGCGGTCCGCTCGACGCGCGCGCCGCGCCGCACCCTCGACGAGATGCTGCGCCAGTCCGGGGTGATCCACGCGGAGAACACGCACCACCTCGTCGACATCGCCCAGCTCCTCGCGAACCAGCCGCTGCCGTCGGGGCGGCGGATCGGGATCCTCGCGTCCTCGGCCGCGCTGACCGCTCTCGTGGCCGAGGCCGTGGTGTCGGCGGGGCTCGTGGTCTCCGACCGGTCGAGCTTCCTGCCCGAGGACGCCGACGACGAGCAGATCGAGAGCGCGGTCGCCGCGCTCTACGCCCCGGACGCGTGCGACGTCGTGGTGGCTGTGCACGTCCCCACCGTCCGTCCTCGCGTCGGCACCGTCTCGCGGGCCGTCGCCCGGGCCGCCGCGGCGAGCGGGCGCACCACGGTCGCGAGCGTCCTGGGGCTGCACGGCCTCGCGGCCGAGCTCAGTGCCCCGAACCCGGCCGACCCCGACGGGCCGCGCCTGCACGTGCCCGCCTACTCGACCCCCGAGGACGCGGTCGCGGCCGTCGGCGCGGTCGTGGGCTACGCCCGCTGGCGCGAGGCCGACCACGGCATGGTGGACCGTCCCGCCGGAGTCGACTCGGACGGGGCCCGGGCGATCGTCGAGGGCGCCCTCGCGGGGGACTCCGTGGTCGACCTCGACGCCGACACCGCGTCGGCGCTCCTCGCGGCCTACGGCATCGACCTGTGGCCCTCGCGCCGCGTCCGCACGGCCGACGAGGCCGTGGCCGCGGCGCACGAGATCGGCTGGCCCGTCGCGCTCAAGAGCACCGCCGAGTCGCTCCGCCACCGCGCGGACCTCGGGGGAGTGCGCCTCGACATCGGCGACGAGGACGAGCTGCGCGACGACGTCGAGCAGATGCGGGCCTCGCTCGCGGCCGTGCTGCCCGTGGGGAACCCCGGGCGGACCGCGCCGGGGGAGACCGGCGACCGCGACGCCGACAGGTCGGGGCCCGCGCCCTTCGAGGTGCAGCGCATGGCCGACGCGGGCGTGGCGTGCGTCGTGCGCTCGACCGAGGACCAGCTCTTCGGTCCGGTCGTCTCGTTCGGCCTCGCGGGCGACGCGGTCGACCTCCTGGGCGACGTGAGCTACGGCGTGCCCCCGCTCACCGACGTCGACGTCGCCACGATGGTGCGTTCGATCCGCGCCGCTCCCCGCCTGTTCGGGTACATGGGGGCGCCCGTGGCGGACACCGCGGCGCTCGAGGACCTGCTCGCGCGCATGTCGCTCATGGCCGACGAGCTCCCCGAGCTGCGCAGCGTCGAGCTCTACCCCGTCGTGGTCGCCGAGCACGGCGCGGCGGTGCTCAGCGCTCGGGTCCAGGTGGCGGGCGCGCAGCGCGCCGACGCCCTGCGACGCGCGCTCCCGGGCTGAGCGATCCGCGGACGCGGGGCCGTCCACAGGCGCCGTGCGCTGCACAGGCATGCGGGGCGGGGTGGCCCCGGCGCGCCGTGCGGTGGGAGAATGCCCGCGTGCCATCTGCTGAATCCCCCTCCCGGACCGACCTGACCTCCCAGCTGCGCCGCGCGGGCTACTACCCGGAGCTCGTGCAGGACGTGCTCGACGTCGCGATCGCCGGTGAGGACCTCGTGTCCCACCTGGTCTACGTCGAGACGACGTTCGACGTCGAGGTCCGCCGCCACCTGACGGTCCTGGTCCTCACCCCGACCCGCCTGATCACCGCGCACGTCGACGACCACCCCGCGGACAGCGAGAACCCGTCCGCGTCGGCCGCGGCCACCACGGAGTCGGTGCCGATCTCCGAGCTGCGCTCGGTCTCGCTGTCGCACGTGGTCGTGGACCCGGAGAAGCACCGCAGCGGCACGCCGCCCATCGAGGTGACCCTCGCGATCGGCTGGGGGGCCGTGTCGCGGGTGGACCTCGAGCCGGCGCAGTGCCCGGACCCCGGTTGCGAGGCGGACCACGGCCTGACGGGACAGATCACGCCCGACGACATCGTGGTGCGGGTGAGCGCCGAGGCGGAAGGGCGTGACGCGGTGCGCAACGCCCTCGCCTTCGCCAAGGCACTGTCGGCAGCGACGGCCCACGGCGTGGGCCGGGTGAGCCGGTGACGGTCCTGCCGGAGGTCCTCCCGGACGGGCTGCTCGCCCCACGCTACGACGGGCTCGCCCTGAGCTCGGTCCTGCCCGGCGCGGCGGGCGCCCTGGGCGTGGACCTCACGACCGCGACCGGCACGGGCTCGTTCCAGGCGCGCGCGGACCTCGGACTGCCCGCGGCCGACCGGGTGTGCGTCGTGCTGGTCGACGGCCTGGGCCACGCGAACCTCTCGGAGCGTGCCGGTCACGCGCCGTTCCTGCGGTCGCTGCTGGCATCCTCGCGCGTCCTGACGTCGAGCTTCCCCAGCACGACGGCCGCGGCGATCGGCACGTTCGGTACGGGGACCTCGCCCGGCCGCACCGGCATGCTGGGCTACACCCAGCGTGACGTGGTCTCCGGCCGGCTCGCGAACATGGTCTCGTGGGAGGGCGCCGGCGATCCCCGCACCCTCCAGCAGGAGCAGCCCGTGCTCGAACGCCTGGCCGACGCGGGCATCGAGGTGTCCTCGGTCGGCCCCGCACGGTTCGCGGGCTCGGGCATGACCGTGGCCGCGCTGCGGGGCGCCCGCTACCTCGCGGCCGAGTCCATCGCGGACCGCGTCGACACGGTGGCGTTCGAGCTCACGGCCCCCGGCCTGGTCTACCTGTACTGGGGCGACGTCGACAAGGCCGGTCACCACCACGGCTGGCGCTCGCGCCAGTGGGGGGACGCGCTGTCGGACCTCGATCGTGAGCTCGGGCGCCTCGCCCGCTCGTTGCCGCACGGCACCCTGCTCGTCGTGACAGCAGATCACGGGATGGTCGACGTCGACCGCTCCAAGCGCTGGGACGTCGCGAAGACCCCGGAGCTGGGACGCGGCGTCGAGCTCGTGGGCGGCGAACCCCGCGCGGTGCACGTCTACGCCCGCCCGGACCAGGCCCCTGCGGTCGCGGCGCGCTGGTCGTCGGTCCTGGGGGACCAGGCGATCGTGGCGCTGCGCGAGGACGCGGTGGCAGCGGGCTGGTTCGGTCCCGTCGCCGAGCACGTGCTGCCCGCGATCGGCGACGTCGTCGTCGCGATGCGTGGGCGTGCCACCGTCGTGGACTCCCGCACCCAGACCGCGGCGTCGCTCCAGCTCGTGGGCGTGCACGGGTCCTTGACCCGCACCGAGATGCAGGTGCCGCTGCTCGTCACGACCGTCTGACCAGGATCCGCTCCGGCCCGGTCGCGGTGCGCGCCCGGGCTCCCTCAGGGGACAGTTCCCCGCTCACGAAAGGCACACGACCGTGGCAGAGCTGGTCTTCTTCTCCGGCACGATGGACTGCGGCAAGTCCACCCTCGCCCTGCAGCTCGACCACAACCACTCGGCGCGAGGTCGGACCGGGCTCACGTTCTCCCGCAACGACCGCGCAGGGACGGACCGGCTCTCCTCGCGCCTCGGTCTCGAGGTCGCCGCGCACGAGGTCCGGGACGACACCGACTTCTGGTCGTTCGTGGTCGACGCGCGCCGGCACGGCGAGACCGTGGACTACCTGATCTGCGACGAGGCACAGTTCTACTCCACGACCCAGGTCGAGCAGCTCGCGCGCCTGGTGGACGAGGTCGAGATCGACGTCTTCGCGTTCGGCATCACGGCGGACTTCCGGTCGTACCTGTTCCCGGGGTCGGCGCGGCTCATCGAGCTCGCGGACCGGGTCGAGGTGCTCCAGGTGCAGGCGCTGTGCTGGTGCGGAGCACGCGCGACCCACAACGCGCGCACGGTCGACGGGTGGATGGTCGTCGAGGGCGCGCAGGTCGTCGTGGGCGACACGGGGGACAGCGAGAGCGAGGTCGCGTACGAGGTCCTGTGCCGACGTCATCACATGCGACGCATGACCTCCTCCTCGGCGCGGCTGCGCTCGACGAGCGGGGACGGTCTGGCTCTGCACCTGACCGACGGCCCGACCGCGCGCTGAGGACGCGGCCGGTCGTCCACGCGGCCCGTACCGTCCAGGCTCAGTGCTCGGGCTTGGCCCCGAAGACGATCTCGTCCCAGCTCGGGACGCTCGCCCGTGGCTTGCGGCCGCTGCGGCGAGGCTCGGCGGGGGCCGTCACGGCCTCGGTGTGCTCTCCTGCGTCCTCGCGTCGGGCGCGTGCGGCACGAGCGGGTACCCGGTCGTCGGAGCCGGAGCCGGAGCCGGAGCCGGAGCCGGAGCCGGAGCCGGAGCCGGCGTCGGTGGACGAGGAAGCCGGGGAGCGGTCGTCCTGGGTGTGTCCCGACCCCGCCGGGTGCGCATCGCGTGAGGCCTGGTCGGGGGGCTCCTCGGACGGGTCGCGACCGCTGTCCCGGCCCGCGTCCCGGCGGGCTGCCCGAGAGGGGTGAGCGCCGTCGTCGGGCCGGTGGTGTGTGCCGCCCTGGCGGGCGCCCTGACCCAGCGTGAACACCTTGGCGCCCGCGGACTCGTCCTCGGAGCGCGTGTCGTCGCGCCGGGACGAGCGATCGCCCAGGTCGAACGTCTGCGGCGGGCCGAAGCCCTCGAAGACCGGGTCGTCGTCGCGGTGCTGGCGCACCCCGCGCCGCTGGCTGAGGTCGTCGAGGATCGAGGTCGTCTCGTCGTGCAGCGGCAAGGGTTCGACGACCGGCGTGGGCTCGCCGGGCCCGCCGGTGTCCGGCTCCCGCTCGGGCGACGGCGACGGTGACGGCGACGACGGTGCCTGCCCCCCTCCGCGCGCCGCATGGTCGAAGATCGCCCCCCGGACGCCACGGACCGGCTCCGCCTCGGGCTGGGCCCCGGACAGCCAGCGGGCCTCGTCCTCGAGCGCGTGCAGCTCGCGCGTCGAGGGGTCGTAGGACCAGCGGGCGCTGCGAGCGCGGTCCCCGATGAGGAACAGTGCCGTGACGGTCCACGCGGCGCCGTGGGGGCGTGCGGCGGACCACTCGACGTCCTCGGGCTCGACGCCGCGCGCGGTCAGCCGCTCGGTGACGAGCTCACCCAGCGTGAGGGAGCCGTCGTCGTGCCCGAGGCGGTTCTTGCGCACCTGCTCGACGACGAACTCCTGCTCGGCGAGCACGGGTCCCTCGAAGCGGCGCACCTGCTCGATCGCGATGCCCGCCTTCTCGGCGACCTCCCGGGCGCTGTGGCCCGCGCGCAGCTGCGACTGGATCTCCCGCACGGGCAGGACCCCGGGGGCCTGGGCCCGCAGCTGTTCGAGCTGGGTACGGTCGCGGCGCACCGCAGCGCGCAGGGCGTCGTCGATGGGCAGCGTGAACCGTGCACCGTCCGCTCCGGCGAGGACGAGGGTCTCCCCGTCCTCGTGCAACCTCACCAGCTCGAGCTCGTTCATGCATCCTCCAACGCCGTGCAGACCGGCTCGTCGCCGGTGGGCCTGCACTCCCGAGAGTGCCATCCCGGATCGCCGTCTCGGCGCAGGCGGCTCGGTGTGCCGCGTTCCGGGGTCTGCTGGGATGATTCTCCCCGTGATCGAGTTCCCGATGGACGACGTCCTCGAGCTGGGTGCCGTGTTCTGCGCCGCACTGTCCGGCGGCCTGTCCGCGATGCGCAAGTCGTTCGACATCTTCGGGGTCCTCGTGCTCGCCTGGGCGACGGGCCTGGGGGGCGGGATCCTGCGCGACGTGCTGATCGGCGCGACACCTCCCGTGGGGATCTCGAGCTGGCGGCTCGTCGTGGCGGCGCTGGCCGCGGGCGTCGTCATCTACTTCTTCCACCCGCGCCTCGAGAAGATGCGGCGCGGCATCGTCGTGCTCGATGCGGGCGCGCTCGCGCTGTTCGTGATCGTCGGGACGACCAAGGGGCTCGACTACGGGGTGGGCCTCATGGCCGCGGTGATCGTCGGCACCCTGACGGGGATCGGGGGCGGGATCCTGCGCGACCTGCTCACGAGCGAGGCCCCGCTCATCCTCCAGGACCGCCAGCTCTACGCGGTACCCGCGATCGTGGGCGCGTTCATCACGGCGGTCCTGTGGCGCGAGGGCTGGCTCACGGGATGGACCCAGCTCGCGACGATCGCGCTCGTCTTCGGCTTCCGGCTGGTCTCGCTGCGGCTCGGCTGGACCGTCCCGGGGCCGTGGTCGGGTCGTCGGGGCGGCGCGGGGTCGGGCAGGATGTGAGGCGTGACCTTCTTCATCGATGACCCCCGCCTGCCCGACGACGTCACGATCGCGGGGCTGCGAGCCCTCGCCGAGCGACTGGCCCGCGAGGCCGGGACGCTCGTGCGCGACGGCCGTCCCGAGCACGTCGAGGTGGCGGCGACCAAGTCGAGCGCGGTCGACGTCGTCACCGCCATGGACGCCGAGTCGGAGGCCCTGCTGCGGCGCATCATCGCGAGCGAGCGTCCCGACGACGCGATCCTCGGTGAGGAGGAGGGGGCGTCGGCCGGCACGTCCGGGCTGACCTGGGTCATCGACCCGATCGACGGCACCGTGAACTACCTCTACTCGGTCGCCTCGTACGCGATCTCGGTCGCCGTCGTGGCCGGCCCGCCCGACCCGGCCGAGTGGACCGTGCTCGCGGGCGCGGTGCACTCGATCGTCGACGGCCGCACCTGGACGGCCGGGCTCGGCGCCGGCGCGACCCTCGACGGCGAGCCCGTGGCCGTCAACCCTGCGGGTCCGCTCGCGACGTCCCTCGTGGGGACGGGCTTCGGGTACGACGCCGACCGGCGGCGCCACCAGGCGCAGGTGCTCGTGGACGTGCTGCCGCAGGTGCGGGACATCCGCCGCCTCGGCTCGGCCGCGATCGACCTGTGCCTCGTCGCGACCGGCAGCCTGGACCTCTACTACGAGCGTGGCCTCAACCCCTGGGACCTCGCTGCGGGAGCGCTCGTCGCGCACGAGGCGGGCGCGCGGGTGACGGGGCTGCGCGGGCGCGCCGCGGGGGTCGAGATGACGGTCGCCGGTGCACCGGGGGCGGTGTCGGACCTGGTCGCGATCCTGGAGGCGTCCGGTGCCGATTCCGACGGCACCCGGTGAGGGAAACCGTCGGGCCTGGTGAGGGGTGACGAGGAACACCCGCGTTGAGGGTGCGCTCGCCCGGTAAATGGTGCAGAATCCGTTCGCCACCGGGAACAATTCCCGGCAGCAGAGCATTACACCGCGTACACCAGTCAGGACGTCCAGCAACACGTCCTACGGAGTGCCTGTTCGACGGCCTTCGCCGGACCGAACGACCCCCATGTTCGACCACGACGTTCCGGAGTGTGACCCCACAGATGGCAACTGACTACGACGCCCCCCGCAAGAGCGAAGAGGATCTCAGCGAGGACTCGATCCAAGAGCTGCAGGCTCGTCGCTCCGACAAGAGCTCGGGCGTTGTGGACGAAGACGAGACCGAAGCGGCCGAAGGGTTCGAGCTCCCGGGCGCGGACCTCTCCGGTGAAGAGCTCTCGGTCCGCGTGCTGCCTCGACAGGCTGACGAGTTCACCTGTTCGAGCTGCTTCCTCGTGCACCACCGCAGCCAGCTCGCGTACGAGAAGAACGGGCAGCAGATCTGCTCGGAGTGCGCGGCCTGACGGCCTGAGCCCCAACGACGGACGGCCGCCACCCCTCGAGGGGTGGCGGCCGTCCGCGCGTCCGGGGTCGGTCAGAGGTGGGTCGGCCCGGCGTCGGACACGGTGCCGGCGCTGCCCGCGCTGCCCGGCCCGGGTGCCGGGGTGCTCGCGGCGAGGGCCGCGGCGAGGTCGGTCGCGTGCCGGGTGGAGACGAGCCAGTACGGGGTCGGGTCGGCCGGGTCGACGAGCTCGACGCGCACACCGGTCCGGGCCCAGGCGCGCAGGCAGACGTAGGCCCGGGCGTCGAGCGACGGGCCGAGCTCTCGCGTCATGGCCGCGCGGTCGAGCACCGTGACCGTGCCCAGGAGCGACGTCGGGATCGTGGCCCGCCCGGCCCGCAGCACGCTGACCCCTTCCGGACCGGGACCGACCGAGACCACGGGGGAGGTCCACCATGCGAGCGCGAGGAGGACCACGAGGGCCACGACCGCCGTGCTGATCGACAGCACGTCGTCGACGGGCCACAGCGCCACCCCGAGGATGACGGCGAAGGCGGCGGCAGCGGACCACCCGCCGGGGCCGGGGAGCAGGCGTTCGCTGTAGGCAGGGGCAGGCTGAGGCATGCGCCTATCATCCCAGGAACTCGGGCCGTGGTCGTCGCCCATCCGGAGCCCGCACCGGACCCGTCCCGGCCCCGCGCGCCCGGGCGCCGCCGGTGGCGGGTTTCGCGGGTGTTCGCGGGTCCGCCCGGCGCGGACTAGGCTCTGCGGGTGCCCATCGACGAACAGGCGGCCCCGACCGCCCTCGCTCCCGTGCCCGCCCGACCGGGCGACGTCGAGGTGCTGGTCCAGCTCCTCGACGACGTGACCCCGGTCCCCGCCTACGCCCACCCGGGTGACGCCGGTGCGGACCTCGTGACGACGGTGGACGTGGAGATCGCACCGCAGGGCCGGGCGACCGTCCCGACCGGGCTCGCGATCGCGCTGCCCGACGGGTACGCCGCGTTCGTCCACCCCCGCTCGGGCCTCGCGGCCCGGCACGGCCTGACGATCGTCAACGCGCCCGGCACCGTCGACGCGGGCTACCGCGGTGAGATCAAGGTGATCCTGCACAACACGGACCCTCAGGTCCCGGTCGTGCTCCACCGGGGCGACCGCATCGCGCAGCTCGTGATCCAGAAGGTCGAGCACGCGCGCTTCCTGCAGGCCGAGCGGTTGCCCGGTTCGCACCGCGGCGAGGGCGGGTTCGGTTCCAGCGGCGGGTGGGTCGCCGCGCAGTGAGCCCTGCGCAGCAGGGTGTTCGCCTGTGGCCGAGGACGGTCACAGGTGTGACGCAGCGGTCTAGGGTGGTAGGAGCAGGGGCCGGTTCTGCCGTCCCGAACCAGTCGTGCTCGATGGTCGACGCGGCGAAGAGCTGAAGGAGAACGTCCGTGGGTTTGTTCCGGCGTAGTGCGTCGCAGAAGTCGAGCGACGAGGCGGTCGCCGCCGAGGTCTCCGGGACCGAGGAGAGCGCAGCAGAGGCGGTCGGTACCCAGGAACCCCAGGTCTCGGTCGCGCCCCCGGTGGGTGCTCGCGGGCCGTTCGACTCCTCGCAGGTGAGCGAGCTCGGTGCCCGCGCGGACCTCGGCGCCATCTGGCTGCCGGGCGTCCCCGGCATGGAGCTGCGCATGGAGGTCGACAAGAAGACGCAGAAGATCACGGGGGCCGCCGTGGCGGTCAACGGCTCCGCGCTGCAGATCCAGGCGTTCGCGGCTCCCAAGACCATGGGCATCTGGGACGAGATCCGTGAGGAGATCGCGGAGTCCGTGCGCCAGCAGGGCGGGACGGTCGACGACATCCCCGGCACGTTCGGTCGCGAGCTGCTCGCGAAGCTCCCGGCCACGGGCCCGGACGGTCAGCAGGGCTTCCGCGCGGCCCGGTTCGTCGGGGTCGACGGCCCGCGCTGGTTCCTGCGGGGGGTCCTAACGGGCAAGGCCGCGGCGGACCCGGAGGCGGCCCGGCTGCTCGAGTCGGTCTTCGCGAACATCGTCGTCGTCCGTGACCAGAACGCCCGTCCGCCGCGAGACCTCCTCGCGATGCACCTGCCGGGCCAGGCACCGCGGCCCGCGGCCGCACCGGAGGGGGCGGCTCCCTCGCTCCCCGCCTTCGACCCGCTCACGCGCGGGCCGGAGATCACCGAGAGGCGCTGACCATGACGCTGCGCCAGGCACTGCATTCCGTGCTGGCCTCCCAGGAGGAGATCGCCGCGGACGAGGAGCGTCACGACTCGGCCAGCCAGGTCGGCTGCTCGGCCGTCTCCGACCTCGCGAACCGCAAGCGCGCGACCGTCTCGGGCGTGATGCGCTCGGTCATCCTGCGCCCGCGGGAGGGCGTCCCCACGGTCGAGGCCGAGCTCTACGACGGGTCGGGCTCGCTCGACCTGGTCTGGCTCGGTCGTCGCCGCATTGCGGGCGTCGAGCCCGGTCGGCGCGTGCGCGTCGAGGGTCTGGTCTGCGAGATCGCGGGCCGTCGCACCATGTTCAACCCCCGCTACGAGCTGCGTCCCCGCGCAGGCGAGTGAGTCCGTGACCCTTCCCGCAGGCGAGAGAGACGACATGACGCACGAGCCCACCCGTGAGCGCGGCCCGGTGGACCCCGCCCTGGAGGTCGAGGAGGTCGCCGAGGCGATCGACGACGTCGTCCCTCCGGACGAGGGGGCGGCCCGCGGCGTGCGCGCCCTGGCGGGGGAGTCGTTCTCGCTCGCCGAGACCATCGGCGGGGTGCGCGGTCTCGTGGAGTCCATGGCTCCCGGGCTCGTGTTCGTGGTCGTGTTCATCGCGACGGGCAACACGCTGCGGCCTGCGCTCATCGCGTCGGTCGCGGTCGCGCTCGTGGCCGTGGCGGCCCGTCTGGTCCAGCGCACGCCCATCACGCAGGCGTTCGGCGGCTTCCTGGGCGTAGCGATCGGCGTCCTGTGGGCGTGGCGTTCGGGCGAGGCGCAGAACTACTACGCGGCGGGGCTGCTCACGAACGCGGCCTACCTGGTCGCGATGGCGGTCTCGGTGCTCGTGCGGTGGCCCGTGGTGGGCCTCGTGGTCGAGGCGCTGCGCAGCGGGTGGACGGACGGGGACAAGGTCAAGGCCGCGGTCGCGGCGAGCGACGTGCCCGACGGCGCCACGACCTCGGCCGCGCACGTCGCCCCGGGGGAGCGTGCCGAGGACGGCGCCGGCAGTGCTGGAGGCGACCAGGACGAGCCGGCTCCCGGCGCGTTCCGGGCCTGGTCCCAGCGCTGGCGTCAGGACGCGGCGCTCATGCGGCGCTACGCGCTGGCGACGTGGCTGTGGGTCGGGATGTTCGCGCTGCGCCTCGCCGTCCAGGTCCCGCTGTTCCTGGCCGGCGAGGACGCCGTCGCCTGGCTGGGCACGGCCCGCCTCGTGATGGGCATTCCCCTGTGGGCGCTGACCCTCTGGCTGACCTGGCTGCTGGTCCGCCGCCCGCACGTGGCGGAGCCGGTCCCCGCGAACGGGTGAGTCCGCGGCCCTACCGTGCCCGCAGCACGGAGGCCGCAGTCACGGTAGGGGCCGTCGGTCACCCTCGGACGGGCAGGCCGGTCGTCTCGTCGACGATCCCGGTGTCCTCGTCCGGGGACGGATGGATCAGGACCCGCAGGAGCTCGGCCTCGTCGACGTCGCGGCCCGTGACGATGAGCAGCTCGTCGCCCACCTCGAGGGTGTCGTCGATGCTCGGGGCGATGGGCTGGGTCCCCCGGACGATCGCCGCGAGCACGGTGTCCTGGGGCCAGGGCACCTGGCCGACGCGGGTACCGATGAGCGGCGAGTCGGGGGGCAGCGTGAGCTCGAGGATGTCAGCGCCCGACTGGTGGAACGTGAAGATCCGGACCAGGTCGCCGACCGCGACGGCCTCCTCGACCATGGACGTCATGATGCGGGGGGTCGAGACCGCGACGTCGACGCCCCAGGACTCGTCGAACATCCACTCGTTCTTGGGGTTGTTGACGCGCGCGACGGTCCGCGGGACCCCGAACTCGGTCTTGGCCAGGAGCGAGACCACGAGGTTGACCTTGTCGTCACCCGTGGCCGCGACGATGACGTCGCACTCGTCGACCTTGGCTTCTGCGAGGGTCGAGAGCTCGCACGCGTCCGCGAGGAGCCAGTCGGCGTCGGCGACCTGCGCGACCCGCATCGCGGCCGGCTGCTTGTCGATGATCATGACCTCGTGGTCGTGGCTGAGCAGCTCGCGGGCGATCGAGCGGCCGACCGAGCCTGCTCCGACGATGACGACGTGCATCAGTTCTCCTCGATCTTGGGGGCGTGCGTGAGGAGACGCTCGACCGTCGGTGCGTCCGCGGCACGCATGAGCACGTGCAGCACGTCGTTCTCCTGCAGGACCGTGCCGGGGGTCGCGAGGACGCCCTCGCCGAACCGGCCCAGGAACGCGACGCGCGCCCCGGTCACCGACTCGATCGTCGCCACGGACCGCCCGGCCCACTCGGGGTGGAAGTCGGTCTGCGCGAGCCTGACCTGCCCGGAGGGGTCGCGGTACTCGTCGGTCGCGCCGAGGGGGAGCATCCTGCGCAGCACCTGGTCGGAGGTCCACCGGACCGTGGCCACGGTCGGGATGCCGAGGCGCTGGTAGATCTCGGCGCGGTGCGGGTCGTAGATCCGGGCCACGACGTTGTCGACGCCGTAGGTCTCGCGGACCACGCGCGCGGCGAGGATGTTGGAGTTGTCCCCGTCGGAGACCGCGGCGAACGCGTACGCGTCCTCGATCCCCGCCTGGATCAGGGTGTCCCGGTCGAAGCCCAGACCCGTCACCTTCTTGCCGGAGAACTCCGAGGACAGCCGTCGGAAGGCGTCGGGGTTCTGGTCGACCACGGCCACCGAGTGGCCGCGGTTCTCGAGAGACTGGGCGAGGGTGGCGCCGACACGGCCACATCCCATGATCACGAAGTGCACGGACGAAACGCTACCGCGCGCCCGTCCCCGGCCGGTACCGGCGCGGGCGGGGCGGTGGGTCCGGGACGCGACGGGACGCTCTCGTCGAGATCCGTCGGGGCGGTGGAGGGGTCAAGGGTGCCGAGAGGGCCTAGCATGGGCCAACGTGTCGGATATCGCTGATGCCGCCAAACGCCTGTTGCTCGGACGCCCTGTCCGCAGCGACGACTTGGGGCACACCCTGCTGCCGAAGCGCATCGCGCTCCCGGTCTTCGCCTCGGACGCGCTCTCCTCGGTGGCGTACGCCCCCGACGAGATCCTCCTGACCCTGTCGATCGCGGGCCTCGCGGCCACGACGATCTCCCCGTGGGTGGGTCTCGCGGTCGTCGTGGTCCTGCTGACGGTGGTCGCGTCGTACCGCCAGAACGTGCACGCCTACCCGTCGGGCGGCGGCGACTACGAGGTCGCCACGGTCAACCTCGGCCCCACGGCGGGTGTGGGGGTCGCCTCGGCGCTCATGGTCGACTACGTCCTCACGGTGGCCGTGTCGATCTCCTCGGGGGCCCAGTACGCGGCCGCGGCCATGCCGTTCCTGCGGGGCCACGAGGCTGCGTTCGCGATCACGCTCGTCATCCTGCTGGCGCTCGTCAACCTTCGTGGGGTCAAGGAGTCGGGGTCGTTCTTCGCGATCCCGGTGTACCTGTTCATGTTCGCGATCGGCATGACGGCCGTGGTGGGCTTCGTCCGGTACGCCACGGGAACCCTGCCCATGGCCGAGAGTGCGTCCTACCAGCTCGTCGCGGAGAGCCACTTCGACCAGGGCCTGACCGGGCTCGCGGGGGCGTTCCTCGTGGCGCGCGCCTTCGCGTCGGGCTGTGCCGCGCTCACGGGTGTCGAGGCCATCAGCAACGGCGTGCCGGCCTTCAAGAAGCCCAAGTCCCGCAACGCGGCGACCACGCTCGCACTGCTCGGCACGATCTCCGCGGTCATGATCATGGCGATCCTCTTCCTCGCGCAGAAGACGGGCGTGCACTTCGCCGAGAACCCGGCCGAGCAGCTCACGATCAACGGTCAGCCCGTCCCGGACGACTTCGTGCAGGACCCGGTCATCGGCCAGCTCGCCCAGGCCATCTTCCAGGGCTTCCCGATCGCCTTCTACCTGGTGGCCGCGGTCACCGGGCTCATCCTCGTCTTCGCGGCGAACACGGCGTTCAACGGGTTCCCCGTGCTCGGCTCGATCCTGGCCAAGGACGGGTACCTCCCGCGGCAGCTCCACACGCGCGGCGACCGGCTCGCGTTCTCGAACGGGATCGTGACCCTCGCGGTCGCGGCGATCGCCCTGATCTGGGCTTTCGACGCGCAGGTCACGCGCCTGATCCAGCTCTACATCGTCGGCGTCTTCGTGTCCTTCACGCTCTCGCAGCTCGGCATGATCAAGCACTGGACCAGGGAGCTGCGCACGACCCCGGACCCGCGCTTCCGCACCAAGATGAAGCGGTCCCGTGTCGTCAACGCGATCGGCTTCGGCATGACGGGCACGGTCCTGATCATCGTCCTGCTGACCAAGTTCACGCACGGTGCGTGGATCGCGATCCTCGCGATGGGCGTGGTGTTCGTGCTCATGCGGGCGATCCGCAAGCACTACGACTCGGTGAGCGAGGAGCTCACGCTCGGTGAGGACCCCGCGGCGGCGCGCGCGCTGCCGAGCCGCGTCCACGCGCTCGTCCTGGTCTCCAAGCTGCACAAGCCGACCATGCGCGCGCTCGCCTACGCCCGCGCGTCGCGGCCCTCGGTCCTGGAGGCCGTGACGGTCGGCGTGGACCCCGAGGAGGTCGCCGAGTTCACCGCGGAGTGGGAGGCGCTCGACCTCCCGGTCCCGCTGCGCGTCCTCGACTCGCCGTACCGCGAGATCACCCGGCCGATCCTGTCCTACGTGCGCTCGATCCGGCGGGAGAGCCCGCGCGACCTCGTCGTGGTCTACATCCCCGAGTACGTCGTGGGGCACTGGTGGGAGCACCTGCTGCACAACCAGAGCGCGCTGCGGCTCAAGGGCCGGTTGCTGTTCACCCCGGGGGTCGTCGTGGCCTCCGTGCCGTGGCAGCTCTCGTCGACCAAGGGGCAGACGGGGCTCGAGAAGGAGAACTTCGCGGCCCAGCAGCGGATCAACCGCCGGTACTGAGGGGCCCCCGGCGCGGTCGTGGCTGCTGGACCGGGGCGCTGCCGGTGACCGAACGTGTGCGGTCCCACGCCCCGTCGGTGAACGGTCCGGAGCCCGGAGCGGTTCGCGTCCGGGATACTAGGGGGGTGTCTGAAACCCTGAACCCCACGTCCACCGCCCCCGAGTCTCAACCTCTGGTCGAGCTCGAGGTGGGACCTGTCGCGCACGGCGGCCACTGCGTCGCGCGACTCGACGGGCGCGTTATCTTCGTCCGGCACGCGCTGCCGGGCGAGCGGGTGCTGGCCCGGATCACCGACGACGGGCAGGACGCGAAGTTCTGGCGCGCCGACGCCGTCGAGATCCTCGACGCCTCCGAGGACCGGGTCCCCGCGGCCTGGCCCGCAGCCGGACCCGGGGGAGCGGGCGGTGGCGAGCTCTCGCACGTCTCGCTGCCGGCGCAGCGCCGGTGGAAGGCCGCCGTCCTCCAGGAGCAGCTCAAGCGCCTCGCCGGCCTTGACCTTCAGGTAGAGGTTGAGGGTGCGCCCGGGGACGACGAGCGGGGTGGCCTCGGCTACCGCACCCGCATCGACCTCGTCGCGGACGACCAGGGCCGTGCGGGCATGCGCGTGTTCCGCTCGCACGACGTCGTCGCGCTCGACGAGATGCCGCTCGCGACCCCCGAGGTCGCCGCGCTCGCCGAGGCCGAGGAGGTCTTCACGCGCCGCTGGCGTCCGGGGACCACGCTCGAGCTCGTCGCCCCCGCAGGCGGCGCCGACCCGATCCTTCTGGTCGACGGCGTCGTGTGGCACTCGGGCCACATCGACCGTCGCCCCCACGCACGTCGCGCCGTGACCGAGACCGTCACGGTCGCCGGGACCGAGCACTCGTTCCGCGTGGCCGCCGACGGCTTCTGGCAGGTCCACCGCGAGGCACCCGCGCTGCTCGCGGAGGCCGTGCTGCGGGCCGCCGGACCGCTCGACGAGGCGACCGTGGTCGACCTGTACTCGGGCGCCGGACTCTTCACGCTGCCGTTGGCCGACGCCGTCGGCGAGACCGGGCGCGTCGTGGCGATCGAGGGCGACGAGCGCGCCGTCAAGGATGCTCGCCGCAACGCGTTCGAGAAGCCGCAGGTCGAGCTCCACCACGGACCGGTCGAGAAGGTGCTCGCGGCCAAGGACCACGCGGCTCCCACGGCCGACGTCGTGGTCCTCGACCCCCCGCGCACGGGCGCCGGTCGCAAGGTCGTCGACGCCGTCGCCGCGCTCCAGGCCCCCCGCGTGGTCTACGTCGCGTGCGACCCCGCGGCCCTGGCCCGCGACATCGCCTACTTCGCGAAGCACGGCTACTCGGTCGAGTCGGTCACCGGGTACGACCTGTTCCCGCACACCCACCACGTCGAGGCGATCGCCGTCCTGACCCGGTGAGCCCTGGGGGCGTCGTCGGCCTCTGACCTGTACCTTCGTGCGGACGGACCGCCGAGACGTCCGTACGACGTCGCGCGCGCGGCCGGTCCGCGTGGTGCCCGCCTCGGCTCGTCGCCGCACGGACGACGCACGAGCGCCGCACGAAGGGCTCGGGGGCGACGGGCGTTCGCCTGTCGTCCGGGCACATCTCGGGAGACGATGGGTGGACGTGCCGGGTCCCGCCGGCCTGATGAGCAGAAGAGGGCGCATGCAGGTCACCGTGGTGGTTCCGACGTTCAACGAGGGTCCGAACGTGCGCGAGCTCGTGCGTCGTCTCGGCGACGCGGTCGAGGGTCTCGACGCGGAGGTGCTGTTCGTCGACGACTCGAGGGACGACACGCCCGACGAGATCCGACGCGTGGCCACGACCTCGCGGCTGCCGGTGCGGCTGCTGCACCGGCAGGAGCCGGACGGGGGTCTGAGCGGGGCCGTGGTCGAGGGCCTGCGTGCTGCGCGGGGCGAGTGGGTCGTGGTCATGGACGGGGACCTGCAGCATCCCCCGGAGATGGTCCCGGTGCTCCTGGAGACGGCCAGGGAGACCGCGGCCGACGTCGTCGTCGCCTCGCGCTACGTCGGGGGCGGTGATGCGGGCGGGCTCGACGGCCGGTGGCGTCACCTCGTGTCGACCGCGTCCTCCCTGCTGGCGAGGTCGATGTTCCCCCTGCGGCTGCGCAACGTGACGGACCCGATGACGGGGTTCTTCGCGGTGCGCACCGCGTCGATCGACCTGGCGGGGCTGCGTCCCCGAGGGTTCAAGATCCTCCTGGAGATCCTGGCCCGCAACAAGGTCGAGGTCGTCGAGGAGCCGTTCGTGTTCGGGGAGCGGTTCGCCGGCGAGTCCAAGGCGACGCTCGCGAACGGGCTGCGGTACCTGCAACAGCTCACGGCGTTGCGGTTCGGGCGGCTCTCGACGTTCGCGCTCGTCGGAGCGTTCGGTGCGGTCATGAACCTGGCGATCATGTGGGGCCTGGAGCAGTTCGGGGTGCACTACATGCCTGCCGCGGTGGTCTCGGCCGCGGTCACCATCGTCACCAACTTCCTGCTGCTCGAGCACTTCGTGTTCCACGACCTGCGCTCGGAGGGGCGCAGCGTGTGGAAGCGCGCGGCGCAGTCCTTCACGTTCAACGGGATCGAGGCCGCCGTGCGGCTGCCGTTCCTGCACTGGCTCGTGGTCCTGACCGGCATGCCACCGGTCCTGGCCCAGGCACTGACCCTGGTGGTCGCGTTCCTCCTGCGCTTCGTCTTCCACGCCCAGGTCGTCTACCGGCCACGCACGAACGTCCCCGAGCGCGTCGCCCCGCTGATCGAGGAACCGACGAGCACGGCCTCCGACGACGACCAGTAGCCGCCCGGCCGGCCCGTGGGCCCCGACCTGCCATGATGGTCGCCGCGCTCCGCTCGGACGCGACCGACCGGAGGAAGGCCAGCATGGGCATCGTCGACAACGCGGTCTACGTCGACGGGCTGCGCACGGCCAACCCGTCGAGCTTCGACGAGACCTTCGAGACGCTGCGTGAACGGCACGGGCTCGCGTGGATCGGCCTCTACCGGCCGAGCGAGACCGAGATCCGCGCGGTCGCGGACGAGTTCTCGTTGCACCATCTCGCGGTCGACGACGCGATCGCGGCCCATCAGCGGCCCAAGCTCGAACGCTACGACGACAACCTCTTCGTGGTGCTGCGGCCCGCCCGGTACCTGGACGCCGAGGAGCGGGTCGAGTTCGGCGAGCTGCACGTCTTCGTCGGGCCCGACTACGTCGTGACGGTCCGCCACGCGGAGTCCCCGGACGTGGGTGCGGTCCGCCGTCGCCTCGAGGCCACGCCCGAGCTCCTGCGCCTCGGGCCCGAAGCCATCCTGTACGCCGTGCTCGACCAGGTCGTCGACGAGTACGCCCCGGTGGTCGAGGGGCTGCAGAACGACATCGACGAGATCGAGGACCAGCTCTTCAGCGGCGACCCGGCCGTCTCGCGACGCATCTACGAGCTCTCGCGCGAGGTCATCTCCTTCCAGCGGGCCACGCACCCGGTCGTCGGCATCCTCCAGGCGCTCGAGCGCGGCTTCGAGAAGTACGGCGTCGACATCGAGCTCCAACGCAACCTGCGGGACGTGCTCGACCACTCGCTCCGCCTCGCGGAGCAGGCCGACTCGTTCCGCGTGCTGCTCCAGAACGCGCTCATGGTCCAGGCCACGCTCGTCGCGCAGCACCAGAACGAGGAGATGCGCAGGCTGTCCGAGACGAGCCTCGCGCAGGGCGAGGAGGTCAAGAAGATCTCCTCCTGGGCCGCGATCCTCTTCGCGCCCACGCTCGTCGGCACGATCTACGGCATGAACTTCGAGCGCATGCCCGAGCTCGGCTGGGGCCTCGGGTACCCGGCGGCCGTCGCGGCGATGGTCGCCATGGGGTTCGCGCTCTACCTGATCTTCAAGCGGCACAAGTGGTTGTGACGGCCCCGGCCGGGCCCGGCACGGCTTCGACAGGGCGAAAGCACCACCGACGGGCACAATCGACGGGTGAGCAGTCTCGCCGACGACGCCTCCTCCGCGACCGGACCTGACGGTCCGGCGGGCGCTGCGTCGTCGGGCCGGGGGACGCGACCGGCGAGCGGCGTCACCGCGGCGACGCAGCCCGTCGCCGGACCCGGGCTGAGCGCGGGGGAGGTCGCCGCGCGGGTCGAGGCCGGGCAGACCAACCGCACCTCGCGCGCGACCTCCCGCTCCCTGGCGGCGATCCTGCGCTCGAACGTCTTCACGCTGTTCAACCTGATCCTCGCGGTCGCCGTGACGCTCGTGCTCCTGACGGGCCGCTGGCCCGACGCGGTCTTCGGGTTCGTGGTCGTCGTGAACGCGGCGATCGGGATCGTGACCGAGTACCGCGCCAAGCGCACGCTCGACCGGCTCTCGATCCTCACCGCGCCGTCCGCGCGCGTGCGGCGCGACGGCGTCGAGCAGGACGTCGCGCTCGACGACGTGGTCCTGGACGACGTGCTGCTCGTCGGGACGGGGGACCAGGTCCCGGCCGACGCCCAGGTCCTCGACGTCACGGGGCTCGAGGTCGACGAGTCCATGCTGACGGGGGAGTCGCGCCCCGTGCACAAGGCCGTCGGTGACGAGGTGCTCTCCGGTTCGGCGGTCGTCGCGGGAGCCGCGGTGTGCCGCGTGGTGCGCGTGGGCGAGGAAGGGTACGCGCAGCGCATCACGTCCGAGGCCAAGAAGTTCTCGGTCGTGCGCTCGGAGCTGCGCGAGGGCGTGAACAAGATCCTGCGGGTCGTCTCGATCGGGATCGTGCCCGTCTCGCTCCTGCTGTTCTGGAGCCAGCTCTACTACACGGGCGGCGTGCGCGAGTCGATCGCGGACGGGACGTGGCGCGACGGCGTCGTCGCCGCGGTCGCGGGCGTCGTCGGGATGATCCCCGAGGGCCTGGTCCTGCTGACCTCGCTCAACTTCGCGATCGCGGCCACGCTGCTCGCTCGCCAGCAGGTCCTCGTCCAGGAGCTGCCCGCGGTCGAGATCCTCGCGCGCGTCGACGTCCTGTGCCTCGACAAGACGGGCACCCTCACGGACGGGCACGTCGCCCTGACCGCGTTGCGGCCCCTGGCCGCCGTCGAGGGAGCTCGCGCGGCGCTCGCGGCGCTCGCCGCCGACCCGGACGGCAACGCGACCTCCACGGCGCTCGCGGAGGGCCTCACGGACACCGAGCCCGCAGCCGTGCGCGACACCGTCCCGTTCTCGTCGGCGCGCAAGTGGAGCGCGGTCCGCACCGACGCGGGAGCGTTCGTCCTGGGCGCCCCCGAGATCCTGCTCGCGGGGCGCACCGACGCCCCGGCGGCGGCCGCGCTCGCCGAGGTGCGGGAGTCTGCGGGCACGGGGGCACGCGTGGTGCTTCTCGCCCACGCCCCGGGAGCGCTCCCGACGGCGGAGGCGCCCCTCCCGGCCGACCTCGCCCCCGCGCTGCTCGCCGTGCTGGGGGAGCGCATCCGCCCGGACGCGGCGCAGACCCTTGAGTACTTCCGTCGCCAGGGCACGCGGGCCAAGGTCATCTCGGGAGACAACCCGGACACGGTCGCGGCCATCGCGACGAAGGTCGCCCTGCACGGGCCGGGCGTCCCGGTCGAGGGTTTCGACGCGCGCGACCTGCCCACGGACCCGGGCCGCCTCGCCGAGGTCGTCGACGCGCACGACGTGTACGGGCGCGTGACGCCGGAGCAGAAGCGCGCGATCGTGCACGCGCTCCAGTCGCGCGGCCACGTCGTGGGCATGACGGGCGACGGCGTCAACGACGCCCTCGCGCTCAAGGACGCGGACCTGGGCATCGCGATGGGCAACGGGGCGCCCGCGACCAAGGCCGTGGCGCGCGTGGTCCTGGTCGACGGGCGGTTCGCGACGCTGCCCGGGGTCCTGGGGCAGGGGCGGCGGGTCATGGCGAACATGGAGCGCGTCGCGAGCCTCTTCCTCGCCAAGACGATGTACGCGGCAATCCTGGCCGTGGCGGTCGTGCTGCTCGTGTGGCCGTACCCGTTCCTGCCGCGGCACATGACGCTCGCGGGCACCCTCACGATCGGCGTCCCCGCGTTCTTCCTCGCGCTGCCGCCCAACGACCGCCGCTACCTCGCGGGGTTCCTGCGGCGGGTGCTGAGCTTCGCGATCCCCGCGGGCGTCGTGATCGGCGCCGTGATCCTGGCCGTCTACGGGTACCTGCGCCCGCTCGTGGGCACGGACGACGCCCGCTCGGCCGCGACCCTGGTCCTCATCGGGGTCTCGCTGTGGATCGTGGGCATCCAGGCCCGGCCGCTCAACGGGTGGAAGGTCCTGCTGATCGTGGCGCTCGCGGCCTGCGCGGTGCTCGCGGTGGCGGTCCCGTGGGTCCGCGACTTCTTCGCGCTCCAGGTCCCGACGGCGCAGGAGTCGGCCGTCATCGCGGTCGCCGTGGTCGTGGGCTGGGTCGCGATCGAGGGCGTGTACAGGGTGCTGTCCCCGCGGCTCGCGGGTACGTCCACCCCCCAGTCGATATCTTGACGTCAAGATAAATGCGCTATGCTGTGTGTCGGCGACATTTCGGTGCGTCGCCCCGCCCGGCGTACGCTGGGCAAAGCCCCCAGAACCATCTTGATCGTCATCCGACGACCTGCCGTGCCGGGCGCGCGGCGCGGGACGTAGAGCCCGCGCGGTGCCCCGGCCGCGGTGGTCGTCACCCACCCTCGCCAGGGAGAAGGAGCAACCGTGAGCAGCGTCGACACGTTCGGGTCGAAGGGAACACTGGAGGTCGGTGAGAACTCGTACGAGATCTTCCGCCTCTCCGCGGTAGAAGGCGCCGAGCGCCTCCCGTACAGCTTGAAGATCCTCGCGGAGAACCTCCTGCGGACCGAGGACGGCGCCAACATCACGGCGGACCACGTGCGCGCGATCGCCGCCTGGGACCCCGACGCGCAGCCCGACACCGAGATCCAGTTCACGCCGGGTCGCGTCATCATGCAGGACTTCACGGGCGTGCCCTGTGTCGTGGACCTCGCGACCATGCGTGAGGCCGTCGCGGAGCTCGGTGGCGACCCGACGCGCATCAACCCGCTGGCTCCCGCCGAGATGGTCATCGACCACTCGGTGCAGATCGACGTCGCGGGCCGCCGCGACGCGTTCGAGCGCAACGTCGAGTTCGAGTACCAGCGCAACCACGAGCGCTACCAGTTCCTGCGCTGGGGCCAGACGGCGTTCGACGACTTCAAGGTCGTCCCCCCGGGCACCGGCATCGTCCACCAGGTCAACATCGAGTACCTGGCCCGCACCGTCATGACGCGCGAGGTGGGCGGTGTGCTCCGTGCGTACCCCGACACCTGCGTCGGCACCGACTCGCACACCACCATGGTCAACGGCCTGGGCGTGCTCGGCTGGGGCGTCGGCGGCATCGAGGCCGAGGCCGCGATGCTCGGACAGCCCGTCTCGATGCTCATCCCGCGCGTCGTCGGCTTCAAGCTCAGCGGCCAGATCCCCTCGGGCGTGACCGCGACCGACGTCGTCCTCACGATCACGCAGATGCTGCGCCAGCACGGCGTCGTCGGCAAGTTCGTCGAGTTCTACGGCGCGGGCGTCGCAGCCGTGCCGCTGGCCAACCGCGCCACCATCGGCAACATGAGCCCCGAGTTCGGCTCGACCGCCGCGATCTTCCCGATCGACTCGGTCACGGTCGACTACCTGCGCCTGACCGGCCGGTCCGAGGAGCAGCTCGCGCTCGTCGAGGCCTACGCGAAGGAGCAGGGCCTCTGGCTCGACCCGACCGACCCGAGCTACGTCGAGCCGGCCTTCTCCGAGTACCTCGAGCTCGACCTCTCGACGGTCGTCCCCTCGATCGCCGGCCCCAAGCGTCCGCAGGACCGCATCGAGCTGTCGAACGCCAAGTCGGCCTTCGCCCGCGACCTGCCGACCTACGCGCCCGAGGTCATCGACGTCGTCGACGAGGCCGAGAAGGAGTCCTTCCCGGCCTCCGACTCGCCCGCGATCCACGCCAACGGCCGCCGCACGGTGCCCGTCACGGACACCAACGGCAAGCAGTTCGACCTGTTCCACGGTGCGGTCGCGATCGCCTCGATCACGTCGTGCACCAACACGTCGAACCCGTCCGTGATGCTCGCCGCGGCGCTGCTCGCGAAGAAGGCCGTCGAGAAGGGCCTGGAGGCCAAGCCGTGGGTCAAGACCTCCATGGCCCCGGGCTCGCAGGTCGTCACGAACTACTACGAGAAGGCGGGCCTGTGGCCCTACCTCGAGAAGCTCGGCTTCCACCTCGTGGGCTACGGCTGCGCGACCTGCATCGGTAACTCGGGCCCGCTCGACGAGAAGGTCTCCGAGGCCGTCAACGAGCACGACCTGTCGGTCGTCTCGGTGCTCTCGGGCAACCGCAACTTCGAGGGTCGCATCAACCCCGACGTCAAGATGAACTACCTGGCCTCCCCGCCGCTGGTCATCGCGTACGCCCTCGCGGGCACCATGGAGTTCGACTTCGAGCACGACCCGCTGGGACGCAACGAGGACGGCTCGCCGATCTTCCTGCGCGACATCTGGCCCACGCCGGAAGAGGTCCAGGCGACGATCGACTCCTCGATCGACCGCGCGATGTTCACCAAGGACTACGCGGACGTCTTCACGGGGGACGAGCGCTGGCGCGCCCTGTCGACCCCCGAGGGCAACACGTTCGAGTGGGACCAGCAGTCCACCTACGTGCGCAAGCCCCCGTACTTCGAGGGCATGTCGGCGCAGCCGTCCCCGGTCACCGACATCTCGGGTGCCCGCGTGCTGGCCAAGCTGGGCGACTCGGTCACGACCGACCACATCAGCCCTGCCGGGTCCATCAAGGCGGACTCGCCCGCGGGTGTGTACCTCGCCGAGCACGGCGTCGAGCGTCGCGACTTCAACTCCTACGGCTCGCGCCGCGGGAACCACGAGGTCATGATCCGCGGCACGTTCGCGAACATCCGCCTGCGCAACCAGCTCCTCGAGAACGTCGAGGGAGGCTTCACGTTCAACTTCGTGAAGAACGCCCAGGACACGATCTACGACGCCGCGCAGGACTACGCCGCGGCCGGCACGCCGCTCGTCATCCTGGGTGGCAAGGAGTACGGCTCCGGCTCGTCGCGTGACTGGGCCGCCAAGGGCACCGCGCTCCTGGGCGTCAAGGCCGTCATCACCGAGAGCTTCGAGCGCATCCACCGCTCGAACCTGATCGGCATGGGCGTCCTGCCGCTGCAGTTCCCGGCCGGGGAGTCCGCGGACTCGCTGGGCCTGGACGGTACCGAGACGTTCGACATCTCGGGTGTCACGGCGCTCAACGAGGGCACGACGCCCTCGACGGTCAAGGTCACCGCGACCAAGGCCGACGGCACCTCGGTCGAGTTCCACGCCGTGGTGCGCATCGACACCCCGGGTGAGGCCGACTACTACCGCAACGGCGGCATCCTGCAGTACGTGCTGCGCTCGCTCGTCAACGACTGACGAGCGTCGGCCGCGGAGGCGGCGTCGTCGGGCCTGGGATCTCCCCGGCGGCCCGACGGCGCCGCGCACCTCGCGCGGGACGCACGACGACGGGGCGTCCCACCTTCGGGTGGGGCGCCCCGTCGTCGTGCCGGGTCAGGACGAGGAGTCGCTCGCTCGCTGCGTGAACGTGCCCGCCGTCACGGCGGCGTAGGAGCGGCGCACGATCTCCTCCAGGACGTCGAGGTCGTTGGCCGACAGGTCCTTGAGGTACACGCACACGAGGCTTGCGGTGTGCGGGCCGAGGCGGTCCAGCAGATCCTGGTGCGCGGCCGTCCCGTCGGGCAGGTAGACCGTGGACGCGGCCTTGCGCGGCGAGAAGCCGGCCGCCCCCGCGTCGCCCTGGCGGCCGCTCGCGTACTCGTAGTGGTACTGGCCGAACCCGATGATCGACGGCCCCCACATCACGGGCGGTTCCCCCGTGACCCGCTGCATGAGGGCGAGCAGCGTGTCCGCGTCACGACGGCGGACCGTGTGGGTGACGGTCGCGAGGAACGCGTCCACGTCGCCGTCGTGCGGGCGGGTCTTGTTGTCCGTGGCCATGTGCCAGTATCTCGCCGCTGGGCGCAGGTGGCACGCATGGCTCGTCGGCGAGATGCTGCTCGTTGTCGGGTCCCGTGTCCGATGACCGACAACGAGCAGCATCTCGCGATGCGGCCCGGGGCCCGAGTCGCGACCGCATTCGCACGTGGACCCGGCCGCGGTACGGGACGGGCGGCTCAGTCGTCCCCGAGCACCTGCGCGAGCGTCTGGGCGCCCAGCTCGGCGAACGACGGGTTGTCGTCGGAGTGGGCCGCGAACGCCGTGCCGAGGACCAGCGCCCACCCACGGGCCCGCTCCCACGTCGTGTCGTCCGTTCCGCACCGCGCGGTCACGGCGTCGCGGAACGCGCGGCGTCCCGCGGCGTCGAACGTGAGCCAGGCGGTCGCGAGATCGGTGGCAGGGTCGCCGCTCGTCATGTCGCCGAAGTCGACCACGGCCCCCAGCCGGTGGTCGCCGGGCGCGAGCACCAGGTTCGCCGGGTGCAGGTCGCCGTGCAGCCACAGCGCCGGCCCGTCCCACGGGGGAACCTCGACGAGGCGGGACCACAGGTCGAGGAGGGCGCCGTCGTCGGGCACGTGGCCCAGCAGGAGGCGCTCCCGGACCGACGCGTCGCGAGCGGCCAGGGGGACGCCGCGGAACGGGTTGAGGGGTGCCTCGGGCGGGGCGGGGACGTGCAGGGCTGCGAGGAAGGCGGCGAGGTCGGGGGCGAACGCGCGGCGAAGGGCCCGGTCCACCGCGAGGGCGCTCAGCCCGTCGAACCACGGGACGACGCTCCAGGCCCAGGGGAAGGCGGGACCCGTGGAGCCGTCGGAGGGGAGCCCGACCCGCACCGGGGCCGGCACGGCGACGGTGAGGCGGGGCGCGAGCGTCGGAAGCCACTCCTGCTCGTGGCGCACCAGCTCGGCCGCGGTCTCGCGTCGCGGGACCCGCACGGCCAGGTCGTCGCCCAGGCGCAGCACGACGTTGTCCCAGCCGTTCGCGACGACCTCGAGGGGCAGGTCTGCCAGGTCCGGGTGCTGAGCGGCGAGCAGGTTGCGCACGAGCTCGACGGTCACGTCGATGTCGGCGGAGGGCATGTCAGGCACGGTGGAACCCTACGGTGCGACGGCGTCGCACGCGTCCAGGTCCGGGACGCGCGCCACGCGGCGATGTGGCGGGGACGGGCCACGCCCACGATCAGACCGGCACCTCGACCGTCCGGCTCCGGTCCCACGGCTCGGCCCAGCCCAGCCGGCCCAGGAGTGCGTCGAGGATCGCGCCCGTGAACCCCCACACGAGGTGCTCGCGCCCCTCCGCGGACACCAGGAACGCGGGGCTCTTGTGCGTGTCCCGCCCACGGCGCACGACGGCGGTGCGCCGGTTCGCGGGGTCCGTCAGGTCCGCGACCGGCACCCGGAAGACGTGCGCGGACTCGGCCGAGTCGACCACGGCCACGGGCGTGGGCCGCGCCCACCACCCCAGGACGGGCGTCACGAGGTGGTTGCTCACGGGCAGGGGGAGCGGGGACAGCGTCCCCAGGACCTCGACCCCGTCGCGGTCGAGCCCGGTCTCCTCGACTGCCTCGCGCAGGGCCGCGTCGACCAGGTCCGCGTCCGTCTCGTCGAGCCGTCCCCCGGGGAACGAGACCTGCCCCGGGTGGTGACTGAGCGTCGAGGCCCGGGCGAGCAGCAGCACGTCGAGGTCGGCGGCGACCGGGAGAGGCGCGGCGCCGGGCCGGGAAGCGTCACGGTCCGCCGCGACGTCGTCGAGCACGCCGAACAGGACCAGCACCGCGGCCTGCCGCACGCGCGACTCGTCGAGCGTGCCGATCGCGTAGCGCCACGGGCGCGGCCACGGCGTGGTGTCCTGGGCGAGGGCCGCGAGGTCGGCACGAGCCGACCCCGCGGACGGGGGCGCGGTCACCAGCCCGCGGGCAGCGGGCGCCCCTCCTCGTACCCGGCGGCCGACTGGATGCCGACCACGGCGCGCTCGGCGAACGCGGTGAGCGAGTCCGCACCCGCGTAGGTGCACGAGCTGCGCAGGCCCGAGGTGATCTCGTCGATCAGGTCCTCGACCCCCGGGCGGGCCGGGTCGAGGTACATGCGCGAGGACGAGATGCCCTCCTCGTACAGCCCCTTGCGGGCCTGCTGGAACGGCGAGCCGCCCGCGGTGCGCGCCGCGACCGCGCGGGCCGAGGCCATGCCGAACGACTCCTTGTAGAGGCGGCCCGTGCCGTCGTCGTGCAGGTCGCCCGGCGACTCGTGCGTCCCCGCGAACCACGACCCGATCATGACCTGGGACGCGCCCGCCGCGAGGGCCAGGGCGACGTCGCGCGGGTGGCGCACGCCGCCGTCGGCCCACACGTGCTTGCCCAGCTCGCGCGCCGCCTGCGCGCACTCGAGGACCGCCGAGAACTGGGGCCGGCCCACGGCCGTCATCATGCGCGTGGTGCACATGGCGCCCGGCCCGACCCCGACCTTGACGATGTCGGCGCCCGCGGCCACCAGGTCGCGCACGCCCTCGGCCGTCACGACGTTGCCCGCGACGATCGGGACCTGCGGGTCGAGGGAGCGCACGGCCTCCAGGGCCTGGAGCATCTTGACCTGGTGCCCGTGGGCGGTGTCGACCACGAGGACGTCCGCGCCCGCGGCCAGGAGCTCGGCAGCCTTGGACTTGACGTCGCCGTTGATGCCGACCGCTGCGGCGATGCGCAGGCGGCCCGCGCCGTCCAGTGCGGGGGAGTAGACGCTCGAGCGCAGCGCGCCGCGTCGCGTCAGGACACCCACGAGGCGGCCGTCGCGCACGACCGGCGCGACCTTGCGACGCGAGCGGTGCAGCTCGTCGAACGCGGCCTCGAGGCCGCCGGGGCCGGTGACGACCGACGCTTCGACCACCTGCGGCTGCGCCGACATGACCTGGCGGACCTGCGTGAAGCGGTCCACGCCCAGGCAGTCGGCCTCGGTGACGACGCCGATCGGACGGTCACCGTCGAGGACCACGGCCGCGCCGTGGGACCGCTTCCCGATCAGCGTCAGGGCCGTGTGGACCGTGTCCGTGGGGGAGACCACGACCGGGGTCTCGATGACCGGGTCCTTGCTCTTGACGTCGGCGATCACGTCCGCGACGACGTCGGTCGGCACGTCCTGGGGGATCACGACGATCCCGCCGCGCCGCGCGACCGTCTCGGCCATGCGCCGGCCGGCGACGGCCGTCATGTTCGCCACGACGAGCGGGATCGTGGTGCCCGTACCGTCGTCGGACGACAGGTCCACGTCGAAGCGCGACGTGATCTCGGAGCGGGACGGGACGAGGAACACGTCACCGTAGGTCAGGTCTGTGGTGGGCCGCTGGCCCGGCAGGAAGCGCACCCCAGCAGTCTACGGAGGGATGCGAGAGTGGGAGGGTGGATCGGGTGCGCGCCGCGTGCAGACGTCGTGACCAGCGCTTTCCGGGCGCGAGCACCCTCCCTGACGGCCTAGAGTTGTCGGGCTAGTCGAATGGCGGGCGGAACGGAGCGGTTATGACCCTGTTGAGCAGCATCACGTCCCCGGAGGACCTCCGGCGACTGACCCCCCAGCAGATGGAGACCCTCGCAGCGGAGATCCGCGAGTTCCTCGTCTCCGCCGTGTCCCGCACGGGCGGGCACCTCGGACCGAACCTCGGCGTGGTCGAGCTGACGCTCGCGATGCACCGGGTCTTCGACTCGCCCAAGGACTCGTTCGTGTTCGACACGGGCCACCAGTCGTACGTGCACAAGCTGCTCACGGGCCGCCAGGACTTCTCGGCGCTGCGCAAGCGCGACGGCATGTCGGGCTACCCGAGCCGCGCCGAGTCGCCGCACGACATCGTCGAGAACTCGCACGCGTCGACCGCGCTGAGCTGGGGCGACGGGATCGCCAAGGCCAACGTGGTGCGCGGTCTGCGCGACCGGCACGTCGTGTCGGTCATCGGCGACGGCGCCCTCACGGGCGGCATGGCCTGGGAAGCGCTCAACAACATCGCCGAGAGCCAGGACCGGCGCCTGGTGATCGTCGTCAACGACAACGGTCGCTCCTACTCGCCGACCATCGGCGGCATGGCGCACCACCTGTCGACCCTGCGCACCACGCGCGGCTACGAGAACTTCCTCGACTGGGGCAAGCGCACGCTCTCGCGCTCGGGGGCTCCCGGCCGGTTCGCGTACGAGTGGCTGCACGGGCTCAAGAAGGGCCTCAAGGACGTCGTCGCACCCCAGGGGATGTTCGAGGACCTGGGCATCAAGTATGTCGGCCCGGTCGACGGCCACGACATCGAGGCGCTCGAGCACGCGTTCGTGCGGGCCCGCTCGTACGGGGCACCCGTGATCGTGCACGTCATCACCGAGAAGGGCCGCGGCTACACCCCGGCCGAGCAGGACGTCGCCGACCGCTTCCACGCGGTCGGGCAGATCCACCCCGAGACGGGGCTGCCCGTCGCGCCCTCGCGCTTCGGCTGGACGTCCGTCTTCGCCGACGAGATCGTGAAGATCGGCCGCCGCCGCCCCGACGTCGTCGCGATCACCGCGGCCATGCTGCACCCCGTGGGGCTCGCGCCGTTCGCCGAGGCGTTCCCCGAGCGCACGTTCGACGTCGGCATCGCCGAGCAGCACGCCGCGACCTCGGCCGCGGGCATGGCCTTCGCGGGCCTGCACCCCGTCGTCGCGGTCTATGCGACCTTCCTCAACCGTGCCTTCGACCAGGTCCTCATGGACGTGGCGCTGCACAAGGCGGGGGTCACGTTCGTGCTCGACCGGGCGGGCATCACGGGCGAGGACGGCGCGAGCCACAACGGCATGTGGGACATGGCGATGCTGCGCATCGTGCCTGGCCTGCACCTGGCCGCGCCGCGCGACGAGGCGACGCTGCGCGAGGCCCTGCGGCACGCGGTCGACATCGACGACGCGCCCTCGGTCGTCCGGTACCCCAAGGGTGCGGTCGTCGAGCCCATCCCCGCGATCGAGACGCTCGACGGCGTCGACGTCGTCGCACGCCACGACGCGGTGCCCGCGAAGAAGGGCAGGGCCGCGACCCCCCGCAAGGTGCTCCTGGTGGGTGTCGGTTCCATGACGGGCACCGCGATGGCGGCCGGCGAGGCGCTCGCGGCCCACGGCGTGGACGTCACGGTCGCGTCCCCGACCTGGGTCCTGCCCATGCCGTCCGCCCTCGTGAAGCTCGCGGGCGAGCACGACCTCGTGGTCACGATCGAGGACGGCCTCGCCGACGGCGGCGTGGGCTCGCTCCTGGGGCAGCGGTCGGTCGAGGCCGGGGTCACCGTCCCGGTCGTCCCCCTCGGGCTGCCGACGGTCTTCCTCGACCACATGTCGATCGACCAGATCAAGACCACGCACCGCCTCACGGCGCAGGACGTCACGCGCGACGCGCTCACGGCGCTCGCGCTGCTCTAACGCCCAGCGGGCGGACCTTCGCCCGGACGACACCACGAGGGGCGCGGACCGCACGGTCCGCGCCCCTCGTGGTGTGTGCGGTGGACGGCGGGGCCCGACGGCGCCGCCCGGGCCGTCAGGGCGCCTCGCCCGGGTCTTCGTCGCCCGGGGCGCGATCGCCGACTCAGGCGAGGGTCGCCTCGGCGGCGCGCTCGACCACGGCGCGCAGGTCCCCCGACCCGGCGAACCACGTCCGCTGACGTCCGGCACCGCCGCCGGTCGACCACAGCCGTCCCAGCAGCTCGGTCACGGCGTCCAGGTCGCCCGCGTCGACGAGCGCCTCGCGCACGTGTGCGACGAGCTGCCCCACGACGTCGTGCGCGGTCGCGGGCTTCCAGGTGAGCGGCGAGACCAGGTCGCCCGAGATCCCGGAGCGCCCGGCCCGCCAGGACGCGGTGCGCAGGAGCTCGGGGTGCAGCATGGGCGCGGCGACGCCCGCGTCGGCCTCGCGTGCCGCGGTCTCGACGAGGCCGCGGGCCAGGGCCGCGAGCAGGGTCGCGGTGTCGGCGTCGAGGCACACGTCCGCGACGCGGATCTCGACGGTCGGGTAGGACGCCGAGAGCCGGGCGTCGAAGTAGATCATCGCGGTGTCGAGGATCGTGCCCGTGGCGACGAGCGCGTCGACCGTGGCGTGGTACGCCTCGGGCGTGCCGAACGAGGGGGCGGGGCCCGCCGTCGGCCACCGTGACCACACCTGGGACCGGAAGCTCGCGTACCCGCTGTCCTCGCCCTGCCAGTACGGCGAGTTGGCGCTCAGCGCGAGCAGCGGGGCGAGCCAGGGGCCGATGCGGTCGAGGACCGCGACCCCCTCGGCGTCCGAGGAGACCGCGACGTGCACGTGGCAGCCGCCCGTGAGCTGTTCGCGTGCCGTGAGCCCGAACGCCGCGCGTGCCGCGAGGTAGCGGAGCCTGCCGACCGTGGTGGGCGAGACGGGCACGGGGGACGTGCCGAGCGCGACGATGCGCGCGTCGCGCTGCTCGGCGGCCTTGTTGGCCCGCGCACGCCCGTCGCGGATCTCCTGGGCGAGCTCCGACAGGTCTGCGCAGGGGTGGGTGCCGGTCTCGAGCTGTTCTTCCATCAGCTCGAGCTCGAGGTCGCCGCCGGGCGTGCCGTCGGGGGCGTCCGGGCGTGAGCCGCCCGACGCGCCGAGCCCTCCTTCGGTGACCTCGGTGGTGCTGGACGACTCGATGACCTCGGTCGCGACGGCGGTGGGGATGCCGTCGGGCCCGACGAGGAGGAACTCCTCCTCGACTCCCATGGTTCGCATCGAGGCAGTCTCACACGCACGGGGGGCTCTTCGCACGCAGGGGGACGCGTCGTGCCCCTGGGTGGTCGCCGGGTCCGCCCGGGTCTCGCGGCGCTGCGCAGCCTCGGGGGTGGCGACCGGTGGGGCGGTCGGCCCGTGCATAGGGACGTCGAGGCGTGTCGGACAACTCGCCTGGAGATGCCGCTCGTCGCGGACCGGGCCCGGTGCCGGGTGGCGACGGGCGGCATCTCGACGTGCTCCTCGGCCCCCGACCGCGCGTCGCCGCGCGTGGGTGCGAACGTGCACGGGCGACCGTAGGGTGAGGCTTTTCGGTAGATCCGAGAAATGTGCGGGTCGAGGGGCGTTCCGCAAGGGACCTTGGTCCCGAACGAAGGGTCGAAGGACTCTCTTGAAAAGGTCATGTGAAGACCGTCACAAGGTGGAATGAACTCCCTTAGATGCATGTTCTAGGTCGTAGAAGGGTTGGAAATCCGCCGTTCTCTCGGCGTCGGACCTCGATTCGACGCCACGACCTGTGAGCCAGGTGACAGCGTCTTTGCCACGCCGACACCCTTCGCAGGTCGTAGCCTGAAAGGGCGAAGGAGAACGGCAGGACGGCACGGATTTCCCGCGTCGACCAAGGTCTTACCCCCGCCGCGCAGGCTGCGCGGCGTGGACGTCGAGGAGAGTGATATGACCAGCATTTCCGAGGCTCGCAGCACCACTGGCGGCCAGGACGACGCGACCGTCCCCGCTTGGGCCGGCTTCACCGCAGGTCCCTGGCAGGACACGGTCGACGTGCGTGACTTCATCCAGCGCAACTACACCCCGTACGAGGGTGACGACTCCTTCCTCGCCGGACCCACCGAGCGCACGACCGGCGTCTGGGCCAAGCTCTCCGAGATGTTCCCCGTCGAGCGCGAGAAGGGGATCTACGACGTCGACCCGCACACGCCCGCCGGCATCACGGCCCACGCGCCCGGGTACATCGACAAGGACGCCGAGGTCATCGTCGGACTCCAGACCGACGCCCCGCTCAAGCGCGCGATCATGCCGAACGGCGGATGGCGCATGGTCGAGGGCGCGCTCGAGACCTACGGCTACCCGGTCGACCAGGAGCTCAAGAAGGTCTTCAGCGAGTACCGCAAGACCCACAACCAGGGCGTGTTCGACATCTACCCGCCCAACGTCCGCGCCGCGCGCAGCTCGCACATCATCACGGGCCTGCCCGACGCCTACGGCCGCGGCCGCATCATCGGTGACTACCGCCGCGTCGCCCTCTACGGCGTCGACCAGCTCGTCGCCGCCAAGAAGCTCGACAAGCTGGACCTCGACACCCAGCCGTTCAGCGAGAAGATCGTGCGCGAGCGCGAGGAGCACGCGGAGCAGATCCGCGCGCTCGGCGAGCTCAAGGCGATGGCTGCCTCGTACGGCTACGACATCTCGGGCCCGGCCACCAACGCCCGCGAGGCCGTCCAGTGGCTCTACTTCGGCTACCTCGCCGCGGTCAAGGAGCAGAACGGCGCCGCGATGTCGCTGGGCCGCACCTCGACCTTCCTCGACGTGTACCTCGAGCGCGACCTGGCGAACGGGGTCATCACCGAGGAGCAGGCGCAGGAGATCATCGACGACTTCGTCATCAAGCTGCGTATCGTGCGCTTCCTGCGCACCCCGGAGTACGACTCCCTGTTCTCGGGCGACCCGACGTGGGTCACCGAGACCATCGGCGGCATGGGCGACGACGGTCGGCCGCTCGTCACCAAGAACTCGTTCCGCTTCCTGCAGACGCTCTACAACCTGGGCCCGGCTCCCGAGCCCAACATGACCGTCTTCTGGAGCCCGCGCCTGCCCCAGGGCTTCAAGGACTTCTGCGCCAAGGTCTCGATCGACACCTCGGCCGTCCAGTACGAGTCGGACGAGCAGATCCGTCCCGCCTGGGGCGACGACGCCGCGATCGCCTGCTGCGTCTCGCCCATGGCGGTCGGCAAGCAGATGCAGTTCTTCGGGGCCCGCGTGAACCTGGCCAAGACGCTCCTGTACGCGATCAACGGCGGCAAGGACGAGGTCACGGGCAAGCAGGTCTCTCCGGTCGTGGCCCCCGTGCCCGAGGGGCAGCCCCTCGACTACGACGACGTCCGCGCCCGCTTCGACAAGACCATGGACTGGCTCGCCGAGACCTACGTCGAGGCGCTCAACTGCATCCACTGGTCGCACGACAAGTACGCGTACGAGCGTCTCGAGATGGCCCTCCACGACAAGGAGGTCCTGCGGACCATGGCCTGCGGCATCGCGGGTCTCGCGGTCGCGGCGGACTCCCTGTCGGCCATCAAGTACGCGACGGTCATGCCCGTGTTCGACGAGCGCGGCATCGTGGTCGACTACCGGACCGAGGGCGAGTACCCCGCGTTCGGCAACGACGACGACCGTGTCGACTCGATCGCGGTCGAGCTCGTCGAGTCGTTCATGGCGAAGATCCGCTCGCACAAGATGTACCGCGACGCGCTGCCCACGCAGTCCGTCCTGACCATCACGTCGAACGTCGTCTACGGCAAGGCCACGGGCAACACGCCCGACGGTCGCCGCGCCGGCGAGCCCTTCTCGCCGGGGGCCAACCCGATGAACGGCCGCGACACGCACGGCATGCTCGCCTCGGCCCTGTCGGTCGCGAAGCTGCCGTACAACGAGGCGCAGGACGGCATCTCGCTGACCAACACGGTCGTGCCGAGCGGCCTCGGCCGTACCCGGGACGAGCAGGTCGCGAACCTCGCGGGTCTGCTCGACGCGTCGGTCGGTGGCGACGGCTACCACATGAACGTCAACGTGCTGGTGAAGGAGACCCTCGAGGACGCCATGGAGCACCCCGAGAACTACCCTCAGCTCACCATCCGCGTCTCCGGGTACGCCGTGAACTTCGTGCGGCTCACCCGCGAGCAGCAGCTCGACGTCCTCTCGCGGACCTTCCACGGCGCTCTCTGAGCGCAGATCGGCGGAACCATCATGACGACTCTCTCGACGCCCGCAGCAGGCCAGGTGCCCGCGCGTGCCGCCGCCCGCTACGGGGTCGACGGGGTCGCCTCGGCTCCGCTGCCGTGGCGGACCTCCGGTGACGGCCTGGGTCACGACAGCGACCTGGACGCACCGGAGGCCCCCCGCCGCCGGACGGGGGCCGGGGTCTCCGGCCTCACGACGGCCGAGGACCTCGACCGGCACGACAAGCTCGCGATGATGCGTTCGGGCGAGCTCGGCTCGGTCCACTCGTGGGAGCTCGTGACCGCGGTGGACGGGCCGGGCACGCGCCTGACCGTGTTCCTCAACGGGTGCCCGCTGCGGTGCCTGTACTGCCACAACCCCGACACGCTGCAGATGAAGGACGGCGAGCCGGTCACGGCCGACGAGCTGCTGGCCAGGGTCAAGCGGTACCTGCCGGTCTTCCGCGCCACCAAGGGCGGTCTGACGCTCTCGGGCGGCGAGGTGCTCATGCAGCCCGCGTTCGCCGCGCGCATCCTGGCGGGCGCCAAGGAGATGGGCGTGCACACCACGCTCGACACCTCGGGCTTCCTCGGGGCGAACCTGAGCGACGAGATGCTGGCGAACACCGACCTGGTGCTGCTCGACGTCAAGTCGGGCGACCCCGCGACGTACGAGAAGGTCACGGGCCGTGCGCTCGAGCCCACCCTGAGGTTCGGGCGACGGCTCGCCGAGTCGGGCCTGCCCGGCGGGGTCACGGCCGAGCACCCGGTCGAGGTCTGGATCCGGTACGTGCTGGTCCCGGGACTGACGGACCAGGCCGAGCACGTCGACGTCGTCGCGGACTACGCGGCCTCGCTCAACGAGATCCGGCCCGGCACGGTCACGCGAGTCGAGGTCCTGCCCTTCCATCAGATGGGCCGGGACAAGTGGGAGACGCTCGGGCGCGAGTACGAGCTCACCGACACCCCCGCGCCCGACGTCGAGCTGGTCGACCGTGTGCGCGACCAGTTCCGGGCGAAGGGCCTGACGGTCTACTGACCTGACCGACCCCTGAGCGACGAGCCGCGGCCCCTGGATCCTCCGATCCGGGGGCCGCTGCTCATTCCCCGGTGAGTACGGCGGCCAGCCACGGGCCCAGCACCGGCAGCACCGCGTCCGGCTGCATGGCCCGGGTGTGGTCGAGCCCGTCGAGCAGGCGCACGTCCCAGCCCGCGGCACGGAGCTCGTCGGCGTGTGCGGCCAGGGCGCCACCGATGCTCACGTGCACCCCGCCCCACTTCTCGCCGTACTCGATCTCGTCGGCGGTCCCGGCGAACGCGAGGCGCGGGCAGGTCACCTCGGTCAGCGCAGCCTGGTCGTCGAAATCGTCGAGCGCCTCGTACAGCGTCACGAACTGGCGCGTCTGGTCCTCGCCGAGCGTCATGTCGAACGCGTCCCAGTCGAAGTCCTCGGGGTCCCCGGCCGCGCCCGTCTCCTCGGGTGCGGCGTCCGTCGCCGGAGCGAGCTCCTCCCGCCCGACGACGTCGCTCGCCTCGCGCTGCGCCGTCGGGCCGTCCGTGGGCTCGCCAGGCGCCGCGGGGGCTGCGGCCGTCATGGCGTGCGTCGCGCGCGTGACCGCGAGCATGCCCGCGTACGGGCCGCCCCGCGGCGGGAAGCCACCCATGACGAGAGCGCTCAGGCGCGGAGTGCGCAGCGCGAGCTGGAGGCCGCTCAGGGCGAGCCACGAGTAGCCGTAGTACGCGAAAGTCTCGGCCCCCGCGGCGTCGGCGATCGCGAGCAGGTCGGCCGCGACGTTCTCCGGGGTCAGCGAGCCCGGTGCCGGGTGAGCCATGCGGTGGCCCTCGTAGTCGGCCGCGACCACGCGGAACGTGGGGGAGAGGGCGTCGACCAAGGTCCGGCCGAGGGCGGGATCGACGCCCCACGTCCGGAGCTCGTCGGCCTGCGGCCCCGTCGCGGGGACCGGGTTGACCGGAAGCACGACGGCGGGGCCCGTCCCCGTGACCTCGACGAGGAGGGTGCTCCCGTCGTGAAGGATCGCGGTGGCGTGGTGCGTGACCGGAGAACCGTTCGACGTCATGAGGGCCACGCTATCGCGCGCCCCCGGGCCCGCGCCGAGCCCGAAATGCCTGGATCCCCGTGCCCGGATGACGGAGGATCGGGGGACACCCCATCGACCCCGAGGAGAACCCGTGCCTTCTGCCCCCGCTGCACCGTCGACCACCGATCCGTCGGCCCCCGTCGCACGGCTCGTGCGCAGCCCTCGCCTGTCCGACGTCGCCGAGTACGCCTACGCGACCGTCGTCCCTTCCGGCGCCCGTCTCGTCTACGCCGCAGGCGCGTGCCCGCTCGACGCCGACGGGGCGACCGTGGGCGTCGGGGACGTGCGCGCCCAGGCCGCGCAGACCATGGCGAACCTGCGGGTCTCGCTCGAGGACGCGGGCGCGACCTTCGCGGACCTCGTCAAGACGACCGTCTACGTCGCCTCGACGTCGCAGGACGACCTCGTCGCCGCGTGGGAGGTCGTGCGCGACGCGCTGGCCCCGCACGACCCGCCGAGCACGCTGCTCGGCGTCGCCGCGCTCGGCTACGACGACCAGCTCGTCGAGGTCGAGGCGGTCGCGGCGATCCGCTGACGGCAGGGCGCTGAACCCGAGGTTGGTCTGACCGACCTCGGGTTCGGCAGCCCAGCCAGGACGCTGCTGGCATACCGTGGGAGGCATGGACCTCCCACCTCAGGCACCCCTGACCCCGCTGACCGAGGACTGGACCCGGGCGCTCGCGGTCGTAGCCCACCCGGACGACATGGAGTTCGGCGCAGCCGCCGCCGTCGCGCGCTGGACAGGGCAGGGCAAGACCGTGGTCTACGCCATGGTCACGAGCGGCGAGGCCGGGATCGACGGCCTCGCGCCCGACGAGGCGCGCCGCGTCCGCGAGGCCGAGCAGGTCGCGTCGGCCGCGATCGTGGGCGTCGACGAGGTCGAGTTCCTGGGCCTGCCCGACGGCGTGCTCGAGTACGGCCTGCCGCTGCGGGCCGCCATCGCGGCAGCCGTGCGACGACATCGCCCGGAGGTCGTCATCACGGGCAACTACCGCGAGACCTTCCCCGGCGGGATGCTCAACCAGGCCGACCACATCGCCACGGGCCGCGCCGTCGTGGACGCGGTACGTGACGCCGGGAACCGCTGGGTCTTCCGCGACCAGGTCGAGGCCGGCCTGGAGCCGTGGGGAGGCGTACGGCAGGTCTGGGTCGCGGGCTCTCCCGACGCGGCCCACGGCGTCGACGTGACCGCCACGTTCGACGCAGGCGTGGCCTCGCTCGAGGCGCACGCCGCGTACATCGCCGGCCTCGGGTGGGAGCACTTCGCCCCCGCGGAGTTCCTCGCGACCATGAGCCGGGCGGGCGGGGCCCGCATGGGTGTCGAGCACGCCACGGCGTTCGAGGTGCTCAGGATGGGCTGGGAGGACTAGCGCCGCGAGGCGCCCCTGGGACGCTCCGGCGACGGCGCACGGTTTCGACAGGAGCGCCGCGGCCATCTGCCCTACCGTGTGTCAGGGGTACCCACCCCCGAGCCCGTCACGGGAAGGGCAGTGCGATGAGCGACGCTGCGCAGGTCGATGGACAGGTCGGAGCCAAGGCGGGCGGGGTCCTCGCGGCCACGTGCATCTCCACGCTGGTGGTGAACGCGAACACGTCGGCGGTCAGCATCCTGCTCCCGGCGATCTCCGAGGACACCGGGACGTCCGTGACCACGCTGCAGTGGGCCGTGACGGGCTACTCGCTCGTCGGGGCGGCGGTCATCGTCACCTCGGGCTCGTTGGGGGACGTCTTCGGACGGCGGCGGGTCTTCCAGCTTGGGCTGCTGCTCTTCGTGCTGTCCTGCGTGATGATCGCGCTCGCCGACTCCGGGGGAATGGTCATCGCAGGACGTGTGATCCAGGGCGCGGCAGGGGCGACCATCCTCGCGTGCGGGCTCAGTCTGCTCTCGGTCGCGAACGCGGGCGACGCCCAGCTCCGGGCCGTCTCGCTGTGGGGCGCGGCGGCCGCCGTGGGGGCCGCGGCCGGTCCGTTGGTCGGCGGCGTGCTCGTCGACGTCACGGGGTGGCAGGGGCTGTTCTGGATCGACGCCGTGATCGCGGTGCTGTGCATGGTCCTGACGGCGCTGACGGTCGCCGAGTCGAGGGACCCGGACCGGCCCCGGACGATCGACTACGCGGGCACCGTGCTCATCGCGCTGACGCTGACCCCGCTCATCCTGGGCGTGACCAAGAGCGGCGACTGGGGCTGGGTCTCCGTGGCCACCCTGGGGTGCTTCGCGATCTCGGCCGCCGCTGCCGTCGCGTTCGTCGTCGTCGAGGGACGGGTGGCCGTCCCGCTCGTGGACCTCGCCCTGCTGCGCAACCGCGTCCTCGTGGGCTCGACCGTCGCGATCCTCATCGGAGCGGGCACGATCAACGGCCTGATGTACCTCCTGAGCCTGTACTTCCAGGACCCTGCCACCCTGGGCTTCAGCCCGCTCCAGGCGGGGCTCGCGACGCTCCCCGCGACCGTGGGGCTCGTGGTGATCGCCCCGCTCGTGCCACGGCTCGCGGCGAAGATCGGTGGCCGGCAGACGATCGGGCTCGGGTTCGCCCTGACCACGGCCGGCTTCGTGATCGTGGGCCTCGTGAACGAGGCCTGGGTGTACACCGCGTTCCTGCTGCCGCTGGTCGCGATCGCGGTCGGCATGGGCCTGTCGAACGGCCCGGCGTCCGCGGCGGCCACGGCCGCGGTGCCCGAGAACCAGGTCGGAGGCGCCTCGGGGATCTCCAACATGGCCCGGTACGTCGGCGCTGCGGTCGCGACGGCGCTGGCAGCCACCATCTACGGCAACGTGATCGCCCAACGGACCGCCGCAGGGGCCGCGCAGAGCGAGGCCCTGGCCTCGGGGCTTGCGGCCGCCGCGTGGATGATGGCGATCTTCAGCTTCCTGGGCGTGCTCATGGCGGTCGTGATCGGTCGTCACCGTGCGGCGAAGGGGACGCTCGACGACGCCGCCGCGGCGGCCGCGGCCGTGTCGTTCACGCTGCCGACCTCGGCGACGGCGGGACAGGCCGGCTCGGACCGGGGCTGATCGCTCCCTCGCAGGGCGGTGCGGTTCACTCGATCTGCATGAGGTGCGTCCGGTTCGCCGGGCGGCACACTCGAACCAAGGCCCGACCGACGACGTCGACGGAGGCAGTGATGACCATGCAAGCACCCCCGCAGGACGCGCGATGAGCGCCGCGGACGTCCCCGCCGACCTTCCCGTCGACGGCGCGGCGGCAGTCCCGGCCGCTCGCACGCGCGCGACCAACACCCAGTGGATCTCCTGGGTCGCGCTCGCCATGATGACCACCAGCTCGGTCGCGAGCCTGCGGGCCGCGCCCACCATGGCCGTCTACGGCCTGGCCTGCGTGTTCCTCTACCTGCTGCCCGCGGTCGTCTTCCTGCTGCCGACCTCGCTGGTGTCCGCCGAGCTCGCCTCGGGCTGGACCGGCGGCATCTACAAGTGGGTCTCCGAGGGCATCTCGAAGCCCATGGGCTTCCTCGCGGTGTGGTGCCAGTTCGCCATGACGATCTTCTACTACCCGAGCCTGCTCGGGTTCGTCGCGAGCACGCTCGCGTACGTCATCAACCCCGCGCTCGCCAGCAGCGGGGTGTGGACGGCGGCCGTGATCATCGTCGTCTACTGGTCCGGCGTGTGGGTCTCCTCGCGCGGCACCAAGGGCGTCGCCGGCCTCGCGAGCGGCGGGCTCATCATCGGGACCCTGATCCCCGGCGTCGTGCTCGTGACCCTCGGCGTCGTCTTCCTGGGTCAGGGGAACGAGTCCGCGGCGCCCATGACGGCCGACAACCTGCTGCCGGCCTGGGCCGGGCTCTCGAGCCTCGTCCTCATCGTCAACAACTTCCTGTCCTACTCCGGCATGGAGATGAACGCGGTCCACGTGTCGTCGCTGAAGAACCCCGGGAAGCAGTTCCCGAAGTCGATGTTCCTCGCGATGGGCATGGTGCTGGCGATCTTCATCCTTCCCGCGTTGGCCATCAGCTGGATCGTGCCCGCCGAGGAGCTCTCGCTCACGGCGGGCGTGATGCAGGCCTTCGACGCGGTCTTCGCCAACTTCGGGTGGCAGTGGCTGACGCCGATCGTGGGGATCATGCTCGTCACGGCCTCGCTCGGTGGCATGCTCACGTGGCTCGCGGGTCCGTCCAAGGGCTTGTTGCTCATCTCCCGGCAGGAGGGGTACCTCCCACCGTTCCTGCAGCGGCTCAACAAGAACGGTGTCCAGCAGAACATCCTGGTCGTCCAGGGCATCGTGACCACGGTGATCGGCCTCGCCTACGCGCTGATCCCCGACGTCTCGAGCGCCTACTGGATCTTCTCGGTCATCACGACGCAGGTGTACCTGATCATGTACCTGCTGATGTTCGTGGCCGCGATCAACCTGCGCCGCCGCCAGCCCGACCACCCGCGCGGCTTCCGGGCCCCGATGCTCGTGAGCATGTGCGGCGTGGGCTTCGCGGCCTCTCTGGCGGCACTGCTGGTCGGGTTCGTCCCGCCCTCCCAGTTCTCGTCCGGTAGTCCGCTGGTCTACTTCCTCGTCGTGGGCGGCGGGGCCCTGGGTCTGGGCCTGTTCGTGCCGTTCCTGTTCTACCGGTTCCGCAAGCCGGCCTGGAAGCAGGCCGAGTCGACGGAGGTGGCCTCATGAGCACGCCCGAGGAGAACCAGCCGCGGCACGAGCGTCGGTGGATCTACATCGGCGCGTGCGTGATCCTCGTCGCGATGGGCGTGTGGGGGGTCCTCGCGTTCACGACCGTCAGGGAGTCGGCACGTGCGTCGGAGAAGGCGGACGAGCTGATCGCGGCGATCGAGGAGGCAGGGGTGCGCACCCCCGACAAGGACCAGGTCGTGCGGCTCCTCGGCGACGACGGCGGCGCGACGTGCGCCAACCCCAACGAGGCGCTCAGCCGGGCGACGCTGCTCGCGCAGCTCGCGAACGGGGCGACGGGACCGGGCGCCCGGCCCGTCATCGCCGACAGCCGCGTGGTCCAGGGCCAGCTGCTCATCATCGAGATCTACTGCCCTGACGAGCTGGACGAGTTCCAGGCGTTCGTCGACGACCTCAAGACCGCCGACGTGGCGGGGTAGGGCCGAGACCGCCGCGCGGTCACGCACTTCGGCTAGTCCTCCTCGGCTACCCAGTAGCACCCCGAGCTCGACTCGCCCAGCACCACGAGACCCGTGTCGAAGGTGTACTCCGTCGCGGGGTTCCAGCCGTCGGACTCGAACAGCGAGCCGAACCAGGGGTCAGTGGGAGGAGTCGCGTCGTCGGGGGCGTGCCCGAGCGCTGAGCCGCCGAAGTACTGGAGGAACTCCTCCGAGGGTGCGCAGTTGGTCGCGTACCGGGCCCCGCGCTCACCGAAGGAGCCGATGAACTCCTCGGCGAGCCGTCGTGCACGATGCTCGGGCATGATCTCGTCGGCATGCGCGATGCCGATCCGCAGCAGGGTGGTCAGCAGCTGGCGTGCGCCGTCGGCCCCGACCTCCGTCCAGCCTCTGCCGATCGGGGTGAGGCCCGTGGCGCGCGCGACGTCGTCGAACTCGGCCGCAGGCGGAAGGACTGACAGCCAGACCTCCTGGGCGAAGAGCCGGTCACGCAGAAGCTGGGCGATGTCGTCTGTGAGCGGCATGCGCCGAGCGTAGCCGGTGGGTGCACCCAGACTGGGCCCCGGTCGGTTCGTCGCACAGGCGGCCCGTCAGCGTCCCACCCGTGGCGCGCCCAGGTGCCTACACTCGGGCGATGAGTCTTCTTGCTGCTGAGCACGCGCTCCAGGCCGCCCAGCGTGCGGGCGACGTCGACGCGCTGGACGCGCTGCTGCATCCTCGGTGCGTGGGCGTCGGCCCCGACGGGTCGGTGTTCTCCAAGGACGACGACCTGGAGAGCCACCGCTCGGGTGCCCTGCGGATCACCCGCCTGGAGGAGGAGTCCCTCGACGTCCGGGAGGACGCCGTGTGCGGGGTGACCAGGCTGGTCGCCGCCGTGGAGGCGATCCAGGGCGGCGCCGCAGTCTCCGCACGGTTGGTCTACACCCGCCTCTGGGCGCGAACGGACGAGCGCTGGCGGGTTCTGGCCGCCACGCTCGCGCCGGCCGCGGACCCCTCCTCGGCGGACGTGGGCGGAACGGTCTAGGGCCGGGCTCTCTGCGCGCCCCACGGCTCGTCGTCGGTCGGAGCGTCCTGCACGACGGCGTCCTACGATCCGGCGCCACCCGCCACGACCGGCTCCCCGCCCAGCCAGCGCGCCTGCTCGGCCGCGACGATCGTCTGCGCGAGCCGGGCCTCCGACACGTCGATCGCGCCGGGCAGCGCGTCGGCCAGGACGCTGCGCCGCGCGTAGGCGTCGAACAGCCGGGCCTTGGTGCCGAGGATCTCGACCATGCGCTCGTCGACCGTGTCGGCGACGAGCAGCCGGTGGACCTGCACGGTGCGCACCTGGCCCATGCGGTGGGCGCGCGCGACGGCCTGGGCCTCGGTCGTGGGCTTGACCTGCGGCTCGCACAGGATGACGACCGAGGCCGCCTGGAGGTTGACGCCGACGCCGCCCACCTCGATCTGGCTCACGAGCGCGCGGGGCACGGGCGAGGCCGTGAAGTCGTCGAGGATGGTCTGGCGGGCGCTCGCCCCCACGGACCCCGTGAGCGGTCCGGCCGCGAGGTCGCCCAACGCGCGCACCACGAGGTCGACGACGTCACGGAAGTACGTGAACACCACGACCTTGCGGCCGTTCCCCGTGGCCTCCTCGACGAGCTCGACGAGCCGTCGCACCTTGGCCGAGTCCTCGGGGTGGTCGACGGCGTACGCGGCCCGGCGCATGGCCATGAAGCTGCCCTCGCGCACCGCGGCGCGGTAGGCGGCGCCGTCGGCCGGGCCGAACGTCTCCCACTCCTCGACCTGGACGAGCTCGGGCAGCTCCTCGAGCACGTCCTCCTGGTTGCGCCGCAGGTACACGGGGGCCACCGCGAGGCGGAACCTCTCGGCCCCCGCGGCGCCGTGCGCGGCGTTCACCTGCTCGGCGACGTCGGGCTGGAGGTGGGCCACGAGGCGTCGGAACTCCTCGACGCGGTTCTCCATCACCGTGCCGGTCAGGAACAGCACGTGCTCGGAGCGCCCGGCCCAGGCGGCCACGGCCTGCGACCTCTTGGCCTCGGGGTTCTTGACGTAGTGCGCCTCGTCGACCACGAGCATCGCGGGCGTGGGCAGGTCGACCGGCAGGAGCCCGACCTGCTCGAACGTCGTCACGGCCACACCCCCCTCGCGCGCCCACTGCGCGGCCTCCTCGGCGCGCTCGGGGCCGTGGACGTCGAGCGAGCGCAGCGTACTATGCCGCGCGACCTCGCGCACCCAGCTCGTCATGACGCTCGCGGGGCACACCACGAGGAAGTGCGTCGCACCGCCCGCGGCGAGGTGCGCCATCGCGGCGATGGCCTGGACGGTCTTGCCCAGGCCCATCTCGTCGCCCAGGATCGTGCGTCGCTGGGCGAGGGCGTAGCGCGCCCCGAACACCTGGTACCCGCGCAGGGACGCGGTCAGGAGGGACTGGTCGAGCGGCTGCTCGTTCACCCGGGCCAGGAGCTCGGGCGGCAGGTGGCCCTCGGTCGCCTGGAGGTCGCGCCCGATGTCCACGACGTCGTCGAGCAGCGCGTAGTACGTCGCCGAGCGCGCCCGGAAGTCCGTCCACGCCTCGAAGGCGTCGACGGGCGCGGTGTCGAGGGCGGCGACGCGCTCGGCGGCCGCGACGGCCCCGGACCGCTCGGCGTCGGCGACCAGCCGCGCCAGGGCCTGCACGCCGTCCGCTGCCCGACGGCGCCGCGCGGGCAGCGAGAAGAACGTCCGGACCGCGCGGGTCGCCTCCTGGGCGGCGACCCGGTGCTCGGTGTGCCCCTCGAGGAACGTGACGACCACCTGTCGATGGACCGTGGCGGCCGTGCGCGCGGCGTCGAGCCCTGCGAGGGCCTGGACGAGGGCGGTCGTGAACGGGTCGCCGGGGGCGTCGTCGATGCGGAACCGCAGGGTCTCCTGGACGGCATGGGCGATCTGCGCCGCGGCCGCGAGGCAGTGCGTCGCGGTCTGCGGCCCGATCCCGGGCAGCCGTTCGAGCCCGGCGGGTCCCGCGCGCAGCACGTCACCGACGGTCGTGATGCCGCCGTCGACGAGGCGGCCCACGCGCAGCCGCTCGCCGCTGACCTCGCGCAGCCGCTCGACCCCGATGGCCGAGAGCTCGGCCAGTACCTTGTCCTGTTGGCTCGACCCGAACGCGGTGCGCACGTGCTCGCGGAACCGGGCCGGCGCCCCGGCGAGGGCCGAGAGGCGCGCGGCGACCTCGTCGGCCCGGGCGACGACGGCCCGCGCCTGTTCCGTGGTGGGGCGGAGGGCGTCGGGCGCGGTCATCGGGTGGGATCTCCTGGGGCGTCGGCGGGGGAGCGCGGACCTGGACGAGGACCGGCGGTCGCGGCGCCACGGTTCGAGGGGCCCCGTGACGCTATCACCGGCGCTCCAGGAGGGCAGGGACGTCGAGCGGTCGAGCCACGACAAGCGAGCAGGAGCCATCGCATGCCTGCGAGCGATGACAGCGCCTACGGGTTCGTCCTGCGTCAGGACGACTCGGCCGCCGCCAGCTGCTTGCCGAACTCGCTCGTGAGCTTGAGCACGGCGGTCTCGTCGCCGGGGCGTCGCAGCCAGAGCTCGAGGTGGTACTCCTCGACGGGCTCGTCCTCTTCGCCCAGCGCGTCGTGGGGCGCGGTGTCCCGGCCTCGGGCGTAGCAGCGCAGCATGTGCTCCGCCTCAGGGTCGAGGGCGAGGTTCGGCGAGTTGCCGTCAGGGCCTGAGACCATGAATCCGCGCGCTGTGAGGATTCCGGCGGAAGGCGTGATGACAACCTGAGCGACGTCCTCCCACTCGCCAAGGGCCAGGTGCGCGGGCTCTCCGGCCGACCACGAGAGGCGGACCGGACCCATGTAGATGCCCGTGCTCATCCAGGCCCCCCGTTTGGATCGGCATAGACGAGGCCGTTGGAAAAGGCCGGGCTGGTGGCGTGCTCACCAAGGGGGCATCCAGGTTGTCCAGCATGAACGCGCCGTAGTCAGCCATCTGGACGATCGCTTCGGTGCTCATCGTCGCTCCTAGGGGGTGATCAGTCATCGCACTGCTTCCCCGGTGGCCTGGTGAGGCTTCCCGGGCGCGCGGCGCGACGATTCGCCAGCACCTGGGACGGGGCGTTTCGGCTCAGCTGCGGACCGCGCACTCAGCCCGCGTCCTGACCACGCGCAGCGGCGGCGCCGGCCTCGAGGTTCTGAGCTATCGCTTCCTCGGTCGGGGTCGCAGGGGCGTCGTCGAGCATGGACTGGATGACTTCCTCGGACGGCGGGGGCCCGGGCTCCATGCAGGCGAACGTGGTGCGCCCGTCAGCGGTGAGACCCTTCGTGCAGTGCAGGGGTTCTCCCCCCGTGCTCGTCCGCGGCCACTGCGCCTTCTCCTCGGCCGGGACGTCGGGGTAGTAGCCGCCGGGAGGCTCGGTCACGGCGCCGTCAACCCACTCCTCGACGGTGACGCAGCCCGCGTAGCCGACTGCTTCGGGGGTGCCCGCTTCCACGCACGGAAGCAGCGTGGAAGCGTCGACCGGGGGCTCGACGGGCGCCTCAAGGGCGGGGGCCCGATCGACCACGGTGGCAGTGCTGCCTGTGGGCGTCTCGGCGGTCGCCGCTATGACAGCGGGGGTCAGCACCAGGAGTGCGGTGGCGGCGGTGAGAAAGCGCCTGCTGCGGCCGGTGGGCATTCTCATGCGAGCTCCGTTCGTTGCGGGCTGCGGCGAAGCCGTGGTGCAGCGCCGCAGTGACAACGAAACTAGGGCTGGACCCCCGGCGGGCGATGGAGATCTCGTGTCGAAAGAGTGCCGTTTGCGCGCTTCGGACATGATTGACGGTCATGCATGTTTTGCGAAGAGCTCTCTCATGTGCCGAACGTCGACGGGCGCGGTGCGGTGGTTGCGTCCGGGGTGGATGCGGATCCACGGGGCTGAGGGGTCGGCGCCGTGGAGGGTGACGGTCACCGAGCGGCGCATCTCGAGCCAGGCGCCCAGGCGCGCCACGCGGGGTGCCCATCGCCGGGCTCGGACGGTTGCCGGCGACGTGTCGTGCTGCTCGAGGTAGGCGTTGGTGGCTGCGCTCAGACGGATGCTCACGGCCAGCACGTGGGGAGCCGGCCGGCGCGGGAGGGCAGACGCCGAACCCGAGGGGGCGGTCCGCTCCGAGGAGCAGACCGCCCCCTCGGGCTCGGCGTGCGAGGCGAGCGACGCGTCAGGCGACCTGCGCCGGGACGTTCGCGACGCCGTCGGGCAGGAGGCGACGGCCCAGGACCTTCTCCGCGTAGCCCGTGCGGTCCAGGTACGGCGTGATGCCGCCGTCGTGGAACGGCCAGCCCGCACCCAGGATCATGCACAGGTCGATCTGCTCGGGGCCCTGGACGACGCCCTCGTCGAGCATGTGGCCGATCTCGGTGGTGAGAGCGGTCAGGACCGCGTCGAGCACGCCCGCCTCGTCGAGAGCGCCCGGTCCACCGGCCTCGCCCGTGCCGAAGTACGCCTGGATCGCCGGGTCGACGCTCGCGGGGATGCCGCGCGCCGGGGCCGGCAGCACGACCTTGGTGCCCTCGGCCACGAGCTTCTCGAGCCCGGGGGAGGACGGGAAGCGGTCGCCCAGGTCCTCGCGCAGCGACGTCAGGACGTGCAGGCCCACGGCGGGGCCCACGAGGTCGAACAGCGCGAACGGACCCATGGGCAGGCCGAGCGGGCGCAGCGCGCGGTCGGCGACCTCGACCGAGGTGCCGTTCTCGACGGCCTCCACGATCTTGCCCAGCAGGAGCACGAGCAGGCGGTTGACCACGAAGCCCGGGCGGTCGGCGACGCCCACCGCGGTCTTGCGCAGGGCCTTGGAGACCGCGAAGGCCGTTGCGAGGGCCTCGTCCGAGGTCTTCTCGGCCCGGACGACCTCCACGAGCGGCATCTGCGCGACGGGGTTGAAGAAGTGCAGCCCGACGACGCGCTCGGGGTGCATCAGGTCCGCGGCCATCTCGGTCACGGACAGGGCCGAGGTGTTGGTCGCGAGGATCGTGTCGGGGCCGATGATGCCCTCGAGCTCGGCGAAGACCTTCTTCTTGAGACCCAGGACCTCGGTCACGGCCTCGATCACGAAGTCGCAGCGCGAGAACTCGCCGATGTCCGTGGTCCCGTGGACCGAGGACAGCACCTTGGCGCCCACGTCCTTGGTCATGCGGCCCGTGCTCACGAGCTTCTCGACCGTCGCGCGGACGTAGTCGAGCCCGTGCTGCACGCGCTCGGCGTCGAGGTCGCGCATCGTCACGGGCACGCCCAGGCGCTGCGCGAACAGCAGCGCGAGCTGGGCGGCCATGAGGCCCGCGCCCACGATCCCGACCGAGGTGACCGGGCGGGCGAGCTTCGGGTCCGGGGCGCCCGCGGGGCGCTTGCCGTGCGAGACGAGCTGGAACGCGTAGACGCTCGCACGCATCTCGTCCGACATGATGAGGTCCGCGAGAGCCTCGTCCTCGGCCGCGAAGGCCTCGTCCTTGGTCGCGGTGCGGGCCGCGGCCAGGAGGTCGAGCGCCCGGTAGGGCGCGGGCCGGGAACCGTGCACGACGGCGTCGAGCTGCTTGCGCGCACCGGCCACGACCGCGTCCCACACCGGGGCGGGGTCGAGCTCGCGGCGCTCGACGACCGTGGTGCCGCGCACGACGTCGGCCGTCCAGCGGATCGAGGACTCGAGGAAGTCCGGCGCCTCGAACAGCGCGTCGGCCAGGCCGATCTCGAAGGCTTCCTTGGCCTTGAACGGCTTGTTGGCGCTCGGGCGCGTGAGGATGACGTCCATGGCCTTCTCGATGCCCACGAGGCGCGGCACGATGTACGCGCCGCCCCAGCCCGGGACGAGGCCCAGGCCGACCTCGGGCAGCGCGAGCGCGGGGGCGTCGGTCGCGACCGTGCGGTAGTCGCAGTTGAGCGCGACCTCGAGGCCGCCGCCCAGGGCCAGGCCGTTGATGTAGGCGAACGTCGGGACGCCCATCTCGCCGAGCAGGCGGTAGGCCGCGTGGCCGCCCCGGCCCAGCTCGAGGGCCTCGTCGCGGGTGCGGACGGTCGCGACCTGCGTGAGGTCGGCACCCGCCGCGAGGAAGTAGGGCTTGCCCGTGACGGCGACGGCCGCGATCTCGCCGCGCGCCGCGCGGGCCTGGAGCGCGGTCAGCGCAGCCGTGAGCTCGGCGATGCCCTCGGGTCCGAGCGTCGTGGGCTTGGTGTGGTCGAGGCCGTTGTCGAGCGTGAGGAGCGCGAGCGTGCCCGCACCGCCCGGCAGCTCGACGTCACGGACGAGGGAGTGGGTCACGCGCTCGGCACGGGGCGTGGTGGTCTGGGTGCTCATGGGTCAGTTCTCCCCGTCGGTCGTCGTGTGGCCCGAGTAGTCGGCGTGGTGCGGGTTCTCCCAGACGACCGTGCCGCCCATGCCCAGGCCCACGCACATCGTGGTCAGGCCGTAGCGGACCTCGGGGTGCTGCTCGAACTGGCGCGCGAGCTGCGTCATGAGGCGCACGCCCGACGCCGCGAGGGGGTGGCCCACCGCGATCGCGCCGCCGTACTGGTTGACGCGCGCGTCGTCGTCGGGCATGCCGAAGTGGTCCAGGAACGCCAGGACCTGCACCGCGAAGGCCTCGTTGATCTCGAACAGGCCGATGTCCTCGATGCTCAGCCCGGCCTGGGCCAGGGCCTTCTCGGTCGAGGGGATGGGGCCGATGCCCATGACCTCGGGGTCCACGCCCACGTACGCGAACGACACGAGGCGCATGCGGGCCGGCAGTCCGAGCTCGGCAGCGACGTCGCCCGCCGCAAGGAGCGCGACCGCGGCGCCGTCGGTCAGGGGGGACGCGTTGCCCGCGGTGACCTTGCCGCCGGGGCGGAAGGGCGTCTTGAGGTGGGCGATGTCCTCGACGGTCGTGCCCGGGCGGGGCAGCTCGTCGGCCGTGGCCAGGCCCCAGCCCTGCTGCGGGTCGCGCAGCGCGACCGGGACGAGGTCCGGGGTCACGTCGCCGCCCGCGAGAGCCTTGGCGTACTTGGTCTGGCTCGCGACGCCGTACGCGTCGGCGCGCTCCTTGGTCAGGTGGGGGAAGCGGTCGTGCAGGTTCTCGGCCGTCGCGCCCATGACCAGGGCCGTCGAGTCGACGAGCCGCTCGGCGACGAAGCGCGGGTTGGGGTCCGCGCCCTCGCCCATGGGGTGGTGCCCCATGTGCTCGAGGCCGCCCGCGAGCGTCACGTCCTGGGCGCCGATCGCGATGGCCGACGCGGTCGTGGTGACCGCGGTCATGGCGCCCGCGCACATGCGGTCGATCGCGAAGCCCGGGACGGACTTCGGCAGGCCGGCCAGCACGGCGACGCTGCGTCCGAGGGTCAGGCCCTGGTCGCCCGTCTGGGTCGTCGCGGCGAGCGCGACCTCGTCGATCCGCTCGGCGGGGAGCTCGGGGCGGCGGCGCAGCAGCTCGCGCACGGCCTTCACGGCGAGGTCGTCGGCACGGGTGTTCGCGTAGATGCCGTCAGGGCGGGCCTTGCCGAAAGGCGTGCGCACCCCCTCGACGAAGACGACGTCGCGGACGGTCCGGCGCGAGCCCGAACCCTTGCTGGCCACAGTCATGGCTTCTCCTGATCTGGACGGCGGTGTCCCTGAGCGTCACCGCTCAGCGTTGGTACAGGCTACCCGCGGTACCAGGAAAATGCACGAAAGTGTGAGACCGAGTATCGACAACGACCGACGGACCCGCTCAACCACAGGGGTTTGAGCGGGTCCGTCGGGGTTCGTCGGGCGACCGTGTGAAGATACGCAGTCTCGCGAAGCCTTAGGAGTGCGAGGCTCGCCAGGGGCTGTTCTCAGCTACCGCCGCGCAGCTTGCGCACGACCTTCTTGGCGGTCGGCAGGCCCTTGTTCCACGCGGTGTACCACATCGAGAACGGCACGTCGATGCTCCCCACGAGCTCGTCCTCGTGGCTCGCGAAGCCGCGCTTGAACGTCGAGATCCCGTCGTTGAGCAGGCCGTTGACGTCGTAGCGCACCACGCCGCGCTCGCGCATCGCGTTGATCGCGAACCACTTGAGGCCGTAGTTGGCCCGCAGTCGCTGCCCCTCCTCGTCCATGCCGCCGTACAGCTCGAACGACGTCCGGGCTGAGGCCGCGAACCACACGAACGAGACCGGACGGTCGTGGGGGCCGCCCTCCGACGAGCGCGCGAAGGCCGCGAACACGGGGGAGTGCTCGCCCAGCTCGTCGAACACGCGCTCGTAGTACGAGTCCTCGTGCAGGCCGAAGCCCGCCCGCTCGGCCGTCTGGCGGTACAGGCGCAGGCACGCCGCGAGCTCGGCGCGCGTCGTCACGGGGCGGAACTCGAGGTCCTCGCGCTCGGACTTGCGGATGTACTGGCGGGTCTTCTTCGCCATGTCGGCCATGAGCTCGTCGGGCGTCCTGCGCAGGTCGAGGATCAGCGTCGTCGGGTAGAGCACGGGGTTGACCGCGGGCGCCGCGCCCTCGAGCTCGAGCGACGTCCCGGCGTCCCAGTCGGGCTCGAGCGTGATGCCCACGCCGCCCACGTTCTTGCGGCACCACTGCACCACGGCCTCGGTCACGGCCGAGCGCGTCGCGGGGTAGCCGACGCCGTCGGGCATGACGACCGGGCCGCGCGGGACGTAGCTCAGGGCCTTGAACTGGGCGGGGAGCGAGCGGACCAGCACCTGGGCGAGGCCCAGCACGGTCCCGTCGGGTCCCGCGACCTGCAGACGGCGAGGCGTCCAGGCCCCGGCCCCCTTGACCTCACCCCACCCCCAGAGCTGGAGAGGGTGACCGCCCATCGCGAGCACCTGCTCGTCCCAGGCGGTGCGGTCGGTGATCGTCGTGACGGTCAGGGAGGAGGACTCGGACAACATGCCCCTGACCTTACCGGCGCGGGGAAGACCCCCACGACGGCGTCCTCACGTGCTCGGGTGCTGCGGCGTCACTCGGAGGCGGTGCCGTCGGAGCCCGTGGCCTGTCCCGCGCCGGGCTCCGGTGCGGCCTCCTGCGAAGCGTTCGGACCCGCGACCGACGCCGGGTCCGCGAGAGCCGCCGCGATCGGTGCGGCCACGAGGTCGAGCTGCCACTCGCGGGCACCGCGCCCGCGCAGGAACTGCGCGACGTGCTCGGTGTCCAGCGGTGCGGGCGGCGTCCAGCACACGCGACGCAGCGCGTCGGGCTGCAGGAGGTTCTCGAGCGGGACGCCGTGCTCGTCCGAGAGACGCTGCACGACGGCGCGCGCCGCGTCCAGGCGACGGGCGGCCTCGGGGTCGCGCTCGGCCCAGGCGCGCGGGGGCGGCGGGGCGTCGCTGCGGGGCCCGCGCGAGCTCGGCAGGGCATCCTGCGGAAGGGCGAGCGCCTTGTCGATCGCCTGCTGCCACGACGCCGCGCGGCGGGCCGTGTTGCGCCCCGAGAAGGCGGGCAGCTTCACGAGCTCGGGGACCGAGCGCGGCATGGCCTGGGCCGCCGCGACGATCGCGCGGTCGGGCAGCACGCGCCCCGGGGCGATGTCCCGACGACGGGCGTTCTCGTCGCGCGCCTCCCACAGGCTGCGCACGACCGCGAGGCTGCGCGGGTTGCGCAGCGCGTGCACGCCCGACGTACGACGCCACGGCTCCTCGCGAGGCGGCGCCGGGGGAGCGGTGCGCACGGCCTCGAACTCCTGCGCGGCCCACTCGGCCTTGCCCTGCTCCTCGAGCCGCTCGCCCAGGATCTTGCGCAGCGGGATGAGCACCTCGACGTCGAGCGCCGCGTAGCGCAGCCAGTCCTGGGGCAGCGGGCGCGTGGACCAGTCGGCGGCCGAGTGCTCCTTGGCGAGGCCTAGGCCCAGCACCTCCGCGATGACCGCGGCCAGCCCCACGCGCTCCATGCCGAGCAGGCGGGCCGCGAGCTCGGTGTCGAAGATGCGCGCCGGGTGCAGGTTCTGCTCGGCGAAGCCGGGCAGGTCCTGCGAGGCCGCGTGCAGGATCCACTCGGCGTCCCCCACGGCCTCGCGCAGCGGAGAGAGGTCCGGGACCCCGATGGGGTCGATGAGCGCCGTCCCGGCACCCTCGCGGCGCACCTGGACGAGGTACGTGCGCTGGCCGTACCGGTAGCCCGAGGCGCGCTCGGCGTCGGCAGCGACAGGGCCCGAGGCCGCGGCGAAGGCGGCGACGACCTCGGCGAAGGCCTCGGGGGTGTCGATCACGGGGCCGACGCCGTCGGCGGGCTCGGTGAGGGGGATCACCGACGGTGCAGGAGGCGACGAGGGCGCGTCGGGCGCGCCGGCAGGCTGCGGGGCGGACGCCGCGCGGGCGCCGCCGCGGCCGTCGGACGCGTGCGAGAACGAGGGGTTGTGGGCCGAGCTCATGGACCCACGGTATTGCGTCGTGAGCGCAACGGCGTCACGCCGTCCGGGAGCGGCGGCAGACCGGCGGCCGTGCACAGCAGCGTGGACCAGGCGTCCAGGTGCGGTCCGAGGTCGGTCGAGGTGGGGGTCCACGAGGCCCGGATCTCGAGGTCGACACCGTTCGCCTGGCCCGCGAGGGCACCGAAGCTCTCGGACAGGACGCGGGTCACGGTGCCGCCCTCGGCGAGCGCGTCGACGCCCGAGCCCTCGAGCGCCTCCTCGAGCCAGGTCCAGGCGACCTCGCCGAGGAGCGGGTCGGTGGCCTGCTCGGGGTCGAGGGTCGCGCGCACGAGCGTCACGATCCGGAACGTCCCGTGCCACGACTCCTGGCCCGCGGGGTCGTGCAGCACGATGAAGCGCCCGCTCGCGAGAGCCTCGCCCGCGGCGTCGGTCCCGTCGACCTCGCCCGTGAGCGCCAGGGCGAACGGAGCGATACGACTCGGCGCGGTGACCTCACGGAGCCGGACCTCGGGGCGCACCCGGCGGCGGCCGATCGACTCCAGGGCATGCAGGAAGTCCGGCGGTGCTTGCGGTTCTCCGGACTTGATCACAGCGGCACAGTACGAGCAGATGTCCACATCCTGGAGGCAAGGCGCGCGGAGGAGATCGAATCGTGATCGCCGGACTAGGCTGTCCTGAGTGTCCGCCGGCGCTCGTCGCCGGCACGTCTCGCCGGCGACCGGGACTCCTGCTCGCCGGTGCCCGCACCTACCCCGAGGAGCACAGCAGATGTCAGCCCGCGCACAGATCGGCGTCACCGGACTCGCGGTCATGGGCCGCAACCTGGCCCGCAACTTCGCCCGTCACGGCTACACGACCGCGGTGCACAACCGCTCCTTCGCCAAGACGCAGTCGCTCATCGCGGACCACGGGAGCGACGGCGATTTCATCCCCTCCGAGTCGATGGCGGACTTCGTCGCGTCGCTCGAGCGCCCCCGCAAGGTCGTCGTCATGGTCAAGGCCGGCGCAGCGACCGACGCCGTGATCGCCGAGCTCGTCCCGCTCCTCGAGCAGGGCGACATCATCATCGACGCCGGCAACGCGCACTTCCCCGACACGCGTCGCCGCGAGGCCGAGCTCAAGGAGAAGGGCCTGCACTACGTCGGCACCGGAGTGTCGGGCGGCGAGGAGGGTGCGCTCAACGGCCCCAGCATCATGCCCGGCGGGGCCCCCGAGTCCTACGAGACCCTCGGCCCCATCCTCGAGGACATCTCGGCCAAGGTCGACGGCGTGCCGTGCTGCACGTACGTGGGCCCGGACGGTGCGGGTCACTTCGTCAAGATGGTGCACAACGGCATCGAGTACGCCGACATGCAGCTCATCGCCGAGGCGTACGACCTGCTCAAGCAGGGCCTCGGGGCCTCCGCGCAGGAGATCGGGGAGATCTTCGCCGAGTGGAACAAGGGCGACCTCGAGTCGTTCCTCATCGAGATCACGGCCGACGTGCTCCAGCACGTCGACGCCGAGACCGGCAAGGCGTTCGTCGACGTCATCCTCGACCGCGCCGAGCAGAAGGGCACGGGCCGCTGGACGGTCCAGAACGCGCTCGACCTGGGCGTCCCGATCACGGGCATCGCCGAGGCCACGTTCGCCCGCGCGCTCTCGGGCTCGGTGCCGCAGCGCACCGCGGCCGTGGGCGTGCTGCCGGCCGAGGCCGGTCAGTGGGACGTCACCGACCGGGACGCGTTCGTCGAGGACGTGCGCCGCGCGCTGTACTCCTCGAAGGTCGTGGCGTACTCCCAGGGCTTCGACCAGATCGCGGCGGCCTCCGAGGAGTTCGGCTGGGGCATCGACCGCGGGGCCATGGCGCGCATCTGGCGCGGCGGCTGCATCATCCGGGCCCGCTTCCTCAACCGCATCACCGAGGCCTACGAGCGCGACGAGAACCTCCCGCTGCTGCTCGCCGACCCGTACTTCACGCGGACCGTCGGCGAGGGCGTCTCGTCGTGGCGTCGTGTCGTGTCGCAGGCCGCGCTCAACGGCGTCCCCACGCCCGCGTTCTCGTCGTCGCTCGCGTACTACGACGGCGTCCGTGCGGAGCGTCTGCCCGCCGCCCTGATCCAGGCCCAGCGCGACTTCTTCGGGGCGCACACGTACCAGCGCGTCGACAAGCCCGGTGTGTTCCACACCGAGTGGTCCGGCGACCGCAGCGAGACCGACGCATGACGGGGACCGCCCTTCCTGAGCTCCTGCCCGTCGGTGTCGGCGGCGACATCGGGGTCTACGCGATGGTCCGTGCCTTCCACGAGCAGTACGGGACGGACGCCGTCGTGATCTCGAGCGTCGCGACGCGGGCCATGGCCGACTCGTCCTTCGTCACCAACGTCGTGACCCCCGGCATCGACGACCCCGAGGTGCTCGTCGCGGCGCTCGAGCGCGTCGCGGCCCAGCACCCGGGCAAGACCCTCGTGCTGCTCACGAACGCCGACTGGTTCGTGCGGTCCCTCGTGGAGAACAGGGCGCGGCTCGAGGACAAGTACGTCATGTCCTACTGCACGCTCGACGTGCTCGAGCAGGTCTCGAGCAAGGAGGGCTTCGCGGAGGTGTGCGACCGCCTGGGCATCCCGACGCCGCGCACGGTCGCGGTCTCGGTGCCCAAGCTCGTCGCGGACGGCGGCCTCTCGGCCATCGCGTCGCTGCCCGTCGACCTGGAGTTCCCCGTGGTCGCCAAGCCCTCGTCGAGCGCGGACTACCACTACGTGTCGTTCCCGGGCAAGCGCAAGATCCACCACGTGGACTCGCGGGCCGAGCTCGACGAGCTCCTCGGTCACCTCGTGACGGCCGGGTACGCCGGGACGTTCCTCGTCCAGGAGTTCATCCCCGGCGACGAGACCCAGATGCGTTCGCTGACCGCCTACCGTGACTCCCACGGCGCGATCACGCTGCTCGCGACCGGTCGTGTCCTGCTCGAGGAGCACACTCCGGGCACGCTGGGCATCCCCGCGGCGATCCTCACCGAGCCCTACGAGGACGCCATGGAGGCCGCGAGCCGGTTCCTCGACACGGTCGGGTACACGGGGTTCGCGAACTTCGACTACAAGCTGGACCCGCGCACGGGCCGGCACGTGTACTTCGAGATGAACCCGCGCATCGGTCGCAACAACTACTACGTGACCGCGGCAGGGGCGAACGTCGCACGGGTCCTGGTCGAGGACCGCGTGCTGGGGAACTCGATCGAGCCGGTGCGGGCCACCCAGGAGGTCCTCTACTCGGTCGTCCCGTTCCGGCTCCTGCTCAAGTACATCCTCGACCCGGCCCTGCGTCGGCGTCTGCAGGCGGTCAAGGACCGGGGTGCCGCGGTCAACCCGCTCAAGTACTCGCGGGACGGCGGCATCAAGAGGCGGCTGGTCGTCGAGGCGATGACCCAGAACTTCTACCGCAAGTACAAGAAGCACTACCCCGAGCCGACGAGCACGGGGAACTGAGCTCACCGCGCTGGGGTCGCGAGGCGCTGAGAAATCCGACAGGACCTGACCGCGCCCCGCGCCGTCCGTGATCGGACGCCGGAACGGGACGAGGGCCGTCACCACCAGGTGGTGACGGCCCTCGTCGTACGTGCCGCATGCGCCGGGGAGCCGGACGCTGGTCGCGGGTGTGCGCTCGTGCGGCCCCGGGGACGCGGTGGCGTCAGCCCAGCTCGCTCGTGCCCGAGTACAGGTGCAGCACGGGCACGTGCAGCTCCTCGCGGGCCCGCGAGGCCCAGTCCTGGTGGAACGTGTCCTCGATCGCGTGCGGGTAGGTGACGATCGCGATCTCGCGGACGTCGCCGGCTGCGACCGCGGCGCGCAGCGCGGGCAGCGGGTCGTCCTCGGTCACCGCGCCCTCGGCCTCGCGGCCCGCGGCGCGGAGCTCGGAGACGCTCGCGTCGAGGCGCTCCTGCGCGGTGGCGGTGGCCTGGGCGCGCGAGGGCTCCTTGCCGAGAACCTCGTCCCAGGCTTCCTTGAGCTCTCCCACGCTGAGGTGGTCGATGATCGCGGAGACCACGTTGCGCTCGGTGTCGGCGGGCACGAGGACCCGGTAGGCGAGGGTCTCGTCGGGGTGGAGGGACAGGATGTGCTCCACGTCCACGGCGGCGAGGGTGTCTTCGGTCAGGACGAGGATGGTGTCGGTCACGGGACCAGACTAGCGACCGTCGTCACCGCAGCGCCCACCGGGCGACCAGCGTGCCGTCGGCGTGGAGCAGGTGGGCCAGGCGCGGGTGCACGAGCGGGGCGCTCGCGGCGGGGCCGTCCGGGGTCCCGGTCTCGCGCTCGGCACGGGTTCCGGCGGGAACCGGCGGGAGCCCGCCGACGATGCGTCCAGGCCCTGGACCCACGAGCACGGGCGTCGTCGTGACGCACAGCTCGTCGAGCAGGTCGCGGGCCAGGAGGTCGGCGAGCAGGTGCGGTCCGCCCTCGCACAGCACCCGGTCCAGGCCGCGGTCGGCCAGGGCCGCGAGCCCGGCGCGCAGGTCGGGTCCGGGCGTGGGCGAGGGGAGGTCCCGCGGGGTGCGCGGCGCACCCGGGGGAGCGGCGTCGTCGGGCCCGACGACGAGGATCCGGTCCGCCGGCACGCTCGCCCGTGCGACGCTCGCCCCGTGCTCGCCCGTGACGACGAACGGTGGGCGCTCGCCCCCGGCGAGCGAGGCGGGCAGGTGCCCGCTGCGCGTGACGACCGCGAGCTCGAGGGGCCCGCGGCCCGCCCGCAGGTGCTCGAGGCCGCGCGGCACGTCGAGCGCGGTGTACCCCTCGGCGCGCGCGGTCCCCGCGCCGACGAGCACGACGTCCGCGAGGGCCCGCAGGACGCGAAAGACGCGCCAGTCGGCCGCGTCGTTGATGGTGCCCGAGCGGTGGTCGGGGCCCCAGGCGCCGCCGTCGACGCTCGCGACCATGTTCGCGCGCACGTGCGGGCCGGGCGGCGAGGCGTAGAACGCGGCCAGCGCCTCCTCGTCGGGCGTGGGCTCGAGCCGGGTCCCCGCGAGGTGGCCCGAGCCTCCCGGGCCGAGCAGGACGTCCAGGGCGGGCAGCGCGGGGGGCCGTGGGCCCTGCGAAGGGGGCGGGGGCGGGGGTGTGGTGACGTCCGACACAGCACTCATCCCGCCAGGCTAGTGCGCGTAGGCTGGATCCTCGTGACTGCTGCGCCTCCCGATCTCGCCGGGAACCCGTCCGACTCCTCGACCCCGCCGCGCGTGCGCGCGCTCGCCGACATCCGGCCCGTCGTGCCGCCCACGCGCCTGCTCGCGGACCTCGTGCCGCCCCGCCACTTCGCGGACGCCCGCTTCTCGACGTACCGGGCGAACCCGGCCTACCCGAGCCAGGGCTCGACCGTCGCGCGTCTCGAGGAGGTCGGTGCGCAGCTCGCGCCCGGAAAGGTGCGGCGCGGTCTGTTCGCCAGGCGCAAGGCGGCCCCCGCGATCTACATGGACGGCGGGTTCGGCGTCGGCAAGACGCACCTGCTGACCTCCCTGGCCCACGCGGTGGGCCCCGACGCGGCCTACGGGACGTTCGTCGAGTACACCAACCTCGTGGGCGCACTCGGCTTCCAGGCCACGGTCGACGCCCTCGCGACCAAGCGCCTGGTCTGCATCGACGAGTTCGAGCTCGACGACCCGGGCGACACGGTCCTCATGTCCCGCCTGCTGCGCGAGCTCGCTGACCGCGACGTCGCGCTCGCCGCGACGTCCAACACGCTGCCCGGCTCGCTCGGCGAGGGACGCTTCGCGGCCGAGGACTTCCTGCGGGAGATCCAGGCCATGGCCGCGCGCTTCGAGGTCATGCGCGTCGACGGCGAGGACTACCGCCACCGCGCGGTCGTGACCGAGACGCAGCCGCTGCCCGCGGACGTCGTGGCGCGCGTCGCGGCGTCGCACCCGGGCGCGACGCTCGACTCGCTCGACGAGGTCCTCGACCACCTGCGCGGGGTCCACCCGAGCAAGTACGGCGCGATGCTCGACGACGTCTCGCTCGTCGCGCTCACGGGCGTGCACCCCGTCACGGAGCAGTCGGCCGCGCTGCGGCTCGTCGTCCTGGTCGACCGCCTGTACGACCGGGACGTCCCGGTGCTCCTCGCGGACGACACCGGCGCAGCCGAGGCCGACGGCACCGGCACCACCGGTGGCGCAGCCCGCGGGGCCGCCGTCTCGTCGCTGTTCACCGAGGACATGCTGCGCGGCGGCTACCGCAAGAAGTACTACCGGGCACTGTCGCGTCTGGGGTCGCTCGCCGAGGACGGCCGCGCGCTCATCCGGCCCCCGGCCGCCTGACCCGTCGCCTGACCCGGCGCCCGTCGAGGTCGTCAGCGCGACGTGAGGACGACGGCGGAACGGGCGCCGACGCGCACCGAGGAGCCGCTCGGTGTCGCCGAGGGAGGGCTCTGTGCCGCGTCGGAACGAGCAGGACGTCCGGAGCCGACGTCGAGCGGCGGCCACTGCGCGGTCACGTGCCAGGCGCGGCGCGAGGTCGGCAGCAGCGTGGTGCGAGGTTGCGAGCCGATGTTGACGGCCGTGACGAGCCTGCCGCGCTGCACCAGGACGACGCCGCTCGGGCCACGGTGCACCAGGCGGGGCGTGTCGTGGGGGACCGAGCGCCGCACCGTCAGGAGGGTGCTCCACCAGGCGAGCAGCCGTTCGGAGACCGGGAGCACCAGGCGCGGGACGAACGCCGAGGCGAGGGCGAGCGCCGCGGCCAGGGCGTGGGCGTCGTCGTCGTCGGCGCTCTCGGGGTCCCCGCGGTCGCCGGCCGAGCAGACCGGTGGGGAGAGCCCGATCATGGTGCGCTCGGCGTCCGGGGCGGTCAGGAGCCTGCTCAGGGAGCCGAACCAGGCGGGGTCCGTCTCGCGGGAGCGGTCCAGCAGCTCGTGGAACGCGTCCTCGACCTCGTGGACCCACACCTGGCTCAGGCCCCGACCGCCCTGCTCGGCGGGGACGAGGAGACGAGGGTCTCTCGTGTCGCACTCCCCGACGAGGCGGACCGGCCGTCGGTGGGTCGTCGTCGCGGCGTCGGCGGTGCGTGCGACCTCGACGAGCACGTGGACCGGTGAGGCGTCGGCCAGGTCCTGGACCCGTGCGATGCGCAGCGCGTCGACGTGGAAGTCGTCGAACCACCGTCTCGCGCTCGACGTGATCCAGTCGTGGACCTCGCGGCTGCCCGCGCGGTCGAGGTTGACCCTGCGCCCGCTCGGCAGCTCGGCGGGCGGCTGCGGGACGGGCTCGTCAGGGAGCGGGCCGCCCGAGAGATAGCCGGTCAGCACCGGGCGCAGTCGTGTGCGCTGGGGCGAGAGGTAGGGCGCGTACGACTGCAGGAAGGCCGCTGCCGGGGCCGCGCGGTGGTAGGCCACGCCCAGCGAGACGCCGAGCCCGCGGGAGTGGGCCGCGTCGACGAAGCGCTGCAGGGCCCGGGGCCCGCCGAACTCCTCGCACACCGTGTACAGGTGCGGGCACACGACGCCCGCGACCGACCCGATCGTGTGCAGCTCGACGACGGCGACGCCCAGGTCGACGAGCTCGTCGAACCGGTGGGCCGCGGCGTCCAGGGTGCCCTCCGGGGTGAACGTCCCGACGTCGATCTCGAGGACGGCGCCCTGGGCGGGAGGGCCCGCCCACGAGCCGTCGGTCCAGGCGAACGTGGGGTCGAACGAACGACTCCAGCCGAGCAGGCCGTGCGGCTGACGGGGGCTGCGCGGGTCGGGGAGGGGACGTCCGCCGTCGACCGAGAAGGCGTAGTCGGTGCCGGGGGCGAGGTCGTCGTCGGCGCTCCACCAGCCGGGCAGGTCCATCCCGACCAGGCGCAGGGGACGGCGTTCGGTGCGCGTCCCGGCCGGGACGTGGTCGTCGGGCGTGACCCCGGGAGCGCGCGGGAGGACCACCTCGAGCGTGCGCGCCTGCGGGGCCCAGACGACGGGCCGTGGTCCGGGGACCACGAGCGTGGGCGGCGGGTCGGGCGGCTTGGTGATGTTGCGGTAGCGCGACGTCATACGGCGTGCACCTTGCCGACCTCCTGGACCTCCCGGACCAGCAGGACCGTGGCGAACGAGGCGACCGTGATGCGCTCGCGGGCGGCGTGCACGGTCGGCTCGGGCTCGCCGGGGGACTCGGTGCGCACGAGCGTGCGCCACGCCGCGCCGTAGGCGGCCTCGGGCAGCGTGAAGTCGAGCGGGGAGTCCGAGGCGTTGAGCAGCAGCAGGAACGAGTCGTCGACGATGGGCTCACCGCGCCGGTCGCGCTCGGGCAGGTCGTCACCGCCCAGGAAGACCATGACGGACCGGGCGTAGCCCTGGTTCCAGTCGGTCGTGTCCATGCGGCTGCCCGAGATGTCGAACCAGTCGATGTCCGGGATCTCACCCTCGGGCGTGCCGGCCGGGCCCTGGAAGAAGCGGCGGCGGTGCAGCAGGGGGTGCGCCCGCCGGATCCCGACCATGCGCCGGGCGAACGCCAGGAGGTCGCTGCGCTCGTCGTCGAGCCCGTCCGCCCCGCCCCAGTCCATCCAGGTGATCTCGTTGTCCTGGCAGTAGCCGTTGTTGTTGCCGCGCTGCGTGCGCCCGATCTCGTCCCCGTGCGAGAGCATCGGGACGCCCTGGGACAGGAGCAGGGTCGCGAGGAAGTTGCGGCGCTGGCGGGCGCGCAGGGCACGGACGGCCGGGTCGTCGGTGGGACCCTCGACGCCGCAGTTCCAGGACCGGTTGTGGTTCTCCCCGTCGGCCCCGCCCTCGCCGTTGGCCTCGTTGTGCTTCTCGTCGTAGGACACCAGGTCGGTGAGCGTGAAGCCGTCGTGCGCCGTGACGAAGTTGATCGACGCGATGGGCTTGCGGCCCGTGTGCTCGTACAGGTCCGAGGAACCCGTGAGGCGGCTCGCGAACTCGGGCAGCATCGCGGGCTCGCCGCGCCAGAAGTCGCGCACGGTGTCGCGGTACCGGCCGTTCCACTCGGTCCACAGCGGAGGGAAGCCGCCCACCTGGTAGCCGCCGTCGCCCAGGTCCCACGGCTCGGCGATGAGCTTGACCTGGGAGACGACCGGGTCCTGCTGCACGATGTCGAAGAAGGCCGAGAGGCGGTCGACCTCGTGGAACTGGCGGGCGAGCGTCGCCGCGAGGTCGAAGCGGAACCCGTCGACGTGCATCTCGGTGACCCAGTAGCGCAGCGAGTCCATGATGAGCTGGAGCACGTGGGGCGAGCGCATGAGCAGCGAGTTGCCCGTGCCGGTCGTGTCGAAGTAGTGGGCCTCGTCCCCGTCGACCAGCCGGTAGTAGGCCGCGTTGTCGATCCCGCGGAAGGACAGCGTGGGTCCCAGGTGGTTGCCCTCGGCCGTGTGGTTGTAGACGACGTCGAGGATGACCTCGATGTCGGCCTCGTGCAGCGCCTTGACCATGGCCTTGAACTCCATGACCTGCTGGCCGCGCGTGCCGTAGGCCGTGTAGTCGTTGTGGGGCGCGAAGAACCCGATGGTGTTGTAGCCCCAGTAGTTCGACAGCCCCTTGGCGACGAGCCCGGGGTCGTTGACGAACTGGTGCACGGGCATGAGCTCGACGGCCGTGACCCCGAGCGCCGTGAGGTGCTCGATCACCGCCGGGTGCGCCATGCCCGCGTACGTGCCGCGCAGCTCGTCGGGCACGTCGGGGTGACGCATCGTCATGCCGCGCACGTGCGCCTCGTAGATGACCGAGTCGTGGTAGTCGTGCTGGGGCGGGCGGTCGTGGCCCCAGTCGAAGAACGGGTTGACCACGACCGAGAGCATGGTGTGGCCCAGCGAGTCCTCGGTGTTGGTCGGAGCAGGAGGGCCCGACGACGCGGGCGGGGCGACTGGCGCGTCCCCGTCCGGGGCGGCGTCCTGCTCGTCCGTCGCCGCGTCCGGGGCGAGCGGACCGCCCGGGGCCGCGGCGCCGTCGGGCGTCTCGCCGAAGCGGTAGGAGAACAGCGACTCGTCGCCGTCGACCTGCCCGTCGATCGCCTTGGCGTACGGGTCGACGAGGAGCTTCGCCGGGTTGCACCGGTGACCTGCGGCCGGGTCGTACGGGCCGTGGACCCGGTAGCCGTACCTCGTGCCCGGGCCGAGCCCCGGCAGGTACACGTGCCACACGTGCGCGTCGACGTCCTCGAGGACCACGCGCGTCTCCAGCGGGCGCCCCTCGGCGTCGGTCTCGTCGCCGATCAGGCACAGCTCGACCTTCTCGGCGACCTCGGAGAAGAGCGCGAAGTTGGTGCCCGTCCCGTCGAAGGTCGCGCCCAACGGATACGGTCGCCCAGGCCAGGTCTGCATGGGTCGACCTTTTCATCCCGCGGGCGTGTTGTCGCCCACGGCACGCCCCGGCGGGTGTGCGGGGGCTCACGTCCCGGCGGACGAACCGGGCGGAACAGGCGGGGTTCCCCGGCCCGACGGCGGCGCGTCCGTCGGGTGGTCCGGCGCCGGGCCGGCCGGACCGCTGCTCGCGCCAGGCGCGGTCGACGGCTCGACGGCCTCCTCGACCGTGCGCACCACGCGACCGTCGGCCTCCACCTCGCGGAACCACCCCGACCTGCGCAGCCGCTGCCCGAGCCTCGGGTCGAGCTCGGCGAGGACCAGGCGGCAGCGGTGCGCGGCGAGCTCGTCGTCGAGCCCCTCGAGCTCGTCCACCACGGTCGAGGACACCCAGTCCATGGCGCTCGTGTCCAGGATCACGGTGCGGGCGCTCGCGGCCTGGACGAGCTCGAGGACCCGCTCGAGGGTCGGGCGGACGTTTGCCGTGTAGAGCATCGAGCGCAGGCGCAGCACGAGCGGTTCGTCGGGCGTCACGCTCGTGCCGCTCGTGCCGCTCGTCCTGGTCGGCCCGGCGCCCGTCCTGGTCGGCCCGCCCGTCGGGGTCTGCCCGGCGACGTCCCACCCGTCGGGGCCGCGCACCAGGACCTCGACCTGGGGCCGGTCGAGGTCGCGCAGGACGATGAACAGCGTCAGGAGGACCCCGGTGGCCACGCCGGCCAGCAGTCCGGACACGAGCCCGACGAGCGTGGTCGCGAGCGCGATCCAGAGCTCGGACAGGTCGAAGCGGGTGAGGTTGCGGAACTCTCGCACGTCCACGAGGCCGAGCGTGGCCACGAGCACGACGGCGCCGAGCGTGGCCTCGGGCATGTGGTCGAGCACGGGGGCGAGGAAGAGCGCGACGAGGACCGCGAGGAGCGCGGTCACGACGCTCACGAGCTGGCTGCGCGCCCCGGCCCGCTGGGCGACCGCGGACTGGCTGAAGCCGCCCGCCGCGGGGATGACCGCGGTGAAGCCGCCCACGAGGCTCGCGGCCCCGACGGCGAGCAGCTCCTGGTCGGGGTCGATGCGGGCGTCCTTGCGGTCGCGGACCTCGCGCGCGACCGCGACGGACTCGAGGAACGCCATGATCGCGATGGCCGCGGCCGCGGGCAGCAGGTGGGGCACGTCACCGAGGCGGGGCAGGACGATCGCGGGAAGTCCCGCGGGGATGGGGGAGACGAGAGAGACTCCGCGCTCGGTGATGCCGCCGAACGCGGACGCGAGGATCCCGCCGGCCACGACGATCAGGGGAGCGGGCAGTCTCGGCCAGGCCCGGCTGATGCCGACGAGGGCGGCGAGCGAGACGAGCGAGAGGGCCACGGTCGTGCCGTTGATATCCGTCAGTGCGCGGGCCGCGGCGCGCAGCTCGGGCACGAACCCGTGCCCGTGGAGCGTCTCGCGGGCACCGAGCAGCTTGGGGACCTGTCCCACGGCCACGGTCAGGCCCACGCTCGCCTTGATGCCCGTGAGCGTCGCGTGGCTGATGTTCTCGACGAGGGAACCGAGCCGTACGAGGCGCGCGACGAGCAGGATCACTCCGACCAGGACGGTCAGGGTGGCGAGCCCGCGGATCCGTGCCTCGGAGTCGCCGCCCCCGCTGAGGGTCGAGATCCCGACGAGGGAGGTCGCGACGAGGGTCGCGATGGTCGAGGTCGTCGACATGCTCAGCGCGCGGGACCCGCCGAGGGCTGCGTAGACGACCATCGGCAGCATGCACGTGTAGAGGCCGTACTGGACGGGGAGGTCCGCGATGGTCGCGTACGCCATGGCCTGCGGCACGACCACCGCCCCCGCGGTCAGGCCGGCCAGGACGTCGGTGCGCAGGGAGGCCGGGCGGTAGCCGCGGAGCGTGGGGAAGAGGCCGGTGAACGAGCGCGACCGTGCGGGCTCCGTCATGGCCCGAGTATCGCCCGCGGCGCGCGGGAGCGCGCCTCGGCGCCCTGCCCGACGACGGCGCTCACCGTGGTCGGGCTGCGTCCGGCCTGGTCAGGGCCTGGCGGGAGCTCGACCGGTCCGGCCGGCGGCCGGCACGGTACGCGGGGGTCGAGGATTCGAAATAGTGTGCCAAGCGCGGACGAGCCGTTGGATCCCGTCGGGTACGCGGGGTCCACCAACGGCCCGGACGAGCCCAGGACGGCCCCAGGTCGGCGCGGGATCGTGCAACGGCCCGTCCGACCTGCTAGACCGGAGGTATGAGCAGCACGAGCGAGCACCGCACGTCCGAAGCGGTCGACCTGAACGAGAGCGACGTCTCGTCCGCCCGCATCTCCCCGCGCACCCGCATCCGGCTGGAGGACGAGGCCGACGCCGACGTCCGTGAGGGAGGCGACGCCTCGAAGGCCCCGCACTCGCTCTCCGAGGCCGAGCGGCAGCCGAGCGACGGCATGTCGAGCGGACGGTCCTGGGACGACCCCGACGAGCTCTGACGTCGGTCGTCGTCCTGCGAGCCGACGCCGGAGGTGTCGGCCGGTAGGACGGGGGAGCGGACGATCAGTCCAGGGTGGGCAGGCGATCCCTGTCGACCTCGACGAGCCGCGGCATGCCGGCCGGTGCCACCTTGCTCAAGGCGACGTAGCGAGCCTCGGCCCGGTGCAGACGGATGTGCTCGTCGAGAGACCAGTCCGGGCCGTTCGTGAGCTGCATGCCGCACGAGCAGTCGATCGAGACGCGCCCCTCGGCGGCGCGCCGGACCTGGCCGATGGTCACGTGCGACGTGCGCGCCTCGGCCTTGGCGCGGCGCATCGAGGCGCTGACGGGTTCGGTGCTGACGGGGTCGTTGACGCGGGAGTCCACCCCACGAGCCTAGACCGTGCCCGACGCCGGGCACGGACGAGCCCGGACGGGCACAGTGGTCCCGCCCGACGCCGAGCCGGCCCTGATCGAGCGTGCAGGAGGACGGGTCCTCAGTGCTCGTGGACGAGGCCGAGCTCGTGGGCCCGCGCGTGCTCGGCCTCGGCCGCCTCGCGGGTGGCGATCCGGGCGCGGACCTCTGCGCGCCGCAAGGGTGGGACCGTGCTCGGTGGCTGACGACGTTCGGGCAGCTCGGCCAGCAGGCGCGTGACGGTCGCAGCGATCTCGGCGACCGCAGCGTCGACGGGGCCGCGCGTGGACGCGCTCACCGACTGGACGCCGGCGACCTTGCGGACGAACTGGAGGGCAGCGGCCTGGATCTCCTCGTCGGTCGCCGGGGGCTCGAGCCCGCGCAGAGCGGTGATGTTTCGGCACATGCGACCGACGCTACGGGGCGTCCGGCGTGCCGACAAGGGGTGTCGAGCGCCGCCGTCGAGCCCGGTCCCGTGCGGCCTGGGTGCAGACCCGGTGAGGGACGGCACCCAGGCCGCGACCCGTCACGTCGACGGCACGTGCGTCTCGATGAAGGCCACGATCGCGGTCTGCTCGGCCGCGACCGCGGCCAGGTCGGGCGTGAACGGTCGGCCGTCGAAGTAGCGCGGCTGACTGCCCTCCGGGCCGTGGCACGCGTCGATCGAGGTCCGCCACTTCTCGGCGTGCGCGAGCCACTCCGCGCGGTCCACGATCGCGGGCTCGGTGAACCAGACGTTCCAGGTCAGGAGGTTCCCCGGGGCGAGCAGGTTGCCCGAGGACAGGTTGAACACCGTCATGATCAGCTCGTTGAAGTCGTCGACGACCTGATCGCCCGTGAGGGCGACGGGGGCGATCTGCGCAGCGAGGTTCGCGACGGCCCAGGCCGTGTCGTAGTGCTGGGCGAAGGGTGGGATCGGGAACCAGTCCGTCTGCCCGGTCCGTCCCGGCAGGACGGGCTCGGTCGGTTCGCCGTGCCGGTGGATGGGCACCCGGATCGCGTGCGCCTTGTCGGACGGGAACGGACGTCCGGTGGTCGAGAAGAACTCCCACAGGAGCTTGACGAGCGGGCTCTGCGTCGCGCTCGGGCTGAACCAGATCTTGCCCTCGACCGTCAGGTCCGCCGCGACCGTCCTGGTGGGCTCGTCGACCCACCCGCGCTGCCCGGTCACCGAGACCTCGATGTTCAGCGTCCCGAGCGTCGGCGAGCACGCCCCCTGCTGGGGGCAGATGACCGAGTACACCCGACCGGTGTCGCTGTACCCGATCCGCGAGATGTCCGGAGCGAACATCTGGTACGCCCGCGAGCTCGCGACGCCCAGGACCGTCTCCCAGCTGAACTCGGGCCACAGGACGGCCTGCTGGCGGTCGAGCAGGTCGATGTTGGCCATGTTCTCCAACAGCGGCAACGACGTGAGATCGGGATCGGGATAGGCGAAGGCCGGGTTCGACTCGGCGAACCCTCCGACCCATCCAGGTGGTACGGGCGTGGTCTGGTCAGACGTCACGTCGTTCTCCTCGGTAGCTCGACTGTCCCGGCGGCGCCCTGCCGACGGGACCTGAGGAAGGCGATCCCTCAGGCAGTGCCCCCACGTGCGTGCCGTGGATCACCGAGCGTGCCCTTCCCGGTGGGTGGCCCGCGCTCGGTGCATCGGTGCTGGAGCCGCTCCCTGGCGTCGTCGACAGGTGTGCTCCGCGTCACACCGTCCCACGGGTGGTCCCGCCGCGCGCGGGGAGAGGGGCCGAGTCTCGGATGCTGGAGAGTCGGGAGCGCGGGGAGCGCTGATCGGGTTCCGACCGGGGGTGCGCACCGTGGTGGGGCCGAGCGCTCTCGTCGGCGCGTGCACGAGAAAAGGCCGTCCCGGTGGGGGACGGCCTTCGTTGTGGTGGGCGATACTGGGATCGAACCAGTGACCTCTTCCGTGTCAGGGAAGCGCGCTACCGCTGCGCCAATCGCCCAGGGCTGTTCTCGGTGAGAACCGCGCAAGGGGGTGTTGCTGTGCTGAGAGGTGGAGATGGGATTCGAACCCACGTGCACGGCTTTGCAGGCCGCTGCCTCGCCTCTCGGCCACTCCACCAGGTCGAACCCGAGAGATCCGAAGACCTCTCCGAGCGGACGACGGGATTCGAACCCGCGACCCTCACCTTGGCAAGGTGATGCTCTACCACTGAGCCACGTCCGCGCTACCGACCTCGTCCGGATCTCTCCGGCGTTTTTCGGCGCGTCACAGACTCTAGCCGACAGATGGGGCAAGAGTCCAAATAGCCCCAGGTGGGAGGGGTGGAGGGGGTGGTTCTCGCGCGACCCGGCCCCGTCGAGGGTGCGCGCGAGGGGTCTGGTAGGGCTGGGACGAGCTCACGCGGAGCCGACCTGCTGAGCGTGGCCGTCGGCTGATGATGCGGGGCTCGCGAGACGGGTGCTTGCGTCCGAGACGGGTCCGAGGGACTGTGTCGCAGACGCCCGTCTGGGACGGGACCACCCATCTCGCGCCGCGAGGCGAGCCGCGGCGGCGGCCGGGGCCTCAGGTGCCTCACGTGCCGAAAGGGGCACGGGTGCAGCGACGCCGGCCCGGGCGGCGGAGGTCCGGGAGCGGCAAGGGTCCGGGATGCAGCGACGGTCCGGGGATGACAGAGGTCCGGGAACGACGAAAGGCCGTCCCGGTGGGGGACGGCCTTCGTTGTGGTGGGCGATACTGGGATCGAACCAGTGACCTCTTCCGTGTCAGGGAAGCGCGCTACCGCTGCGCCAATCGCCCAGGGCTGTTCTCGGTGAGAACCGCGCAAGGGGGTGTTGCTGTGCTGAGAGGTGGAGATGGGATTCGAACCCACGTGCACGGCTTTGCAGGCCGCTGCCTCGCCTCTCGGCCACTCCACCAGGTCGAACCCGACAGGTCCGAAGACCTCTCCGAGCGGACGACGGGATTCGAACCCGCGACCCTCACCTTGGCAAGGTGATGCTCTACCACTGAGCCACGTCCGCGCTGCCGACCTCGTCCGGATCTCTCCGGCGTTTTTCGGCGCGTCACAGACTTTAGTGGACCGAAGCGCTGGGAGTCCAACCGGACGAGCCGCCGTCCGAGGATCGGTAGCGTTGGCACGTGCCAGCTCAGCGATGCAGAACTCCCAGGACCCGCGAAGTTCCGCGGCTTCCTGACGATCCGTCGACTCGGGTCGGAGGTGGCGAATGAGGCGCGGGTCACGCTCCGACGCCCTCGACGAGGCGTTGACCGAACCCGAATCCTGGCGCTCTGACCTGCACGGGGACCACGTGAGCGGTCCGGGGGACCGCCGGGCGTCGGGTCCTGCGGCGGCGCCTCGCGAGGCCAGGACGGGGTTCGCGTCCTTCGCCGGCCGTCAGGGCTCGGGCGTCGTCGAGTGCATCGACCTCGCCGTGGACTGCGCACGCCTGGCCGAAGGGCTCTGGTTCGTGGTCGCCGACTACGAGGACCCCGCGCACGGCGGGCGGGCCCGTGCGTGGCGCTTCGCCCACCACGGGAGGGCCGGGGCCGACCTGCCCGCAGACGCGACGCCGTCGGACGGGGGGAGGGACTGGCGCGGGCCCGCACCCGACGCCTGGCACAGCTCGCTGTCCCGCGACGAGTACCAGGCCGCCGTGGCGGCCGTCCGGCACGCCGTGCACGAAGGCGACGTCTACCAGGCGAACATCTGCCGCGTGCTGGCCGCGCCCCTGCCCGCGGGAGACGCAGAGCCCGACGCCGGGGCGCTCGCGCGCGTCCTCGCCGCGGGCAACCCCGCCCCCTACGCGGGCGCGATCCACGTCCCGGCGGCGAGCGGTGTCGACCCCGTGTGGGTCGTGACGGCTTCCCCCGAGCTGTTCCTGCGGCTCGAGGGCGGTGTCCTGTCCTCGGGGCCCATCAAGGGCACGGCAGCCACCGAGGACGGTCTGCGAGAGAAGGACCGTACCGAGAACGTCATGATCACCGACCTCGTGCGCAACGACCTGCAGCGGGTGAGCGAGCCCGGCTCGGTCGAGGTCACCGACCTCCTGGCTGTCGAGGCCCACCCGGGCCTCGTGCACCTCGTCTCGCGCGTGCAGGGGCAGGTGGAGGTCGATCAGGACGCCCCCGGTGGTCTGTGGGGGCAGGTGCTCGACGCGACGTTCCCGCCCGCGTCGGTCTCCGGGGCGCCCAAGTCGTCGGCGCTGCGGATCATCCGCGAGCTCGAGCGCGGCCCGCGCGGCCCGTACTGCGGGGCCGTCGGCTGGATCGACGGCGACACGGGGGAGGCCGAGCTCGCCGTCGGGATCCGGACGTTCTGGTGGGCCGACGACGAGCTGCGCTTCGGGACGGGCGCGGGCATCACGTGGGGGAGCGACCCTGTCGAGGAGTGGGAGGAGACCGAGCTCAAGGCCGCGCGGCTCGTCGCGCTCGCCTCGGGCGGGTCTGCGGCAGACTGAGGTCATGTCGATCGTCGTGTGGGTGGATGGGTCCTTCGTCGAGCCGCGGGAGCGTGCCCTGAGCGCGCTCGACCACGGCGTGACCGTGGGGGACGGGATCTTCGAGACGTGCGCCGTGTACGGCGGGCAGGCGTTCGCGCTGACGCGTCACCTGCGGCGCCTTGCGCGGTCCGCGGCCGGGATGGGCCTGCCCGCGCCGGACGAGGCGCGCATCCGCGACGGCGTCGCGCAGGTCCTCGCCGCAGCGGGCGAGAGCGCGGGACGCCTGCGCATCACGGTCACGGGCGGGTTCGGACCCATGGGCTCGGGTCGCGAGGACGGCGAGGAGACGATCGTGATCGCCGCGGGCCCCGCGGCGCCCGGGCCCACGTCACGCGCCGTGCGCTCACCCTGGGTGCGCAACGAACGCTCGGCCGTGGCCGGGCTCAAGACGACCTCGTACGCCGAGAACGTCGTCGCGCTCGCCGACGCCGTCGCGCGCGGAGGCGACGAGGCGATCCTGGCCAACACGGTCGGTGAGCTGTGCGAGGGCACGGGGGCCAACGTGCTCGTCGAGGTCGGCGGCGAGCTCCTGACGCCCCCGCTGTCGTCGGGCTGCCTCGCGGGCATCACGCGCGAGCTGCTCCTGGAGTGGGCCGCGGAGGACGGCCTGCCGGTCGTGGAGGCCGCCCTCCCGTTCTCGGTCCTCGACCGGGTCGTCGTCTCCGGGCCCGACGGCGGAGCCTCCTCGAGCGTGGGCCTCGCCCTCGCGGGGAGCGTGCGCAACATCCAGCCGGTGGTCTCGCTCGACGGCGTCGACGTGGCGGTGGGGCCTCTGTCGCTCGCTGCGCGGGAGCTGTTTGACCGTCGGCGGCGCGAGCGCATGGACCCCTGAGGGGGGTCGGTGCGGCCCGCGTCGGGTGGTCGGACGGGTTGGCGGTCGGCCTGCTGGCGGCGCCGGCAGCAGCCGGCAGGGGGGTGAGGGTGGCAAGGGTGGACGAGTCCCGTAATCCGGCCGCTGCCGAGCCCGCAGCGCTAGGCTGGAGGAGTCCGCTCGCGGCGGGTCGGAAGGCCCGTCCGGAGGCCAGTTCGCGATCTGGGTCGAAATACGGCTAATATCTTCCAGGACGCACGGCCCGGCCGAAAGGTCGAGTCACAGCGGGCGATTGGCGCAGTGGTAGCGCGCTTCGTTCACACCGAAGAGGTCACTGGTTCGAACCCAGTATCGCCCACCGAAACAGAGGGCCCCTGATCAGCGGAAACGCTGGTCAGGGGCCCTCTGCGTGGGTGGCGCGATCCGCACCGGGCGCGCGCAGGCGACTCACGTGTTGAGGCCCAGCCCCTTGCGCCCCCTCGCGAAGTAGGCGATCGGGCCCACCCAGTTCACGAGCATCGCCACGCCCCACGCGATCTTCGGGCCCTCGACCTCGTCGGGCGATCGTCTGGCCAGGTCGCGATAGCCCGCGACCGTGAGCGAGATCTGTACGAGCGAGCCGACCACCACCAACGCCTTCTTGCCGCTGCTCAGGTCGCTCCACGACTTCTTGTGTGCCATGCGCACTCCTCCTGTGTCGGTTCGACGGTCCCTGCGCACGACGCTACGCGCGCTCCGTCCGACGCGCACGATGCCGGGCGGCCCGTCCGCGGCCGGGCCCGTGCGCGGACCGTCGCGGGGCGGGCCGGAGAGGGGCTGTCAGACGTCGGCCTGTGGGAGTGCCTGCTCACCGCGTTCTGCGCTGCCCTCGGCGAGCCCGCGATCGATCGCTCGGCGGGAGGCGAGCCACATCACGACGGCGACGAGGAACACGACGGCCTCGGACACGGTCAGGGACCACACGATGCCCGAGAGCCCGAACCAGAGGTTTCCGAGGATCACGATCGGGAGGAACACGAGGCCCTGTGTCATCGAGATCACGATCGCCGGGGTGGCGCGCCCTGTCGCCTGGAAGAGCGAGGTGAGAAGGCCGGTGAACCCGTTCATGACCATCGCGACGAGCTGCGCCGTGAGGATCGTGACGCCGATCGCGAGCATCGAGGAGTCGGCCGAGAAGGCGGAGAACAGCGGCTCGCGGAAGGTGAGCACGGTTGCTGCCGAGACCACGGCGATACCACCCACCGTGAGCGCGGAGACGCGCAGGGCCGAGCGGAGGCGATCGCGATCTCCCTTGCCGTAGGCGTACGCGAGCAGGGGCAGGATGCCGAGCGTGACGCCCATCACGAGGAACTCGGGCACCTGTGCGATGCGGACTGCGACGCCCATGGCGCCGAGCGCGCTGTCGCCGTAGGCGACGGCGAGGTTGTTGAGCACCAGGGACGTGACGATCAGGAAGGACGCCTGGAGCAGCTCGCTCACACCGACGCCGAAGACCGGCCTGAGCACGGCGGGCGAGAGCGTGAACCACCGCGGCGCGAGGCTCACGTGCTCGCTGTTGCGGTGCAGCCAGCGCACGAAGTAGGCGACGAGCGCGATGTTGGACAGTCCCATCGCGAGGGCTGCGCCGGCGACGCCCTGGTGCAGCACGAGGATGAACAGGACGTCGAGCACGACGTTGGCGACCGTGGAGCCGACGAGCCCGATCATCACCTGGCGCGCGGCTCCCTCGGCCCGCACGAGCTGTTCGAGGCAGAACGCCGCCGTGAGGACAGGGACGAAGGCCAGCATCACGCCGACGTACGCGGTGGTCGCTGGTCGGGCGGCGGTGTGGGCGCCCAGCAGCGAGACGAGGGGCTGCAGCAGGAGCAGCCCCAGGCCGCCGAACGCCGCCCCCGCGATCACGGACCCCCAGACGGCGAAGGACGAGACGTGCTTGATCTCGCCGGCCTTCGCCGGGTCGTGCTCCGCCGAGCCGAGCATCCGGGAGACGAGCGCGCCGCCCCCGACGCCGAACACGCCGCCGATCGCCATGACGAGCCCGAGCAGCGGCGTCCCGAACGTGATGGCGGCCAGGAGCGCGCTGTCGTGCAGGGAGCCGACGAAGCCGGCGTTGATGACGTTGTAGACGGCGCCGACGATCATCGCGGCCGCCATGGGCACGCACAGGTGCACCAGGGCTCGGACGATCGGCGCGGACGAGAGGTACCAGTGATTGGTGCCGGCGACGTCCGTGGTCACCGGGGACTCGAGAGTGCTGGAGCTCATGACGACTCCTTTCGGGCAGGTCGGAGCGCACGTCGGCGGACGCCGACGCGCGGGGTGGAGAGTGGTGGTCGGTGAGGGCCGTGCCCTCGTGGCTACGAGCGGGAGGGGCGCGGCAGCTCGGCGGTGATCTTCGTGAGCAGGGTGAGCAGGGTGGCGCGCTCCTCCGGGGTCAACGGGGCGAGAATCGTCTCGTCGGCCGCGGCCATCGCGACGTCGAACCCTGCGATGAGCTCGGCACCGGCCGTGGTGGCGAAGACGCGCTTGCGCCGTTCGTCACCGCTCTGCGTGCGGCGCTCGATCAGCCCACGACGCTCGAGCCCCTGCAGGAGGCTCGAGACGCTCGCGGCGCTCGTCCGGCTGACCTCGGCGATGTCTCGCTGGATCGCACCGGGGTTCTGCACGAGATACCCGAGCACGAAGGCCTGCTCGTGGCTGAGGCCACGTTCCCGGATCCAGTCCTCGCCGATCTTGCGCTGGGCCCATCCGATCCAGCGGACCAGCTCGAGGCTGCTGGAGAATCTGATGTCCTGTTCGCTCATGGTTAGAACGCTAACTGTTCGATCTCTAACTGTCAATCCTCGAACCTGGCGGGATCTCGGGACGCGATGATCCCCTCCCGCCGGAGGAGTCGACGGACGACGTTCACCCGCCCCCGGGGACCGCTCGGCGGCTCGTCGCGGCCTGTCAGCCGGGACCCGTTCCGTCGGAGACCCTCACCTTCGTACGTTCGCCGTGTCACCGAGCGCTTCAGCGGGAAGGCTCGACGAGCACGTGGGGAGACGGACATGAGACGGCGCGGGAAGATCGCCTGGGGGATCACGGGAGGCGTCACGGCGTTGCTCCTGGCAGGGGTGGGCACCCTGAGCCATCTGAGTCGTCCGCTGTCGCGGTCCGAGGTCGACCAGGCGATCGAGGAGCGGCTGCGCAGTGCGGTCGACGCCGAACCGACTCTGTCCTCCGCGCTGCTCACCGTGTACTCAGGTCCCGAGGACCGCCTCCTGCAGTACGCGGTCGGCACCGAGCGCGCGGGCAGTGACGTCCCCGCGCGCACCGACAGCACCTACCACTCGGCGAGCGTGGGCAAGTCGATGCTCGCGACCGTCTACGGGCAGCTCGTCGACGAGGGCACGCTCACGTTCGACGCCCCGGTCGCGACCTGGCTGGACGCCGAGACCCTCGCCGGGCTGTTCGTCGTGGACGGCACCGATCACGCACCCGAGGTGACGATCGGACAGCTCCTGTCCCACACCTCTGGCGTCGCCGACTACTTCGAAGGACCGGTGACCTCGGGCACCCCGATCCTCGAGCGGGTCGCGCACGACCCCGACCACCTCTTCACGCCGCAGGAGCTGGTCGCGTTCTCGCGCGACCACCAGGAACCGGTCGGCTCTCCGGGCGAGACCTTCGCCTACTCGGACACCGGCTACGTGCTGCTGGGGCTCGCGCTCGAGGAGATCGAGGGCGCGCCCTACGCGCAGGTCCTCGACGACCGCCTGTTCGTGCCGCTCGGCATGGCCGACAGCCACCTCCTGATCGAGTTCGGCGAGGCCGCGGAGATCTTGTCCCTGACGGCCGACGGCCAGGACATCAGTCAGCGGAACGCGCTGTCGGTCGACTGGGCGGGCGGGGGAGTGGTGACCACGATGGACGACCTGCTGCTCTTCCTGCGGGCTCTGACGGGCGGCGAGCTCGTCTCGGAGGAGACGCTCGCCACCCTGACGGCCTTCGAGCACGACGTCGACAAGGGCATCGGCTACGGCATGGGCATGATGCAGTTCCGTTTCTCGGACCTCTCCCCGCTCCTGTTCGCGATGTCCGACCTGCAGGGCGCGGTCGGCGCCACCGGGACGTACGCGCTGTACGATCCGAGCGGTGACACGTACTACATCGCGAACTTCGGCTCGCTCGACTACCGCCAGAAGGCGATCGAGGAGCTCGTGCAGGTCCGGTTGCTGGTCGACCGGCTGAAGGACTAGTGGGTCCACGACGGGGCGAGGACGATCCATGGTGCGGCTGGTCTGCTCGCAGGCGGTGGGTGAGAGGCTCCGTCGGGAGCTCGCCACCGCCGGGATCCCGGTGGACGACGACGGGTGGGCCCTCGTCGAGCGCGGCTTCGACGCCCCCGACGGACGCCCGGCCATCCTCTTCGACCCTCTCGACCACGTGGAGGTCGTACGAATGCTCGCGACCGGGCTGCGCGAGGGGACCACGGGCCCACCCCGGATGCTCACGGGCCAGAGCGGGACGTCGTTCACGGTCATCGCCCCGCGTGAGGTGCGCTACTTCGAGGCCGTGGCCGACGGGATCGTCGCGTGCACCGCGACCGGGCGCTACCGCGTGCGGGAGACGCTGGCGCACTACGAGACGGCCTGGGCGGGGCTCGGCTTCCTCCGCGTGAACAAGTCGCAGCTCGTGAACCTCCTGCACGTGAGCGAGATCGTGCCCTGGTTCAACTCGCGCTACGTGCTCCGGCTGACCGGTGGGGCCGAGCTGGAAGTGTCCAGGACCTACGCCAAGCGCCTGCGCAGCGCCCTGAAGATGTGAGGAGGAACGCATGAACTTCCGGAACGTCGTGAACTCGTTCTTCCTCGGCCTCGGTATCGGCGTCGTCGTGATCCTGGCGAACGCCGGCGCGGGGGACCCGGGGTTGTGGGCGCTGACGGTGCTGGCGAGCGGCGGCATCGGGCTCCTGGTGGGCCTGGTCACCGAGTGGCTCACGTCGCTGCTGCCGATCCGGCTCGCCCGCCCCCGCACCTACTTCCTCCTCAACGGGCTCATCGCGCTCGTGACGACGGCCGCGATCATGGCGGGCCTCGCGGCGCTCGCTGCCGGGACGGGCATCGGGGTCGAGGGGGACGGACAGGACTGGTGGCCCGTCGTCGGGCTGGTGCTGGCCATCGTCGTCGTCGCGAACGTCGCCGACTACCTGGTCTTCCGCTGGACGAGGGCGCGGCTGCGCAGGGTGCAGGCGTCGCTCGACCAGGCGTCGGACGGCTCGTCCGAGGTCGGCTGACCACCTCGCCCCGCTCGCCGCCGCCGGTCCGCGCCTGCGCAGCGACGGCCCCGCTCCGAACGACGGCGCCCCACCCGGTCGTTCGACCAGGTGGGGCGCCGTCGTCGGGAGCGGGCCCGCGTGCTGCCGCCCCGCGCAGGTCACGCCGCAGCGACCTCCCGGGGGAAGAGCCGAGCCATGACGTCCGACAGGGCGATGACCCCGGCGACCCTGGTCCCCTCGGTCACGACCGCCAGGTGGTTGCGGGTCTCGCGCATCTGCGCGAGGGCCGCGTAGACCGGGACGGACGACTCGAGCGTGAAGGGCGGTCGCATGAGGTCCCTCGCGGGCCGGTCGCCGTCCACGTCGAGGGTGTCGCGCACGTGCACGACTCCTGAGATGGCGGTGTCGTCGCCGAGCAGGATCCGCAGGTGGCCCGACGTGCGGGTGGCTTCCTGCACGTCGTGCACGGTCGCCTCCAGCGGGACCATGGTGGGCTTCTCCCGGCCGGTGAGCAGGTCGCCCACGGTGAGGGTCTGCAGGTCCAGCGCGCCGGAGAGCTGCGCGAAGTACGCCGGGTCCAGGGCGCCCACGTTGGCCGAGTGCTCGACGAGGTGTCGCAGGTCGTCGGCGCTCTGGCCCGAGGCGACCTGACCCGTCGGCTCGACGCCGACCTTGACCAGGCACCAGTTGGCCATGTTGTTGAGCCCCGTCAGCAGGGGGCGGGTCAGCCACATGAAGCCGCGCATGGGGATGGCCAGCAGGGTGGCCGACGTCTCGGGGTGGGCGATGGCCCACGACTTGGGTGCCATCTCACCGACCACCAGGTGCAGGAACGTCACGATGATCAGCGCGAGGACGAACCCGGCGGCGTCCGCGACCCACAGCGGTGCCCCCCACGCCTCGAACGCGGGCGTGAGCCAGTGGTGGACGGCCGGCTTGGTGAGGGCGCCGAGCGCCAGGGTGCAGGCCGTGATCCCGAGCTGGGAACCGGCGAGCAGCACGGTCAGCTCGGTCGAGCTGCGCAGCGCGGCACGGGCCGACCGGCTGCTCGGCGCGGCGTCCTCCAGGCGGTGCCGCTTGGCCGCGAGCAGCGCGAACTCGACGGCGACGAAGAACGCGCTCAGCGCGATGATGACGACGGTGATGGCCACGACGACCCAGGGGTTGCTCATCGGTCGCCCTCCTCGGTCTCGGGCGCCGCGGTGGGCGCTGTGTCGGGGGTGGGGACCGGTCGGTCGTCGGTCGGGAAGGTCACGCGGACCAGCGACGGGACGTGGCGCTCGACCTCGATCACGTCGACGCGCATCCACGCGGGCTCGGGCTCGGCCGCGAGGGCGAGGTCGGCGGGGTCGAGCGGCAGCTCGACCACGATCCCCTCACCGGGTTCGAGCAGGGAGCCGTGCTGGTCGATCACGAGACCGGCGATCGTCTCGTAGTCACCACGGGGCAGGTCGCGGCCGATCGCGCGCTCGACCTCGTCGATGTGCGTGTCCCCGGGCATGACCCAGATGCCGTCGTCGTCGCGCGGGGCGATGGTCGGCGTGGCGGGGTCGTGCTCGTCGGTGATCTCGCCCACGAGCTCCTCGGCGAGGTCCTCGGCCGTCAGGACGCCCGCGAACCCGCCGTACTCGTCGATCACGCACGCGAGCTGGTTGTGGGTCTCGGTCAGCTCCAGCAGGGCGTCGGGCAGGCTCATCGCGGTCGGGATCACGACCACGGGGCGCATGAAGTCCTGGGCGCGCACCTCGTCCGGGTGGGCGGTCGTGAGCACGTCGACCAGGTGCACCACGCCGACGACCTGGTCGTCGTCCGCCAGCACCGGGTACCGGGAGTGGCCTGCCGCCATCCGTGCCCGGACCTCGGCGAGGGTGTCGTCGACGTGCACGACGTCCACGCGGGCTCGAGGGATCATCGCGTGCTCGACGTCGCGCTCGGGGAAGTCGAGGATGCGGTCGAGGAGCACCGAGAGCTCGCCGGGGAGGTCGCCGCTCTGACGGGAGTCCGCGACGATGTGCTCGAGGTCGCGTGCCGTCGCCGAGTGCTCGACGTCGTGGACCGGCTCGATCCTCAGCGCCTTGAGGAGAAGGTTCGACGCCTGGTCGAAGATCTTGATGAGCCAGCCGAAGACTGCCAGGTAGATGGTCGTCGAGCGGGCGAGCCACAGGGCGACCGGCTCGGGCCGGGCGATCGCGAGGTTCTTGGGGAACAGCTCGCCGAAGATCATCTGGACGAACGTCGAGAACACCAGTGCGAGCACGGTGCCCACCGCGATGCCCACGCCGGTCGGGACCCCGACCCCGCCCAGCGCCTCACCGAGGGACTCACCGACGAGCGGCTCGGCGACGTAGCCGACGAGCAGTCCCGTCACCGTGATGCCGAGCTGGGCGCCCGAGAGCATGAAGGACGTGCGCTTGGTGACCGCCAGGGCGCGCTTGGCGCCGGCGTCTCCCGAGCCGGCGCGCGCGCTCAGGCGCGACCGGTCCACGGCCATGTACGCGAACTCCTGGGCGACGAAGTAGCCGGTCACGGCGGTGATCGCCACGATCACGACCACGCCGAGAAGCAGTGTCAGCACCCACATCAGAACCTGCACCCCCTCGTCGCAGCATCGGTGGCCGGCACAAGGGGGTTCGTACTGTCTGCGTCCATGTCTCTCTCAGATCGCGGGTAGATTCCGTCAGGTCAACGCGGAAGCGTGCCCATGCGTTCCCGGAATCCCGCACAGATTCTCGCAGTGTCCGGCCCGTGCTTCCACCACAGGACGGCCGCCGGGCTCGCCGGAGGACGGGACGGGCGACGTAGGGTGTGAGCGACCCCGACGAACAGACCGAGGAGACCGACGTGGCGACGACTGCCGTGACCGAGGCAACCGTCAGCGACGTGCTGGCCGAGCTGGCCGCCCTGGAGGAACCGAAGATCCGTGCGGTCAACGAGCGCCACGGGGACGACCACGGCGTCAACCTCACCAGGCTGCGCGCGGTCGCCAAGGGCCTCAAGACCCAGCACGACCTCGCGGGTCAGCTCTGGGAGACGGGCGACACCGCGGCACGTCTCGTCGCGATCCTGATCTGTCGCCCCAAGACCTGGTCGGCCGACGAGCTCGACGCCATGCTGCGCGACGCCCGCGTGCCCAAGGTCCACGGGTGGCTCGTGAGCTACGTCGTCAAGAAGAGCCCGCACGTCGAGGAGCTGCGGGTCGCGTGGTTCGCCGACCCCGACCCGGTCGTCGCGAGCGCGGGGTGGGCGCTGACGACCGATCGCGTGGCGAGGTCCCCCGAGGGTCTCGAGCTGCCCGGTCTCCTCGACCGCGTCGAGGCCGACATGAAGGACGCGCCCGAGCGCCTCCAGTGGGCCATGAACGAGTGCCTCGCGAACATCGGCATCCACCACCCCGAGCTCCGCGACCGCGCGGTCGAGATCGGCGAGCGGCTCGAGGTCCTCAAGGACTACCCGACGCCCCCGGGCTGCACGTCGCCTTTCGCACCGACCTGGATCGCCGAGATCGTCCGGCGCCAGGCGCAGCCGTAGCGGCCTCCGCCCGCGGCCGCCACGTTCGAGACCGGCCTCACGACGTGCGGGCAGGGCGGACGGGGCGGTCGGCACGCCTGCGCACCGCGAGCGAGACCCCGGCCGCGAGGGCCAGGAGGGCCGTCGCGACGAGGAAGGTCGCCTGCATCCCGGTCGCGATCGAGGCTGCCGTGGCGTCCCGCACCTCGACCGCACCGGTCACGGCCGCGAACACCGCGCCCATGGCCGAGGCACCCGCGACGAGACCGAGGTTGCGCGAGAGGCTCAGGACGCCCGAGACCGCCCCACGTCGCCGTGAGTCGACCGTGGTCATGACGGCGGTGTTGTTCGCGGCCAGGAAGAGCTGATAGCCGGGAGTCAGGACCACGAGCGCGAGCACGTAGCCGGGCAGTCCCCAGGCGCGGGGAAGCCCCACGAGCAGCGCGGCCCCCGTCACCATGGTCAGCAGCGCGAGGGTCGTCATGGCACCCGCGCCGGCACGGTCGACGACCCTCCCTGCGACGACGCCGGTCAGGGCCGAGACGACCGGCCCGACCGCGAGCGTGAGGCCGATCGCGGCCTCGCCGAGCCCCAGACCTCCCGCGAGGTAGAAGGGCCCCACCACCAGGGTGCTCATCATGACGGTCGCCACGAGCAGGTTCATGAGCAGGCCGCCGCCCAGCGCACGGGTGCGCAGGAGCCCCCACGGCACGAGGGGGGCGGCCGCCCTGCGCTCGACCACGACGAGCAGCGCGACGAGGACCACCGCGATCACGAACAGGGGTGCGGCGCCGACCTGCGGGACGGCGGCGGGGGTGATCGCGAGGGTGCCTGCCACCAGGGCCGCCGTGAGCACGAGGGCGCCCGCGACGTCGAACCTCGCGCCCGAGCGTGCCGGGGCTGGTGCGTCACCGAGGGTGCGCCAGGTCAGCACGAGAGCGACGCCCGCGAGCGGCAGCATGGCCACGAAGCCCGCCTGCCAGCCCGACGCAGCGATCAGCAGCCCGCCGCCGGCGGGCCCCAGCGCCGTCCCCGCCGCCGAGGTCGTCCCCAGCAGTCCCATGGCCGCTCCGGTGCGTTCCTCGGGCACGACGTCGCGCACGAGCGCGAGGGGGAGCGCGATCATGACCGCCGCGCCGACGCCCTGCAGCGAGCGGGAGGCGACGAGCACCGCGAGGGTGGGGGCCAGGGCGCAGGCGAGCGTCGCGACCGTGAACACACCCAGGCCCCCGAGGAGCACCCGCTGTCGCCCGAGGACGTCACCGAGCCTGCCCACGGCGACCGCGGTCACGGTCATCGACAGCAGGTACGACAGGACGACCCACTGCACCCGGCCGAAGGGAGCGTCGAGCTCGTGCGCGAGCGTGGGCAGCGCGACGTTGGCGACGCTCGTGCCGAGCGAGGCCAGGAGCGTGGCGAGCGCGAGCGCGCCCACGAGGGCAGCACGGGAGCGTGGTGCGAGCGGGGTGGGGTTCATGCCGTCGAGGCTGCCCGCTCCGACCCGGTCTCGGCAATGGGTGTTGCCGGAACTGGGACAGGGTGATGGGATGGCACGATGGACGACCCCACGGCAGCCATCGGACGTGCACTCGACCAGGTCGGGCCACGGCTCGGCGCCCTCCGGCGGCGACGCGGGATCACCCTCGCGGCGCTCGCGGACACGACCGGGATCTCCAAGAGCACCCTGTCGCGCCTCGAGACCGGGGGCCGCAAGCCCAGCCTCGAGCTCCTCCTGCTCCTTGCCCATGCCTACCGGGTGCCGCTCGACGAGCTCGTGCGCGCCCCGGAGACGGGTGATCCCCGCATCCGGCTCGTGCCACGGAGGGTCAACGGCCGGGTCGTCGTGCCCCTGACCCGGCAGCCCGCGAGCCAGCACGCCTGGAAGATCCTCGTCCCGCACAAGGCCGCCGAGCCCGTGCTCACGACGCACGACGGCTACGAGTGGCTGTACGTGCTCACGGGCCGGCTGCGGCTCGTCGTGGGGGACCGGGACATCGTGCTCGACGCCGGGGAGGTCGCGGAGTTCGACACCCGTACCCCCCACTGGTTCGGCAGCACCGGTCAGGAGGGCGCCGAGGTGCTCAGCCTGTTCGGGCCGCAAGGTGAACGAGCCCACACCCGCACCGACCTCACGCCCGACGACGACGCCGGCGGCGAGGACGCGACGAGCGTCACCGGCACGCCCGGCACCGGTCCGGAGACCCTGCCTGACGGCGCGGCGCCCGCCCTCCCTGGCGCCGTGCCCTGACGCGCTGCCCCGCGCTCGCTGTCCCACCCCGCGTCCCCGGGGCACGCCCGCCGCGGGCGCGACCCGGGGCACGCCCGGTCACCGCTCGACCGGCACGACCTCCCCGGTCACGGTGTCCGCGCGGAAGGCCCGCTCGAACCGCTCCGTCCCGGCCTGGACCGCGCACCTCACGACCACGAAGCCTGCAGCCACGTCCTCCGGCGTCACGGTGTACGTCGGCGTGAAGTACAGGGCGTCCTCGCCGGGCGCCAGGCGCACGGCCGGGAAGTCGGCCGCGACGTCGCCGTCGAGGCTGCCGCTCAGGGCCGCCGTGACGGGCTCCGCGCCGCGGTTCCGGAAGCGCCCGGTGAACGCCAGGATGTCGCCCGCGCGCAGCCCCGGTGCGACCGGACCGTAGTTGGCGTCCTGCGCCTCGCGCGTGCCGAGGACCTGGTCGCCGTCGTATCCCTGCCCGATCTCCTTCCACGTGTGCACGCCCCAGTCGCCGCCCTCGGCCGAGATGACGTGCGACGCGCCCACGCTGACCCACTGCGCGGGGCGCCCGGGGGTGATCGAGCGCAGCACCAGGGTGAAGGCGCCGCCGTCGTCGTCGACGAACGTCTCGATGGCCTCCCCGAGCGCCGCGGGCGAGAGCGCCTCGGCCTCGATGCGTGCGAAGACGATCTCGCGGTACCCGTCGCGCTCGTAGAGCACCCCGAGCGACCCGTCGGCGAGCACGGCTCCCGTCGAGTACGCGCTCGAGCCCGCGCAGACCGTCAGCGCGGGCCGCCACGTCGTGCCCTCGTCGTGCGAGACGCTGAGCACGGTGTTGCGGCGCAGGTCGGCGTCACGGTTGTTGGTCACGAGCAGGGGAGCCGCCGCGTCGGTGACGGCCCCGAGCCGCAGGATGCTGCCGTTGTCGCTCGGGTCGGGCAGGTCCGGCACGGGCGTCAGCGGCCCGTAGGAGTGGCCGCCGTCGGTCGAGACGGCCTGCACCCGGCAGCCCTTGGCGCGCGAGCTCAGCAGGACGCGGCCGTCGCGCAGCTCGACGACCTTGTTCTCGTTGGCGCCCGGCCCCGTGGGCTCGCCCAGCGTCCACGTGTCGCCGTGGTCGTCCGAGTACGCCGACGCCGCGCGGATCTCCCCGCTCAGGAGCAGGACCATCTGCTGGAGCAGGCGCCCCGCGTGCGGACCCGTCTCGAGCTGGATCCCGGCGCCGGCCGCGGCGAAGAGCCCCGTGACGCCGCGAGGCTTGAGCGAGGCCGTCACGCGCCGGTGCGACCAGGTGAGGCCGTCGTCGTCGGAGAACGACAGGTCGACGTGCTGGACGTCGTCCTCGGGCTCGAGCCCCGGGGCCGCCTCGAAGAACCCGGCGTGGGTCCCGGCGGCATGGAAGCAGAAGATCCTGCCGGTCACCTTGTCGACGAGCAGGCTCGGGTCACCGAATCCCTGGAGCCCCGTCCCGACGCGCACGTCCTGCTGCGGGCCCCAGGTGCGGCCGTGGTCGAGGCTGCGACGGACGAGCAGGTCGATCGTGTTCGGCAGGTCGTCGAGGTTGGGACGCCCGTCGTAGGCCGCGAGGACCGTGCCGCGCGTCGAGACGGCCAGGGCGGGGATGCGGTACTGACGGTGACCGCCGACGCCGCGGGCGGCGAGCACCTGATGGGTGATTTCGTGGGGGTTCGTGCGCATCCCCTAGATCTACCCTCGTCGGGAGCCGGTTCCAAGCTCCGTCGAGCGGCGAGTCCTCGCGGCCTCGTGGAGCCTCCGCGACGGCGCGAGCGCACCCACCCTGCCCGACGGCGGCGCGCCCCTTCGCGCGGACGGTGCGCGCCGCCGTCGGGCAGGTCAGGCGGACCGGGCCTCGCGTGCCGCCGTCCACGGGACGGCGCGGCCCGCGGCGAGCGAGGCCGGGACCGAGAGCACGCGCTGGTTCGTGCTCCCGCGGAACGGCAGCGTGAGGTCCCGGTGCGCGATCTCGAACCGGCCGTCGACCAGGACGTCGAGCCCCGCGAGGAGCTCCCGCTTGTCGTCCGACCCCGCGCAGAGCTCCTCGAACGTGTAGCCGGTCCAGCACCACACGTCCTTGGCGCGACCGAACGTCTCCCGCAGGCGTCGCACGACGCCCAGGCACACGCCCGTGTTGAGGAACGGCTCGCCGCCGAGCAGCGACAGACCCTGGACCGACTCGTGCGCGAGGTCCGCCAGGATGCGCTCCTCGAGCTCGGTCGAGTACGGCGTGCCGTAGCGAAAGCCCCACGTCGCCTCGTTGAAGCACCCCTCGCACGCGAACAGGCACCCGCTCACGTACAGGCTGCAGCGCACGCCCTCGCCGTCGACGAACACGAACGGCTTGTAGTCCGCGACGTGCCCCTGGCTGAGACGCTCGGCGAGCCAGTCGGGCTGCGGGTCTCGTGACATCGCGACCTCAGGCTTCCGCGGGGCTCGCGTCGGACGTGGCGCTCGCGGGCCCGGCGTCCCGCAGCGCGCCCAGGCTGACGGCCCCGGCCATGTGCTTGACGCGCGAGGAGATCTCGACGTGCCGGCCGTGCACCATGGGTCGCTGCTGCGGGTTGCCGAGGTACCCGCACGTGCGCTTGACGACGTCGCACGTGCGCGGGTCCGTGTTGCCGCAGCCCGGGCACGCGAAGCCGCGCGCCGTCGGCGTGAAGTCGCCCGCGTACCCGCACGCGTAGCAGCGGTCGATCGGGGTGTTCGTGCCGAGGTACCCCACGCGGTCGTAGGCGTAGTCCCACACGGCCTCGAGCGCCTTGGGGTTCTGCTGGAGCACGGGGTACTCGCAGTAGTGGATGAACCCGCCCGAGGCGTACTGCGGGTAGTCCATCTCGAAGTCGAGCTTCTCGAACGGCGTCGGGTCCTTGCGCACGTCGTAGTGGAAGCTGTTCGTGTAGTACTCCTTGTCGGTGATGTCGGCGACCACCCCGAACTTCTCCCGGTCGAGCCGCGCAAAGCGGTCCGTGAGGCTCTCGCTCGGCGTCGAGTAGACGCTGAACTGGTAGCCGTGCTCGGCGGTCCACGCGGACGTGTGCTCCTTGAGGGTCCGCAGCACGCGCAGCGTCATCTCCTTGGCCTCCGGGTCGGACTCCCACGCGCCGCCGTAGAACGCGGCAGCGACCTCGTACAGTCCGATGTACCCGAGCGAGACCGTCGCGCGCCCGTCGCGGAAGAGCCGGTCGACGTCGTCGTCGGGGGCCAGGCGCTCGCCGAACGCGCCGTGCACGTACAGGATCGGGGCGTTGCCCGGGACGGCCTCCTTGCACCTCTCGATGCGGTAGACCAGAGCGTCGTGAACCGTGGCCAGACGCTCCTCCAGCAGCCCCCAGAAGGCCTCCTGGCTGCCCTGGGCCTCCAGGGCGATGCGCGGCAGGTTGAGCGTCACCACGCCGAGGTTCATGCGGCCCTCGACCACGTCGTCGCCGTCCTCGTCGCTCCAGCCCTGGAGGAACGAGCGGCAGCCCATCGGCATCTTGAAGCTGCCCGTGAGCTCGACGATCCTGTCGTAGCTCAGCACGTCGGGGTACATGCGCTTGGTCGCGCACTCCACGGCGAGCTCCTTGAGGTCGTAGTTCTCGTCGCCCGGCTCCAGGTTGACCCCGCGGCGCAGCGTGTAGATGAGCTTGGGGAAGATCGCGGTGCGTCCCTCGGCCCCCAGCCCCTTGATGCGGATCTGCAGGATCGCGCGCTGGATCTCGCGCTCGAGCCAGCTCGTGCCCAGGCCGAACCCGACCGACGTGAACGGCGTCTGACCGTTGGACGTGAAGAGCGTGTTGATCTCGTACTCGAGGCTCTGCATCGCGTCGTAGATGTCCTTGGCGGTCTTGGCCCGCGCGTACGCGTCGTGCGTCGCGGGGTCGGGCAGCCACCGCTCTGCCTCGACCAGGTGCTTGGCGTGGTTGAGCCCGGCATACGGGGCCAGGAGCTCGTCGATCCGGTTGACCGAGCAGCCGCCGTACTGGCTCGAGGCGACGTTCGCGATGATCTGCGTGATCTGCGCGGCCGCGGTCTGGATCGAGCGGGGCGGCTCGACCTGCGCGTTGCCGATGCGGAACCCCTCGGACAGCATCGTCCGGAAGTCGATCAGGCAGCAGTTCGTCATGGGGGCGTAGGGGTGGTAGTCGAGGTCGTGGTAGTGGATGTCGCCCTTCTGGTGGGCGTTCGCCACGTGCGGGGGCAGCATGCGCAGGCCGACCGCCTTGCCCACCGCGCCCGCCGTCAGGTCGCGCTGGGTGTTGAAGACGTCCGCGTCCTTGTTCGCGTTCTCGTTGACGACCGCCGAGTCCTTGGCGATCAGTCCCACGATCGAGTGGTTGAGATCGGTCGAGCGGCTGCGCGCGAAGTCACGCTGGACCCGGTAGTCGATGTAGGCGCGGGCCACGTCGTACTCGCGCGAGGCGAGCAGCTCGTGCTCGACCACGGCCTGGATCTCGTAGATCTGCACCACGTCCGTGAAGCGCACCGAGATCTCGGCGACCACCCGGTCGAGGACCGCGTCGAGGGCGCGCTCGTGGAAGGGCGTCGCGGCCCCGTGGACCTCCTCGTAGGCCTTGCGGAGCGCCGCGCGGATCCGGGCGTCGTCGAACGCGAGCGCTCGACCGTCACGCTTGAGCACCGTGAGCGCCGTGAGCGCCGTGAGCGCCGTCGTCGCCCCTGACGTGACGTCGTCCTGCTCGACCCCGACCGGACCCATGCGACCACAACCTCTCTGCGTGACGCCCCGGGCCGCCTGGAAGGGCGGACCCCGGGGCATCGATGAAAACTAGATGTAGTAGCAATTACACCCATGTAAGCCCACATGTAGTGGCCAAACTCGGGCGCGGCGGGACCTTCCTCCCTGAGGTCGGGACGTTGGTCACTCCTTCGGCGGACCTTTGGGTCCGGTGTGTCGCGACACGTTCCTGGGAGCGTGCGGCTCGGTCGTGCGGCGTGGCGCCGCGGACCGGTCGCGGTTTCACGGAGGTGCGGCCGGTCCCGTACGAAGGGGTGGCCAAACATATGTCCTAGGACATATGTTTGGCGTGGTCGCTCCGCTCGATGCGGAGCCGGGACGGTGGAGGTGGCGCGGTCGTGGTCGGCAGGATCAACGGTGCGAGCGCTGACGAGGTCGTCTCGTCCGTCCGTGCGCTCGTGGACACGGGAGCTCTGTCAGCAGGGGAGTCCCTCCCGCCCATCCGCGACCTCGCCGGCTCGCTGGGCCTCAACCGCAACACCGTTGCCGCCGCGTACGCCCAGCTGGCGGCCGCCGGTGTCGTCGAGAGCCGGCGCCGCGGCGGCACGGTCGTGCTCGGTGTCCCCGACCTCGTCCGTGAGGGCCTGGCGCCCTCCGGGCTCGTGGACCTGTCGAGCGGGAATCCCGACCCGGCTCTGCTCCCGGGTCTCGCGGGCGCCCTCGACGTGGGCTACGTGCCCTCGTTGTACGGGGGGTCACCGGTCGACCCCGATCTCGCGCGGTGGGCGGGGCAGCACCTCGCGCCCGACGTCACCGGCGAGCACCGCGTGGTCCTCGCGCACGGGGCCGTCGACGCGGTCGAACGTCTGCTCGCCGCGCACCTGACGCGGGGCGACCTGGTCGCGGTCGAGGACCCGTGCTTCCTGTCGAGCATCGGCACGCTCCGGCTCGGCGGGTACCGCGGCGCGCCCGTCGCGGTCGACGACGAGGGCCTGAGCGTCCCCGCCCTGCGCGACGCGCTCGGGGCGGGGGCGCGAGCGGTCGTGTGCACGCCCCGCGCGCACAACCCCACCGGGGTGAGCCTGACGCCCGGGCGGGCCGCCGCGCTGCGCGACGTGCTGGCGGAGCACCCGGACGTGCTCGTCGTCGAGGACGACCACTTCTCGGCGGTGTCCACCCGTCCCTACCTGCGGATCGCCCCGCCCGGGGCGCCCCGGTGGGCGCTCGTGCGGTCGGTGTCGAAGTTCCTCGGACCCGACCTGCGCCTGGCCTTCGTGCTGGCCGACACCACGACCGCGGCACGGCTCGAGACCCGGCTGAGCTCGTCCACCACGTGGGTCAGCCACGTCCTCCAGCGTGTCGTCGCCCACGTGCTCGCCGAGCCCGGCACGGACGCCCTCCTGGACCGGGCTCGCGCCACCTACGCCCGCCGGAGCGAGCGGCTCGCAACAGCGCTCGGGGAGCGTGGCCTGCCCGTCCCCGGACCGGGGGACGGCCTCAACCTGTGGGTGCCGTTGCCCGTGCCGGGTTCCGCCCGGCAGGTCGTGGACGACCTCGCGGCCCGCGGCTGGGCCGTGCGCGCCGGGGACGACTTCGCGCTCGGCGCGGGGCACCCGCCCGCTGTCCGCGTGACGACCTCGACCCTGGACGCTCGGCAGGCGATCGCGTTCGCGGCCGACCTGGCCGCGATCCTGCGACCCCACGACACCTCGGGAGAACGCGTGCGCGGCAGGAATGCACCGGCGCGCGCCAGGACCGCGGGCTACGTGGAGCAGCGCGTCGCCGAGCACCCGGCCTCTCGCGCCGGCGGTGGTCGTGCCTCCGGACTCGACGTGCCGGGCGCGGGCTCATGACCCGGCGGGCGCTCGCGGTCAGGCACGTCGCCTTCGAGGACCTCGGGCTCGCGGCGGCGGTCCTCGACGCGTACGGCTACGAGGTGACCTACCTGGAGGCCGGGACGGACCCCGTCACCCCGGAGGCGTTCCTGGCCCCCGAGCTCCTGGTCGTGCTGGGCGGACCGGTCGGCGTCGGTGACGTCGACCGCTACCCGTTCCTCGACGCCGAGCTCGCGGCGATCTCGGGTCGGCTGCGCGCGGGACGCCCGACGCTCGGCATCTGCCTCGGCGCCCAGCTCGTGGCGTACGCGCTCGGGGCCGACGTCTCCCCGACGGGCCGACAGGAGATCGGCTACGGACCGCTGACCCTCACCGACGCCGGGCGGGACTCGGTCCTCGCCCCGCTCGACGGCGTGCCCGTCCTGCACTGGCACGGGGACCAGTTCGAGATCCCCCCGGGGGCCGTGCGGCTCGCCGAGACGCCCGGGTTCCCGCACCAGGCGTTCTCGGCCGGCCCGGGGGTGCTCGGACTGCAGTTCCACCTCGAGGCCGACCACACACGGATCGAGAGCTGGCTCGTGGGCCACGCGCACGAGCTCGCGGGCGCCGGGATCGACCCTCGCCGGATCCGTGCGCAGGCCGTCGAGCACGGACCGGTGCTCGCGGACGTGGCCCGGCGTGTCCTCGACGCCTGGGTCGCGCAGAGCACGCTCCTCCTGGAGGACCCCGCCCCGACCGTCTCCGACCCGTGGGAGCACCCGTGACCGCTCGACCGCTCGACCAGCCCTACCGGACGGCACGCACCGTCGCGGACTTCACCCGCGCGCTGGACGCGGTGCGCTCGCGGATCGCGGCCGCCGCCGCGGAGGCCGGACGCGACCCGGCCACGGTGCGGCTGCTGCCGGTCAGCAAGACCGTGCCGGAGGACCGGATCCGTCAGGCCGTCGCCGCAGGGCTCGTCCGGCTGGGTGAGAACAAGGTCCAGGAGGCCCGGCGCAAGTCCGAGAACCTGGCGGACCTCGACGTCGAGTGGGCGGTCGTCGGGCACCTGCAGACGAACAAGGCCAAGGACGTCGCGACCTTCGCGACGGAGTTCCAGGCCCTCGACTCGCTCCGCCTCGCGCAGGCGCTCGACCGCCGGCTCCAGGCGCTGGGGCGGGGCCTCGACGTCCTGGTACAGGTCAACACCTCGGACGAGCCCAGCAAGTACGGCCTCGCCCCCGAGGAGGTGCCCGCCTTCGTCCAGGCTCTGCCGACGTTCACGGCCCTGCGGGTCCGCGGACTCATGACCCTGGCCGAGCTCACCACGGACAGCGAGCGCGTCCGCGGGTGCTTCGCCCGGCTGCGGTCGCTGCGCGACCGGCTCCGCGACACCGCGCCGGACGGGGTCGGGCTCGACGACCTCTCGATGGGCATGTCCGGCGACTACGAGCTCGCGATCGCGGAGGGAGCCACGTGCGTCCGCGTCGGTCAGGCCGTCTTCGGGCCGCGTACGGTCCCGGACTCGGCCTACTGGCCCACCTGACGGACCGGCCGCACGCGCTGCGGACGACTCGAGGGCCTGCCTACAGTGAGAGGCAACCGGTCGGCACCCCGCGGGAGGAACTCATGGGCGAGGCAGCGGACGAGCACGACCTGATCGAGCCGCCCGCCGCGGGCGACGAGGTCGCGACGCTCCTCGGATCCCTTGAGCGTCAGCGCGCCACGTTCGCGTGGAAGGTCGGCGGGCTCGACGCGGACGGGCTCGCGGTGCACGTCGCGGCGTCCTCGATCACGCTCGGCGGGCTCCTCAAGCACCTCGCGTTCACCGAGGAGCTGTGGTTCTCGACCAAGCTCCACGGGCGCCCTCCCGGGCCCCCTGGGACACGGTCGACTGGGACCGCGACCCGCAGTGGCCGTGGACCTCGGCCGCGCAGGACTCGCCGGGACACCTGTACGACCTGTGGCGAGCCGCCGTCGTCCGGTCCCGCGCGGCGGTCGACGAGGCGCTCGCGGACGGCGGCCTGGACCGCCGCCTCGTCTGGCAGCCCGAGGCAGGGGCCGACGGGGAACGGTCGAGCCTGCGCAGGGTCCTGGTGGACCTGATCGAGGAGTACGCCCGGCACGTGGGGCACGCCGACCTGATCCGCGAGTCGGTCGACGGCCTGGTCGGCGAGGACCCGCCGGGGGTCCCCGCGGTGTACCCGGTGCGCGAACGCTGAGCTCAGCTCCCGTCGCGCAGGTCGCCGGGAGCGGTGTCGTCGAGCACGATCCGGTCGAAGACCGCGGTGCACGTCTCGCCCAGCGGTGCCTGCGCGAGGAAGCCCACCCGGACCGGCAGGTCGGAGTAGAGGCGGAAGAGGCGGACGAACTCCCAGGTCTCGCCGTCGCGCGAGGCGTGGAACGCCCAGGCGGGGCCGGTCCGCACGACCCGCAGGTGCACGGTCTCGTCGTCGACGTCCCACGAGTTGCAGTCGTCGGTGTAGTCGTTCGTGACCGTCGAGACGACCATGACCCGACCGTTCGGCGCCTGCTCGAAGCAGAGCTTGGCCCAGTGCGCGTCGTCGGCCCACAGGACCAGGGCGCCCGCGTCGAACGTCGTGCGCTCGGTCGTGACCCGGACCCGGGCGGACAGAGCGAACTCGGCCGGCGCCTCGAACACGAGCGCCGGGGCAGCATGCTGCGGAGGGGTGCCCAGGGCGTCGTTCGTCCAGTCGGTGCCGGCAGGGGCGGTCAGGGTCACGGCGTCGTCGTCGACCTGACCTGCACCTTCGTGGGACAACCAGTGCAGCGGGGGGAGGGAGATCTTCGTCACGCCGACACCCTCCCACGGGAGGCCCCGAAGGTGGAAGCGCTCCCGCGTGGCGCGCGGCGCGTGCCGCCGTCGGACGCCGGTGGACCAGCCCGGCCTCACGTGGAGTGCCGGTCCCACACGCACGGTCGGTCCCGTTGCGCTCCGCGCGGCGCGGAGCGAGACTCGGTCGATGGCGAGCGCGCGCACCACGGCGACCGACGACAAGGCGGTCCTGCACCGGTATCTCCAGGCGGCGCGCGACGCGTTGCTCTGGAAGGTCGAGGGGCTCGACGAGCGCGCGGCCCGCTGGCCGTGGACCCCCACGGGGACCAACCTGCTCGGTCTGGTCAAGCACGCGGCCGGGGTCGAGGTCGGCTACTTCGGCCAGACGTTCGGGCGCGAGTGGCCGAGCCCTGACGAGATGCCCTGGATCGCCGACGACGCCGAGGCCGACGCCGACGCCGACATGTGGGCCACCCTGGACGAGCCGGTCGACGCGGTCGTCGACCTCTACCGCCGCGTCTGGGCCTTCGCCGACGAGACGATCGCGTCGCGCGATCTCGACGCGACCGGGCGGGTGCCCTGGTGGCCGGCCGAGCGCGCCGACGTCACGCTCCTCCAGGTCATGGTCCACGTCACGGGCGACCTGGCCCGCCACGCCGGCCACGCGGACGTGCTGCGCGAGCTGACCGACGGGAGCGCGGGGCTCAGGGTCGACGACGACAACCTGTCGGCCCGCTCGGCGGCCGACCGGTCGCGGCACGTCGAGCGGCTGCGCGCGGTCGCGGACGAGGCCCAGCGACGCTCGGGAGCGCCCGGCGGCCCCCGCGGCTCGGACGGCGCGAGGCCACGCGCCTGACCGACCCCGCACAGGTGCACGGTCCGGCCTGCCCGGCGGGGAGGGAGCCGACGACGCCGGGGGCGTGACGTCGTCGGGCCCGGTCAGCGCGGGGGCGGGGCGCCCGCTGCGACGCCCGCGGCCGCGGAACGGCCGTCCCTTCGCCGGGAGGCCGTGCCTACGGCGGCCCAGGCGACCAGGCCGATCCCCGCGCCGAGCACGGGGTACGTCGCGGCCAGGCGTGCGAAGGACAGCACGGACACGGCGTGGTCCGTCGCGACGAGGCGCACCACCGCCCCCACCATCCCGACAGTCGCGCCCGTGCACACCGCGAGCACCGCGGAGCGCAGGTGCTGCGGGTGGGGGACGGGCAGGGCGCGGCGCCACCAGCGCACCGTGAGGACCGCGATCGTCACGAACCCGACGAACGAGCTCCCGTGCTGGAGGTACTTGTAGGCCATCACGCCTGCGACGGGCGTGCGCAGCGCGTCCCAGGTCTGGACGGCGGTCCCGCGCAGGTGCGTGAAGTCGTCCCAGAGGATGTGCGTGAGCGTGCCTGCCACGGCGAACCCGACGACGGCCCCTGCGACCGCGAGCGGGGGCGCCGCGCGCGTCGACACGTGGGGCACCGGCGTGGCCCGGCGGGGGAGCGCGGCCAGGAACGGCGTCCGGACGACCAGGACCCACAGCGCGGTGAACGCGAGCGTGAGCGCGAGGTCGACGGTCACGACCCCGAGCAGGCGGTGCGTGGGGTGGGCCAGCTCGTCGGTCCCTGGGACCAGGACGTCGAGGAAGAGCGGGGCGTCCGGCACCATCGCGCCGACCGCGAAGGCGGGCAGCGCCCAGAGCAGCAGGTTCGGGGGGAGGGCACGGCGTGCGCGGCGGCCGGCGAGGGGAAGGGACACCAGGGCGTGGACGGGCGTGTAGGGCACGCGGCACAGCATGGCAGCGCCCTCCAGGAGCGGGAAGAGGGTCCCAGGAATCGGGCGCACGGCGGTTTCGTCGGACATCTCACACTTTTCGGGCTTACCTGTTCGTGGTGAAAAATAGTGTGCCAAGCGGAGACCTGCCTCCACCCGACCTCACGACGCCGGCTCACCGACCAGCAGGGAAGGAGCGGGTGTCGTCGAGCACGCAGCGCCTGGGCCCGCCCTCCCGTGGAAGGAGCCCCGGGACGGCGGTAGTTTCGCTGGGGTGGGGCGAACGCCTCGCGAAGGACCCCGGTGCGAAGGAGACGAGCATGGGAATCGACGACGCCAAGGACAAGGCGGCGACCGCCGGCAACGAGGCCAAGGAGGGACTGGGGGGACTGGTCGACAAGGCCAAGGGCTTCCTGACCGACGACAAGATCGACGAGGTCGCCGAGAAGATCAAGGGAATCGCGCCGGACTCGGTCGACGGGCACGTCGACACCCTGGCCGAGAAGGCCAAGGAAGCGAACGACTGATCGGTCGCGGTAAGCACGCGACCGGCCGAGGTCGGTAACATCGAGGGGCGCCGCCGTCTGGTGGCGCCCTTTCCACTGCCCTGTCGAGCCGCTAGGAGCGCGCACCGTGTCAGACGTTCTCTCGTCACCCTTGTCCATCACTCTCGACGGAGAACGGACCACGGTGGAGACGGGGACGACCGGCGTGGACCTCTTCCAGGGTCGCCGCGACGTCGTCGTCCTGCGCGTCAACGGTCAGCTCAAGGACCTCGACACCCCCCTCGCCGAGGGCGACGACGTCGAGGGCGTCACCATCGACTCGCCCGACGGCCTCGACGTGCTGCGCCACTCCGCCGCGCACGTCCTGGCCCAGGCCGTGCAGCAGGTGAACCCCGACGCGAAGCTCGGCATCGGGCCGCCCATCCGTGACGGCTTCTACTACGACTTCGACGTCGAGACCCCGTTCACGCCCGACGACCTCAAGGCGCTCGACAAGGCCATGGCCCGCATCGTCAAGGACGGCCAGACGTTCAAGCGTCGTGTCGTGACCGAGGACGAGGCGCGCGCCGAGCTCGCGAACGAGCCCTACAAGCTCGAGCTGATCGGCCTCAAGGGCTCCGGGTCGGCCGACGAGGAGGCAGGGGAGGGCGTGTCGGTCGAGGTCGGCGCCGGCGAGCTCACCATCTACGACAATCTGCGTCGCGACGGCTCCGTGGCCTGGAAGGACCTGTGCCGCGGCCCGCACCTGCCCAGCACCCGCCTCATCGGCAACGGCTTCCAGCTCATGCGCAGCGCCGCGGCCTACTGGCGCGGCAGCGAGAAGAACCCCCAGCTCCAGCGCGTCTACGGCACGGCGTGGCCCACCAAGGACGAGCTGCGCGCCTACACCGAGCGACTGGCCGAGGCCGAGCGTCGCGACCACCGTCGCCTGGGCGTCGAGCTCGACCTCTTCTCGTTCCCGGACGAGATCGGCTCCGGGCTCGCGGTCTTCCACCCCAAGGGCGGGATCATCCGCAACGAGATGGAGGAGTACTCGCGCAAGCGGCACATCGAGGCGGGCTACTCGTTCGTCAACTCCCCGCACATCACCAAGGAGAAGCTGTACCAGGTCTCCGGGCACCTCGACTGGTACGCCGAGGGCATGTACCCCCCCATGCACCTCGACGAGGAGCGCGACGCCGACGGCACGCTGCGACGCGCCGGGCAGAACTACTACCTCAAGCCCATGAACTGCCCCATGCACAACCTGATCTTCGACGCGCGCGGCCGCTCGTACCGTGAGCTCCCGCTGCGCCTCTTCGAGTTCGGGACGGTCTACCGCTACGAGAAGTCCGGCGTCGTGCACGGCCTGACCCGGGCCCGTGGCTTCACCCAGGACGACGCGCACATCTACTGCACGCGCGACCAGATGAAGTCCGAGCTGACCGACGCGCTCAACTTCGTGCTCGACCTGCTCAAGGACTACGGGCTCGACGACTTCTACCTCGAGCTCTCGACGCGCGACCCCGAGAAGTCGGTCGGCACCGACGACGCGTGGGAGGAAGCGACCGAGACGCTGCGTCAGGTCGCCGAGGAGTCCGGTCTGGCGCTCGTGCCGGACCCGGGCGGCGCCGCGTTCTACGGCCCCAAGATCTCGGTCCAGGCGAAGGACGCGATCGGTCGTACGTGGCAGATGTCGACCATCCAGCTCGACTTCAACCTGCCGGAGAAGTTCGACCTCGAGTACCAGGCCTCGGACGGCACGCGCCAGCGCCCCGTCATGATCCACCGTGCGCTCTTCGGGTCGATCGAGCGCTTCTTCGCGGTGCTCACCGAGCACTACGCGGGCGCCTTCCCGGCGTGGCTCGCGCCGGTCCAGGTCGTCGCGGTTCCCGTCGCGGAGCCCTTCAACGACTACCTGGCCGACGTCGTCGCCCAGCTCCGGGCGCAGGGCATCCGCGCCGAGGTCGACTACTCGGACGACCGCTTCGGCAAGAAGATCCGCACGGCCAGCACCCAGAAGGTGCCGTTCGTGCTCATCGCCGGTGGCGAGGACGTCGAGGCCGGCGCGGTGTCGTTCCGGTACCGCGACGGGCGCCAGGACAACGGCGTGCCCGTGGCCGAGGCCATCGAGCGGATCGTGTCTGCGGTCCGCGAGCGCAGCCAGGTCTGACGCAGTGACGTCGGACGGCGCAGGGGCCGGGTACTCGGTCGAGGGCCCGCAGGGGCATCCTCGGTTCGACGACGGGATGGACCGGTTGTGGACGCCGCACCGGATGGTCTACATCGGTGGGCAGGACAAGCCGGTCGACGACCGGGCGTCGTCGTGCCCGTTCTGCCGGGTCCCTGCGCTGTCCGACGAGGAGGGGTTGGTCGTGGCGCGAGGCACGTGGTGCTTCGTGGTGCTCAACCTGTACCCGTACAACCCGGGGCACCTGATGGTGTGCCCGTACCGGCACGTGTCGGACTACACCGAGCTCACGCCGGAGGAGACCGACGAGCTGGCGCGGCTGACGCAGCAGGCCATGCGGGTCACGCGTGCGGTGTCGGGTCCTGACGGCTTCAACCTGGGCATGAACCAGGGGGCGGTCGCGGGGGCCGGGATCGCGGCGCACCTGCACCAGCACGTGGTGCCGCGCTGGTCGGGGGACGCGAACTTCCTGCCGATCGTGGCGCACACCAAGGCCGTGCCCGAGCTGCTGGGCGACACCCGGGCCCGGTTGGCCGCGGCGTGGGACGGCGCAGGGCTGGCGGCGAGGGGCGAGGTACCCGTCGCCGACAGTGACGTGGCTGACGTGGCCGACGTGGCCGACGAGAACGACGAGAACGACGAGAACGACGTGGCGCCGGTGGCGCCCACTTCCGAGGAGAGCTAGATGTTCGGTCGGCTGCGCGCCGTCGTGACGAGGTTGTTCACGCCGATCGCGGCGTTCCTGCTGCGTGTCGGGGTGTCTCCGGACGCGGTCACGATCGTGGGGACCCTCGGGGTCGTGGGGTCCGCGCTGTGGCTGTTCCCCACGGGGCACCTGTTCGCGGGCACCATGGCGATCATGGTCTTCGCCTTCTCGGACGCGCTCGACGGTGTGATGGCCCGGCTGTCGGGGCGCTCGGGGCCGTGGGGTGCGTTCCTGGACTCGACGTTGGACCGCCTGGCGGACGCCGCGATCTTCACGGGGCTGATCGTGTGGTTCGTGCGCACCGAGAACACGTGGGGCATCACGGTGGGGCTCGCGTGCCTGGTCCTGGGTTCGGTGGTCCCGTACGCGCGTGCTCGGGCCGAGGGCCTGGGCATGACCGCCTCGGTCGGGATCGCGGAGCGCGCCGACCGCCTGGTCGTGACGCTCGTCGCGGCGGGGCTCGTGGGTCTGGGGCTCCCGGTGACGGTGCTCGTCGTGGTGCTGGGGCTGCTCGCGGCCGCGAGCGCCGTGACGGTCGTGCAGCGCATGGCGACGGTGCGTCGTCAGACGGTCGCTGCTTCGGGTGCGTCGGCGGGGGGCGCTGCGGCGTCCGAGGGTGGTGCCTGAGGTGGGGGTGAGTGCGGACAAGGCGTTCACGTTCGCGTGGCGCAACGCGCACAAGGTGCCGGAGCCGCTGCTGCGTGGGGTGTTCACCGCGATCGCGGACGTGGCGTGGGCCGCTCGCAAGGGGGGTGTGCCGCAGCTGGAGAGGAATCTGGCGCGGGTGCGTCCTGACCTGGACGCGAGGGGGGTGCGCCGGTTGAGCCGTGCGGGCATGCGTTCGTACATGCGGTACTACCGCGAGGCGTTCACGCTACCGGCGGCGTCGGCTGCGCAGATCGAGGCGCGGGTGCGGCTGGAGGGGTACGAGAACTGCCTGCGGTTCACGTCGCAGGGGGTGACGCCGGTGCTGGCGCTGGGTCACATGGGCAACTGGGACCTGGCGGGGGCGTACGCGACGCCGCACATCGCGCCGGTGCTGACGGTCGCGGAGCGGCTCAAGCCCGAGGAGCTGTTCCAGGAGTTCCTGGCGTTCCGTAACTCGTTGGGGATCGAGATCCTGGCGCTGGGTGACGGGGACGTGTTCCGTGAGCTGATGCGCGGTGCGCGGGGGCCGGGCAAGCTCATCCCGTTGCTCGCGGACCGTGACCTGACGTCGCGGGGCGTGGAGGTGGACCTGTTCGGTGAGCGGGCCCGGGTGGCGGCGGGACCGGCGGCGCTGGCGGTCTCGACGGGGGCGCCGTTGTTGACGGCCTCGATCCGGTACGAACGGTTGACGGGGCCTCGTCGGCGGGCGGCGGGGACGCCGTGGGGGATCGTGATCCGGTTCTTCCCGCCGGTCACGGTGCCGGACGGCGTGCCGCGCAGCGAGCGGGTGGCGGCGGTGACGCAGGCGTGGGTGGACCAGCTGGCGGAGGGCGTCGCCGCGGACCCGGAGGACTGGCACATGCTGCAGAAGGTGTTCGTGGCGGACCTGGACCCGGACCGGTACGCCCGGACACGGGCGAAGGACGCGCAGGGTTCGACTGGTGGAGGGGCGGTGGGCTCGGCATGAGCCTGAAGGTCGGGATCGTGTGCCCGTACTCGTTCGACGTCCCGGGGGGTGTGCAGTTCCACATCCGGGACCTGGCGGAGGCGCTCATGGCCCAGGGGCACGAGGTGTCGGTGCTGGCTCCTGCGGACGAGGACACCCCGATCCCGGACTACATCACGTCCGCGGGTCGTGCGGTGCCGGTGAAGTACAACGGGTCGGTGGCGCGCATGACGTTCGGTCCGGTCACGGCGGCGCGCGTGCGCCGATGGTTGGACGCGGGTCAGTTCGACGTGCTGCACCTGCACGAGCCGGTGACGCCGTCGCTGAGCATGCTGGCGTTGTGGATCGCGCAGGGTCCGATCGTGGCGACGTTCCACACGGCCTTGATCCGTTCGCGGGCGCTGCAGGTGGTGTACCCGTTGGTGCGGCAGAGCCTGGAGAAGATCTCGGCGCGCATCGCGGTCTCGGAGGACGCGCGGCGCACCCTGGTGGAGCACATGGGTGGTGACGCGGTCGTGATCCCGAACGGGGTGTACGTCGACACGTTCGCCGACGCCGAGCCGTCGGCGAAGTGGCAGGGCACCGCGGAGGCGCCGACGATCGCGTTCCTGGGGCGTCTGGACGAGCCGCGCAAGGGTCTGCCGGTCCTGACGGCCGCGATCCCGCGCATCCTCGAGCAGGTCCCGGGGGCGCGCTTCCTGGTCGCGGGCCGGGGGGACCAGGGGCGGGCCGACGCTCTGGAAGCCCTGGGCGAGGCCGCGAGCGCCGTGGAGTTCCTGGGGTCGATCTCGGACGAGGAGAAGGCGTCGCTGCTGTCGTCGGTGGACGTGTACATCGCGCCGCAGACGGGTGGGGAGTCCTTCGGGATCGTGCTGGTGGAGGCGATGAGCGCGGGGGCGTGCGTGGTGGCCTCGGACCTGGGGGCGTTCCGGCGGGTCCTGGACGAGGGGGAGGCGGGGGCGTTGTTCCCGGTGGGGGACTCCGTCGCGCTCGCGGAGACGGTCGTGAGGGTGTTGGCGGACCCGGCGGGCCGGGAGGTGTACTGCGGACGGGCGATCTCGTTCGTGCGCCGGTTCGACTGGTCGACCGTGACGGCCGAGGTGCTCGCGGTGTACGAGATGGCGTTGGCGGCCTCGGACGCCGTGATCCCGGTGCACGAGGACCCGGCATCGTTGCGCGGCGGTCGCCGTCTGGGGTTGTGGCCCCGCCCTGAGCAGGAGAGGAGCTCGTCGTGACGTGGTCGGAGATCGCCATCATCGTGGTGGCCGTGCTCTTGGTGGCGGGGTGGGCGCTGTGGGTCGCGGCGTCGCGCCTGGACCGGTTGCACCGCAAGGTCATGGCCTCGCGTCTGGCGCTGGACGCGCAGCTCGAGCGTCGTGCGTCGGCTGCGCTGGACCTGGCGGGGGCGGGGGAGCTGGACCCGGCGAGCTCGGTCCTGGTCGCGGAGGCCGCGTACGCGGTCCTGGACGACGACCTGCGCATGCGGGAGGTGGCGGCCGCGGTCCCGGGGCTGGCCGAGCTGGTGTCCGCGCCGGAGGGGGTGCGCAGGCCCGACGGCGGCGCGCCCCTGGTGCAGGCTCCTCGCCTCCTGGCGGGGGTCGGGATGCAGCGCGCGATGGCGGAGAGCGACCTGTCGGCGACGTTGCGCTCGGCGCTGGAGGACCCGCAGGAGGTCGCGGAGATCCGGGCCTCGCCCCTGGGGGCGCAGCTCCTGGGCGCGCTGGCGGGGGCCTGGTACCGGGCGCAGATCGCCCGCCGCTTCCACAACGAGGCCGTGGCGCAGACGCAGCGCCTGCGCCGCACCTGGTACGCCCGGGCGTTCTCGCTCGCGGGGCACGCGCCCATGCCGGTCACGGTCGAGCTGGACGACGCGTGGCCGCCGGGGCTGGACCGCAACCCCTGACCCGCCGGTGCCCACAGCGCCCACAGCGCCCACAGCGGCCACGGGGCCGCTGGGGCCGCTGGGACTCCGGTGCCTCTACCGCCTGCGGGGACCGCTGGGCGTCGTGCCCGTGACCTGCGGGCGACCGACCGGCCAGGCCGGGCGGGGTGCCCGAAGGGTGGGCGGACCTCCGTAGAGTGGGGGGTGACGTGCAAGCATGTCGGCGGCGCGAGCGTGACCCCTGTTCGCGCGTCCCAACGTGAAGATTCGAGGTTTCGCGGTGTCCGTGGAGAATTCCGGCGAGAACAGCCCCCAGGTGACAGACGTCGTCGGCTCGGCCAAGGTCAAGCGCGGCATGGCCGAGATGCTCAAGGGCGGCGTCATCATGGACGTCGTCACGCCCGACCAGGCGAAGATCGCCGAGGACGCCGGCGCGGTGGCCGTCATGGCCCTCGAGCGTGTCCCGGCCGACATCCGCGCCCAGGGCGGGGTCTCGCGCATGAGCGACCCCGACATGATCGACGGCATCATCGCGGCCGTCTCGATCCCCGTCATGGCCAAGGCCCGCATCGGCCACTTCGTCGAGGCGCAGGTGCTGCAGGCGCTGGGTGTCGACTACATCGACGAGTCCGAGGTCCTGACCCCGGCCGACTACGCCAACCACATCGACAAGTGGGCGTTCGACGCACCGTTCGTGTGCGGGGCGACGAACCTGGGCGAGGCCCTGCGCCGCATCACCGAGGGCGCGGCCATGATCCGCTCCAAGGGCGAGGCAGGCACGGGCGACGTGTCCAACGCGACCACGCACATGCGCACCATCCGCGGCGAGATCCGCCGCCTGACCTCCCTGCCCGAGGACGAGCTGTTCGTCGCGGCCAAGGAGCTCCAGGCCCCGTACGAGCTCGTCAAGGAGATCGCCGCCACGGGCAAGCTCCCCGTGGTCATGTTCACCGCGGGCGGCATCGCGACCCCGGCCGACGCCGCGATGATGATGCAGCTCGGCGCCGAGGGCGTGTTCGTCGGCTCGGGCATCTTCAAGTCGGGCAACCCCGCCCAGCGTGCCGCCGCCATCGTCAAGGCCACCACGTTCTACGACGACCCGGCCGTCCTCGCGGACGTCTCGCGCGGCCTGGGCGAGGCCATGGTCGGCATCAACGTCGACGACATCCCCGTCCCGCACCGCCTCGCCGAGCGCGGCTGGTGACCTCGCGGGCCGGTCGGGGAGTCCCGGAGCCCCGGGGCCACGCCCCCGTGACCTCCTCATGACGAGCACCCCCGACCAGCCCGTCGGCCACGCCCCGACCGGGGCGGACGCACCCGCTGCGCCCGCCCCGGCGCCGGCGGGCCCTGACGCGGAGCCCGGCACCGCCGAACAGGTGCCCCCCAGCACGCTCGGCCCCGACTGGGTCCTGGGCCCCGACGGCCTGCGCCACCGCCGCGGCGCCCGGGTCCTGCTCCTCGACGCCGCGCACCGGGTCCTGCTCGCGCGCGGCCACGACACCGACCAGCCCGAACGCTCCTGGTGGTTCACCATCGGCGGCGGCATCGAACCGGGCGAGAGTGACCTCGACGCCGCGGTGCGCGAGGTCCGCGAGGAGACCGGGCTGCACCTGGACCCCGACACGCTCGAGGGGCCCGTGTGGACCCGCTCGGCCGTCTTCGACTTCTACCGCGAACGCTGCCGCCAGGACGAGGTCTTCTACCTCGCCCGCCTCACCCACCCCCAGGGCGAGCCCGCCCTGACCCGCGACGGCTGGACCGAGGTCGAGCACGACGTCGTCGACGAGATGCGCTGGTTCACACTCCCCGAGCTGCGCACCGTGACCATCGAGGTGTTCCCCGCCGGGCTGCCCGACCTCCTCGCACCGCTCCTCGACGGCTGGGACGGGCGCACCCGCCACCTCGGCGAGGCCACCGAGTAGACCACCCGGCAACCCCCGCGCCCTGCCGCTCGGCAGCGCAGCGCAGCGCCACCGACCCGCCCCGGGGCGCGACCCGCCCCACGCCACCCCCGGGCCCGTTCGCACGCCGTACGCGCCGCCGTCGGGCCGCCCGCAGCCCCACGGATGGGCGGACGCCCGGGCGGCGGGCCGCGGGCGCCACGTACGATGGGCGATCGTGAAACCGGTCATTGGAGTTCTCGCCCTGCAGGGCGACGTCCGCGAGCACGTGGCCGCCCTCGAGGTGGCCGGCGCTCGTCCCGTCACCGTGCGACGCCCCACCGAGCTGGGCGGCCTCGACGGCCTCGTGCTCCCCGGCGGGGAGTCGACCACGATCGACAAGCTGCTGCGGATCTTCGAGCTGTTCGACCCGCTGCGCACCGCGATCGGGGCCGGGCTGCCCGTGTACGGGTCGTGCGCCGGCATGATCCTGCTCGCCGACCGCGTCCTGGGCGCCACGCACGACCAGCAGACCCTCGGGGGGCTGGACGTCACGGTGCGCCGCAACGCGTTCGGGCGACAGGTCGACTCGTTCGAGTCGTCCGTCGAGATGACGGGCGTACCGGGCGGGCCCGTGCCCGCCGCGTTCATCCGCGCACCGTGGGTCGAGGACACCGGGCCCGGGGTCCAGGTCCTGGCCCGCACCCGCCACCGCGGCGCCGCCGCGCACGCGCGCTCCGGTGACGAGCCGGGCGCCGGTGCCGCCAGGACGGGTGACGCCGCAGGTAGAATCGTCGCAGTACGTCAGGGAACGTTGCTCGCCACCTCCTTCCACCCCGAGATCACGGGCGATGCGCGGGTGCACGAGCTCTTCGTCGCAATCGTGAAGGAGTAACAGGGGTATGTCAGGACACTCCAAGTGGGCTACGACCAAGCACAAGAAGGCCGTGATCGACGCCAAGCGCGGCAAGCTGTTCGCCAAGCTCATCAAGAACATCGAGGTCGCGGCCCGCACGGGCGGCGGGGACCTCGCCGGTAACCCCACGCTCTTCGACGCCGTCCAGAAGGCCAAGAAGTCCTCGGTGCCCAACGACAACATCGACCGCGCCCTCAAGCGCGGCTCGGGCCAGGAAGCCGGCGGCGCCGACTACCAGACGATCATGTACGAGGGCTACGGCACGGGCGGCATCGCCGTCCTCGTCGAGTGCCTCACGGACAACAAGAACCGTGCCGCCGCCGAGGTCCGCATCGCGTTCACGCGCAACGGCGGCCAGCTCGCCGACCCGGGCTCGGTGTCCTACCTGTTCTCCCGCAAGGGCGTCATCGTGGTCCCCAAGGAGGGCACCACCGAGGACGACGTCATGGAGGCAGTCCTGGAGGCGGGCGGCGAGGAGGTCACCGACGAGGGCGACACGTTCGAGATCCTCACCGAGGCCACGGACCTCGTCGCGGTGCGCACCGCGCTGCAGGACGCCGGCATCGAGTACGACTCCGCCGACGTCGTCTTCCACCCCTCCATGGAGGTCGAGGTCGACGCCGAGGGCGCCCGCAAGATCCTGCGCCTCATCGACGCCCTCGAGGACAGCGACGACGTGCAGAACGTCTACGCCAACTTCACCGCGAGCGACGAGGTCATGGCCGAGCTCGAGAACGACGACTGACCCACCCCTGGTGTGACGAAGGGCTCCCGCGTGCACGCACGCGTGGGAGCCCTTCGCCGTGGGCGGCCCGTGAGAAGGTGAGCGCGTGCGCGTGCTCGGAGTGGACCCAGGACTGACCCGTTGCGGTGTCGGCGTCGTCGACTCGCTGCCCGGCCGGCGCGCCCGCATGGTCGCGGTCGGGGTCCTGCAGAGCCCCCCGGACATGTCGGTGGACCTGCGCCTGCTCACCATCTCCCAGCGCCTGGACGCGTGGATGGACGAGCACGTGCCGGACGTCGTGGCCGTCGAACGCGTCTTCGCCCAGCACAACGTCAGCACCGTCATGGGCACCGCCCAGGTCGCGGGCCTGGCGATGGTCGCCGCGGCCCGCCGCGGGGTGCCCGTCGCGATGCACACCCCGAGCGAGGTCAAGGCCGCCGTGACCGGGACCGGACGCGCCGACAAGATCCAGGTCCAGCGCATGGTCGCGCGCATCCTCGAGCTCGCCGAGCTGCCCAAGCCCGCCGACGCCGCCGACGCCCTCGCCCTCGCGATCTGCCACCTGTGGCGCCCCGCGGGCGCCCTGCAGGGCGGCGACCGCCACCAGCTCACCCCCGCCCAGCGCGCCTGGGCCGCGGCCGAGCAGGCCTCGCGCGGCCCGCGCCGCTGACCGGCCGCACCCCCGTGGGCACGAGGTCACGCGCCGCGTGCTGAGGCAGGACAGGAGCCGGGGTACCGCGCCCGACGGCGAGGCTCGCCCGGGCGGACCACCCCGCGTTGCTAGAGTGGCCCAGGATTCGTACAGGTGTTCGGGACCGGTCGCACGTGGCCCGGCCCCGCGAGCAAGCATGGAGGCACAGTGATCGCTTCGCTGTCGGGCACGGTCGCGGACGTCCGTCTGGACCGAGCCGTCATCGACGTCGGAGGCGCCGGGGGAGCCGTGGGCTACCTCGTCCACGCGACCCCCGCGACGCTGTCCGCGCTGCGCGTGGGCGAGCCCGCCCGGCTGGCCACGAGCATGGTCGTCCGGGAGGACTCCTTCACGCTGTTCGGGTTCGCCGACGACGACGAGCGCGCCGTGTTCGAGGCCGTGCAGACCGTCAGCGGCGTCGGGCCGCGCCTGGCCCTGGCGATGCTCGCGGTCCACACCCCCGACGGCCTGCGCCGCGCCGTCGCGGGCGAGGACATCGCCGCGCTCATGCGCGTGCCCGGCATCGGGCGCAAGGGCGCCCAGCGCATCGCGCTCGAGCTCGGCGACAAGCTCGGGGCCCCCACAGGCACCGACCCGGACGCCGCGTCCGCCGTCGGCGGCGCCGTGGCCGACGACCAGCGCGACCAGGTCGTCCAGGCCCTCGTGGGCCTCGGGTGGAACCCCAAGGCCGCCGAGGACGCCCTCGCCACGGTCCTGACCCAGGCCGGGGCCGACGCCGTGGCCCCCGACGAGATCGCGGGCGCACTGCGCGCGTCGCTGCGCGTCCTGGGCGGCCCCCGTGGCTGACTTCGACCGCGTCGGGTACGAGGAGGGGCACGAGCCGTTCACGTCCGAACGGATCGTGACCTCGACGGCCGACGACCTCGAACGCGCGGCCGAGGCCGCCCTGCGCCCACGTCGCCTCGAGGAGTTCGTCGGGCAGCTCGTCGTGCGCGACCAGCTCTCCCTCGTGCTCCAGGCCGCCCTCGCCCGCGGCGCGACGCCCGACCACGTCCTGCTCTCGGGTCCGCCCGGCCTCGGCAAGACGACCCTCGCGATGATCATCGCGGCCGAGCTCGGCACCTCCCTGCGCGTCACGTCGGGTCCCGCGATCCAGCACGCGGGCGACCTCGCCGCAGTCCTGTCCTCCCTCGAGGAGGGCGAGGTCCTGTTCATCGACGAGATCCACCGCCTCGCCCGCCCCGCCGAAGAGCTGCTCTACGTCGCGATGGAGGACTTCCGGGTCGACGTCATCGTCGGCAAGGGGGCAGGGGCCAGCGCCATCCCGCTGTCCCTGCCACCGTTCACCGTCGTGGGCGCCACCACGCGCGCCGGACTCCTGCCCGCACCGCTGCGCGACCGCTTCGGCTTCACGGGCCACCTCGACTTCTACTCCGCCGAAGAGCTCGAGCGCGTCATCATCCGCTCGGCCGGGCTGCTCGGCGTCGAGATCAAGCACGCCGCCGCGCACGAGATCTCGGGCCGTTCGCGCGGCACGCCCCGCATCGCCAACCGGCTGCTGCGCCGCGTGCGCGACTGGGCGCAGGTCCGCGGCGACGGGACCATGGACCTGCGGGCGGCACGCTCGGCCCTGGAGGTCTACGAGGTCGACGAGCTCGGCCTCGACCGCCTCGACCGGGCCGTCCTGGGGGCGCTGTGCACCCGGTTCGGCGGCGGACCAGTGGGCCTGAGCACGCTCGCGGTCACCGTGGGGGAGGAGTCCGAGACGGTCGAGACCGTCGCCGAGCCCTTCCTCGTGCGCGAGGGCCTGATCGGGCGCACCCCGCGCGGGCGCGTGGCCACCCCCGCGGCCTGGGCCCACCTCGGGCTGACCCCGCCCGACCCGCTCACGCCCCGCGGACCGGGCGCCGGCCTCGGGCCGCGGACCGGCTCCGGGCGGTCGGGCGGAACCCTGTTCGACACGGGGGCCTAGACTGAGGGAATCTGAGCGGCGGAACTTCACGGCCGGACGGTTCGTTGGTGATCCGTACGCGTGCGCCTAGACTGCCGCGCAGATCCCAGCACAGAACAGGAACCGGTTACCCCGTCATGGACTTCAGCCTCATTCTCATCCTCGCTCTCGCCGCCGGAGCGATGTTCCTCATGACCAACCGGTCGCGCAAGGCGCAGAAGGAAGCAGCCGCCTTCCGCACCAACCTGGCCCCCGGCCAGGAGGTCATGACCGGATCGGGCCTGTTCGGCACCATCGTCGACGTCGACGAGGAGAAGGACATCATCACCATCGAGTCCACCCCCGGCACCCAGACGCGCTGGCTGCGTGCGGCGATCGCCAAGCTCGTCGACCCGCCCGTCGAGGAAGAGGGCGTCGACGAGCTGGTCGAAGGCACCGAGAAGGACGCGGTCTACGGCGACGCGGACCAGATCTCCTCGGCGAACGACGACGTCCTGGACGTCCCGGACGACCTGTCCGGGCTCACGGGCAAGCCGGGGGACAAGCGGGACGACGGCACCGACAGCAAGTGACACCACGTCGCACCCCGATCCCGGGGTGCGACGTCGACCCGCGCCATCTCGCGATGTCGCGCGCACGAGAAGAGACGGATAGTTGGCCACCTCCAACACACGACGCGCCAGGCCCGTACGCACCCTGGTGACCCTCGCTGTACTGATCCTCGCGCTGTTCGCGTCGATCTTCGCCGGCACCAAGTGGTCGGACGCGAGCATCACGCCCGGACTCGCCCTCGACCTGGAGGGCGGCACGCAGATCATCCTGACGCCGATCGCCTCCGAGGGTGAGGTCACCGACGAGACGATCACGCAGGCGATCAACGTGATCCGCCAGCGCGTCGACTCCTCAGGAGTCACCGAGGCGGAGATCACGAGCCAGGGCAAGAACATCGTCGTCGGTCTGCCCGGCACCCCGAGCGACGAGACGCTCGACCTCGTGCGCAAGTCCGCGCAGATGCGGTTCCGCCCGGTCCTGACCGTCGGCGCCCCCGCCCCGGTGGTCTCCGAGACCCCGACCGACGCCCCCGCGGAGCCGGAGACCCCCGTCGTCCCCGCGAACCCGAGCGACCTCGCGCAGATCACCCCCGCGATCACCGCCGAGTTCGACGCGCTCGACTGCACCGACCCCAAGAACCTCACGGGCGGACTGGGCGACGAGCCCGACGCGCCCCTGGTCACGTGCGCCGACGACGGCAGCGCCAAGTACATCCTGGGACCGGTCGAGATCGAGGGCACCGAGATCTCCAACGCGAGCTCGGGCATGGGCACCACGGCGCAGGGCGTGAGCACCGGCCAGTGGGTCGTCAACCTCGAGTTCAACAACCAGGGCACCAAGGAGTTCGAGGAGACCACGAGCCGCCTCGTGTCCCTGCCCTCCCCGCAGAACGCGTTCGCGCTCGTGCTCGACGGGCTCGTCATCTCCGCCCCGACCGCGAACGACGTCATCAGGGACGGCAAGGCCGAGATCTCCGGCAGCTTCACGCGCGAGAGCGCCGCGCTCCTGGCCAACCAGCTCAACTTCGGCTCGCTCCCGCTGACCTTCGAGGTCCAGAGCGAGCAGCAGATCTCCGCGACCCTCGGTAGCGAGCAGCTCGAGAAGGGCCTCATCGCGGGCGCGATCGGCCTCCTGCTCGTCGTGATCTACTCGCTCTTCCAGTACCGGGCCCTGGGCCTGGTGACGGTCGCCTCGCTCGGCATCGCCGCCGTGCTCACCTTCGGGGTGATCCTGCTGCTGTCCTGGACGATCGGGTACCGCCTGTCGCTGCCCGGTGTCGCGGGCATCATCGTCGCGATCGGCATCACCGCGGACTCGTTCATCGTGTACTTCGAACGCATCCGCGACGAGCTGCGCGACGGCCGCACCCTGAACTCGGCCGTCGAGAAGGGCTGGGACCGCGCCCGGCGCACCATCCTGGCCTCCGACGCGGTCAACTTCCTCGCCGCGGTCGTGCTCTACTTCCTGGCCGTGGGCGGCGTGCGCGGCTTCGCGTTCACGCTCGGACTGACGACCCTGATCGACCTCGTCGTCGTCTTCATGTTCACGCACCCGGTCATGCAGCTCCTCGCCCGGACCAAGTTCTTCGCGAACGGGCACCCGGCCTCGGGCCTGGACCCGCGCCGGCTCGGCGCGACCACGCGCTACGCCGGACGTGGACGCGTCACGAGCCCCGGTGCCGCCGACGCGAAGGACGCACCGGTCACCGACGCGCCCGTCGACGAGCCCTTCGGCAGCCCCGCACGCGAGAAGGTCGGCGCCGGAGCGAGCCTCCACAGCACGAGCACGAGCACGGGCGAGGGGGGCCGGATGACGATCGCCGAGCGCCGCGCCGCGGCCCGCCGCGCTGCCGAGACCGACGCCACCACCACCGGCTCCTCGACCGAGGGCGACAAGAACGAGGAGAACCTCTGATGGCGCAGGGATTCGCCCAGTGGGGCAACGACCTCTACACGGGGCGCAAGTCCTACCAGATCGTCGGCCACCGCCGCCGCTTCTACATCGTCGCGATCGTCATGGTCGTGCTGTCGTTCGGGGTCCTGCTCACCAAGGGCTTCAACCTCGGCATCGACTTCCGCGGCGGCTCGGAGTTCGTCGTCTCCAACGTGAGCGACACCAGCCAGCAGCCCGCGATCGACGCCGTGGCCGAGGTAGCACCCGACGAGGTCCCGCGCGTCACGACCGTCGGCGGCAGCGCAGTCCGCATCCAGACCGACCGCCTGACCGCGGACGAGGTCACCGAGGTGCGCGACGCGCTCGCGGGGGCCTACTCCGTGACCGAGAACGACGTCACGACCGCGTTCATCGGCCCCAGCTGGGGCAAGGACGTCTCGCAGAAGGCCATCACCGGACTCATCGTCTTCCTGGCCCTCGTGGGCCTGGTCATGACGATCTACTTCCGCAACTGGCGCATGGCCGCGGCCGCGCTCATCGCGCTGTTCCACGACCTCATCATCACGGTCGGGATCTACGCGGCGATCGGCTGGGAGGTCACCCCCGCGACCGTGATCGGCTTCCTGACGATCCTCGGGTACTCGATCTACGACACCGTCGTGGTCTTCGACAAGGTCCGTGAGAACACGCACGGCGTGCTCGACCAGACCCGCAGCACCTACGCCGAGCGTGCCAACCTGGCGGTCAACCAGACCCTCGTCCGGTCGATCAACACCTCGGTCGTGGCGCTGCTGCCCGTGAGCGCCATCCTGTTCATCGGCGCGTTCCTCCTGGGAGCCGGCACGCTGCGCGACATCTCGCTCGCGCTGTTCGTCGGCATGGCCGTCGGTGCCTACTCCTCGATCTTCCTGGCCACGCCCCTGGAGGTCACGCTGCGCGAGCGCGAGCCCGCCATCAAGGAGCACACCAAGAAGGTCCTCGAGAAGCGTGCGGCGCTCGTCGCACAGGCCACGGAGTCGACGGGCGGCGCGACGGACGACGCGGCGCTGGCCGCGGCCGGGGTCCAGGGCGGGGCCCAGCTCCAGCCGGGCTCCCACCAGGGCGTCAAGGCGCAGCCGCGACGCAAGCGGGGGCACTGAGCACCGATGAGCACCAGCAGCATCCTTCCCGTCGGACTCACGGGCCTGGGGGACGAGCGCGCGGCCGAGGTCCTCGGCCTGATCCGCGACGTCCCGGACTACCCCCAGCCCGGCGTCACGTTCCGTGACATCACCGGCCTGCTCGCCGACGGCAAGGCGCTCGGCGACGTGGTCGACTCCCTCGCGGCCTTCGCCGCGGGGGGCGTCGACCTCGTCGCCGGTCTCGAGGCCCGTGGCTTCCTGATCGGCGCCCCGCTCGCGACCCGCCTGGGTGTCGGCTTCCTGCCGTTGCGCAAGGCCGGCAAGCTCCCGCCCCCCACCGAGACCGTGACCTACGACCTCGAGTACGGCACGGCCTCGATCGAGCTGCGCACCGGGACGCTGACCCCCGGCGCGCGGGTCCTCGTGGTCGACGACGTCCTGGCCACGGGCGGGACCGCCTCGGCCGGTGCGGAGCTCGTGGAGCGCTGCGGGGGCGTCGTCGTGGGCGTCGCGTTCCTGCTCGAGCTCGACGGCCTGGGCGGACGTGAGCGGCTCGCGGGCCGCCAGGTCGACACGCTCCTGCGCGTGGAGTCGTAGGATTGCCACTCCGACGGACGTCGAGATTCTCCGGCGATCAGGGTGAGGAGGCACGCATGAGCGAAGAGACACGGACCGGTCGGTCCACGAGCGACAGCGGGCAGTCCTCGGCAGCGCGGGTGCGGTCCCGCTTGGTGCGGTTCGGGGTCCGGGGGAGCCAGGGGGGTATCCCGGCGCTCGAGCCCGTGCTCCAGGCTGTTCGAACGAACCATCCCAAGTCGGACCTGTCGGTCATCGAGCGCGCGTACGTGACCGCGGAGAAGGCCCACCGCGGTCAGCTGCGCAAGAGCGGCGACCCGTACATCACCCACCCGGTCGCGGTCGCGACGATCCTCGCGGACCTCGGTTTCGACGGCGCGACGCTCGCCGCGGCCCTGCTGCACGACACGGTCGAGGACACCGAGTACTCGCTCGAACGCCTCACCGAGGAGTACGGCGAAGAGATCGCCATGCTCGTCGACGGCGTCACCAAGCTCGACAAGGTCAAGTACGGCGACGCGGCGCAGGCCGAGACCGTGCGCAAGATGGTCGTGGCCATGGCCCGTGACATCCGTGTCCTCGTCATCAAGCTCGCCGACCGCCTGCACAACGCCCGGACCTGGAAGTTCGTCCCGTCGTCCTCGGCCGAGCGCAAGGCACGCGAGACGCTCGAGATCTACGCGCCGCTCGCGCACCGCCTCGGCATGAACACCATCAAGTGGGAGCTCGAGGACCTGTCGTTCGCGACGCTCTACCCCAAGGTGTACGAGGAGATCGTGCACCTGGTCGCCGAGCGCGCGCCGGCGCGCGAGGAGTACCTCGCCGTGGTCCGCGAGCAGGTGACCGCAGACCTGCGCACCGCGAAGATCAAGGCGACCGTGACGGGGCGCCCCAAGCACTACTACTCGATCTACCAGAAGATGATCGTGCGCGGGCACGACTTCGCGGAGATCTACGACCTGGTCGGCGCGCGTGTCCTCGTGGACACCGTGCGGGACTGCTACGCGGCGCTCGGCGCCCTGCACGCACGATGGAACCCTGTGCCCGGGCGGTTCAAGGACTACATCGCGATGCCCAAGTTCAACATGTACCAGTCGTTGCACACCACGGTCATCGGTCCCGGCGGCAAGCCCGTCGAGATCCAGATCCGCACGCACGACATGCACCGCCGCGCCGAGTACGGGGTCGCGGCGCACTGGAAGTACAAGGAGGTCGCCAAGTCGAGCGGCGCTCCGGACACCGCCTCGACCGACATGCAGTGGCTGCGCCAGCTCGTCGACTGGCAGCGCGAGACCGCGGACCCCTCGGAGTTCCTCGACTCGCTGCGCTTCGAGATCGGCGGCGCGGAGGTCTACGTCTTCACACCCAAGGGCGACGTCATCGCGCTGCCCGCGGGCTCGACCCCTGTCGACTTCTCCTACGCGGTGCACACCGAGGTCGGCCACCGCACCATGGGTGCGCGCGTCAACGGGCGCCTCGTCCCGCTCGACTCCAAGCTGGAGAACGGCGACGTCGTCGACGTCCTGACGTCCAAGTCGGAGACCGCGGGCCCCAGCCGTGACTGGCTCGCGTTCGTCTCCAGCCCGCGTGCCCGCAACAAGATCCGGCAGTGGTTCTCCAAGGAGCGCCGCGAGGAGGCCGTCGAGCACGGCAAGACCGCGATCGCCAAGGCCATGCGCAAGCAGAACCTGCCGATCCAGCGCCTGCTCAGCCACGAGTCCCTCGTGGGTCTCGCGAACGAGATGCGCTACCCCGACGTCTCGGCGCTGTACGCGGCGATCGGCGAGGGGCAGATCTCGGCCGCGAGCGTCGTGCAGAAGCTCGTGCACGCCATGGGTGGCGAGGACGGCGCGTCCGAGGACCTCGCCGAGGTCGCCCGTCCCGGGCACACGTCCCGCCGACCCCGCACGGGCGACCCGGGTGTGGTCGTCAAGGGCGTGGACGACATCTGGGTCAAGCTCGCCAAGTGCTGCACCCCGGTGCCGGGCGACGAGATCATCGGCTTCATCACGCGCGGTCAGGGCGTCAGCGTCCACCGTGCGGACTGCGCCAACGTCGTGGGCCTGCGCAACCAGCCCGAGCGCATCGTCGAGGTCGACTGGACCACGGGCAGCAACGCCCTGTTCCTCGTGCAGATCCAGGTCGAGGCGCTCGACCGTTCCCGCCTGCTCTCGGACGTGACCCGGGTCCTGTCCGACCACCACGTCAACATCCTGTCCGCGACGGTCTCGACGTCGAACGACCGGGTCGCGATGTCCCGGTTCGTGTTCGAGATGGCCGAGCCCGGGCACCTGGCCACGGTCCTGTCCGCGGTCCGCAAGATCGACGGCGTGTTCGACGTCTACCGCATCACGGGCTCCAAGGCCGCCGAGCAGCCGCCGCTCCCGGCGTAGGGCCGGGCTGGGTACCCCCCGCCCGGCCCGTCCCGACGACGCCGCTGACCACGACGCCGCTCACCACGGGGCCGCCCGGCCCGCGGTGAGCGGCCGTCCCCCGGGGGCCGCGTGCCCAGGCCCCAGCGCCCGTTCGGCGGGTGCCCGCGCGCGGCCGGTGGCAGCATCGGGGCATGGACCTGCCCGTGCTCCCGCCCACGCTGCCCATGCTCGCGAAGTCGGTCTCGGGCGTCCCGGACCCGGACACGGTCGAGGGCGGCCTGGTGTTCGAGCCCAAGTGGGACGGGTTTCGCGCGATCGTCTACCGCGACGGCGACGAGGTCCGCCTCGACAGCCGCAGCGCCAAACCCATGGAGCGCTACTTCCCGGACGTCGTGGCGGCCGTGCTCGACGCCCTGCCCGAGCGGTGCGTGGTCGACGGCGAGATCGTGCTCGCGCAAGGGGGCCGTCTCGACTTCGAGGCCCTCCAGCAGCGCATCCACCCCGCGGCCTCGCGCGTCGCGCGACTGGCCGAGGAGACCCCCGCGAGCCTCGTGGTGTTCGACCTGCTGGCCCTGGGCGACGACGACGTCACGGCCGAGCCGCTGAGCCGACGCCAGGAGCGGCTGGAGGGTCTGGGCCTCGACGGCCCGCACGTGCACCTGACCCCGCGCACGACCGACCGTGCGGTGGCCCAGGAGTGGTTCGCCGTCTTCGAGGGGGCCGGGCTGGACGGGGTCGTCGCCAAGCCGCTCGCGGCGCCCTACCAGCCGAACAAGCGCGCCATGCTCAAGGTCAAGCACGAGCGCACGGCCGACGTCGTGCTCGCCGGGTACCGCCTGCACAAGACCTCGACCCCCGAGGAGCCGCTCGTGGGGTCGCTGCTCCTGGGGCTGTACGACGACGCGGGGTCGCTGCAGTTCGTCGGTGTCGCGGCGTCGTTCCCGCGGGCGCGCCGGGCCGAGCTCGTCTCCGAGCTGGCTCCCCTCGTGCTCGACCCGGACGACCCGGACGGCCGGGACGCAGGCGAGCACCCCTGGGCCGGGTGGGAGAGCCCCGGTACGGGCCGCATGCCCGGCGCGCAGTCACGCTGGAGCGGCACGAAGGACCTGTCGTTCGTGCCGTTGCGGATCGAGAAGGTGCTCGAGGTCGCGTACGACCACATGGAGGGCAGCCGGTTCCGGCACACCGTCCAGCTCCGGCGCTGGCGCACCGACCGCGAGCCGTCGTCGTGCACGTACGACCAGCTCGAGGAGCCCGTGAGCTACCGCCTCGACGAGCTGCTGCCGGGGGCGCCGGGCGTCGCGTGAGCGCACGGCGCAGGGCTGGACGGGCAGCGCCGGCCGTGACGGCAGCGCTGCCATGCCCCCAGGGGGCGCCTCAGGGCTCCTTCTCGGCGCGTGCGGACCGGGGGAGGGTCACTCGCCCGGTGCGGTCTCCTCGTGGCGCGAGGCGTCCTTGCTGGGCTGCACACGCTTGGGCTCGCCGGGCATCTTGGGGTGCTCGGGCGGGTAGGGCAGGTCGCCCAGGCCGTGGTCGCGCTCGTCGCGCGCCGCGAGCTCGAGCGTCTGCTCGAGCGAGAACCGTGGCTCGGGGGCCGCGGCGTCGAGGCGTGCGTGCAGGTCACCCACCTGCTCGAAGCGCGCGGGCATGGTCAGCACGTCGAAGTCGTCCGGCCCGACGTCGGGCACCTCCTCCCAGCGCAGCGGCGCCGAGACCGTGGCCCGGGCGTTCGAACGGATCGAGTACGCCGAGGCGATCGTGCGGTCGCGCGCCATCTGGTTGTAGTCGACGAAGATCTTGACCCCGCGCTCCTCCTTCCACCACTTCGTGGTGACCTGGTCGGGCAGGCGCCGTTCGAGCTCGCGACCGATCGCGATCGTCGCGCGGCGCGCCTGCACGAAGGTCCATCTCGGCTGGATCGGGACGAAGACGTGCAGCCCGCGGCCGCCCGAGGTCTTGGGGAAGCCCTCCAGGCCCAGCTCGCCCAGCAGCTCGCGCAGGTGCGGGGCGACACGTGCGGCGTCCGAGTAGTCGGTGCCGGGCTGCGGGTCCAGGTCGATACGGAGCTGGTCGGGGGACTCCACGTCCGCGCCCGTCACGGGCCACGGGTGGAAGGTCAGGGTCCCGAGGTTCGCCGCCCACAGCACCACGGCCAGCTCGGTCGGTCGGACCTCGTCGGCGGTACGGCCGCTCGGGAATGCGATCCTGGCCGTCTCGACGTAGTCCGGGGCCCCCTGGGGGATGCGCTTCTGGTAGAACGCGTCGCCGCTGTTGTCCGTGCGGGTGCTCAGCCGCGCGCCCTCGAAGACTCCCTTGGGCCAGCGTTCGAGCGTCGTGGGCCGCTCACGCAGCGCCGCGAGGATGCCGGGCCCGACGGACCGGAAGTAGGTGACGACGTCGAGCTTGGTCAGCCCGCGGCTGGGGAAGACGACACGGTCGGGGCTCGTGACGCGCACGGTGCGCCCGTCGACGTCGAGCTCGACCGCCGGGGTCGTGGAACGAGGCATCCCCTCACGGTAGACGTGGGGCCGTCCCGGCGCCCGGCGACGATCCGGCGTCCTGCGGCGTGGACCGGGCCAGGAAGTCGGTGAGCAGCGCCCTCGCCTGCGGACGGCCCGTACGGCGGTGCCGCAGATCGAGGATCCGCAGGGCGGCCCCGACGTCCAGCCCGGCCTGCTCCAGCAGGGCCCGCAGCACGGGCACCGCGACGTGGGGGTCGGTGAGGCAGGCGATGTCCACCGCAGTCCGTTCGACGGTCGTCACGAGGACCGTCCCGAGCTCGATCGTCTCGGGTCGCAGCAGGGCGCTCTGGCGCGCCACCCGGCCGTGGCGCGGCGGCGGGCGGTGGACCCCCAACGGGTGGACGACCTCGAGCACGGCGCCTGCCGCGACCCCGCAGTGCACCCACGCGGCACTGACGCCGCCGACCACGGTGCGTGGGGGCACGAGGGGCGCGAGGGAGAGTGCGCGGACCGCGGGGGTGAGATCCGTCGTCGGGCGCACCGCGGCGTCCTCCCGGACCCGCACGAGCGCCCCGCACCGGACCAGGTCCGTCCAGGCGACCCGACCACCCACGTGCTCGGGGCGCACCAGCAGCGGTGCTTCCTCGACCCGGACGTCCATCGCGACGTCCGCCGGCGTGCGGACGCGAGCCGGCGGCGCGGCAGGGAGCGGGAGCAGGGTGGTCACGAACCCCAGCCTGACGTGCTTCCGGGGCATGCGCGAGGGGCCCGCGCGAGCCTGTGGACAGGGCGTTCGTCCACAGGCCCTCACGGGCCCCTCGTGCGGTGCGGGATCAGCCGCGCGAGTCCTCGGCGGCCTTGACGACCTGCTCGAGCCACGCACGACGAGCCGTGATCGCCGACTCGATCTCGGCGATCTTGCGCTTGTCACCCTTGGCCGTCGCGGCAGCCAGGTCGTCCTCGAGGCCCGCGATCGCGGACTCGAGCTGGGCAGCAGCCCCCTCGGCGCGCGCACGCGTCTCGGGGTTCGAGCGCGACCACTGCGACTGCTCGGCGTCACGGACAGCGGTCTCGACCGCGCGCAGGCGAGCCTCGACGCGCTGGACGTCGGCACGCGGCACCTTGCCCGCGTCCTCCCACTTCTCCTGGATGTCGCGCAGGGCGACCTTCGCCTGGGCCAGGTCCGTGACCGGCACGAGCTTCTCGGCCTGCTCCAGGAGGGCCTCCTTGACCACGAGGTTCTGCGCGTACTCGGCGTCCGTCGCGGCGTTGAGCTCGTCGCGAGCCTGGAAGAACGCGTCCTGCGCCGCGCGGAAACGAGCCCACAGGGCGTCGTCGTCGCGACGGTTGGCCCGCCCGGCGGCCTTCCACTCGGTCATGAGGTCGCGGAAGGCTCCCGCCGTCGCGCCCCAGTCCGTGCTGTTCTGCAGGGCCTCGGCGCGCTGGACCAGCTTCTCCTTGACGTCCTTGGCCGAGGAGTTGCGCTGCTCGAGCTCGGCGAAGTAGTGCCGGCGCTCGCGGTCGAACGCCGTCCGGGCGTGGCTGAAGCGCTTCCAGAGCGCCTCCTCGCTGGTCCGGTCGATCCTCGGCCCGTTGCGCTGGGCGTCCTTCCACTGGTCGAGGAGCTTGCGCAGCTCCTCGCCGGCCGGACGCCACTGGATGCGCGACGGATCGGTCGAGGCGATCTTCTCGGCAGCCTCGATGATCTCGGTGCGCGCCGCGAGCGCCGCCTCCTTGGCCGCGTTGCGCTCGGCCTCGAGCTCGGCGCGGCGGGCGGCCGCGACCGTGCGCAGCGACTCGACGTGCGCGCGCAGGCCGTCGAGGTCGCCCACGGCGGACGGCTCGGCGGTCTCCTCGGTGAGCTTGGCGAGCGTCGAGTCGATCTCCTTGACGGACAGGTCCGTGCCGGTCAGGCGCGCCTCGAAGAGCGCGACCTTGGCCTGGAGGTCGAGGTAGCGGCGCACGTAGAGCGCGAGCGCCTCCTCGGGAGTGACCCCGGGGAACTGCCCGACGCTGCGCTCGCCCGCGGCCTCGGTCACGTAGACCGTGCCGTCCTCGTCGACGCGGCCGAAGCCCGCGGCGGCCTTGGCGGCCGCGCTGTCGTCGGGGATGACCGCGGCGGCGGCGGCCGGGGCGATGGTCGCGGCGGCCGGAGCGGCCGGTGCCGGGATCCCCGGCTTGGGGGGACGCGGCACGGGGATCGCGCTCGGCTTGGGCGCTGCAGAGGGCTTGGGCGTGGCGGTCGGCCGGGGGGCCGGTGCGGCCTCGTCGGTGGCTTCGACCTCAGGCTCTGCTGGAGCCTCGACCTCAACCTCGACCTCAGCCTTGGGCTCGGCGGTGGGCTCGGTCACCTCGGCCTCGGTGACGGGCTGCTCGGAAGGAGTCTCGTCCGTGACGGGCGCGCTGTCCTCGTCGCTCGCGGCGGCGGGGGGCGTGGACTCGACCTGCTCGGCTGCGTCGGGCGCGGCCTCGGCCGGTTCAGCGACCGCCGGCACCTCGACCTGCTCCGTTGCGGTGGCCTCCTCGGATGCCTGCGCCGGAGAGTTCGCGTGGTTCTCGGTGCTCTCGCTCACTGGGTCTCAACTCCTTCGATGGTGACCGGGTTGGCGGGGGACCCGTTGCCGGACCCGTCCGCCGTGCCCGCGTCAGCGACTGCTCGGACGACGTCCAAGCCGGATGTGATCTTGCCGAAGACGGTGTACCCGCCCGTGGTGGTCGGCAAGGTGGTGTCCTCGTAGACGAGGAAGAACTGGCTGCCCATGGTGTCCGTGCCGGCGTCGGTGCGCGCCATGGCGATGGTGCCGGCCGGGTAGAGACCGTCCTCGGGGGCGTTCTCGACCGGCCCGAACTCGTACCCCGGGCCCCCGGTGCCGGTGCCCGTCGGGTCACCGCACTGCAGGATGAAGATGCCCTCGGTGGTCAGCCGGTGGCAGTCCGTGCCGTCGAAGAACCCGCCCTGGGCGAGCGAGACGAAGTTCGCGACGGCCTGGGGGGCTGCCTGCCCGTCGAGGGTGAACGCGATCTCTCCCGCGCTGGTGCGCAGGTCGCCCGTCCACTCCCGGCCCTCGGCGTCGGCGGCCGGCGGGAGGGTGAAGGTCTTGTCGGGGGCGTTCGCCCGGACGGCGAGCACGGTCACGACCGCGACGACCGCGACGCCGGTGAGCGCGCCGGCGATCGTCCATGCCCGACGCCTGCGCGCGCGAGCCTCGGACTGGCGCTGGGTCCACTTCTGCTCACGCAGACGGGCACGCTCGCGTTCGCGCTTGCTCGTTGACACCCCAACTCCTTCGTCTCCCGCCACGGGCAGGTCCGCGTGCCGGCGCGAAGGCGCGTGATCGCACGGGTGATGCACGGTTTCAGAGGACAGTCTAGGCATCGGGAGCGTTCTGGCGCCGTGTCTTATCGCCTTTCAGGTCACGGTCCGGTATCAGGTGTCCTGTTTGTGAGGTCGGTACTGTCCCTGCATGGACATCTTTCTGGTGGTCGCCCCGGTGTTCGGGACCAACTGCACGATCGTCGTGCCGGACCCGCAGGGCACCCTGCCCGACGACGTGCCTCGCCCGTGCGTGATCGTCGACGCCGGGGCGGGGGTCGTCGCGGGCGTCACGGCGCTCGTGCGTGAGCACGATCTGGCACCCACCGCGGTCCTGGCCACGCACGGGCACGCCGACCACACGTGGGACGCCGCCGAGCTGTGCGACCAGTACGAGGTCCCGCTGTGGATCCACGCGGCCGACGCGTACCGGCTCGCCGACCCGCTCGGCACGATCGAGCACGGGACCTCGACGGGCGGACCTCTCACGAGCGGGCCGCTGGCCGCCGCGCTCGCGGCAGGCGGCGCCCGGGCCGAGGACTACCGGGAACCGGGCGAGGTGCGGACGTTCGGCTCGGGCGGTGGGTCCGGCGCCTCGCTGGTGCCCGGACCTGGCGGCACGTCGGTGGCCGACCCGCGCGTACGGCTCGACCTGGGTGGCGTCCTGGTCGACGCGCTGCACGCGCCGGGCCACACCCAGGGCTCGACGCTCTACCTCCCGGTCGCCCCGGGGCGCGAGGACGGCGCCGTCGACGGACAGGCGGCCGGGGTCGTGCTCGCCGGGGACGTCCTGTTCGCCGGGTCCGTCGGGCGGACCGACCTGCCCGGAGGGGACGGCGAGACGATGCAGCGAACCCTGCGCGACGTCGTCGGGCGCCTCGACGACCGGCTCGAGGTGGTTCCCGGCCACGGGCCCCTGACGACGATCGGCCGCGAGCGCCGCACCAACCCGTACCTGCGGGGCCTGTGAATCGATTGCTCGTTCGGTCGGAACGTCTGGAAGGATCGGGTCCCATGGCCCGACCTACACCTCTCTCCGGTTTCCCCGAATGGCTCCCTGCTGGACGCGTCGTGGAGCAGCACGTGCTCGACACGCTGCGCCGCACGTTCGAGCTCCATGGTTTCGCGGGGATCGAGACGCGGGCCGTCGAGCCCCTGGACCAGCTGCTGCGCAAGGGCGAGACCTCCAAGGAGGTGTACGTGCTGCGCCGGCTCCAGGAGGAGGCCGACTCGTCCGAGGGGGCCGCGCGGGACCGGGGCGGCAAGGGGGACAAGCAGCTCGGCCTGCACTTCGACCTGACGGTGCCGTTCGCGCGGTACGTGCTGGAGAACGCCGGGCACCTCGCGTTCCCGTTCAAGCGCCACCAGATCCAGAAGGTGTGGCGCGGTGAGCGTCCGCAGGACGGGCGCTTCCGTGAGTTCGTGCAGGCGGACATCGACGTCGTGGGTGCGGGCGAGCTGCCCTACCACTTCGAGGTCGAGCTGCCGCTGGTCATGGCCGAGGCGCTGGGCGAGCTGCGCTCGATCGGTGTCCCCGAGGTCCGCATCCTGGTGAACAACCGCAAGGTCGCCGAGGGCTTCTACCGCGGGCTGGGCCTGGACGACGTCGAGGGCGTGCTGCGCTCGATCGACAAGCTCGACAAGATCGGGCCGGACAAGGTCGCGGCGCTGCTGGTCGCCGAGACGGGCGCGACGTCCGAGCAGGCGGCCGCGTGCCTGGCGCTCGCGGCGATCTCCGGATCGGACGCGACCGTCGCGGTGCGGGTGCGGGCGCTCGCGGCAGAGCACGCCGTGACGTCCGAGCTGCTCGAGGAGGGGCTTCGTGAGCTGTCGGCGCTGATCGACGCGGCGGCCGTGCGGGCGCCGGGCGTCGTGGTCGCGGACCTGAAGATCGCGCGCGGCCTGGACTACTACACGGGCTCGGTCTACGAGACCGTCCTGGTGGGGCACGAGCAGCTCGGGTCGATCTGCTCGGGCGGGCGCTACGACACCCTTGCCTCGGACGGCGCGAACACCTATCCGGGCGTGGGGCTGTCGATCGGGGTCTCCCGCCTGGTCTCGCGCCTGCTGAGCGCGGGCCTGGTCCGTTCGACGCGGTCGGTGCCGAGCGCGGTGGTGGTCGCGGTCACGAGCGAGGAGACGCGGCCCGCGTCGGACGCGGTCGCGGTGGCGCTGCGTTCGCGCGGCATCCCGGTCGAGGTCGCGCCGAGCGCGGCGAAGTTCGGCAAGCAGATCAAGTTCGCGGACCGTCGCGGCATCCCGTTCGTGTGGTTCCCCGCGGGGATCGGCGCGGACGGCGAGGTCGTGCCGCACCAGGTCAAGGACATCCGCTCGGGCGAGCAGGTCGCCGTGGACCCGGCGGTGTGGGTGCCGTCCGAGGCGGACCTGTGGCCGCGGGTCGTGCCCGCGGAGGAGTGAGACCGGTGCCCGGGCGCTGACCCGGGTGGACGTGCGTGAGGCCCGGCGGGGGAGTCCCTGCCGGGCCTCACGCGTGAATGTCGGGTGGTGCGGGCGACGATCCAGGCCCCGGACGTCTCGCGGCCGAAGGTCATGCGGACGGCGACTGCGTCGACAAGTGGTTCGAACGTGTGTTCGAATGGTGCGATGAGGTGGGACGGGCAGGCGATCACGGCGGACGACGGGGCGCTGCCCGGGCTCGGGCGCATGGCGGGGCTCGTGCGGACGGTGCGCACCCCGGAGTTCGCCGGGGTCACGTTCCACGAGGTGCTCGCCAAGAGCGCGCTGTCCAAGGTGCCGGGGGAGTCCCGGATGCCGTTCACCTGGACCATCAACCCGTACCGCGGGTGTTCCCATGCGTGCTCGTACTGCTTCGCGCGCCCCTCGCACCGTTACCTCGACATGAACCCCGGCGAGGACTTCGACAGCCAGATCGTCGTGAAGATGAACGTCGCCGAGGTGCTGCGTGCCGAGCTCGCCAAGCCGTCCTGGGCGGGCGACGCGGTCGCGCTCGGCACCAACACGGACCCGTACCAGCGCGCCGAGGGGCGCTACCGGCTCATGCCCGGGATCATCGACGCCCTCGAGGCCGCGCGCACACCGTTCTCGATCCTCACCAAGGGCACGCTCCTGCGCCGAGACCTCCCGCGCCTGACGCAGGCGGCCGAGCACGTGGACGTCGGCATCGGGGTCTCCCTGGCCTTCGTCGACGAGGACCTCCAGCAGGCCGTCGAGCCCGGCACCCCCACGCCGCGCGCCCGTCTTGACCTGATCCGTGCCGCCCGGGCCGCCGGGCTGCCGTGCGGGGTCATGATCGCCCCGGTCCTGCCGTGGCTCACCGACTCGACCGACCACCTCACGCGCCTGCTCGACGCGGTCCACGAGGCCGGCGCGACCGGCGCCACGGTGCTCCCGCTGTTCCTCAAGCCCGGCACCCGCGAGTGGTTCATGGCCTGGCTGCGCCGCGACCACCCCGAGCGGGTCGCGGGGTACGAACGCATCTACGCGGGCGGGTCGTACGCGAGCCGCGCGTACCGGGACTGGTTGTGGGACCGGGTGCGCCCCCTGCTCGTCGAGCGCGGCTTCGCGAGCGCAGGGCACCGGTCCCGGGCGCGCACGTCCGGCCACGCCCGGACCGCCTGGCACCCCGAGACCCCTGGTGAGCGAGCGCGGCCCGACGAGGGCGACTACCCGGCCGGGAGTCTGGTGACGCAGCACCGGGACAGCGGCGGACCGCCAGGACGTACGGGCACGAGCGCGGCCGCGAGCGCCGAGCAGCTGCTCTTCTAGCGTGTCGGCGACTGCCCCCGCGCTCAGTCCTGCGCGAGCCGCGCCGGGAACCCGCCCGTGGCCACGGGCCCCCAGCCCGTGATCGTCACGCGCAGCAGCGACTTGCCCTGCGCGACCATGGCCTGGCGGTACTCGTCCCAGTCGGGGTGCTCCCCGGCGATCGACCGGTAGTACTCGACGAGGGGCTCGACCGAGTCGGGCAGGTCGATCACCTCGGCCGTGCCGTCGACCTGCACCCAGGCGTCGTCGAAGTCCTCGCCCAGGACGCACAGCGACGCGGCGGGGTCGCGCCGCAGGTTCACGGCCTTGGCGCGGTCGGGGTAGGTCGAGACCACGACGCGCCCCTCGCCGTCGACCCCGTACGTGACGGGGCTCATCTGCGGGGCGCCGCTCGCGCGCCGGGTCAGCAGCACGGCCCGCCGGTCGGCGCGCAGGAACTCGACGAGCTCGGCGCGCCCGAGCCGTTGGGTGGTCGCGATCCGTCTGGTCATGGGTGCCTCCCGGGGAGTTCTCCTGAACGTGGTCCGCTCAGAGACTAGACTCGTCCGAGTGCGTCGTCTGCGCACTCCCCACTCCCATCCCGGGACGCCACTGCGCGCCCCGGCATGTTCCGGAAGGACTCACTCCGTGCTCCGCACCCACACAGCCGGCTCCCTGCGGGCCGAGCAGATCGGTCAGACCGTCACCCTCACCGGGTGGGTCGATCGTCGCCGCGATCACGGTGGAGTGGCCTTCATCGACTTGCGCGACGCCTCGGGCATCGCCCAGGTCGTCATCCGTGACGAGTCGATCGCGCACCCGCTGCGCGCCGAGTTCGTGCTCCAGGTCACCGGTGTCGTCTCCCGGCGCCCCGAGGGCAACGAGAACAAGAACCTCCCCACGGGTGAGGTCGAGGTCGTGGTGAGCGACGTCGTCGTGCTCAACGAGTCCGCACCGCTGCCGTTCCAGGTCTCCACGGCCCTCGAGGGCACCGAGGTCATCGGCGAGGAGGCGCGCCTCAAGCACCGCTACCTCGATCTGCGCCGCCCCACCCCGGCCCACGCCCTGCGCCTGCGCGCCAAGGCCAACCAGGCTGCACGCCGCGTGCTCGACGCGCAGGACTTCGTCGAGATCGAGACCCCGACCCTGACGCGCTCGACCCCGGAGGGCGCGCGCGACTTCCTGGTTCCCGCACGCCTGGCCCCCGGCTCCTGGTACGCGCTGCCGCAGTCCCCGCAGCTCTTCAAGCAGCTGCTCATGGTCTCGGGCATGGAGCGCTACTACCAGATCGCCCGCTGCTACCGCGACGAGGACTTCCGCGCGGACCGCCAGCCCGAGTTCACGCAGCTCGACGTCGAGATGAGCTTCGTCGAGCAGGACGACGTGATCGCGCTCGGCGAGCAGATCCTCGTCGCGCTGTGGGACCTCATCGGGTACAAGATCCCCACGCCCATCCCGCGCATGACGTTCCACGACGCGATGCGCCTGTACGGGTCGGACAAGCCGGACCTGCGCTTCGGCAACCCGCTCGTCGAGCTCACGGACTACTTCAAGGACACGCCGTTCCGCGTCTTCCAGGCCGAGTACGTGGGCGCCGTCGTCATGGCGGGCGGGGCCTCGCAGCCGCGCCGCCAGTTCGACGCCTGGCAGGAGTGGGCCAAGCAGCGCGGGGCCAAGGGCCTGGCGTACGTGACGTTCCAGGAGGACGGGACCCTCGCGGGCCCGGTCGCCAAGAACCTGTCCGACGCCGAGCGCGAGGGCCTGCGCGACGCGACCGGCGCCCAGCCGGGCGACGCGGTGTTCTTCGCGGCGGGCCGGACCAACGAGTCGCGCGCCCTGCTGGGCGCCGCCCGTCAGGAGATCGCCAAGCGCACCGGGCAGATCGACGAGAACGCCTGGGCGTTCGTCTGGATCGTCGACGCCCCGCTGTTCAAGCCCACGGGTGAGGCCGCCGACGAGGGCGACGTCGCCCTCGGCAACTCGGCCTGGACCGCGGTGCACCACGCGTTCACCTCGCCCACGCCCGAGTGGATCGACACGTTCGAGCAGAACCCGGGCGAGGCGCTCGCGTACGCGTACGACATCGTGTGCAACGGCAACGAGATCGGCGGCGGCTCGATCCGTATCCACCGCCGCGACGTCCAGGAGCGCGTGTTCGCGGTCATGGGCATCGGCGAGGAGGAGGCGCAGGAGAAGTTCGGCTTCCTGCTCGACGCCTTCGCGTTCGGCGCCCCGCCGCACGGCGGCATCGCGTTCGGCTGGGACCGCATCGTGGCGCTGCTGACGAAGTCGGAGTCGATCCGCGACGTCATCGCGTTCCCCAAGTCGGGCGGCGGGTACGACCCGCTGACCCAGGCGCCCGCGCCCATCACGGCGCAGCAGCGCAAGGAGGCGGGCGTCGACGCCAAGCCCAAGGCCGCGCCCGCCGACGAGCCGGCCGCCGCGGACGCTGCCGTCACCGGGAAGGCGTGAGCGCCCCGGACACCCGCACGCTGGCAAGGACGCTGGGAGGCTCGACCGGTCTGAGGGACCGGTGGGCCTCCCACCCCTTTGTCCTGGTGGACCTCCCCGAGTGGGACGTGCGCGGGGTGTGGCAGGACGAGCACGCGTGCGTGCTGAGCGTGGCGGCACGGGTCCCTCTCGGTGAGGGCGAGGTGCCCGACGGCGGCGCTCACCACGAGCGTGTCGGCCTGTGGGGCATGGGCTCGCCCGAGGCGACCGCGACCCTGCTGGCACGCGTGGCCCAGGACGGCGAGCTCGGGGAGCACGTCGTGAGCGCGGGCCTGCCGCGCGGGACCCTCACGGTCCTGGGGGACCGGTGCGCGAGCGAGGACCTGCCGACGATCCTGCGCGAGCCCGACCGCGAGAAGTCGGTCTCGACGTGGGACTTCTTCGCGACCCGCGAGGCCCCCGCCGCCCAGCCGGGCGAGGAGCACGTCGAGGCCCTGACCGGCCCCGCGGCGCCGGCCGAGGTCCGGGAGTGCCTGGACGTGGCGAACCCGCTCGCGGAGATGAGCCCCGAGGACCCGCTGACGCGCTGGTGGGGCTGGCGCGACCCCGACGGGGTGCTGCGCGGCGTCGTCGGCGCCCGGCAGGCGGTCCCCGGAGCCCCGTGGTCGCTGGGCAGCGTCGCGACCGACCCCACGTGGCGCGGGCACGGCATCGCTGCGGCCACGACGGCCGTCGTGACCCGGGCCGGGCTCGCCGAGTCGGACTGGGTCACGCTGGGCATGTACGCCGACAACGACGCCGCCCGGCGCGTCTACACCCGGCTGGGCTACGCCGTCGTGCAGGAGTTCGAGAGCCGGCACTGAGCCGCGCCCGCCCCTGGTGTCCCGCTGGGTGCGGAGCAGCCGTCGCCGAACGCCCGTCGTTCTCGACAGCTGCTCCGCACTCGGCGACCGGGCACGGCCACCCGGGTCAGTGGGTGATCGAGAACTTCGAGTACAGCCACCTCAGGTGCTTGGGCGCCCACCAGTTGGCCCGGCCCAGCAGCGTCATGGTCGCGGGCACCAGCAGGATCCGCACGATCGTCGCGTCGATGAAGACCGCCACGGCCAGCGCGAAGCCGACCTCCTTGATGACGAGCAGCTCGCCGAACACGAAGCCCGCGAACACCACGATGATGATGGCCGCGGCCGACGTGATGATGCGTCCCGAGCGCTGCAGCCCCAGACGCACCGCCTCGTCGTTCGACAGGCCCGCGTCGTGCAGCTCCTTGATCCGGGACAGCAGGAACACCTCGTAGTCCATCGCCAGCCCGAACGCGAACGCGACGACCAGGGCCACGACGTACGTCTCGATGCCGCCCGCCGACGCGAAGTCGAGCACGCCCTCCAGGTGCCCCTCCTGGAACACCCACACCAGCACGCCCAACGACGCGGCCAACGACAGAGCGTTCGTCAGGAGCGCCTTGACCGGGATGAGGACCGAGCCCGTCATGAGGAACAGCAGCACGAACGTCGCGACCACCACGATCCCCACGGCCCACCACACCCGGTCCGCGAGCGCCGCCCGGAAGTCGACCTGCCCGGCGGCCTGCCCGGTGACGTAGTACGTGAACCCGGGGTCCTGGGCGCGCAGCTCCTCGACGACGGCCACGGCCTCGGGGCCGCCCGCGTCGGCGGCGTCGAGGTGGACCCCGACGAGCGCGTGGTCGTCGCCGACGGGGACCACGGGGTCCACCCGCTCGACGCCGTCGAGGCCCGCGATCTCGTCGGCCCAGACCTGGGCGTCCTCGGTCGTGGAGTCGGTCACGACGCGGACGTCGGCGCTCGCGGACGCGGGGAACTGGGCGGAGAGCTCGTCGACGAACTCGCGCTGGGGCGAGCTCTGGGGCAGGAGCTCGATGCCCGAGTTGCGCATCTGCAGCCCGAGCACGGGCAGCGCGAGCACCACCAGGACGGCGACGGTCGCGAGCATGACCCACACCGGGTGGCGTTGGACGCGGCCCGTGAGCCGGGAGAAGAAGCCCTCGTCGGACTGGACGTCGGCCGTGCGGGCCAGGACGGCGCGCAGCCCGGGGACCTTGCTCAGGACGCCGGGCCGGATGAGCCGGTGACCGGCGAGCGCGAGCAGGGCGGGCACGAGCGTCATCGCGGTCGCCACGGCGATGAGGATGACGGCGAGCCCGGCGGCGCCGATGGCCCGCAGGATGTCGGGCTCGAAGACCATGAGGCCCGCGATCGAGATCGCGACGGTCAGCGCGGAGAAGGCCACGGTGCGGCCCGCGGTGGCCATGGTGCGCACGACGGCGGTGGTCACGTCGGCGTCGCGTCGGCGTGAGCGGCGGGTCGCGCGGCCGGAACGGGCCCCACCGGCCGCACCGGACCCCGGCGCCGTCCCGGGCGCGGCCTCGACTGCCGGTGCCGCGCGCCCCGGCGACGCGTCGTCGAGCAGGTGCAGCTCCTCGCGGAAGCGCGAGACGATGAGCAGCCCGTAGTCGATCGACAGGCCCAGGCCCAGCAGGGTCACGACGTTGACGACCGACGCGTCGATGGTCAACGGGTAGGACAGGCCCAGGAGGACCCCGAGCCCGGCCCCGATCGAGGCGATGGCCCCGGCCATGGGCATCGCGGCCGCGAGGAACCCCCCGAAGACCAGGACCATGACGAGCAGGGCGATGGGCAGGGCGATCATCTCGCCCGTCGTGAGGTCCTTCTCGACCTGCGAGGTGATGGCCTCGACGATCAGGTCGTTGCTCGACACGAGCCCGGTCGCGTCGGGCGCGACGTCGGCGAGGTCCGCGGGGACCGCCTCGAGGATCTCGACGACGTCGGTCGCCGCGGCCGACTGGGCGTCCTCGTCGAGGCCCGGCTCGAGCGTCACCGACAGCACGAACCCGTCGCCGTCGGCTGCGACGAGCGACTGCGCGGCCTCGGTCTCGACGCCGCCGGGGATCACGAACGGGTCGACGACGGTCTCGACCCCGGCGACCGCGGCGAGGTCCTGGTGCACGGGGGTCATGACCTCGGCGACGGCCGGGTCCGCAGGATCGACCCCGCTCAGCAGCAGCGAGATCGTCTCGCCCGTCTCCGCCTGGTCGGTCAGGATCTGCGTGCCGCGTTCGCTCTGCGAGCCCGGCACCGAGGGCTCGCCCGTGGTCAGGCGGTCGAACAGGCTCTCGCCGTGGACCCCCACGACGGCGAGCGCGAACCCGGCGACGGTCAGCACCACCCACACGGCGACGGTCAGACGGGGACGGTGGGCGACGGCGCGGCCAAGGCTCTCGAACACCCCGCCAGCATGGCACCTCGGGCTCCTGCGTGCCGGGGTGTGCACAGTGTGGGCGGCACGCTCTCGCCCGGTGCGACCACCCGGGCGGCGTGCGCCGTATCAGGGGGTCCAGGGCGGGGTGGTCGAGGGGTGTGGGTGGCGGTGCGTAGGCTCGGAGCATGCTTCCCGGGATGGACCTGTTCGACTCCGCGACCTCAGGCACCCAGGGGACTCCTCGCCCGGGGCCGGGTGCGCCGCTCGCGGTGCGCATGCGCCCCGCCGCGCTCGACGAGGTCGCCGGTCAGGAGCACCTGCTCGTCGCGGGGTCGCCGCTGCGCCGACTCATCGAGGTGGACGGGCCCGGCGCCTCGCGCGCCGCCCCGGGCTCCGTCATCCTGTGGGGCCCGCCGGGCACGGGCAAGACGACCCTGGCCTACCTCATCGCCACGACCTCGGGTCGGCGCTTCGTCGAGCTCTCGGCCGTGACCGCGGGCGTCAAGGACGTGCGCCAGGTCATCGAGGACGCCCGCCGGCGCCTCGCGACGGGCGGCGAGGAGACGGTCCTGTTCATCGACGAGGTCCACCGCTTCTCCAAGTCCCAGCAGGACGCGCTGCTGCCCAGCGTCGAGAACCGCTGGGTCACGCTCGTGGCCGCCACGACCGAGAACCCGAGCTTCTCGGTCAACTCCCCGTTGCTCTCGCGCTCGCTCCTGCTCACGCTCAAGCCCCTCACTGCCGACGACGTGCGCGCGCTGGTGCGTCGCGCACTGGACGACGAGCGTGGGCTCGGCGGCACGGTCGCGCTCGCCGAGGAGGCCGAGGAGCACCTGGTCCGCCTCGCGGGCGGCGACGCCCGCAAGGCCCTGACCATCCTCGAGGCCGCCGCGGGGGCCGCGCTGTCCGAGGTCCCGGACGCCCCCGTGCGCACCACGGACCGGCCCGACGCCGACGTCGCGGACGTGAGCGGCGCCGTCGGGCCCGGCGACGAACCGGGGGAGGGCGCGTCGTCCGACACGCCCGACGAGACGGACGAGGCCGCCTCGACCGACGAGCCCACGCCGCACGCGCCGCCCGACGTCGTGGTCGTCGACCTCGAGACCATGGAACGTGCGATCGACGTCGCCGCGGTGCGCTACGACCGTGACGGCGACCAGCACTACGACGTCACGAGCGCGTTCATCAAGTCCGTGCGCGGTTCCGACGTCGACGCCTCGCTGCACTACCTCGCGCGCATGATCGCCGCGGGGGAGGACCCGCGGTTCATCGCCCGGCGCATCGTCATCTCGGCCGCGGAGGACGTCGGCATGGCCGACCCCAGCGCGCTGCAGACCGCGGTCGCCGCGGCCCAGGCCGTCGCGCTCATCGGCATGCCCGAGGCCCGGATCATCCTCGCGGAGGCCGTCGTGCACCTCGCGACCGCCCCCAAGTCCAACGCGGCGTACCTCGGGATCGACGCGGCGCTCGCGGACGTGCGGGCCGGGAAGGTCGGCACGGTGCCCGCCCACCTGCGCGACGCGCACTACGCGGGTGCCAAGGAGCTGGGGCACGGCAAGGGGTACAAGTACGCGCACGACGCCCCGCACGCGGTCGCGCGCCAGCAGTACCTGCCCGACGTCCTGCAGGGCACGCGCTACTACACACCCACCGACCGCGGGTTCGAGCGGTCGGTGACCGAGCGGCTCGACCGGATCCGCCAGATCCTCGGGGACTGACCCCGCGCGGTCCCACCGTGTGGGGCTCGCCCCCGCGCCCGTGCGGTAGACTTCTCAGGTTGTCTCCGCCCGTCAGGGCAGGGACGGCCACCTGGGACCTCGGCCCCGCAGCCCCGCAGGCCCCCCCGACCCCGGTCGAGGGGAGTCGACATCCTCACGGATCACGGCGGTGGCTCATCGGCTGGTCCCGCACCCGGCAATCCGCACGGGTGTGACGTCAGTACACACGACAGGACAGGAACACACTGTGTCTTCAGTGACTCGTTCGCGCCGCCAGGTTCGCCTGAGCCGCGCGCTGGGCCTCGCGCTCACGCCCAAGGCAGTCAAGCACTTCGAGAAGCGTCCCTACCCGCCCGGTGAGCACGGCCGTGCCCGTCGCCGCACCGAATCGGACTACGCGGTGCGTCTTCGCGAGAAGCAGCGTCTGCGCGCCCAGTACGCGCTCCGCGAGAAGCAGATGGCTCGCGCCTACGAGGACGCTCGCAAGGACGCCGGTCTGACCGGTGAGGCCATGGTCGAGAACCTCGAGATGCGTCTCGACGCGCTCGTGCTGCGTTCGGGCTTCGCCCGCACCATCCTGCAGGCGCGCCAGGCCGTCGGCCACCGCCACATCCTCGTCGACGGCAAGATCGTCGACCGCCCCTCGTTCAAGGTGAAGCCGGGTCAGACGATCCAGGTCAAGCCGAAGAGCCAGGCCACCACGCCGTTCCAGGTCGCCGCCGCCGGTGCGCACCGCGACGTCCTGCCGGCCGTCCCGGCCTACCTCGACGTCCAGCTCGAGAAGCTGAGCGCCGTCCTGGTGCGTCGCCCCAAGCGCGTCGAGGTCCCCGTGACCTGCGAGGTCCAGCTCGTCGTCGAGTACTACGCTCGCTGATCCTCCTGCGCGGCTGCTGCCGCGCGCCGCGCACGAACGCCTCGCTCACCGCTTCGACGGGGAGCGGGGCGTTCGTGCATCCGGGTAAGGTTTCGCGAGGCGTGGACGTCACGTCGCGCCGTCGAAGGAGGAGCAGGAGATGTCCGTAGGAGATGTGGCCGGGCTGATCGCCGCCATCGCATTCGTGCTGCTGGTCGGGGTCCTCGCGGTTCCTCTGGTCAAGCTCGGCCGGGTGCTCGACGAGGCACGGGTGAGCATCAAGGAGGTCACGGACCACTCGGTGCCGATCCTCGACGAGGCCGCGACCACCGTGGCCACGACGAACAGCCAGCTCGTCAAGGTCGACACGATCACGACGTCCGCAGCACAGGTCAGCGAGAACGTCTCGGCCCTCACGGGGCTGTACGCGGCGACCTTCGGGGCCCCGCTCGTCAAGGTCGCGGCGTTCACGTACGGCGTGCGCCAGGCGTTCGCGCGGGCCTCGGGCCGCTCGGGCTCCGGACCGCGGACCGGCCGCTGATGCGTCGGGTCTTCTGGGTCGGCGTCGGCGTCGCCATCACGGTCGTGGTGGTCGTCAAGGGGCGGCAGGTGATCGCTCGCTACGCGCCCGCCTCGCTCGTCGACCAGGCCACCGACCAGGTCAACTCGCTCGGCGAGAAGGCCACGAGCTTCGTGTCCGTCTTCCGCGAGGAGTTCCGCACCGCGCGCGACGCGCGCGAGGCCGAGCTGCTCGCGTCCCTGCTCGCCGAGGGCCAGCCGAACCCCGACGACGTGCGCGCGGCCCGTGCGGCGCGCCGCGAGCGCGCGGGGGACGGCGCCGACGACGACGAGGACCTGCTCGGGTACTCGTTCTACTGATCCACCCACCGGGCCCGCTGCCTCCCGCGCGACGTGCGTCGCGCGCACGGGAGGGAAGCGCGCCGGGAACATACTTGTTCTAGCCGGTGTCGCACGCCCCTGCGGCGCGCCCCGGCCCGTTCCGTCTCCGACTTCCGAAGGACAACATGCGTACCGCCGAGATCCGCAAGCGTTGGCTCGACTACTTCGCCGCCCAGGACCACACCGTCGTGCCCTCGGCGTCGCTCATCTCGCCGGACCCCTCGACCTTGTTCACCATCGCGGGCATGGTGCCGTTCATCCCGTACATGACCGGTGAGCAGACGGCGCCGTGGGCCCGCGCGACGAGCGTGCAGAAGTGCGTGCGCACCCTCGACATCGACGACGTGGGCAAGACCACGCGCCACGGCACGTTCTTCCAGATGAACGGCAACTTCTCGTTCGGGGACTACTTCAAGGAAGGCGCGATCACCTACGCCTGGGACCTCATCACGCGCTCGCAGGACGAGGGCGGGTACGGCATCCCCGAGGACAAGATCTGGGTGACCGTCTTCCACGAGGACGACGAGGCGCGCCGGCTCTGGAAGAAGATCGCCGGTCTGCCGGACGAGCGCATCCAGGGCCTCGGCATGGGTCCCAACTACTGGTCCACGGGTGCCCGCGGCCCCGCCGGCCCCTGCTCGGAGATCTTCTACGACCGTGGCCCGGCCTACGGCCCCGACGGCGGACCCGCGATCGACCTCGCGGGCGACCGGTTCCTGGAGATCTGGAACCTCGTCTTCATGCAGTACGAGCGCGGGGACGGTGGGACCAAGGAGTCCTTCCCCATCCTGGGCGAGCTCACGAAGAAGAACATCGACACCGGCATGGGGCTCGAGCGCGTCGCGTTCGTCCTGCAGGGCGTCGACAACATGTACGAGATCGACGAGGTCTTCCCCGTCATCGCTGCGGCCCAGGAGCTGTCCGGCAAGCGCTACGGCGCGGACACCGACGACGACGTGCGCATGCGCGTGGTCGCCGACCACGTCCGCTCGGCCCTCATGATCATCAGCGACGGCGTGCGCCCCTCGAACGAGGGCCGCGGCTACGTCCTGCGCCGGCTGCTGCGCCGCTCGGTGCGCGCCATGCGACTGCTGGGCGTCGAGGACCCCTCGCTGCCGCAGCTGTTCCCCGTCTCGCGCGACGCCATGCAGGCCTCCTACCCGGAGGTCGGCGCCGACTTCGAGCGCATCTCGCAGATCGCGTACGCCGAGGAGGAGGCGTTCCGCCGCACCCTGACCTCGGGCACCACGATCCTGGACACCGCGGTCGCGGCCGCCAAGACCACGGCCGGGGCGGGCGCGACGCCCGTGCTGCCCGGCGACCAGGCGTTCGCCCTGCACGACACCTACGGCTTCCCGATCGACCTGACCCTCGAGATGGCCGCCGAGCAGGGCGTCCAGGTCGACGAGAAGGCGTTCCGCGCCCTCATGCAGGAGCAGCGCACCCGTGCACGCGCCGACGCGCTCGCCAAGCGCACGGGCGGGGTGGACACCGCGGCCTACGAGGCCCTGCAGAGCGAGCTCGCGCGCCCCGTGGAGTTCCTGGGCTACACCGACGCCACGGCGTCGGTCAACGTCGTGGGCCTCCTGGTCGACGGCGTGCCCTCCCCGGCCGCGACGGCCCCGGCCGACGTCGAGGTCGTCCTCGACCGCACGCCCTTCTACGCCGAGGCCGGCGGCCAGCTCGCCGACCACGGCACGATCGTGCTCGACGGCGGCGCGACCATCGAGGTCGACGACGTGCAGCGCCCCATCAAGGGCTTCTCGGTCCACCGCGGGCGCCTCGTCGAGGGCGTCGTGGCGCTGGGCGACCCCGGCACCGCGCAGATCGACACGGCGCGCCGCAAGGCCATCAGCCGCGCCCACACCGCGACGCACATGATCCACAAGTCCATCCAGGAAGCCTTGGGCAAGGACGCGACGCAGGCCGGTTCGGAGAACGCCCCGAGCCGCATCCGCTTCGACTTCCGGGCCTCGAGCGCCGTGCCCGCAGGGGTGCTGTCCGAGGTCGAGGAGCGCGTCAACACCCAGCTCGCCGAGAACCTCGAGGTCACCGACAAGGTCATGCCCATCGCCGAGGCCAAGGCGCTCGGCGCCATGGCCCTGTTCGGCGAGAAGTACGGCGACCAGGTGCGCGTCGTCTCGATCGGCGGCGACTGGTCGCGCGAGCTGTGCGCGGGCACGCACGTCAAGCAGTCCGGTCAGCTCGGCCTGGTCACGCTGCTCGGCGAGTCCTCGATCGGCTCGGGCGTGCGCCGTGTCGACGCGCTCGTCGGCGACGGCGCCTACGGCTTCCAGGCCAAGGAGCACGCCCTGGTGGGGCAGCTCACGGGCCTGCTCAACGTGCGCACCGAGGAGCTGCCGGACCGGGTCGGCTCGCTCGTGGCGCGCCTGCGTGACGCCGAGAAGGAGCTCGCGGCGCTGCGTCAGGCCCAGCTCCTCGCGGCCGCCGCGAACCTCGCGGCGGGCGCGGAGACCGTCGGGACCGTGCGCGTCGTCGTGCACGACGCCGGTGAGGTCGCCTCCGCGGACGACCTGCGGGCCCTCGCGCTCGACGTGCGCGGACGCCTCGCGGACTCCGCACCCAGCGTCGTCGCGGTCGGTGGCGTCAGCAAGGAGCGCCCGCAGGTCGTCATCGTGACCAACGCACCCGCCCGTGAGGCGGGCCTGCGGGCCGGGGCGCTGGCGAAGAAGGCGTCGGGCGTGCTCGGCGGCGGCGGTGGCGGCAAGGACGACATGGCCCAGGGCGGCGGCACCGACGTGTCCGCACTCCCGGCGGCGCTCTCGGGCATCCGCGACGACGTCGCCTCGGCGCTCTGAGCGGCGACCGGGTGACGTTCGACGACCACCAGGTGGGCACCCCTCTACCGAGGGGCGCCCGCCTGGGCGTCGACGTGGGCAGCGTGCGCGTCGGGCTCGCCGCGAGCGACCCCGACGGCCTCATCGCGACCCCCGTCGAGACCCTGCCACGGGACATGAAGACCGCACCGTCGGCCCCCGAGGACCCCGTCGCCACGTTCCCGAGCGACGTCGCGCGGATCGCGACGGAAGTGGAGGAACGGGGTGCACGTGTGGTGTACATCGGGCTTCCTCGGCACCTTTCCGGCGCGGAAGGTGCCGCCACAGCATCCGCACGTGCGTACGCTGGGCTGGTGGCACGTGCCGTCGCACCGGTCCCGGTGCACCTCGTCGACGAACGCATGACGACCGTGAGCGCCCACCAGGCGCTGCGGGCCTCGGGACGCGCCGGGCGCAAGCAGCGCTCTGTCGTCGATCAGGCCGCGGCGGTTATCATCCTCCAGACCGCTCTGGACCGCGAGCGGAGCGCGGGGGCGCGCGCTGGAGAGTACGTAGAACGTTGATCGTTGCGTCGTGGCAAGGACCGCCGCGCGCACACCCGTCAGGAGGCAGCCTCCCGTGACCGACCTATTCGAACGCCCGCCGGTGCAGCAACAACCACCGTCGCGGGCGACCCGTACGGGGAGCCGAGACCGTCGCGCCGCCAAGAAGCGCGCGCAGCGACGGCGACGCCGCAGCCTGATCGTGGTGCTCGCGCTGGTCCTCGTGGGCGGGGCCGGGTACTACCTGGCCACCAACGCCTCGAACCTCCTGGGCTTCGAGAACCCTTTCAGCGCCTCCGACTACGAGGGCCAGGGGGTCGACCCGGTCGACGTGACGATCGAGCCGCAGTCGTCCGGGACGGCCATGGGGGAGGCGCTCCTCGAGGCGGGGGTCGTGAAGTCGGTCAACGCCTTCGTGAAGGCGTTCGAGGCGAACCCGGACGCAGGCAAGATCCAGCCGGGCAACTACACGCTGCTCACCGAGATGAAGGCGTCCGACGCGATCACGCTGCTGCTCTCGAAGGAGAGCAAGAACGAGATGAAGCTGACGGTCCCCGAAGGTTTTACGGCCGCACAGGTCATCGAACGGGCGGTCTCGGTGACCGGCAAGTCGCAGGAGGACTTCGCCGCCGCGATGGCAGACCCTGCTGCGGTTGGACTGCCTGCCGAGGCCGGCGGCAATTTCGAAGGATGGTTCTTCCCGAGCACCTATGTCCTCGAGCCGGACGACACGGCTTCGACCATCGTGGCCAACATGGTCGCCACGACGGTCAGCAACCTCGACTCGCTGGGTGTCCAGCCTGCAGACCGCCAGACCGTCATCATCAAGGCGTCGCTGGTCGAGCGCGAGGGGATCTCGCTCGAGCAGTTCGGCAAGGTGGCGCGTGTCATCGAGAATCGCCTTGCGATCGAGATGCCGCTGGGGCTCGACGCAATCGACTCCTACGGGCTGGGCAAGAAGTCCTCGGAGATCACCGTCGACGAGTTCAAGGATCCCAACAACCCGTATGCATCGCGGGTTCACAAGGGGCTGCCGCCGACGCCCATCGGGAACCCTGGCCTTGAGGCCCTGACAGCGGTGCTCAACGCCCCTGCAGGCGACTGGCTGTGGTACGTCACGGTGAATCTCGACACGGGTGAGACCAAGTTCACCGACAAGTACAGCGAGTTCGAGAAGTTCAAGAAGGAGTACAAGGAATGGGAAGCGCAGCAGAACGGATGATGTCTCGCTGCGCCGCCGTCCTGGGCCACCCCGTCGCCCACTCCCTCTCACCCGTCCTGCACTCGGCCGCGTACCGCGCGCTCGGGCTGGACGGGTGGGAGTACTCCGCGGTCGACGTGACCGAGGAGGAGCTGGCGTCGTTCGTGGAAGGGCTCGACGAGCGCTGGGCCGGGCTGAGCCTGACCATGCCGCTCAAGCAGGTCGTGCTGCCCCTCCTCGACCACGTCGAGCCGCTCGCGGACGTCGTCGGTGCCGTGAACACGGTCCTGTTCCAGCCCACGGGCTCGGGGCGCACGCTCGTGGGGGCCAACACCGACGTCCACGGCCTCGTGGCCGCGCTGCGCGAGGGGCTGGGGGACCGCCCGGTCGGATCGGCCGTCGTGCTGGGGGCGGGCGCGACCGCAGCCTCGACGCTGGCCGCGCTCGCCGAGCTCGGCTGCACGGCCCCGACCGTCCTGGTGCGCTCCCTGGGGCGCACGGGCGGTCTGCAGCGGGCCGCGCACCGCATGGGCGTGGCCCCGCGGTTCGCGGTGCTCGACCCCGCGTCACCACTCGTCGCGCAGGCTGACGTCGTCGTCTCGACGCTGCCCTCCCTGGCCGCCGACCCGGTGGCCGAGGCCGTCGCGGCGAGCGTCGGCGCGGGCGGCGCGGCCCCGCGCGGGGTGCTGCTCGACGTGGTCTACGACCCACGCCCGACGGCGCTCTCCCGCGCCTGGGAGAAGGCGGGCGCGACCGTGGTGGGCGGTGAGCGCATGCTCCTGCACCAGGCCGCCGAGCAGGTACGCCTCATGACGGGGCACGTCGCCCCGCTGGCGGCCATGGCCGAGGCGCTGGAAGTCGCCCTCGTGCCAGAGGCCGCAGCGTCCTGACCGGGATCGGGGCCGGGCCTGCGGCCCGACCGGTCCTCGGCTGCTAGATGAGATGCCCAGGCGGGTTGTCTCCTAGTGATAGCGCGCGGCTAGTCGACGCGCACTTCCTAGTGTCGTTGGTCGACCCGATCGCGCACGTCCAGGCGGGCCTGCTGCGGGGCTCACCGCCCGCCAAAGCGCCCGCCAAAGCGCCCACCACGACACTCCCAGCCTACGTGCGAGCCGGCGAAGGGTCGTGTTCTCAGTGCGGCTGCCCGATCGCCCAGGCCACGGATCGCGTTGCGATCGAGCTTTGCGGCAGAACAGGGAGCAGGACCTGCTCGACGTCACGACCCGTGCGCACAGGAAGGGTTCGGGTATTGCCAGGCATTGGCAGAAGATCCCTCCGAATTGCCGTGCGGCAGGCCATGCAGATCTTCCGGCGTCGGCTGTGGCTCGGGGCCACGCCCCGAAAGCCCGGGAAACCTCACAACCGGAAGGGATTGGAGAATGTGACCGTCCTCCGGCCCCTGCCGCGCTCGACTGCTTGATGTTCGAGTGCTCACGTCGACGATCTGCTACAGTTCCCGGGCCGTCAACAGGCGCGAAAAGGATAACTCGGAGGTCTTCCAAATGCAGCAGATTTCGCGACGCACAGTCAGCGCCCTTGTCACCCTCACTCTCACCCTCGGCGGCATCGCCGTCGCAACGGCAGTCGCGGCTCCCGCCTCGGCGGCCATTCCGTTCTGCAACAACCACTACCTGCCCGCCGGAAACTCCGGCGTGCCCGGATTTGTGAGCGGCAGCACGACAACTTACAACTGCACCCTCTCCCAGGGGCGTACCGGGTACCCCGTCAGCCTGCTGCAGGAGAGCCTCAGGTTCTGCTATGGCCAGAACATCGCAGTCGACGGTTCCTTCGGGCCCGCGACCCGATCGGCGCTCATCGCGGCGCAGAAGAGGGTCGGAGTCGCTGCCGACGGTGTCTACGGCCCCGTGACCGCCAAGGCGATCGCGCACTCGGGCTACGCGAACGGCAGTGGCACGCAGTTCTGCAGGAAGCTCTGATCAACCCCAGTCGGCGTGGCACCACTGCTGGTGCCACGCCGGCCAGGAACCTCGCAGGGGCGTAACGCCTTGAACCGTCACGCTTTCCGTGCCGTCTATATGCTCGCTGCGGCTCCGGCTGGAACGCGGGAGTTGTAGCTTAGTAGGTGATTTCGGCCTCGGCAGGGGTGAGTATCGCGATGGTCGTGTGCAGTCGGCGGTGACTCCACCAGCCGACCCAGGCCATGGTTGCCATCATGACGTCAACCAGGCTCTTTATCGGCCGGGTGGCGATTGGACCGAACTTCGTGTATTAGTTCTTGAAGAGCCCGATGATTGACTCCATCAGGTAGTTGTCGTCGCCGACGGTGCCGATCGAGGTCGCGATTCCCTCCCGGGCGAGGTACCCGGCGAAGCGCATCGACAAGCAGTGGGACACCCTGCGTCCAAGTGCGCCGTCAGCTGGCCTCCGATAGTCGGGTGCATCTGCTGGTCCTGCTACCAGCGCGTCATCCGCAACGAGACCAGGACCAGGGGGCCCGGAGCGGCTCCGCAAGCGTCCCGCCCGGTCCTGGCCGACGACGGCGTACGTACTCCCCCCGCCACCCGACGCACGCTGTGCGCCCGGAGCGTCGCGTTCGCCAGCCCGGATCAACCGACCAGCAGCGCCTCATCGAGCACTGCGGGACCACCGATCAGACCGACGAACGCGCCCGCGAGCATGAACGGTCCGAACGGGATCGCGGTGCGTCGTCCTGCCCGCCCGGCGGCGAGCAGGACGACGGCCCAGGCGCCGCCGAGGAAGAAGGCCGAGCTCGCCCCCACGGCGAGCTCGGCCCACCCGCACGCCGCGAGCACCGCACCGACGAGCCCCGCGAGCTTGACGTCTCCGAAGCCCAGCCCCGACGGGGCGAGGGCCAGCAGGAAGTACGCGCCGTAGAGGCCCAGACCGCCGGCCAGGGCGCGGGCGATCGCGCCGCCGTCGGGCCCGAGGACGCTCGCCAGGCCCAGCAGCGCTACCAGGAGCGGGTACGACGGCAGGACCAGGGCGTCCGGGAGACGGTGCGTGCGGGCATCGATCACGGCGAGCGCCGACCCCACGAGCGCGAGGTACCCGGCCGCGGGCAGCAGCGCGACGGGCTGGCCCGCGCTCACCATCCCCGCGACGGTCGCGGGCACGGCCACCGCCGCCACCGTGAGGGCGGCGCGCCGGTGCGGGCGCACCTCGCTGCCGGCCCGGCGCCAGGCCCGGGCCGGCAGGTGCCCGGCGGACGGGCCCGCCGCTCCGACCTCGCCCGCGCTCGTCGTCACGGAACCGTCCTGCCCCGGCGCGTCGACCGGGCCCCCGCCCCCTGCGTTCGTCACCCGGCGAACCTAGCGCAGCGCGCCGCGCCGGGGCAGGCGTCGTCCACAGGCCCGCCGCCTCGCTCACGCCGCCCGACGTGGCAGGCGGGACGCGACCGGGGCGCCGGTCCGCAGTGCGGGCGGGTTCGGGGGCGCGCCGCGTGACGTGGGAGGATTCTCCTCATGCTTCGTTGGTTGACATCGGGTGAGTCGCACGGTCCGGCGCTGGTCGGCATCCTGGAAGGGCTGCCCGCAGGGGTCGAGCTCGTGACGAGGGACGTGCAGGACGCGCTCGCGCGCCGCCGCCTCGGGTACGGGCGCGGTGCGCGCATGAAGTTCGAGCAGGACGAGGTCCGCATCCTCGCGGGCCTGCGCCTGGGGCTGACGCAGGGCGGGCCGCTCGCGATCGAGATCGCCAACACCGAGTGGCCCAAGTGGATCGACGTCATGAGCGCGGACCCCGTGCCCGCCGAGGCGCTGCAGGTCGACGCCGGGACGGGTGACGTGCGGGAGATCGCCCGCAACCGTCCCCTGACGCGCCCCCGTCCCGGGCACGCGGACCTGATCGGCATGCGCAAGTACGCGTTCGACGACGCCCGTCCGGTCCTGGAACGCGCCTCGGCCCGCGAGACCGCGACCCGCGTCGCGCTCGGGGTGGCCGCGGCCAAGTTCCTCGAGCAGGCCGCCGGGATCCGCCTCGTCTCGCACGTCGTGGGCATCGGCACGGTCGACGTGCCGCAGGACGCGGCGCTCCCGCACCCCGACGACGTCGCGCGGCTCGACGCCGACCCGGTCCGCTGCTTCGACCCCGCGAGCTCCGCCGCGATGGTCGCCGAGATCGACGAGTGCCACAAGGACGGCGACACCCTGGGCGGCGTGGTCGAGGTCCTGGCGTACGGCGTCCCGTCGGGGCTGGGCACCTACGTGCAGTCGGACCGCCGCCTCGACGCTCGCCTCGCGGCCGTGCTCATGGGGATCCAGGCCATCAAGGGCGTCGAGGTCGGCGACGGCTTCCGCACCGCACGCCGTCGCGGCTCGCAGGCGCACGACGAGATCGTGCGCGGCGAGGACGGTCACCTGCACCGCCTCAGCAACCGTGCGGGCGGCGTCGAGGGCGGCATGTCCAACGGCGAGGTGCTGCGCGTGCGTGCGGCCATGAAGCCCATCTCCACGGTGCCGCGCGCCCTCGCGACGGTCGACGTCGCGACGGGCGAACCTGCCAAGGCCCAGCACCAGCGCTCGGACGTGTGCGCCGTGCCGCCCGCGGCCGTCGTCGCGGAGGCCATGGTCGCGCTCGTCCTCGCCGAGGCCGTCCTGGAGAAGTTCGGCGGGGACTCGGTCTCCGAGGTCCGCCGCAACGTCGAGGGCTACCTCGCGTCGGTCCCCGAGCTGCTGCGCTGAGATGACCACGACCAGCGGCCCGCGCGTCGTCCTCATCGGCCCTCCCGGCAGCGGCAAGTCCACGGTCGCGAACGTCCTGGCCGAACGTCTGGGTCTCGCGGCCCGTGACACCGACACCGACGTCGAGGTCCTCGCGGGCAAGACCGTCGCCGACGTCTTCCTCGAGGACGGCGAGCCGCACTTCCGCGACCTCGAGCGCGAGGCCGTGACCCAGGCGCTCGCGGTCCACGAGGGCGTCCTCGCCCTGGGGGGCGGTGCCGTCCTCGACGAGCACTCCCAGACGGCCCTGGCGGCCTACTCGGCCACGGGGGGCGTCGTGGTCTTCCTCGACGTGTCCCTGGCCCACGCCGGGCCGCGGGTCGGGTTCAACCAGGCGCGCCCCCTGCTGCTCGGCAACCCCCGGGCCAGGTGGCAGGCGCTCATGGAGCAGCGTCGTCCCGTCTACGAGCGGCTCGCCACGGTGCGGGTCGTCACGGACGCGCGCAGCCCCCGCCAGGTGGCCGGGGAGATCGAAGCAGCACTCGGCGGCACGTCCCAGGACGTCGCGGCCGACCAGACGAGGAGCGAGCAGTGAACGACCAGCAGACGACCGAGACCGACGGGCCGTCCCGCGCAGCCGCGACCACCGACGTCCCGCAGGGCACCCCGGCGACCCCGGCCCGCGTGCGCGTCGAGGGCGCCCAGCCCTACGACGTCCTCATCGGGCGTCACCTCCTGGGCGAGCTGCCCACGATGCTGGGCCCGGACGTGCGGCGCGTCCTCGTGATCCACCCGGCCGCGCTCGCGACGTCCGCGGACACGGTCCGCGAGGACCTGCTCGCGGTCGGCTACGAGGCGTACATCGCCGAGGTCCCCGACGCCGAGGAGGCCAAGACCGCGCAGGTCGCGGCGTTCCTGTGGCAGGTGCTCGGTCAGGCCGACTTCACGCGCAGCGACGCGATCGTCTCGGTCGGCGGCGGCGCCACGACCGACCTCGCGGGCTTCGTCGCCGCGACCTGGCTGCGCGGCATCAAGGTCGTGCACGTCCCGACGACGCTGCTCGCCATGGTCGACGCGGCGGTAGGCGGCAAGACGGGCATCAACACGGCCGAGGGCAAGAACCTCGTGGGCGCGTTCCACCCGCCCGCGGGGGTCCTGTGCGACGTCGCGGCCCTCGAGTCGCTGCCCAAGTTCGACTTCGTCGCCGGGCTCGCGGAGATCGTCAAGACCGGCTTCATCGCCGACCCGCGCATCCTCGAGCTCGTCGAGGAGAACGTCGACGAGCTCAAGGCATGGGGCGGGGCCGAGGTGCCTGCCTCGACGTGGGCCGTGGTCGTCGAGCTCATCGAGCGTTCCGTCGCGGTCAAGGCGCGGGTCGTGGGCGAGGACCTCAAGGAGGCCGGCCTGCGCGAGATCCTCAACTACGGGCACACCCTGGGCCACGCGGTCGAGCTCACCGAGCGCTACGCGTGGCGTCACGGCGCGGCCGTGTCGGTCGGGATGGTCTTCGCGGCCGAGCTCGCACGCCTCGCGGGGCGCCTCGACGACGAGACCGTGGACCGCCACCGCGCGATCCTCGGCAGCCTGGGCCTGCCGCTGACCTACCGCGGCGACCGGTGGGAGCAGCTCCTGTCCGCGATGCGCCGCGACAAGAAGTCGCGCGGCGACATGCTGCGTTTCGTGGTGCTCGACGGCCTGGCCAAGCCCGGGCGCCTCGAGGGCCCGGACCCTGCGCTCCTCGCGGCCGCGTACGCCGAGATCTCGATCGACGCCCCGAGGGGCGGCCCGATCGCCCTCTGACGCGCCGCCGTCGGGTCCCTGCACGGCACCACCACGGCCCGCCTCCCTGTTCGGGGAGGCGGGCCGTGCGTCGTCCCGTCGCGGAGGCGCCGGGCGCGACGAGGCAGCGGCGTCAGCCCCAGCGGCCCCGCGCGGCCAGCACGTCGCGCAGCAGGTCCGCCCGGTCGGTCACGATGCCGTCCACGCCCAGGTCCAGCAGGCGCACCATCTCGACGGGGTCGTTGATCGTCCACACGTGCACCTGGCGCCCCGCGGCGTGCGCGGCGGCCACCGACCGGGCGTCCACGACGCTCACTCGGCCGTGGGCCACGGGGACCTGCAGGCAGTCCGCGCCCCGCAGCGCCCACGAGGCCAGGGCCCCGAACGGCCACCGGGGAGCCCCCGCCCGGGCGGCGAGCAGGAACGTGGCGACCTCGCTCGTCCCGGTCGAGGTGGCCACCGGCCGGGTCAGGAGAGCGACCGTCCGACGACGCCGGACGGGAGAGAACGACGTGACGCACACCCGCTCGTGCGCACGGGTGCGTTCGATCGCACGGGCGACCGGCCCGACGGCGGAGTCCGCCTTGACGTCGACGTTCACGCGCAGGTCCGGCCAGGTCCCCAGGACGTCCTCCAGGAGCGGGACGGGCTCGACCCCACCGATCCGCGCGCGTCGCACGGTCTCCCAGGGCAGGTCCACGACCAGGCCCGTGCCGTCGGACGTCCGGTCCAGGCTCGCGTCGTGCAGGGCGACCGCGACGCCGTCGGACGTCGCGTGCGCGTCGGTCTCGACGTAGCGGAAGCCCAGGTCCCGGGCCGCGGCGAACGCCGCGAGCGAGTTCTCGAGCCCGTCCCGGGAAAATCCCCGGTGCGCGAGCGCCACGAAACCGATGGGGGAGTCGAGGTAGGGGTGGTGCCAGGCGCCCGGGCGGCCGCCCCGGGACTCGGGACCACTCATCGGGCGGCGCCCGCTGCGCGCCCGTCGCCCTGCACGTCGCCCTGCCCGACCCGGTCGCCGAGCCAGCCCAACACCGCGTCCAGGTAGGCGAGCCGCGGGCCCTGCGCGGACAGCGTGAGGTCGTGCACCCCGCCCTCGATCGCCCGGACCGTCACGTCCGACCCGATGCGCGGCGCGAGCCGCTCGATCTGGGCGACGTCCAGGACCGTGTCCTGCGAGTCGAGCAGCGGGTTGTCCAGGTCGTCGGGCCCCGAGGACGCCGAGTGCGCGACCAGCACGGGGCACGAGACGTCGAGCCCCCGCGCCAGCCGTGCCTGTCCCTGCCGCACTGCGCGCAACCACCCCGCCCGCACGGGCAGACCCTCGGGACGCTTGAGCGTCGGGTCGAAGTCCCACCGGCCCCCGTTCGCGGCGAGCAGGTGCGCCGCGTACGCCGAGGGCGCTGCGCTCAGCACGGCGAGCGGAGACCACGGCCCGACGGCGTCGAGCACGCGGGTGGCGATCGTCCGGTTCAGCCAGCTCGAGTTGAGGTCGAGGAACGGCGAGTCCAGCACGAGCGCGTCGATCAGGCGCCCGTGACGGTGCGCGTGCGCCCACAACGGCGCCACGAGCCCTCCCGTCGAGTGCGCATGCACCACGACCGGCAGCCCCGGGTGCAGGCCCCGGACGGCCGCGACCGCGACCGACAGGTCCGTCGCGGGCTCCCGCAGGTCCTCGACGAAGTGCGGCACCTGCCCCGGGCGCCACGACCGACCCGCCGCGCGCAGGTCCACCGCGAAGAACGCGTAGCCCGCGTCCTCGACCGCCCGCGCGAGGTGCCCCTGGAAGAAGTAGTCGTTGTACCCGTGCACGTGCAGGAAGACGCCACGCGGGCCGTCCGAGACGCTGCCTGGGTCTGGGCCCGGCGCTCTCCGCACGAGCGTCGCGACGGGCGCCGGCGCGGGCTCGGGGACCGTCACGGGGCCAGGGTCCGCGTCACGGTCCGGGGCGGCGCTCGCGGCCCGGTGGGGCAGGGGAGGGACGAGCGCGAAGAGGCCGTTCCTCGCCGCGGGCGGAGGGCCGCCCGTGGGCAGGGTCGCGGCCTCGAACCCGTCGAGCAGCCGGTCGGGCTCCCACGGCAGCCTCGTGTCTGGCACGCCTGCTGTGCCGGTCCTGCCCGCCGTGCCTGTCATGACCGGCTCCACCATCCTCAGACCTCCGTGCTCGACCCTGCCGGCCCCGCGGGCGTCGTCGCGAGGTCCTTGCCGCCGTCCACGCCGTCCCCGGCGGGGAAGCGCACGAAGAGCATGAGCACGAGGCCCACGAGGATCACGGCGACGATCCCCAGGATGCCCCAGTACTGCTGACCGGACACGGCGACCATCGTCGCGAAGGCCATGGGGGCCAGGAAGCTCGCCGCGCGCCCCGTGGTCGCGTACAGGCCGAACGCCTCGGCCTCGCGGCCCTCGTCGCTGATCCGTCCGAGGAGCCCGCGGCTCGCGGACTGCGCCGGGCCGACGAACGCGCACAGCAGCAGACCCCACAGCCAGAAGACGCTCGCGCCGCCGTCGTGCTGGACGAAGACCGCGGTGCCGGAGATGACGAGGCCCACGAGCGAGGCGAGGATCACCCGTCGCGGTCCGATCCTGTCGTCGAGCCAGCCGGCCGCGATCGTGGACAGTCCCGCGACGACGTTCGCCGCGATCGCGAACACGATGACCTCGCTCGCGCTGAAGCCGAACGTGCCCGACGCGATCACGGCACCGAACGTGAAGACGCCCGCGAGGCCGTCGCGGTAGACGGCGCTCGCGACGAGGTAGCCGAGCGTCGAGCGGCGGGTGCGCCACAGGTGCACCAGGTCGCGGCCGAGCTTGCGGTAGGCGCCGACGACGCCGATCGGGGTCGAGCCGCCGCGGCGCGGTGACTCGGGGACCGCGAGGAGCACGGGGATCGCGAACACCGCGAACCACACGGCGGACAGCAGGACGCTGACGCGGATGTCCAGGCCGTCGGCGCCCGTGATCCCGAACCAGCCGACCTCCGGGTTGATGAAGCCGACGAACAGCACGAGCAGCAGCACGATCCCGCCGACGTACCCGGCGCCCCACCCGATGCCGCTGATGCGCCCGATCGTGCGCGGTGTGGAGATGTCGAGCAGCAGCGCGTTGTACGCGACCGAGGCCAGCTCGAAGAAGACGTTGCCCGCCGAGAGCAGCACGATGCCCAGGATCACGGCGTCGGACAGCGACCCGGGGGTCGGCTGCACGAAGAACATCGCGACCATGGCCGCGACGGTCGCCGCGGTGTTGACCCCGAGCCACACCTTGCGCCGGCCCGAGGCGTCCGCGAGCGCCCCGAGCGCGGGCGCGAGCAGCGCGATGAGGGCCCCGGCGATGGTGAGCCCCCACCCGAGCCAGGCAGTGTGGTCGGCCATGACTGCCTGGGGGTCGGCCGCGCCGGCCTCGACGAACGCGTCGCTCGTGATCCAGCGCGTGAAGACGAAGGTCGTGACGACGGCGTTGAACGCGGCCGACCCCCAGTCCCACAGGGACCAGGCGAGGACCTGGCGGCGACCGACCGCAGGACGGGGCGCGGGGGAGCCGTGGCCTGCGTCGGGGGCGCTGGGGGCGTCGCCGTCGGATGTGGCGGGGGTCACGTTCGTGTGATCAGGCACGCGCGCATCGTAGACCGTCCGGCGGGCGTGGAGGTGAACGCCCAGGGGACGGGGCCTGCTGTACGGTCGGGGCACCTTGCCCGGCCGCGCTGCGGCGGCCGGTGCCCCGTGCAGAAAGGGTGGCGTTCGTGGGAGATCGAGCGGAGGGCGACGGCCCCGGCGGACGTGCCCTGGCCATGCCGACGCCCGAGTACCCGGGCCGAGCCCCGGTCTGGGAGAACTACGTCGTCGCGCAGGTGGCGCAGGCGTCGCTCGGGCTGGTTCCTCGCAACGCGGTCGCACTGGGGGTCCGGGTCGACGGGTACGACCTCACGCTCCTCGGCGTGCTCGAGCGACGAACCGCGAAGGCTCAGGAAGATCTCGAGGAGATCGTCGACGAGCTCGAGATGCTGCTCGGCCCCCGTCCCCGGGTCGAGCTGTCCGTGGAGGTGCTGGCTCGGCGCGAGATCTGGCGCCATCGCGACGTTCGCTGGACGTTCCTGGCTCGTTCGTGAGCCGGCCGGGCATGGACGGTCACGGCCACGGCCGCGCCCTCCCCGCTAGGCTCTGCGCATGACTCGTGTCCTGATCCTCAACGGTCCCAACCTCGGTCGCCTGGGCGTCCGCGAGCCCGACGTCTACGGCGCGGCGTCCTACGCCGACCTGGTCGCGGCGGGGGAGCGCTGGGGGGCGGAGAACGGCCTCGAGGTCCAGGTGCGTCAGACGGACGACGAGTCGGAGCTGGTCGGGTGGCTGCACGGTGCGGTCGACGACGGCGCGCACGTGGTGCTCAACCCCGCGGCGTTCACGCACTACTCGTACGCCCTGCGCGACGCGGCGGCGCAGGTGACCAAGGCGGGCCTGCTGCTGGTCGAGGTGCACCTGAGCAACCCGGCCGCGCGCGAGGAGTTCCGCCACAACTCGGTCATCGGCGGGGTGGCGACGGGGACGGTGGCCGGGTTCGGGTTCGACTCGTACCGCCTGGCGGTCCTCGCGATCGTGTCGAAGCTCGCGGTCTAGGACTCCTCAAGTGGTGGGGCTTGATTCCCACCCATCAAGCCCCAGCCATTGATCATGAGGGATCAAGCGTCTACCGTGGAGGGATGTTCGTCCTGACCGTGGACCAGAGGGCCAGCACCCGCCGAGGAGACCTCGTGCCGGAGGTGCTCGCCGCGCTCGCGCCCTTCGACGCGCGGGACGGGATCGTCATCGGCTTCGACCGCACCGTCGGCGACGAGGTCCAGGCCGTGCTCGACGACGCCGCGCTCGTCGTGGAGATCGTCCTCGCCCTGGGCAGGTGGGGAGGGTGGAGCACGGGCCTCGGCCTCGGGACCGTGCTGCCCGGCCAGGACGGTCACCTGCCCTCGGCCTCGCGCGAGGCGTCCGGGTCGGCTTTCGTGCACGCCCGGGCCGCGGTCGAGCGGGCCAAGACCCGCCGCACACACATCCCGCTCGCGGTCGAGGGGCCGGATCCTGCCGCGGCGGGAGAGGTCGAGGCGCTCCTGCGGCTCCTGCTCGCCGTCGGCGCCCGCCGCACCCCGGCGGGGTGGGAGGTCGTGGACGCGCTGGCGCGTGTGGGTGGCACCCAGAAGGATGTGGCCCGAGACCTCGGGATCAGCGAGCAGGCCGTGAGCCAACGGCTGCGCGCGAGCCTGTGGTCCGAGGAATCGGCCGTCCGGCCGGTAGCAACGAGGCTCCTCCAGGAGGCGGACGCATGAGCTTCACCACCGGTCTGGCCGTCGCAGGGGTCGTGCTGGCGACGCTCGTGCTGAGCGTGCTGGGCGGCATGCTCGTGACGCCGTGGGTCCTGCGGGCCGCCGCGCGTCGCTCCGAGGCGGAGGGCGAGGTCCCACCCGCCCGGGACCCCGGCCCCGTCCCACCGCCGCCCGGACGCGTCGTCCCCGCCGCGGGGGTCGCCACGGCGGCGAGCGCTCCCGTGCCCCCTCCGCCCGCGGCAGGGCCCCCCGCGCCGGCCCCCGCGGCCTCAGCGCCCACAGGGCCCTCGGCGACGCACGTGCCCGCTGCGCCCGCCCCGGCGACCGGTGCGACGCCGTCGGACCCTGGCGGGCCCGTGGGCGTCGAAGCCGTCCGGACGCTGCGCGGCGGGACCTGGATCGGGATCCTCGAACGCCTCGCGATCACGGGCTGCCTGCTCGCCGGATACCCGGCCGGGATCGCCGTCGTGGTGGCCATCAAGGGCCTCGGGCGCTACCCCGAGCTGCGCGAGCACCCGGTCGGCGCCGAGCGCTTCCTGATCGGCACGCTCACCTCGATGATCTGGGCAGGTGGGGTCGGACTGCTCGGCGCAGCGATCCTGGGACTCCTCCGGTAGACTGGACCGGGCCTTTCGCGGCCCCTGAGAACTCGCAGCGCCGACGTGCGCCCAGCGAAGCCCGGGGAGCCCGCCAGGGAAGGCCGGCTACCGCCAGGGCGCGCACCCGAACGTGTGCGCATCAGTGGCTCGCACGCGGATCGCGCGGTGAGGCACCCCGACGGCAGCACCATGACAACGCGACAGGAAGACCGAACGTGGCGACGACCAACGACATCAAGAACGGCACCGTGCTCAAGCTCGACGGCCAGCTGTGGACGATCATCGAGTTCCAGCACGTCAAGCCCGGCAAGGGTGGCGCCTTCGTTCGCACCAAGATGAAGAACGTCCTGTCCGGCAAGACCGTCGACAAGACCTTCAATGCCGGCCTCAAGATCGAGACCGCGAACGTCGACAAGCGCGACATGCAGTACCTGTACAAGGACGGCGACGACTTCGTCTTCATGGACACCTCGACGTACGACCAGATCACGGTCCCGGCCGCGACCGTGGGCGACGCCGCCGACTACATGCTGGAGAGCCAGAACGCGCTCGTCGCGACCAACGAGGGCGTCCCGCTCTACGTCGAGCTCCCTCCGTCGGTCGTCCTCGAGATCACCTACACCGAGCCGGGCCTGCAGGGCGACCGCTCGACCGGTGGCACCAAGCCCGCGACCCTCGAGACCGGTGCGCAGATCCAGGTCCCGCTCTTCCTCGAGCAGGGCACCAAGGTCAAGGTCGACACCCGCGACGGCTCCTACCTGGGGCGCGTGAACGACTGACGTGGGTGCTCGAACCAAGGCACGCAAGCGCGCCCTCGACGTCCTCTTCGAGGCCGAGCAGCGCCAGCTGGACCCGCAGACCCTCCTCGCCGACCGGGTCGTCGACTCGGGCACCCAGACGCCCCTGCCGCAGTACAGCGTGGACCTCGTCGAGGGCGTCCTGGCGCACCGCGAGCGGATCGACGAGCTCCTCGAGACCTACTCGCACGGGTGGACGCTCGACCGCATGCCCGCGGTCGATCGTGCGCTCCTGCGCATCGGCAGCTGGGAGATCCTCTACAACGACGACGTCCCCGACGCCGTCGCGATCGACGAGGCCGTCGACCTGGCTCGCGAGCTGTCCACGGACGACTCGCCGAGCTTCGTCAACGGCCTGCTGGCTCGCATCGAGGAGATGAAGCCGACGATCCTTGCCTGAGGCCCGGACCTCTCCGTGCGTCCCCCGGACGCGCGGCCTCGTCGCCCGCGCCCAGGTGACGCCACGTGCCGTCGTGTGCCGGTCCCGTCCTCGTGACGGGGCCGGCACACGTGCGTGCGGCCCCGTGGACGGCCCTGCCGGCGCCCGCCGACGGCCGGCCGCGTGGCGCGGTGCGCCCGCGACCCCGATGTGATCAACGACGCCCGCCCAGCCCGTGAGAAGCACCCGGGTCCTGTCCGGACGAGAGGTAGGGTGAAGGCGTCAGATTTCCTTTAAGGCCCGTCCAGTGAGGCGGGGAAGGAGGTCACCAGAATGAGTTCTGGGCCTGCTGTGCCATCTTCCGAACCGACCGTCACCCCCGAGGACCCCTCGGACGGCGTGACCACCGTTCTCGGCGAAGCCGAGATCGCGCGGGCACTGACCCGCATCGCCCACGAGGTCGTCGAGCGCAACAAGGGCGCGCACGACGTGGTCCTCCTGGGCATCCCGACGCGTGGCGTCCCCCTGGCCGAGCGGCTCGCCGAGCGCCTGGCGACCATCGAGCCCGGCCTGGTCCCCGCGGACGTCGTCGGTGAGCTCGACGTCACGATGTACCGCGACGACCTCCACAAGCACCCCGTGCGGACCATCGGTGCGACGCGGCTGCCCGCGTCCGGGATCGACGGCAAGATCGTCGTCCTGGTCGACGACGTGCTGTTCTCCGGGCGCACCATCCGCGCCGCGCTCGACGCGATCAGCGACATCGGTCGCCCCCGCGCGGTCCAGCTCGCCGCGCTCGTCGACCGTGGGCACCGCGAGCTGCCGATCCGCCCCGACTACGTGGGCAAGAACCTGCCCACGTCGCTCTCCGAGCGCGTGAGCGTGCGCCTCGTCGAGACCGACGGCGCGTCCGACGGCGCGTCCGACGCAGGCGGGTCCGTGACCGACGCGGTCCTCATCAGCCAGCGGCCCACCACCTCCAGCGAGGGCACCCGATGAAGCACCTGCTGTCCACCGCGGACCTCTCGCGCGCCGACGCGATCCGCATCCTCGACACGGCCGCCCAGATGGCCGCCACGCAGTCGCGGGAGATCAAGAAGCTCCCCACGCTGCGCGGGCGCACGGTCGTGAACCTGTTCTTCGAGGACTCGACGCGCACCCGGATCTCGTTCGAGACCGCGGCCAAGCGCCTGTCGGCCGACGTCATCAACTTCTCGGCCAAGGGCTCGAGCGTCTCCAAGGGCGAGTCCCTCAAGGACACGGCCCTCACGCTCCAGGCCATGGGCGCGGACGCGGTCGTGATCCGTCACCAGGCCTCGGGCGCGCCGCACACGCTCGCGCACGCGGGCTGGGTCGAGGCGGCCGTCGTCAACGCGGGCGACGGCATGCACCAGCACCCGACGCAGGCCCTGCTCGACGCCTTCACGATGCGTCGCCACCTCGTGGGGCGCGGTGCCGCAGGGGCGTCGATCGTGGGTGACCCGACCGGTCAGGACCTCGCGGGCCTCAAGATCGCGGTCGTGGGCGACGTGCTGCACTCGCGCGTCGCGCGCTCCAACGTCCACCTGCTGCACACGCTCGGCGCGCAGGTCACCCTGGTGGCGCCGCCCACGCTCGTGCCCGTGGGCGTCGAGACGTGGCCGTGCGACGTGTCGTACCACCTCGACGAGGTCCTCGCCGAGACCGCCCCCGACGCCGTGATGATGCTTCGCGTCCAGCGCGAGCGCATGAGCGGCTCGGGCGCCGGTGGGGGAGCGTTCTTCCCCAACCCGCTCGAGTACACGCGCAACTACGGCCTCGACGGGCGCCGCCTGGCGCTCCTGCCGGACCACACGATCGTCATGCACCCCGGCCCCATGAACCGTGGCCTGGAGATCTCCGCCGAGGCCGCCGACTCACCGCGCGCGGTGATCGTCGAGCAGGTCGCCAACGGCGTGGCGGTCCGCATGGCCGTCCTCTACCTGCTCCTCGCGGGCGACGCATCGAAGGAAAGGGCTGGACTCGAATGAGCGAGCAGACCACGAACCCCACCTACGTCCTGCAGGGCGCGGCCCCGCTGGGCGCCGACCCCGTCGACCTGGTCCTGTCGAACGGCGTGATCACCGCGATCCGCGCGGCGCACAGCCCCGTCGCGGACGACGAGACGGCCGTCGACGCGACCGGCCTGGTCGCCCTGCCCGGCCTCGTCGACCTGCACACGCACCTGCGCGAGCCGGGCCGCGAGGACGCCGAGACCATCGTCTCGGGCACGCGCGCCGCAGCGGTGGGCGGCTTCACGGCCGTGCACGCCATGGCCAACACGACCCCGGTCGCGGACACCGCGGGCGTCGTCGAGCAGGTGTGGCGCATCGGGCGCGACGCGGGCTGGGTCGACGTCCACCCGGTCGGCGCGGTCAGCGTCGGCCTCGAGGGCCACCAGCTCGCCGAGATCGGCGCCATGGCCGACTCGGCCGCGCGCGTGCGCGTCTTCTCCGACGACGGAAAGTGCGTCTGGGACCCCATCCTCATGCGCCGCGCCCTGGAGTACGTCAAGGCGTTCGACGGCGTCGTGGCCCAGCACGCGCAGGAGCCGCGCCTCACGGAGGGCGCCCAGATGAACGAGGGCGTCGTCTCGGCCGAGCTCGGCCTCGCGGGCTGGCCCGCGGTCGCCGAGGAGGCGATCATCGCGCGCGACGTGCTGCTCGCCGAGCACGTGGGCTCGCGCCTGCACGTGTGCCACCTGTCGACGGCCGGCTCGGTCGAGATCGTCCGCTGGGCCAAGGGCCGCGGGATCGACGTCACGGCCGAGGTCACGCCGCACCACCTCGTCCTGACGGACGAGCTCGCCCGGGACTACGACCCGACGTTCAAGGTCAACCCGCCGCTGCGCACCGCGGTGGACGTCGAGGCCGTGCGCCAGGGACTGGCGGACGGCACGATCGACATCGTCGCGACCGACCACGCCCCGCACACGCGCGAGGACAAGGACTGCGAGTGGGCCGCGGCCGCGTTCGGGATGACCGGCCTGGAGACGGCGCTCAGCGTCGTGCAGCAGACCATGGTCGACGCGGGTCGCATGACCTGGGCCGACGTGGCCCGCGTCCTGTCGGCGGCGCCCGCGCGCATCGGCCGCATCGACGAGGGCCCGACGGCGCAGGGGCGCCCCCTGGCGGTCGGCGAGCCCGCCAACGTGGTCCTCGTGGACCCGGCGGCCCGCCGCGTGGTCGACGGCCGCACGCAGGCCACGGCCAGCACCAACACCCCCTTCCACGGCTACGAGCTCCCGGGCCGCGTCGTCGCGACGTTCCTGCGCGGTCGCGCGACGGTCCTGGACGGCGCTCCCGTCGAGCAGGTCGCGGGGGTGCGGTCGTGAACCTCCCCCTGCCCGTCGCGGTCGGCATCTGGGTCGTGATCGGCCTCGTCCTGCTCGCGGTCGTCTTCGTGGGCCTCAAGCGCCTGACGACGCGCACCGCCCAGACCGTCCCGGCCCCGCCGGCGGTCCCGGACGGCGACCTCGGCGAGGTCCTCGCCGGGCCGCTTACCGCGGTCTACGTGTCCAGCACGCTCGCGGGCGACTGGCTCGCCCGTGTCGGGGCCCACCGCCTCGGCTTCCGGTCGAACGCGACCGTGACCGTGCACCGCGGCGGGGTGCTCATCACCCGCCAGGGCGCGCCGGACCTCTTCCTGGCCGCGAGCGCCCTCGAGGCCGTCTCGCTGGCCCCCGGCATGGCGGGCAAGTACGTCGGCAAGGACGGTCTGGTCGTGCTGACCTGGACCGTCCCCGCTGCCGGCGACGCGCCGGCCACCCGTCTGGACACCGGACTCCGGACGCAGGTCTCGCCGGACCGTGCCACCCTCCTGAACGCAGTCCGCGAGCTTGTGCCCGCCGCCGACAGCGCACCGAACGACGACTCGAAGGAGCCGCAGCAGTGAGCATCTCGACCCCCAGCACTGACGCCCAGGACACCGACCGGACCGCGGTCCTGGTCCTCGAGGACGGCACGACCCTGACGGGCCGCGCCTTCGGGGCCCGTGGCACGACGTTCGGCGAGATCGTCTTCAACACCGGCATGACCGGGTACCAGGAGACGCTGACCGACCCGTCCTACCACCGCCAGATCGTCGTCATGACGGCTCCCCACATCGGGAACACCGGGGTCAACGACGACGACCCCGAGTCCCGCAAGATCTGGGTCAGCGGCTTCGTGGTCCGCGACCCCGCGCGACGCCCGTCGAACTGGCGCTCGGCCGGTTCCCTGACCGACGAGCTCGTCGAGCAGGGGATCGTCGGGATCAGCGACATCGACACGCGCGCGCTGACCCGTCACCTGCGTGACCGCGGTGTGATGCGGGCCGGGGTGTTCTCGGGCGAGGCGCTCGTGCGTGACGGTTACCTGCGCCCGGTCGAGGAGCTCGTGGAGCTCGTCCGTTCCGCCCCCGCGATGGCCGGTGCGGACCTGGCCCGCGAGGTCAGCACCCCCACGGCCTACGTGGTCGAGCCCTCGGGGGAGTTCGCCGGCAAGGAGCCGCTCAAGACGGTCGTGGCGGTGGACCTCGGCATCAAGTCGATGACCCCGCAGCGCCTGTCCGAGCGCGGCATCCGTGTGCACGTCGTGCCCTCGTCCTCGACGATCGACGACGTCCTGGCCCTCGACCCCGACGGCGTGTTCTTCTCGAACGGCCCCGGTGACCCGAGCGCCGCGACGCACGAGGTGGCGCTGCTCCGCGAGGTCCTCGACCGCCGGCTGCCGTACTTCGGCATCTGCTTCGGCAACCAGATCCTGGGCCGCGCGCTGGGCTTCGGCACGTACAAGCTCGCGTACGGCCACCGCGGCATCAACCAGCCCGTGATGGACCTCGCGACCCGCAGGGTCGAGATCACATCCCAGAACCACGGCTTCGCGGTCGACGCCCCCATCGGGGAGCAGGCGACCGCGCCGCACGACGGCGGGCGCTACGGCCGCGTCGTCGTCTCGCACGTCGGGCTCAACGACAACGTGGTGGAGGGGCTCGAGTGCCTCGACATCCCCGCGTTCTCGGTCCAGTACCACCCGGAGGCAGCCGCCGGCCCGCACGACGCCGCCTACCTCTTCGACCGCTTCCTCGACCTCATGACGTCCGGCGCGGCCACTGCCGCCGGCCTCTCGGCCGCCACGCCGTCGACGTCCGCAAAGGAGAACTGACCAGTGCCTCGCAGAACTGACATCAACAGCGTCCTGGTCATCGGGTCCGGCCCGATCGTCATCGGCCAGGCGTGCGAGTTCGACTACTCGGGCACCCAGGCCATCCGGGCGCTCAAGGAGGAGGGCCTGCGGGTCGTCCTGGTGAACTCGAACCCCGCCACGATCATGACGGACCCCGAGTTCGCGGACGCGACGTACGTCGAGCCGCTCACGACCGAGGTCCTGACGACGATCATCGCCAAGGAGCGCCCCGACGCGGTGCTCGCGACCCTGGGCGGGCAGACGGCGCTCAACGCGGCGATCGCGCTCGACGAGGCCGGCGTGCTCGCGAAGTACGACGTCGAGCTCATCGGGGCGAACATCGCCGCGATCGAGAAGGGCGAGGACCGCCAGCAGTTCAAGGAGGTCGTCGAGAAGTGCGGCGGTGAGTCCGCGCGCTCCGAGATCATCCACACGGTCGAGGAGGCCGTCGCGGCCGCCGACTCCCTGGGCTACCCCATGGTCGTGCGCCCGTCCTTCACGATGGGCGGCCTCGGCAGCGGCATCGCGTACGACGAGCAGGACCTGCGCCGCATCGTCGGCCAGGGCCTGCACTACTCGCCCACGACCGAGGTCCTCCTGGAGGAGTCGATCCTCGGGTGGAAGGAGTACGAGCTCGAGCTCATGCGCGACACGGCGGACAACGTCGTCGTGATCTGCTCGATCGAGAACGTCGACCCGGTGGGCGTCCACACGGGCGACTCGATCACGGTCGCCCCGGCGCTCACGCTCACGGACCGCGAGTTCCAGAAGCTGCGCGACATCGGCATCGCGGTCATCCGCGAGGTCGGCGTCGACACGGGCGGCTGCAACATCCAGTACGCGGTGCACCCGGAGACCGGTCGCGTCATCGTCATCGAGATGAACCCGCGCGTGTCGCGCTCGTCGGCGCTGGCCTCCAAGGCCACCGGCTTCCCGATCGCGAAGATCGCCGCGAAGCTCGCCATCGGCTACACGCTCGACGAGATCCCCAACGACATCACGGGCTCGACGCCCGCGTCGTTCGAGCCCACCCTCGACTACGTCGTGGTCAAGGTGCCGCGGTTCGCGTTCGAGAAGTTCCCCGCCGCGGACGACACGCTCACGACGACCATGAAGTCGGTGGGCGAGGCCATGGCGATGGGCCGCAACTTCACCGAGGCGCTCGGCAAGGCGCTGCGCTCGATCGACAAGGGCGGCGCGGTGTTCCACTGGGACGGCGAGCCGGTCTCGGGCGAGGAGCTCGACGCGCTGCTGGTCGAGATCGCCCGTCCCACGGAGGGGCGCCTGGTCGCGACCCAGCAGGCGCTGCGCGCCGGGGCGAGCATCGAGCAGGTCTTCGAGGCCACCAAGATCGACCCGTGGTACCTCGACCAGATCCAGCTCGTCAACGAGGTCGCGGCCGAGGTCGCGGGTGCCGACGCCCTGACGCGCGACGTGCTGGTCCAGGCCAAGCGGCACGGCCTATCGGACGCGCAGGTCGCGAAGCTGCGCGGCATGGGCGCGGCGGGGGAGTCGACGGTCCGCGAGGTCCGTTACGCCTTGGACGTGCGCCCGGTCTACAAGACGGTCGACACGTGCGCGGCCGAGTTCGAGGCCAAGACGCCGTACCACTACTCGACGTACGACCTCGAGACCGAGGTCTCGCCGCGTGAGCGTCCGGCCGTCCTGATCCTGGGCTCGGGCCCGAACCGCATCGGCCAGGGCATCGAGTTCGACTACTCGTGCGTGCACGCGACGCTCGCCCTCAAGGGCGAGTACGAGACCGTGATGGTCAACTGCAACCCGGAGACGGTCTCGACCGACTACGACACCTCGGACCGCCTGTACTTCGAGCCGCTCACGTTCGAGGACGTGCTCGAGGTCTACCAGGCCGAGCTCGCCGCGGGTCCGGTCGCGGGCGTCATCGTGCAGCTCGGCGGGCAGACGCCGCTCGGCCTCGCGCAGCGCCTGGCCGACGCAGGCCTGCCGATCCTGGGCACCTCGCCCGAGGCGATCGACGCCGCGGAGGACCGTGGGGTCTTCGGCCGCGTGCTCGCCGAGGCCGGTCTGCCCGCACCCGCGTTCGGCACGGCCACGTCGCTCGCCCAGGCGCGCGAGGTCGCCGAGGGCATCGGCTACCCGGTGCTCGTGCGCCCCTCCTACGTGCTCGGTGGGCGCGGCATGGAGATCGTGTACTCGGCCGAGCAGCTCACGGGCTACGTCGAGCGCGCGCTGCACGCCGCCGCGACCGACGACCGCACCACGACGGGCTCGCTGCCCGCGCCGCTGCTCATCGACCGCTTCCTCGACGACGCCATGGAGATCGACGTCGACGCGCTCTACGACGGCACCGAGCTGTACCTGGGCGGCGTCATGGAGCACATCGAGGAGGCCGGCATCCACTCGGGCGACTCGGCGTGCGTGCTGCCCCCGGTGTCGCTGAGCGAGGCCGAGATCGAGCGCATCCGTCGGTCGACCGAGGCCATCGCCAAGGGCGTGGGCGTGCGTGGTCTGCTCAACGTGCAGTACGCGCTCGTCTCGGACGTCCTGTACGTCCTGGAGGCCAACCCGCGCGCGTCGCGCACGGTCCCGTTCGTGTCCAAGGCCACGGGCGTCTCGCTCGCCAAGGCCGCGGCGCGCGTCATGGTCGGCGAGACCATCGCGGACCTGCGCGCGAGCGGCGTCCTGCCCGCGGAGGGCGACGGCGGGCACCTCGACCTCGACTCGCCGATCGCCGTCAAGGAGGCCGTGCTGCCGTTCAAGCGCTTCCGCACGACGGACGGCGTCGTGGTGGACACGGTGCTCGGCCCGGAGATGCGCTCGACGGGTGAGGTCATGGGCTTCGACCGCGACTTCCCGCGCGCGTTCGCGAAGTCGCAGGCGGCCGCGTTCGGTGGCCTCCCGACCTCGGGCTCGGTCTTCGTGTCGGTCGCGGACCGCGACAAGCGCTCGATCGTCTTCCCGATCAAGCGCCTGACGGAGCTGGGCTTCGAGATCCTCGCGACCCAGGGCACCGCGGGTGTCCTGCGCCGCAACGGCATCCCGGCCACGATCGTGCGCAAGTTCTCCTCGGGTCGCGGCGCGGACGGTGAGCCGACGATCGTCGACCTCATCACCGAGGGCAAGGTCGACATGGTCATCAACACGCCCTCGGGCCAGGGTGCGCGTGCGGACGGCTACGAGATCCGTGCGGCCACGACCGCGGCCGACAAGCCGATCGTCACCACGACGCAGCAGCTCGCGGCGGCCGTCCAGGGCATCGAGGCGGTCCTCGCGGGTCCGTTCGACGTGTGGAGCCTGCAGGAGCACACGGCCGCCACGGCCGCACGCAAGGCCGGGGCGAGCGCGTGAGCGCTGGGCCGGGCACGGCGCGCCGCCCCTTCGGGGAGCGGCTCGCCGCGGCCATGGACGAGCACGGTCCGCTGTGCGTGGGGATCGACCCGCACCCGGGTCTGCTCGCGGCCTGGGGCCTGCCCGACGACGCCACGGGGCTCCGTGAGTTCGGCCTGCGGGTCGTGGACGCCGTGGGCGGGCAGGTCGCGGCGCTCAAGCCGCAGTCGGCCCTGTTCGAGCGGCACGGGTCGCGCGGTGTCGCGGCCCTCGAGGAGGTGCTCGCGGCCGCCGCTGCGGCGGGTCCTTCCGGGACGCTGACGATCGTCGACGCCAAGCGCGGGGACATCGGCTCGACCATGGCCGGGTACGCGGACGCCTACCTGCGGGACGGCTCGCCGCTCGCGGGCGACGCCCTGACGGTCTCGCCGTACCTGGGCTTCGGGTCCCTGACCCCGGCCGTGGAGGCCGCGCTCGAGACGGGGCGTGGGCTGTTCGTGCTGTGCCTGACGTCCAACCCGGAAGGCGCGCAGGTCCAGCACGCCCGCACGGGCGCGGGGGCCGACGTCCGTTCGGTCGCCGCGCGCATCGCGGCCGAGGCCGCGGCCCTCAACGAGGGGGTGGCCCCGCTCGGCTCGATCGGCCTGGTCGTGGGCGCGACCATCGGTGACGCCGCGCGCAACACGGGTGTGGACCTGCCCGCCGTCAACGGGCCGCTCCTGGCTCCCGGGGTCGGGGCCCAGGGCGCGGGCGCGGCCGAGCTCGCCGCGGTGTTCGGCGACGCTCGTCGTCAGGTGCTCGCGTCGTCCTCGCGCGGCGTGCTCGGGGCAGGACCCGACGCCGGGGCGCTGCTCACGGCGGCCCGCGCCGCCTCGCGCGAGGCGGCCGAAGCGCTGCGCGGCTGACCGACCCGGCCGACAGTGCGCACGACGCGCCGTGGGGCGTCCACCGACCGGGTGGGCGCCCCACCGGCGTCCGGGGGAGCCCCCGGGGTCGGCGCCCCGCAGACGAGGGCGACAGGGACCGACAGGGGGCCGTCGGCGCGACGGCCTGACAGACTCGTCCCATGACCTCCTCCCTCGCTGCCGGTGACCGGCAGACACCCGAAGCCCTCGACATCCCCGGCACCTGGAACGCGCGCGACGTCGGTGGCCGTGCCGTGCCCGCCGGTGCCACCGCCCCCCTGCGTACGGGCGTGCTCGTACGCACCGCGAGCCTGTCCCGGCTCACTCCCGAGGGGGTGGCCGCCCTCGAGGCGCTGGGTGTGACGGTCGACGTGGACCTGCGCGGCGGGGACGAGATCGAGCGGGACGGCCAGGACGTCGTCCCGGCGACCACCCGGGTGGTGCCGCGGCCGCTGGACCCCGCCGCCGGCGTCGGGCATGCGCTGGGGGCGACCGACGACGCGAGCCTCCCGGCCGACGGCGCGAGCGGTGAGGAGCGCTCCGCGGACACCGCCGCGATGATCGGACGCCTGCTCGGGGCGGACGACCCGCAGGCCCTCGCGCGGGCCATGATGCACGGCGTCTATGCGACGTTCGTCACGGACCCGACCATCCGCCGGACGGTCGGAGAGGCCCTGGAGGACATCGCGGAGGCCGACAGGACGGTCGTCGTGCACTGCTCGGCGGGCAAGGACCGGACCGGGTGGATCGTCGCGCTCGTCCAGCACGTGTGCGGTGTGGGCGAGGAGGACCGGCTCGCGGAGTACCTCGCGAGCGGCACGGCCGTCGAGGGGCTCGCGGCCGTGATCCCCCCGATCCCTGGCCTCGACAAGGACGCCCTGAAGCCCCTGCTGGGTGTCGAGCCCGAGTACCTCCAGGGCGCCTGGACGCTCGCCGAGACGGAGTTCGGGAGCATCGACGGCTACCTCGACGCGTGCGGCGCCGGGCCTGCGACCAGGGCGAAGATCGCGAGGAAGTTCGCTGCTCAGGGCGTGTGAACGTTGCCTGACCTGCCAGGTGTGGCTAGTTTCGAGGGTGTCGAGGTCGCCACCGGGGGCATCAGATCCGGTCGGCGGCCCCGGTGCACGTGTGGGCCCATCCGTCTGAGGACAAGTAGGTGACTTGCGTGGCACTACCATCCCTGACCCCCGAGCAGCGCTCGGCGGCACTCGAGAAGGCGGCCGAGGCCCGTCGAGTGCGTGCCGAGGTCAAGAACCGTCTGAAGCACTCCCAAGGCTCCCTCGCCGAGGTCATCGAGCAGGGCCGTACCGACGACGTGATCGGCAAGCTGCGCGTCGTCGCGCTGCTGGAGTCGCTCCCCGGCGTAGGTAAGGTGAAGGCCCGGGCGATCATGGAGGAGATCGGGATCGCCGAGACACGTCGTGTCCGCGGGCTGGGACCCCACCAGTCCGCGGCGCTCATCGAGAGGTTTGGCTGACATTTCCGCTTCGCCCGCCGAGCAGGCCGCCCCGGCGCCTGCCGCACCACCGACCCCTGCCCGCCTGACAGTCCTGGCGGGACCCACCGCCGTCGGGAAGGGGACCGTGTCGGCGGACATCCGCGCACGGTACCCGCAGGTGTGGCTGTCCGTGTCCGCGACGACCCGCGCCGCCCGGCCGGGCGAGGTGGACGGCGTCCACTACCACTTCATCAGCGCGGAGGAGTTCGACCGGCTGGTCGAGACGGGAGAGATGCTCGAGTGGGCCGTCGTGCACGGCCGCAACCGGTACGGGACACCGCGCCGGCCCGTCGAGGAGAAGCTCGCGGCGGGGGTCCCCGCCCTGCTCGAGATCGACCTGCAGGGCGCACGCCAGGTGCGTGCGTCCATGCCCGAGGCCCGGTTCGTGTTCCTCGCCCCGCCCAGCTGGGAGGAGCTCGAGCGCAGGCTCGTCGGGCGGGGGACGGAGGGCCCGGAGGAGCGCGAACGGCGCCTCGCCACGGCCCGCGTCGAGCTGGCCGCGGAACCGGAGTTCGACGTCGTGATCGTCAACGACGAGGTGCACCGGGCGACCGACGCGCTCGTCGAGGCGATGGGCCTGACGCCCGTCGCGTGACCGTCGTGGTGCCTGCGCCCCGGGCGCGGTCACCACGACGATTTGTGCCTGCCCAGTAGACTGGTCGTCAGGCGTGTGCGTCATGAGCGCGCGCAACCTCTTTGATCCATCCTGCGGGCGACCGTCTGAGCCGCCGCAGGCCCCCCTGACTCACGGAGTGAGACTGTGTCTGGAACCATCGCCGCCCCCGAGGGCATCACCGACCCGCCGATCGACGACCTGCTGGAGCGCGCCGACTCCAAGTACGCGCTCGTGATCTACGCGGCCAAGCGTGCCCGTCAGATCAACGCGTACTACTCGCAGCTCAACGAGGGCCTGCTGGAGAACGTGGGCCCGCTCGTCGAGACCCGCAACCAGGAGAAGCCGCTCTCGATCGCGATGCGCGAGATCAACGAGGGCCTGCTCACGATCGAGACCGTGGAGGCTCCCGCCTCCTGACCGCAGGGCCGCCTGCGGGCGGCCCCGTGGTCCGGGTGGGCGCGGCGCGCGTGACACAGAGGAAGGGCTCGTGCCGATGAGGATCCTTCTCGGGGTCTCCGGGGGAGTGGCGGCCTACAAGGCCGTGCTCCTGCTGCGGCTCCTGCGCGAGCAGGGGCACCAGGTGCGGGTCGTGCCCACCGCGTCCGCCCTGCGTTTCGTCGGGGCGCCGACGTTCGAGGCCCTGTCGGGCGAGAAGGTCAGCACCGAGGTGTTCGACGACGTCCCGCAGGTCGCGCACGTCGCGCTCGGCCAGGGCGCGGACCTCGTGATCGTCGCGCCCGCCACGGCGGACCTCCTCGCACGGGCGGCGGTCGGCCGCGCGGACGACCTGCTCACCTCGACCCTGCTGACCGTGTCCTGCCCGGTCGTGATGGCCCCGGCCATGCACACCGAGATGTGGCAGCACCCGGCGACCGTGGCCAACGTCGCGACCCTGCGCTCGCGCGGGGTGCACGTGATCGAACCGGCGAGCGGTCGCCTCACGGGCAAGGACTCGGGGCCGGGACGCCTGCCCGAGCCCGAGGACATCGCGCGGATCGCCCTCGAGGTCGCCGCGCAGGGCGCCGCGCCCGTCGCGGCCCAGGACCTCTCGGGACTGCGCGTGGTCGTCTCGGCCGGCGGGACGCGCGAACCCATCGACCCGGTGCGCTTCATCGGGAACCTGTCGAGCGGACGCCAGGGCATCGCCCTGGCTCGCGCCGCACAGGACCGGGGCGCCGACGTGACGCTCGTCGGGGCGAACCTGACGGAGCCCCTCGACCAGATCGCCGACGTCGTCCGGGTCGGCTCGACCGCCGAGCTGCGCGAGGCCATGCGCTCCCTGGCGCCGCGCGCCGACGTGGTGGTCATGACGGCCGCCGTGGCGGACTTCCGCCCGGCCCGCACACCGGCCGCGAAGATCAAGAAGGTCCCCGGCCAGGGGCCCGCTCCCATCGAGCTGGTCGAGAACCCCGACATCCTCGCCGAGCTCGCTCGCGAGCGCCTGCGCCCCGGCCAGGTCGTCGTGGGGTTCGCGGCCGAGACGGGCGACGAGGCGGGCGACGTCTGGCACCACGGCCGGGCCAAGGCGCGTCGCAAGGGCGCCGACCTCCTGGTGATCAACCCCGTGGGCCACGGCAAGGGGTTCGGGACGGACACCAACGAGGTGACGATCGTCGACGCTCAGGGCGAGACGGTCGCGCGGGCCGAGGGCACCAAGCGCGAGGTGGCGGACGCGGTCTGGGACACGGTCCTCAAGCTCTCGCCGCCGCTCGCCGCGACCACGGACTGAGACCACTCACGCGTCTCAGCGGTCGGATGCCGGGTATCACCTAGCGGGACAGTACGCTCTACCCATGAGCACTCACGACCTGCGCCTGTTCACGTCCGAGTCCGTGACGGAAGGACACCCGGACAAGGTCTGTGACCAGATCTCCGACGCGATCCTCGACGCGATGCTCGACCAGGATCCGACGTCGCGCGTCGCGGTCGAGACCATGGTCACCACGGGGCTGGTCCACGTCGCGGGCGAGGTCACCACCAACGCCTACGTCGAGATCCCGCAGATCATCCGCGACGTCGTCAAGGGGATCGGCTACACGTCCTCCGCGATCGGCTTCGACGGCGACTCGTGCGGCGTCTCGGTCTCGATCGGCCAGCAGTCCCCGGACATCGCCCAGGGCGTCGACAAGAGCCTGGAGGAACGAGACGACTCCTCCGGCCCGAGCATCTCGCGTGACCCGCTCGACGCCCAGGGCGCCGGCGACCAGGGCCTGATGTTCGGCTACGCGAGCGACGAGACCCCCACGTTGCTGCCGCTGCCGATCTTCCTCGCGCACCGGTTGGCCGAGCGCCTGGCCCTCGTCCGCAAGGACGGGTCGCTGCCGGGTCTGCGTCCCGACGGCAAGACGCAGGTGACCATCGGCTACGACGGCGACCGCGCGGTCCGCCTCGACACCGTGGTCCTGTCGACGCAGCACGACGAAGACGTCCTGCAGGAGACGCTGCGCGCCCAGGTCGCCGAGCTCGTCGTGGCCCCGGTCGTCGAGGGCCTCGACCTGGACGTCGCGGACTTCCGCCTGCTGGTCAACCCCACGGGCAAGTTCGTCATCGGCGGGCCCCAGGGCGACGCCGGGCTCACGGGCCGCAAGATCATCGTCGACACGTACGGCGGCATGGCCCGTCACGGTGGCGGCGCGTTCTCCGGCAAGGACCCGTCCAAGGTGGACCGTTCGGCCGCCTACGCCACGCGGTGGGTCGCCAAGAACGTCGTCGCGGCGGGCCTCGCGCGCCGCTGCGAGGTGCAGGTCGCGTACGCGATCGGCAAGGCGCACCCCGTGGGTCTGTACGTCGAGACGTTCGGCACCGAGACCGTCCCGGTCGAGCGCATCCGTGCCGCGATCGACGAGGTCTTCGACCTGCGCCCCGCGGCGATCATCGCCGACCTCGACCTGCTGCGCCCCATCTACTCGCAGACCGCCGCGTACGGGCACTTCGGGCGCGAGCTGCCCGACTTCACCTGGGAGCGCACGGACCGCGTGAAGGCCCTGCAGGCTGCGGTCTGAGACGCTTCGCACGCGGTGGCCCGGTGTGGGTGGCCCGTGCTGAGATAGGGCGATGACCAGCCAGGACACCGCGCACGAGGAGGCGGGGGAGCAGCTCACGCTGCTCCCCGCCCCGCCGGCGCCCCCTGCTGCCCGGGCGGGCAGGGCGGCCCGCCCGGTCGGCGCGCTGGAGATCGCGGGCGACCAGCCGGTCGCCCGCGTCGTCCTGGACCTGTCCCCGCACCACCTCGACCGCACGTTCGACTACCTGGTGCCGGCCGCGATGGCCGCGGACGCGCAGCCCGGCGTCCGGGTCAAGGCACGGTTCGGCCCGCAGGAGGTCGACGGGTTCGTCCTGGCCCGGGCGGACCACAGCGACCACGACGGCCGCCTCGTGCCGCTCAAGCGGCTCGTGTCCCCCGAGCGGGTGCTCACCCCTCAGGTCGCACAGCTGTGCCGCACGGTCGCCGACCACTACGCGGGCACGCTCTCGGACGTGCTGCGCCTCGCGATCCCGCCGCGTCACGCGCGGGCCGAGGCGGCGCCGTCGGGCAGCGGGCCGGTCCCCACGGGGACCCCGGCGGACCCGACCACCCCCGACGAGGTGCGCGCGGCCCCGGGGTCCGCGCCCGCAGAGGCCGCCGCGCCCGCAGGGACCGCCGCGCCGACGAGGGCCGCCCCCGGGTCCGCGGCATCCGCAGCGGACCCGGCCCCGCCCGTCGGCCCGGGGCGCCCGTCCCAGTGGGCCGCCTACCGCGGGGGCGCCGCGTTCCTGAACCACCTGGTCGGCGGGTCGGCGCCCCGCGCGGTCTGGACGGCCCTGCCGGGCCGCGTGGCCGACGGCGTGCCCGTCCCCCGCGATCGTCCCCCGGGCGGGCGCGGCACGGGCGAGGAGGACCCTGCGCAGGCCGTCCAGCACTGGGCGCTGGCCCTGGCCGAGGCCGTGCGGGCGACCGTGACGGGCGGGCGCGGTGCGCTCGTCGTGCTGCCCGACGCACGGGACGTCGACCAGATGTCCCGTGCGCTCGAGCTCGCCGGCTACACGGCCCGCACGGCGCGCCAGGACGGGCAGTTCGTCCGGCTCACCGCGGACGAGGGCCCCTCGCCCCGGTACCGCAGCTTCCTCGCCGCGCTGCGGGGAGAGGTGCCCATCGTGATCGGGACGCGCGCCGCGGCGTTCGCGCCCGTCCGCGACCTGGGGCTCGTGGCGTGCTGGAACGACGGCGAGGAGACGCTCGCCGAGCCGCGCTCGCCCTACCCGCACGCCCGGGAGGTCCTCGCCCTGCGCAGCGAGCAGGAGGGGGCCGCGTTCCTGCTCGGCTCGGTCAGCCGCACGGTGCAGGCGCAGGCGCTGCTCGAGTCGGGCTGGGCCCGGGAGGTCGCTGCCCCCCGCGAGGTCCTGCGCGCGCGTGCCCCGCGGGTGCGGGCGCTGACGTCGGTCGAGCTCGCGGCCGAGGGCGCAGGAGCCGCCGCGCGCCTGCCGAGCGCGGCGTGGCGGGCCGTGCGGGACGCCCTGGGCACCGGGCCCGTGCTGGTCCAGGTCCCGCGCGCCGGGTACCTGCTCGTGGTGGCGTGCGCCCGCTGCCGCACGGCCGCGCACTGCGGCACGTGCCACGGACCCCTCATGCTGCCCGGTCCGGGCGCACCACCGCAGTGCGCGTGGTGCGGGGCCCTGGCCGGGGCGTGGTCGTGCGACGAGTGCCACTGGACGGGCCTGCGCTCGGTGCGGGTCGGGTCGGGCCGCACGGCCGAGGAGCTGGGCCGGGCCTTCCCGGGTGTCGCGGTGCGCGTCTCGGGGGCGAGCGCGCCGGGCGGGGTGATCTCCGCCGTCGGGCCGCGTCCCGCCGTGATCGTGGCGACCCCGGGCGCAGAGCCCGTCGCCGAGGGCGGCTACGCCGCCGCGCTGCTGCTCGACGCGGCCCTGAGCACCGCGCACGTAGGCCTCGCGGTCGCCCAGGACGCCCTGCACCGCTGGCTCGCGGCCGCAGGGCTCGTACGCTCGGCGCGCGAGGGCGGGCAGGTGCTGCTCGTGGGGGACGCGGCCCCCGGGCCCACCAACGCCCTGGTGCGCTGGGACCCGGCAGGCTTCGCCGACCGCGAGCTGGCCGAGCGCCGCGAGCTCGACCTGCCGCCCGCGGTGCGGGTCGCCGCCGTCACGGGCGACCGGCAGGCCGTGGACGCCGTCGTGTCCCGGGTGGGGCTCGCGGACGCCTCCACGACCCTGGGTCCCGTCGAGGTCCCCGAGACCGCGGGTCGCCCCGCGCGCGGGGCGACCGCGCGCGACGCCTCGCTGCAACCTCCCGTCCGGACGATCGTGCGCGTCCCGCTGCGCGAGGGGCGTGGGCTCGCGCGCGAGCTCTCGGCCTCCCTGGCGGTCCGCTCCGCGAAGCGCGAGGGTGGGAGCGTACGCGTCCAGCTCGACCCCAAGGAGATGTTGTGAGCACCGTCCCGCACGAGAACCCGCCCGAGGCCCGGATCGACACGGTCCTGTTCGACTTCGGCAACGTCCTGGTGGCCTGGGACCCCTACGCCGCCTATGCGGGGCGCATGGACCGCGCCGACGTCGAGGCGTTCTTCGAGGCCGTCGACTTCCCGACGTTCAACGCGCGTCAGGACGCGGGCCGGTCCTGGGCCGACGCGCGCCGCGAGGTCGCCGAGCACCACCCCGAGCACGTGAGCTCCCTCGACGTGTACACCGAGAACTTCGCGGCGAGCCTGGTGGGCCCCGTGCCCGGCGTCGAGGAGGTCGTGTACGAGCTGCGCTCGCTCGGTGTGCGGCTGTACGGCCTGACGAACTGGTCCGCGGAGATGTTCCACGCGGCCGAGCCCGCCGCCCCCGCGGTCGGGCTCATGCAGGACGTGCTCGTCTCGGGGCGGGTGGGGCTCGTCAAGCCGGACCCGCGCATCTTCGAGGTCGCGACCGAGCGCTTCGCGCTGGACCCCGCGCGCACCCTGTTCGTCGACGACTCCGTGGCGAACGTCACGGCCGCCGCAGCGCTGGGTTTCCGGACGCTGCGCTTCGAGGACGCCGCAGGGCTGCGCGCTGCGCTGCGGGGACTCGGCGTGGGGGTCCGCGAGGTCTGACCGGGCACCCCTCACGCGCCCTCGCCTGCTCGCGGGGCGCCCGTCGTGGGAGCACGCGCAGACGGGTCCCGGCGCGGGACGCCAGGGGTGCACCGCCTAGACTCGCCCCATGCGTGTGCTCTTCGCCGGAACCCCGGACGTGGCCGTCCCGGCCCTCGATGCCCTGATCGACTCCCGGCACGAGGTGGTCGCCGTCCTCACCCGCGCCGACGCGCCCTCGGGCCGCGGCCGGAGGCTGACACCCAGCCCGGTGCGGGTGCGCGCCGAGGAGGCCGGGATCCCGGTCATCACCGACCGTCCCCGCGGCGAGGAGTTCGTGGCCCGCCTCGCGGCCCTGGACATCGACTGCGCGCCCGTCGTGGCGTACGGGGAGATCCTGCGCCGCGAGGTCCTCGACGTGCCGCGCTTCGGGTGGGTCAACCTGCACTTCTCGGTCCTGCCCGCCTGGCGCGGTGCGGCCCCCGTGCAGCGGGCGATCATCGCGGGCGACGAGGTCACGGGAGCCACGACGTTCCTCATCGAGGAGGGCCTGGACTCGGGGCCCGTGCTGGGCACCATGACCGAGACCATCCGTGCCCGCGACACCGCGGGCGACCTCCTGGGGCGCCTCGCGACCTCGGGGTCCGGGCTGCTCGTGGCGACCCTGGACGCGATCGAGGACGGCCAGGCCTCCCCGGTCGTGCAGCCCGCCGAGGGCATCAGCACGGCCGCGAAGCTGACCCCCGAGGACGCCCGCGTGCACTGGACCCGCCCCGCGCTCGCGATCGACCGCCAGGTGCGCGGCTGCACGCCCGCCCCCGGCGCCTGGACCACGCTGCCCGACGGCGCCCGCCTGGGCCTGGGCCCCGTGACGCTCCGCCCCGACGTCCACGACCTGGCGCCCGGCGAGCTGCGCGCCGAGAAGCGTGAGGTCCTGGTGGGTACCGGCACGCACGCCGTCGCGCTCGGTGAGGTCGCGCCCGTGGGCAAGAAGCACATGGCCGCGACCGACTGGGCCCGCGGCGCCCGCCTGGGCGAGCACGTCCTCCTGGGCACCCCTGACGAGACGAAGGACCACGCATGAGCGGCGAGGCACGCACCGGCGGCACCCCCGGGCAGACCCCCGGGCAGAGCGGCGGGCAGGGTGGCGGCCACGGCGGCCACGGCGGCCCCGACCGCCGTGACGCACGCGGCCGCGAACGCGGCGCGGCCCGCGCCCGGGGCGCCGGGCAGCGTTCCGAGGTGGCCCCCTCGCAGCGCGCCAAGGGCGCCGACCCGGCGCGCAACGTCGCGTTCGACGTCCTGCAGGAGGTCGCGACCTCCGACGCGTACGCCAACCTGGTCCTGCCCCCGCTGCTGCGCTCGCGCGGCATCCGCGGCCGCGACGCCGCGTTCGCGACCGAGCTCGCCTACGGCACCCTGCGCCTGCGCGGACGCTACGACGCGATCATCGCCCAGTGCGTCGACCGCCCCCTCGACCAGGTCGACCCGAACGTGCTCGACCTGCTGCGCCTGGGCGCCCACCAGCTCCTGGGCATGCGCGTGGCCCAGCACGCGGCCGTCTCGGAGACCGTGGGCCTGGCCCGCGCCCGCGCGGGGGCCGGCAGCGCACAGTTCGTCAACGCGGTCCTGCGCAAGATCTCGCGCTCGACCCTCGAGGAGTGGCTCGAGGCCATCTCCGCCGACGCGCCCGACGACGTCACGCGCCTCGCCCTCACGCAGTCCCACCCGGTGTGGATCGCCCGGGCGATGCGCGAGGCCCTGGTCGGGACGGGACGCTCCGCCGACGACCTGGCCGAGCTCCTCGAGGCCGACAACACCGCGCCGCGCGTCACGCTCGTCGCCCGCCCGGGCCTGGTCAGCCGCGAGCGCCTCGCCGGCGAGGTCACGCACGACGTGCGCGGGGACGCCACGACCACCCCCGGGCGCTGGACGCCCACGGCCCTGGTCCTGTCCGGCTCGGACCCGGCGGCGATCCCCGCGGTCCGGTACGGGGCCGCCGGGGTCCAGGACGAGGGCTCCCAGCTCGTGACGCTCGCGTTCGCGGCCACACCCACGCTGCCCGCAACGCCTGCGGGCAGCGTCGGTACCGGGGAGACGGCGGGTGACCCGTCCGACGGCGCAGCGAACCCCGACGAGCGCTGGCTCGACCTGTGCGCGGGCCCGGGCGGCAAGGCCGCGCTCCTGGCCTCCCTCGCGGGCGAGCAGGGCGCACGCATCGTCGCGAACGAGGTCGCCCCCCACCGGGCCCGCCTGGTCGAGCAGGCGCTCGCGGCCGTGCCCGCCGACGCGGTTGAACGCGTCCAGGTCGGTGACGGACGCCAGGTGGGGGTCGAGGAGCCCGGGGCGTACGACCGCGTGCTCGTCGACGCCCCGTGCACGGGCCTGGGCGCGCTGCGTCGTCGACCCGAGTCGCGCTGGCGCCGCACCCCCGGGGACATCGCGACCCTCACGACCCTGCAGCGCGAGCTCCTCGGCTCGGCCCTGGACGCCGTGCGCCCGGGCGGCGTCGTCGGGTACGTGACGTGCTCCCCGCACCTCGCGGAGACCCAGCTCGTGGTCAAGGACGTCCTGGCCGGGCGCGACGACGTCGAGGTCCTCGACGCGGCCGCCGCGGTGCGTCAGGTCGCCGGGGACGACATCCCCCTCGCGGACCGCACCGACGTGCAGCTGTGGCCCCACGTCCACGGGACCGACGCGATGCACCTGACGCTGCTGCGCCGTCGGGCCTGAGACGCCCCTGCCGACGGCCGGGCCGGGTGGTGAAGGCCACCCGGCCCGGCCCTCGCGGGTTCCCCGCAGGGCGCGCGGGCGCCCTCTAGGCTGGTGCCCATGTCCGCACTCATCGCCCCCAGCATCCTGTCCGCCGACTTCGCGAACCTCGAGCGCGACCTGGGCGCGATCGCGACCGCCGACTACGCGCACGTCGACGTCATGGACAACCACTTCGTGCCCAACCTGACCCTGGGGCTGCCGATCTTCGAGCGCCTCGCCCAGGTGTCCCCGGTGCCGCTCGACGCGCACCTCATGATCGCCGACCCCGACCGCTGGGCCCCCGGCTACGCCGAGGCGGGCGCCGCGTCCGTCACCTTCCACGCCGAGGCCGCCACGGCCCCCGTGCGCCTGGCCCGCGAGCTGCGCCGCCTGGGCTCGCGGGCGGGCCTCGCGCTGCGCCCCGCGACGGCGGTCGAGCCGTTCCTGGACCTGCTGCCCGAGTTCGACATGCTCCTGGTCATGTCCGTCGAACCAGGCTTCGGCGGCCAGTCCTTCATCGAGGGCGTGCTGCCCAAGGTCCGCCGCATCCGCGACGCCGTGTCCGAGGCCGGCCTCGACGTGTGGGTCCAGGTCGACGGCGGCATCTCGCGCGCCACCATCGAGCGCGCGGCCGAGGCCGGCGCCAACGTGTTCGTCGCGGGCTCGGCCGTGTACGGGGCCGAGAACGTCCCCGACGAGATCGCGGCCCTGCGGGCGCTCGCGGACCAGCACACGCACTGACCGCCGCACCGGTGCCGGGGGGCGTGGGCCTTCGTCGGCGCGTCGCTCGGGTGGTGGACGCCTCGCGAGGAGGCGGAGCCGTTCCTCCTGTGGCCCGCTCTGGTCGTCCTGGGACTGGGGATCGTCGGACAGTTCGCGTCGGACTGCTTCCGCACGCCGCGCGCCTGACGAGGCTGGCTGCGCCAGCGTGTCCGGTCCGCGCGCCTGCGGTCGTTCACATCGTCCCAGCCCCCGGGACGGAGCGGATCGAGGTCCTGCGGTGGAAGGCCGGTGTGGCATGCTGGGTGAAGGCGAGACGCCGACGCGGTGCCCCCCCAGGGGGCGCGAGCCAGGGTCTCGACGGCCAGCAGAACGAGCAGTACGCACACACGTGCTCCGGGGTCGGTGCAATTCCGAGCCGGCGGTGACAGTCCGCGACCCACGCCTCGGCGTGGTTGACCTGGTGGAACTCCAGGACCGACGGTGAAAGTCCGGATGGGAGGAAGTACGTGGCGGCGCGGGGCGGAGCCCTGTGCCGTGGTGTCGTGACGTCCGTGGACCCTCGGGTCCCGTGGCGTCGTCGACGACCCCTCACCCCGGAGCATCGTGCTCACCGGGAGGAGGATCATGGGCGCCAGGCCCTCACTGACGATCGACGCCGCGATGGTGCGCGCGCTCGAGCTGGCCGCACGCGGCCCCGCCCACGGCCCCAACCCCCGCGTGGGCGCCGTCCTGCTGGGCCCGGCGCCCCGCCCGCTCGACTCCCTGCCCGACGCCGCCGCCCGGGGCCCCGTGGACGACGCGTCCCGGGTGGTGCTCGCCGAGGGCTTCCACCGTGGTGCCGGGACACCGCACGCCGAGGCGGCCGCGCTGGCCGACGCCCGGGGGCGCGGCGTGGACGTGCGGGGCGCGACGGCCGTGGTGACGCTCGAACCGTGCAACCACACCGGACGCACGGGGCCGTGCGCGCAGGCGCTGCTGGACGCGGGCGTCGCCGAGGTCGTGTACGCCGTGGCCGACCCCAACCCTGTCGCGACCGGGGGCGGCGATCACCTGCGCGCGGCCGGGGTCCGGGTGGCCACGGGGCTGCGCGAGGCCGAGGGGGAGCACCTCCTGGGCCCCTGGCTGGTCGCTGTGCGCCGCGGGAGCCCGTACGTGACCCTCAAGCTCGCCTCGACCCTCGACGGGCGCGTGGCGGCCGCCGACGGCACCTCGCAGTGGATCACCGGTCCCGCTGCCCGCGCGCACGCCCACCGGGTCCGGGCGCAGGTCGACGCGGTCCTCGTGGGCACCGGGACCGTCGTCGCGGACGACCCGTCGCTCACGGCGCGCACGCCCTCTCCGGCGAGCGCCACAGGGGAGCCGGCGCCTGGGCTCGCCGAGCATCAGCCCCTGCGTGTCGCTGGTGGGGTGGTCGGGCCGGCGCCCGGGCTTGCCGAGCATCAGCCCCTGCGTGTCGCTGGTGGGGTGGTCGGGCTGGGGGCCGGGCTTGCCGAGCATCAGCCCCTGCGCGTCGTCGTCGGGCTCCGTGACCTGCCTCCGCACCTGCGGCTCGCCCCGCAGGGGGCGTGGACCACCGACGGGGGCGGACCCGTGCTGCACGTGCGCACGCACGACGTCCGCGCGGTCCTGGCCGAGCTGGCCGCGCGGGAGGTGCGTCACGTCCTGGTCGAGGGCGGCCCGGGACTCGCGACGGCGTTCCTCGCGGCGGGAGTGGTCGACGAGGTCCACGCCTACCTCGCTCCCGTGCTCCTGGGCACGGGCCTGGGGGCCGTGGGTGACCTGGGTGTGGCCACGCTCGCCGACGCCCCCCGTCTCCTCACGCACGACGTCCAGCGCCTCGGCCCGGACGTCCTGGTCGTGGCCCGCGTCCTGCCCGTCGTGTCGCCGGTGCCCCACGCGCCTGCTGGTCCCGCCGCTGACCTCACTGCCTCGGACCTCACCGCGCCGGGATCGCCCGTGCCCGGTGCCCCGACCTCCACCCACGCCAGCACCCACCGCACCACCCCCGAACAGGAGACGTGATGTTCACCGGAATCGTCGAAGAGATCGGCACGGTCCACGAGATCGCGTTCCCCGGGGGTGAGACCTCCGACGCCGTCCTGACCGTGCACGGCCCCCTCGCCACCTCGGACGCCCACCTGGGCGACTCGATCGCCGTCGACGGCGTGTGCCTGACCGTGACGGGCGTCGGACAGGACGGCACCTTCACGGCCGACGTCATGCCCGAGTCGCTGCGCCGCACCGCCCTGGGCGACCTGCGTCCCGGGTCGCGCGTGAACCTCGAGCGGGCCGTGCGCGCCGACACACGCCTGGGCGGACACATCGTGCAGGGGCACGTCGACGGCGTCGGGGCCCTCGTGAGCCGCGCACCGGGGGAGCGGTGGGACGACCTGGTCCTGTCCGCGCCACCGGGGCTGACGCGCTACGTCGCGGAGAAGGGCTCCATCACCGTCAGCGGGGTGTCCCTGACGGTGACCCACGTGGACGACGCCTCGTTCGGCGTGTCCCTGATCCCCACGACGCTCGAGGCCACGATCCTCGGTTCCCTGACCCCCGGGGACCGGGTCAACCTCGAGGTCGACGTCCTCGCGAAGTACGTCGAGAGACTCCTCGCGGCCGGCGCCCCGACCGGGCGGACGGGCCCGGACGAACGGGCGCTCGCGGACGTGGACGCGTCGGCGAGCACCACCGGCCCGGCGAGCTCACACAGCCCCAGCGCAGCACAGGAATGAGTACCACCATGAACCCCCTGCCCGGCGCCGACCGTCCCGCCGACGCCACCCCCGGGCTCCCCGAGCACCCGGGGCACGTGCGCACCGGCACCATCGAGGAGGCCCTCGACGCGATCCGCGCCGGTCGCCCCGTCCTGGTCGCGGACTCCCCGGACCGCGAGAACGAGGCCGACGTCGTCTTCGCGGCCCGCGACGTGAGCCCCGAGTGGGTGGCCTGGACCATCCGCCACTCCTCGGGCTACCTGTGCGCGCCCATGCCCGCGGCGCGGGCCGACGCCCTGGACCTGCCGCTCATGGTGCCCCACAGCCAGGACCCGAGGCGCACGGCGTACACGGTCACGGTCGACGCCGCCACGGGGGTCACGACCGGCATCTCCGCCGTGGACCGCGCCAGGACCCTGCACGTGCTGGCGGACCCGGCCGCGGGCGCCGTCGACCTCATCCGGCCCGGGCACGTCCTGCCCCTGCGCGCCGTCCCGGGCGGGGTGCTGCACCGTGCCGGGCACACCGAGGCCGCGGTCGACCTCGTCCGCCTGGCGGGGGCCGGCGAGGTCGGTGGCATCGCCGAGCTCGTCAACGACGACGGCACCATGATGCGGCTCGACGACGCCGCCCGCGCCGCCGAGGAGGCGGGACTGGTGCTCATCACGATCGCGGACCTCATCGCGTGGCGCCACGAGCACGACCCGGCGGTCCCCGAGCAGGACACGCAACCGGCGCTCGTGCCCCGCGTGCAGGCCACGAGCGTCGCCGACCTGCCCACCGCGCACGGGCACTTCCGCGTCCACGGCTACCGCGACCTGCGCACCGGGGCCGAGCACGTCGCCCTCGTGCCCGTCGCCGTGCCGGCGGGGGGAGGGGCAGCCGTCGACACGGGCCAGGGGACCGCGGGCGCGGCGCCCCTCGTGCGCGTGCACTCCGAGTGCCTGACCGGGGACGCGTTCGGCTCGCTGCGCTGCGACTGCGGCCCCCAGCTCCAAGCCTCCATGGAACGCGTCGCGGCCCTCGGCGGGGCCGTGGTGTACCTGCGCGGGCACGAGGGCCGCGGCATCGGCCTGCTGGCCAAGATCGGCGCCTACGAGCTGCAGGACGCCGGGTTCGACACCGTCCAGGCCAACCTCGAGCTCGGCTGGCCCGTGGACCGACGCGAGTACGGGGCCGCCGCCGCGATCCTGCACGACCTCGGCCTCGACCGCGTCACGCTGCTCACGAACAACCCCGCCAAGGTCACCGGCCTGACCGCGCACGGCATCGACGTCGCCGACGCCCACCGGCTCGAGGTCGGGCACGGCGAGCACAACCACGGCTACCTCATGACCAAGAAGGTCGCCATGGGCCACCTCCTGGACAGCCTCGAGATCACCCCGGACCACAGCCCGGACACCACCCCCACCACGAAGGAGAGCGACCGATGAGCGGCGCAGGAGCACCCCAGATCACCGTCGACGGCACCGGCCTGCGGATCACGGTCGTGGCCGCCAGCTGGCACACCGAGGTCATGGACGGCCTCCTCGCAGGGGCCCGACGGGCGCTCGCGGCCGCGAACGTCACGCACGTCAAGGAGATCCGGGTCCCCGGGTCGTTCGAGCTCCCCGTCGCGGCCGCGCGTGCGGCCGAGCACGGTGCGGACGCGGTCGTCGCGCTCGGTGTGGTGATCCGCGGCGGGACCCCGCACTTCGAGTACGTGTGCTCGGCCGCCACGACGGGCCTGACGGACGTCTCGGTCCGCACCGGGATCCCCGTGGGCTTCGGGGTGCTCACGTGCGACGACGAGCAGCAGGCCCTCGACCGTGCGGGCCTGCCCGGTTCGCGCGAGGACAAGGGCGCGGAGGCCGTCGAGGCGGCCATCGCGACGGTCGTGGCGCTGCGGGACCTGTGAGGGGTCGCCGACGGCCCGACGGCGACGCGCACCCCTCGACGCACCCGCACCGAGGGGTGCGTCCGGTCGCGCGGTGACCGGTGGGCGGGACGGGTCGGCCCGCCCACCACCGGGCGACTACCCTGGTCGGGTGAAGACGTTCGAAGGGCTGTTCGCCGAGCTCACCGAGAAGGCCACCACCCGACCCGCCGGCTCCGGCACGGTTGCGGAGCTGGATGCCGGTGTCCATGCGATCGGGAAGAAGATCGTCGAGGAGGCCGCCGAGGTGTGGATGGCGGCCGAGTACGAGGGTGACGACAAGACGGCCGAGGAGATCTCCCAGCTGCTGTACCACGTACAGGTGCTGCTCCTGGCCAAGGGCCTGACCCTGCAGGACGTGTACAAGCATCTGTGAACCCGGCCAGGTCCGGGTCCAGGGGGAGGCACCCAGGAGCTCACGTTCCAGGGTCGCTTCCCTCCGTCATGTCCGTCCTCCCCGCCCACCGGTCACCGATCAGCTGCTGACGATCACGGCCGGCACCCCCGTCCTTTCCCCTGAACTCCCCAAGAAACGCGAGGATCTCGTGCTCCGCATCGCCGTCCCCAACAAGGGCTCCCTGTCCGAGCCCGCCGTCGACATGCTCCGCGAAGCCGGCTACCGCCAGCGCCGCGACACCCGTGAGCTCGTGCTCGCGGACCCGGACAACGACGTCGAGTTCTTCTTCCTGCGACCCCGCGACATCGCCGTGTACGTCGGCACCGGCACGGTCGACGCCGGCATCACGGGCCGCGACCTGCTGCTCGACTCGGGCGCCGCGGCCGTCGAGCACATGCAGCTCGGCTTCGCAGGCTCCACGTTCCGCTACGCCGCCCCCGTGGGCACCGTCGCGTCCCTCGAGCAGGTCGAGGGTCTGCGCGTGGCCACGTCCTACGAGGTCCTGGTGGAGAACCACCTGCGCGCCCACGGCGTCACGGCCTCCGTGGTGCACCTGGACGGCGCGGTCGAGTCCGCGGTCCAGCTCGGCATCGCCGACGTCGTCGCGGACGTCGTGTCCACGGGCACGACCCTGCGCGGAGCCGGCCTGGAGGTCTTCGGCGACCCGATCCTCAAGTCCGAGGCCGTCCTGATCCGCCCGGCCTCCGTGCCCGACGACGCGGTGTCCTCGGGCCTGGAGACCCTCACCCGCCGCCTGCTGGGCGTCCTGACGGCCCGCCAGTACGTCCTGATGGACTACGACGTGCCCGCACACCTCGTCGAGGCAGCCGTGGCCCTCACGCCCGGGCTCGAGTCCCCGACGGTCTCCCCGCTGCACGACCGCGACTGGGCGGCCGTGCGCGCCATGGTGCGCCGCGACGAGACCAACAAGCTCATGGACGCCCTCTACGAGGTCGGCGCCCGCGCGATCCTGGTCACCTCGATCCACGCCTGCCGCCTCTGAGACCCGGCTCCCCGCAGGGCCCGCACCCGACCCGAGGTCGTCCGTGCCCCCAGGGAGCCGACCGAGATCGCCCGCTGCCCGGGTGCCGCGCCTCACGCGCCGGCACCCGGGCAGCGTCGTCTCCCACCCCTCCGGGGAAGCCCGCGCGCACGGGGGACAGGCACGCCCCCGACCTCAGCGCGGCGGGCACTCGTCGCTCGCCAGGACCTGGAACATCACATGGTCCTGCCAACGACCCGCGATCTGCAGATACCCCGGCGCCAGACCGTACCGGCTGAACCCGTTGCGTTCGAGCACACGCTGCGAGGCGACGTTGTGCACGAGCGTCTCGGCCTGCACACGATGGAGCCCCCAGGGACCGAACGCGAGGTCGAGCATCTCACCCACGGCCGCGGTCGCCAGCCCCTGACCGTTGCGCGCCTCGTCCACCCAGTAGCCCAGCGCGCACGAACGCAACGCGCCCCGCACGATCCCCGTGGCCGCGATCCACCCCGCGACCTCCCCCGAGGCGTCGAGCACCGCACGTGCCGCGGCCGTACCAGCCTGCTCCTGCTGGAGAACCGACGCGATCAGCACCCGCTGCCCCACGCGTGTGAACCACTCCTCAGGACGCTCGGGCTCCCACGGGGTCAGGAACTCCCGGTTGGCGCGCAGCAAGGACGCCAGCGCGGCGGCGTCGTCGAGATGCAGGGCTCTGGTGGTGGGCACGCCACATGATCCCGCACACCGGCACCCGCGCGGCCACCGCGACCGCCGTCCGGGCAGGCCCCGCCCGTCCCCCCGCCGACCACGGAACCGTGCACACGCCGCGCCCGACGACAGAGACACCCCGACGACGCAGACAGAGAGAGGATGGGGACGTGAGCAGCAACGTCACCCCACCCCCCGAGCCGGCCCCCGGCAACCCCTACGCCACCTTCCGCCCCCGCTGGGGCACCGCAGTGGCCTACACCGCCGCCCTCGTCATCCTGGCCGGCTGCACGTTCGTCGCCCTGGTCGCGACCGGCCCCGGGAGCGGTTCCGGGTGGAACAAGGCGGCGACGATCGGCGTCGGCGCCTTCTGCGCACTGATCCTGTGGCGCCTGGGCCAGGTACGCGCCACCGTGACCCCCCAGCACCTGACCGTGCACAACATCGTCTTCACGCGCCGGCTGGACTGGCCCCAGGTCGTCTCGGTGCGCTTCGGCCCGGGCGACCCCTGGGTACGCCTCGACCTGTCGGACGGCAAGGCGCTCGCGGTCATGGGCATCCAACGCGCGGACGGAGCACGACGCAGCGAGAACGAAGCCGCGCGCCTGGCGGCCCTCGTCGCCGCTCACGGCGAGGGCCGCGAGGACTGACGCGGCGCCGTCGGGCCCTGTGCTCGACCCGGCCCCGACCGGCACCCGCCCCGGTGCGCACGACCCCCGACGACGCGAGGGCCCCCGGAACCTGGTGGTTCCGGGGGCCCTCGCGTCGTGCTCAGCGGCCTGAGACCAGGCCGGGGGTGGGGTCAGCGCTCACCCGTGCGGTACCGGGGAGCCTTGCGCTCGCCCCCGCGCTCAGCACGCTCGTCGTAGCGGCCGGCCGGGCCGTGGCCCGAGTGACCACCGGAGTAGCCGCCCGAACGGGGCGCGGAGCCCCCGGCACGGGGTGCCCGTGCGCCCTGCGGGGCACCCTGGTCGACCTGGATGCGCAGCGACTTGCCCGCGACACGAGCCCGCGAGATGCGGTCGATCGTGGCGGAGTCGAGCGGCGTCGCGATGTCCACGAGGGAGAAGCTCGGGAAGATGTCGATCTTGCCGAGGTCCTTGCCGTTGAGGCCACCCTCGTTGGTCAGCGCACCGACGATGCCCGACGGCTGAGCGCCGTGCGTGTGCCCGACGGCCAGACGGTAGCGGGTACCGACCGCGTCGCGACGGATGCCGCGCTCGCCGCCGCGCCCACCCTCACGGGGGCCGCGCGAGTCGCGCTCGCCGTAGGGGCGCGCCTCACGCTCACGGCGCGCGTTCTTCGCCTCGGCACGCTGAGCCTCGAAGAGCTCCTGCTCCTCGCGGGCCTTGGGGCCGTCGTCGCCGACCGACAGGGCGACCAGCACGGCCGCGAGGTCGATCGGGTCGACGTCCGACTCGGCGACGTACGCCGCGACCAGGTCGCGGTACATCGACAGGCGGCCGGCGGCCTGGCGCTCGGCGACCTGACCGAGGATGCGGCGTGCCTTGTGCGCGGAGACGTCCGCGGGGGAGGGCACGTCGACCTCTTCGAGGCTCGCGCGGATGGTCTTCTCGATGAACTTCAGACGGTTGCGCTCGCCCGGGGTCACGAAGCTCAGCGCCTCACCGGTACGCCCCGCACGACCCGTACGGCCGATGCGGTGCACGTAGGCCTCGGGCTCGCCCGGCAGGTCGAAGTTCACGACCAGGCCGATACGGTCCACGTCCAGGCCACGGGCCGCGACGTCGGTCGCGACCAGGACGTCCAGGGCACCCGAGCGCAGGCGCTCGACGATCTTCTCGCGGTCCTTCTGCGCCACGTCCCCCGAGATCGTGGCCGCCGAGATGCCGCGCTCGACGAGCGCCGAGCCGACCTCCTCGGCCGCACCACGGGTACGGGTGAACACGATCGCCGCGTCGGCGTCCGACGTCGCGAGCACGCGCACCAGGGCACCGGTCTTGTGACGGAACGGCACGACCGAGTACGTCTGGCGCACCGACGTGACCGTCGAGGACTGGCGGGTGACCGCGATCTCGACCGGGTCGTTCAGGTGCTGGGCGGCCACGCGACGGATCGGGGCCGGCATCGTCGCCGAGAACAGCGCGACCTGACGCTCCTTGGGAGCCTGGCCGAAGATCTTCTCGACGTCCTCCGCGAAGCCCATGCGCAGCATCTCGTCGGCCTCGTCCAGGACCAGGTAACGGATGTCGTCCAGCACGAGGCTGCGACGCTCCAGGTGGTCCATCACGCGGCCGGGGGTACCGACGACGATCTGGGCGCCACGCTGCAGCGCACGCTGCTGGGGCTGGTACGGCGAGCCGCCGTAGACCGCGACGACCTCGACGCCCGGCACGTGCTTCGCGAAGGACTCGATGGCCTCCGCGACCTGCATCGCGAGCTCGCGGGTCGGGGCCAGGACCAGGCCCTGGACACGGCCCAGGTTCGGGTCGATCGCGGCGAGCATCGGCAGGCCGAACGCAGCCGTCTTGCCGGTACCGGTCTGGGCGACGCCCGTGATGTCACGCCCCGAGAGCAGCGCGGGGATCGCACGCTCCTGGATGGCGGAAGGAATCGTGAAGCCCAGGTCCGTGACGGCCTTGAGGATGTTCGTCGGCAGACCCAGGTCTGCGAACGTGGGGCCCGACTGCTCGACAGGAGCCGGCGTCTGGGCGTCCTCGACCTGGTCGAGGGCATAGGAGGGCGCAGTGGTGTCAAGAGACATAGAGATGTGTTCAACCGTTTCGCTGAGGGTGGGAGTTACGCGTGGTTGCCAAGTCGGCTCTCCACTGGCCGCACTCCCGAACACACACCGGTGACTCGCCCGCACAGAAAAGGCGGCGGGCCACACTCACACGAACACGCGGGAACAGCGACGAACTCCAGATTGTGCACCCAGTCTACGCGACACCCGCTCCCGGGGAGGAATCGAGCCCCGGTGACGTCCAGCACAGGGCCACGCAGGCGCGCGTGCGCGACCACGGACACGTGCCACGACCCGACGAAACCACACGAACCGGAAGAACCGGTCACCATCCGCGCCAGAAGCCCCGACCTGCCAGCGCCCCGCACGCACCCGGCCCTAGGATGACCCACCGTAGGATGAAGACGGCACAGGACGCACGGAGCAACGGACGGTGGGCGTGACAGCAGATCAAGAGGTCAGCTCACGCATCCTCACGATCCCCAACACCATCAGCCTCCTCCGGCTCGCCCTCGTCCCCGTCTTCGCCGTCCTCATCGTTCGCGGCAACGACGAGTGGGCGCTCGCGGTCCTCGCGATCTCCGGAGCCTCCGACTGGCTCGACGGCGTGCTCGCCCGACGCCTCGACCAGGTCACCAAGCTCGGACAGATGCTCGACCCCGCAGCCGACCGGCTCTTCATCCTCGTCACGCTCGTCGGTCTCGCATGGAGAGACGTCGTACCCCTGTGGGTCCTGGTCGTCATCCTCCTCCGCGACATCACCCTCGTGTGCCTCCTGCCCGTCCTCACCCGCCACGGCTACGGCCCCCTGCCCGTGAGCTTCGTCGGCAAGGCAGCGACCTTCGCCCTCCTGTACGCCTTCCCCCTGCTGCTGCTCGCCGAGGCCCCCGGCGCCCTCGGCGCGACCGCCTCCATCATCGGCTGGGCCTTCACCGGATGGGGCGTCGGCCTCTACTGGCTCGCCGGCATCCAGTACATCCGCCAGACCCGCCAGCTCGTCGCACCCCGCACCGACCCCCAGGAGACGGCCGCAGGATGACCACCACCCCCCGCAACGACGCGCACCCCTCCCGGCACGGGAAGCCGGCCCTCGACGCCTCCATGACCCTCCTCACCGAAGTCATGGACCGCCCCCTCGACGCCGGCTACGCCGAGGCCGCCGCGCGCCGCGCCGCCGGGGACGAGCCGCCCCGCAAGACCCGCACCTGGGTCCTCGTCGCAGCGCTCGCCGTCCTGCTGGGCTTCGTGACGGCCGCCGCGACGATCGACCTGCGCGCACCCCAGGGTGCGGCGATCGACGCGCGCAGGGTGCTCGAGAAGGAGATCGTGAGCCGGCGTGAGGAGGTGGACGCCCTCTCCGCGCAAGCCACGGCGCTGAGCGAGGAGATCGAGACCCTGCAGACCGAGGCGCTGGCCGACGTCGACCCGGTGCTCCTGGAGACCCTGCAGATCGACGGCGTCGCCAACGGGTCGATCGCGGTCACGGGGCCGGGGCTCGTGATCACCCTCAACGACGCCGCGGAGGGCGTCGGTGCCGACGACCAGTCGCTCAACAAGAAGGTGCAGGACGGCGACCTCCAGCGCGTGGTCAACTCGCTCTGGGCCTCGGGCGCGGAGGCCATCGCGATCAACGGCCAGCGACTCACGCCGCTCAGCGCCGTCCGGAGCGCGGGCGAGGCGATCCTCGTGGACCTCCAGCCCCTGATCGCCCCGTACCGGGTCGAGGCGATCGGCGACCCGGCGACGCTCGAGACCGAGTTCGCCCGCTCGTCGGCCCCCGGCTACCTGAGCACCATCAGCTCGACGTGGGGAATCCAGTACAGCCGGATCCCGCAGAGCAAGCTCTCGCTGCCCGGCAACGGGATCCAACGTCTGTTCTACGCGCACGCCGTAGACTCCACGGCAGCCACATGTGACGAGCCTGAGGCGCCGACCGGGCAGGACGGCGCGTCGACGGGGGAGACGGAGAGCCCCGCGTCGTCGACCGGTCCTACCGGAGCCGACAGTTCACTCGCAGGGCAGGAGAGCACGGAATGATCGCAGTCGTCGGACTGGTCCTCGGAGTCGTGGCGGGGCTCGTGCTCCAACCCACCGTCCCCGTCGCCCTTCAGCCCTACCTGCCCATCGCGGTCGTCGCGGCGCTCGACGCGCTCTTCGGTGGCCTGCGGGCCATGCTCGACGGGCTCTTCAACGACAAGGTCTTCCTCGTCTCGTTCCTCTCGAACGTCGTCGTCGCAGCCCTCATCGTCTTCCTCGGCGACCAGCTCGGTGTGGGGACCCAGCTCTCGACGGGCGTCGTCGTCGTCCTCGGGATCCGCATCTTCTCCAACGCCGCCGCCATCCGTCGGCACCTGTTCAAGGCCTAGGTGACGCGATGACGACGACACCCACCCCCGAGGACAACGACTCCGTGGCCCGCGAGCACCGCGAGCCCGCCACGCCTCCGGCGGCGGCCACCCCGGCCGGGGAGGCCGCGCTCCTCGACGACGCGACCGGGGCCGCGACCGGCCCGGCGCCCGACGCCCCCGCCCTCCCGCCCGTGCCTGACGCGACCGAGGTCACCGAGGTGGCTGAGGTCACCGAGATCGACACGGTGGTCGCCTCTCCTGCGAGCGGCGGACCCGAGGGGCGGACCCAGGACGTCGCGTCGAGCGACGCCCCGGTCTCGGACCGTCCGTCGACCGGGACGAGCGGTAGCGCGGCCGAGACCCCGGAGCACCGTGACGAGGGGGACGCGTCGGACGTCCCGTGGGACGTCGCGCGCCTGCCAGGAGCCGTCACCGAAGGATCGCCCGTGGCGGTCACGGCACCCCCGTCCCGGCCGACCGAGGCCGAGCCCGCTGACGGCGTGGCAGCCGAGGTGGGCGGCAGGTCGACGGCGGGCGCAGCGGCGACGACCGCAGCATCGGCCACGGGTGCGTCGTGGTCCGCAGACGCGCCGCCGCCCGCCCCGGACCACCACCACGGGCGCCACGAGGCTCCGGAAACAGCCCCTGCCGCCCCGGCGTCGACGAACGGCGCGCCTGCCGGAGGCTGGTCGAAGCTCGGTCGAGCCATGCGACCGCAGGTCACCCGCTCGCAGCTCCTCGCGGGTCTCCTGTGCGCGCTGCTCGGGTTCGCGCTGGCCGTCCAGGTGAGCCAGACGCAGGAGCAGCAGCTCTCGTCCCTGCGCCAGAGCGACCTGGTCCGTCTCCTGGACGACGTGACCCAGCGGGCGAACGCGCTGGAGACGCGCGTCGAGGGCCTCCAGGAGACCCGCGACGAGCTGAGCTCCGGGTCCGGGCAGCAGCGCGCTGCCCTCGAGCTGGCCCAGCGGCAGTCGGAGACGCAGGGAATCCTCTCGGGCCGGCTTCCCGCGGAAGGCCCCGGGATCACGTTGACGATCACCGAGACCGATCAGCGGATCCCCGCTCACAAGCTCTTCAACATCCTCGAGGAGCTCCGCAACGCAGGGGTGGAGGTCGTCGAGGTCAACGGCATCCGCCTGGTCACGAGCAGCTACTTCGAGGAGACGAGCCGGGGGATGGTGGTCGACGGCCAGAAGGTCTCCTCGCCCTACCGGTGGAAGGCGATCGGCGACCCGTCGACGCTCGAGACCGCGCTCGAGATCCCCGGAGGTGCGATGGCATCGGTACGCAACGAGGGAGCGGATCCCAAGATCACCCAGGAGGACCTCATCACCATCACGTCCACGCGCGAGCCGGAGGCCCCGGAGTTCGCGACGCCCGTGCCCGCTGAGGGCGGGAACTGATCCCTCCGAGGTCGTGACGTGGGCGGATACTTTTCTCGGACCCACCTGGCGGGGTAGGTTGGACGGGTTGGACGGGTATTGCCCGCATCCCCGGTGCTCGCAGGAGTGAGCGTGGGAGCGTGTAGTACCTTTCCGCCCAAGGCATTTTGCGCTGAATGCGTCACAACTCCCGAGGAGGCGAGATGACCACTCCAGGTGAATCTGCGGAGCCACGCCGGGGAGGTAGCGAGACGACCGTCACGTTCGGCCGGATCGAGCTGCCGATCGAAGAGGGTGCGCAGCCCGGTGGACTGTCCGCCGAGGAGCAGGCCGCGATCTCGGCGTTGCCGCGACATTCCGCACTCCTGGTCATGCAGCGTGGTCCCTCGGTCGGGTCACGCTTCCTCCTCGACGCCGAGCGGACGGTCGCAGGACGCAGCGAGCACGCGGACATCTTCCTCGATGACGTCACGGTCTCGCGCAAGCACGCGGAGTTCGTCCGGGACGACGACCAGTTCGTGGTGCGGGACATCGGGTCGCTCAACGGGACCTATGTCAACCGCAACCGGGTCGACGCGGTCGCGCTCGTCACCGGCGACGAGGTGCAGATCGGCAAGTACCGGCTCACGTTCTACACCAGCCCTGTCCTCGGCCAGCCCGTGGGTTCGGCGGAAGGCGCGGCAGAGCACCCGTGAACCGGCCGGCACGCTCCCCGTGGGGACACGAGAACCGGTTCGACGGCAGCAGTGCGCTGACCTCCCGACCGACCGACGAGGACGACGCCGAGCAGACGGGTGAACCGTGGCCTCAGGGCATCTCCCGACGCTCCACGATGCGCATCTCGGACGTGCTGCGTGCCTTGCGCACGGAGTTTCCCAGCGTGAGCCACTCGAAGCTCCGGTTCCTCGAGGAGCAGGGGCTCATCGACCCGGAGAGGACGCCGTCGGGCTACCGGCAGTACAGTCCGGCCGACGTCGAGAGGCTGCGGTACGTCCTGCTCGAGCAGCGGGACAGGTACCTGCCCCTCAAGGTCATCAAGGAGAACCTTGCCGCGCTCGACGCCGGTGAGGTGGTGGAGAACCCTGCCCTCCGTCTGGCCGCGAGCGACGGCGAGACGGAGACCACGACCGTCCGGCAGAGATACAGCGTCGACTCGCTCGCGAGCACGGTCGGGGTGGACGTCTCCCTGGTCGAGGGGCTGATCTCGGCAGGCGTCCTGCGCCAGGCCCCGGGCGGCCAGCTCGACGCGTGGTCGGTCGAGGTCGTCCAGCTCGCGGCCGCGCTCGGGGAGTACGGGATCGAGCCGCGGCACCTGCGGCTGCTGCGCACGTCGGCCGACCGTCACGTGGGACTCGTGGAGCAGGTCGTCGCCCCATGGCGCAGCCAGCAGTCCTCGTCGGCGCGCGCGCACGCGGGAGCCCTCGCGGGCGAGGTGGGTGAGCTCTTCGCGAAGCTCCACACGGTGTGGCTCCGCCAGGGCGTGGGAGACCTCACGAGCTGAGTCGACCCGTGTCGCCCCGGTTGCCGGGGCGCTGCGGCGTCCCGTGCGGGCCACGTGTGCGCCTCCCACTGAAGGACCGCGCGCGTCGTCGTACGGTGGACGGGTGAGCAACGAGGTGCCGATGGTCCCGGTGGAGGTTCTCGGCGTGCGCCAGCAGCAGGGCGCCGGGCAGGAGATCGTCGTGCTGCTCCTGGATCCTGCGGCCGAGCTGGTGGTGCCGATCATCATCGGCCCGCGTGAGGCGAGTGCGATCGCCATGGCCCAGGCGCACCTGACCGCCCCTCGACCCATGACGCACGACCTGCTCCGCGACGTCCTCGAGGCCGTGCACGTCGGCCTGCTGCGGGTCGAGATCGTGGCGTTGGACGACGGCATCTTCTTCGCCGAGATGGTGCTGAGCACGGGGGTCCGGGTCGACGCCAGGGCATCGGACGCGATCGCCGTGGCCGTGCGCACCGAGAGCCCCGTCATGTGCTCGGCCGAGATCGTCGCCCTCGCCGGCGTGGAGATCGTCGACCCGGAGCAGCAGCGGGAGATGGCCGAGTTCCGTGACTTCCTCGAGCACGTTTCACCCGAGGACTTCGGTCCCCCCGAACGTGGTGAGGAGTCGGGGGAGCGGTAGGGCGTGCGGCGGCGGGACCAGCCAGAACGGTCTGCCGCTCAAAGCAGGACATATCTTCAGATTTTCCCGGAGACAAGAGGGGTATTTCGGCTAAAGTCGGACAGGCAGTCTTGAGCATCACACACCTGAGCCCGAGGGGGCGGGTGGGGTCGTCGCGGCAGGCAGGGTGCGCGACACGCTCCGTCCTCAGAGCCTCGGTCGTTGACGCTCCCCGACCCCGGGCCTAGCGTGGAGTCCACATCATCCTTGGAGGCACAGTGAACAGCAGCGGCAGAGCTGGAGCAGAGCCGGGTGCTCCTGTTTCCCACGCGGCCCAGGGACTGCTGTTCGGCGAGGACATCACCGAGCACGACACCACCACCGGATACCGCGGCCCCACGGCGTGCCGCGTCGCGGGCATCACCTATCGGCAGCTGGACTACTGGGCCCGCACGGGGCTGGTCGAGCCGACGGTCCGCCCGGCCTCCGGCTCGGGGACGCACCGGCTCTACGGCTTTCGCGACATCCTCGTCCTCAAGATCGTCAAGAGACTCCTCGACACCGGGGTCTCGCTGCAGCAGATCCGCACCGCGGTCGAGCACCTGCGCGAGCGCGGTGTCAACGACCTGGCGCAGATCACGCTCATGAGCGACGGTGCGAGCGTGTACGAGTGCACGTCCGCGGACGAGGTCGTCGACCTGGTCCAAGGGGGGCAGGGAGTGTTCGGCATCGCGGTGGGACGTGTCTGGCGCGAGGTCGAGGGAACGTTGAGCGACATGCCGGCGGAGTCCCTGGGGGACGAGGAGACACCGAACGCGCCGACCGAGGACGAGCTCGAGCTCCGTCGTCGGGCACGCAGCGCGGGCTGAGGCCCACCGAGCCGACCGTGAGCCGAAGGACCCCGCCCGTGGGCGGGGTCCTTTCGTGTGTGGACCCGCAACCGACCGCGCCCGTGGCGCTGAGCACCTTTTTGCCCGTTCTTCCGCTTCCGGTGCCGTCCTGCGGCGGCGGCCGTGCGAAGATCGCCTCTGGACGTCCCCGGCTCGCGCCGGAGCGGCGCCCGTGACGAGCGGGTACGTGGACCACTTCTCGCGGCGGTCCCGTGCCCGACCCACGATGACGGATGGGGTACTTGGTGTTCTCGAAGGTTCTGGTGGCCAACCGCGCGGAGATCGCGGTTCGGGCGTTTCGCGCGGCGTACGAGCTCGGTTCCCGGACGGTGGCCGTGTTCCCCTACGAGGATCGGAACTCCGAGCACCGCCTGAAGGCGGACGAGGCGTACCGGATCGGCGAGGAGGGGCACCCGGTCAGGGCATACCTCGACATCGAGGAGATCGTGCGCGTCGCCAAGGACGCCGGAGCGGACGCGATCTACCCCGGCTACGGCTTCCTGTCGGAGAACCCGGACCTCGCGAGAGCCTGCCAGGAGGCGGGGATCGCGTTCGTCGGCCCGCCCCCCGAGGTCCTCGAGCTCGCCGGCAACAAGGTACGTGCGCTCAAGGCGGCCAAGGAGGCCGGCATCCCGGTCCTGGCGTCGAGCGAGCCGTCGTCGGACATCGACGAGCTGATCGCGGCCGCGGACGAGATCGGGTTCCCGATCTTCGCGAAGGCCGTCGCCGGGGGAGGCGGGCGCGGCATGCGCCGTGTGGACCGGCGCGAGGACCTGCCCGAGGCCCTCGCGGCCGCGATGCGCGAGGCCGACGGTGCGTTCGGCGACCCGACCATGTTCCTCGAGCAGGCGGTCCTGCGCCCGCGCCACATCGAGGTGCAGATCCTCGCCGACGGCCAGGGCGACGTCGTCCACCTGTACGAGCGCGACTGCTCGGTCCAGCGGCGGCACCAGAAGGTCATCGAGATCGCGCCGGCTCCGAACCTGGACCCGGCGATCCGTGACGCCCTGTGCGCCGACGCCGTGAAGTTCGCCCGGTCCATCGGGTACCAGAACGCGGGCACGGTCGAGTTCCTGCTCGACACCGTGGGGGAGCGGGCCGGTCAGCACGTGTTCATCGAGATGAACCCGCGCATCCAGGTCGAGCACACGGTCACCGAGGAGGTCACCGACATCGACCTCGTCTCGTCGCAGATGCGTATCGCGGCGGGGGAGACCCTGGCGGACCTGGGTATCCGCCAGGAGGACGTGCACGTCAACGGCGCGGCCCTGCAGTCCCGCATCACGACCGAGGACCCCTCGAACGGGTTCCGCCCGGACACCGGCCGGATCGTGGCCTACCGCTCGCCGGGCGGCGCAGGGGTCCGCCTCGACGGCGCGACCGCGACCGCGGGTTCGGAGATCTCGGGTCACTTCGACTCGATGCTCGTCAAGCTCACGTGCCGCGGCCGTGACTACCCGACGGCCGTGCGGCGCGCCCGTCGCGCTCTGGCGGAGTTCCGCATCCGTGGCATCCGCACGAACATCCCGTTCCTGCAGGCGGTCCTCTCGGACGCCGAGTTCATCGCAGGGAACCTGTCGACGTCGTTCATCGACGAGCGCCCCGAGCTGCTCGCCGCCCGCGAGAGCGCCGACCGCGGCACCAGGCTCCTGAGCTACCTGGGTGACGTGACCGTGAACCGCCCCCACGGGCCGGGCACCGGCGCGATCGACCCGACCGCCAAGCTCCCGGCCCTCGACCTGTCGGTGGCCCCCGTGCCCGGCAGCCGTCAGCAGCTCCTCGAGCTGGGCCCCGAGGGGTTCGCCCGCGCCCTGCGGTCCGAGACCACCGTCAAGGTCACCGACACGACGTTCCGTGACGCCCACCAGTCCCTGCTGGCCACCAGGGTCCGTACGCACGACCTGCTCCAGGTCGCTCCGTACGTCGCGCGCCTGACTCCGCAGCTGCTCTCCGTCGAGGCCTGGGGCGGGGCGACCTACGACGTCGCGCTCCGCTTCCTCGGCGAGGACCCGTGGGCGCGCCTCGCGGCGCTGCGCGAAGCGATGCCGAACGTGGCCCTCCAGATGCTGCTGCGCGGACGCAACACGGTGGGCTACACGCCGTACCCGACCGAGGTCACCGAGGCGTTCGTCCGCGAGGCCGCGGCCACGGGCGTCGACATCTTCCGCATCTTCGACGCGCTCAACGACGTCGAGCAGATGCGGCCCGCGATCGACGCCGTGCGCGCGACCGGAACCGCGGTCGCCGAGGTCGCCCTGTGCTACACGGGCAACCTGCTCGACCCGGCCGAGACCCTGTACACGCTGGACTACTACCTCGAGCTCGCCGACCGCATCGTCGACGCGGGCGCCCATGTCCTGGCGATCAAGGACATGGCCGGTCTGCTGCGCCCCGCTGCCGCCGCGCGACTGGTCACGGCCTTGCGCGAGCGCTTCGACCTGCCCGTCCACCTGCACACCCACGACACCTCGGGCGGGCAGATGGCCACTCTCATGGCCGCCGTGGCCGCAGGCGTCGACGCGGTCGACGTCGCGAGCGCTGCGATGGCCGGCACCACGAGCCAACCCTCGATGTCCGCGCTCGTCGCGGGTCTCGAGCACACCGAGCGCGACACGGGGCTGTCCCTGCGCGCGGTGTGCGACCTCGAGCCGTACTGGGAGGCCGTGCGTCGCCTCTACGCACCGTTCGAGTCGGGGCTCTCGAGCCCCACGGGCCGTGTCTACGAGCACGAGATCCCGGGCGGTCAGCTGTCCAACCTGCGCCAGCAGGCCATCGCGCTCGGCCTCGGCGACCAGTTCGAGCAGATCGAGTCCACGTACGCCGCGGCCGACCGCATCCTCGGGCGGCTCGTGAAGGTCACCCCGTCCTCGAAGGTCGTGGGCGACCTCGCGCTGCAGCTCGTCGCCCGTGGCGCAGACCCGGCGGACTTCGCCGAGAACCCTCAGGACTACGACATCCCCGACTCGGTCATCGCGTTCCTGGGTGGCGAGCTGGGTGACCCGCCCGGCGGGTGGCCGGAGCCGTTCCGGAGCAAGGCACTCGCCGGCCGCGTCGTGCGCACGGCGGTCACGCCGCTGACGGTCGAGGACCAGGCCGACCTCGACGGCGACTCGGCCGCTCGACGCAACCGCCTCAACCACCTGCTGTTCGCCGGACCGACCAAGGAGTTCGAGACCACGCGGGCCGCGTTCGGCGACGTGTCGGTGCTGGGCACCCAGGAGTACCTGTACGGCCTCACTCCCGGGCAGGAGGTCGAGGTCTCCCTCGAGCGCGGCGTCAAGCTTCTCGTGGGGCTCGAGGCCGTGGGCGTCCCGGACGAGCGGGGCATGCGGACCGTCATGTTCACCCTCAACGGCCAGCTGCGCCCTCTTCAGGTGCGCGACCGCTCGATCGAGGTCGATGCGTCGCTCGCCGAGAAGGCCGACCCTGCCGCGCCGGGCCAGATCGCCGCTCCGTTCGCGGGTGCGGTGACGCCCGTGGTGCACGAGGGCGAGGTCGTGGAGGCTGGGCAGACCGTCGCGACGGTCGAGGCCATGAAGATGGAGGCGGCGATCACGACGCCCGTCGGGGGCACCGTGCAGCGCGTCGCGATCGGGGCGGTCCAGCAGCTCGAGGGCGGGGACCTGGTGCTCGTCATCGTGTGACGACGTGCCCGGGCGACGTCCGGGAGATACGGCGGTCAGCGGGCCGGGTGGGAAGCGGAGAGCCTCCCGCCCGGCCCGCTGCCGTCGGTGGGGCGAGGCGTCAGTCGGCGACGATCCGCGCCGCGAGGCGGGGCGCCACCCGGTGGATCGCGAGCAGCGGCCCGACCGCGCCGACGTCGACCCTGCCCCTGCGCCCGTCGAGGGCGGACAGGATGGCCGTCGCGGCGGCGTCGGGCGTGATCTTGCGCGATCCGCGTCCTGCCGTCATCGCGGTGTCGACGAGGGGGAGCACGACCTCGACCGCACGCACGTGCGGGGCGCCCGCGCGGAGCTGGTATCTGAGCGACGTCGTGAAGGCGCTCAGGCCCGCCTTGGCCGCGCAGTAGACCGGCGCCGAGCGCTTGGGGACGGTCCCGAGCGCCGACGTGACGGAGACGATCGCGGCCCGAGGGGCGTCGGCGAGGACCGGGAGGAGCTCGGCGGTCAGGTGCAGGGGAGCGCCCAGGTCGGTGGCGAGCTCGGTGGCCGCGTCGTGCGCGAGGGCCGCGGTCGCGCCGGGCCGGGTCGTGACGACCCAGTCGCGGTCGAGCTGGATCGCGGCGTTGTGCACCACGAGGTCGAGACCGGGCAGGTCGGCCGCAGCGCGGGCGAGGCGGGCGACGTCGCCGGGGTCCGAGAGATCTGCGACCAGGGTGCGCAGACCGGGGAGCCGGGTCGCGGCGGCCGCGAGACGGCCGGGATCGCGCCCGCACACGAGCACGGTCGTGCCGTCCGCGACGAGGCGTCGGGCGAGCGCCAGCCCGACGCCGGAGCTCCCGCCCGTCACGAGGGCTGCGGTCCAGCGGGGGCCGGGGGAGGTGCGTCGCGTGCGGGTCGTGATGCCGGGCGACGTATCTGTAACGCGCGTTACACTCATGACGTCAAAGTAGGCTCGTGCCGCCCCGCAGTCAACCCCCACCTGGAGGCCCCGTGTCGCGCACCCCCGACGAATACCGCCGTACCCAGCTCGTCGCCGGCGCGCTCGACCACCTCCAGAACACGGGCCTGAGCGGCTTCACCCTGCGATCCCTCGCCCCCCACCTCGGCACGAGCGCCCGGATGCTCGTGCACTACTTCGGGACACGGGACGCGCTCCTCGAGGCCGTCCTCGTCGAGCACCGTCGTCGCACGATCGCGGCCCTCGACGCGGTCGCGGACACCGACCCACGGGTCGTCGCGCGGTCGGCCTGGGCAGGCATGACCGACCCCGCCCACACCGGGCACCTCACGCTCATGCTCCAGGTCCTCACGACGTCCCTCGAGGAGGGGAGCCCGCACCGCGAGATCGCCCAGGACGCCGTCACGGCGTGGGTCGTGCACGTCGAGCGGCTGCTCGTCGGCACCGGACGCACGCCCGACGCCGCCCGCGTGGACGCCACGCTCCTCACGTCGGGCTTCAAGGGGCTCCTGCTGGACCGTCTCGTCACGGGGGACCTGTCGCGGACGGACGCCGCGGCCCAGCGGCTCGTCGACCTCCTGCTCGCCCCCTAGGTCCCGACGCGCCGACCGGGTCGCCGCGCGGCAGACTGGAACCACCCCCAGCCCCCAGCCCCCAGCCCCACCGAAGGCAACCGATGCGCATCACGTTCCACGGTCACTCCTGCGTCGCGATCGAGCACGCAGGAACCACGCTCACCCTCGATCCCGGGACCTTCGCGGACACCTCGGCGGCGCTCGTAGCCCCCGGGACGATCCTCGTGACCCATGCCCACCCGGACCACCTCGACGTCGACGCCGTGAGCACGGCGCTGGCGACCGATCCGCAGCTGCGGATCGTCGGACCGGAAGCGGTGTTCGACCGACTGGGGGAGACGCCCGACGGCGAACGCCTCCGGCTGGTCGAGCCGGGTGACGTCCTGACGATCGGGTCGATCTCCGTGCTGGTCGGGGGAGGGCAGCACGCCCTCATCCACCCGGACGTGCCACGCGCCGCGAACGTGACCTATCTCGTGGCCGCGGACGGCGCCCGCGCCTACCACCCCGGGGACTCGTTCAGCCCACCCCTGACCGACGACCGCCTCGACGTGCTCCTCGCCCCGGTCTCAGCGCCCTGGATGAAGGTCGCCGAGGGCATCGACTTCGTCCGAGCGCTCGACCCGTGGACCGTGGTCCCGATCCACGACGCGATCCTGTCCCCGGCCGGGCTCGGCCTGGTGCACCGACTGTTCGGCGAGGCGCGAACCGGCGGCACCTACGACTACCGCCCGCTCGAGGTGGGCGGGCACCTCGACGTCACCCCGCACAGCCCCCAGGAGACGAACATGACCGAAGCGTCGCACCGTGATCCGGAGGCCGTCGCGCGCGAGCTCCTGCGCGAGCACCCGGAGTTCGAGGCGGTACCCGTGCTCGAGATCGACGAGACCGTCCCTCCCCGCCCCGAGGAGGAGATCGCGGACGCGGCGAGGGAACAGGAAGGTCTGCGGGGACGCTAGCCTGACGTCGTGTCCCCTCCTGACGAGGACGTCCGCGCCGCGAGCCGCGCGTCGCGCCGGGCCCTGCGCCGAGCTCTGATGGTCGTGTGCACGTCGTGCGCCCACCCGTGGGGCGAGCACGCAGGCTCGCCCCACGAGATCGCCGACCCGACGGTCTGCGGGGAGTGCGTCTACGAGCTCGAGCACGGGTTCAGGCAGCTCCCGGCCTGCGAGCTGCCGGTCCCCGAGGCGATCGCGGGGCCGGCGACCGACCCTGCACGACGGAGCGCAGAGCGTGGAAGGCGCCCCTAGAGCAGCGGGCGCAACGGGGTGAGCGCGACCTCGCCGAGCTTCGCCGCGAGCGAGCGGCTCGACCACTCCTCGAGCGTGAGCTCGCGGCAGTTGCTGAGATCGACGTCGTACACCTTCTCCATCTGCGCCGCGATGCCGGCATCGACGATCTCGAGGTTGACCTCGTAGTTGCCCGTGAGGCTGAGGCGGTCGATGTTCGCGGTGCCGATCGTGGTCCACCGACCGTCGATCGTGGCCGTCTTGGCGTGGACCATCGCGTCCTTGTACAGCCAGATCGTCACCCCGCCGCGCAGCAGCGTCGTGTACAGCCCCTTGGAGAGCCAGTCCGCCACGACGTGGTTGGACCGCTCGGGCACCAGGACACGGACGTCGACGCCACGCTGGGCCGCCATGAGCAGGGCGTCGAGGATCTCGCGGTCGGGGATGAAGTACGCCTGCGTGATGTAGATGTGGTCCGAAGCCCGGTCGATCGCGTCCAGGTAGATGCCGCGGATGGGGAAGACCAGGTGGGCGGGCGCGTTGCGGGCCGCGCGGAGCTCCGGGAGCCACAGACGTGACCCCGGGTCCTCGAGGCGCGGCTGGCCCTGCTTGCGGTTCGAGTTCCAGAAGTCGACGAACGCGTTGCGCAGCTCCCAGGTCGACGGCCCCGCGAGCCGGATGTGGGTGTCCCTCCACTGCGTCGCGTACAGGGAGCCGATGTTGTACCCGCCGACGAACCCGATCTCGTCGTCGACCACCAGGATCTTGCGGTGGTCCCGGCCCGACTTGCGGACGTTGAGGACCAGGACTCCCGGGCGGAAGACCGGGTAGCGGATCACGTGGATGGGTTCGGGGAAGGTCAGGAACTCGCGGGGCACCACGAGGTTCGCGAACCCGTCGTAGATGACGAAGACCTCGACGCCGCGCTCGCTGGCCTCGACCAGTGCGTCCTTGAACTCCTTGCCGAGCTCGTCGCCCTTCCAGATGTAGGTCTCCAGCATGATGCGGCGCTCAGCGCCCCGGATCGCGGCGAGCATCTCACGGTAGAGGTCGTCACCGTAGGTGAAGATCGTCGTGGACGTCTCGCCGACGCTTCCCTCGGCCGGGGCCGACCGGGGGAACTTGCTGGGGTCGGTGACGCGACGCTTGCGGATGGCGTCCGCGATCACCAGCCCTGTGGCGACGGTCATGGGGACCGCCACCGCGAGGACTGCCGCGCGGGCCATCACCGATCGGGCGAGCTGGACGGGGGACGTCTTCGAGGGGCGCACCTGCTCACCGTAGCCGCAGCGTGTCGTGAGCACCCGGAGAAATGGGGTGACTTTGGTCGTTGCCGCCACAGTGCCCGCACGTCACGACCCAGGCACGGCGTTTTCTTGGGCTATGTCCGTTTCGGGGAGTCCTTCGCTGCCCATCTCCGCGGGCAGGCCGGTCGACAGGGGATGGGAGCGGATCGCGGCGGCGAGCTCACCCTCGATCCGGTCGAGGTAGACGCCCGTCGTGGCGATCGACGCGTGACCCAGGAGCTCGGCGATGACCTTGACGTCCCAGCCCTGCGCGACCAGGAGCGTGGCGGTCGTGTGGCGCAGGGCGTGGGGGGTGGCGGCCCGGCGGTACTCCTCGGGCATGCGGGCCACGCACCGGTTGAGCAGCGCGCGGATCGCCTGGGCGTCGATGCGCCGGCCCCGCCAGGTCAGCAGGAGAGCCCGGGCGGCATCGGCATCTCCCGATCTGCGCGCAAGCAGCGCGGGCCGGAGCGCGGCGAGGTACTCGTCGAGCGCCCGTGCAAGGGGTTCGGACAGGCTGACGGTGCGCACCGCGCCGCCCTTTCCCTTGATGCGCCAGCGGGTCTGGTCGGGTTCGCGGACGAAGTCGTCGACGTCCGCGCGGGCGACCTCCGAGACCCGCGGGCCCAGGATCAGCAGGAGCGCGATGATGAGCCGGTCCCGCACGGCGAGGTCGTGGTCGGGACGAGGTCGACCTGCACCGCTCGTCACGGCGGTGGGCGTGCCCTCCGTCGGCCGCGGCTTGGTGCTCGCGGTCACGAGGAGGGCCTGCGCGGCCGTCGCCGACAGCGCGGTGCGGGCGACGCGCAGGCCGCCGCGGAGCCGGGCCGGGGGAGCGGCCCACTGCATCGGGTCGGCCTGGACCCATCCGTCGCGGGCCGCGTGCGTGAAGAACCGGGAGATCGACTGGCGGAACCTGTTGACGGTCGCGGCCGAACGTCCCGGGCCGTCGGGCTTGGTCCGCGGGTCGGTGTACCGCCCGTCCGGGGTGATCTGGTACCGCAGGAGGACGTCGTCGATGTCGGCGCCGGTGATGTCGTCGAGGACGGTCTCGGCGCCGGCGAGCGAGGAGAACTCCCGCAGGTCGCGCTCGTAGTTGCGCTGGGTCGTGGGGGAGAGGACACCACGGAGCGTCTCCGCCGAGACGGAGGAGAGGTACGTGGAGACCGCCTCGGCGACGGTGACGCGGCGAAGGCGAGGAGGGGCGACCACCGAACAGCTCCTGAGGACGGGACGAGACCGGACATCCGGAGCATAGGGGGCGCCACTGACAGGACAGGGAGCGATCGACGGTTCGTTCGCACGGTCTCACCACGGTGTTGTGCTAAACACAATGGTTTGTCGTGTATGTCCCAATTGAAGGAGCGTACCGCAGCGTCGTGGTGTCGCGAAAGAGGTCGCGCCGCGTGTCCTCAGGTGCCCGACGGTGCCACGACGGCTCGCTGCTCGTCGCGCCCCGCCGAGGCCGGCGGCAGGGTGCCGGGTCCTGAGGGGGACCGGTCGAGCAGCGGGGCCAGCCACAAGCGGTAGGCCCACCAGGGCGCGCTCACGACGGCGACGACCGCCGTGAGCGAGGCCGTCAGCACCGTGACGGTGAGCACGGTCGCCAGGAGCGTCAGCACCAGGGCGCTGCGTGCCGCACGGACGACGACCGAGGCGCGCCGGTCGCGTACAGGACGTCTGGGCGAACCGAAGGATCCTGCAGGATCCACGGGTTGCGTGGCCGCGAACGGTCCTGAGCTCATGCTCGACTCCAGGTCTCGACGGGCGCTCCTGACTGGCGCCCTTGCGATGGAGGGAGCGCGTGACCGCCGCGCGTGATGCGGCCCCGTCGAGCCAGGGCGACTCCGGGAGGTGCGAACGCGGGCCGATCGGCGCGAGATCAGCCGCTCTCGGCGGGGCGGATCCGGGCGAGAGGGGCGTGGCCAGATCGCCGTAATGACATAATGTACATTATCGGCGTTGCACGGAACGGTGCGAGAGGGGTCAGGAACGGGCCGCCGCCCGAGCGGCTGCGTGTTAGTCGCCCGCGAACCACAGCTCCGTCGTCGGATCTGCCGCGCAGCGCGACGCGAGCTCGAGGGTCTCGTCGATGATGCGACATGCGGCCCCGTGCGGTCCTGCGTCCGACGGACGTAGCTCGTCGATCAGCTGCTCCATCTCCGACGACGTCAGCACGAGATCTCCGTACGGGTCGATCTTCGCCAGCATCGGTCGCCCGCTCGAGGCGCACCACCGGACGAGCTCGCCGTCGTCGTCACAGGCAGCGGCCAGGGTCGTCCGTGTCCGGTGGCGCGGGCTCGTGCCGCGCTGGGAGACGGCGACCAGGAGGATGTCCAGAGGCATGGAGGCCATCCTGCCAGGGGTACGGCGTGCGCGGGACACCCCGGGCTGCCCCCGCTCGCCACTCCCCCGGACTTGCAGCCTGTCGACAGCATCGTTGCAGGTCAGAGGGTGTTTCGGTCCCTCCGACCGGCAACGACGCTGTCGATGTGGTGCTCGCTCCTGCGCGTGCGGGTCAGCCCGCCGCCCGCTTCACGAGGTCCGCGATCGTCGCCTCGTTCTCCGGCGTCAGCTCCGTGAGCGCGAACGCGACGGGCCACAGGGTGCCGTCGTCGAGCTGTGCCACGTCGTTGAAACCGAACGTCGGGTAGCGCGCTCCGAACTTCTCCGCAGGCTGGAAGAAGCAGAGGATCTTGCCGTCCTTGGCCCAGCCGGGCATCCCGTACCAGGTCTTCGGCGCGAGCGAGGGTGCGTGCTCGGCGACGAGCTCATGGATCCGGGAGGCCATGGAGCGGTCGGGTTCCGAGAGCTCCGCGATCTTCTCGAGCTGGGCCTTCTCCGCCTCGGCCCGGTTCGTGGACGCCTTGAGCTCCTTGGCCCGCTCCTTCATCGCCGCGCGCTCCTCGGCCGAGAAGCCCTCGTAGGCCTTGCTGGTCGAGGTCGACTTCGTGGTGCCGGTCATCGCAGTTCCCCTTCGTGGTGTGTCTGCCGTCGGGTTCGACGCTACTGAGGGACGACGGCGCGCGCTTCTCCAGATCTGCTCGATCCCGCCGCCGGCACCGTGGACGTGGCGGCACCCGGCTTCCCGGGGACTCCGTGCCGAGCGGGTCGACCACGCCGCGGACGTGACGCCGACGCGCTGCGATCGGCGAAAACCCCTCTTCCCCTGCCCACGGGTCGTGCTAGCGTCACGATGATCGTGAACCGTCGAGGAGGTGAGACCCGTGAACGCAGCATCAGTACCGGGTGCTCCCCCGCAGCCCACGATCGCGCGACGGCGCTAGTCGCCACCGGGAGCGCTCGCCAGACACTTCGCGAAAGGCGACTCCCATGCACACCTCACCTTCGTCCCCCTCGCACGTCCCCGCATCGACCGACCACGGCCTGCAGGGACGCCCTGCCGGCGGCCGGGCCGTGGTCCTCGGCGGCGGCGGTTCGACCGGCAACGCGTGGCTGATCGGCGTCGTCGCCGGGCTCCTCGAGGGCGGTGTGGACGTGACGGCCCCTGGCCTGACCGTCGGCACCTCGGCCGGATCGACCGCCGCGGGCCAGCTCGCGGGCGCGTCCCCGGCCGACCTGCTGTCCTCCATCCTTGCCACCCCTCGTCCAGAGCGACGAGCCCCGGCAGGAAGCGCCCGTGAGCACGCCTCGAACAAGCCGGTCGTCGACCACCTGGAACGGATGCGCGCCCTCATCACCTCGGCCCACGACCCGGCTGACCTGCGCAGACGCGTAGGGGCCGCAGCGCTCGAGCGGGGGGCGGCGTCGGACGGTTCCTGGCAGGAAAGGTGGCGAGCAACGGTGGCATCGCGACTTCCCGGGCCGGGCTGGCCGGAGCGGAGGATCCTGCTCACGGCCGTCGATGCCGCTACCGGCGACCCGGTGGTCTTCGACCGCGACAGCGGGGTGGACCTGGTGGACGCCGTCGCGGCGAGCTGTTCGAGCGGGCTCCCCTACGAGATCGCGGGTCGCCGGTACCTCGACGGAGGTTTCCGGCGCAACGAGAACGCCGACCTGGCGGCCGGGTACGAGCGGGTGCTGGTGCTGTCGCCGTTCGGCGGCCGCTCGCTCACGCCGCCGGCGTGGGGCCTGCAGCTCGCGGCGCAGGTCGACGACCTGCGCGCGCACGGCAGCACGGTCGAGACGATCTTCCCGGACTCCGGCTCCGAGCACCTGTTCGGGGCCGACGCGATGGACGTGTCCCTGCGCCCGGCGGCCGCTCGAGCAGGACACGCGCGCGGCGTGGCCTGGGCCGAGCGGCTGGTCGCGTTCCGACACTGAGGCCCGAGGTCTCGGCGACGCCGTGGGCGGCAGCGGTGTCCGCGCTGCCGCCCACGGCGTCCGAGGTGGCCGAGGACCTCGCCCGGGACGTCAGGTGAGGCGTTCGGACAGGTGGACGAGGACGGTGTCCCCGATGTCCTTCCCCAGCTTCTTGCGCAGCTTCGCGCTGATCGAGAGCATGTGACCGCCGGACCCGGTGGGCATCAGCCCGGCCGTCAGGGCCTCGCCGTCCACCGTCGAGACCACCCGTACGGCCTTGCCTGTTCCCAACAGGTCCACCGAGTCGGGGATCTCGACGCACGACCACACCTCGCCGCGCACCGCCACCCCGATCGGACCGGAGAAGGAAACGTCCATCGGACCTGGACTCGTGCTCACTGTGCCCCCGTCGTCGATCGTCGGCGCCGCTCCGAGCGGTCGCCCTGAGTGGCCGACTCTATCGAGGGGCGCCGACGGTCGCTCGACCTGCGTCGCGCCGTGGGCGCTCGTCGCGGTGCGGCGGGAGGGTCCGTGATTCCGGGGACGCAGGGCAAAGTATCTTGATCACGAGAGACTTCCCCAGGAAGCCCTGAGAGCGTCGGCACGTTCCGCGCACCTGTCGCTCCACGCGGACCTCGCGCGACGAGCGAGGTGGGGAGTCAGTGTCCGTTTCGTTCCCGGCCGCGCCCTGCCCCGTGAGTTCTAGACCCACGGGGCAGAGGTCGCCACTCCCCCATCAACTGTTGCCACATCAGGGATTCACGACGCTCTCCCCTGCTTCGGAAAGACCCCGTGGGCACACCCTGGGCACTAGCCGCGCGAGACCGCGCGCAGTCGAGCCGTCTCGAGCGCGACCGCGACGCCGTCGAGATCCTTTTCGAAGAGGTCCGCGTAGACGTCGAGCGTCATGCTCGCGGAGGCATGTCCCAGCATGCGCTGGACGGCCTTGACGTTCGCCCCCGCGGACACCGCGAGGCTCGCGGCGCTGTGGCGCAGGTCGTGCGGGGTGAGGTGGTCGTCGATCCCGGCGTCGCGGGCCGCGCGGGAGAACCAGCCCGTGCCCGACTTGGAGCGCTTGAGGTAGGTGCCGCGGTCGCCGTGGAAGACGACGTCGTCGCGCCCCTTGCCCTCGCACGCCGCGGCGAGGTGCAACGCGAGGAACGCGGGGAACGGGACCGAGCGTCGCTCGTGGGTCTTGGGGGTGCCGACGACGATCTCGGAGCCGACCTCGACCGCGTTCTGGTTGATGCGCAACCGCTGGCGGAGCATGTCGAGGTCGCGGACGCGCAGCCCTGCGGCCTCGCCCCAGCGCAGCCCGCAGTAGGCGAGGACCAGGACGAGGGTCTCGTGCCGACCGGCTGCGGCGGCCAGGGCCGCGACCTGCTGGTGGTCAAGGTAGGTGTGCTCGCGCCGGACCTTGCGAGGAAGGTTGACCCCGCGGGCGGGGTTCGTGAGGATGCGCCGGTCGTCGACGGCGTCGTCGAGCAGCGACGCGAGGGCGCCGTGCGCTCGGGCCACGGTGGTCGCGCTGTAGGTGGCGCTCAGGTCGGAGACCCAGGCCTGCACCGCGGTGCGCCGGATCTCGGCGACGGGCACGCTCCCCCACCGGGGCGTCACGTGCAGCCGCCACGAGCTCTCGACCGCCCTGGCCGTCGAGGGCTTGAGGTGGGTCTGCCGCCCGAGCCACGCTCCCCCGAGCTCGCGCACGGTCGAGCGGGCCGCCGTCGGGTCGATGAACTCCCCGCGCAGGATCGACACCTCGAGCGAGGACGCGAAGGCCTCGGCGCTGCGCTTGGTCTTGAAGCCACGCTTCTTGGTCTGCTTGCGCTCGGGGGTGCGGTAGCGAACCATGTACCGCCGACCCGCGGTCGTCTCGTACGCCTCAACGGTCGCCACGGTCGACCGTCCGTCGCTCGCGCTCTGCCTGGGTCCTCACAGCACGAACGGTACCGTGATTCACCGTATTGGCGACGATCCGGACAGCTCGCCGCTCGACGGGAGCCGGTGAGCCCGGGCTCCGTGGTGCGGTGTCCGCGCCTCGGTCGGCGCCCCCGAAGGTGTGCCCCGGGCAACATCACACCCCCGTTCGTGCGTGTGGAGTTGCGCCGGCCTGCGAAAACCGGAAACCTGGTCGGTGGTCTCGCGGGTGTGCGCGTCCTCCCCGATGCGTGCGGTCTGCTGGGCAGCCTCGACGGGTGGGTTCGGCGTGCGCCCCTGCGTTCACCGGACCTTCACGCCCTCACGGAACACGCGCATCCGGTGGGACGTTGACCCCCATAGACAACCCCTGCCGCTACCCCTTGGAGGACGACATGCCAGACCGGTCCCTACGTGGAATGAGCATCGGTGCGAAGAGCATGGAGTCCGACGCGGGCGTCGACTTCGCCCCTCGTTTCCAGGCGCACTACGACTGCCCCAACGGTCACACCATCATCCTGCCCTTCTCGACCGAGGCCGAGGTGCCTGCGGTGTGGGAGTGTCGCTGCGGTGAGGAGGCCCTCCTGCGTGACGCGGAGCGCCCCGAGCCCAAGGCCGGCAAGCCCGCGCGTACGCACTGGGACATGCTGCTCGAGCGCCGCACGATCAAGGAGCTCGAGGAGTTGCTCGACGAGCGCCTCGGCCTCCTGCGTGCCGGCAAGCTGCGTCGCAGCGCCTGACCTGATCGACGCGAAGGGCCCGGAACTCCTCGGAGTTCCGGGCCCTTCGTCGTTCCTGGGGTCGCTCCCCCCTCGCAGGCGACGGTGCTCGCGGGCGACGGTGCTCGCGGGTGCCCGCAGGTGCCGCCCGCCCACCGGACCCGTCGCACCCGGGCGATCCTCGCCGTCGGGCAGGACGGGCCTCCTGGGGCGGGTGCCCCTCGCGGTCGGACGACTAGCGGCGCGCGGGCTTGCGCGGTGCCGGGCGCTTGGCTGCGGGCTTGCGTGCGGGCGCCGTGGCGCTCGCGGCCGCCCGCGAGACGTGGGACACGACCCCGGCGACGACGAGCAGGACCGTCAGCCCCCCGGCGACCCACCCGGGCCAGTACCCGAGCCGTACGGCCGGGGTCAGGGAGTCGCGCAGGGGCAGCGTCGCGATCATCTGGTCGGCCGTGAAGAGCTCCGTGCTCTGCAGGAGCGCGCCGTTGGGGGCGATGATGCCGCTGACGCCGACGGTCGAGATCTGCACGGTCGCCCGGCCGGTCTCGATGGCCCGCAGGCGTGACATGGCGAGCTGCTGGGTGGACTCGGCGCTGTACCCGAAGGACGCGTTGTTGGTCGGGACGACGAGGAGCTCGGCACCCGCGGTCACGGCGTCCCTGATGAGCTCCTCGTACGCGACCTCGAAGCAGATGACGGTCGCGAGCGGGACCGTACGCCCGAGCCGCTCGGACGGCAGGTCGATCACGGCGACCTCGTCGCCCGCGATCATGTCCGTGGTCACCCGGTCCACCTGGTCGGAGAAGATCCGCACGAAGCTGCGCATCGGGATGTACTCGCCGAACGGCGCGGGGTGCTGCTTGGCGTACCGGTCGATGACGCCCTGCCCCGGCGCCCACAGCAGCGCCACGTTGTACCGCCCACCCGTCTCGGGGAACTCCTGCGCCCCGACCAGGACGGGTGCGCCGACGGCGCTCGCGGCCGCGTCGATGTCGGCGGCGACGTCAGGCGTGGTCTGCGGGTCGAGGTCGGAGCCGTTCTCGGGCCACAGGACGACGTCGAGCTCGCCGGGGTCCACCTCGTCGAGCAGCGCGACGGTGCCGTCCACGTGGTTCGCCAGGACCTCACCCCGGTTGGCGAACGACCCCAGGCCGGGCTCGCCCACGTTGCCCTGGACCGCGCCGATCTTCAAGGTCCCGGTCTCGGCGCGGGTGTCGAGCGGGACGACCAGGCCCGCACCCAGGAGCACAGCAGCCGTACCGAGCGAGCACAGGGCGGGCAGGGCCCGGACCCGGCGGGCCTCGATCAGGAAGACGGCGAGCAGGACACCGATCGCGGCGGTCAGCAACGAGACGAGCAGTCCCCCGCCGAGCCAGGCCGTGCGCCCCAGGAGGGAGTCGACCTGGGAGAACGCGAGCCGGCCCCAGGGGAACCCCCCGAAGGGGAACTCGGAGCGCCACTGCTCGACCGCGACCCACAGCACGGAGAACGTCACGACCTGCCACGCGAGGTTGCGCCCCACGAACCCGATGCGCCGCACCCACGTCCACATCGCGCCGAACAGCGCCAGGAAGACCGCTTCGAGGACGCTCAGGGCGAGCCAGGGCACGGTGTCGGTCGCGATCTGGGCCCACTGGATGTGCGGGAGGAAGAACGCCAGGCCCCACACGAGCCCGACGAGCGCGTTCCACCACGCGCCGTCGCGCCGCAGAGCCAGGAACAGTGCCGCGACGCCCACGAACGCCAGGGGCCACCAGCCGCGGTCGGGGAAGGCGGTGTTCGTCAGGAAGCCGCCACCGGCGGCGAGAAGGATCAGCAGCCAGCGGCTCGGCTCACGGGTCGACACCAGTGCAGGGTACGCCACGTACCTGCAGGTCGGCCGGGAGATGTGGGCCGACCCGCGCGTCCTTCGGACCACGTCGCACCGCCACCGGTGAGGCCGTGTTGTCTACTGAACGCGCGGGTCGAGCCGATGCACGTCAGGGCTCGCAGGAAGGACGGTGAGATGGTGGCTCGTTCCCCTGCGGCACAGACGGCCGGAACACGTCATCGAACTTACCGCCCCTCACGGTGGTGTCAATCCGAACACGTGCCGTGGCTCGTGGCGACCCCGGTCGCACCGTGGCGGGCCACCGGGGCGCGACCGGCCTCACCCGCACGAGGGCGGGCCGGACGACCTGGAGGTGGCCCGGCCGGGTCGGACCGGGGCTCAGTCGAACGTGTCGTACAGCACGACGCCGTCGCGCACCGTCTGCAGGCACGTGGGGTCGGGCGCGTCGTCGGTGAGGTCGGGCAGCAGGGGCGTCCCGGAACGGGCGTCCGTGCTCCAGGAGGACACGGACGTCCCCGTCCCCTGCACGGCGAGGTGCTCGGCCCGCCAGACCGCGAGGTGGGCGGGTGCGCCGACGCGCAGCTGGCCGGCGCCCGTGTGGTCGAGGCCCGCGATGCGCCAGCCCCCGCGCGTGTGCGCCCGGAACGCGGCGCGCGCGGAGATGCGCTGGTCGGGGTCGGCGTGCGACATCGCGGCCCGGACCGCGGACCAGGGGTCCATCGCGGTCACGGGAGAGTCGGAGCCGAACGCGAGCGGGACGCCCGCCCCGGCGAGGTCCGCGAAGGGCGAGAGCCCCGCGACGCGCGTCGGGCCCAGGCGCGAGGCGTACATGCCGTCGGGGCCGCCCCACGCCGCGTCGAACACGGGCTGGATGGACAGCGACACCCCGAACAGCAGGAGGGTCGACAGGGCGTGGGTGTCGACGAACAGCGCGTGCTCCACGCGGTGCGCGGCGCGACGGTGGGCCGCGGCCCCGTCGGCCTCCGCGGCAGCGCGCAGGCCCACGACGAACTCGTCCATGGCCCGGTCGCCGATGACGTGGAACCCGCCCTGGGTCCCGGCCGCCGCGACGGCGGACAGGTGGGCCGCGATCTGCTCGGCGGTCAGGTACTGGTTGCCGCGCCCGTCGGGCCCCGCCTCACCGGGGGTGCCCGTGAGGTCGGAGTACGGGTGGCGCAGCGCCGCGGTGCGCGAGCCGAGCGAACCGTCGACGTTCAGGTCGCCCGCGATGCCGGCCAGGCCGGGCAGGTCGGCGAGGAGAGCGTGCGCGTCGTCGGGGGTGGCGCACAGCTCGCCCCGGTAGGCGACCAGGTGCGGCAGCGCGCCCTGCGGGTCCCCCGTGAGGGCCATGATCTCGCGCAGCCCGTCGCGCGTGTCGATCGAGGGCGCGCTGTTCTCGTGCACCGACACGATGCCGCGGCGGGCGGCCGCGTCGAGCGCGGTGCGGTAGAGCGCGGTACGACGCTCGGGGCTCAGGGCGCGGGCCGCGTCCCGGGCCGCGTGGTGCGCGTCCAGGGTGACCAAGCCGCTGTCCGTCCACCCGTGCTGCGCCTCCAGACCGGCGCGCTGCGCGAGCGACGTCGAGACGACCGCGGAGTGCACGTCGACGCGCGCCGCGTACACGAGCGCTCCCCCGCACGCCGCGTCGATCTCGCTCCGCGTAGGGGCCCGGTGCTCGGGCCACCCCTGCTCGTCCCACCCGAACGCGAGGAGCACGTCGTCCGCGCCGGCGGCCGGGCGGGCCTCGACCGCGGCGTGCAGCGCGTCGAGCGCGGCAGCGAGCGAGGTGATGCCGGCGCTCGCGGACAGGTCGACGCCTGCGAGGGCGAGCCCGGTCTCGAGGACGTGGACGTGGGAGTCGACGAACCCGGGGGCGACGAGCGCTCCGTCGAGGTCGACGACGCGGTCGGCGCGCGCGGCGAGCCCGGCGGCGGTGTCGTTCGCGCCGATCCAGGTGATCACCCCGCCGTCGACGAGCATCGCCTCGGCGAAGGGGTCGGTCGAGGAGTGAATGACACCGTTGCGGTACAGGGTGGAGGCCACGACATCACACGATAGGCCACGTGCGCCCGGTACGGCCCTCTCGTGGGGCGTGCCGGGCGCACGTGACGCGAAGGTCACACGCTCGAGTAGGCCACGACCCCGCGCCGGACGGCCTCGATGGCGCGCACGGCGGTCTTGCGCATCGCGGGGGTGGGGGCCGCGGTCGCGAGCTGGTCGAGGACGTCGATGATCTGCTTGCACCAGCGCACGAAGTCCCCCGCGGCGAGCTCGGAGCCGCGCAGGACGGCGTCGAGGCTGCGCCCGTTGGCCCACCGGTGCACGGCCGCCACGATCCCCAGGTCGAGGGTGCCGGTCGCGTCGATGTGGTGGGCCTCCTCGAGGTCGTCGACCTCGGACCACACGACGACCGTCGCGTCGAGCGCGCGGGCGAGCTTCCCCTGGGGTCCGCCGGGCACGTACGGCTCGCCGGGCTCGTCGCGGCGGGCCGAGAAGACGAGGGTCGAGACGACGGCGGCGAGCCCGGCCGGGTCGAGCTCGTCCCACACGCCGCGCCGCAGGCACTCGGCGAGCAGGAGGTCGTTCTCGGCGTAGAGCCGGCGCAACCACTGGCCGGCGTCGGTGATCCTGACGTCGGGGGCAGGCGTGCGGCGGGGGGCGCTGCGGGGGCCGGCCCCGGCCGTGCTCGACGAGGGCGTGCCCGGGGCGTCCGCGTCCCGGGGCCCGTCCTCGAGCGCACCGCCCCCTGCGGGGTGGGGGTCGATCTCGAGGTAGCCGAGGCCCGTGAGGATGTCGCAGATGCGGTCGAAGACGCGCGCGATCGAGCCGGTGCGTCCTTCGACGCGCCGCACGAGGGCGTCGTGCTCCTTCTTGAGCTTGGCCCACCGCTCGGCCCACCGGGCGTGGTCCTCGCGCTCGGGGCAGTCGTGGCACGGGTGGGCCCGCAGTGCCGCACGCAGGCGGCTGAGCTCCTTGTCGTCGGCGGCGGACGACCGCACGGTGGGCGACGTGCCCCGCGACGGCGCACCCGGGGTGTCGACGAACGCGCCGAGCGCGTTGCGCAGCGACGAGGCCAGGTCGCGGCGGGCTGCGGGCACGCGCGGGTTGAACGTCTTGGGGATGCGGACCGTGCCGACCGTGCGGATCCCGGAGGGGGCGTCGGCGACCGTGAGCTTCTTGACGTGCTTGTCCTCGGTCAGGACGGTGGGGCGGGGGCCGTCGAAGCCGCCGTCCTTGCCGGGGTCGAGCACGACGACGTACCCGGCGCGGCGCCCCGTGGGCAGCTCGACGACGTCGCCGACGCGCAGGTTCTCGAAGTCCGCGACGACCTGGGCGCGCCGGGCCCGCTGCGCCGACTTCGACAGGTCGGCCTCGCGGGTCGCGATCGCCCGCCGGAGCCGGGCGTACTCGCCGAAGTCGCCCCGGTCGCACGTCATGGCCTGCGCGTACCCCTCGAGGGCCTCGGCGTGCGCCTGCGCCTGCTTGGCGAGGCCCACGACGCCCCGGTCCGCCTGGAACTGCGCGAACGACGTCTCCAGGACGTCGCGCGCGCGCTCGCGTCCCACCTGCGCGACGAGGTTGACGGCCATGTTGTAGGTGGGGCGGAACGAGGACTTGAGCGGGTACAGACGCTTGGACGCGAGTCCCGCGAGGGTGACCGGGTCGAGTCCGGGGTGGTCGACGACCACGGCGTGCCCCTCGACGTCGATGCCGCGGCGACCGGCGCGACCCGTGAGCTGGGTGTACTCCCCCGGGGTCATGTCGACGTGCGAGGTCCCGTCCCACTTGACGAGCTTCTCCAGGACGACCGAGCGGGCGGGCATGTTGATCCCGAGGGCGAGGGTCTCGGTCGCGAACACGACCTTGACCAGTCCCCGGCTGAACAGGTCCTCGACGATCTCCTTGAAGATGGGCAGCATGCCCGCGTGGTGGGCCGCGACGCCGCGCGCGAGGGACTCGCTCCACGTCCAGTAGCCCAGGACGTCGAGGTCCTCGGCGGGCAGGGTCGCGCTGCGCGCCTCGACGGTCGCGCGGATCTCGGCCTCCTGCGCGGGCGTGGTCAGGCGCAGCCCGGCGGCCAGGCACTGGGTCACGGCGGCCTCGCACCCGGCGCGGGAGAAGATGAAGAAGATCGCGGGCAGCAGCCCGTCGGCGTCCAGGGCGTCGACCACGGCGAAGCGGGGCGGGGTGCGGCGTCCGCCCCCGTCCCCCGATCCGCCACCCCGGTGTCCGCCTGGCCCGCCACGGCCCCCGCGCCCCCGGTAGCCGCGGTCTCCCCCGCGCCCGCGCCCGGGGTACCCGCCGTCGCGGGCACCGGCGCGGAACGCCACGAGCAGGTCCGGGTTGATGGGCGGGTTGACGCCCGGGTCGGTGGGGTCGACGTGCCCCGCGTACAGGTCGATCAGGTCGGCGCCCGTGCCCGGACGCACGACCTCGCCGGGGGTGCGGGGGCCGCGGTGGCGCGAGCCCACCAGGACGTGCTGCCACAGCGGGACGGGTCGGCGCTCGCTGACGACGACGGCGGTGTCGCCGCGGACCATCTCGAGCCAGTCGCCGAACTCCTCGGCGTTGGACACGGTCGCGGACAGCGACACGAGCTGGACGTCGTCCGAGAGGTGGATGATGACCTCTTCCCAGACGGGTCCGCGGAAGCGGTCGGCAAGGTAGTGGACCTCGTCCATGACGACGAACGCGAGGCCGTCGAGGGCGCGCGAGCCCGCGTAGAGCATGTTGCGCAGGACCTCGGTGGTCATGACGACGATCGGGGCGTCGCCGTTGATGGACGTGTCGCCCGTGAGCAGGCCGACCTGGTCGGGTCCGTGGCGGCGCGCGAGGTCGGCGTACTTCTGGTTGGACAGCGCCTTGATGGGGGTCGTGTAGAACGCCTTGCGGCCACCGGCGAGCGCGAGGTGGACGGCGAACTCCCCCACGACGGTCTTGCCGGCGCCGGTGGGGGCGGCGACGAGGACGCCACGTCCCTCCTCGAGGGCCTGGCAGGCGCGGACCTGGAAGTCGTCGAACGGGAAGCCGACGATCTCGCGGAACGCGGCGAGGTGGGTGCGGGAGGCGGCCTGGAGGGCGCGCGAGGACGCGTACCGCTCCGCGGGGCTCGCCGGGCCGGCTGTGTCGGCTGTGTCGTCGTGTCCTGCGTTGCCGGCGGTGCGGGGTGCTGCGGTCATGCCACCACCCTACGGTCCGGGGGTGTCGGTCGGTGGGGCTTTTCGTCGTCAGGCGGGCGGGGGCCCGGTGACGCGGCCGTCGAGGACGCGCAGGGCGCCGGGGACGACGGTGACGCGCACGGGCAGGTGGGCGATGCGTTCCCCGTCGGCGAAGGCCGGGGGCGGGGGGCGGCCCGCGTCGGTCGCCTCGAGGAGCACGGACGTGACGGGCCGCAGGTCGACCGCTGGGTGGTGCACGTGCCTGCCCTGGTACATGCCGGGGAAGATGCGAGCGGCACCGAGGCGGGTCAGGGGCCCGGCGGTCACGAGGTCGAGGAGGCCGTCGTCGATCCGGGCGTCGGGGGCGATCTGGACGCCGCCGCCGAAGCGGTGCCCGTTGGCCACGGCGACCAGGGTCCCGGGCGAGGTCCACACGAACGGGGGCGCGCCGTCGTCGGGCACGTCGTCGGGCACGGTGCCCGGGACCGTGCCCGGCTGGTCGCCGGGAGCGAGGACCGCGGTGACGCGGTACCCGTAGGGGCGGAAGCGGGCGAGCTCGCTCGCGACCGCGCGCACGTACTTGGCGCCGCCCCTCGGCCACGTCAGGGCGTTGGCGTTCGCGTTGACGGCGGCGTCGAGCCCTGCGGACAGCACGCCGCAGAACCAGCGGGCCCGTCCGGGACGGGGCTCGAGGTCGGTGTCGAGGGGTTCGGCCCGGGCGGCGTCGACGGCCCGCACCCCGCCCTCGCCCGCGCTGCGGGCCGCGAGGGCGTCGAGGAGGAGCGTGACGGCGGCAGGGACGTCGTGCACGGGCAGGTCGAGGGCCGACGCGAAGTCGTTGCCCGTCCCGGCGGCGACGATGCCGAGGGGGATCCCGGTGCCCGCGACCGCGTTGACCCCCAGGTGGACCATGCCGTCCCCGCCGACGACGACGAGGGCGTCGATCCCTCCGGCGACGGCGTCGCGGGCGTTCTCGAGCGCGAGGGGCGCGTTCGGGGCGCTCAGGTCCAGGACGTCGTGCCCGGCCGCGTGCAGGAGGGCGAGGGTGCGCACGCCGTCGCCCCGGCCCCGTCCGCGGTCGGCCGTCGGGTTGACGACGACTCCGAGGCGGGCGGGGCGGGACGTGTGCTGCTCAGGCACCGGGGAGTGCGGCGGCGAGGCGCTTGTCGGTGCTGCGGTCGCGCAGGATCGCGATCCCGACGGCCGCGAAGTACAAGAAGCAGATGGGCAGGGCGACGAAGATCATGGTGAGCGCGTCGGGCGTGGGGGTCATGACGGCCGCGAACACGAACGCGATCAGGACGGCCCACCGCCACCCCGCGAGCAGGGTCGAGGAGCGGACCAGGCCCGCGAAGTTCAGGGCGACCAGGACCACGGGCAGGACGAACGCGAGCCCGAACGCCAGGACGAGGCGCATCACGAAGCTCAGGTAGCCCTGTGCGTCGGTGAAGTTCGTCGCGCCGTCGGGCACGAACGTCGCGAGGATGTCGACCGCGTGCGGCAGGACCCACCAGGCGAGGAACACCCCGCCCAGGAACAGCGGCACCGACGCCCCGAGGAAGCCCATGGCGTAGCGGCGTTCCTTGCGCGTCAGGCCCGGGGTGATGAACGCCCAGAACTGGTAGAGCCACCACGGGCAGGACACGAGCACCCCGAGGAACAGGGACACCTTGATCTTCATGTCGAGGGCGGTCGCCAGCCCCGAGTAGTTCAGGTTGATGATCTTGTTCTGCGCCGCCGCGGCCGCCTCGAGGGGCGCCTGGAGCGCGGCCAGCAGCGGTTCGTAGAGGAACCAGCCACCGATCGCACCCAGGACGAGCCCGCACGAGACCAGGAAGAGTCGCTTGCGGATCTCGAGCAGGTGCTCGCGCAGCGGCATGCGCCCCTCGGCGGACCTGGCCGTCTTCGTCGAACCGGCCACGGGTCAGGCCTTGGGGGCGTCGTCATCCTTGACGGCAGGCTCCGCGGGCTTGTCGTCGTCGCGCAGGTCCTTGACCTCGCTCTTGAAGATCTTGAGCGACTGCCCCACGCTGCGGGCCAGGTCAGGAAGTCGCTTCGCCCCGAACAGGAGCAGGACGACGACGACAAGAACGATGATGTGCCAGGGCTTCAGCATGCCCATGAGATGGCTCCTTGGAGTCGGACGCAAGTCTTGATGTCGCAGATCCTACGCGTTGAATCGACGCCACCGGTCCCACGTCTGCGTGTTGCGGGTCCTGCGCAGCGCCCGGCGCTCGGCCCGCTGCGCGCGCAGCTCCTCCACACGCTCGTGCAGGAGGGCCGGGTCGTCGAACAGGGTGGGCGCCGTGCTGGGCTGGGAGGCCGCCAGCGAGGCGGTGACCTCGTCCGTGCGCTGCGCGAACCGGTCCATCACGACCGCCGACTGCGACATCTGCGCGAACAGAGCCTTGGCCTTGCGCCACAGGTCACGCCCCAGGAAGAAGGCGCCGACGAGCGTGCCGACGACCAGGACCGACCAGATGGTGAACCACATGTCGTCCAGCCTAGTTCGCCGGGGCGCCGGCGGACCCCGCGGTCCCCTCCGACACCTCGGGCGCTGCCGCGTCGGCCGCGTCCGTGGCGTCCCCGTGCCCGTACGCGGCCAGGGCGGCGCTCGCGGCCTGCGCGACGTCGTCGGCGACGGCCTGGGGGGCGACGGCCAGGACGTGACGGGCGTGCTCGAGGAGCAGGCGGCGCAACCACACGGGGTTCGTGACGCGCAGGGAGACCTCGAACGCGCCGTCGGGCAGGTTGCGGACCTTCTCCACCGGGACCTGCTCCGCGACCCAGCGCGCAGGGCTGGCGAACGTGATCGTCGCGAGCGGCGCGTCGCCCGTGGGCGTGAAGTCGACCTCGGTCGGCAGGTCGTGCTCGCCCGCGGGCACGTCGAGCTCGGTCGCGGCCAGGAGCCGGTCGAGGCGGAACGTGCGCTGCCCCTGCGCGCGGTGGCACCACGCGAGGAGGTAGGAGTAGGCGTCCTGCGTGTGCAGGGCCACGGGGTCGATCTCACGCTCGGACACGACGTCCGAGCTCGTCACGTACCGCACGCGCAGCCGGTGCCGGTTCGCCAGCGCCGAGGACACCGCGGCGACGACCTCGGGGGCACCGTCGGGAGACAGGCGCACGTCGAGGGCGGCGGCGGCCTCGCCCGTCGCGCCGGTGAGCTTGTCCAGGACGGACGCGACGACGTCGGAGCGTGCCCGGTCCGCACGCACCGCCGGGGTCTCCCCCATGGCGCGCAGCGCCGCGATGAGCGCCACGGCCTCGCGCGTGCCCAGGCGCAGGGGCCGCGTCATGCCGCGCGCCTCCGTGAGCCGCACGACGCCCCGCTCGAGGGAGTCCGCGTCGAAGTCGATCAGGTCGTCGGGCCAGTACCCCGGGGTGCCGGACACCCACAGGGCGTCGACGTCCTCCACGATCTGGCGGGTCGTCACCCCGAACCGGGTCGCGAGCTCCTCGACCGGGACCCCGCCCGCGCCGTCCAGATAGCTGACGATGCCCAGCAGGCGCACCAACCGGTCGTCCGCGCGCTCAGCCACGCTGCTCCTCCGTGCTCGTCGTGCCGTTCCCGTCCCCCGCCTGATCCCCCGCCCGGCCCGGCGTCGGCGCACCCGGCCCACGTCCCAGGAGCGCCGCGGCGCTCAAGCGTCGCACGACGGCGTCCCGCAGCCCCGCAGGGCTCAGCACCACGACCGCGTCCCCGTACCCCGCGATCTCGTCCGCGAAAGCGTGCTGGTTCGTGAACGGCACGTGCACGACGTCACGACCGTCCGCACGCGGCCCCGCACCCGGCCCGTCCCCGTCGCTGTGCCCCCGTGCCCGCAACGCCTCGGCCCGCTCCGGCCCGATCGCCAGCGCCGCGAGCTGCTCCTGCCCGGCCCGCGCCCCCAGGAGCGCGTCCACGTCCACCCCGTCCGGGATGACGAACGACCCCGCACGCCCCAGCAGACGCACCCGGCCCTCGATCCGGCTCAGGCGGTACGCCCGCGGCGCCTGGCGCTCGCGGTCGAACCCGAGGAGGTACCAGCCGCCGCGCCGGGCCGCGATGCGCCACGGCTCGACCGTACGAGCCAGCACCTCCCCCGTGGACGCCGCCCGGTACGTGAACGACACCGCCCGCAGCGCCTCGATCGCGTCGAGCAGCGGACCGTACGCGTCACCCACGGCCCGCACCCGCGGGGCGAGCCCCGCGACCGCGTCGTTCGCGACCTCGCCCGCGCCCGCCGCCCGCAGCTTCGTCAGCGCGCGCGAGATGTCCGTACGCAGCGTCTTGTCCTGCCAGAACTGCGCCGCCAGGGACAGCACCCCGAACTCCGCCGGGGTCAGGTCCACCGCGGGCAACGCGTACGCGTCCTGGTCGATCCGGTACCCGACGTCGTCGCTGTGCCCCCCGGCGTCGACCGTCACGATCGGTATCCCGAGATCGCGCAACGAGTCCTTGTCACGCTCGAACATGCGCTCGAACGCCTCAGGAGAGGGCGCGTCGGCATACCCCGCGACGCTCGTACGGATCTGCTGCTTCGTCATCGACACGCTCGTGTTCACGAGGGCGATCACGAGGTTCAAGAGCCTCGTGGCAGGGTTGACTGGTTGACTCGTCTGATCAGGCATCGGCACCCACGCTAACGAACGCTATCCTCACCCGTGTGATGACGTGGCGTAGTGCAAGGGTGATCTCCCGCGGCCGGGCCTGGCAAGGCGCGCAAGAAGTGACCGTCGAGCTCGACGAACCCCTGCCCGCCACCACCGCCCCAGGCACCGAGGAACGCCCCCGCACCGTGCGCGCCCTCGCCTACCCGCAGCTCGTCGGAGAGCCCCAGGTCGGCGACCAGGTCCTCCTCAACGTCTCCGCCCTCGCCCGCGGCCTCGGCACCGGCGGGTACGCCCTCGTCGTCGCCCTCCCCGGCGCCCTGCCCCCCGACCCCGCCCCCGGCCCCGGACACCTCGTCAAGGCCCGCTACACCCCCCTGCAGGCCCTCGTCCTCGGCGTCGACGAGCAGGAGTCCCCCCACCACGACACCCTGCGCGACGCCGACGACCTGACCGGCATGCCCGTCGTCGTCGCCGACCTCCACTCCGCGCTGCCCGCCATCGTCGCCGGCGCCCGCCTCGCCGCCGCCCAGGACGGACGCCCCGCCCCCCGCATCGCCTACGTCATGACCGACGGCGGCGCCCTGCCCGCCGCGTTCTCCCGCACCGTCGCCGCGCTGCGCGACGCCGACTGGCTCCACACCTGCCTCACCGTCGGCCAGGCCTACGGCGGCGACCACGAAGCCGTCACCGTCCACACCGGACTCCTCGCCGCGCGCCACGTCACCGGCGCAGACCTCGCCATCGTCACCCAAGGCCCCGGCAACCTCGGCACCGGCACCCGCTGGGGCTTCTCCGGCGTCGCCGCCGGCGAAGCCCTCAACGCCGCCGCCACCCTCGGCGGCCGCCCCGTCGCCTCCCTGCGCGTCTCCGGCGCAGACCCCCGCGAACGCCACCTCGGCATCTCCCACCACTCCCAGACCGCCTACGGCCGGGTGGCGCTCGCGGCCAGCGACGTCGTCGTCCCCCGCCCCAGCGCCGACGTCGAAGCCCTCCCCGGGTGGGGAGCCGCACTCACCGCACGCATCACCGAGCAGGCCGCACGCCTCGCCGCCCCCCACGGGCGCCACCGCCTCGTCCACGCCGACGCCGACGCGACCCTCCTCGGAGCGCTGCGCGCCACCCCCGTCGGCCTGTCCACCATGGGCCGGGGCCTCGACGACGACCCCGCCGCCTTCCTGGCCGCCGCCACCGCCGGCCTGTACGCCGAGAGGAACCGACCAGCATGAGCAACCGGACGCGACTGGGGGGTGTCGTCGTCCTGATCGCCCTCGTCCTCGTCGGCGCCGCCGCCGGGAACCGCTGGAGCTTCCGGCTCGAGCCCGTCACCACCAGACCCAGCACCGTCGCGCCACCGCCACCCGTGCAACGCACCGAGGACACCGCGCTCTTCCTCGAAGGGCTCGACGAACGCGCCGCCGGCCTCAGCATCGGCGAGTACATGACGTACCTGGCGATCCTGGTCGCCGTCGTGCTCACCGTCATCGCGATCGTCCGCCTGCGCCGCCGCACCCGCGAACCCGCCCCCGAGGCCCCCGCCCCCCACGACCACGTCACGGCCGGCGCCAGCATCGCCACCCCCACCCTCACCGTCCAGCTCCCCGCACTACGCCGCGGCGTCCAGCACGCCCGGCACCTCCTCGACACCGCCGCCACCCCCCGCGACGCCGTCACCGCCGCCTGGATAGCGCTCGAGGACGCCACCGCCGACACCGGCCACCGCCGCCACCCCGCACAGACCCCCACCGAGTTCACCACGACCGTCCTCGACGCCACCCCCGCCGACCCCGACGCCGTCACCACCCTCCTGAAGCTCTACCAGCGGGCACGCTTCACCACCCACCCCCTCACCCCCCAGGACATCGACACCGCACGCGACTGCCTCGAACGCCTCGCCATCGCCTTCACACCACCCGACACGGACGACAGCGACGCACCCCAGCACGAGACCACCCACGGCACCCAGCGGGGAGGGGCACGATGAAGCTCCGGCTCACCACCGACAAGAAGCTCCTCACCCACGCAGCCCTGCTCGTCGCCACCGGCATCGCCCTCGCCCTCCTCGGCCTCGACCTCCCCCACGCGATCGCCCTCACCGTCACCCTCCTCGTCGCCCTCGTCGTCTCCCGACGCGTCGACCCCGGACACGACCCCCAGCACCGGGCACTGCCCGACACCAACCGCGACGGCGCACGCCGCGACCTCTCCGACCTCACCTGGGCCATGCACGGAAGTCACGGACGAGTCAGCGAACGCGCCCACCGACGCGTCCGGGCGCTCGCGGCCACGGCTCTCGCCGACGAGGGCATCGACCTGCACAGCACCGACCCCGAGCAGGTCCGGGCGGCGGCGGACAGGCTCGGTCCGCAGGTGCACCGGCAGATGACCTCCGACCCCCGGCCGCCGACCATGAAGGTCCTGCGCTCCTGGGTGAGCGCGGTCGAGAACCTCGTCGACGGGCCTCCCGGCGCCGTCCACGCGGGCAGCGCCGGGCACGGCACCGGCGACCGGAACCTCCGTACCGACGCCTGACCCGCACGACCGTCGGCACCGATGCCGCAGCACGTCACCCACCAGTCACCAGCACCGAGAGGCGAACCCGATGACGGACTCCCCTGCCCCCGCGCTCAGCATCCCCGAGGTGGCCGCGCACGGCCGCCGCATCCTCGACGAGGTCGGTACGGCCGTCGTCGGCATGCGGGACTCGCTCGAGCTCGCGCTCGCCACGATCCTCGCGGGCGGGCACGTCCTGTTCGAGGACGTGCCGGGACTCGGCAAGACCCTCGCTGCTCGCAGCCTCGCGACCGCCCTGGGGCTCGACTTCGCGAGGCTCCAGTGCACCCCGGACCTCCTGCCCGCGGACATCACGGGGTCCTCGGTGTACGACCCGGCGACGACCGACTTCGTGTTCCGTCCCGGCCCGGTCTTCACGGGCATCTTCCTGGCGGACGAGATCAACCGGACGGCACCCAAGACGCAGTCCGCGCTCCTCGAGGCCATGGCCGAGCGGCAGGTCTCGATCGAGGGCAGCACCTACCCGCTCCAGCGGCCGTTCCACGTCCTCGCGACGTCGAACCCCGTCGAGTACGAGGGCACCTACCCGCTGCCCGAGGCGCAGCTCGACCGCTTCATGGTCCGGCTGGGCGTCGGCTACCCGGGCCGGGACGAGGAGCGCGAGGTCCTGCGTCGTCGTCTCGACCGACGTCAGGAGCAGGCGGAGGTGCGCCAGGTCGTCGACGCACGGACCGTCCTCGCGATGCAGGCAGGGGTCGAGGCGACCGACGTCGACCCCGACGTCCTCACGTACTGCGTGGACCTCGTCGCGGCCACGCGCGCCGACGCGCAGCTCGAGGTGGGAGCGTCGCCCCGTGGTTCGCAGAACCTCGTCCTGCTGGCCCGCGCCGTCGCCGCGCTGGACGGCCGGGACTACGTGCTGCCCGAGGACGTCAAGCGGGTCGCCGTCCCGGTGCTCGCGCACCGCCTGACCCTGACGCCGACGGCCTGGGCCTCGAACGCCCAGCCGCAGACCATCGTCCGCGCCATCCTCGACCGCGTCCCCGGCCCTGCTGCGGTCGCCTCCGCGACGCGATGACCTCGCTCGCCACGACGACACGCCTGACGAGCTGGCAGCAGACGACGAGCCTCGCAGCGGGCGTCGTGCTCGGCCTGGCCCTCCTCGTCACAGGTCTCCTCACGGGCCACGCCGACGTCGCCGTCCTGGGTGCGCCGGCGCTGCTCAGCGCGGCGTGGGGATGGAGCGTCCGTCCCAGGAACGAGGGCGTGGTCGTCACGTTCGAGGCGGCGGACACCACGGGCCTGCGTCCTGGCGAGCTCCGGTCCCGGCTCCGCCTCGACGTGCCCGACGACGCCACACCGGTCCGCCTGCGCGTCACCAGCCCGGGGAACGAGGACGCGGACGTCACGGTGCTGGTCGACCGGACCCGGACGCTCGACCTCACGACGCACTCGGCGCGGACCGGCCCGCACCGCATGTTCCGGGTCGACCACGTCGCGTCAGGAACCGAGGGGGTCGTCGAGTCGGTCCCGGACGCGGCCCAGTCCCCCGGGATGCTCGTCCTGCCGACCGCGCAGCCCCTCGGTCTCCTCCCGCTGCCCCGCCAGCTCGCCGGGCTCACGGGTCCGCACACGACCAGGCGCCTCGGCGACGGCACCGAGCTCCGAGACGTCCACCCCTTCGCCCCGGGCGACCGTCTGCGTCGCATCGACTGGCGCGCGACCGCACGCCGGTCCCCCGGGCTCGAGACGCTGTACGTCCGGCGCACCCAGGCCACGGCCGAGGCGACGATCGTCCTCGTCCTGGACTCGCGGGACGAGGTGGGGCCCGACGTCACGACGTGGCGGGGGCGCGGTCCGCTGCCGATGGACCGGGCGACGTCCCTGGACATCGCCCGCCATGCCGCGGCGTCGGTCGCCCAGACCGCGCTGGACGGAGGGGACAGGGTCGGGTTCGAGGATCTCGGGTGGATCCGTCGCCCTCTCCCGCCGGCAGCGGGCAAGCGCCAGCTCCAGCGGATCGTCCACGCTCTCGCCCTCGCCCACCCCATCGGTGAGCCGCGTCGACGCATGCGTCCGCCGCAGATCCCGGCGGCGGCCCTGGTCTACATGTTCTCGACCTTCCTCGACGACGAGAGCGCCATGATCGCCCAGACGTGGCGGGCGACCGGACACCCCGTGGTCGCGGTCGACATCCTCCCGACCGTCGACGTCCCCCAGGACGAGCCGGGCGTCGTGCTCGCGTGGCGCATCACGCGTCTGGAGCGCGAGCAGCGCCTCGAGGCCATCCGACGCGAGGGCGTCCTCGTGGTGCCCTGGACCGCCTCGGTGAACGGCAAGGGCGGGGCCCGGGCCGCGCTCGAGCTCGCAGCCCGTCGTCAACGTCACAGCCAGCGAGGGACGACCCGATGAGCGCGCTCCCCACCGTCCCGCCGCACGACCAGGCAGGCCCGCCGTCGACCGAGGTGAGCACGGGTCCCACGGTCGCGGGCAGCGTCCTGCAGGCGATCCTGGTCGGTGCGACGTTCCTGTTCGGCGTCCTCGCCGGGTACCAGCTCTTCCCGCTGCTCGGGAGCGTGGCCGTCGGGGTGGCCTTCGCGGCCCTCGTGGGCGCACGGCCGCACACCCCGGTGCCGCAGCTGGTGCTCTTCGTCGGAGCCTTGGCGCTGCTCGCGGGCGACACGTCGTTCGACCCGGTCGTCTTCCTGCTCCTCCCGCTCGCCCAGGTGGTGCTGCGTGCGGCGTGGTGGGCCGCGCGGGTCCCCAGGAAGGGCGGGGTCGAGCGTGCTGTCCTGCGTGCGGAGCTGCGTCGAGCCGGGCTCGTCCAGCTCGCGTGCCAAGGGCTCGCGCTCGTCGCGTTAGCGGCCTCGACGCTCGACCGCAGCGGACTCTTCGTCGTCGTGGCCGCTGTCGCGCTGATCGGGATCGTCGTCCTCGCCACCCCCCGGACCTGGTGGCGCTGACGCGACCTCGCGACCCGGCTCGAGGCCCCCTGCTCCCCCGCTGGAGCAGGGGGCCTCGTCGTCCGGTCGAACGGTGGGGCTCGACCCCGGCTTGTCCGGGCTGCTCGGTGAGTCGATCTCCTGGGTGATGTGTGTGGTCGGTACGCTTGGCACACTATTTTAGCCGGAGAAGAGAATGGCACGCAGCATCCGAGCGACTGACCTACCGTGGCCGGATGACCGACACCCCCGCCCGCCCCGTCCTGCAGCTGCGCCTGGTCGTCGAGGCGCAGGACTACGACCAGGCGCTCGCCTTCTACCGCGACGCCCTGGGCCTCCCCCAGCTCGAGGCGTACACCGGGGACGGGGACGCACGGGTCGCGATCCTCGACGCGGGACGCGCCACGCTCGAGATCGCCAACCCCGCCCAGAAGCGCTTGATCGACGACGTCGAGGTCGGCAAGCAGGTCGCTCCCCGGTTGCGCGTCGCGTTCGAGGTGACCGACGCGGCCGGCGTCACGGCCGACCTGGTCGACGCGGGGGCGTCGCTCGTGGCACCGCCCGTCCGCACCCCGTGGGACTCGCTGAACGCACGTCTCGACGCCCCCGCCGGCCTCCAGATCACGGTGTTCCAGGAGCTCGGCGGGGCGGCCACCCCCTCCCCCGCGGACGGTTCACGCGAGGGGTGACCCTCACGGCCGGGCCGGGCCGGACCGCTCGGCCGACCCGCTACTCCTGCGCGGCAGGCTCGGCCGGACCGTCGGCGGCCTCCGCGTGCCATGCGCGACGGACCTGCTCGAAGCGCGTCGGCAGGGGCGGGCGCACCCCGCCGTACCGCGCGTTGGTGCGCTGCACGAAGCGACGCCAGGACAGCACCAGGCCCTGCTTGGTGATGGGCAGCCCGCTCGCGACGGTGATGCCGTTGTCGTGCGTGTGGTGGACCGTCAGGAGCAGCGCACGCGGCACGGAGCCCTCGAGCTCGGAGCACAGCTCCTCACGGACGTCCATCCAGCGACGCAGGACCATGACCACGCCCGGCTCGAGGCGGTGCTCGCGCACGATGCGGTGCTTGCCGTGCTGCACGACGACGCTCCCCTCCCCCGCCTGAGCGCCCGTCGGCCCCAGGTCGAGAGAGTCGACCGTGCAGCGCAACAGGTCGGAGTACCGGGCACCCGTGGCCCGGGTCAGGCCGACGATGACGGCCAGGCGCACCATCTCCGGCTTGGTCGACGCGTACATCGCTCCGACCGACAGCTCGCGCCAGACCCACTCGGCCTCGTCGCGCGTGACCGGCGGACGCGGGTAGCGGGGGGCGAGTGCCTGCGGGGCCTCGACGCCCGAGGCCCCCTCGTCCGTCGAGGCTGTCCCGGGTGAGTCGGGGGTGTCGGTGACCATGGCAGGAGCCTATCTGCTTGGCACACTATTTCACTCCTGTCGTCGCAGCGTGTCGTCGCGGTCGACCGAGGGACGCCCGGCCCACGCCGTGCCGCCCCTCCCGTCCTCGACCCGCCCCTCCTGAGGGCGGGACGGGCGGGTTGGCTAGGCTGGCGCCGATGCCCTCCCTCCTGCAGTCCCCCGAGAACGCGCCGCTCCCGTCGACGATCGCCGCCCCGGTCGAGCACGAGCTCGTGATCAAGAAGTCCCGCTTCCTCACGCTCCTGCACCCCGTCGCGTCGGTCGCCGAGGCGGAGTCCGTGATCGCGAGCGTCCGCAAGGAGCACTGGGAAGCCCGGCACCACTGCACCGCGCTCGTCGTCGGGACGCACGCCGACCAGCAACGGTCGAGCGACGACGGCGAGCCCTCGGGCACGGCCGGCATCCCGATGCTCGAGGTCCTGCGGCACCGGCACGTGACCGACCTCGTCGCGGTCGTCACGCGCTACTTCGGCGGGGTGCTGCTCGGGGCGGGCGGGCTCGTCCGTGCCTACTCGAACGCCGTGAGCGAGACGCTCGACCTCGCCCCCGTGCTGCGGCGCGAGGTCATGGTCGAAGTCACGGTCGACGTCCCGCACGCCGAGGCGGGCCGGATCGGCAACGTGCTCCACGAGTGGTGCCAGGCCCGCGGCGCGGTGCTCGAGGGCGCCGTCTACGCGGCCGAGGCGACGTTCCGGCTCCTGGTCCCGCCCGCGCTCCTCGCGCCGCTCACGGCGGACCTCGCGTCGGCGTCGAGCGGGGCGGTCTCGCCCGTGGTCGGCGACGGACGGGTCGTCGACGTGCCCGCCTGAGCACCCCGGAGGCGCACGGCACGGTGCGCTCCCGGCCTCGCGACGCCGTCGGGCACCCAGGGGCCGCCAGAGCGCGTCCCGCGCCGCTCACGGGCCGCCAGCGGCCTCGTGGGGTCCGTCCCCGCCGGCCGGACGACGCCGCTCTCGACCGTCAGGCCGACCCGACGATCCCCTCGGGTCCCACGCGCGCCCCGTCCGGGACCGTCCGGGGCTCGCCGGCGTCCGCCAGGGCCGCGTCCCCTGCGGCGACGACACCCCGACCGAACGTCCAGTCACCGCGCACCGTGAGGCTCCGCGCCCCCCGCAACGACGGCGCCCCCTGCCCGAAACGCGGGTCGAAGTCACCGACGAGCTTGTAGTGCGCGCCGTCGAGGTCGATCAGCGGCGCCTCGACCTGGGCCGCGAGCGTGAAGTCGTCACCGAGCTCGTACACGTCCGAGCGCAGCAGCAACAGGTCGCTCGTGGCCTTGACCGGCAGGAAACGGCTGCGGTCCACCTCGATCACGGTCGAGCCCTCGAAGACCTCGATCGCAGCACCCATCGCCGACTCGATCTGGATCACGGGCGTCGAGGACGCGTCGGTCGGGTCCACCGTCTTGGGGTTGCGGATGAGCGGCAACCCGAGGACTCCCCCGGTCCGGTCGAGCTCGGCGGCCAGCGCGCGCAGATCGAGCCACAGGTTGTTCGTGTTGAAGTACCGGTGCCGCTCGATGTCTCCCGCGGCGACGAGGTCCTCCGCGGGCGTCTGCGCGGTCTCGCGCAGCACGAGGCGGCCGTCGGAGCGTCGCACCACGAGATGGCCGCCCTTGCGGTCCGCGGGCGTCCTGCGCGCCACCTCGGCCGCGAACGGCGCACCCGACGCCGCGAACCAGCCTGCCATGGCCGCGTCCGGTGCCGCGCCGAGGTTGTCCGAGTTCGACACGCTCGCGTACAAGCCCGCGTCCAGGAGCTGCTGGAGCGCCCCCGACGTGACGAGGGCCGTGTACAGGTCCCCGTGCCCGGGCGGGCACCACTCGAGGTCCGGGTCCGCGGGCCACTCGACGGGCTCGAGGTCGTCGGCACGCAGCTTGGGCTCGCGGTTCTGCAGGAAGTCGAGCGGCAGGCCGTCGACCGCGAGGTCCGGGTAGGCCGCGAGCGCCGCGAGCGTGTCGTCGCGGGTGCGGAAGCTGTTCATGAAGAGCAGCGGGAGGGGAGCGCCGGTGGCGGCGCGGGCGGCGCGGACCTGTCCGGCGATGATGTCGAGGAAGGTGAGGGGGCCGTGGTGGGTGTCGCGGACGGTGAGGAGGGACTTGGCGCGGTCCATGCCCATGGATGTGCCGAGGCCGCCGTTGAGCTTGACGAGTGCGGTGCGGGCGAGGGCGGCTGCCGCGTCGTGGGGGGCGATGTCGAGGTCGCGGCGGTGGGTGACGTCGGTGAGGGGTTCGACGTCGGCCTCGGGGACGGTGCCGGTGGCGCCGCCGTCGAGGAGCTCGTAGAAGCGGCTGAAGACGTCGATCGCGGTGGGGTGGACGCCGGCGTCGGCCATCTTGCGCTGGGAGTGGGTGAGGCCCTGGCTGCTCATGGTGTCGATGCTAGGTCTGGGGGCTCTCTCGTGCTGGGCGGGGTGGTGGGGCGTCGGTCACGTCGGTGGTCACTCGAAGCGTGAGGGGTCGCCTGCGCCGACGCGGACGATCTCGGCGGCGCCGGAGGAGAGGTCGACGACGGTGGTGGGCTCGGTGCCGCACTCTCCGGAGTCGACGACGGCGTCGACCTGGTGGTCGAGGGCTTCCTTGATCTCCCACCCGTGGGTCATGGGCTCGTCCTCGCCGGGCAGGAGGAGCGTGCTGGAGAGCAGGGGTTCGCCGAGGGCGCGCAGGATGGCCTGGGTGACGGCGTGGTCGGGGATGCGGACGCCGACGGTCTTCTTCTTGGGGTGGGCGAGGCGGCGGGGCACCTCGGCGGTCGCGGGCAGGATGAAGGTGTAGCTGCCGGGCGTGGAGGCCTTGATGGCGCGGAAGGCCGCGTTGTCGATCTTGACGAGCTGGCCGAGCTGGGCGAAGTCGGCGCACACGAGCGTGAAGTGGTGCTTGTCCCCGAGGTGGCGGATGTCGCGGATGCGTTGGGTGGCGCTGTGGGAGTCGATCCGGGCGCCGAGGGCGTAGCAGGAGTCGGTGGGGTAGGCGATGAGGGCGTCGTCGCGCAGGAGGGAGACGATCTGGTCGATCGCGCGGGGCTGGGGGTCGACGGGGTGGACGTCGAAGTACTTGGCCATGGCGTGAGCCTAGGCCCGCCGGGGGGCGGGCGCCGCGTGGGGCGGGGCGGGGGCGGGCGGGTCCCGTGGGGTGCGGGAGCGTGTGCCCGACGGCGAGCACGGTGGCCCGGGTGGGGGGAGAATCGGTGCGATGCGACTCGTGACCTTCAACATCCTGCACGGCCGGTCGACCAGCGACGACCTGGTGGACGTCGACCGCTTCGCTCGTGCGGTGGCCGATCTCGACGCGGACGTCCTGGCGCTGCAGGAGGTGGACCGCAACCAGCACCGCTCGGGGCGGGCCGACCTGGCACAGGTGGCGGCCGAGGCGATGGGGGCGGCGGACCACCGGTTCGCGCCGACGCTGGACCGGCGTGCGGCAGGTGGGCGGTCGCAGTACGGCGTGGCCTTGCTGTCGAGGTTTCCCGTGCTCGAGTGGCGGGTGCTGCCCCTGCCGCGCCGCCCGTGGTGGCGCCCCCTGCCCCGGGCGAACGATCAGCGGGCGCGCCGGTGGCGGCTGGACGAGCCGCGCACGGCAGTGGTCGCGGTGGTGGCGACGCCGCAGGGGCCGTTGACGGTCGCGGCGACGCATCTGAGCTTTCTCGACGGGTGGGGCGAGCACCAGCTCGAGCGGCTGGTGGCGGGCCTGGCGGGGGCGCCGCGTCCGCTCGTCCTGCTGGGGGACCTGAACCTGCGCTCGGAGATCCCTGCGACCGTCACCGGGTGGAGCCCGTTGGCGGTCGCGCGGTCCTACCCGGTCTCGCACCCGACGCTGCAGATCGATCACGTCCTGGCAGACGGCGGGGTGCGTCCGCTCGCGCCGGGCCGGGCGGTCGACACGGGGTTGTCGGACCATCGGGCGGTCGTCGTGGACGTCGAGCTCGGCGGCGCGGACATCGCGTGACACCGCTCGGCGGCACTCGGAGCCACTCGGGTCGAACGTCTGTTCGAGTCTGATTGCTCGGCCCGCCCCACTTACTCGAACACCCGTTCGATGCGGTGCGAACCGATGCTCGGAATCGCGTCGAACAGGTGTTCGATCGCTTGCCCGCCCGTGGGGAGAGGGCACTCCTCCCCCGCACCGTCCTCGCGTCAGGCCGTGGGGCCGTGCGTCACCCGGACCACGGGCAGGCGCAGCGCTGCGGGGGCGTGCGCCGGGACGAGCGGCGCGCGCGGGACGACCGGGTCCACCCGCCGGTAGTCGCTCCCGAGCGGCGGCCGGGGGTCCCGGTCACCATGGTTGGGCCACAGCGCCACCGCGCGCTCGGCCTGCGCCGTGATGGTCAGCGACGGGTTGACGCCCAGGTTCGCGCTCACGGCCGCACCGTCCAGGACGTGCAGCCCCGGGTGCCCGAACACCCGCTGGTAGGCGTCGACGACCCCCGTGGACGGCGAGGAGCCGATCGCGCACCCGCCCAGGAAGTGCGCGGTGAGCGGCATGCCGAAGGGTTCCCCGAGGCTCCCGCCGGGTGTGCCACCCATGACCCGGGCCAGCCGCCGGGCGGCCTCGTGCGCGGCGGGGATCCACCCCGGGTTCGGGGCGCCGTGGCCCTGCCGCGAGGTCATGCGGCGCCGGCCCGTCCAGGTGCGCCTCGTGTACGTCGTCAACGAGTTGTCGTGGCTCTGCATGACCAGGGCGATCACGGTGCGCTCGGACCAGCCCCGCAGGTCGAGCATGGCCGGCAGGCGGCGGCGCTGGGTCCACAGCTCACGCAACCACCCGCGGGGCGAGGGCGACGGGACGGGGTGAGCGCCGCCGTCGGGCCGCTCGCTGCCGGGCCCGGACAGGCCGCGAGCGCCGCGGGGCGTGACGAGGACGGTCTGCAGGAGCGCCATGGCGTTCGATCCGCGGCCGTAGCGCACGGGTTCGACGTGCGTGTGGGCGTCGGGGTGGAAGGACGAGGTGATGGCGACGCCGCGCGTGTAGTCGGGCACGGGGGCGTCTGCGGGTCGTGGCCGGTCGGCGGTCGCACCCAGGAGCGCCTCGGAGTTGGTGCGGGTGAGCATGCCGAGGCGCGGTGACAGCCCGGGGAGGGTGCCGGCGTCGAACTGGGCGTGCAGGAGGGCCTGGGTGCCGTGGGCGCCCGCGGCGAGGACGACGTGCGTCGCGGTCCAGCGTGCGTGCCGGGCCAGGGGGCGGTCCGTGCGCCGGGAGGTGACCTCGTAGCCGCCCCCGGGCAGCGGGGCGATGCGGGTGACGGTCGTCAGGGGGTGGATCGTGGCGCCGCCGCGCTCAGCGAGGTGGAGGTAGTTCTTGACGAGGGTGTTCTTGGCGCCGTGGCGGCACCCGGTCATGCACTGGCCGCACTCGAGGCAGCCGCGGCGCTCGGGGCCGGCGCCGCCGAAGAACGGGTCGGGCACGCGGACGCCCGGTTCCCCGAACAGCACGCCCACGGGGGCGGGCGTGAAGGTGTCCGCGACCCCCATCTCGCGGGCGACGCGGGACATGGCGTCGTCGGCGGGGGTGCGGCCCGCGTACGTGACGACGCCCAGCATGCGACGCGCCTGGTCGTAGTAGGGGGCGAGCTCGGTCTTCCAGTCGGCCAGGTGACCCCACGCGGGGTCGGTGTAGAACGCGTCGAGGGGCTCGTACAGGGTGTTGGCGTACACGAGCGAGCCGCCGCCCACCCCGGCGCCCGCGAGGACCAGGACGTCGCGCAGGCGGTGGACGCGCTGGATCCCGAGGCAGCCGAGCCGCGGGGCCCACAGGAAGTCGCGCAGGTGCCACGACGTCGCGGCGAAGTCCTCGTCGGCGAAGCGCCGGCCCGCCTCCAGGACCGCGACCCGGTAGCCCTTCTCGGTCAGGCGCAAGGCCGCGACCGACCCGCCGAAGCCCGAGCCGACGACGAGCACGTCGACGTCGCGGGCCCCGGCGCCCCGGGGGGGCGAGGTCCGGGGCGGCACGCTCCGGGGCGGCGCCGCCGGCCCGTGGTGGCCGGGGGTGTCACCCGGGCGGTCGTCGTGGGTCATGGTCGTGGCCACCTCGATCCGTCACCCGGGCGCACCGTCGCGCCCGGCAGAGGCCCATCCTGCCACCGGGGAGGACGCCACCGCCGGGGCGCGGGGGGACCTGTTCTGCGCCTCACCCTGCGAGTCCGCGAGCGCCGACCTAGCGTGGGGAGCATCCCGAAGAAGACCGCTTCGCTCGCACGTGGGCCGCGACCGCGGCCTCCCCGTCGCCCTGGCGGCGCCTGCGTGGAGCGACCCAGAAGGAGGACCGCATGTCGGACCAGACCCCAGCCTTCCCCGCCCAGCAGCAGGAGCCTCCGGGCCTGACGAACCCCATGGACCCGCTCCCCGACCACGGCGAGTCGTCCTACCGGGGGTCGGGCAGGCTCGAGGGCCTGCGGGCCCTGGTCACGGGGGGCGACTCGGGGATCGGGCGCGCGGTGGCGATCGCGTTCGCCCGGGAGGGGGCCGACGTCGCGATCGGCTACCTGCCCGAGGAGCAGGAGGACGCCGAGGAGACCGCGCGCTGGGTGCGTGAGGCGGGCCGCACGGCCGTCCTGCTGCCCGGGGACCTGCGCGAGGAGCCGGCGTGCCGCGCGCTCGTCACCGACGCCGTCGCGCAGCTCGGCGGGCTGGACGTCCTGGTGAACAACGCCGGCTTCCAGATGGCCCGGCGGTCCTCGATCGCCGACGTCACGACCGAGGACCTGGACCGGGTGCTCAAGACCAACCTGTACGCCCTGTTCTGGGTCACCCAGGCGGCGCTCGGGCACCTGGGCGAGGGGGGTTCGATCATCAACGTCTCCTCGATCCAGGCGTACCAGCCGTCCACGTCGCTCCTGGACTACGCGTCGACCAAGGCCGCGATCAACAACTTCACGGTCAACCTGGCCGCGGAGGTCGGCGAGCGGGGCATCCGGGTCAACGCCGTGGCGCCGGGGCCGATCTGGACGCCGTTGCAGCCCGCGACGCAGCCGCCCGAGAAGATCGAGCAGTTCGGCGCCGACACCCCGCTGGGCCGTGCCGGGCAGCCGGCCGAGGTCGCGCCGGCGTTCGTCTTCCTCGCCTCCCCCGCCGACGCGAGCTACGTGTCGGGGACCGTGCTCGGTGTCACGGGCGGCAAGCCGGTCTTCTGAGGCCGGCGCGCCCCGGGGGCGGTCCGACCGACCCCCGGGGCGCGCCGTGCGTGGCCCTCCGGCCCCCGGGCCGTGCTCCGGGAGGCTGGGTGTCTCCCGCGTGCACCCCCGGACCGCGTAGCGTTGCCCCCGAGAGGTGGAGGCTCGGCGCGATCGTGCGTCGGCGACCGGCCACCCCCGAGCGCGAACGGGAAACGCACGATGACTCAGGAGCTGCAGCAGTCGACGCAGGACAGCGCCCTCACGACCCCTACGAGCGCCGAGTACGGCACGGGGGCGACCCCGGCCACGACCATCGAGTCTTCGGTCGCGGCCGCCGCCCGGGCGCTCGCCGAGGAGCCCAGCCTCCAGGAGACCCTCGACCGGACCGTGGAGCTCGCGGTCGCGATGGTCGACGGGTGCGACGCCGCGGGCATCTCGCTCGTCACGCGCAAGGGAACCATCGAGACCCCGGCGGCCTCGCACGAGCTCGCCCGGCGCGGTGACGAGCTCCAGTACGAGCTCAACGAGGGTCCGTGCCTGGACGCCATCCGTGAGACCGACCTCGTGCGCACCAACGACCTGGGGGCGGAGCCCCGTTGGCAGCGGTGGGCAGACCGCGTCCACGACGAGCTCGGGGTGCGCTCGATGCTGTGCGTCCAGCTGTTCACGAGCGAGACGTCGCACGGCGCCCTGAACCTGTACTCGCGCTCCGAGGGCGCCTTTCCCGCGACGACGCTCTCGATCGTCTCGACGTTCGCCGCGGTGGCCGCCGCGGCCCTGACGGCCGCGCGCACCGAGGAGCAGCTCACGAGCGCCGTGCAGACCCGCACCGTGATCGGCCAGGCCCAGGGCATCCTCATGGAGCGCTACCAGCTCTCGGCGCAGCGCGCGTTCTCGGTCCTGAGCAGGGTCTCGCAGGACTCGAACGTCAAGCTCTACGACCTGGCCCGCCAGATCGTCGAGACGCGCGAGTTCCCTGTGAAGTAGGCGGGTGTCCGGTGCGCGGCCCGAGGGCGCTCACCGGACACCCGGTCGGGCTCAGCCCGCGACCACGCCCTTGCGCCGGAAGAGCTGCGCTCCTCCCGGACGGCTCACGCTGCCCGGCTCGAGGGCCGCCAGGCAGGCGTCGACGCGCTCCTTGGCCCGGTCCCCCAGGCCACCGGTGGCCGCGATCGCGTCGATCAGCTCGCGCGCCACGTCGGGCAGTCGCCGGCTGCTCTCGCTCGCGTGCACGACGAGCAGGTCCAGCGCGCCGTCGGGGTCGACCCCGTGCGAGGCCATGATGACGCCCTTGGCCTGGTCGACCACGGCACGGTCCTGGAGCCCGACCGCGACCTGACGGGTCACCTCCCGACGCAGCGCGTCCTCGTACGCGGCCGACGTGTCGATCACCATGCCGATCACCTCGACCACGGCCCCCGAGGCGTCGCGGCGTCCCTGGCCCGTGACCGTGACGGTCTTGGTCCGTCCGCGCGCGTCGACGATGCGGTGGCTGGTGCTGAAGGGACGCCCGGTCGTGCGCAGCAGCGCGAGGTCGCGCAGGACCGCGTCGCGGTCGTCGGGATGCTTGTGCTGAGCGAGGAGCGCCGCGCTCGGGGTCACGGTGTCGGGGGTCAGGGCGTGCAGCAGGTAGACCTCGTCGGACCACCACCACTCGCCCGTGCGCAGGTCGACGCGGTACTGGCCGGTGGGATGGGCCCGCCCGATGCTCAACGCCTCGGCGAGCGGGTCGCGCCGACGGCGGCGGGGGGTCTGGTCGGTAGGCATGGTGGCTCGCTCTCAGCACGTACGTGTCGAGGGGCCGCTTCCTGACTCCTGGAAGCCCTAGCCTAGACCGCCGGTCGCGCAGGTCCAACCCTGCTCTGGCCTCACGCCCCGTGCGCGTGGTGCGGCGGGCGCGGGTAGAGGGTGTGCTCGGTGTGGTGCAGCACGTTCGTGACGAGCGCCTCGACGTGCTCGGTCGCGGGGGCGTAGTAGACGCTCGTGCCCTCGCGCCGTGACGTCACGAGGTGCCCGGCGCGCAGCTTCGCGAGGTGCTGCGAGATCGCGGGGACGGGCCGGTCGAGGGCGTCGGCGATGGCGGTCACCGACATCTCGGTGCCCGTCAGGAGCTGGAGCACCGCCAGGCGCGTGCGGTCGGCGAGCAGGCGCAGCACCTCGACCGCCCGCTCGAGGTCGACCTCGGGTGGCGCGACGGGGCGCGAGTCACGATCTGTGGTGGCCATCCCCCTCATGCTCCCACTCCCGCGGTCGTCCGTGGGGGACGTGCACCCCCTGCTGCGCCGTCGGACGAGACCGGGAGCGCGCCGGGTGCCCCTCCCGTGCCGCGCCACAGCACGTGCGCGACGAACGTCGCCGCTGCGGCGACCAGGGCGAGCACCGTCGCGGCCTGCGCCACGCCCAGCACACCGACCCACCCGGCGAGGAGGTAGGTCACGAGCCAGCACGCGTGGGACGACGAGAACTGCGCCGCGAACGCGTCGTGCAGGTCGCGGCGGTCCACCGAGCGCCGCACGACGCGCCCGACGGGCGTCTCGACCGCGGACCACCCCGCCCCGATCGCGACCCAGGCCACGCACACCACGGCCGGCACGGCGCCCGGGGGCGCGGCGAGCACGAGGGGGACGACGGCGCAGCCCGCCGTGAGCAGGACCGCTCCCCCGAGCATCACACGACGCTCGGACCGGGAGCGCAGGACCCGGGGCAGGACGAGCGCGGCGACCACGGACCCGCCGCCGCACACGGCCAGGAGGAGGGCGACGCCGTCGGGACCGAGGCCCAGGACGGTGCGCGCGATCACGACCGTCTGCACCAGGACGAACGCCCCGGCAGCGGCCACCGCGAGGTTCAGCGCGAGCACGGGCCGCAGCGCGGGCGTGCGGACGACGAGGGTCGCCCCGCGCCGCAGGCGGACCCCGAATCGCTCACGGTCGCCCGCGCCCGGGGTCGCGGCACCCCCCGGCGTCGCGTCGAGGGCTCCCAGGCCCCGCGGGAGCGCGACCGAGGCGACGAGCAGGGCCGAGGCCCCGAACCCCGCCGCCGTCCCCCCGAAGAGCTGAGCCGGGGTCAGGACGAGCAGGAGCAGGGCCGCGAGCGCCGGGGACACGACGGCCTCGAGGTCGTAGGCGAGCCGCGACAGGGACAGGGCGGCGGTGTAGTCGCGCTCGTCGGGCAGGACGTCGGGGACGACGGACTGGAACGTGGGGGTGAACGTCGCGGACGCGCCCTGGAGGAGCAGGACGAGCACGAGGACCTGCCACACCTCCCCCACGAACGGCAGGGCGAGCGCGGCGGCCAGGCGGACCAGGTCCGCGCCGACCAGGACCCGACGCCGTGGCAGGCGGGCGACGAGGGCGGCCGCGAGGGGCGCGAGCACGACGTAGGCGACCATCTTGACCGTGAGCACGGTCCCGAGCACGGCCCCTGCGCGCGGCCCGGCGAGGTCGTGGGCCAGCAGTCCGAGCGCGACGGTCGCGACCCCGGTGCCCGCGAGGGCGACGACCTGCGCGGCGAACAGGCGCCGGTAGGCGGGGTGGGCGAGGGCCGAGAGCATGACACCATGGTGGCGCGTACTTGCGTAATGATGCAACTATGCAACCCGTCGCGGTGGCCTCCGGCGTGGCGTCCGGCGTGGGATCCTGGTGGAGTGTCCGACCTGACGTCCCGCCGCATCCCGCCCGGCCCCGTCCTCCAGGCGCTGCGCACCCACCGCTACCTGCCGGACTGGGCCCTGGACGTGCCCCAGCTCGCGCTCGAGCACGCCCTGCGCCTCGCCGACGGCGACCCGCACCGGCTCGTCCTCGAGGACGACGGCACCATCCGGGTCGAGAACAGCCCGCGGCCCTGAGGCTCGGCGGACCCTCAGCGCTTCCCGTACGGGTACACGTCGGCGAGCACGGGCTCGAACGGCCTCGATCGCAACGACATGCCGGCCTCCTGGGGCGTGCGACCGGCCTTGGCGCTGTTGCACGGCTCGCAGGCCGCCACCGCGTTGAGCCAGGTCGTGGTCCCGCCCTGGCACCTGGGCACCACGTGATCCATGGTCGTGGCCGGAGCCCCGCAGTACCCGCACCGGTTCTTGTCGCGACGCAGCAGCGCGGCACGCGAGTACGGGACCCGGCCCGTCCGGTCGTAGACCCAGCGGGAGTGGACGTAACGGACGAGCTCGACCGAGACAGGGCGCTGGTAGGGGCCGAAGCTCTCGCCCTCGACGGCCTCCCGCACGGCCGCCACCCGGCGGTGCAGCATGCGGATCGCGTGGCCGAGCGAGACCCGGCCCAGCACCTGCCCGCCACCCAGGTTGTAGATGAGGACCTCGCTCATCGACCGACTCCCTGTCTGCGACCCGCGGAGCCGAGATCCTCGGCACCACGGGCCACCCACGTCGTCTGCGGAGAGGGCGGGAATCGAACCCGCCCCACGAGGCGCTGGTGCGCCCCGTCGCCGTCCTTGGCACATGCCTCTCCAGGGGTGCCGCCCGACTGCAGTCCGGGCGACTTGGAACCTCCACGCACACCACGGGTCCCCGTCGTGGCCAGGTTCATGTGCCTGGCTCGCCGCGCTACCACTGTGGCGCGGTCTCGTGTGCGTCAGCTCGTGCGGGCCGCCGGAGCGGCACCTCATGAGAACGGGTCAGGAGCGGACGGTGCTCGGGCTGCCCCGAACGACGACCGGCCTCCTGACCGGACGACCACCACAGTAGCGGGCCGCCCCTGGGCCAGGGCAAGGGGTTTTCTGGGGAGATCCTGCAGGCGTCGTGCACGCGGCCCGTCGACGCGTCGGACCCGTGCCCGCGCGCCCCACCGCGAGGACACCCGGGGGGTCTCGTGGTGGGCCGGTCGGGCGACCGGCCACCCGGACGCCGCGCCGGCCTCACCCCCGGCAGTCCGCGCACGTCCCGGACAGTGCGACGTGCGCGGGGGCGAGCACGAAGCGCGCCTCGGTCGCCAACCAGGACGTCACGGGGTCGAGCAGGTCGCCCGGCAGGTCGATGATGCGCCCGCACGTGTCGCAGATCGCGTGCAGGTGCTCCCGGACCGGTGCGCCGCGGGCCAGGTGGTAGGCGGTCGCGCCGCCGCCGATGTGGACGTGGGTCACCACGCCCAGGAACGTGAGCCGGTCGACCGTGCGGTACACCGTCGCCCGGTGGATGCCCGGATGGCGGTCGTGGACCCGCGCGCAGAGGTCGTCGGCGCTCGGGTGCCCCTCGCCGGTCGCGAGGACCTCCAGGACGGCGCGGCGCGCCTCGGTCACGCGGTGCCCGCCGGCCCGCAGCCGGGCCAGGGCCTCCTCGACGCGCTCGTCGACGGTCTCGTCCGTCACAGGGCCGCGATCCCGTCGCCGACCATCTTGGCCCCGAGGACCAGGAGCAGCACGGCCATGATGACGGCGTTGTTCTGGATCATCCAGGCCTTGAGCTCGTCGAGCAGCCGCGCGGCCCGGGCGCCCATGGACAGGTAGATCACCACGGGGGCCGCGACGCCGAGGCTCGCCACCACGACGAACACCGCGAGCGCCCCGAGCTGCTCGGACGTCTGGGACGTCGCTGCGGCGATGGCCGCGGCCCCGGACACCACGAGCAGCAGGTTCTTGGGGTTGACGGCCCCGAGCAGGACCGCGAGGCCGAACGCCTTGACGGGGGTGAACGCGTCGATCGCGCTCATCCACCTCGGTGTCTGCGGGCTCACGCCCTCGCGCGGACGCCCGCGCCACTGGCTGAACGCGAGGAGCAGCAGCAGGACACCCAGGACGATCTTGACGACGCTCGCCCACGCGGGCGGCCCGGCCGCGTCGGGCGTGGCCGCCCCGGCCACGAGCAGCACGATCGACCCGAGGGCCGCGATCCCCACGATCCACCCCAGCAGGAACGAGAAGCCGTTGGCCTTCGCCTTCTTGCTCACGAGCATCAGCACGACCGCCACGATGGGCATGGGGCTGATGAGGACACCTACCGCGATGGGTAGGGACTGCCCGATGGCTGGACCCACGGCACCTCCTCTCGTCGTGCGGTGGGCACCCGAGCGCCGCACCGCGACCGTCGTCCTGGACTCCTGGCCCTCGACCCGGCCGGGACCGGGACGCCGGCACGCCGGACCGGTCACCCCGACCGTAGTGCCGCGCTCCCCGTCCCGCGCGCGAAGACCGGTCGGGCGGGAGGTGGGCCGCGCCGTCGGGCCTCAGGGGCCGGGTGCGCCCACGGGTGCGTCGCCCGCCGTGCCGTCCGTGGCCCCCGGCCCGCCCGCGAGCGCGGCGGCCAGCGCGCCGTCGACGTCGGGGTAGGTGGGGGGCAGCTCGTCGGGCCCGACGGCGCCGCGCAGCACGTCCCGCACCTGGCCCACGTCGCGGGCCAGGACGAGGCGCGCACCACCCCGGTCGAGGTCACGGGCCAGGGTCACGAGCATCTCGGCGGCCTCGACGTCGACGAACGGCACGGTCTCGGCGTCCAGGACCACGACGCGGGGCGAGGCGTCGGCGGCGAGGCGACGAACGGCCGCTCGCACGGTGTCGGCGTTGGCGAAGAACAGGCCCGACTCGACGCGCACCACGAGGGCGCCCTCGACGCCCTGGCCCCCGTCCTTGCCTGTGGCCACCCGACGCGCCCTGTCGACCCAGACGCCGTGCGTGTTGCGCACGAGCACGGCCACGTGCGGGCGCGAGGCCCGGTCCAGGAGCAGGAAGAGGGACAGGACGATCCCGAGCACCAGGCCGGGCAGGGTGTCGAACACCAGGACGCCGACCATGGCCGCGAGCGCCGCCCAGAAGTCGTGCCGGGCCGCTCCCCCGTACAGCGCCTTGGTGCGCGGGGTCGCGAGGCGGAACAGGCGACGCAGGGCCTTGACGTCGACGAGCTCGATCACCGCGGCGATGACGACCGCGGCGAGCGTGGCCTCGGGCAGGGACTCGAACACGGGCGTGAGGAACAGCAGCGTCAGGAGGGTCAGCGCCGCGGCGACGAGCCCCGAGACCTGGCTCCTGGCCCCCGCTCCGCCGTTGACCGCGGTCTTGGACAGGCTGCCGTTGACGACCATCCCGGACGCGAGGCCCGAGCCGAGGTTCGCGGCGCCCATGCCGACGAGCTCGCGGTCGGGGTCGATGTCGTAGCCCTCGCGCGAGGCGTACGTCTTGGCCGCCCCGAGGGCCTCGGCGAAGCCCACGAGCATGACGCCCGCGGCCGGGCCGATCAGGTCGGTGTAGGTGTTCCAGTCGATGCCCGTGGGCAGCCCGAGCGCGGGCAGCCCGGCCTGGATGGGGCCGACGATCTCGACGCCGTCGTCGTCGAGCCCGAGCAGCAGGACGAGCGCGATCCCGATCCCGACCACGACGAGCGAGCCGGGCACCTGGGGCAACCAGCGCCTGATCGCGAGGACCGCCGCGAGGGACCCCAGGCCCAGGACCACGGTCAGGGAGTGCGCGGTGCCGAGCTCGGTGAGGATGGCCCAGAGCTTCTCGAAGAAGTTCCCCTCGCCCTTGTCGACGCCCAGCAGGGCGGGCACCTGCCCGATGACGATCGTGAGCGCGAGGCCCACGATGAACCCCTTGAGCACGGGTTCGGAGATGAACGAGGCCAGGAACCCGAGGCGTGCGATGCCCGCCACCAGGCACAGGACGCCGGTCACGAGCGCGACGGCCGTGGTCAGTGCGACGAAGGCCGCGTCGTCACCGGGCCGGAAGGCCGCGACCACGCTCGCGGACAGGGCCGCGGTCGCGGACATGGGCCCCACGACCAGGTGGCGGGAGCTGCCGAACGCCGCGTACAGGACCAGCGAGGGCACCGCGGCGTACAGGCCCACGACGGGCGAGACGCCCGCGATGGTCGCGTACGCGAGCGACTCGGGCACGAGCACGGCCCACACCGTCAGTCCCGCGACGACGTCGCCCCGCAGCCACGCCCCGCGGTACCCCTGCAACGACGCGAACACGAACCAGGGGCGCCGCGCCCTCGTCGGTGGCCTGGTGCTCGTCGGCATGTGCCCGCCTCTCGCCCGTGCGGCGCCGCGCGCGCCTCACCGGCGAACGTATCCGTGCGGGCGGCGGTCGGCATCAGGAAGAGCCGCCGGCCCGACGACGGCGCTCCCCCGCGTGCGTCACCGCACGTCGGGCGCCGTCTCACGTCGCGCGGCGCACGGACGTCTACGAGGTGAGCGCACCCGCCCGCACCCCAGGAGCACCCTCGTGAGCACGACGCCACGCACCCCGACGACCACCGGCCCGGTCGAGGAGAGCCCGCCGGCCGGACCGCCCTCCAGGCTCTACCGGCTGCTCGGGGCCGACCGTGTCCCGACGCTCAGCCCGGTCCCCGGGACCCTGGGCGGGCACCGGCGCTCCCGGATCTACGGCCGGCTCGACTGCCCCGGCGCCGCCCGTGCGATCGCTCGCGGGGGCTACGTGACCCAGCGGGTGTTCTTCGCCGACGAGGAGACCGCGATCGCCGCCGGGTACCGGCCGTGCGCGGTGTGCCTGCGGGAGAGGTACCGGGAGTGGAAGGCCTCCCCGGTGGGCACGGACCCGCCCGGCTGAGCACGGCACCGGAGACCGTCGAGGCGCCGTCCGCGCGCACGAACAGCCGGGTGAAGGCACAGTGGACCCGACCCGTCCTTGCCCGACCACCCGGGAGGTCCCGTGCGCGCACGCCGGTTGACCACGCTCCTCGTCGCGCTCACGGCCCTCGTGCTGACGGTGCCCGTGGGACTGAGCACGAGCGCCCCGGCTCGCGCCTCGGGGGCCGGGGACGTGGCGGGACTCGTGAACGGCGCGCGGTCGTCCGCCGGTCTCGCGCCCCTGGCGCACGACCCCGGACTCGCGGGCGTCGCCCAGGCCTGGGCCGAACGGATGGCGGTGAACGGCGCGATGAGCCACAACCCGTCGACCGGCGCACAGATCCCTGGCGGGTGGTCCACGTGGGGCGAGAACGTCGCCTGGTCCACCGACCCGTCCCCGGCAGGGCTGCACGCGAGCCTCATGGGGTCCTCGGGGCACCGGGCCAACATCCTGTCCTCGGCGTTCACGTCGGTGGGCGTCGGGTACGCGACCGACGCCGCCGGGGGCGCGTACGTCGCCCAGGTGTTCGCGGCCTACCCCGGCGCGGCTCCGGCTGCTCCCGCGCAGGCACCGGCCGCGGCAGCTCCCGGCCGGTCGACCCGTTCGCCCGACACCTCGGACACTCCGGGCGCACCGGACGCGACGGGCAGGTCGGCCGCCGGGCGGCCACGTTCCCCCGTCGGCCTCGTGCTCGGTGCGTCGGGCCCCGAGGTCCTGGCCCTCCAGGAACGCCTGCGCCTCCACGGCCAGGACGTCGCCGTCGACGGCGCGTACGGGCCTGCGACCGCCGCCTCGGTCGTCGCGTTCCAGGGCGCACGGGGTCTGGCGACGGACGGCGTCGTGGGACCGGCGACGACGGCAGCGCTCGCCCTCGACCCGCCGCCCGCCCCGGCACCAGCACCCGCGGCTCCCGCGGCCTCTGACAGCACCGCCGGGGCTCCCGGGACCGACCCGGCGAAGAACGCGACCGACACGCGAGCCGCGGCTGCGCGGGAGACGGGGGCGACGCCGTCGGGCCCTGCGACGCCCACCGCGAGCCCGACCCCGCCGGGCGCGGGCGCGACGCCCGACGTCCCGGCCTACGGCTGGGTGATCGCGGCCCTCGCGGTCCTGGCTGCGATGTCGCTCAGCGTCGTGGGCGCGCGCCGCCGCTCGGCACAGGTCCGCGGCGCGCGACCTCCGCAGGACTGAGCACCGCCCCGAGGGACCTCAGATGCCCAGGACCACCTTCGCGACCGAGAAGTAGATGACCAGCCCCAGGGTGTCGACGAACGTCGAGATGAAGGGAGCGGCGACGATCGCCGGGTCGATGCCCACGCGGCGCGCGAGGATCGGGATGCTCGACCCGACGGTCGTCGCGAGCACGCACACGCCCACGACCGTGATCGCGAGCACCTGTGCGATCGACACGCCCGCGACCCACGCGGCCGGACCGAAGCCGACCGCGGCGAGCACCGTCCCGAGCAGGAGCCCCGTGAGCATCTCGCGCCCCACGACGCGCAGCAGGTCACCGCGGCGGATGTCGCCCACGGCCAGAGCACGGACCACGGTCGTCGCGGCCTGCGACCCGGCGTTCCCGCCCGTGCCGATGAGCAGCGGGATGAACAGCGCGAGCGCCACGACCGCGTCGAGCTCGGCCTCGAAGTAGCTCTGCACCCCGACCGTGAGGCTCGCCGCGACGATCAGCAGCAGGAGCCAGACCACGCGTGCCCGCACCAGCCCGAGGATCGAGACGGTCAGGTACGGGCGGCGCAGCGGCTCCGAGCCACCCACCCGGGCTGAGTCCTCGTCGTCCTCGGCCTCGAGGATGCGCATCGCGTCGTCGACCGTGAGGACCCCGAGGAGGCGGCGCTCGTGGTCGACCACGGGCACCGCGACGTACCCGCCGTCACGCACGACGTTGGCCGCGTGCTCCTGGTCGTCGGTCGCCTCGACCGTCACGGCCGGGGACATGACGTCCTCGACCGGGGTGTCCGGGTCGCTCACGAGCAGCCGGCGCAGCGACACCACCCCCTCGACGACCCGTCCGACACCGAGGACCGGCACGGTGTAGATCGTCTCGACGTCGTCGCCCGCCCGGCGCAGCGCGTCGAGGGCCCCCGCGACGCTCGTGCCGCGCCGCACCGAGGCCACCCGGGGGGACATGCGCCGGCCCGCGCTGTCCTCGGGGTACCCGAGCAGCGCGGTCGTCAGGGCCCGCTCGTCGGGCCCCAGGCCGCCCAGGAGACGGGCCGCGACCCCCGCGGGCAGCTCGTCGAGCAGCGACGCCCGGTCGTCGGGGTCGAGGGCCGCGAAGATCTCCGCGGTCGCCTCGGACCGCAGCGCCTCGACGAGCTCGGCCTGGATCGCCGGGTCGAGGTCCTCGAAGACCTCGACCGCGCGTCCCTTGGGCGGCAGGCGGAACGCGACCGCGCGCCGCTGGTCGCCCAGGCGCCCGAGCTCGTCGACGACCTCCTGGGTGTCCATGCTCGCGATGCGGTGCTGCAGGTCCTCCAGGTCGTGGGGTCGCTCGGTCCGGGGCTCGGAGTGTGCGCGCATGGCCCCACCTTCTCAGGGCCGCCCGCAGGCGGCCCGGCGGAGGCGGCGCGACGTGACGAGGACCACGGCGCGCCCCTGAGCCGCACACGCGGACGCACGGACGCGCGGACGCGCGGACACGCCGGCCCGGCCCACGCCTCAGCGCGCGACGCGGTACCTCGTGTACACCACCCCGCCCGTGAAGCGGCGCTCGTCGAGCAGCTCGAGGTCGAGCCGGACGCCCGCGGGGTAGAAGGACGTCCCGCCCCCCACGAGCACGGGGTGCACGAAGACGCGCAGCTCGTCGACGATCCCCGCCGCGAGCGCCTGCGCCGCCAGGGTCGGCCCGCCGATGCCGACCTCGCGCTCGGCGCGGTCGACCAGGGCGCGGGCGGTGACCGGGTCGAACGACCGCTCGACGCGCGTGCGCGCCACGCCCGGGTCGTCGAGCGTGGTCGAGTACACGACCTTGTCGACGTCACGCCAGATGCGCGCGTAGTCGCGGATGGCGGGCGACTCGTCGTCGAGCATCGCGGGGTCGTCCCAGACGCGCATGACCTCGTAGACGCGACGCCCCAGGAGGAAGGTCCCGACGGGACGCTCGAGGTCGTCGACGAACGTGTGCACCTCCTCGTCGGGGGCGCTCCACTCGAACGAGCCCGAGGCGTCGGCGATGTAGCCGTCGAGGGACATGATGCCGGTGCAGGTCAGCAGTGCCACGGTGCGCTCCTGGGGAGTCGGCGGGAGTCGGCGGGGGTCAGCGGGAGCCGGCCGGGGGCGGCCGGGGTCAGCGGCGAAGGTCAGCGGGGCTGCGCCCGGCCGGACGGCGAGTGGCCGGACGGGCCGTGGTGCCGGGAACGCAGGTAGCGCGTGAGCCCGACCACCCCCCACGTCACGGCCAGCACGAACAGCAGGAACGGCAGGACGGGGGCACCGGTCGCGATCAGCACGGCCGCGAGGACGAACGCGCCGAGCGCGAGCCAGAGCACGTTGCCGACGGGTCTGGGTCCGCTGGGACTGGTCATGGTCCCCTCCTCGGGCAGGCGCGCTCCCAGCCTACTCCGGGCGGGCGGGCCTGCCGGGGCCGGGATCAGGCCGTGGGGTCCTCGGGCCAGTCGTGCTTGGGGTAGCGGCGGCGCAGCTCGGCGCGCACCTGCGCGTACCCCGTGCCCCAGAAGGACTCGAGGTCCGCGGTGATCGCGGCAGGGCGCCTGGCCGGGGACAGCAGGTGCAGCAGCACGGGCACGCGTCCGTCGGCGACGCGGGGCGTGGCGCGCCACCCGAACGCGTCCTGGACGTTGACCGCGAGCACGGGCTGGTCGCCCGTGTAGTCGAGGCGGGCGCTGCGGCCCCCGGGCAGGTCGACGCGCACGGGGGCGAGCTCGTCGAGCCGGCCCGCGGCGGGCCACGGCAGCAGGCGCCGCAACGCGCTGGTCACGTCGAGGCGATGGAGGTCGGCGGCCTTGCGGACCGTGGCGAGGTCGGGGCCGAGCCACGAGTCGAGCCCCGCGAGCAGGGCCTCGTCGGACACGTCGGGCCACGGGTCGCCCAGGGCGCGGTGCAGGAACGCGAGCCGGTGCCTCAGCTCGCGCGCAGACTCTCGCCAGGGCAGGACGTCGAGGCCCTCGCGCTCGAGCCCGGTCCGCAGCGCCGCGACGACCTGGGCGGCGGGCGGGTCGGTGACCTTCTGCGAGGCGAGCTCGATCGCGCCGAGCCGCGTGGTGCGCCGCGCCTGGATGCGCCCTCCCGTCCACGTGACGGTCTCGTCCTCGCGCAGGGCCGCGGACGCGGCCTCGTACGCGAGGTCCTCGTCGACGGGTGCGGCCGAGCGGATCGTCGCGTCGCGCCTGCCCGCACCGCGGTCGGCGTCCGCGACCGCGAGCCAGTCGTAGCCCGCGAGCGGGGAGCCCGGTGGCAGCGCGGCCCCCGTGCCCGACGTCATGAGGTACGTGGACCCGTTCGGCCGCCTGCGCGCGACCCTGTCCGGGTGCGCGAGCGCGACGACGAGCCCGACCGCGAGGTCCAGGCTCAGGTCCTCCCGGCGGCCCCGCCCCGGCGCGGGGGCGAGACCCTGGAGCCGCTCGGCCTGCGCGCGCCACGCCCCGCTCGCCGGGCCGCCCCGCCGGACGTCCCGCAGGGCCGCGACGAGGTCCGCCCCGGGCGCGCGCACGTCGTCGGACAGGAGGGCGACCACCTCGGCGGCGAGCCGCGGCCCGACGACGTCGCTCGCGTCCAGGAGGGCGCGCGCGAGCCGCGGGTCGGCCGGGACGCGCGCGATCTCACGTCCCCGGGCTGTGACCGTCCCGTCCGGGTGGACCGCGCCGAGGGCTTCGAGGGTCGTGTGCGCGACCGACATCGCGGCCGCGGGTGGGGCGTCCAGGAGCGCGAGGCCCGACCCGTCCGGGCTCCCCCAGCACGCGAGCTCGAGCGCGAACGCGACGAGGTCGGCCGTGAGGATCTCGGGCGTCGGGTGCGCGACGAGCTGGGCGTGCTCGCCGGGCGACCAGCAGCGGTACACGGCCCCCGGGCCCTCGCGTCCGGCACGTCCGGCGCGCTGCTCGGCCGCCGCACGGCTCACGCGGACCGTCACGAGACCCGCGAGGCCGCGCCGGTGGTCGGTGCGCGGCTCGCGGGACAGTCCGGCGTCGACGACCACCCGCACCCCGGGCACGGTGAGCGAGGACTCGGCGACGGCCGTGGAGACCACGACCCGGCGACGCGGCCCCGGCGTCAGGGCCAGGTCCTGCTCGCGCGCGGGCAGCCGCCCGTGCAGCGGACGGACGTCGGCCTCCACGCCGGCCAGGCGGCGGGCGACGCCGTCGACCTCGCCCGCGCCCGGCACGAAGACCAGCACGTCGCCGGACTGCTCGACCAGCGCCCGGCGCGTGGTCGCGGCGACGTGGTCGAGGAACGCGCGCGGCACGCCGCGCTCGTCGAGCCGCGGCCCGGGCGACGGCGCCCACACCTCCTGGACGGGGAACAGGCTGCCGTCCGCGACCACGACCGGCGCGGGGAGCCCGTCGCCCAGGAGGCGCGCGGTGCGCTCGGCCTCGATCGTCGCGGACATCGCGACCAGGGCCAGGTCGGGCCGCAGGGTCGCCCGGACGTCGACCAGCAGGGCCAGCGTGAGGTCGGCGTCGAGGTGCCGCTCGTGGACCTCGTCGAGCACGACGACGCCGACCCCCGCGAGCTCCGGGTCGCGCTGGAGGCGGCGCAGCAGGACGCCGGTCGTGACGACCTCGACGCGCGTCTCGGGACCCGTCCGGGACTCCCCGCGCACCGAGAAGCCCACCGTGCGTCCGACGGGCTCGCCGAGCAGGTGCGCGAGCCGGCGGGCTGCAGCCCGCGCGGCGATCCGGCGCGGCTGGGTCACGATCACGCGCCCCGCGGGCAGGACGGCCGCGAGCGCCGGCGGGACGAGGGTCGTCTTGCCCGTGCCGGGAGGAGCCTGGAGCACGGCGACACCCCGGTCCCGGACGGCGTCGGTGAGCTCGGCCAGGTGGTGGCGGACCGGGAGATCGGGCGGCGAGGCGAGCAGGCGGGCGATCGGGTCCGGGTCCACGGGGTCATTCTCCCCCGCCCCGGTCCCGGTCAGCTCCCGGCGGCCGCCACGAGCGGGAGCAGCAGGGGCGAACGCAGCCCGACGGCGTGCTCGGTGAGGAGCGCGACGACCGCCGGCACGTCACCGCGGCCCGCGCAGAGGTCGACGCGCAGGCGGCGCGCGAAGCGGGTGCGCTCGGTCGACTCGCGGAATCGCAGGGTCGGGGCGTCGGCCACGACCTCGTTGACCTCGCAGACCTGGATGGCCCATGCCCCGGCCTCCTCGAGGGCCGTCGTGAGGGCGTCGAGGTCCGCCGAGTCGAACGTCGCGGACAGCACGACCGCGTCGGTCGTCGTGGGGACGGACGTCCCGCCGACGGCGGTCGCGGCAGCCGCTGCGGCCGATGCCGGGCGCTCGCCGTGAGCCACCGTGCTGGACCCGACCGGGGCCGACGCCGCCCCCGTCGCGGACAGGCCCGAGACCTGCCCCAGCGTGTACGCGTTCGCCCCCTGCTCGACCTCGTCCATGCCGAACTCCTCGCCGGGCGGCACCTTGAGGCCGACCGTCCTGTCGACCCCGAACGCGATGACCAGCGTCACCACGAACGAGAACGCGACCACGACGACCAGGGCGAGCGCCTGGGCGCCCAGCAGGTCGAGCCCCCCGCCGAAGAAGAGACCGTCGGCGCCGGCGTCGTTGATCGCGCGCTCCCCGAAGAACCCGAGCAGGAGCGAGCCCAGGAGGCCGCCCACGAAGTGCACCGCGATCACGTCGAGCGCGTCGTCGAACCGGAACACCTTCTTGAGCCCGAGCGCGAACGTGCACACGACGCCCGCCGCGACCCCGATCACGAGCGCGGACAGCGTGCTCACGTACCCCGCGCAGGGGGTGATGGTCGCGAGCCCCGCGACGCCGCCCGTGACGGCACCGATCACGGTGCCCTTGCCCGTGCGCCAGCGCTCCATGAGCAGCCAGGCCCCCATGGCCGCGGCCCCCGCGACGTGCGTGTTGAGGACGGCCTGGGCCGCCACCCCGTTCCCCTGGAGCGAGCCGCCGCCGTTGAAGCCGAACCAGCCGAACCACAGGATGCCCGCTCCGGCCACGGCGAGCGGGATGGAGTGCGGGATCGACCCCGCCTCGGGCCACCCCTGCCGACGCCCGACGACGACGAGGACCGCGAGCGCCGCTGCCCCGGCCGCGGCGTGCACGACGATCCCGCCCGCCCAGTCCTGCGCCCCGAGCTGCGCGAGCCAGCCGTCCGGGTTGAACAGCCAGTGCGCGACGAACGGGTAGACGAGCACGGACCACAGGGCGAGCGTCACGACCCAACCGACCGTCCGCAGGCGCCCCACCGTCGCCCCCGTGAGGAGCGCGGGCGTGATGATCGCGAACATCATCTGGAAGGCGACGAACGCGAGGGTCGGGATGGCGACGTCGCCGTCGACGACGTGCAGAGCGGGGGTCGGGGCCGAGTCGAGGCCCGTGAGCCCGAACAGGCCCAGGTCCCCCATGAAGCCGTTCCCGATGTCGTCGCTGAACGCGATGCTGTAGCCCACCAGGACCCACGTCAGCGTGATGACGGCGATCGGGACGAGGTTCTGCTGCATGATCGCGAGCACGTTGCCGCGTCGGACCAGTCCCGCGTAGAAGAGCGCGAGCCCCGGCATCATGAACAGGACGAGGGCCGCGGACACGAGCACCCAGACCGTGTCGCCGCTGTCGACCACCAGCTCGGACATGAGACCTCCCGAGGACGTCCCGGGTGCGTCGGCACGCCGGGGTGCAGGGGCGCGTCGGTCAGCACGGGCGGCGACGCGCAGGACAGCCGGTGCGGATCCCCGTGGGACGAGGACCCGGGACGTGCAGGATCCCGGTCGTGTCGGGGCTGCGGGTCCTGCGAGCATCGCACGAGCACCGCGCGCGCGACACCGGAACGGGTGGACGCCGCGCTAGTCTGGGCGGGACGAGCGACCGACGAGCGACCGACGACGAGCGCAGGAGGTGAGGGACGTGCGGGCAGACCATGTCGTACGTGGAGCCGCCTCGCTGCGCGCGCGCTACGACCGGCTGACCTCGACGTCCTCGGCCCGGGCCGTGGCCCTGGTGCCGCTGCTGGCGGTGCTCGTGCTCGCCGTCGGGCAGTCGTTCGGCGGCTCGTCGTCGCTGGGCGGCGTGCTCTCCCTGCTCGGTGCCGCGACCCTCGCGGCCACCGCCGGGGCGCTCGGCGTCGCACTCGCGTGCGTCGCGGTCGCGGTCCTGCTGCTGCTCGCGGTGCCCGTCGGCCCCGAGCCCGTGCCGCTGCCCGCCCCCGTGCGCCAGCACAGCCCCACGACCCCCGGACGGCCCCGGCCGCGAGCGCCGGGAGCGAGCCCGCTCCCGCGCACCGCCTGAACCTCCAGCACTCCCCCGAGCCGTCGTCGGCCCGGTGCCGTGCCGGTCCCTGCGGAACTGGCGCGGGAGCTCCGCGCTCTTCCTCCCCTCCACCCGCAGGAGTCCACCGTGCCCGTCGTCGATGCCCTCACCCATGCCCTCTCCACGCTCGTCCACCCGATCCAGCTGGTGGTCGCCTGGATCCTCGTCCATCTCCACTCGGCACTGACCGCGCTCGGCCTCGACCCTGCCGGGGGTACCGCGTGGAGCCTCGCGATCGTCGGCCTGGTCGTGATCGTCCGGCTCGTGCTCGTCCCGCTCGTCGTCGTGCAGGTCAGGGGCATGCGGGCGATGCGCCTGGCCTCGCCCGAGATCCGCCGGATCCAGGAGAAGTACCGGGGCACGAGCGACCCGGCGAGCCGGGACGCGGCCCGCCGCGAGCAGCAGGAGCTCATGGCGCGCACCGGCGCCAACCCGCTCGCTGGCTGCCTGCCGCTGCTCGTGCAGGCGCCGGTCCTGTTCGCGCTGTTCTCGGTGCTCTCGGGGATCGGCCGCCAGGTGCCCGTCGGGGCGCTGACCGGCGACCTGGTCCGTGAGGCCGACGCCGCGACGCTCCTCGGCGCGCCTCTGTCGGGGACGCTGACCGGGGCCTTCACGGGCGGTGCCGCGACGGGCGGCCTGGCCGGGGTCCTGGTGCCCGCCGTGCTGATCGTCGTGATGTACGCCGCGCAGGTCCTGACCCAGCGGCTGAGCGCGCGCGCCAACCCGGTCGACCCCACGAGCCCGCTGGCGCGGCAGCAGGGCACGTTCGCGTTCGTGCTGCCTGCGGTCTCCGCGGTCGTGGCGGTGGGCTTCCCCGTGGGCGTGGTCCTGTACTGGGCGACGTCGTCGCTGTGGGGGCTCGGGCAGCAGCTCGTGATCGGTCGCCTCGTGCCCTCGGGCGACCAGGACGTGGCGCGGGCGTCCCGTCCCGCGGTGGCCGAGGTCCCGGCCGGCGAGCCCACCGGACCCGCTGTCGCCGCGCGCGTCGGCGGGCAGCGACCGCAGCCGCGTCGCGGCACGACGAGGAAGGCACGCCGGGGCTGATGCCGGCCCGGGTCCGCGCCGGGCGCCCCGCTCAGTCCGTCGCGTCGCGCACGTAGGTGACGATGACGACCCCACGGGGGGTGACGATGCTCTCGGTCAGCGTGAAGCGGGCGAGGTGGGCGCGCTCGTCGAACATGCGCTTCCCGGACCCCAGGACGACCGGGAAGAGCAGCAGGCGGTACTCGTCGACGAGGTCGTGCTCGGCGAGCGCCCGGACGAGGGTTCCGGCCCCGAGCACGACGATGTCGCCGTCGGTGCGGCCCGTGAGGTCCGTGACGGCGCGGGGCAGGTCGCCGCCGACCAGGTGGGAGCCCTGCCAGGTGAGGTCGGCGAGCGAGGTCGTCGAGGAGACGACGTACTTCGGCATCCGGTTCATGGCCGCGATCGCGGGCTCGGAGTCGTCCCCCTGCGCCCAGGCGTCCCGGAGGATCTCGTACGACCGGCGCCCCAGCAGCAGGCCCGCGGCGCCGACCGTCGCCCTCTGCATGAACGCGTCGACCGTCTCGTCACTCAACGGTGGGACCCAGCCGCCGTGCGCGAAGCCACCGTCACGGTCCTCGTCGGGCGACAGGGGCGCCTGGATGACCCCGTCGATGCTGAGAAAGTTCACGACGACTACCCGGCCCATGGCCGACCTCCTGGTGGCTCGTGTCGATCTATCCGGCGGGTGGACCGAGTCCGGCGTACGAACTCATCGGTCGCCCGATGTCCTCAGTCGCGCGAGACCACGACGCTCGCGCTGTGCCCGCCGAACCCGAACGCGTCGACCAGCGCGTGCCGCGCCGTCGTCGGACGGGCGGTCCCGTGCACCACGTCGAGGTCGATCGCGGGGTCCAGGTCGTCGACGTTGAGCGTGGGCGGCACCACGCCGTCGCGCAGCGCGAGCAGCGCGACGACGACGCCGAGCGATCCCGAGGCCCCCAGGAGGTGGCCGGTCGCACCCTTGGTCGAGGTCACGGGCGGCGGGTCGGGCAGGGCCGAGCGCAGCGCGTCGGCCTCGTTGCGGTCGCCCACAGGGGTCGAGGTCGCGTGGGCGTGGACGAGCCCCAGGTCGCCGGGCGACAGCCCGGCCGAGCGCAGCGCGAGCGTCACGGTGCGGGCCTGGTTCTGGGGGTCGCCGCCCACGATGTCGTAGGCGTCCGAGGTGAGCGCGGCCCCCGAGACCACGCCCAGGACGCGGGCGCCGCGCGCCCGGGCGTGCTCCTCGGACTCCAGGACGACGATCGTCGCCCCCTCGCCCATGACGAACCCGTCGCGCGCGGCGTCGAACGGGCGCGAGGCCCGCTCGGGCTCGTCGTTGCGCGTCGACATGGCCCGCGCCTGGGCGAAGGCCGCGAGGGAGAACGCCTGCACCCCTGCCTCGACTCCCCCGCACACGACGACGTCCGCGGTCCCGGCGAGGATCATCTCGCGCGCCGTGGCGATGGCTTCGCTGCCGGCGGCGCACGCGCTGACCGGGGCCCGAGCTCCCGCCCGGGCGCCCAGGTCGATCGAGAGCCAGGCGGCGGGGCCGTTGGCCATGAGCATGGTCACGGCGTGCGGGGAGACCCGGCGGTGACCGTGCGTGTCGAAGAGGCGGCTCTGAGCGAGGGTGGTGGCGATGCCTCCGTTCGCGGAGCCGACCACCACGGCCAGTCGTTCCGGGTCGACGTCCGGGCTCCCGGCGTCGGCCCACGCCTCCCGGCCCGCGACGAGCGCGAGCTGTTCGGCGCGGTCGGTGCGGCGCAGCAGCCGCACGCCGAGCGGCTCGGCGAACGCGTCGTCGACACGTGCAGCGATCCGTACGGGCAGGTCGTGCGCCCACTCGTCGGAGATCGCCCGGACGCCGTGGTCCCCGCGCACGAGGGCCTCCCAGGTCCCCTGGGCCGTCGACGACAGCGGTGTCACCGCGCCGATACCTGTCACCACTGCTCGTGTCATGGTGCCTCCCCGGTCGTGCACACGTGCCCGGTCGGGGTCCCGCGTGCGCCTGCCTGCACTGTAGGACGCGCGTCTCAACTCCGCTGCCCACAGACGTACCAGAGGTGCCGAGCGTGGGTTGCCGCTCGGGTCCGGCCGGATCTCGACGACAACCGGGTTCGCCCGACGACGACGGCAGTCTCGGCCGATCGACGCACCACCCGGCGGTAGGTGTCACGCCTCACGACCACGCCGTGCGTCCGCCCACCTCGCCCGAAGGTGAGGAGGGCGGACGTGGAGTCACGCGGTCAGGACCGGGAGCTGGAGGTAGGAGGGCCGGTGGCCGCCGGTGTGGACGACGTGCGTGCCCGCGTTGACGGTGGAGGCGTACTCGCGGTTGCCGGGCATCATGGTGCCCAGGAGCGACCGTCCGCTGACGACGAGACGCAGCTGTTCGCCGGGGTGGAACGCCAGGCCCACGGGGAGCAGGTCGATCTCGACGTCGACGACCTCGCCGGGCACGAGCTTGGCGACACGGTCAAAGGTGTGGGCGGGGACGTCGTCGGTGGAAAGCTCTTCGTCCAGGTGGCGCAGGGAGACGCGTAGGCGCCCGTCGGAGCCCTTGTAGCGCAGGATCGAGGCTCCTCGCTCGGTGACGTCGTGGACGATCGCGCCGTGGTTGAGCACGGTGAACTCCTGCAGCGGCGTGCCGTGCGCGTCGAGCTTCTGGACCAGGACGAACAGGTCCATGTCGTCGGAGCCCTGCGCCTCGACCCACAGGTGCGCCTTGGGGTACCCGACGAGGACGGTCTCGGTCTCGAAGCGCGTCACGAACGACACCACGTCCGGGTTGCCCCCCACGGCGTAGGCCGCCGTGCTCTCCGTGGCGGGCGGCGTCGTCGACAGGGTGCGAGCTGCGCCGTCGAGGTAGTAGGTCGTGGACGTGACCTCCGCGGGCGGGAACTGGTCGGCAGGGACGTTCACCCGGTCGCCGCCTTCCAGGTCGAGCACGGAGTAGCGCACGCGCGGCGTCTGCTCCCACCCGTTGTCCTGGCCCTTGAGGACGTGGTCGAAGAACCGGCGCAGGTCCTCGACGTTGGCCTCGTCGTAGTAGTCGGGCCACTCCTGGCTGTTGTGGATGCGCAGCCACTTGTCCTGCGAGGCCATGCGCCGCCAGGCGCGGAACGTGCCCTGGGTGTGCAGGGTGTTGGAGTAGCTAGCCACGACGTACGCAGGCACGGTGATCTTGTCGAAGTCGGGGATCTTGTCCTCCCACAGCTCGCCCATGAGCGGGAACTGGGCTGCCTCGGCGAGGATGTCCTCGCGATGGCTCTTACCCCAGTAGCTGTTGTCCTGGAGCTGTTCGGCGAACCCGGTGTCGGGCATCCCGCCGCGCATCACGAGGTCACGGTAGACGTCGCTCACGCCTTCCCACGGGTTGATCGCAGCGAGGTGCGGGGGCTGCTCGGCTGCGGTGAACCACTGTGAGACGGCGAGGTAGGACGTTCCGCTCATCGCGACCTTGCCCGAGCACCAGTCCTGTTCGGCGAGCCACTCGACCAGGTCGTGGGCGTCGCGGCCTTCTTGGCGATCCCAGATGACGCTGTCCCCCTCGGACTCGGCCACGCCCCGGATGTCGGGGTTGCAGATCGCGTAGCCGCGCGCGCACCAGTACGCGGGGTCGGGCCCCTCGAACTTCTCGAGCCCGGACACGGTGCCGTTGTCGAGCCCGACCATGCCGAAGATGCCCATGACGCTTGCCGAGGTCCCCTGGCCCTTGCCGTAGGGGCTCCACGCCACGATGACCGGCACCTGCTCGGTCCCGGCAGGCCGGAAGACGTCGACGTGGATCGTCACCCCGTCGCGCAGCGTGACGGGCACGTCCTTGTCGAGCACGACGTCGACCGGCAGAGGCTTGAAGGGCGGGGCGATCTGGAACCCCGCCTCGAGCGTCCGGGTCCCCGGCTCGTAGCCGCTCAGGATCCCGTACCGGGGACCCGGCTCCAGCGGCTGGGACGGCACATACACCTTCTGGTCGACGCTCATCGTGAGCTCCTCGTCTCTGTCGAGCCCGGGACGGGCTCTGTCAACTCCTCGACCGTACGACCGCTCGACGCAAAACTCAACATCTGTTGAGATTCGATCCGAGGGACGGTACCTTCGGAGCATGACCACACACACGAGCCCGGCTTCCCCGGCGCGGCGCGGGCGTCGACCGGGTGCAACCTCGACCAGGCAAGCCGTCCTCGACGCGGCCCGCGCCCGGTTCGCGGCCGACGGCTTCACGGCGACCACGATCCGCCGCGTCGCGGCCGACGCCGGGGTCGACGCCTCGCTCGTGATGCAGTTCTTCCGGTCCAAGGACGAGCTCTTCGCGGCCGTCATGTCCGTGCCGGCGGGCGCACTCTCGCGCTTCAGCGCGGCGTTCGAGGGGCCCGACCACGGCCTCGGGGAGCGGGTGGTTCGGGCCTTCCTCGGAATCTGGGAAGAGGACGCCCACAGCTCTGCCCCGCTGATGGCCATGCTGCGCGGTGCCATCGTCAACGATCAGGCAAGTACCCAGCTGCGCGAGTTCCTCCAGGAGCGCCTCCTCGTCGACGCCGTCGCGTCCCGTGACGTCGAGGACGCGACGCTCCGCGCGGGGCTCGTGTCGTCGATGCTGGTCGGGCTCGTGGTGGGACGGGAAGTGGTCGGCGTCCCCACGCTGGCGCAAGCGGACCGTGAGACGCTGGTCGCCCTCGTCGGACCCGCCGTGCAGACGGTGCTCGCCCCGGCACCTGCGGCCCTCGGTGACGAGGAAGAGGACGAGGGCGATGACCCGTGCGACAAGGGGATGAACCGATGACGACGATCGACAGCCGCATCTACGTCGGCGGACACCGCACCGCGTCCCCACCTGACCTCCAGGGCGTCGCCGACGACCTGGAGCGCTCGGGAGGCGTCGCATGGATCGGGCTGCTGGACCCGAGCGAGGACGATCTCGAGACCGTCGCTGCGAAGTTCGGTCTGCACCCGTTGGCCGTCGAGGACGCCCACAAGGGGCACCAGCGCGCGAAGCTCGAACGGTACGGCGAGACCGTGTTCGTCGTGATCCGCCCCGCCTGGTACGACGACCGGGCCGAGCGCGTCGACATCGGCGAGGTGCACCTGTTCGTCGGGCCCCGGTTCGTCGTCACCGTCCGCCACGGCGATCGACTGGACCTGACAGCGGCTCGGGACGCGCTCGAAGCCGAACCCGAGTTCCTCGGCCGAGGGCCCGAGGCAATGCTCACGGCGTTCCTCGACGCCATCGTCGACGGCTATGCGCCCGTCGTGGCCGGCCTGGTGAACGACATCGACGAGGTCGAGGACAGCCTCTTCGGCCAGGGCAACGTGGATCCCACGTTGTCCCAGCGGATCTACAACCTGCTCTCCCAGGTCATCGCCCTCCAGCGGGCGATCGGCCCCCTCCCGGACATGGTGCACGGACTGCTGCGCGGGGCAGACCGCTACGGCACAGGCGACGAGGTGCAGAACCGGTTGCGCAACGTCCTGGACCACACGCTTCGCGTGACGGACCGCGTCGACGGTTCGCGGTCCCTGCTCGAGAACGCCCTGACCGTGCACTCCACGCTCGTCTCGCTCGAGCAGAACGACGCCATGCGCCGCATGTCCAGCGCGAGCCTCGCCCAGGGCGAGGAAAGCCGCCGCCTCGCGGAGGAGACCATCGACCAGGGCGAACAGGTCAAGAAGATCTCCTCCTGGGCCGCGATCCTGTTCACCCCGACCCTCATCGCCGGCATCTACGGTATGAACTTCGACTTCATGCCCGAGCTCCACTGGACCTGGGGCTACCCGTACGCCTTGCTCCTCATGGCCTGCTTCGGCTTCGGGCTCTGGGGCATCTTCAAGTGGCGCCGCTGGCTCTGAGAAGTCGCAGCGACCACGGACCGCGATCATCGAAGATCCACGGTGGAAACTGCGGTCACGAACACCGCCTCCGTGCGCCCGGGCACCCCGGGCGCCTCGGGGTGCGCGCCGCTACAGCGCGTGCGCCATGACGCGCTGCGGCCCCGCGTCACCCCCGAGGTACCGGCCGCGGTCGACGAACCCGCCGCGCGCGTAGGCGCGCAGCCCGGCGGCGTTCTCCTCGTTGACGGTCAGCACGACGGCCGCGAAAGGCCCTCGTCCGAGGCGCTCCGCGAGCCGGGCCGCGAGCGCCGGCAGGGCGGCCGCCACGGCGGTCCCGACGCCCTGCCCCTGGTGCGCCGCGTCGACGAGGAACCCGCGGAACAGCACGACGTCGCCGGTCGCCGGCCCGTCGAGCAGCGCGACGACCTCGGTGGGCGCGCCGCCCGGGTGCAGGACGCCGAGCCCCGCGACCTCCTCGCCGCGCGAGGCGACCAGGAGGTGACGGCCAGGGTCCGCCTCGGCGAGGGCCACGATCTCGGCGGCCGACGAGACGAACCGGTCCTGGCCCGGTGCGGCCGTGACTCCGCGCAACCGGCCCAGCATCTCCTCGCGGGACGCCGGGTCCTGCGCGAGGTCGGCGAGAAGGATGCTGCTGGTCCGCCCGGTCTCCGTGTCCACCCGGCGACGGTACCCCCCAAGCACGCGCAGTCCGGCACGTGACTCGTGGCACCCGTCGCCCACGGCACCTACTCTCGGGGGATGACAACGCCGTCACCGGGCAGCGAGCGCCCGCTCGAGCCCGACATCGTGACCGACCTGCGCGAGCAGATGACGTACGGCTCGTACCTGCACCTGGACACGCTCCTGGACGCGCAGGCCCCGGTCAGCGAGCCCGCCCACCACGACGAGATGCTCTTCATCGTGCAGCACCAGACGACCGAGCTGTGGCTCAAGCTGGTCCTGCACGAGCTGGTCTCGGCGCGCGCGCTCATCGCGGCCGACGACCTCCAGTCGGCGCTCAAGCGCATCGCGCGGGTCAAGCACGTCCAGCGCACGCTGACCGAGCAGTGGTCGGTCCTGGCGACCCTCACGCCGAGCGAGTACGCGCAGTTCCGCGGGTTCCTGGGCCACGCGTCGGGGTTCCAGTCGTGGCAGTACCGCGCGGTCGAGTTCCTGCTGGGCAACAAGAACGCGCGCATGCTCTCGGTGTTCGACGCCGAGCCCGCGGCGCGCGCCGAGCTCGAGCGCCTGCTGCACGAGCCGAGCGTCTACGACGAGTTCCTGCGCTACCTCGCGCGGCACGGCCACGACGTGCCCGCCCGCGTGCTCGAGCGCGACGTCACGCAGGGCTACACGCTCGACGAGGACCTGGTCGAGACCTTCCGCGCGATCTACGACGACCCGGAGGGCAACTGGCTCGCCTACGAGAGCTGCGAGGAGCTCGTCGACCTCGAGGACAACTTCCAGCTCTGGCGCTTTCGTCACATGAAGACCGTGCTGCGCATCATCGGGACCAAGCGCGGCACGGGCGGCTCGAGCGGCGTGGGCTTCCTCGAGAAGGCCCTCGACCTGACGTTCTTCCCCGAGCTGTTCGCGGTGCGCACCGAGATCGGCCGGGCGTGAACGGAGCGCCCGGACGTCCTGCGGTCACCTTCACGGTCGACGCCCGCTGGGAGCGGGGTACGGGATGGACCGGCCCGACGGCGGTCGTCGCCACCCCGGACGGGTTCCGCTCGCGTGTGGGTACCGACCCTGCGCCGACCCGTCACCTCGCGGGCGTCCTCCTGCCCGGCTTCCGCGACGCGCACGTCCACCTGTCCCTGGTCGATGCGTCCGCCCTGTTCCGGGGCGGCCTCGCCGCGGTCGACGACCTGGGCGGCGACCCGGCGGTCGTGTCGGCCCTCGCCGCACGCTCCGCCCGGGGCGCACGATCGGCCCGGTCCGGCCCTGCCGATACCTCACCACTGCCCGAGGTCCGCTTCGCCGGGGCGTTCCTGACTGCCCGCGGCGGCTACCCGTCGGACCGGTCGTGGGCACCGCCGGGGTCGGTCGTGGAGGTCGCCGGCCCTGAGCAGGCCGCGGCCGCGGTCGACCGGCAGGTCGAGGCCGGGGCGAGCTTCGTCAAGGTCGCCCTGCACACGGGCGCGGGCCCCGTGCCCGACGACGCGACCCTCCGCGCGCTCGTGGGGCGCGCGCACGACCGGGACCGGCCCGTGGTCGCGCACACCGAGGGCGTGGGCCAGGCCGAGCGGGCGCTCATGGCGGGCGTGGACCGTCTCGCGCACTGCCCGTTCAGCGAGCGGCTGCCCGACCGCCTCGTGACGGTGGCGGCGCGCACCCAGTCATGGGTCAGCACGCTCGACATCCACGGCTGGGGCACCCCGACCGACCAGCATGCCGTCGCGCTCGACAACCTCACGCGGTTCGTCGCGGCGCGCGGCACCGTGGTCTACGGCACCGACCAGGGCAACGGTCCGCTGCCCTGCGGGGTCGACGAGCGCGAGCTCGTCGCGCTCCAGTCCGCAGGTCTCGCCACGGGCGGGCTGCTGCTCGCCCTGACCTCCGCACCGACCCCGGTCGCCTGCACGTTCCTGCCCGGGCCGAGACCCGCGCCGGGCGCCCCGCCCGAGGAGGTCGCCGCCTGGCTCGCGCGTGCGACGGTGCTCAGGCCACGCGACCTCCTCGGCCCGGAACCACCTGCACGTGACGGACCGACGGCCGACCCGCCCTCGGCCGACGCCTCCGGCCGTGCGGTGACCACCCACGACCTGTCCCTCGACGACCCGACCAGGGAGCACCACCCGTGACCAGCAGCCAGGCCAGTCCCCCGACCGACCGCACCCGGACTCCCGCGCGACGCGCCGCGGCCCTCGACGCCGCCGACCCGCTCGCCCGGTTCCGGGACGAGTTCATGCCCTCCGACGACGTGGTCGCCTACCTCGACGGCAACTCTCTGGGCCGTCCCACGCGCGCGAGCGCCGAGCGCCTGGCCCGCTTCACGACCGAGCAGTGGGCCTCGCGCCTCATCCGCGGCTGGGACGAGTCCTGGTACGAGCTGCCGCTCGCGATCGGCGACCGGATCGGCCAGACCGTGCTCGGCGCGGCGCCGGGCCAGACGTTCGTGGGCGACTCGACGACCGTGATCCTCTACAAGCTCGTGCGCGCGGCCCTCGACGCCCGCCCGGGGCGCACCGAGATCGTGGTGGACACCGGGAACTTCCCCACGGACCGGTTCGTGCTCCAGGGCATCGCGGCCGAACGGGGCGCGACGCTGCGCTGGCTCGCCCCGGGCCCCGACGCGGGCGTGACCCCGGACGAGGTCGCGGGCGTCGTCGGGCCGCAGACCGCGCTCGTGGTCCTCAGCCACGTCGCCTACCGGTCCGGGTTCCTCGCCGACGCGGGCACGATCACGCGCGTCGCCCACGACGCCGGGGCGCTCGTGCTGTGGGACCTGTGCCACTCCGCGGGGGCCGTGCCCGTCGCGCTCGACGCCTGGGACGTGGACCTCGCGGCGGGCTGCACCTACAAGTACCTCAACGGCGGGCCCGGGTCGCCCGCGTTCGGGTACGTGCGCGCAGACCTCCAGACGGCGCTGACCCAGCCGATCCAGGGCTGGATGGGCAGCGACGCGCCGTTCGAGATGGGGCCCGAGTACGCACCCCACACCGGGGTACGGAGGTTCCTGAGCGGTACGCCCGCGGTCGTCGGGATGCTCGCGATGCAGGACATGCTCGACCTGCTCGACGAGGCGGGGAACGTCGCCGGGGCCGATGCCGTGCGGGACAAGTCGGTCCGGCTCACCACGTTCGCGCTCGACCTCGTGGACGAGCTCCTGGTGCCCCTGGGGGTGCGCGTGGCCTCGCCCCGCGACCCGGCCCGGCGCGGGGGCCACGTGACGATCGACCACGCCGCGTTCGAACGCGTGATCCCTCGCCTGTGGGCGCAGGGGGTCGTCCCCGACTTCCGCCGGCCCGACGGCCTGCGGCTCGGGCTCTCGCCCCTGTCGACGAGCTTCGCCGAGGTGCAGGTCGGGGTCGAGGCGATCCGCGCGGCCCTCCTCGACGAGACAGCGAGCGCCTGAGGGGCACGGCCCGGCGGGTGGTGGCGGTGCACCGGCCGGGCTCCCGGTTGTCGCCCCCGGGCACCGGTGCCACGCTGGAATGGTCGTGGACCCGGGAACCGCCAGGGAAGGCGTACCCATGTTCGGCAGCATCGCTCGGACGGTGATCGCTCACCCGTGGCGCGTGATCGGCGTGTGGGTGCTCCTCGCGGCCGCGGTCGTCGTCTTCTCACCGAACCTGGACGACTACACGACGGGCAACCAGCAGTCGTTCCTGCCCGCGTCGTTCGAGTCGGTGAAGGCGCAGGACGCGGGCGACGAGAACTTCCCCGCACAGTCGGGGGCCACGGGCAGCCTGGTCGTCGTCCGGTCCGACGGCGCCGCGCTCACCACGGACGACCAGACCGCCGTCGCCGGGCTCGCGACGACGCTCCAGGACGACGCGATCCCCGGGGTGGTCTCCGTGCAGGAGACCCCGCAGTCCCTCTCGCAGGACGGCCAGACCGCCGCGCTGTCGGTCGCGTTCGACGGCCAGCCCGGCGACGAGGCGGTCGACGACGCCGTGCCCGCGCTGCGCACCGCGACCGACGCGGCCCTGCAGGGCACCGACCTGACCGGCGCGCTCACGGGCAACGCCGCGATCCAGGTCGACACGACCACGGCCTACTCCGCGGCCGAGCGGACCATCACGATCGCGACCGTGCTGCTCATCGTGGTGCTCCTGGGCCTCGTGTTCCGCAGCCCCGTGATCGCGGTGATCCCGATCGTCGTGATCGGTGTGGTGCTCTCGGTCGTCACGGGCCTGACCGCATGGCTCGCGGAACTGCTCGACTTCCAGGTGAGCGACACCCTGCAGCCCATCCTGGTCGTGGTCCTGTTCGGGATCGGCACCGACTACATCGTGTTCGTCCTGTTCCGGTACCGCGAGCACCTGCGCCGGGGCGAGAGCCACCACGAGGCGCTCGAGGCGTCGGTGGGGGTCGTGGGCCGGGTCGTCGCGTCCTCGGCCCTCACCGTGATCGGCGCGTTCGCGGCGCTGCTGTTCGCGCAGCTCGAGTCGCTCAGCACCCTCGCGCCGGGCCTGATCGTGGCGGTCGCCGTGATGCTCGTGACCGCGCTGACCCTGATCCCCGCGCTCTTCGTGCTCCTCGGCCGGGTGCTCTTCTGGCCCCTCGGCCCGGGCCACGACGCCCGGCGCAGCCCGTTCGCGGCCGTCGGGTCGTTCACGGCCCGCCGTCCCGTCGTCCCGGCCCTCGCGGTCGGGGCCGTGCTCGTGGTCCTCACGCTGTTCGCGTCGGGGTACAAGGCCACCTACGACACGCTCGACGAGCTCCCCGCGGACACCGCCTCGCGTCAGGCGTTCACGACGCTCGACGCGTCGTTCCCCGCGGGCGCGCTGAGCCCCACGCAGGTCTACGTCGTGGGGACCACGCCGCTCGACCCGGCCGCGCTGTCCACGCTCGCGACGGACCTCGCCGCGGTCCCGGGCGTCACGTCCGTCGCGCCACCCACGACCACGACCGACGGGACGGCCGCGCTCGTCACCGTGGTGCTCGCCGACGACCCCTACTCCGACGCCGCCATGGCCACGGTCGAGGGGCCCCTGCGCGACGCCGCGCACGGGTCGGTGCCGGGCGCCGAGGTCTACGTCGGTGGCCAGACCTCGGCGTTCGTCGACGTGCGCGACCAGCTCCGCGCCGACACCGGCCGCGTGTTCCCGATCGCCGCCGTGATCATCGTCGTGATCCTCGGCCTGCTCCTGACCGCCGTGCTCGGCGCCGTCAACCTGCTCGTGTGCGTCGCGCTCACGTTCACCGCGACCCTCGGCGCGGTCGTCCTGCTCTACCTGCACGCGCTCGGGTACGCCGGCATCGACTTCTCGATCCCCGTCGTGCTGTACCTGTTCGTCGTCGCGATCGGCACCGACTACAACATCCTCGTCGCCGCGCGCATGCACGAGGAGTACCGCGCGGGGGCGACCTCGCGCGAGGCCGCGCGCGTCGCGATCACCCAGGACGCACCGACCGCGGCCGCGGCCGGGGCCATCCTGGCCTGCACGTTCGCCTCGCTCATGCTCACGGGCATCGCGAACCTCGCACAGCTCGGGTTCGGCGTCGCGGTCGGGATCGTCGCCGCCGCGTTCCTCATGGCGCCGCTGCTCGTGCCCGCGCTCGCCGCGCTCGAAGGGCGGGCGTTCTGGTGGCCCACGCGACGGGCCGTCGTCGGCCTCCCTCGGGCCGAGCCCGCGCCGGGGCCCGCCGATGCTCCCGCGGACGTGGCGCCGTCGGGCTGAGCCGTGCTGCACGACCGGGACGGACCCGTGACGCCCGGGTCGCCCGTCCCGTGCCCCGTCGGTGCCGGGACCTAGGCTGGGGCGGACGAGAGACGACATGCCCGGCCGCAGGCTCTCGCGTGCCTGCCGACCCGACAGATGGAGAGACCATGAGCACGGTCACGAGGACGGACGAGTCGTCCGCACTGCCCCTTGCCGACAGCCACGACATGATCCGCGTGCAGGGCGCGCGCGAGAACAACCTCAAGGACGTCAGCGTCGAGATCCCCAAGCGCCGGCTCACGGTTTTCACCGGGGTCTCGGGCTCGGGCAAGAGCTCCCTGGTGTTCGGCACGATCGCGGCCGAGTCGCAGCGCATGATCAACGAGACGTACAGCGCGTTCCTGCAGGGCTTCATGCCCTCGCTCTCGCGGCCCGAGGTCGACCACCTCGAAGGGCTGACGACGGCCATCATCGTCGACCAGGAGCGCATGGGGGCCAACCCCCGCTCGACGGTCGGGACCGTCACGGACGCGAACGCGATGCTGCGCATCCTGTTCAGCCGCCTCGGGCAGCCGCAGATCGGCTCTCCCCAGGCCTACTCGTTCAACGTGCCGTCGGTGTCCGGCAGCGGCGCGATCACGATCGAGCGGGGTGGCAAGACGCAGGCCGAGAAGGCGACGTTCCACCAGCTCGGCGGCATGTGCCCGCGCTGCGAGGGCATGGGCAACGTCAACGACTTCGACCTGACCGCGCTCTACGACGACAGCCTGTCCCTCGACGAGGGCGCGCTCACGATCCCCGGCTACTCGATGGACGGCTGGTACGGGCGCATCTACCGCGGCTCCGGGTTCTTCGACGCGACCAAGCCGATCAGCACGTTCACGAAGCGCGAGCTGCACGACCTGCTCTACAAGGAGCCGACCAAGATCAAGGTCGACGGCATCAACGTCACGTTCGAGGGCCTGATCCCCAAGATCCAGAAGTCCTTCCTGTCCAAGGACGTCGACGCGATGCAGCCCCACATCCGGGCGTTCGTCGAGAAGGCCGTGACGTTCCAGACGTGCCCCGAGTGCCACGGGACCCGCCTGAGCCCCGAGGCGCGGTCGTCGAAGATCGCGGGCACGAGCATCGCCGACGCGTGCCAGATGCAGATCACCGACCTCGCGGAGTGGGTCCGCGGGCTCGACGAGCCGTCGATGGCCCCGCTGCTCACGGGCCTGCAGCACCTGCTCGACTCGTTCGCCGAGATCGGGCTGGGGTACCTCTCGCTCGACCGGCCGTCCGGGACCCTGTCGGGCGGCGAGGCCCAGCGCACCAAGATGATCCGCCACCTCGGCTCCTCGCTCACCGACGTCACGTACGTCTTCGACGAGCCGACCATCGGCCTGCACCCGCACGACATCGAGCGCATGAACTCCCTGCTGCTCCAGCTCCGGGACAAGGGCAACACGGTCCTCGTCGTCGAGCACAAGCCCGAGGCCATCGCGATCGCGGACCACGTCGTGGACCTGGGCCCGGGCGCGGGCACCGCGGGCGGCGAGATCGTCTTCGAGGGCACGCTCGACGGCCTCCGAGCCTCCGACACGACCACGGGCCGCCACCTCGACGACCGCGCGACGCTCAAGGAGTCGGTCCGCACCGCGACCGGGCAGCTCGAGATCCGCGGCGCGAGCGAGCACAACCTCCAGGGGGTCGACGTCGACGTGCCGCTCGGCGTGCTGTGCGTCGTGACGGGCGTCGCCGGGTCGGGCAAGAGCTCGCTCGTCCACGGCTCGATCGCAGGGCGCGAGGGCGTCGTCGTGATCGACCAGAGCGCGATCCGCGGCTCCCGGCGCAGCAACCCGGCCACCTACACGGGGCTCCTCGACCCGATCCGCAAGGCGTTCGCCAAGGCCAACGGGGTCAAGCCCGCGCTGTTCAGCGCCAACTCCGAGGGTGCCTGCCCGGTCTGCAACGGCGCGGGCGTGATCTACACCGACCTGGGCGTCATGGCGACCGTCGAGACCACGTGCGAGGAGTGCGGCGGCAAGCGGTTCCAGGCGAGCGTGCTCGAGTACACGCTCGGCGGGCGCGACATCGCCGAGGTCCTCGCGATGTCGGTGACCGACGCGGAGAGGTTCTTCGCCGAGGGCGACGGCCGCATCCCCGCGGCCCACTCGATCCTCAGCAGGCTCGTCGACGTCGGGCTCGGGTACCTGAGCCTGGGACAGCCCCTCACGACCCTGTCCGGCGGCGAGCGCCAGCGCATCAAGCTCGCGACACAGATGGGCGCCAAGGGCGACGTCTACGTCCTCGACGAGCCGACCACGGGCCTGCACCTGGCCGACGTCGAACAGCTCCTCGGCCTCCTCGACCGGCTCGTCGAGGCAGGCCGGTCGGTCATCGTGATCGAGCACCACCAGGCCGTCATGGCGCACGGGGACTGGATCATCGACCTGGGCCCCGGCGCAGGGCACGACGGCGGACGGATCGTCTTCGAGGGTACCCCGGCCGAGCTCGTCGCGGCCCGCTCGACCCTCACGGGCGAGCACCTCGCGGCGTACGTGGGGGGGCTGACCGCCCCCACGACGGGTGAGCGCACCGGGTGAGCGCCCACGGTGAGCACGAGAGTGGCGGGCAGGTCCTCGGACCTCCCGCCACTCTCAATCTATAGCGCACCGGGGGGCTTGCGGCAAGGCCCCCGGGGTGGCGCACGATGGTCGGCCCGAGCCCCGCACGACGGAACGAGCGCCTTCATGCCACCCTCCACGCCCACCCCCACCCCCGTCTCCCGGTCGACCGCGAACGCGAGCGTGTTCGCCCTCCCTGCGCGCCTGGCCCCGAAGGCCGACCCCGCCCTCGTCGCCGACGACGAGCAGCACTTCGCGGCGATCGCGGCCTGTCTCGACGACGCGGTCGCGGACGTGTCCGCGCGCCTCGACGCGGCCCGCAGATCGCCGGGCGGCAGCGGGACGCTCGCCCTGGAGCGCGACCAGGAGATCCACCGGCTGTCCGGACGGCTGCGCACCCTGCGAGCCCACGGGCTGGACCTGTGCCTGGGCCGCGTCGTGCCCGCGGACGGCTCCGAGCCCGTGCACATCGGCCGGTTGGGACTCACCGACCGCAGCGGACGCCGACTGCTGGTCGACTGGCGCTCCCCCACGGCCGAGCCCTTCTTCCGCGCGACCGACGCCCACCCGATGGGGCTCGCGAGCCGTCGTCGCTACCGCTGGACGCAGGGCCGTATCAGCGACTACTGGGACGAGGTCTTCCTGACGGTCCAGGGTTCCGGACCGGGTTCCGGAGCGGGCTCCGGATCGCGGGGAGCGGGGGGCGCCGGCGGGCTCGCGTCCTCGGCCTCGCTCGACGACCAGTCGGCCTTCATCGCGAGCCTGGGAGCCGAGCGGACCCCGCGGATGCGCGACGTGCTGGGCACGATCCAGGCCGACCAGGACGCGATCGTCCGCGCGGGCTCGGAGAGCGCCCTCGTGGTCGACGGCGGGCCGGGCACGGGCAAGACGGTCGTCGCGCTGCACCGTGCGGCCTACCTGCTGTACTCGGAACCGCGACTGAGGGCCCACCACGGTGGGGTCCTGGTCGTCGGGCCGCACCAGCCCTACCTGGACTACGTCGAGGACGTCCTGCCGAGCCTGGGCGAGGAGGGCGTGCAGATCTGCACCCTGCGCGACCTCGTCCCCGAGGGCGCGAAGGCCACGGTCGAGGCCGACCCCGCCGTGGCCCGCCTCAAGGCGTCGGCCCGGATGGTCGAGGCGATCGAGCCTGCGGTGCGGTTGTACGAGCGTCCGCCCCGGACGGGCACGACCGTCGAGACCCCGTGGCTCGACCTCTGGCTCAGCGCCGACGACTGGGCCGAGGCGTTCGACTCCCCCGACCCCGGCACGCCGCACAACGAGGCGCGCGACGTGGTCTGGGAGGCGCTGATCGAGATCCTGATGGACAGGCTCGGGGACGGCGAGGACGAGGGCGAGCTGCCGCTCGACCTCGTGCGCCGCTCCCTGGCGACCCACCGCGACCTGGCGAGGACCCTCAACACGGCCTGGCCGCTCCTCGAACCGACCGACCTCGTCGGGGACCTGTGGGACGTGCCCGCCTACCTGAGGATGTGCGCGCCCTGGCTCACGCCGGACGAGGTCCGGTCGTTGCAGCGCGACGAGCCGCAGGCCTGGACGGTCTCGGACCTGCCCCTCCTGGACGCAGCACGGCAGCGGCTCGGTGACCCCGAGGCGTCGCGCCGGCGGCGGCAGCACGCGGCGCAGGTCGCGGCGGAGCGCGAGGAGATGAGCAACGTCGTCGACCACCTCATCGCGACCGACGACTCCGAGCTGCAGGTCATGTCGATGCTGCGCGGTCAGGACCTGCGCGACGCCCTGGTCGACGACGCGGCCCTGCCGGACGTGACGCCCGACCCGCTCGCGGGGCCCTTCGCGCACGTCGTGGTGGACGAGGCGCAGGAGCTCACGGACGCCGAGTGGCAGATGCTGCTCCTGCGCTGCCCGTCGCGCAGCCTCACGGTCGTCGGCGACCGCGCGCAGGCGCGGCACGGGTTCACCGAGTCCTGGCGCGAGCGCCTCGAGCGCGTCGGAGTCTCCCGCGTCGAGGTGGCCTCCCTGACGATCAACTACCGGACGCCGCAGGAGGTCATGGCCGAGGCCGAGCCGGTCATCCGGGCCGCACTGCCGGACGCCAACGTGCCGACCTCGGTCCGCAGCGGCCACGCCCCGGTCCTGCACGGCGTCCCCGAGGACCTGGACGGGGTCCTCGAGACCTGGCTCGCCGAGCACCAGGGCGTCGCGTGCGTGGTCGGGGACCCCGCGTTCCGGGCGACCGAGCGCGTGCGCTCCCTGACCCCGGTGCTCGCGAAGGGGCTCGAGTTCGACCTCGTGGTCCTGGTCGACCCCGCGTCGTTCGGCGAGGGCGACGACAGCATCGCGGGCGCGGTCGACCGCTACGTCGCGATGACCCGCGCGACCCAGCAGCTCGTGATCCTCGCTCCCGGGGCGGCGTCGCTGTCGGCCTGAGCCCGCGAGCGCCCACGCGCCCGGAAGACGGCCCGACGGCGCCTCCCGGCCCCGGGCGGACCGGCACCCGGTCGCGCGGGGCGAGCGGCGCCGTCGGGCCTCTGTCGTCTGCGGTGCGGACAGCACCGGGCCCCTCTCCCCCGTGCGGGGAGAGGGGCCCGGTCAGACGGTCAGGCTTCCTTCTTGGCCGCGGACTCCGCCTTGCGGGCCGCGCCGGTCTCGGTCGTGGCCCCGGACGTCGAGAGCTCACCACCGGAGGACTCGAGGTGTGCCCGGACGAACCAGTGGAAGAGCTCGAGCTCGCCCAGGTGACCGACCAGCAGGTCGTTGGTCACGGTGTCGAGCTCTTCGGTGTCGGCGGCCGCCTTGCGGTGGTTGGAGATCACGCCCTGGTAGACCTCGTCGAGCGCGCCCAGGTGGGCGATGGTCGACGCGCGGCCCAGGCTGTAGTCCTCCCAGCTGCGCTCGGCGACGATCGCGCCCGGCGTGCCGCGCGGCGGGACGCCGAGGGTCGCGATGCGTTCGGCCGTGCTGTCCACCATGGCCCGGACGGCGTCGACCTGGGGGTCGATCATCTCGTGGACCGCGATGAAGTGCGGCCCCACGACGTTCCAGTGGATGTGCTTGAGGGTGAGCGCCAGGTCGTTGAGCGCGTGCAGACGCTTCTGCAGGATCTCGGCGACCTTCCCCCCGTCCTTCAGGGTCAGCGACGGGACGGTGTACTCGGGCAGCTCCTTGCGGACAGCCATGAATTCCTCCTCGGTGCTCGGTCCATCAGCGCCTTGCGCTGCTTCCATCGTGGCCCGGGTGCCGTGCGCTCGCAGGTCGAGGCGTCGTGATCGCCGTCACGCTCACCCCTCGACGCCCGTGGCCGCGTGGGACGTCCCGACGCTCAGTGCTCGGACCTGCGGTCGATCCCGAGCGTCGCGACGAGGTCCTCGTGCAGCTCGAACCACACGCGGTGGCACGAGTCGACGTCGGTGCCGTCGACCCAGCCGCCCTCCCCCGCGCGGGCCCGGCGCACGGCTGTGGAGAAGCGGTCGTCGTACCCGCCGAGCCGGGCCAGGACGTCGCCGAGCAGGTGCGCGAGCGGGGCCAGGGCGTCGTCGATCGCGGAGAGCTCGTCGAGGACCGCGGCGTCCCAGGCGGCGTCGGCGTGGTCGTTGGTGGCCAGTCGCGCTCCCGGCGCAGGTCGCAGCTGCCAGTCGGTGCACGCCTGGCGAAGGCGCGCGTTGAGCGGCAGGAACTCCTGATGCGCGTCGCGGACGTCGTCGGCCCGGCCCGTGGCGGCGAGCTCCGCGGCGAGCCGGCGCTCGTCCTCGCTCCGTCCCGCCCCGGTCAGCGACCAGCCGCTCAGGTCCGCGAACGCGGACCGCTGCACCCACCCGTACGCCTCGAAGTCGCCGAGCAGCTCGTCGGTCTCGGCCGGGCCGAGGTCGAAGCGGCGGGCGAGGGTCGCGGTGTCGGCGAACCCGCAGACGCGGACCGCGTGCAGGACGAGCAGGTCGGCCGGGGAGTCCTGGGTCATGCGCGGCTCTCCTGCCGCGCCGAGAGACGGTGGAAGTGCTGCTGGCACGCCTGCGGGGAGTTGAAACCCATCGCGTCGGCGATCTGGGCCCAGGTCAGGCCCGCACCGCGCGCCATGAACAGCAGGCCGCTCTCCAGGCCGTCGACCTCGGCGCGCGCGGCGGGCAGCAGCGCGAGGGCGTCGAGGAGGTGCTCGGGCGGCAGGTCGGTGGACCGCCAGAGCGCGAAGCGCGCGAGGTCCACGGCCGACGGCGGCACGGACGCGGGCTGCCACGGCCGGGGTGCGAGCGCGTCCGCGCCCTGGGCGAGCAGACGGGCGCGCGCGCCCTCCTCGCGCCGGGCCTGGTCGTGGTCGGCGCGTACCGACGGCGCGGCCCGTGCGGTCTGCGCGATGTCGTCGTTGCGTGGCATGCGACGATCCTGCACAATCAACGAAATGTTGTCAACGATCTGTTGAAGGCGGTTCGCGTGCTCGTACCTCTGGAGGACGCCGTGCGGGACACGTGCGGCGGCAAGGCCACGGCGCTCGGCGCGCTGCTGCACGCCGGGTTGCCCGTCCCCGACGGCGTCGTGGTGCCGTTCGACGCCCACCGGGCGGCGGTCCCCCACGACGTGCTGCGCGACGCGCTCGCCCCCGCCCTGCGCGCCCTCGGCTCGCCGCCCGTCGCGGTCCGATCCTCGGCCGCGGGCGAGGACACGGCCCAGGCCTCGGCGGCCGGCCAGCACGAGAGCGTCCTCGCGGTCCAGACGCCCGACGACGTCGCGCACGCCGTGCTCGTCTGCTGGGCCTCGCTGCACTCGCCCCGGGCGGTCGACTACCGGGCGGGCCTCGACGCAGGTGGCGGCGACGGCGACGGCGACGGGGCAGCCTCGGGCGAGCCCGCCATGGCCGTGCTCGTGCAACGCCTCGTCGACGCCGAGGTCTCCGGGGTCATGTTCGCGCCCGACGACCCGGGCGACACGACCGTGATCGAGGCATCCTGGGGGCTCGGACCCTCGGTCGTGGGCGGCGCGGTCACACCCGACACCTACGGCGTCGTGGCGCACGGGATCCTCGGCCGCAGGGCCGTTCGCGTGGCCTCGCGCGTCGTCGCCGACAAGCAGACCCGGCTCGACCGGGACGGCACCCGTCTGGTCACGCACGACGTGCCCCCGGGCGACCGGCGACGGCCCACGCTCGACGACGCGACCGTCCTGCGCCTCGCCCGGCTGGGGTGGCGTGCGGCGGACCTCCTCGGCGGGCCGCAGGACGTCGAGTGGGCGCTCGCGGACGGCATGCTCTGGATCGTGCAGGCCCGCCCGATCACGGCGCCGCTCCCGGCCCCTTCGACGGACGTCACGGGAGACGCACCACGGCTCGGCAACGGGAGCCTGCTCCGCGGGGCCGCGGGCAGCTCCGGCGTCGCGACGGGACCGGCCCGGATCGTCCGCGGACCGGCCGACTTCTCGCACGTGAGCCCCGGCGACGTCCTGGTCTGCCCCTTCACCGACCCCGCCTGGACTCCCCTGCTGCGCATCGCCGCGGGAGTCGTCACGGAGACGGGAGGCGCGTTGTCCCACGCGGCGATCGTGGCCCGCGAGCGCCGCATCCCTGCCGTCCTGGGAGTCACGGGGGCCACCCGGCTGATCGCCGAGGGCAGCCTGGTGACCGTCGACGGCGAGGCCGGGACCGTGACCGTCGAGGCCCCACCCACCGAGTCCGCACCGCCCCAGGGCGACCTCCGGTCGAGACCAGGAGGCTCCCGGTGAGCGCCCGGCACCTCTACCTCGCTCGGCACGGCGCGGCGGACGCCTTCGGCGATCTGACCGACGTGGGGCGCCGACAGTCGGACCTCCTGGGCGAGCGTCTCGCGCGAGTGCCCGTGAGCGCCGTCTGGCACTCGCCGCTCCCTCGGGCGGCCGCGAGCGCCGCCGTCGTCGCGCGGCACCTGAGGGGTGCGAGGGTCGCCGAGGCGGCCGAGCTCGTCGACCACGTGCCGTACGTGCCCGCGCGCTCCGAGACCCCGGCGTCCTGGGCAGGATTCTTCGACGGCTGGGACGAGGCCGAGGCGGCCGCGGGCCGCCGGACCGCCGACACGCTGGTCGCGCGCTTCGCGACACCGCCGGACCCGGGTGCGGGCACCGACGACGTCCACGAGGTCCTGGTCACGCACGACTACCCGATCGCCTGGCTGGTGCGCCACGCGCTCGGCGCGCCGCCCGAGCGGTGGCTCGGCCTGAACAGCGCGAGCACGGCGCTGACGGTGATCGAGCTCCGCCCCGGACTGCCGCCGACGCTCGTGATGTTCAACGACCTGAGCCACCTGCCGGACGAGCTGCGCTGGACGGGGTTCCCGGGAGGCGCGGCACGGCCCTAGCTCGCGACGTGGACGTACCGACGCCCCAGGTCGTCGCGTTCTGCGACGTCCAGGAGCGCGGTCGCGAGGTCGGCCGCAGCGATGGACCATCCGCGCCGCAGCGGCGCGCCGTCGCCGATCCGGTAGCGGCCCGACCCCTTCGCCCGCCGGATCCGTGGTGCCCGGACACCGGTCCACTGCGCCCGGCTCTCCCAGAGCACGACGTCCATGCGCCGCATGTCGTCGTAGGTGGCGCCGAGCACCCTCTGCAGGAGCGGGAGCACGATCCAGAGCTTGAGCGGCCCCTGGTGCGCCCAGTGCTCGGCGACCTCCGAGGAGATGACCACGATCCGCTCGACACCGTGCCGTGCCATGCCCTGGACGAGATGGCGCGTCCCCGCCGAGTACAGCGTCGTCGGAGTCCTCGCCGTGCCGATGCCCACCGTGCTCACGACGGCGTCGACCCCCGCCAGCAGGGGTTCGACCGCGGCCTCGTCGAGGATGTCGACCGAGCGCTTCCGCAGGCGCGGATGGTCGACGTCGAGCCGCGCCGCGTCCCGCGCGACCGCGACGACGTCGTGCCCTCTGGCGAGCGCCTGCTCGACCACGTGCCCGCCGACCAGACCCGTCGCCCCTGGAACCAGGATCTTCATGCTGCCCCCTGCTCGTGTCACGATGCCGCCGGAGCCGCATCCCGCAGCCCTGGTCCGACGTCTATCCCTGTGGTGCTTGATCCCTGCTGCGCGGCGGCGGTCCGGTCACGGGCGGCCGGTCACGGGCGACGTCTCGGAGCTGGGCGGCGACGGTCGCGAGGACGTCACTCAGCTCGTCCGCGCGCCGGTCGTCGAGGTCGGAGAACGCGTCGAGGAGGCTGCGGTTGACCTCGGCGTAGGCCGCTTCCAGCCGTTCGGGGTCCCGCGAGCGGATCCGCGCTCCCCGCCGGTCGCCCGGGGCCGGCAGGCGCTCGATCCAGCCGTCGTCCTCGAGCCGGGTCAGGATGCCGGTCATCGTCGCTGCATGGATGCCCGTGCACGCCGAGAGCTGGCTGGGCGACGCGGGCCCCGTCCGGTGGACGACGTCGAGCACCACGAGGTCGGCCTCACGGATCCCCATCGACGCCGCGACGCGCCGGTTGAAGAGCGCGATCTCCGTGCCGACCTCGCGCAGCCGCCGCAGGAGACGCTCGGACGACTCCGTCCCTCGTGACGCGTGCATCGCTCCTCCTCAACTAGTACGAGCACCGTAACATATGCTCCTCGTAGCACAGGGACGTGCGCCGAGGAGGTCGACCTGCCGTCACCTGCCCCACCTGACACGATGGTCGAGGGGCGTCGAGGGGCCCGACGGAGGGAGATCCCGTGCGACGAGGCAGCTGGTGGGTCGTGGGTCTGATCGCGCTGTGCCCCGCGACGGCGCTCGCCGTCCCCACCCCGGCCGCCGCAGCCGCGACCGAGTGCCCCGGGTCGTACGTCGAGATCGCCAACGGGGACTTCGAGGAGCCGGTCGTCCGCACGGACTTCCCGACGACGACCGACGCCTCGAACGTGCCCGGCTGGCTCACGACCGCGCCGGACAACGACATCGAGATCTGGCCCTCCGGGTACAACGACGTCCCGGCGGCCAGCGGTGTGCAGTTCGCCGAGATGAACGCGAACTTCCCCTCGACCCTCGTCCAGACCCTCGACACCGTGCCGGGGACCGAGATGACCTACGTCGTCCACCACCGCGGCAGGGCGGGCACCGACGTCGGCAACGTGGCCTTCGGCCCCGCGGGCGGCGCACCGAACCACGTCGTCGAGATGACCGACGGCCGCGACGCCTGGGGGCTGTACGTCGGCTCCTACGTCATCCCCCCGGGGCAGACGCGCACCACGTTCGGGTTCGAGGCCGTCTCGACCGGCAACGGTGACACGTCCACGGGCAACTTCCTCGACGGGATCCAGTTCGGCACCGCCGGGTGCCTCACGGTCGCCAAGACGGCGAGCGACCTGAACGGCAACCCCGTCGACCAGGTGCAGGTCGGGGACCTCGTCCAGTACACGGTCGAGATCGCCAACCCGGGCGGCGCCGCGATCGCCGGCCCCCAGGTGAGCGACACGATCCCGGCAGCGCTCGCCTACGAGCCCGACAGCATCGAGCTGCTCGACGGCCCGCGACCGGGCCCGCGCACCGACGCGGACGACGGCGACGGCTTCACCGTCACAGGGGGGCTGCTGAACGTCGACCTCGCCACGGGCGGCCCCACCACCATCCCCGCCGGCGGGTCCGCCCGGTTCACCTTCCGCGCCCGCGTGCTGCCCGCCGCGGCCGAGTCGAGCGTCACCAACGTCGTCACGGTCGACTACCTCGAGCCGCGGCTCGGCGCGGCACGCGTCGCCGTGAGCGACGACGCCACGATCGTGGTCCTGCCCGCGCCCACTCCCACCCCCACGCCGACCGGTCCTGCCCCGACCCCGGCGGAGCCGGTGCCTGCGCCGAGCACCCCGCTCGCGCCGACGTCCGCGCCGACGGTCGCCCCGGACGCAGGTGCGTCTGGCGGTCCGACGGCGCTCGCGGCGTCTGGGACGGGCATCCCCTGGGTACTCGCCGGGTTGGCGGCGGTGCTGCTCGGGCTCGGGCTGGCCGTGCGCCGCCGGGCGGAGCGCTCGCCGTAGCGTCGCGGCGTCCTTCGCGACGGCGAGCACCACGCGAGCCGGGCGTGGGCGCTCGACCCCCGCGACGCCGTCGGGCCTCAGGACCTCGCGGTGACGAGCCCCGACTCGTAGGCGAGGATCACCAGGTGCGCGCGGTCGCGCGCGTGGACCTTCGCCATGATGCGGTTGACGTGCGTCTTGGCGGTGTGGGTCGAGATCACGAGCTCTGTCGCGATCTCCTGGTTCGTCAGCCCGCGGGCGACGAGCAGGAACACCTCGCGTTCGCGCTCGGTGAGGCGGACGAGCCCCTCGCCCTCCCACGCGTGCGCTCGCGGCGTCTGCCGGTGCACGAAGCGCTGGACGAGCGCCTGCGTCGCGGCCGACGACAGCAGCGCCTCCCCCAGGTGGATCGTGTGCACCGCGCGCACGATGTCCTCGGGCTCGGCGCCCTTCCCGATGAACCCGCTCGCCCCCGCCCGCAGGGCTGCGACGACGTACTCGTCCTCCTCGAAGGTCGTCAGGACGAGCACCCGCGTCGTGCTCCCCGTGGGGCCTGCGCAGATCTGCTCGGTGGCCGCGATCCCGTCGAGCTCGGGCATCCGGATGTCCATCAGGACGACGTCGGGGGCCGACACCGCGGCCTCGCGCACCGCCTCGCGCCCGTTCGACGCCTCGCCGACGACCTGGATCCCGCCGCTGTCGGTGAGGATGTCCCGCACGGCCTGGCGCACCAGCGGCTGGTCGTCGACGACGAGCACGGTGATCATCGCCGCGACCCGCTCGCTGCGATGGCCGCGGTGCGCTCGGCGGGCAGCTCGATGGCGAGCCGGAACTCGCCGTCCGCGCGCGAGGTCTCGACCCGTCCCCGCACTGACGCGACCCGCTCCCGCAGCCCGCGCAGCCCGTGCCCGCTGGCGGGCGCCTCCGCGTCCCCCGCGCGCAGGGGGCTCGTGACGGTCAGGGCCAGCACGCCCTCGCGGTGACGGACCTCCACGACGGCCCGGTCGCCCGCGCCGTGCTTGTGGGCGTTCGTGAGCCCCTCCTGCAGGGCGAGGTAGGCGACGTGGTCGCTCGCCGGCGAGACGGCGACGGCGCCCGGGTCACACCGCAGGTCGACGTGCAGGCCCACGTCGGCGAACCGTGCGACCAGGGCGTCGAGCTGGTCGAGCCCTGCCTGCGGGTGGAGGTCCTGCCGTTCGCCGTCCCCCTCCGCGCGCAGGAGGGCCATGAGCCCGCCGATGTCCGCGAGGACCGTGCGCGAGGCGCTGCGGATGGTCGTGAGCGCCTCGCGCGCACGGTCGGGCCGGGTCGCGAGCGACGACGACGCCACGCCCGCGCTGAGGCTGATCACCGAGATCTGGTGCGCGACGACGTCGTGCAGGTCGCGGGCGATGCGCACCCGCTCCTCGGCCACGCGCCGTCGGGCCTCCTCGTCGCGGTCCTGCTCCGCGCGTTCGGCGCGCTCCGTGACGGCCGCGAGCGCCTCGCGTCGCGACCTGGTCGCGTCGCCCAGGGCTCCGGCCAGGACGACGAACGTCACGAACTGCATCGCCCGCGAGTCGAAGAGCTCGCCGTCGAGCGGGACGGCGGCCACGAGGAAGACGACGAGGGCCGCGGCGCCCACGCACGCCGTCCCGACCGTGCGGCGCGTCCGGTCGGTGACCGCGAACGCGGTGATCACGACCGCGACGAGGGCGCTCGGGGAGAGCGTGCCCGCGAACGCCACGACGACCGCGCACGCGAGGCTCACCCCGAGGGCCACGAGCGGTCGGCGACGCCGCCACGGGATCACCACGACGGGCAGGAGCGCGACGACGACGAGCAGCCCCCGTGTCCGGAACAGCTCGTCGGGGAACGGCAGGACGCCGAACAGGACGACGACGGCGATCGCGACGACGTCGCTGAGGGGAACCGCTGCCACGGCAGCACGGGGGGACGTCACTCCCCCAGTATCCCGGCCCGCCCGCGGCGGCGGATCGCCCCGGAAGGTGACGTGCGCGTACCGCGATCGCGGTACGCAGGTGTCCGCGCAGGGCTGACGCGCGCGGTCGGCCGGGCCAGGATGCTGGACCGACGGCGGAGCGCACCGGGTGCTCCGTGGAGAGGAACGCGTGAAGAAGCCTGCGAAGAGAGCCCTCGTGGCCGTGGCGGCCGTCGGGGTCGTGCTGGTGCTCGGCCTGGGCACGACGAGCGTCGTGAACGCGGTCGCGACCAGCCAGGAGAGCGACCGGATCGAGTCCTACGGCCAGACCGTGACGGTCGACGGACGGCAGATGAACGTCCTGGTCACCGGGAGCGGGCCCGTGGACGTCGTCCTGCTGCCGGGGTTCGGGACCGCGTCGCCCGTCCTCGACTTCGAGCCCCTCGTCACGGACCTCGCCCAGGATCACCGGGTCCTCGTCGTCGAACCGTTCGGCTACGGCCTGAGCGACGGCACCGACGTCGAACGGACCACGGAGAACGTCGTGGCCGAGGTCCACGAGGCGCTCCAGGCACTCGACGTCGACCGCTACGTCCTCATGGGGCACTCGATCGCCGGGATCTACGGCATCGAGTACGCCGCGCGCTACCCCGACGAGGTGACGGCGTTCGTCGGGATCGACACGAGCGTCCCCGGCCAGCCGAACATGGACACGGAGTTCCCCACGGGCCTCCTGGCCGCGGCCAAGAACCTCGGCCTGGCCCGCGTCCTCACCGCGGTCGGCGGCGACGGGCTCGACGGATCCGTGTACTCCGACCACGCGCGCGAGCAGATGACGATGCTCGCCCACCGGAACTCGCTGCGACCCACGTACCTCGACGAGATGTCGCACATCGCCGCGAACTTCGAGCGCGCGCTCGGCACGACGTTCCCGGCGGACCTGCCGCTGCTGCTGTTCGTCGAGGCCGACAACGCGACCAACCCGGACTGGCTGACGCTGCACGAGGAGCAGGCTGCGAGCGTCGAGGACGGCACCGTGGTGCCCGTGCCCGGCGACCACTACCTCCACCACACCCACGCGCCGGAGATCGCGGCCGGGTTCCGGGAGTGGGAGGCGGGTCGCGAGCTGACGGCGGGCTGAGGGCTGGGCCGGCTGCTGGGCGGCGGGGCTGCCGGTCTGCTGGGCTGCCGGTCTGCTGGGCGACGGCGCGACGGCGCGGGATGCTCGCGGAGCGGAATGCGCGCGGAGCGGGACGCTCTCGGTGCGGGCGGTACCGTGTGCGGGTGAACGGACGATCGCCCCGGCGTGGAACGAGACGAGGACGCACGGTCGGTCGACGGCCGCTCGCCCCCGTGGCGCAGACGCGCCGGGCGGGGCTGCTGATGGCCGCGGTCTGCGTGGGCCTGGGCGCGCTCGTCGTCTGGCGGGGCGGGGACGAGATCCTGGCGGGCAACTTCGCGGTGCTCTTCCTCCTCGGACTCTGCCTCGTCGGGACGACCGGATCGGTCGCCCTGACGCTGTCCTCGCCGCACCGGGAGCGCCTGTACCGGGTGGCGGAGTTCCTCGGGCGGGCGTGCATCGTGGCGTTCTTCGCCTGCGTCGTCGTGTTCGGTCTCGTGGTTCCGGCGGTCCTGGTCTCCCCAGGCTCGGGCAAGGCGCCGGACTCGGTCGGCGAGGCCCAGATGCTCGCCCTGTGGACCCTCGTCGTCGCCGTCGCCGTCACGCTCTCGGCGATCATGGACCGGCGTCGAGCCCGACGGCGGCGCGACGACGTCGTCGCGACCGGCGAACGATCGTGAGCACGTCCCTGACGTGGAGGCGAGGAGGAGACGCATGACGTACCAGCCGGGTTGGTATCCCGACCCTCAGGACCATCGGCGGGTGCGCTGGTTCGACGGGAACCGTTGGACCGAGCACTCGCAGCAGGCCGCGGTCGCGCGCCCCGCGCGGCCGCGGACGATGAGCGGGGGCACCATCGCACTCATCGTCGTCGGCGCACTCGTGCTCCTGGTGGCGATGGTGCTCGTGGTCGTCGCCGTCGTCGTCCTGGTCGCGGGCTTCGCCGACGTCGTCCAAGGGGTCGTGTGCGGCGAGGCCCCGCACTACTGCACCTAGGGCTCGGGGCGATGCCTGAGGCATCCGCCGTGACGCACGACCATCAGACGATGCGGGCGGATCCGATCGGACGATGATCCGACACTGCGGTCGGCGGGAACGTGGAGTCATCGGGGACGCGCACGGCGTTCCCCCATCGATTGGAACATGACGATGAGGCTCCACCGCTCGATCATCACCGCGACCGTCACCGCGACACTCTTGGCCGGTGGCACCGGAATCGCCGCTGCCGCGGAGGCCCCCGCACCGGGCGAGGAGGCGACGACCACGACTCTCGAACTCGCGCAGAGCAGCGAGGACACGACCGCGTCGGGTCCCGGCGAGCAGGCCGCCGCGGAGGCCGTCGCCGAACCCTCGACCGCTCCGGGAGCGGCTCCGCAGGAGCTCGCCGAGCAGACGAGCGTCCCCGAGACACCCGTCGAGCAGCAGGCTGCCCCCGCCCCGGCACCCGAGAGCCAGGTGGCCGACGTCATGGCCGCCCCACCCGCGCCCGGTGCCGAGAGCGTGTCGGTGAGCGGCTCCGGCCGTGTCGGCGAGCCCCTCGTCGCACACGTGGACGAGGACGAGTGGTGGCCGAACGTGACCTTCGAGTACGCGTGGGCGAAGGACGGCACGGCGATCACCGGGGCGACCGGACAGCAGTACACCCCGCTCCCCGACGATGCCGGCCATGCGATCTCCGTCACGGTCACCGGGACCTACGCCGACGGTACGGCGGAGTACGTCACGTCGGCACCCCTCACGGTCGTCTCACCGACCCCGGTCGACTCGGACGACGACGGCCTCACGGACGTCCAGGAGGCGGCGTACGGCACCGACCCGCTCAACTGGGACACGGACTACGACTACATCGCGGACGGGGACGAGGTCGGCGGCTTCGAGGGCTACGTCACCGACCCCACGAAGTGGGACACCGACGGGGATCGTCTCAGCGACTACGTCGAGATCGTCGGCACCAACAGCGCGCCCTCCGACCCGAACGACACGGACACGGACGACGGCGGAGTCGACGACGGAACCGAGGTCCTCCAGGACCGCACCAACCCGACGGACCCGGCGGACGACCAGCTCGCCGTCGTCCCGACGGGCCCGACGACTCCTGTCGGGCCGACCACCCCGACGGACCCCACCGCCCCGACCACCACGTCCGTGGCCCCGGAGCCCACAGACCTGACGACCCCCGTGGCCCTCACCGCGCCCGTGGAGCCGAGCGGAGGGACCACCGTGGCACTCACGGACGATGCTGGAGCCTTGACCACCGAGCCTTCGGAAGGGGCGCTCGCCTCCACCGGGACGCGGACGCCCGAGCTCGTCGTGGGCGCGGGGCTGCTCGCCCTGGTCGGCACCGGCCTGATCCTCGCCCGACGCCGCGGGCAGACCCAGTCCTGACCGAGGCCACGAACGCCGCCGCGCAGGGTGCGGCGGCGTTCGTGCGCCTTCCGTGGCGGAGGCTCGCTCGCCACGACGCATCCAGGGTCTCGATCTTCTGCGTCCACGCGTCCGGCCCGCGCGCGGTCGGCTCGAACGTCACGGTGGAGGTAGTGACGTAAGGGTCGTCGACGCGGGCGAGCCCCGCCGCGTCGGCGGGGCTCGCTGCGCGCAGGTGCAGGCTCACCCGCAGGTGCTCGACGGCGTCGGCTCGTCCCCGGAGCGACCGTGCACCACGCCGGTCGCGAACCCGGGCGGTGCCCCGATCCCGAGGGTGACCAGCTGGGGCTCGGCGGGTGCTGTCCCGCAGCACGAGCCGCCGTCCTCGTCCTCGGCCTCCAGCGCCAGGTCGGTCGAGCACACACCGGTGGCGGGCAGGTTCAGCTGGACCAGGTCCGCCGCGGCCCGGTCGCCCGCGAGGGCGGCGGCGATCGAGCGGACCTGCTCGTACCCGGTGGCGAGCAGGAACGTCGGGGCCCGCCCGTAGGACTTCATCCCGGCGAGGTAGAACCCGTCGTCGGGGTGCTGGAGCAGCGTCTCCCCGTGCGGGGGCACCGTGCCGCACGAGTGGAAGTTCGGGTCGATGAGCTCGGCCAGGCGGCGCGGGGACTCGACCACCGGGTCCAGGTCCAGGCGCACCTCGCGCAGCATGTCCAGGTCCGGGCGGAACCCGGTCGCGTTCACGATCGCGTGGACCTTCAGGTCCAGCGCGTCGTCGCGCGAACGGCCCAGGACCCGCACGGTGTCCTGGGCGGGGACGAGCTGCTCGATCGAGACCCACCTCACCAACGTCAACCGGCTGGCCTCCACCGCGGCCTGCAGGCGGGTGCCCAGGAGCCCGCGCGCGGGCAGCTCGTCGTCGGCCCCGCCGCCGAACAGGCGCCGCGCCGACCCACCGCGGATCGCCCAGGTCACCGTGGTGCCCGGCGCGGACTCCGCGAGCTCGACCAGGGACAGCAACGTGTTCGCGGCCGAGTGCCCCATCCCGACGACGAGCGTGTGCTTGCCTGCGAACCGCTCACGGGCCGTTCCCAGGACGTCGGGCAACGGGCCCGTGACGAAGGCCTCCGCCTGCGCCTCGCCGACGGCTGGAAGACCGCTGGTCCCCAGCGGGTTGGACGTGGTGAACGTCCCGGACGCGTCGATCACCGCGCGGGCCAGGACGTCCTCGACCCGCCCGTCCGCCCCCACGGTCCGCACCCGGTACGCGCGCCGCTCCCGGCCCAGGGACCTGGTCCTGTCCGCACCGTCGCGAGCCACGGCCAGCACCCGTGTCCTGGTCCGCAACCGCGACGCGATCTGCTCGGTCGCGGCCAGCGGCACCAGGTACTGGTCCACGAGCTCGCCGCCCGTGGGCAGCCGGTCCAGATCAGGGGCCCTCCATCCGGTGGGCTCGAGCAGGCGTCGTGCGGCGTCGTCGACGTCGTAGCGCCACGGCGAGAACAAGCGCACGTGACCCCAGGAGGAAACCGCCGCGCCCGGCCCGTCGCCCGCCTCGAGCACGACCGGCTCCAGGCCCCGCTCCAGCAGATGGGCAGCCGCGGCCAGCCCCACCGGTCCCCCACCGATCACCACGACCGGAAGATCCGCACGCACGACCTCGCTCATCACCACTCCTCGCATCGACAACCATCAATGACTCGCATGCTGACAACGTATCCATAAACTTCGATACGTGGCAAGATGGAGTCCATGACCACGACGACGGACTTGCCCCTCGCACCAGCCGGCACGGCTGGCGCCACCTGCTGCGCGCCGCTGGTCCGCCAGGCCGCCGACCCCCGGACCGCGCGCGACCTCGCGCGCTCCTTCAAGGCGCTGGCCGACCCCACCCGGGTCCAGCTGCTCTCGATCGTCGCCTCCCACGACGGCGGCGAGGCCTGCGTGTGCGACCTCACCGAGCCCGTCGGCCTCTCCCAGCCGACCGTCAGCCACCACCTCAAGATCCTCGTCGACGCCGGCCTCCTCACCCGCGAGCAGCGCGGCCGCTGGGCCTACTACTCGCTCGTCCCGGGCGCCCTCACCGCGCTCGCCGACACCTTGATCGAGACGACGCGCTGAGCCTGCCCGACGTCGCCACCCCACGAACCTGGCGTCACCACCGGCTTCTGAGCGCCCCGAGGACACCGCTGCCCCGAACCACGGCCTCCGCGTAGTGCAACGATCCCGGCATGGCTGCGGGTGTCGCCGTTGTTGATCGAGTCGCTACGGCCGACGACCATCGACTACGCATGGCTGCTCGACCTGCGATCCGAGGTACAGGAGGCGTTCCGGGCTGCCCGTTGGGCAGATCTGGACAACATCGCCGTCATGGTGGACAGCGAGCATCGAGTGGCCACGTCCGGCTTTGACTACTTCCGCGGATGAGGAGGCCCAGGCGCTGAGGACCGACGAGGCTTGGGGTACGCGGGAGGCGGCGGTCGCCGCGACGGCGCGCGCTGTTCGTCCGCCATGCCCCAGGTGACCCGTCGGATCATGACGTCGGACGACCCGGCGCGACGGGCGGGTGGAGGCTTTCCCGGCGAACGCTCGCCACTACCAACCAGTGCCCGATCACGGGGGAATTCTTGTCGAGCCGGGCACCACGTCCCATCGCCCTCACAGGAAGCGCCCGCCCGAACGAGATCGTGGCGCAAAGTCCAGCACGTTGCCCTGCTGGACGAGTACTCACCGGAACACTTCCGCACGCTCCGCCTGCCAGAAACTGCGCGGATGTCGCAGGCACCGAAGATGACTGAGGCGATGACCACCTGGGCGTGCTGAGACACGCCAACTTCTCTGGCGCCGACACCGCTCAGTCGGTAGAGCAAGCAAGGTTCCAGACTGAGCGGCGAAGCCCGGTCGCGTGTAGTACATTTCGGGCACCTGCAGTCCACTACGAAGAGGTGAGCAGAAATGGGCAAGAGACTCCTGAGCATCGGGCTATCGACCGCGCTAATACTGGGCGGTGCTGGCATCGTCGCCGCGCCAGCCCAGGCAAGTATGTTGCAGTGGGTCACTATGAAACCTACCCAGGCACAGTGCAATGAAGCGGTGAAGTGGAAGATGTACGAGTTCCACTTGAAGCAAATTACCGTCATCGGCACCTCACCCTGTCGCTCGACGCATCTAGGCTGGGAAGGCGCAATTCAGTACCGCTAGCCCAGCCTTCTGAACCGTCGGGGCAGGCTCGATGCCTTGTCCTCCTGACATCCACTTCGGGCCGCACCGCGCCTTTCCACCGGCAACCGGAGCGCAGGTGGAGGGCGACAGCCCGTTGCCAGCACGCCACAGGTTCGCGGGCCGATACCCGCGAACCTGTGGCACCACCCCGTCGACCGTGGTTCTCCTGGTGAACCGTGCGGATCGCATCGAGGCGCTGTGCGTCGGTGACGAGGTCGACGTGAAGCCTGAGCGCCCCGGCGTACGCCTCGGTGAAGGTTGGTTCGCGCGAGCTAGTGGCCCGGCACATCGGGCCACTCGAATCTGGCCGTAGAACCTGCCCGCGATTGGATGCCCCTCCTCGTCAGAGGGCGGGGCTGTTCTTCATGCCGTTGACGTCTGCCCGCATCGCGTCAGCGAGCCTGCTGCGGATCTCCTTGAGCCCGTCTTGGCCTTCTGAGACGTACGCACCCTCTTCCGGGGAGATGCTCGTGATCCGCGCGACAGTGAGCATCCAATCGAACTCACGGATCCCAGACTCGAACTCTTCAGCGAGCTCACGGATCGGCTTGGGAGCGATCAGTTCCAGTTCAGACGTCGCTGTCTGTAGGTCGTGCTGCGTGTCGTCGGGCACTTCCCCTGCTTCGGGGCCTTCGGTCGGCAGAACGAAATTCTCCCAATCCTCGTGGTGCGCAACGACGAGCAGATAGCCGAACCCGGAGATGTCCCGGTCGGCAGCAGCCAGGACCGCGGCGTACGCGACCCGCCGTTCCTCTGGCCACCGTTGGCCCGTCGTGCGCCCGGTTCTGCCCGTTTGCGGACGAGGCTCCCCCCGCGCGAGAAGCACATGGAGTACTCCTGCGCCCCAGGTCGGCACACGCCGTGGATCTGCCCGGCGTACGGGACATGGGCCGCAGAGGACTGCCTCGACGTCGCGCGCTGGTCGCAAGCCAGAACCTCGGCCGGGCTCGCTCACGAGCTGCGGGCCCGCGTCGCCCACGCGGAGCGATCGCCTTCACCCGACGATGTGTGTGTGCACCTCGACCACTTCCGGATACGACGAGAGGCCCGGAATCTGAACGATTCCGAGCCTCTCGCTTCTGTCGGGCTGACAGGATTTGAACCTGCGACCCCTTGACCCCCAGTCAAGTGCGCTACCAAGCTGCGCCACAGCCCGTGAGCCCCGGAGGGCTTCACCAGCCCTTCAGGGCCGAGAGAAACAATACCCCACTTTGGGCGTGCTCCGTGCATCGCCGCTGGTGAGTGGCACGGGTCACGCGCGTCCGGGGAGTCCTCGGCCGCGTCACAGGCCATGTCGAGGCCATGCCCAGCGCGCCACCAGCGCGCCACCAGGACGCCGTCAGCCCCCACCCGGTCCCAGCACTCCCCCAGCGCGCCCCACAAACGCCCAGGAGGGCCGCGCGCGCCTTCCGGCACGCACGGCCCTCCCGTGGGTCTCTCGACGCCTCCCACGCCCCGCTGGAGCCCCACGGGCCCCGGCAGGAGGTGCGTCAGCGCTTGCGCTTCTCGCGCACGCGCACCGAGATCTCGATGGGCGTGCCCTCGAACCCGAAGGTCTCGCGCAGGCGACGCTCGATGAAGCGGCGGTAGCCGGCCTCGAGGAAGCCGGTCGCGAAGATCACGAAGCGCGGCGGGCGCGTGGACGCCTGGGTCGCGAACAGGATGCGGGGCTGCTTGCCACCGCGCAGCGGGTGCGGGTGGGCCGCGACGAGCTCACCCAGGAACGCGTTGAGGCGCCCGGTGGGGATGCGCTTGTCCCAGGACTCGAGCGAGCGCTCGAGGGCGGGCACGAGGCGGTCGGTGTGCCAGCCGGTGCGGGCCGAGACGTTGACGCGCGGCGCCCACTGGATCTGCACGAGGTCCTTCTCGATCTCGCGCTCCAGGAAGGGGCGACGGTCCTCGTCCATGAGGTCCCACTTGTTGTAGGCGATGACGAGGGCGCGCCCGGCGTCGACGACCTGCGAGATGACGCGCGTGTCCTGCTCGGTGAGCGGGACGGACGCGTCGACGAGCACGACGGCGACCTCGGCCTTCTCGATCGCGGCCTGGGTGCGCAGCGAGGCGTAGAAGTCGGCGCCCTTGGTCTGGTGCACGCGACGGCGGATGCCGGCGGTGTCGACGAACCACCACGGGATGCCCTTGAGGAGCACGAGCTCGTCGACGGGGTCGCGCGTGGTGCCGGCGACGGAGTCGACGACGACGCGCTCGGCGCCCGCGACCTTGTTCAGGAGCGAGGACTTGCCGACGTTGGGGCGCCCGACGAGCGCGACGCGGCGCGGCCCGGACGGCAGGACGACGGCGTGCTCGGACACGAGCGGCAGTGCCTTCATGGCGGCGTCGAGCAGGTCGCCCGTGCCGCGCCCGTGGAGGGCGGAGACGGGGTGCGGCTCGCCGAGGCCCAGGCTCCAGAGCTCGGTCGCGTCGGCCTCGCCGCGCGCGCCGTCGACCTTGTTGGCGCACAGCACGACGGGCTTGCCGGACTTGCGGAGGAGCTTGACGACGCGCTCGTCGGTGGCCGTGGGGCCCACGGTCGCGTCGACGACGAACACGACGGCGTCGGAGAGCGCGATGGCGACCTCGGCCTGCTCGGCGACGCGCGCCTCGATGCCGGCGACGTCGACCTCCCAGCCGCCCGTGTCGACGAGCGTGAACTGGCGCCCGGCCCACTCGGCCGGGTAGGAGACGCGGTCGCGCGTGACGCCGGGCTTGTCCTCGGTCACGGCCTCGCGGCGTCCGAGGATGCGGTTGACGAGCGTCGACTTGCCCACGTTGGGGCGGCCGACGATCGCAAGGACCGGCAGCGGCGCCTCGGGTTCGAGGTTGCCGTCCTCGTCGTACTCGCCGGACAGGAGCGCCATGTCCTCGTCGGCGAGCTCGTACTCCTCGAGGCCGGCGCGCAGGGCGCGCTCGCGGGTCTCGTCGTCCTGCTCGTCACCTTCGGCGGCGAGCAGTGGTTCGGTGGTGTCCTCGGGCTGCCCGACGACGTCGCTCGCCTGGTCGATCGTCTCACCGGGGGTCTGCGACACCTCGTCGAGGGATGCCTGGGCATCGGGCTGTGCGTGGTCGGGTGTGGTCATGGTGACCATTCTCCCAGCAACCGGGCAGTTCTCCGAACGAGGACCGTGCGCGACACGCCCGGAGTGCACGACGTCACTCGGCGGGACGTCCTCCGGCGACGAGGCGCTCGGGTCCGTCGACGGGCAGGGCGATGCCCGAGCGGCCCACGGCACCGGTCACGAGGGTCGCGAGCGCTGCCCGGATCTGCTCGTTCGCGGCCTCCAGGGCGGCCTTGCCGCGTGCGCCGTCGGACCTCTCGATCGCCAGGGGTGCGCCGAACTCGACGTAGAGGCGGCGCCGGAACCCCGGGATGCGGTTGAGGCCGTCGCCCGTGCGGCGCGTGCCCAGCACGGCGACGGGCACCACGACGGCGGGACCGTTGAGCGCGAGCCAGGCCACGCCTGCGCGCGCCGACGTGGCGTCGCCGCGTCCGCGGTTCCCCTCGGGGAAGACCCCGACTCCCCCGCCGCGCCGCAGGACCGCGAGCGCCGTGACGAGCGCCGTGCGCCCGCCGCGCCGGTCGACGGGGATCTGCCCGGCCGCCCGCAGGATCCACCCGACCGGGCCGACGAACATCTCGTCCTTGACGAGGACGTGCAGCGGCCTGGGGGCGACGCCCAGCACGAGGGGGCCGTCGACGAGGCCCGTGTGGTTGGCGGCCAGCAGGACGGGCCCGGTGACGGGGACGCGCTCGGTCCCGACCACGCGGGTGTCCCAGATCACGCGCGCGAGGAAGCGCCCCACCCAGCGGGACCAGGCGGGTCCGGCCGGGGAGGGGACGTTCGGGGTGCTCACCGAGCGGTTCCTTCGCCCCCTGCGGCGGCGGTGGCCGTGACACGGTCGACGACGTCGAGCACGGCCTGGACGGTCTGCTCGAAGTCGAGGTCGGACGAGTCGACCGTCACGACGCCGTCGGCCGCGACGTGGAACTGCGAGACGGTCGAGTCGTCGCGGTCGCGACGCAGCACCTGGTCCTTGGTGGCCTCGACCGCGGCGTCGTCGGCCGCGCCGTGCACCTCGAGCGAACGGCGTGCCAGGCGTGCCTCCTCGCTCGCGGTGAGCAGGATGCGCACGTCGGCGTCGGGGGCGACGACGGTCGTGATGTCGCGTCCCTCGGCGACGACGCCGCGCCCGCCGGAGAACGACGTGTCGCCGCCCTCGGCCGACGACGCCGACGACGCCGACGACTCTGCCGCGATGATGACCCGCTGGAGGCGGCGCAGCTCGGCGCGCACGGCGAGGTTGGTCGCGACCGCGCTCACGGCCGTGGAGATCTCGGTGGTCCGGATCGCCTCGCCGACGTCGGTCCCGCCGACGTGCACCGACGGCGCAGCCGGGTCGATGCCCATGACGAGCGGCATGACGTCGACGGCCGCGGCGACCGCGGCCTGGTCGGCGAGGTCGATCCCTTCCTCGAGGCACCACCAGGTCGCGGCGCGGTACATCGCGCCCGTGTCCAGGTAGGCCGTGCCGAGGCGGCGCGCGACGGCTCGCGAGACGCTCGACTTGCCCGAGCCCGAGGGACCGTCGATCGCGACGACCAGCCCGCGGGCGCCGGCGGCGGCCTGCGGCTCCCCGCTCACTGGGCCAGGTCCTTGCGCAGCGACGTCGCCCCGTGCAGGTACACGTGCTGGACGTCGGCGCGCGGGACGTCGAGCTCGGCGTGCGCCATGAGACGCACCACGCGAGGCAGCGCGCCGGGCACGCCGATCTCGACGGCGCACATGAGGGGCACGTCGCCGAGACCCATCTCACGGGCCGCGGCGGCCGGGAAGTCGGCGACGAGGTCGGGGGTGCAGGTGAAGAAGATCGAGATGAGCGACGCGGTGTCGGCCTCGTTGGCGTCGAGGACTGCCTGGACGAGCTCGCGCGTGCGGTCGAAGAGGTGCTCGCGCTCGTCGACGTCGAGCTGCGTGGCGCCCCGGATGGCCCGGACGGGCATGGGTACTCCTTCGTACGGGAGGGTCGGGTCGAGCGTAGCGCCGCCCCGGGAGCGCGTGAAGTCGCGGCTCCCGGGGCGGGCGGCGTGCTAGAGGCCGACCTCGGTCATGAGGGTGCCGAGCTCGGTGCGTCCGAGGACGCGGGTCGCGCCGGGACGCAGGTTGCCCAGGTGGATCGACCCGATGCGCGTGCGCACGAGCCGGGTCACGGGGTGGCCGAGCTCCTCGAACATGCGGCGCACGATGCGGTGGCGTCCCTCGTGGAGCACGACCTCGACCATGCTGGCCTGCGGGGTCGTGTCGACCACGCGGTAGCGGTCGACCTTGGCCGGGCCGTCCTCGAGCTCGATGCCGTGGAGCAGCTTGTTCGCGACGTTGCCCGCGACGCGGCCCTCGACCGAGACGAGGTAGGTCTTGGAGACCTCGTACTTGGGGTGCGAGAGCCGGTTGGCGAGCTCGCCGTCGTTCGTCAGGAGCAGCAGGCCCTCGCTGTCGGCGTCGAGGCGCCCGACGTGGAAGAGACGCTCGGGGCGCGTCGCGACGAACTGCGTGAGCGCGGGGCGCCCCTCGGGGTCGTGCATCGTGGAGACGACGCCGAGCGGCTTGTTGAGGGCGATCGTCACGAGCGACTGGTCGAGCTGGACGCGCATGCCGTCGACGTGGATCACGGCCTTCTCGGGGTCCACCCGGACGCCGAGCTCGCGCACCACGACGCCGTCGACCTCGACGCGGCCCGCGGCGATCAGGTCCTCGCACGCGCGGCGCGAGCCCAGGCCCGCGGTCGCGAGCACCTTCTGGAGGCGCACGCCGTCGGCGACGTGCACGTCACGCTGCGGTCCCTTGGGAGCGGCCGGGCGACGCGGCGGCTTGCTCTTGCCCGCCTGCGGGTCGCCCGCCCACCCGCGGCCCGCTCCGGAGCGGGGGGCCGAGGAGCGCTGACCTGCCGGCCGGCCACCGCCTGCGTGACCACTGCCCGGTCGACCGGTGCCCGAGGAGTTCTCGGACCGCTGTCCTCGGGCGGCCGGACGGCCACCCTCGCGTGCGCTGCTCATGATGTTCCTTCGTCGTTCGTGCTGGGTCGAGCGCCGTCGGGCAGGGCCGGCGACCGCGGCTGTGCGCGGTCGCTCCCACCCCCGGACGCTCCGAGTGTGCTGTCGGCGACGTCGAAGATGCTGTCGACGTCCGGCAGGTGCGGCGCGAGGGCGGGGAGCTCGTCGAGCGACGAGAAGCCCATGCGCTCCAAGAAGTATCCCGTGGTTCCGTACAGGACCGCACCCGTCGAGGGATCCTGGCCGACCTCCGCGACGAGCCCGCGGGTCGTGAGCGTCCGTACGACGCCGTCCACGTTCACGCCGCGCACGGCCGAGATCTGGCCGCGCGTGACCGGTTGACGGTACGCGACGACAGCGAGGGTCTCCAAAGCGGCCTGCGTCAGCCGGGCGCTCTGACCCTCCAGGAGGAAGCGCCCGACGACGTCGGCGAACACGGGCGCCGAGTACACGCGCCACCCCCCACCCGCCTGGCGCAGCTCGAAACCGCGGGGCCGCCCGCCCAGCTCGCCGCGGTACTCCGCGGCCAGCTCGCCGAGCAGGTCCTCGACCTCGCGCTGCGGCAGCCCGAGCGCGGTCGCGAGCTGGACCGCAGGGATGGGCTCGTCGGCGACCATGAGGACGGCCTCGAGGGCCGCGAGCGCCCCGCCCGGCAGGTGCTCGGCGCTGAACGCTCCGGCGTCCTCGAGGAGCGCCCCGACGGGGGCCGGCGGCGCGGCGGGCGTGGAGCTCGTGCCCTGGGTGTCGTGCGTCATGTTCTCCTCGTTCATGGGTGCGCCCCGGTGCCCGCTCGAGGGTCCGCGACGACCTCCGCCGGCGGGAGGTCGTCCGGCCCGGGGGATGCGTCGTCGTCGGCGTCGAACTCCCCGCCCACGGCGTCGAGCGCGGCGCCGTCCCTGCCGTCCACGCCGTCCGAACCCGTCCAGCGGACCGTGAGCTCGCCCAGGGCCTCGACCTGCTCGAACGCGACGAGCCCCTCGCGGAAGAGCTCGAGCAGCGCGAGGAAGCGCGCGACGACGACGAGCGTCTCGCCGGCGTCCGCGACGAGCGCGCGGAACGAGGCGACCCCCTCGCGCCGCAGCAGCCCGACGACGATGCTCGCCTGCTCGCGCACGCTCACCGCGGGCGCGTGCAGGTGGGTCAGGGACACCCCGGGCGGCGGCGGCGCGGGCTCCATGGCCTTGACCGCGAGCGCCGCGAGCTGGTCGGGGCCGAGCTTCCACACGAGCTCGGGCAGCAGGGCCGCGAGGTGCGGCTCGAGCTGCACGATGCGGGGGAAGCGGCGCCCCTCGGTCGCGAGCCGGTCCGCGATCACCGCGGACACCTGCTTGTAGGCGCGGTACTGCAGGAGCCGGGCGAACAGGAGGTCGCGGGCCTCGAGCAGCTCGAGGTCCTCGGCGCTCTCGACGTCGCCCGTGGGCAGCAGCCGGGCGGCCTTGAGGTCGAGCAGCGTCGCGGCGACCAGCAGGAACTCGCTCGCGGTGCCCAGGTCCCAGCCGGGGTGCCCGCCCTGCCCCGGACGGGGGCGACGTGCGCGACCGGCGGGCGCTCCGCCGTCGGGCTGGACGTCGACGGCCTGAGCGCGCGCCGCGTCCTCGGCCTCGCGCGCGAGGCGTTCGGCCGCGCGGATGTACGCGATGAACTCGTCGGTGACCTGCGAGAGCGCGATCTCGGTGATGTCGAGCTTGTGCTTGGCGATCAGCGAGAGCAGGAGGTCGAAAGGACCCGAGAAGTTCTCGAGGTGGACCTCGAACGCGGGGTTCCCGTAGCGGTCGGTCTGCCGGTCGGCCGAGGCGTCGCTCGGGAGGTGGGTCGGCGAGGAGGGCTGCTCGTCCTGCGGTGCGGCGGCGACGGCCGCCGGTGCGGTGTCAGGCAGCGTCGCCACGGGCGACCAGCTCGCGGGCGAGCTGTCGGTAGGCCACCGCACCCGGGTGGGACGGTGCGTAGACCGTGATGGGCTCGGCCGCGACCGACGCGTCGGGGAACTTCACGGTGCGCCCGATCACGGTGTGCAGGAGCTTGTCGCCGAAGGCCTCGTGCACGCGGGCCACGACCTCGCGCGAGTGCAGGGTGCGCGAGTCGAACATGGTCGCGAGGATCCCGTCGACCTCGAGGCGCGGGTTGAGGCGGTCGCGGACCTTCTCGATGGTCTCGACGAGCAGCGCCACGCCGCGCAGTGCGAAGAACTCGCACTCGAGCGGGATGAGGACCCCGTGCGCCGCGGTGAGCGCGTTGACGGTCAGCAGCCCCAGGGAGGGCTGGCAGTCGACCAGGATCACGTCGTACTCGTCCTGCACGGGGCGCAGCACCCGGGCCAGGACGGACTCGCGCGCGACCTCGCCCACGAGCTGGACCTCGGCCGCGGACAGGTCGATGTTCGCGGGCAGCACGTCGAGGTTCTCGACCGCCGTGGGGACGATGACCTCGCGGATGTCCGCACCGCGCTCCATGAGGAGGTTGTAGACCGTGCGGTCGAGCTCGTGCGGGTTGACGCCCAGGCCCACCGACGCGGCGCCCTGGGGGTCGAAGTCGACGAGCAGGACCTTGCGCCCGTACTCGGCCAGCGTCGCGCCCAGGTTGATGGTCGTGGTCGTCTTGCCGACCCCGCCCTTCTGGTTGCACATCGCGATGATGCGTCCCGGGCCGTGCGTGGCCAGCAGGGCCGGGACGGGGAACTCGGGGACCTCGCGGCCGACCGGATCGACCTTGAAGAGGCCGTCGGGTACGGATCCCGCACGGCCGTCGACGGCGCCTGCCGCCGCTGCGACGCGTGCGTCGTGCGGTCCGGCGGCGTCCTGGATCTCGCTCGGGGCCTGGCTGCTCACGTCCGCCACGCTACCTCAGGGGTCCGCGTGCGACGTGTGCACGCGCCGGAGTGGCGCGAACCCGCACACGACCCTGTCTCAGCCCAGCGCCCGCGGGTGGGCCGACGCGTAGACCTCGCGCAGCGTCTCGCGCGTCACGAGCGTGTAGATCTGCGTCGTGGTGACCGAGGCGTGCCCCAGGAGCTCCTGGACCACCCGCACGTCGGCGCCGCCCGCGAGCAGGTGCGTCGCGAACGAGTGCCGCAGGGTGTGCGGCGAGATCCGCTCGGGACGGTCGAGCCCTGCTCGCTCGGCCGCGGTGCGCAGGACCGCCCACGCGCTCTGGCGGCTCAGACGCGCGCCGCGCGTGTTGAGGAAGACCGCAGGGGTCCCGCGCCCCGTGGCGGACAGCGCCGGGCGCCCCCGCACGAGGTAGGCGTCGAGCGCCCGGACCGCGTACGATCCCACGGGCACGACACGCTCCTTGGCCCCCTTGCCGAACAGCCGCACGGCCCCCGAGCCCAGGTCCAGGTCGTCGACGTCGAGGCTCACGGCCTCGGAGATGCGGGCCCCCGTGGAGTACACGAGCTCGAGCAGCGCGCGGTCGCGCAGGGGGCCCGGCCCCTCCCCCGCGCCGGCGGCCTCGAGGATGGCCTCGACCTCGTCGGTCGAGATGGCCTTGGGCAGGCGCTTGCCCTGCGCGGGCGGGCGCACCTCGGCCGACGGGTCGGACGCGGTGTGCCCCTCGAGCGCGCAGAAGCGGTGCCAGCCTCGCACCGCTGCCACCGACCGGGCGGTCGACGACGGCGAGAGGAGAGCGGCGCCGTCGGACCCCGTACGGACCGTGGTGACGTACTCCGTGACGTCGACCGGCGTCACGTCCGCGGGCTCGGTCCGACCCCGGGCCGCGAGGTAGGCGGCGTACCGGGCGAGGTCGCGGCGGTACGCCGAGACGGTGTTCTGCGACAGCCCGCGCTCGACCGTCAGGTGCGCGAGGTACTCGCGCACGGCCCGGTCGAGGGCCGCGGGCAGCGGCGGTGGTGCGGGGGGCTTCGGGGCTTCGGCCCCGTCCACGGCGTCAGGCCCGACGACGGGCGCGGACCCCCTCGCAGCGGCGCGCGTCATCGCGCACCGGCTGCTGGGTGTTCGGTCATCCCGTGGGTCCCGGGCCGGCCGTCAGAAGGGGAGGAAGACGTCGACCGCGACCGCGACGAACAGCAGGGTCAGGTACGTGATCGAGGCGTGGAACACCTTCATCGCACCGAGCTTGCCCTTGGTCGGGTCGTTCGCCCGGCGCAGCATCATGACGCACAGCGCCAGGAACCAGGCACCCAGACCGATCGCGACCACCCCGTAGACCCAGGTCATGGGTGCGAGCCACCACAGCGCGAGCGACGAGGCGATCATCGCGACCGTGTAGGCGATCATCTCGCGCGCGACCTTGCGGTTGTCGGCGACGACGGGGAGCATCGGGACGCCCGCGTTGGCGTAGTCCTTCTTGAACTTGATGGACAGCGGCCAGTAGTGCGGCGGCGTCCAGAAGAAGATCACGAGGAACAGCGCGACCGCGGACCAGCTGAGCGACCCGGTGACCGCGGACCAGCCGATGAAGACCGGCATGCAGCCCGCGATGCCGCCCCACACGATGTTCTGCGGGGTACGGCGCTTGAGGATCATGGTGTAGCCCACGACGTAGATCGCGATGGCCGCGAACGTGAGCCACGCCGAGGGGGCGTTGACCAGCAGCGCGAACCACAGCAGCGCGATCACGCCGAGCGCCGTTGCGAACACGAGCGCAGCACGCGGCGAGATCTCGCCCGTCACGAGCGGGCGCCGCTTGGTGCGGTTCATGAGCTCGTCGATGTCGCGGTCGATGTAGCAGTTGAAGACGTTGGCCGACGCCGCGGCGAGCGTGCCGCCGACGAGCGTCTTGACGACCAGCCAGAAGTCCGGGAACCCGCCCTGGGCGAGGATCATGGTGGGCAGCGTCGTCACGAGCAGGAGCTCGATGATGCGCGGCTTCGTCAGGGCGACGTACGCGCCGATCGTGCCGCGGATCCCCGCGACGGCATGGCCGTCCGCGGCGACCCGGGGCTGTCCGGCGACCTGCGCGGTCGCGGCAGGACGAGACGGGAGACCCGTCTCGTCGATCGGTGCCTGGCTCGTGGTGTGCACGCGCTTCGGGGTTCCGTTCTGGCGAGGAAAGCTGGGGGGCGTCGTCCGGCGGTCGGTGCGCGTCGGCGCCGACCCGCTGGACATCCGTCCTATGTTACGTCGGCCCCTCCGTCACCGCCGCCCTGCGCGACGCACAAAAGTGTGAGATCCGACCGAAATCCACGTGGTGGGCGGGGCAGGGCGCCGCCACGGGGTCCACGTATAGGCTGGGTGGAGCAACCGACGGCCTGGTGCCCCGGTGGGCACCCGAGGGCTCCGACCCCGACGCCCACCGCCGCGACCGGCCGGTCGCCTGCCCGGCCCCCCGCTCCGCCTGTGAGCGACCGGGTGCGTGCGACGGAATTGTTCATCGGTTGATCTTTGTTGTTCCGACGATGATCCGGGGCCAGGCTCCGGACGGGAAAGAGGTCCGGTGAACGCGTTCGTTCCTGCCAACCAGCCCCTCGAGTGGTCCCCCCTGGACGACCAGGCCGTCAAGACCATCAAGGCCCTCGCGGCCGACGCGGTCGAGAAGGTCGGCAACGGCCACCCGGGGACCGCGATCTCGCTCGCGCCCGCTGCGTACCTGCTCTTCCAGAAGGTCATGCGCCACGACCCCGCCGACTCGCACTGGGTCGGCCGCGACCGCTTCGTGCTCTCCGCGGGCCACTCCTCGCTCACGATCTACCTCCAGCTCTTCCTCGCCGGCTACGGCCTCGAGATCGAGGACATCGAGGCGCTGCGCACGTGGGGCTCCAAGACCCCCGGCCACCCCGAGTACAAGCACACCAACGGCGTGGAGATCACCACGGGCCCCCTCGGCCAGGGGCTCGCGTCCTCGGTCGGCATGGCCATGGCCGCCCGCCGGGAGCGCGGCCTGCTCGACCCGTCGACCGCTCCCGGCGAGAGCCCGTTCGACCACCACGTCTACGTCATCGCCTCGGACGGCGACCTGCAGGAGGGCGTGACCTCCGAGGCCTCCTCGATCGCGGGCCACCAGCAGCTCGGCAACCTCATCGTGATCTGGGACGACAACAAGATCTCGATCGAGGACGACACCGACATCGCGTTCACCGAGGACGTCCTCGCGCGCTACGCGGCCTACGGCTGGCACACCCAGAAGGTCGACTGGACCCAGGGCGGCACGGGCTACGCCGAGAACGTCGACGAGCTCGCCGCGGCCGTCGCCGCCGCGCAGGCCGAGACCGGCAAGCCCTCGATCATCGCGCTGCGCACGATCATCGGCTGGCCCTCGCCCACCAAGCAGAACACCGGCGGGATCCACGGCTCGGCCATGGGCGCCGACGAGATCCGCGGCCTCAAGGTCGAGCTCGGCCTCGACCCCGACAAGACGTTCGACGTGCCCGCCGAGGTCCTGGCCTACACGCGTGCCGTGGGCGAGCGCGGCGCCGAGCTGCGCGAGCGCTGGGACACCGCGTTCGAGGCCTGGAAGGTCGCCAACCCCGCGGGCCACGCGCTGCTGCAGCGCCTCGAGGCCCGCGAGCTGCCGGCCGGCTGGACCGAGTCCCTGCCGACGTTCGAGGCCGGCAAGGACGTCGCGACGCGCGCGGCCTCGGGCAAGGTCCTCTCGGCCCTGGCCGACACGCTGCCCGAGCTCTGGGGCGGCTCGGCCGACCTCGCGGGCTCGAACAACACGACCATGGACGGCGAGCCCTCGTTCGTCCCCGCCGAGCACGCGACCAAGAAGTTCCCGGGGCACGAGTACGGCCGCACGCTGCACTTCGGCATCCGTGAGCACGCCATGGGCTCGATCCTCAACGGCATCGTCCTGCACGGCGGAACCCGCGCCTACGGCGGCACGTTCCTCACGTTCTCCGACTACATGCGCCCCGCGGTCCGCCTCGCGGCCCTCATGGAGATCCCGTCGACGTTCGTCTGGACGCACGACTCGATCGGCCTGGGCGAGGACGGACCCACGCACCAGCCGATCGAGCACTTCGCCGCGCTGCGCGCCATCCCCGGCCTCGACGTCGTCCGCCCGGCCGACGCCAACGAGACCGCGTGGGCCTGGCGCACGATCCTCGAGCACACCGACCGCCCGGCCGGCCTCATCCTGACCCGCCAGAACGTCCCGACGTTCCCCCGCGGCACGGACGGCTTCGCCGACGCCTCGGGCACCGCGAAGGGCGGCTACGTGCTGCTCGACACCGAGGGCACGCCCGACGTGATCCTCATCGGCACGGGCTCCGAGGTCCAGCTCGCGGTCGAGGCGCGCGAGCAGCTCGCGGCCGAGGGCATCGCGGCGCGCGTCGTGTCGCTGCCGAGCCGCGAGTGGTTCGACGCGCAGGGCCCCGAGTACCGCGAGAGCGTGCTCCCGGCCGCCGTCAAGGCACGCGTCTCGGTCGAGGCGGGCATCGCCCAGGGCTGGCGCGACCTGGTCGGCGACGCCGGCCGCTCCGTGAGCCTCGAGCACTACGGCGCGTCCGCGGACTACAAGATCCTCTACCGCGAGTTCGGGATCACGTCCGAGGCCGTCGCGGCCGCCGCGAAGGACTCGATCGAGTCGGCTCGCACCGGCGCCGCTCCCGGCGGCGTGGCGATCCCCTCGGTCGGTGGCACTGGCGACCAGCTCTGACCATCCGTAGATTCCAGGAGGGGGCGGGTTCTGCCCGCCCCCTCCCGGGACGTCCGTGAGGACACCTGGGACGTCCGCGAGGACGGCCGCCAGACGACGAGAGGGAGAACCGTGACCGTGCACCACAGTGCAGCACCAGCACCCGTCCGCGAGCTGTCGGAGGCAGGTGTCTCCATCTGGCTGGACGACCTCTCCCGAGAACGGCTGCGCAGCGGCGGGCTCGCCGACCTCACCACCTCCCGCGCCGTCGTCGGTGTCACGACCAACCCGACGATCTTCGCGGGTGCGCTCGCGAAGGGCGACGCCTACGACGCCCAGCTGACCGAGCTGGCCGCCGCCGGGACCGACGTCGAGGCCGCGGTCGAGCGGATCACGACGGACGACGTGCGCGCAGCGGCCGACGTCCTGCGCCCCGTGTACGACGCGACCGACGGCGTCGACGGCCGCGTGTCGATCGAGGTCGACCCTCGCCTGGCGCGCGACGCCGACAGCACGGTCGCGACCGCCGTCCGCCTCTGGCGCACGGTCGACCGCCCCAACGTCCTGATCAAGATCCCCGCGACCGTCGAGGGTCTCGACGCGATCGAGCGCACCCTCGCCCAGGGCATCAGCGTCAACGTGACGCTCATCTTCTCCCTGGACCGCTACCGCCAGGTCATGGACGCGTTCCTGTCCGGCCTCGAGCAGGCGCGCGACGCCGGGCACGACGTGACGCGTGTCGCGTCGGTCGCGTCCTTCTTCGTCTCGCGCGTCGACTCGGCCGTCGACTCCGCCCTGACCGCGATCGGGACCCCCGAGGCCCTCGACCTGCGCGGGCGCGCCGCGATCGCCAACGCGCGGCTCGCGTACGAGGCGTACGAGCAGGTCGTCCAGACCGACCGCTGGCGTGCGCTCGAGTCCGCGGGAGCCCACCCGCAGCGCCCCCTGTGGGCCTCGACCGGGGTCAAGAACCCCGACTACCGCGACACCATGTACGTCGACGAGCTCGTCGCGCCAGGCGTCGTGAACACCATGCCGCAGGCCACGCTCGACGCGTTCGCCGACCACGGCGTCGTGCTGGGCAACACCGTCGCGGGCACGTACACGGCCTCGCGCTCGGTCCTGGCGACCATCGAGTCGTTCGGGGTCTCGCTCGACGAGGTCACGCGGCACCTCGAGGTCGAGGGGGTCGAGAAGTTCGAGGCGAGCTGGTCCGACCTGCTCGCGACCGTCGCGGACGGCCTGGCCCGCGCGGGCGGCGACGCGTCGTGACCCGCGCCCTCCCCCGGCGAGCCGTGGCGGGCGACTCGGACGTGGACGCCCTCCGAGAGCGCCCCGGCCACCGCCTAGGCTCTATCCCGGTCCGCAGGACGGACCTTTCGACCATTCCAGCCCACGCCGACGAGAACGGTGACATCAGTTGAGACCGGCAAAGATCAGCGCAGAGCACAACCCGCTGCGCGACCCGCGTGACCTTCGACTCCCCCGCATCGCCGGGCCCTGCGGCCTGGTCATCTTCGGCGTCACGGGCGACCTCGCCCGCAAGAAGCTCATGCCCGCCGTGTACGACCTCGCCAACCGCGGGCTCCTCCCGCCTGGCTTCGCGCTCACGGGCTTCGCCCGTCGCGACTGGGAGGACCAGGACTTCGCCCAGGTCGTCCACGACGCCGTCAAGCAGTACGCTCGCACGCCGTTCCGCGAGGCGACGTGGAAGCAGCTCGCCGAGGGCATCCGGTTCGTCCAGGGCGAGTTCGACGACGAGCAGGCGTTCGAGCGCCTGCGCGCCACGGTCGAGGACCTCGACAAGGAGCGCGGCACGGGCGGCAACCACGCGTTCTACCTGTCGGTCCCCCCGAGCGCGTTCCCGCTGGTCTGCGAGCAGCTCTCACGGTCTGGCCTGTCGAAGTCGAGCGAGGACGCCTGGCGTCGCGTGGTCATCGAGAAGCCGTTCGGTCACGACCTGCACAGCGCGCGCGAGCTCAACGACGTGGTCTCGAAGGTCTTCGACCCCGACTCGGTCTTCCGCATCGACCACTACCTGGGCAAGGAGACCGTCCAGAACATGCTGGCGCTGCGGTTCGCCAACCAGCTCTACGAGCCCATCTGGAACGCGAACTACGTCGACCACGTCCAGATCACCATGGCCGAGGACATCGGCATCGGGGGCCGTGCGGGCTATTACGACGGGATCGGCGCCGCGCGCGACGTCATCCAGAACCACCTCGTCCAGCTCCTCGCGCTCACCGCGATGGAGGAGCCCGTGTCGTTCGACGCGGAGTCGCTGCGCGCCGAGAAGCTCAAGGTGCTCTCGGCCGTGCGCCTGCCTCGCGACCTGGGGCGTCACACCTCGCGCGGCCAGTACTCGGCCGGGTGGCAGGGCGGCGAGGAGGTCGTCGGGTACCTCGAGGAGGACGGCATCTCGCCCGACTCCACGACCGAGACGTTCGCCGCGATCCGCGTCGACATCGACAACCGCCGCTGGGCCGGGGTCCCGTTCTACCTGCGCACCGGCAAGCGCCTGGGCCGGCGCGTGACGGAGATCGCCGTCGTCTTCAAGTCGGCCCCGCACCTGCCGTTCGAGTCCTCCGCGACGTCCGAGCTCGGCAAGAACGCGCTCGTCATCCGCGTCCAGCCCGACGAGGGCGTCACGATCCGCTTCGGCGCGAAGGTCCCCGGCACCGCCATGGAGGTCCGCGACGTCACGATGGACTTCGGCTACGGGCACGCGTTCACCGAGTCCTCCCCCGAGGCCTACGAGCGCCTCATCCTCGACGTCCTGCTGGGCGACCCGCCGCTCTTCCCGAGCCACGAGGAGGTCGAGCTCTCCTGGAAGATCCTCGACCCCATCACGTCGTACTGGGAGTCCAAGGGCACGCCGGACGCGTACCGCTCCGGGACGTGGGGCCCCGAGTCGGCCGACGAGATGATGGCCCGCGACGGGCGCACCTGGCGGCGACCGTGACCGTGACCGCACCGAACTCCCGCCTGTCCCGGATCCCCGGCCGGACCTCGAACTGGAGCCTCACCTCATGATCATCGATCTCCCCGAGACGACGACCAATGCGGTCAACAAGCGCCTCGTGAAGCTGCGCGACGAGGGCGGCGCCGTGGCCCTCGGCCGCGTCCTGACCCTGGTCGTCCTGGCCGAGGAGGCCGACGTCGAGGACGCGGTCGCAGCGGCCAACGGCGCCTCGCGCGAGCACCCGTGCCGCGTCGTGGTCGTCGCTCCCGCGAACAAGCGCACGGCGGCCCGGCTCGACGCCCAGATCCGCATCGGCGGGGACGCGGGCGCCAGCGAGGTCATCATCCTGCGCCCGTCCGGCCCTCTCGTCGCACACACCGACACCCTCGTGATGCCCCTCCTGCTGCCCGACGCGCCGATCGTTGCCTGGTGGCCCCGGGAGACGCCCGACAACCCGTCCGCGGACCCGGTCGGCCAGATGGCCCACCGCCGCATCACGGACGCGGTCAACGCGGGCAAGTCGCTCCAGACGCTCCAGCGCCTGAGCAAGAGCCACCACCCGGGCGACACGGACCTCGCGTGGACCCGCGTGACCCTGTGGCGCGGGCTCATCGCGGCGGCGCTCGACCAGCCGCCGTACGAGTCCGTCACGGCCGTCGAGGTCGAGGGCGAGGAGCACCACCCGTCGGTCGACGTGCTCGCGGCGTGGCTCGCCCAGCAGCTCAGGTGCTCGGTCAAGCTGGTCCGTCGCCGGGGCGTGTCCGGGATCACCAAGGTGACCCTCGTCCGCAAGGGCGGCGCGATCGTGCTGTCCCGACCGGACGGCCGCATCGTGACGCTGACCCAGCCGGGCCAGCCCGACCGTCGCATCTCGCTGCCGCTGCGTCAGCTCGAGGAGTGCCTGACCGAGGAGCTGCGCCGCCTCGACCCCGACGAGGTCTACGGCGAGGTCCTCACCAAGGGCCTCGCGAGGATCGGCGAATGACGGCCGACGCGGGGACCGGCGCCCGCGCGCACGGGCCGCGCCTCGTCGTCGTGCACCCCGATGCGGGCGTGCTCGCCGAGGCCGTCGCGGCCCGGCTCCTGACCCGCATCCTGGACATCCAGTCCGTACGGTCGCCCGTCCACGTGGTCCTCACGGGTGGCACCGTCGGGATCAGGTCCCTCGCGGCGGTCGCCGCGCACCCCGTGCGCGACGCGGTCGACTGGACCGGGGTGCACCTGTGGTGGGGCGACGAGCGCTTCCTGCCCACGGGCGACCCCGAGCGCAACGAGACGCAGGCGCGCGAGGCCCTCCTCGACCACCTGCCGACCCTGCCCCCGCAGAACGTGCACGTGATGCCCGCGCCGGGAGACGGCGTCGGGTCACCGGAGGAGGCGGCCGCGCTCTACGCGGACGAGCTCTCGCGCTTCACGCCCGACGGCGGTGCGCACCTCGCGTTCGACGTCCTCCTGCTCGGCATGGGCCCGGACGGGCACGTCGCGTCGCTCTTCCCCGGGAACGCGGCGCTCGACGCCGACGGGGCGACGACCGGGGTGCACGACTCCCCCAAGCCGCCGCCCGAGCGCGTCTCGCTGACGTTCGCCGCGATCCAGGCGGCCCAGGAGGTCTGGGTCGTGGCCGCGGGAGCGGAGAAGGCCCCCGCGGTCGCCTCCGCCCTGGCGGGCGACCCGGTGACGACGACCCCGGCAGCCGGTGCGCTCGGCACGCAGCGCACGCTGTGGCTCGTCGACCTCGCGGCCGGCACGACCGACTGAACGAGGGTCCTGCCCGGCTCCCGCGGCCGGGCCGGACCCTCGACCTCGACGCACGACGGGGCCCGTCCGATGATCGGACGGGCCCCGTCGTGCTGTGCGAGCTGTGCGTGCGAGGACGTGCCTACCGGCTGCGGCGGCGCGCCCGGAGCGCGGCGAGCGCCTCGTCGAGAAGGGCCACGCCGTCCTCGTCGCTGCGGCGCTCCTTCACGTACGCGAGGTGCGTCTTGTAGGGCTCGTTGCGCAGAGCGCTGGGCGGGTTCGCCGGGTCCTGCCCACCGGGAAGACCGCACCGGGGGCAGTCCCAGGTCTCGGGCGTGACGATCTCCACCTCGGACGAGAAGCTCGGGCGCGTCTCGTGCCCGTTGGCACACCAGTAGGAGACCCAGGTACGCGGAGCGACGTCGCCCCGCTCCGTCTCCCCGAGCGGGCCGGCACCGACGCGCGACCCCTTGATAGCACTACCACCAGCCACGACTTCACTCCCCTGACTAACGACCGCCCCGGTACCGGAACGGTTCCCACCCTGTGCCGACGGCGTCGGCGCCGGGTCAGCTGACCTTCTGGATGAGCCCCAGAAGGATGATCACGACGGTCCAGGTGATCGCGAACGTGATGGTGATGCGGTTCAGGTTGCGCTCGGCCACACCGGAGCTGCCGGCGCTGCTCGAGATGCCGCCGCCGAACATGTCGGACAGGCCGCCGCCCTTGCCCTTGTGCATGAGCACGAGGAGGGTCAAGAAGCCGCTGGTGATGACCAGCAGGATCTGGAGAATGATGCGCAGCGCGTCCACGAGTACGTCCTTGGCTCTGGGTCCACGTCGAGAAGTCGAGGGCGGACCGCAACGGGTGTCCTGGACCGACCTGCGAGGCACAGGTACGGCACCGAGGACAAGGGTAGGCGACGCGGGCCCGATCCGACGAACCGTTCCGCCCGGTGGTCGATGCTGCCGGTCGGGACACCTCGCCCCAGGGTCTACCGCGAGAAAAGGCCACCGCTCGTGCGGTGGCCGGCTGCCGGGCCGCGCCGTGCGGCGCGACCCGGCAGCAGAGGACCTCAGGCCCCGTGGTGCGCCTGGAAGCGCGCGATCTTCGCGAACTCCTCGGGGTCGAGGCTCGCGCCACCGACCAGCGCGCCGTCGACGTCCTGCTCCTTCATGAGCTCGGCGATCGACGAGGACTTGACCGAGCCGCCGTAGAGCACGCGCACGGCGTCGGCCACCTCGGCCGAGTAGAGCTCGGCGAGACGGGCACGGATCGCGCCCGCGACCTCCTGCGCGTCCTGCGGCGTGGCGACCTCACCGGTGCCGATGGCCCAGACGGGCTCGTAGGCGATGACGACCTTGGCGGCGTCCTCGGCCGAGAGCCCCTCGAGCGCGCCGTCGACCTGAGCGAGCGTGTACGAGACCTGCTCGCCGGCCTTGCGGATGTCGAGCGCCTCGCCGACGCAGATGATCGGGACCAGGCCCTGCGCGAGCGCGGCCTTCGACTTGGCGTTGACGAGCGCGTCGTCCTCGCCGTGGTACTGGCGACGCTCCGAGTGGCCGATCGCGACGTAGGTCACGCCCAGCTTGCTCAGGAACACGGGCGAGATCTCTCCCGTGTAGGCGCCCGAGACGTGCTGCGAGACGTCCTGCGCGCCGTACGTCAGCTCGAGCTTGTCGGCGTCGACCAGCGTCTGCACGCTGCGCAGGTCCGTGAACGGGACCAGGACGGTGACCTCGACGGCCGAGAAGTCGTGCTTGGCGTCCTTGAGGGCCCAGGCGAGCTTCTGGACCGTGTGGATGGCCTCCTGGTGGTCCAGGTTCATCTTCCAGTTGCCCGCGATGAGCGGGGTACGTGCATCAGTCATGGTGTGTCTACCTTCTGTGAGCCGTGAGGCTGCGGTGGTGGGGGTCAGGCCTCGAGGACTGCGAGCCCCGGGAGGGACTTGCCCTCGAGGAACTCCAGGCTCGCGCCGCCACCGGTCGAGATGTGGCTGAAGCCGGCCTCGTCGAAGCCGAGGATGCGCACGGCTGCGGCGGAGTCGCCGCCGCCGACGATCGTGAACGCGCCGTTCGCGGTCGCGTCGACCAGGGCCTGCGCGACGGCACGCGTGCCACCCGAGAACGCCTCGAACTCGAAGACACCCGCGGGGCCGTTCCAGACGACCGTCTTGGCGTCGACGATCTTGCTCGCGAAGAGCTTGGCCGACTCGGGGCCGATGTCCAGGCCGATCTTGCCGTCCGGGATCGCGTCCGCGGGCACGACCTCGTAGGGCGAGTCGGCGGCGAACGAGTCGGCAGCGAGGATGTCGGTCGGCAGGACGATCTCGACGCCGGCCTTCTCGGCGTCCGCGAGGTAGCCCTTGACGGTCTCGATCTGGTCCGTCTCGAGGAGCGAGTTGCCCACCGAGTAGCCCTTGGCCGCGAGGAACGTGAAGACCATGCCGCCACCGATGAGCAGGCGGTCCGCCTTGGTCAGCAGGTTGGCGATGACCCCGAGCTTGTCGGAGACCTTCGAACCACCGAGCACGACGACGTAGGGACGCGCGGGGTCCTCGGTCGCCTTCTTGAGGGAGTCGACCTCCTTGAGGACCAGCTCGCCGACCGCGGACGGCAGCACCTTGGCGATGTCGTAGACCGACGCCTGCTTGCGGTGCACGACACCGAAGCCGTCGGACACGTACGCGTCCGCGAGCGAGGCGAGGTCCGCGGCGAGCGACTCGCGCTCGGCGTCGACCTTCGAGGTCTCGCGAGCGTCGAAGCGGATGTTCTCGAGCAGCGCGACCTCGCCGTCGCCGAGCGCGGCGACCGTGGCCTTGGCGGACTCGCCGACGGTGTCGTCCGCGAGCGTCACGGGCGCGCCGAGCAGCTCGCCCAGGCGGGCGGCGACGGGAGCGAGGGAGTACTTGGCGTCGGGCTCACCCTTGGGACGCCCCAGGTGCGCGGTCACGACGACCTTCGCGCCGGCGTCGGTCAGCCGCTTGAGCGTGGGGAGCGCGGCGCGGATGCGGCCGTCGTCCGTGATGGTCGTCCCGTCGAGGGGGACGTTGAAGTCCGAGCGGACGAGCACGCGCTTGCCGCGCAGGTCGCCGAGGGAGTCGATGGTCTTCATGAGCACACTCCTGGTCTGAACAGGGTCGAAACAGGTCACGTCACACATGACTGCGTCCGCGTGCATGGGCGGCCAACCGGGCCGGCCACGCACGCGGACGCAGAATTCACCTCACGTCGCAGGGACGGAGATCAGAGACGAGCACCCACGTACTGCGTGAGCGAGACGAGCGAGCTGGAGTAGCCCCACTCGTTGTCGTACCAGGCGACGACCTTGACGAGGTCGCCGCTCACCTTGGTGAGCTTCGAGTCGAAGATCGAGGTGTGCGGGTCCGTGACGATGTCCGAGGAGACGATGTCGTCGTCGACGTACTTCAGGACGCCCTTGAGCGGGCCCTCCGCGGCGGCCTTGACCGCAGCGTTGACCTCGTCGACCGTGACGGTCTTCGAGGCGGTGAAGGTGAGGTCCGTGGCCGAACCGGTGATGACGGGGACGCGCATCGCGAAGCCGTCGAGCTTGCCCTTGAGCTCGGGGAGCACGAGGGCGACGGCCTTGGCCGCACCGGTCGAGGTGGGGACGATGTTCTGCGCGGCCGCACGGGCACGACGCAGGTCCTTGTGGGGGCCGTCCTGGAGGTTCTGGTCACCCGTGTACGCGTGGATCGTGGTCATGAGACCGCGCTCGATGCCGATCGCGTCGTTGAGGGCCTTGGCCATCGGGGCGAGGCAGTTCGTGGTGCACGACGCGTTGGAGATGATGTGCTGCGTCGCGGGGTCGTACTGCTCGTGGTTCACGCCGACGACGAAGGTGCCGTCCTCGTTCTTCGCCGGAGCGGAGATGATGACCTTCTTGGCGCCGGCCTCGATGTGAGCCTTGGCCTTGGTCGCGTCGGTGAAGAAGCCGGTCGACTCGATGACGATGTCAGCACCGAGCTCGCCCCAGGGCAGGTTCGCCGGGTCGCGCTCCTCGAGGGCACGGATGGCCTTGCCGTCGACGATGATGTTGTTCTCGTCGAAGTCGACGCTCAGCGGGAAACGACCCAGGACGGTGTCGTACTTCAGCAGGTGCGCGAGCGTCTTGTTGTCCGTGAGGTCGTTGACACCCACGATCTCGATGTCCGCCCCCGACGCGATGATTGCGCGGAAGAAGTTACGTCCGATACGACCGAAGCCGTTGATACCGACGCGGATGGTCACAATGCCCTCCTCAGGGCGCGCCGGTGTTTCCGACGCACACGGTTGATGCCGAACGATCACGTACTACGGCGTACGTAGGTGGTAACGGCGAAGTACTCCCCCACTGGATGCCTCGCGGCGTGGACTCCGGGAATCTCGCAGGGCCACAGCGACAGCTGCGACTCAACAGGGTCCCGAAGACCTCAGTGAAGGAGCACGTCTTTGTCACCTGACATCCCCGATCCTATACCCGAAGCGCCCCATCTCGTGACCTGAGGGCGGATCTGAGACGCCCACGAACGCACCGTGGGAATGTGACCAGGGTCCGAGACCGACGTCACACCGGGCGTGTCGGCCGTCGCTGTGCCAGACGCGTGCCAGACGCGTGGCAGGCCCGTGGCTGGCCCGTGGCAGGCCCGTGGGCGGCGCCTGCGGCGCACGGACGAGACGCGCACGGCGCACCGAGCGACGCGCGCGAGCACCGCGCGGCGGACCCGTCGGCCGGTCGTGCCGGGCGTCGCCCGAGGACGGGCGCGCAGGGCGGTCGACCTTCTCGCGCAGACACCGACGAGGGGTGCGCGCCGAGCGGCGCGCACCCCTCGTCGGCCGGTCGCCCCCGCCCTCCCGGCACGGCCGACCGCTCCCGGCGCGCCCCCGGGGCGTGCCGGTCAGACGTCGAGCAGGTCCGGGCTCAGGCCGGCCTCGGTGTCGGGAATCCCGAGCTCGGCCGCCCGCTTGTCGGCGGTGGACAGGAGCCTGCGGATACGACCCGCCACGGCGTCCTTGGTCAGCGGCGGCTCGGCGAGCTGCCCCAGCTCCTCGAGCGACGCCTGCTTGTGGGCGAGTCGCAGCTCCCCGGCCTCCCGAAGGTGGTCCGGCAGGTCCGGGCCCAGGATCTCGAACGCGCGCTCGACGCGTGCGCCGGCAGCCACCGCGGCACGGGCCGAGCGGCGCAGGTTGGCGTCGTCGAAGTTCGCGAGTCGGTTCGCCGTGCCGCGCACCTCGCGGCGTTGACGCCGCTCCTCCCAGACCACCACGGTCTCGTGCGCCCCGAGGCGGGTCAGCATCGCGCTGATCGCCTCACCGTCCCGGATCACGACCCGGTCGACCCCGCGGACCTCACGCGCCTTCGCGGCGATCCCGAGCCGACGAGCGGCACCCACGAGCGCGAGCGCCGCCTCGGGTCCCGGGCAGGTCACCTCGAGCGCCGACGAGCGCCCCGGCTCCGTCAGCGAGCCGTGCGCGAGGAACGCGCCCCGCCACGCCGCCTCGGCCTCCCCGACCCCGGCCGAGACCACCTGCGGCGGCAGCCCGCGGACCGGACGGCCCCGGTTGTCGAGCAGGCCCGTCTGCCGGGCGAGCGACTCGCCGTCCTTGACGACCCGCACGACGTACCGGCTCCCCCGGCGCAGCCCCCCGGCCGAGACCACGATCAGCTCGCTCGCATGTCCGTACACGTCGCTGATCGTCTGCCGGAGCCGGCGCGCAGCGATCGCCGTGTCGAGCTCCGCCTCGATCACGATGCGCCCCGAGATGATGTGCAGCCCTCCCGAGAACCGCAGCGTGGCAGAGACCTCCGCCTTGCGGCAGGAGGTCTTGTCCACCTTGAGTCGCGCGAGCTCGTCCTTCACCTGTGCCGTCAACGCCATGGCGACATCCTCCCATCAACGAGCAACGATCGTGACCGCGTTCTGCCAGCAGACCAGCCGCGGCGAGAGTTCGCACCGCTCACGCGGCAGACCTGCCGGCTACCTGCATAGGGGGCTGGGGCCCGTGTCGGTCGCGGCCGGGTCGTCGACCGCGGCACCAGCTCCGACGCGACGTCCGCGGCGGGTCCTGCTCAGCGGGTCGAGGTCCCCACGTCCCCCAGGAAACCGTCGAAGACGTCGCGCAGCGCGGCCGCGAGCCGCAGCGCGTCGTGCTGCGGCGTACCGTCCGAACGCCCCACCTGCCGCAGCAGCAGGCGCGCTCCCGTCCGGGCCGACTCGTCCGCGAGCAGGCCGACGTCCTCGGCCGCGCTCGGGTCGGCGATCACCGCGTCGATGCGCAGGCTGGGTGCGTGCTTGTGCAGCGCCTCGAGGTGGTCGGTCGCGGTCAGGCCGTAGGTCTCGCCCGACGTGTTCGAGAGGTTGAGGACGACGCAGCGCCGGGCAGTGGTCTCGTGCAGCGCGTGCGCGAGCTCGGGGACCAGCAGGTGCGGCATGACCGAGGAGTACCAGGAACCCGGTCCCAGGATCACCCAGTCGGCCGCCATGACGGCGTCGACCGCCTCGGGGCACGCGGGCGGGTCGGGGGGGACGAGCCGGAGCTGCTCGATGCGGTCGTGCGTCACGGCGACCTGGCTCTGCCCCACGATCGTCGTCAGCCCCTGGGCGGTCCGCACGTCCGCCTCGATCCCGAGGGGGACGGCCGCCATGGGCAGGACCCGCCCCCTGGCACCGAGCAGCTTGCCGACCCAGTCGAGGCCCGCGACCGGGTCGTCGAGGAGCTCCCACAGCGCGACGATCAAGAGGTTCCCGACCGCGTGCTGGTCCAGGTCGCCGCTCGAGGAGAACCGGTGCTGCAGCACCGAGCTCCACGTCCGACCCCACTCGGAGTCGTCGCACAGGGCCGCGAGCGCCATGCGCAGGTCCCCGGGCGGGAGCACGCCGAGCTCGGCCCGCAGGCGCCCGGAGGACCCGCCGTCGTCGGCGACGGTCACGACGGCCGTGATGCGGTCAGACATGAGACGGAGCGCGGAGAGCGTCGCGGACAGGCCGTGCCCGCCGCCGAGCGCCACGACTGCCGGGTTGACGAGGGTCACCGCTACTCCTTGCCGAGGTCGCGGGCCGTCACGGTCACGCGCTGTCCGACGGCGCGCAGCCGTTGGGCGAGCACCTCCGAGATGGCGACCGAGCGGTGCTTGCCGCCCGTGCAGCCCACGGCGATGGTCACGTACCGCTTCTCCTCCGCGAGGTAGCCGGCCAGGACGGGCTCGAGCGCGCTGACGTACCGGTCGACGAACTCGAGCGCCCCGGGACGGGCCAGGACGTAGTCGCGCACGGGCTGGTCGCGCCCGGTGAGGTGCCTGAGCTCGGTGATCCAGTACGGGTTCGCGAGGAACCTCATGTCGACGACGTGGTCCGCGTCGAGCGGGATCCCGTACTTGAAGCCGAACGAGACCACGTTGATGCGCAGCGTGTCGGGGGTTCCCTCGGCCACGGCCGCGCGGACCTCGCGCGCGAGGTCGTGGACGTTGAGCTCCGAGGTGTCGATCACGACGTCGGCGCGCTCCTCGACGCTCGCCACCAGGCGTCGCTCCTCGGCGATGCCGTCCAGGATGCGCCCGTTGCCCTGCAGGGGGTGCGGGCGCCGGACCTGCTCGTAGCGGCGCACGAGGACCTCGTCGGACGCGTCGAGGAACAGGATCCGGTAGAAGACCCCGGCGTCTCGCAGGTGCTTGAGCACGTCGAGGAGGTCGGTGAAGAAGCCACCTCCGCGCACGTCGACGACGGCCGCGATGCGCTGCACGCTCGACCCTGCACGCGTCATCATGTCGACGAGCGGCACGAGCATGCGCGGGGGCATGTTGTCGACGACGTACCAGTCCAGGTCCTCGAGCACCGCGGCCGCACGCGAGCGCCCGGCGCCCGAGAGCCCGGTGATCACGAGGACCTCTGCGTCCGACCGCTCGGGGGCGTGGGTGGTCGCCTCGATCGCGGGGATGCCCTGAGGGACGGTCGTCGGGGAGGGTTCGGTGCTCATGCCACCAGCATGCCAGCCGGGCGCGCCGCCCCGGGCAGGGCCCTCTCGGTGCGTGTCCCGGGCGTGTCCGGCCCAGCACCCCTGGCCCCCTGCCCGACGGCGCCGCGCACCCCGGGCGCGGCCGTCACCGGCCACGCACGTGCGCTGGGAACGGTCATGCCTGGGCAGCCCCCTCGGGCGTCCCGGGTGCGGGCACGGCCGCCTCGGGAGAGGTGCTCGGCGCCCCTTCCTCGGTCGCGTCGGGCTCGGCACCGGCCCCTGTGCCACCCGTGCCTCGCGCTGTCCCCGGACCCAGCGCGGCCACGACGGCGGCCGCGGTCGCGGCGCCCATGCCGGGGACCGTCGCGATCTCTTCCGCGGACGCGGCACGCAACCGCTTGAGCGACCCGAAGTGGGTCAGGAGCGCCTTCTTGCGGGCGGGCCCGAGGCCCGGGACGTCGTCGAGGACCGAGACGGTCATGGCCTTGCCGCGCTTCTTGCGGTGGTAGGAGATCGCGAACCGGTGGGCCTCGTCCCGGACCCGCTGGAGCAGGTACAGCCCCTCGGAGCTGCGCTGCAGGATCACCGGGTAGTCCTCCCCCGGCAACCAGACCTCCTCGAGCCGCTTCGCGAGCCCGCAGAGCGCGACGTCGTCGATCCCGAGCTCCGCGAGGGCCCGGGCGGCTGCCGCGACCTGGGGAGGCCCGCCGTCGACCACGACGAGGTTGGGCGGGTAGGCGAAACGGGCGGCGCGGCCTGCAGGGGCGTCCGCGCCCACCTCGCCCGAGCGCGGCACGTAGCCCGCGGCGACGGCGTCCGTGTCGCGGGCGGTGTCGTCGTCGGCCCCCAGGTCCATCTCGACGTCCGTGGCCTGGGACCGGTCCGCGAGGTACCGCTTGAACCGACGCGTGATGACCTCGTGCATGGCCGCGGTGTCGTCGCGCGCCCCCAGGCCCTCGGGTCCACGGATCGCGAAGTGGCGGTACTCGCTCTTGCGGGCGAGCCCGTCCTCGAACACGACCATCGACGCGACCTGGTGGGTCCCCTGCGTCGTCGACACGTCGTAGCACTCGATGCGCAGCGGCGCGGTCTCCAGGCCGAGCGCCTCCTGGATCTCGCGCAGCGCCTGGCTGCGGGTCGTGAGATCGCCCGCACGCCTCGTGCGGTGCAGCGCGAGGGCGTGCTCGGCGTTCTTGTGCACCGTCGCGGCCAGCTCGCGCTTGTCGCCGCGCTGCGGCACCCGGACGTCGACCTTGGCGCCGCGCAGGCCCGTGAGCCAGGCCACGACCTGGTCGGTGTCGGGCGGCAGGACGGGCACGAGCACCTCGCGCGGGACGACGCTCGACGAGGGGGTCGAGGAGTCGCCGAGCGCCTCGTCGACCGAGCCGTAGACCTGCTGCAGGAGGTGCTCGACGAGCTCGGCGTCGGTCACGTCCTCGACCTTCTCGACGATCCAGCCGCGCTGCCCGCGGATGCGTCCCCCACGCACGTGGAAGACCTGCACCGCGGCCTCGAGCTCGTCACCCGCGAGCGCGAAGATGTCGGCGTCCGTGGCGTCGCCCAGGACGACCGCGTTCTTCTCCATGGCGCGCTCGAGCGCGAGGATGTCGTCGCGCAACCGGGCCGCCTGCTCGTACTCCATGGCTGCCGCGGCTTCCTTCATCTTGGCCTCGACCCGGCGGATGAACTTCGCGGTGTCCCCCGCCATGAAGTCGCAGAAGTCCTCCGCGAGCGCATGGTGGTCCTCGGGCGTGATGCGTCCCACGCAGGGGGCGGAGCACTTGTCGATGTAGCCGAGCAGGCAGGGCCGACCGGTCTGCTGGGCGCGCTTGAACACGCCCGCGGAGCACGTGCGGACCGGGAAGACCCGTAGCAGCAGGTCGAGCGTCTCGCGGATGGCCCACGCGTGCCCGTAGGGGCCGAAGTAGCGGGTCCCGGGGCGCTTGGCGCCACGCATGACCTGCGCACGCGGGAACTGCTCCCCCAGGGTCACGGCGAGATAGGGGTAGGACTTGTCGTCGCGGTACTTGACGTTGAAGCGCGGGTCGAACTCCTTGATCCACGAGTACTCGAGCGCGAGGGCCTCGACCTCGGTGCCCACGACCGTCCACTCGACCGAGGCGGCCGTGGTGACCATGGTCTGGGTGCGGTAGTGGAGGTTCGTGAGGTCCTGGAAGTAGCTGCCGAGGCGGGCCCGCAGGTTCTTCGCCTTGCCGACGTAGATGACGCGACCGTGCTCGTCACGGAAGCGGTACACGCCCGGTGACGTGGGGATCTCCCCCGGTGCGGGGCGGTACGAGGACGGATCAGCCATGCTCGCCAGCCTAGGACAGTGCACCCACACGTCGACCCGCGACGGACCTGCGACACGTGATGCCGGTCACACACCGGAGCCCGGTCACCGCTAGGGTGACGGCATGGGCGCCCTTCACTCGTACGCCGCGACCGTCCGCTGGACCGGCGCAGGCGAGACCGGAACCACCACATACACCGCGTACAGCCGCGACCACGACGTCGACCTCGCCGGCCGACCGACGCTCCTCGGCTCGGCCGACCCGGCGTTCCGCGGCGACCCGAGCCGCTACAGCCCCGAGGAGCTGTTCGTCGCGAGCCTCTCGCAGTGCCACATGCTGTGGTTCCTGCACCTCGCGTCGGCTGCGGGGATCGTCGTCCGCGACTACACGGACGAGGTGACCGGCACCATGCGGGTCGAGTCCGCCGGGGCGGGCCAGTTCACGGACGTCACGCTGCACCCGCACGTGGTGGTCGACGACGGTCCCGGGGTCACCGAGTCCGCCGTCGTCGAGATCCACCGGCGAGCGCACGACCACTGCTTCCTCGCACGCTCCGTGAACTTCCCGGTCCTCCTGGAGCCCGCACCGTTGCGCACCCACGCGGCCTGAGGCGACGCCGGGTGCCCCCGGGCACGCACCGGCGTCGCACAGCGTCCGGGGACTCTTCGCTGCACGACGCCGACGTCGAGTGGGCGAGACGGCGGGCCACCGCTCGTCGACGCGAGGGGTGCCCTCAGTCGTCCGCGGCCGGAGCCTTCTTCGGGTCGACCGCTGAAGTGACCGACGAGGCGCTCTCCTTCGCCGCAGCCGTCGTGGACGACTTGCGCGCAGCGGTCTTGCGCGGAGCCTTTGCCGGCGCCTTGCCCGTCCCGGCCTTGGCAGCGGGTGACTTCTTGGGCAGGGGCGCGACCGGGATGGGGTCACCCGTGAGGACCTCGGCGAGGAACCGACCCGTGTGGCTCTCGGGAACCGCGGCCACCTGCTCGGGCGTGCCCTCGGCGACGACCCTGCCGCCGCCCGAGCCGCCCTCCGGGCCCATGTCGATGACCCAGTCGGCGTTCTTGATGACGTCGAGGTTGTGCTCGATCACGAGCACCGAGTTGCCCTTGTCGACGAGCGACTGGAGCACCGCGAGCAGCTTGCGGATGTCCTCGAAGTGCAGGCCCGTCGTGGGCTCGTCCAGCACGTAGATGGTCCGGCCCGTCGAGCGCTTCTGCAGCTCGCTCGCGAGCTTGACGCGCTGGGCCTCGCCTCCCGAGAGCGTGGGCGCGGGCTGCCCCAGGCGCACGTACCCGAGACCGACCTCGGAGAGGGTCTTGAGGTGCCGCGAGATCGTGGGGACCGCGGCGAAGAACTCCGAGGCCTCCTCGATGGGCATGTCGAGCACGTCCGCGACGGTCTTGCCCTTGAAGTGCACCTCGAGCGTCTCGCGGTTGTAGCGCGCACCGTGGCAGACCTCGCACGGCACGTAGACGTCGGGCAGGAAGTTCATCTCGATCTTGATGGTGCCGTCGCCCGAGCACGCCTCGCAGCGGCCACCCTTGACGTTGAACGAGAAGCGGCCGGGCGTGTAGCCGCGGACCTTGGCCTCGCTCGTCTCGGCGAAGAGCTTGCGCACGTGGTCCCACACCCCGGTGTAGGTCGCGGGGTTGGACCGCGGGGTGCGCCCGATGGGCCCCTGGTCGACGTGAACCACCTTGTCGAGGTTCTCGAGCCCCGTGATGCGGCGGTGACGACCCGCGACCTGGCGTGCGCCGTTGAGCTCGTTGGCGAGCACGGTGTAGAGGATCGAGTTGACCAGCGTGGACTTGCCCGACCCCGAGACCCCGGTGACCGCGGTCAGCGTGCCGAGCGGGAAGCTCACGTCGATGCCCTCGAGATTGTGCTCGCGCGCGCCGATGACGGTGATCCGCCGGTCCTTGTCGACGGGGCGACGGGCGGCGGGCAGCGGGATGCTGCGGCGCCCCGAGAGGTAGGCGCCCGTGACGGACTCGGGGGCCTCCAGGAGGCCCGCGTAGTCGCCCGAGTGGATCACGCGTCCGCCGTGCTCGCCCGCGCCCGGACCGATGTCGACGATCCAGTCCGCTGCCCGGATGGTGTCCTCGTCGTGCTCGACGACGATGAGCGTGTTCCCGAGGTCCCGCAGCCGGGTCAGGGTGTCGATGAGCCGGCGGTTGTCCCGCTGGTGCAGTCCGATGCTGGGCTCGTCGAGGACGTAGAGCACACCGACGAGTCCCGAGCCGATCTGCGTCGCGAGCCGGATGCGCTGCGCCTCCCCACCCGAGAGGGTCCCCGCGGGACGCTCGAGGGACAGGTAGTCCAGGCCGACGTCGAGCAGGAAGCCCAGGCGGGCGTCGATCTCCTTGAGGACCTCGGTCGCGATGGCCTTCTGGCGGGTGCCGAGCTCGAGCGAGCCGAGGAACGCCGCGGCCTCGCGCAGCGGGAGCCGGCAGACCTCGGCGATCGACTTGTCGCCCACCTTGACCGCCAGGACCTCGGGCTTGAGGCGCGTGCCCTGGCACACCGGGCACGGCGTCTCGCGCATGTACGCCTCGTACTTCTCCTTGGACCACTCCGACTCGGTCTCACCGTGACGGCGCTCCAGGAAGGTCACGACGCCCTCGAAACCGGTCGAGTACTGGCGCTCACGACCCCAGCGGTTCTTGTAGCGGACGTGGACCTCGTGGTTCTGCCCGTAGAGCACGGCCTGCTGCGCGCGCTGGGGCAGCGCACGCCACGGCACGTCCATCGAGAAGCCCAGGTCCGAGGCCAGGGCCGTCAGGACGCGGTTGAAGTACTCCGAGGAGATCTGCGCCCACGGCGCGACCGCTCCCTCGGCGAGGGACTTCTCGTCGTCCGGGACGACGAGATCCGGGTCGACCTCGAGGCGGAAGCCGATGCCCGTGCACTCGGGGCACGCGCCGTAGGGGGCGTTGAACGAGAAGGTGCGGGGCTCGATCTCGTCGAGCGTGAGCTCGTGGTCGTTGGGGCACGCGCGCTTCTCCGAGAAGCGTCGCTCGCGCTGCGGGTCGTCCGCGTCGGCGTCGACGAGCTCGACCACGACGAGCCCGCCGGCGAGGCCGAGGGCCGTCTCCACGGAGTCCGTGAGCCTGCGCTGGACGCCCTCGCGCGAGACGAGGCGGTCGATCACGACCTCGATGTCGTGCTTGAGCTTCTTCTCGAGCGCGGGCGGGTCCGTGAGCTGGACGACCTCGCCGTCGACCCGCGCACGCGCGAAGCCCTTGGACTGGAGCTCCTTGAAGAGCTCGCTGTACTCGCCCTTGCGACCGCGCACCACAGGAGCGAGGACCTGGTAGCGCGTGCCCTCGGGCAGCTCGAGCAGGCGGTCGACGATCTGCTGCGGGGTCTGGGCCTGGACCTTCTCGCCGCAGACCGGGCAGTGCTGGGTCCCGGCCCGCGCGAAGAGCAGACGGAGGTAGTCGTAGACCTCGGTGATGGTGCCCACGGTCGAGCGCGGGTTGCGGTTGGTCGACTTCTGGTCGATCGAGACCGCGGGCGACAGACCCTCGATGAAGTCGACGTCCGGCTTGTCCATCTGCCCGAGGAACTGGCGGGCGTACGCGGACAGCGACTCGACGTAGCGGCGCTGCCCCTCGGCGAAGATCGTGTCGAACGCGAGGGAGGACTTTCCGGACCCCGAGAGGCCTGTGAAGACGATGAGCTGGTCCCTCGGCAGGTCGAGGTCGACGTTGCGGAGGTTGTGCTCCCGGGCACCAGCGATGACAAGGCGGTTGCTCACCGAAGCATCGTAAGCCTCGCCCCTGACATTCGCACACCTGTTCGACCGTCGCCCGTGGGACGGACTGTTGCCCGGTTCCCGGCACGGCTCGCCGCCGGCCCCCTGACCTGCTCCTGGACGGCGCCTCGGGTCCGTCACCGGCGTGCCAGACTCGGCACGAGAGGCTCGTCACACCGGCGGCCGAGCGTCCGCGAGGACGCCACCCAGCACAGCGAGGAGATCGGCGTGGCATACACCGGAGACGTCACGGCCGGGGGGCCGAGCGACCTGCGGGTCCTCGACGAGGTCGAGGTCCGCAAGCTCGCCGTCGGCCCTGCCGAGAACAACGCCTACCTCCTCACCTGCCGCGGGAGCGGCGCCCAGCTCCTCGTCGACGCGGCCGCCGAGCCCGACCGGCTCCTCGAGCTCGTCCGGGAGGGCTCCCCGACCACCCGCCTCGACCTCGTGCTCACCACGCACCGGCACCTCGACCACGTCGGGGCGCTCGCGTCGATCGGCGCGGCCACCGGCGCGCAGCTCGCGGCCGGTGCTCCCGACGCGGACGCCATCGCCGAGGCGACCGGAGCGACCATCACGCGCTCCCTGCACGACGGCGACACCCTCGTCCTCGGCCACCTCACGTTCGAGGTGGTCGCCCTGCGTGGTCACACCCCCGGGTCGGTCACGCTCGTCTACCGCGAGCCCGAGCACGCGAGCGCACCGGGCGCCGTGCCCGGCCGCGCCCACCTGTTCACCGGGGACTCGCTCTTCCCCGGTGGCGTCGGGAGCACGTCGAACGACCCGGACCGTTTCGCCCTGCTCCACGCGGACGTCACGACCAGGCTCTTCGACCGGTTCGACGACGCCACCTGGGTGTACCCGGGCCACGGGGCCGACACGACGCTCGGGGCGGAACGACCCCACCTCGACGAGTGGCGCGAGCGCGGCTGGTAGCGGTCGTCGTCCGCGCCGCCCCCACCGGCCGCCCCGGAGCCGTGCGCGGACCCTCTGCGGGACCCCCGCCGGATGGTGCTTCAATGTCGCCATGCCGATCTTCGCCGTGACCTACACCTACGCCGACAAGCCCGCCGTCCTGGACGAGTTCCGCCCCGAGCACCGCGCCTTCCTGCGCGGCCTGCTCGACGAGGGCACGCTGCTCGCCTCCGGACCCCTCGCCCAGGACGCGGCGAACCCTGCCGGCGCCCTCCTGCTCGTCGACGCACCGGACGAGGCGTCGGCCGCGCGGACGCTCGACGCCGACCCGTTCGCCCGGGAGGGCGTCATCACGCGTCGGACCGTCCGACCGTGGGCGCCCGTGATCGGACCGTGGGCGGACCGCGCCTGACCCCTGGCCGAGCCCGCGACGCACGCCGTCCGACCAGGTCCGAGAACGCACGAACGGCCCGTCTCCCCGGAGGGAGACGGGCCGTTCGTCGCGCGGAGCGAGCACCGCCCGCCGCGAGCGACCTACGAGGCCGCGTCGACGTCGTCGGGCAGGGACTCGTCCTTCTGCTGACCGCGCGTGCGCAGCAGGCTCGCCACGGTCGTGACCCCGAGCGCACCCAGGATGACCACGAGCGAGAGCCAGACCGGGACCGTCGGGACGGCCTCGATGTGCTGCCCTCCGTTGATGAACGGCAGCGTGTTCTCGTGCAGGGCCTCGAGGATCAGCTTGATCCCGATGAACCCCAGGATGACCGCCAGCCCGATCGGCAGGTACACGAGCCGCTCGAGCAGACCACCCAGCAGGAAGTACAGCTGGCGCAGCCCCATGAGCGCGAACACGTTCGTCGTGAAGACGATGAACGGGTCGTGCGTGAGCCCGAAGATCGCCGGGATCGAGTCGAACGCGAACAGCAGGTCCGTGCTGCCGATCGCGAGGAACACGATCAGCATGGGCGTGAAGAGCCGCTTGCCGTCGACCACTGTCCGCAGCTTGCCGCCGTCGTACGTCGGCGACAGCGGCAGGACCCGGCGCAACGACCGGATCAGCCGGTTCTCCTGGTACTCCTCGGGCTCGTCCCCGCCGGCGACGAGCTTGATCGCGGTGTAGATCAGGAAGGCCCCGAAGAGGTAGAAGACCCACACGAACTGGGCGATGATCGCGGCCCCCGCGAGGATGAACGCCCCTCGCAGCACGAGTGCCACGATGATCCCCACCATGAGCACCTTCTGCTGGTGCTCCCGCGGCACGGCGAACCTCGTCATGATGATGACGAACACGAAGAGGTTGTCGACCGACAGGCTGTACTCGGTGAGCCAGCCCGCGTAGAACTCGACCGCGGGAGCACTGCCGCCCACCAGGGCGACGAGGCCGCCGAACACCAGCGCCAGGGCGACGTAGAACGCCACCCACAGGCCGCTCTCCTTCATCGACGGCACGTGCGGCCGACGGCCCACGACCACCAGGTCGACGAGCAGGAGGACGACGAGGGCCGTCAGGGACGCCGCCTCGAACCAGAACGGCAGCTCGTGCTGCATCAGTAGGTTTCCTTCTCCAGACGACGACGGTCGCTCTTGTCCTTGGCGAGGCTCGCGATCGTCGTGATGGCCAGCGTGACCAGGATGAAGCTGAGCGAGAGGGCCGTCGAGATCTCCGGGATGACCGTGACGTGCTCACCGCCGTTGATGAACGGGATCTCGTTCTTGTGCAGCGCGTGGATGAGGAGCTTGATCCCGATGAAGCCGAGGATCGCGGCCAGGCCCCAGGCGAGGTACACCAGGCGGTCGAGCAGGCCGTCGATCAGGAAGTAGAGCTGGCGCAGGCCGAGCAGCGAGAACGCGTTGGCCGCGAAGACGAGGAACGTCTCCTGCGTGAGACCGAAGATCGCGGGGATCGAGTCGACCGCGAACAGCAGGTCGGCGCTGCCGATGGCGATCATCACGATGAGCATCGGCGTGATGTAGCGCTTGCCGTCGATCTTCGTGAACATCTTGTCCTCGACGTACGCGTCCGTCGTCGGGAAGAAGCGACGCGTGAGGCGCAGGACGCCGTTCTCCTTGTACTCCTCGTCCTCGTGCTCCCGCGCGCTCTTGACCTGCGTGTAGGCGGTGTAGATGAGGAAGGCCCCGAAGATGTAGAAGACCCAGCTGAAGTTCTCGATCAGCGCGGCACCCAGGAAGATGAAGATCGTGCGCAGGACCAGGGCGATCGTGATACCGATCAGCAGGACCTTCTGCTGGTACAGCCTGGGCACCCGGAAGCTCGTCATGATGAGGACGAACACGAAGAGGTTGTCGACCGACAGGCTCTTCTCGGTGATGTACCCGGCGAAGTACTCACCGCCGTAGACCGAGCCGAAATACGCCCAGATCCCGACCCCGAAGAGGATCGCGATGCCGACGTAGCCGGCGGACCACCACGACGCTTCCTTGAGCGTGGGGGCGTGCGGGGTGCGGACGTGGCCCACGAAGTCGAAGGCCAGCATCGCGAGGATCATGCCGATCGTCGCGACCCACATCCAGACAGGAACATCCATCACACATACCTCCGGTACGTAGTGTCGAGTACCGAAGGTCTCTTCCGCCCTCGCGGTCACCGATCGACCCGGAGGCGATCGCGAGAGGTGACCGAGCAGGACCGGTGACACCGGGCCGACGACTGCGCCGACCGTGATGACGACATCACCGTTTCTGGGAATACTCCCCTTCAACTGGGCAAGCATAGGGCATGGCACGAGCCGCCTGCCCGACCCTTCCACAACCGCGGCGTGCCGTGGATCCTTCCCGGGGGCCCCTCCGGGCCCTCTCCCCGCGCCGTCCCCTCACGTCCCTCACTGCACGCAGAACTCGTTGCCCTCCGGGTCCTGCAGGACGATCCAGAACTCTCCGTTCTCGTCCATCTCCTGGAGCACGGACGCCCCGAGCGAGACGAGGTGCGCCGCGTGCGACCGGACGTTGCCCACCCGCTCGGCCCCGTCCCCCTCGACCCCCACGTCGATGTGCATGCGGTTCTTGGCGGTCTTCGGCTCGGGGACCTGCTGGATGAAGATCCGTGGCCCCGCACCGTCCGGGTCCACCACCGCATAGAACGCGTTGTAGCGGTCCGGGCTCATGCCCCAGGCCGCCATCGCAGCCTCCCAGTCGGCGAACCCCTCCGGCGGCGGCTGCTCGACGTAGCCCAACGCCTCGCACCAGAACGCCCCCAGACCCCGCGGGTCCGCTGCGTCGAACGTGATCTGGACCGTGCGTGCCATGGCATCCCTCGTTCTGTCGCGATCGCCGGGCCGGCGGCACCTGCCCGGGCGGGTCCACTGCTCAGGCAGTGGCCGACTGCATCTGCCGCAGCTCCTTCTTGAGCCCGGAGATCTCGTCGCGCAGGCGCGCCGCGAGCTCGAACTGGAGCTCGGCCGCTGCCGCGTGCATCTGGTCGCTGAGCTCCTGGATGAGGTCCGCGAGCTCGCCCGCCGCGACCCCCGCCAGACGGTTTGCGGTCGTCGCCCCCTCCTTGGGACCACCGGGGACCGGGGCCCGCCCCTTGCCCGGCTGACGATAGCCCCCCGCGAGAAGCTCCTGCGTGTCGATGTCCTCGCGCGCGAGCATGTCCGTCACGTCGGCGATCTTCTTGCGCAGGGGCGTGGGGTCCACGCCGTGCTCGAGGTTGTACGCGACCTGCTTCTCCCGGCGCCTGGTCGTCTCCTCGATCGCCTGGGCCATGGCCGGGGTGATCTTGTCGGCGTACATGTGGACCTGGCCCGACACGTTGCGCGCCGCACGCCCGATCGTCTGGATGAGGGACGTGCCCGAGCGGAGGAAGCCCTCCTTGTCGGCGTCGAGGATCGCGACCAGCGAGACCTCCGGCAGGTCGAGCCCCTCGCGGAGCAGGTTGATGCCCACCAGGACGTCGTACTCACCCAGGCGCAGCTCGCGCAGGAGCTCGACGCGCCGCAGCGTGTCCACCTCGGAGTGCAGGTACCGCACGCGCACGTCCCGCTCCAGGAAGTAGTCCGTGAGGTCCTCGGACATCTTCTTGGTCAGGGTCGTGACCAGCACGCGCTCGTTGCGCTCGACCCTCTCGCGGATCTCGTGCAGCAGGTCGTCGATCTGCCCCGAGGTCGGCTTGACGACGATCTCCGGGTCGACCAGACCGGTGGGCCGGATGATCTGCTCGACGACGCCGTCCGACATCGAGAGCTCGTACTTGCCCGGGGTCGCCGAGAGATAGACCGTCTGCCCGATCCGCTCGACGAACTCCTCCCAGCGCAACGGCCGGTTGTCCATGGCGCTGGGCAGGCGAAAACCGTGGTCGACCAGGTTGCGCTTGCGCGACATGTCCCCCTCGAACATCGCCCCGATCTGCGGGACCGTGACGTGGGACTCGTCGATCACGAGGAGGAAGTCCTCGGGGAAGTAGTCGAGGAGGGTGTGCGGGGCGGTGCCCGGCTCACGCCCGTCGATGTGCCGCGAGTAGTTCTCGATCCCCGAGCACGACCCGATCTGGCGCATCATCTCGATGTCGTAGGTGGTCCGCATGCGCAGCCGCTGCGCCTCGAGGAGCTTGTTCTGACGCTCGAGCTCCGCGAGCCGCTGCTCGAGCTCGGACTCGATCGAGGTGATCGCGCGCTCCATGCGCTCAGGGCCCGCGACGTAGTGCGTCGCGGGGAAGAGGTTGACGCTCGTCTCCGAACGCACGACGTCCCCCGTGAGCGGGTGGAGCAGGTGGATCGCCTCGATCTCGTCCCCGAAGAACTCGATCCGGATCGCGAGCTCCTCGTAGACCGGGATGATCTCGACCGTGTCTCCGCGCACGCGGAACGTCCCCCGCGTGAAGGCCAGGTCGTTGCGCGTGTACTGCATCGTGACGAACTGGCGGAGCAGCACGTCACGCTCGACCTGGTCACCGACGTCGAGGCGGACCATGCGGTCCACGTACTCCTGCGGCGTCCCGAGTCCGTAGATGCACGACACCGAGGCGACCACCACGACGTCGCGGCGCGTCAGGAGCGAGGACGTCGCGGAGTGGCGCAGGCGCTCGACCTCGTCGTTGATCGACGAGTCCTTCTCGATGTAGGTGTCCGTCTGCGCGATGTAGGCCTCGGGCTGGTAGTAGTCGTAGTAGGACACGAAGTACTCGACCGCGTTGTTGGGGAGCAGCTCGCGGAACTCCGTGGCCAGCTGAGCCGCCAGCGTCTTGTTGGGCGCCATGACCAGCGTGGGGCGTTGCAGCTCCTCGATGAGCCAGGCCGTCGTCGCGGACTTCCCGGTGCCCGTCGCGCCGAGCAGCACCACGTCCTTCTCCCCCGCCCTCAGCCGCTGCGAGAGCTCGGCGATCGCGGTGGGCTGGTCACCGGACGGCGTGTAGTCGGAGATGACCTCGAACGGGGCGACGGTGCGCTGAAGATCGGTGACGGGACGCATGGTTCCACGGTACGGCGAACCACCGACATCGGACCCTCGGACGGCCGCTAGACCACGCCGGGCGATCACGCGAGCCGAACGGTGAGATTCACCCGGTCGACGATTTGGCGTGTCGCGACGGGGACCCCTACTGTCGCCGTAATCCTCGCGCATCCGTTGATATCCCCTGAAAAACCAGAAGTCGGGGTCATCACGCGTCACGGGTTAGTACACAGACCTTACTTTCGGCCTCGACCCCCACCTCGGAGACATAGATGTTCTTCAGCTCGACGCGCAGTACCTCTCAGCGCACCCTTCTCGGCACGCTCACCACCGCAGCCCTCACCGTGGGCCTGGTGGGCCTGGGCGCAGCACCCGCCCTGGCCACGACGCCGCTGCCGACCACGGCGCTGGGGAACTCGTGCCCCGACTTCTCGGGTGGGCTCACGAACACGCCGCTCTTCACCGACAAGGGTGTCGCGATCTTCGTCGGCGGGGACTACACGGCGCTGGGCGGCGCCAAGGAGTCCGAGGGCGTCCTGGTCTCCCAGGGCTCCGTGACCATCGACACCGGCGACCTGATGAACCTCGGGGTCGTCGGGGCCGGTTCGCAGTTCACGCCCGCGAGCGGCAGCGACATGGTCCTGGCCGCAGGCGCCGTCACGGTCAAGTCCGGACGCGTCGAGGTCGCGCACCGCCTCGACAAGGGCGGCAACGTCGTCGCAGGCGGCGCCATCGAGGGGACCATCGAGCTCAACGGCGGCAAGAAGACCCCGCACTCGTCCGTGCCGGCCCCGCAGGCCAAGGCGCTGCGCGCCGAGCTCGGCAAGGTCTCCGCCGACCTCGCGGACAAGCCTGCGACCGGCAGCCTCGCGGGCAGCACCCTGCGAGGCGACGGTTCGTCGGCGGTGCAGGTCTTCGACATCTCTGCGGAGCAGGTGGCGAGCCTCGGTGGGGCGGTCACGTTCGAGAACGTGGGCGCCACCGCGCCGATCGTCGTCAACGTCTCGGGCAAGGCACCGGACCTCTCGCTCAACTACATCGCCGCGGGAAGCGACCGGATCGACGCCGGTGCCGCCCTCGGCAAGTGGGCCCCCCGCATCCTGTGGAACTTCCCCGACGCCACGCACCTCACCATGACGAGCAGCAGCCAGACGGTCGGCTCGATCCTGGCACCGCAGGCCGACGTCGCCCAGAAGACCCACACCAACGGCCGGCTGTACATCGGCGGTGACCTCACGTTCGGCGGCGCGGGCGCCAGCGGCGGCCTCGAGCACCACAACTTCCCGTGGATCGGGTCGGCGACGCTCGGGTGCGAGGTGCCTCCGGCGACCGTGAACCCGCCGGTCACGGAGACGCCCACGCCCCTCACGCCCGGGACGACCCCGCCGGTCACCGAGGTGCCCGGCGCGCAGGTGCCGCCGGTCACCACGCCGCAGGTCCCCGTCGACAAGGCCACCCCGGTCGCGGCCCCCAAGCCCGCACCGAGCGCCACCGCGCCGGCCACGCCCCAGGCCGCTCGGCCGGCCCCCGCGCCGGAGGAGGGCGGTCTCGCGGCCACCGGTGCGCAGACCGCGATGATCGTCGCGATCGCGGCAGCCCTCCTCGCGGGCGGCACCTGGCTCGTCCTGGCGGCACGCAGGCGCGCCGCGCGCTGACGCCACCCGAGGAACGACCGACGGCCGAGGCCCCCAGGGACGACTCCCCGGGGGCCTCGGCCGTCGGTCGTGCAGCTCCGGTCCTCGCGCCCCGGCATCGGCGACGTGCCGATCAGTGCTCGGCGCCCGCCGGGACCGGCCGGGCCGCATCGGCTCCGAGCCTGCCGTCGAGATCCGAAAGGGCCGTCTCCACGACGACCCGCATCGCCCGGACGAGGGCCGCGAGCGACAGGGACCCGCCGTCGGGCGCGGGAGCCCCCGGCTCGCTCACCGCGGGCACGTGCACGAACCCGGCCCGCACGTCGTCCTGGCCGTGCGCCCAGCGCGCGAGGTCGTAGAACGTCGCGTTGCACACGTACGTCCCCGCGGTGCTCGACACCGCCACGGGAACACCGGCCTCACGCACCGCGACCAGCGCCGGCTTGAGCGGCAGGGTCGTGAAATAGGCCGCCGGCCCGTCCTCGACCACGGGCACGTCGACGGGCGCGGAGCCCGCGTTGTCGGGGATACGAGCGTCGATCACGTTGATCGCCACACGTTCGAGGCGGACCGCGGCCGTCCCGCCCGCGAGACCGACGGCCACCACGACCCGGGGCCGGTGCTCCTCGATGGCCGAGCGCAGCACGGGCCACGCGCCGGCGAACGTGCACGGCAGCTCGACCGCGACGAGCGGTTCGGCTCCGTCCCACACGTCCCGCAGCGCACTGACGGCCCGCCACGAGGCGTTGGTCGCAGCGCCGTCGAACGGCTCGAAGCCCGAGAGCAGGACCGTCACACCAGCTCCTCGGCGGTCTCGCGCTCGATGCGCTCCCACAGAGCGTCGACCTCGGCGCGCAGCGCGTCGGGCGAGCCGCTGCCGTCGAGCGTCACGTCGGCGACCGCGAGCCGCTCGTCATCGGTGGCCTGTGCGGCGATCCGGGCCCGGGCCTCGTCCTCGCTCAGGCCGCGTGAGGCCACCAGGCGCTGCAGGCGCACGTCCTCGGGGGCCACGACCACCGCGACGAGGTGGAACGACTCGGACTGACCGGTCTCGACGAGCAGCGGGATGTCGTGCACGACGACGGCGCGCGGGTCTCGCGCGGCGACGAGGGCCTCGCGCTCGGCCGACAGGCGACGGACCTCGGGGTGGACGATCCCGTTGAGCCGGCGGCGCGCCTCGTCGTCACCGAACACGACGGTCCCGAGCCGCGCCCGGTCGAGCGACCCGTCGGGCGCGAGGACATCGTCCCCGAAGACCTCGACGATCTCCTCGAGGCCCACGGTGCCGGGCGCGACGGCCTCCCGCGCCAGCACGTCGGCGTCGATGACGCAGGCCCCGAGCTCGGCGAACCGATCCAGGGCCACGGACTTTCCTGCTGCGATCCCGCCGGTCAGACCTACGCGAAACATGGGTCCATCCTGCCAGTCATGCCCCGTGCGCACGCTCCGGGGCAGTGCGGGCCTCTCCCGAGGCGGTGCCGCCCTCCCCCGCCACCGTGCGCAGCAGGCGCAACAGCTCGTGCCGGTCGCCCTCTCCGAGCCGGGACAGGAGGGTCCCTGCGCTCGTCTCGCGCTCGGCGGCGACCGCGGCGAGCGTGCGTCGTCCGTCCTCGGTCAGCTCGACGAGGGTCGCGCGACGGTCCGTGGGGTCGGGCAGCCTGCGCACGAGGCCGGCGGCCTCGGCGTCGTCGACCTTGGAGGTGACCGACCGGGGAGCGACGTCCAGGATGCCGGCGAGCGCGCTGGGGCGCTGGGGTCCCTCGCAGCGGTCGAGCGCACGCAGCATCCGGAACTGGCCGGGCGTGGTCCGTGCGCGCCCGAGCCGCTCCCCCGCCTCGCGACGGACCGCGCGCATCGCGGCGTGCAGGAGGGTGAGGAACTCGGCGTTCTCGGCGTCGAAGTCTGTCGTCACAGGCACGAGGATAGTCGCCACCAGGACTCTTGTGAACCAACTCATGGTGAGGTAGGCTCACTACCGGCGTCGAGGCACTTCCTCCGCCGCCCTCCCCCTCCGACCCCCCAGGAGGCCTCGTGTCCTTCCCCTCGTCCTTCGGTGGCGGCTCCGGCATGCGCACCTTCCGCCAGGACTCCTCCGTGGCCAAGCAGCGGCTCCGCCGCGGCACCGTCCGGCGCATCCTCGCCTTCGCGCGCCCCTACAAGGCGCAGCTCGCGGTGTTCCTCGTGCTCATCGCGCTCAACGCCGCGGCAGGTGCCGTGACCCCGCTGCTGTTCAAGTCCCTCATCGACGACGGCATCACTGCCGGTCGCGTCGACGTGGTCGTCGAGATCTCGCTCGTCGTGGCCGGCATCGCGCTCGCGTCCGGCCTGCTGAGCATCGGCGAACGCTGGTTCTCCGCCCGCGTCGGCGAGGGACTCATCTTCGACCTGCGCACCGCGGTCTTCGACCACGTGCAGCGCATGCCGCTCGCGTTCTTCAGCCGCACCCGCACCGGGGCGCTCGTCCAGCGACTCAACGGCGACGTGCTGGGCGCACAGCAGGCCTTCACCTCGACGCTCTCCAACGTCTTCTCGAACCTGCTCACCGTCGTGTTCGTCCTCGCCGCGATGCTCTCGATGTCCTGGGAGCTCACGCTCATCGCGCTCGCGCTGCTCCCCGTGTTCGTGCTGCCCGCGCGCTGGGTGGGCCGCAGGCTCGCGGGCATCACGCGCGAGAGCTACACCCTCAACGCCGATGCCGCCCAGATGATGAACGAGCGCTTCAACGTCGCGGGCGCCCACCTGGTCAAGATCTTCGGACGGCCCGAGCGGGAGTCCACGACGTTCGCCGAGCAGGCCGGGCGCGTACGCGACATCGGCGTGACCTCGGCCATGTACGCGACCGTGTTCCGCGTCGCCCTCACGACGGTCGCCTCGGTCGCCGTCGCGATCGTCTACGGGCTGGGTGGCGTCATGGCCATCCGCGGCACGCTCACCGTCGGCGTCGTCGTCGCCCTCACGGCCTACCTCGCCCGCCTGTACGGGCCGCTCACCGCGCTGTCCAACGTCCAGGTGGACGTCATGACCGCCCTCGTGAGCTTCGAGCGCGTCCTGGAGGTCCTCGACCTCGAGCCGTCCGTCACGGACGCCCCGGACGCCCGCGACCTGTCCGACGACGTCGCTCGCCACGGCGCGACCCTCACCCTGGAACACGTCACCTTCCGCTACCCCGGCGCCGCCGACGTCTCGCTCGCGTCGCTCGAGGCCGTGGCCACGGTGAGCTCCGACCCGACGAGCGACACGCTCTCCGACGTCTCGTTCGCGGTCCCCGCAGGCGCGATGGTCGCGATCGTCGGCCCCTCGGGTGCCGGCAAGACCACGATCTCCCAGCTCGTCACCCGGATGTACGACCCCACGGACGGCGCGGTCCGGATCGCCGGTCGCGACCTGCGCGAGGTCACCCAGCGCTCGCTCCAGGACACCGTCGGCGTCGTCTCCCAGGAGGCGCACCTGTTCCACGACACCATCGCGGGCAACCTGCGCTACGCCAAGCCGGACGCGACGGACACCGAGCTGTGGACCGCGCTGCGCCAGGCGCACGTCGCCGAGCTCGTCGAGTCCCTCCCGGCAGGGCTCGAGACCGTGGTCGGCGACCGCGGCTACCGCCTCTCGGGCGGCGAACGCCAGCGGCTCGCGATCGCGCGCCTGTTCCTCAAGGCGCCGGCCCTCGTCGTGCTCGACGAGGCGACCGCCCATCTCGACTCCGAGTCGGAGGCCGCCGTCCAGCTCGCGCTCGACGCCGCTCTCGACGGCAGGACGTCCCTCGTCATCGCGCACCGACTGTCCACGATCCGCCAGGCCGACATGATCGTCGTGCTCGACCAGGGACGCGTCGTGGCGACCGGTACCCACGCCGACCTCCTGGTCGACGGCGGTCTCTACGCCGAGCTCTACCGGACGCAGTTCGCGACCGGGGACGCGGCGGACCAGGCGACCGCGGGCGACGAGGACCTCACGACGCGTGACGACGAGGAGAGCCTGGCGGTCTGACCGGGGCGGGTCAGGCGAACCGGCCCAGCCACAGCCCCGCGAGGGCGAGGGCCGCGATCGTCTCCCCGTCACGGATGGTCCCCGCCGAGATCATCGCCAGCACCTCCGCGAACGGCACGGCCTCGACACGCGAGATCCCCTCCTCGACCTGGCTGGCCGAGCGACCCCCCACCGTCCCCGCGGAGTGCGGTGCGTCGCTCCCGCCGGTCCCCCGCAGGCTCGGCGCCCCCGTCAGCCCGCGCGCCACGAACACGTGCTCGGGGGCCTTCGCGACCCCGTTGAGAGCGTCCATGCCACCGACCCGCACCCACTCCCGAGCACGGAGCCCCGTCTCCTCGAGAAGTTCTCGCTGGGCCGCGACGAGCGGGTCCTCACCGTCGCTCGCCCCGGCGGGGACCTCGATCGAGAGCGCACCGGTGGCGTAGCGGTGCTGCGTCACGAGCACGACCTCGTCGGCGTCCGTGAGTGCCACGACGAAGACCGCGGGCCATCGCAGCTCGACGACCCCGTAGATGCCCGGGGCGCCGTCGGGACGGATCACGCGGTCCTCCCGCACCCTGATCCAGGAGTTCTCGTAGGCGGTGCGGGTGCTCTCGGTGGTCCACGGCATCGTCACAGCCTAGGGGCACCTCCGGCCCGACGCGGGCGTCCACGACGTCGACTCCGAGGTGCCGACCCCGGGCACGACGAAGGCCCGCCACCCGAAGGTGGCGGGCCTCGTCATGACATCACCCCGGCCGCGAGGCCAGGAGGAGATCAGTTACCGGTGAGCTTCTCGCGCAGAGCGGCGAGCGCCTCGTCCGAAGCCAGCGTGCCGGCAGCCTCTTCCTGGACCGGGGTCGAGGAGTAGGTGGCAGCGGAGCTGGCGGAGGACTCGCCCGAGGTCACGGCCTCGTCGTCGGCCTTGAGAGCCTCGGCGACCTGCTTGCGGTGCGCCTCCCAGCGCTCGTGAGCCTTCGCGTACTGCGACTCCCACGTCTCGCGCTGCGACTCGAAGCCCTCGAGCCACTCGTTGGTCTCGGGGTCGAAGCCCTCGGGGTACTTGTAGTTCCCCTGCTCGTCGTACTCGGCAGCCATGCCGTACAGCGCGGGGTCGAAGTCGTCCGACTCCGGGTCCACGCCCTCGTTGGCCTGCTTGAGCGAGAGCGAGATGCGGCGACGCTCGAGGTCGATGTCGATGACCTTGACGAAGACCTCGTCACCGACGTTGACGACCTGCTCAGGCAGCTCGACGTGACGCACGGCCAGCTCGGAGATGTGCACGAGGCCCTCGATGCCGTCCTCGACGCGCACGAACGCACCGAACGGAACCAGCTTGGTGACCTTGCCCGGCACGACCTGACCGATGGCGTGCGTACGAGCGAAGGTCTGCCACGGGTCCTCCTGCGTCGCCTTCAGCGACAGGGAGACACGCTCGCGGTCGAAGTCGACGTCCAGGACCTCGACCGTGACCTCCTGGCCCACCTCGACGACCTCGGAGGGGTGGTCGATGTGCTTCCAGGACAGCTCCGAGACGTGCACCAGACCGTCGACGCCGCCGAGGTCCACGAACGCACCGAAGTTGACGATCGAGGAGACGACACCGGGGCGCACCTGGCCCTTCTGCAGGGTCTGCAGGAAGGTCGAGCGAACCTCGGACTGCGTCTGCTCGAGCCACGCACGACGCGACAGGACGACGTTGTTGCGGTTCTTGTCGAGCTCGATGATCTTCGCCTCGATCTCCTTGCCGACGTACGGCTGGAGGTCGCGGACGCGGCGCATCTCCACCAGCGATGCGGGCAGGAAGCCGCGCAGGCCGATGTCGAGGATGAGGCCGCCCTTGACGACCTCGATGACGGTGCCGGTGACGACGCCGTCCTCTTCCTTGATCTTCTCGATCGTGCCCCAGGCACGCTCGTACTGAGCGCGCTTCTTGGAGAGGATCAGGCGACCTTCCTTGTCCTCCTTCTGGAGGACGAGGGCCTCGACTGCGTCACCGACCTTGACGACGTCCCCGGGGTCCACGTCGTGCTTGATGGACAGCTCGCGGGAGGGGATGACGCCTTCGGTCTTGTAGCCGATGTCGAGGAGAACCTCGTCACGGTCGACCTTGACGATCGTGCCTTCGACGATGTCACCGTCATTGAAGTACTTGATGGTGGCGTCGATGGCGGCAAGGAAGTCCTCTTCGGTGCCGATGTCGTTGATGGCAACCTGAGGTGCGGACTTCGCGGGGGTGGAGATGGTCATTGAGTTCGATGCTCCGATGCGGACAGGAAGTAGTTCGGATAGGGATGCTGCTGTGGTGGTCGCCACCGGTGACCTCCGCTCCGAGCACGGAACGGCCCCACCACGACGAGAACGACGGACGCGTCACGTCTCAGGCAGGAGGTAGGGCGGTAGGCGCACTGCACCGTCAGACATCCTATCGACGGAAAGGCGAAGCGGTCAAAGGGAGAACGGAGCGGTGCACGCGCTCTCACCCTCCCGCCCGTGGGGACCCGCCCCCGACCGACCGGTTGCGCCCGACGATCGACCGACGGCCCGACGCACGACTGCCGCTCGTGGGATCCACGAACGGCAGTCGGTGAGGCAGGGCATGCGTCAGGACAGGGCGTGCGCGACCCTCAGCAGCTCGGCGGGGACGTGCTTGACCTTGCCGGCGATCTCGTCGAGCGGGACGAGCACGACGCTCTCGCCGCGCAGCGCCGTCATGACCTTCGACTCGCCGCGCGAGATCGCGTCGACCGCAGCCACACCGAACCGGCTGCCGAGGATGCGGTCGGTCGGAGTCGGCTCGCCGCCGCGCTGGACGTGCCCGAGGACCGTCAGGCGCGTGTCGAACCCGGTGCGACGGGCGATCTCGGCCGAGACCCGCTCGCCGATCGAGCCGGCGATGATCTCGCCGTACTTGCCGAGCTCCTGGGTGAAGTTCATGCTGCTGCCCTCACGCGGCACGGCACCCTCGGCGACGACCACGATCGAGAAGTTGGCGTGCGCACGGTGACGGTGGCGCAGGAACTTCTCGATGGCGTCCATGTCGAAGGGGTCCTCGGGGGCGAGGACGACCTCGGCGCCACCGGCGATGCCGGCGTTCACGGCGATCCAGCCCGCGTGGCGGCCCATGACCTCGACGACCATGACGCGGTTGTGGCTCTCCGCGGTCGTGTGGACCCGGTCGATCGCCTCGGTCGCGATGTTGACGGCGGTGTGGAAGCCGATCGAGAGGTCGGTGCCCTCCACGTCGTTGTCGATCGTCTTGGGGATCGCGACGATGTTGACGCCCGCGTCCGCGACCTTGCTCGCGGCGTGCAGCGTGCCGTCGCCGCCGATGCAGATCATGGCATCGAGACGCTCGGCCTCGACGGTCGCGAGGACCGCGTCGATCCCGCCGTCGGACGCGTGCGGGTGGAATCGCGCCGTGCCGAGAAGGGTTCCCCCCACGGGCAGGACGTTACGGATGTCCTGGCGCCCGAGCGGGACGATGTCGCCGTCGACGACGCCCTTCCACCCGTTGCGGAACCCGATGATGGTGTGTCCGTACTCGCCCATCCCCTGCTTGACGACAGCCCTGATGGCCGCGTTCAAACCGGGGCAGTCCCCGCCACCTGTGAGCAGACCGATGCGCAACTCGAACCTCGTCTCGTGATGAGTGATCGTCGGAAGGCGGACCAGCGCCTTCGCTCGACCGACCAGCCCCCATCGTATCGATCACCAGGGGCGATGCCGTGGAACGACCCTCGTCGCGAGACGATGGATGCATGACGGATGAGACGATCGGCTCGGTCGGATACCACGACGTACCGCCCGCCCAGGGCGGCGCCGCAGGTCGCACGTGGTGGGACGCCAACGCCGAGGAGTACCTCGACGAGCACGGGGACTTCCTCGGCGCGGTCGACTTCTGCTGGTGCCCCGAAGGGGTGCGGGAGTCCGAGGCGCGGCTGCTGGGCGACCTCGACGGCCGCCGCGTGCTCGAGGTGGGAGCGGGCGCCGCGCAGTGCTCGCGCTGGCTCGCGTCGCGAGGGGTCGAGGTCGTCGCGACCGACGTGTCGGGCGGGATGCTCGCCACGGGCGCACGGCTCAACGCCTCGACGGGCGTCGCCGTGCCGCTCGTGCAGGCCGACGCACGCAGGCTCCCGTTCGCGGACGCGAGCTTCGACGTCGCGTTCACGTCGTTCGGGGCCATCCCCTTCGTGCCCGACGCCGGCGCGATCCATCGCGAGATCGCTCGCCTCCTGCGCCCGGGTGGTTCGTGGGTGTTCTCGGTGACCCACCCGTTGCGCTGGGCCTTCCCCGACGACCCGAGCGAGCACGGCCTCACGGCGAACCGGTCGTACTTCGACCGCCGCCCCTACGTCGAGACCGACACGGCGGGGCGGGTCGCGTACGCCGAGTACCACCGCACGGTCGGCGACCACGTGCGCGAGGTCGTGGGCGCCGGGCTCGTGATCGAGGACGTGATCGAACCCGAGTGGCCGGCCGACAACCAGGAGGTCTGGGGCGGCTGGGGCCCGGTCCGTGGCGCCTACCTGCCGGGCACGGCGATCTTCCGGACGCGCCGGACAGGCTGAGGGCGACGAACTCGCGCCGGGGCGGCGAGGCGGACGCAGCGGTCAGCGGCCCGGCTCCCGGAGCCCGGAGCCCGGAGCCCGGAGCCCGGAGCCCGGAGCCCGGAGCCCGGAGGGAGGGTGCGAGGCGCCGGGCCGAGGCGCCGTGCGCCGAGGGCTGGGCGCCGGAGCGCCGGGAGCCGGATGCCGGGTGCCGGGTGCCGGCGAGACACGACGGGGCAACCCCGGTGTCAACGTGGGTTGACGAGATGCTCGCCGTCAACTTATGTTGACACCGTGGCCATCGCCATCCGACCGGAGGACACCCGATGAAGGAGCCCGACATGACGACTCTCGTCCACGCCGCCGAGGACGACGACCCGCTGCGCGCTCTCGCGGCGCTCCGCGAGCTACGGCACGAGACCGACCGGCGCGAGTCCCTCGTGGTCCGCCGGGCCCGGGCCCGGGGCATCTCCTGGGCGGCCATCGCGACGATCCTCGGGGTCAGCCGCCAAGCCGTGCACAAGAGGTACGGCGGCTCACGGTTCGCCCGGTCCTGACTCCCGGCCGCAAGCCCCTCGTCGACCGTCGGGCGAGCGATCGCACCTCCCGACGGCCGACCGGACGTCAGTGGCCCGCGTCGTGCCAGGTGCGTCCTGCACCCACCGAGACGTCGAGCGGCACCGAGAGCTCCGCAGCCGCACCCATCTCCCGACGCAGCAGCTCCTCGACGGTGTCCCGCTCCCCCGGTGCGACCTCGACCACGAGCTCGTCGTGAACCTGGAGCAGCAGGCGAGAACGCAGGTCCTGGGCGTCGATCGCACGCTGGACGCCCAGCATCGCGACCTTGATGATGTCGGCGGCGCTGCCCTGGATGGGGGCGTTGAGCGCCATGCGCTCGGCCATGTCGCGGCGCTGACGATTGTCGCTCGTGAGGTCCGGCAGGTAGCGACGGCGCCCCAGGATCGTGGCGGTGTAGCCCGTGACCCGCGCCTCGTCGACGACTCCCGTGAGGTAGTCGCGCACGCCGCCGAAGCGCTGGAAGTAGTCCTCCATGAGGCCCGCGGCCTCACCCACCGAGATGTTGAGCTGCTGCGAGAGGCCGAACGAGGACAGCCCGTAGGCCAGGCCGTAGGACATCGCCTTGATCTTGGAGCGCATGGCCGGGGTGACCTCGTCGGTCGGGACGTCGAACACGCGCGACCCGACGTAGCTGTGCAGGTCCTCGCCCGACCGGAACGCGGCGATGAGGCCCTCGTCGCCCGACAGGTGCGCCATGATGCGCATCTCGATCTGGCTGTAGTCCGCGGTCAGCAGCGTCTCGTAGCCCTCCCCGACCACGAACGCGCGACGGATCCGCCGGCCCGCCTCGGTGCGGATGGGGATGTTCTGCAGGTTCGGGTCCGTCGAGCTCAGTCGCCCGGTCGCCGCGATGGTCTGCTGGAACGTCGTGTGGATGCGACCGTCCGCGGCGACCGACTTGAGCAGGCCCTCGACCGTCTGGCGCAGGCGCGTGGCGTCGCGGTGCGCGAGCAGGTGCTCGAGGAACGGGTGGCCGGTCTTGGCGAACAGGTCCGCGAGGGCCGCGGCGTCCGTGGTGTAGCCGGTCTTGATCTTCTTGGTCTTGGGCATGCCCAGCTGGTCGAACAGGACCTCCTGGAGCTGCTTGGGCGAGCCCAGGTTCACCTCGCGACCGATCACGTCGTAGGCCTCGGAGGCGGCGGTCGCCACGAGCTCGCCGAAGTGCTTCTCGAGCTCGGTGAGGTACTCGACGTCGGCGGCGATGCCGCGCGCCTCCATGCGGGCGAGCACGTCGACGAGCGGGAGCTCGAGGTCCTTGAGCAGGTGGTCCGCGCCGCGATCGCGCAGCTCACCCACCAGGACCTCCGAGAGGTCGAGGACGCCGGTCGCCCGCACGGCGTCCCGCTTGTCCTCGCCCGAGCCGTCGAGCGAGAGGTCGAGCGCACCCTGGGGCTCGTCGACCTCCTCGACGCGCAGCTCGCGCTTGAGGTGCCGGATCGCGAGGTCACCCAGGTCGTAGCCCCGCTGGTCGGGGTGGCACAGGTAGGCCGCGAGCTCGGTGTCGAACACGACGCCCTGCAGGTCGAAACCGCGGGCGGCGAGCTCGTGCCAGGTCGCCTTGGCGCCGTGGACCACCTTGGGCGCGTCGGCGTCCGCGAGCCATGCCGACAGGGCCTGCTCGTCGACGACCGCGACGTCGGCGAGGTCCACGGCGACGGCCGCGGCGCCGTCGTCCGCCACCGCGAGCGACCACGCGTCACCGCCCACCGGGGCGGCCTTGCCCGCGACCACGAGCCCCACCGGGCGCTCCTTGCGCGCCGTGAGCCACGCGCCGAGCTCCCCCTGGCCGAGCTCCGCGAGCGAGACGTCGAAGCCCTCCTCGACGTCCTCCTCCCCCTCCGGGGCGAGCGCGAACAGACGCTCGCGCAGGGCCGTGAACTCCAGGGCGTCGAACACGCGGTGCATGGCCTCGCGGTCCCACGGCTGAGCCAGCAGGTCGTCCGGACCGAGCGGGAGCTCCATGTCCGTGAGCAGCGCGTTGAGCTGCCGGTTGAGGCGGACCTGGTCGAGGTTGGCCCGCAGGTTCTCCCCCGCCTTGCCCGTGATCTTGTCGGCCGAGGCGAGCACGCCGTCCAGACCGTCGTACGCGTTGATCCACTTGGCGGCCGTCTTGGGGCCCACGCCCGGGATGCCCGGCAGGTTGTCGCTCGTCTCCCCCACCAGGGCCGCGAGGTCCGGGTAACGCTCGGGCGGGACGCCGTACTTCTCCAGCACGGCGTCCGGCGTCATGCGCGCGAGCGTCGAGACCCCGACCTTGGGGTAGAGCACCGTCACGTCCTCGCGGACGAGCTGGAACGAGTCGCGGTCCCCCGAGCAGATCAGGACCTCCATGCCCACGGCCGCGGCCTGGGTCGCGAGGGTCGCGAAGATGTCGTCCGCCTCGAAGTTCTCCTTCTGCAGGACGGGGATGTTGAGCGTCGCGAGGATGTCCTTGATGAGCGGGACCTGGCCCTTGAAGGGCTCGGGGCTCGCGTCGCGCGTGCCCTTGTACGACGGCAGGACCTCGGTGCGGAACGACGCGCGCCCCGCGTCGAACGCGACCGCGACGTGCGTCGGCTTCTCGTCCCGCAGCAGGTTCGTCAGCATCGAGACGAACCCGTAGACGGCGTTGGTCGACTGACCGGTGGTCGTCGAGAACTTCTCGACCGGCAGGGCGAAGTAGGCCCGGTAGGCCATCGAGTGTCCGTCGATCAGCAGGAGGCGAGGTCGCGCAGTGGTGGTCACGAGTGCAAACCTATCCGCTATGACTGACACGCACGGAGCCGAGAGCCCGACCACCTCCCCCGACGACTCAGCACTCGCAGCGCTGCGCGCGAGCACCGTGGGCACCCTCATCGAGCGCATGGGCATCACGCTCGACGACGTCGCCCCGGACCGCGTCGCCGGCAGCATGCCGGTCGTCGGCAACACCCAGCCGGCGGGCCTGCTGCACGGCGGCGCCTCGGTCGTGCTCGCCGAGACCCTGGGGTCGATCGCGGCCCAGATCCACGCGGGCGAGGGGCGCGCTGCCGTGGGCATCGAGATCAACGCCACACACCACCGCGGCGTGCGCTCGGGCTCGGTGCACGGTGTCGCCACGGCGCTGCACCTGGGACGGACCACCGCGAGCTACGAGATCGTCGTGGTCGACGACGAGAGGCGGCGCGTGTGCACCGCACGCCTGACCTGCATGGTGCTCGACGGGCGCTGACGCACCGCACGATCCCACGCAGCGGTCCGGGAGCCCTGGTGCCCCCGGTCCACCCGTCAGGAGGCGGCGCCGTCGCGCCCTGACCTGACCCGAGGGTCCGACGACGAAGGGCCCGGCTCGAGGAACGAGCCGGGCCCTTCGCGTGCGACGTGGTCAGCGGACCGCGGGCTCGCTCACGAGCGGCGCGTCGAGACCTGCGGCAGCCTCACGACGGTAGTCGTCCTGGAAGGCCCGGAGGTCGACAGGACCCGTCTGGCCGTCGGTCCGCGCCTTGCGCCGACGCGCGATGAGGTCCTCGAGGCTGCGTGCGCCCCGGCGCAGGGTGCCCGAGTCGGCGGCCAGGCGGCGCTGGAGCACCGACGTCGAGACGACGCGGTGGCCCGCGGCCGGCGCGAAACCGAGCCGCGCGAGGAAGCGCTGCACGCCCCGCGACCCCGGGATCGGCACCGAGAACACGTCGATCGCGCCGTGCTCGGCCGCGAGGTCGGCGGTGGCCGTGAGCAGTGCGTGCCCCACCCCGCGGCGCCGCGCGTCCTGCGACACGTACAGCGCCTCGATGTACAGGCTCGGCTCGTCGTTGAAGAGGTGCGGGTCGAGCACGCGGGCGAGGAGGAAACCGACCGGGACGTCGTCGTGGAACGCCACGAGCGCCGTACCGCCGGGGACCGACAGCAGGACCCGGAGCTGGCGGACCAGCTTGGACTCGTCCGAGAGGCAGACCTGAGGTCCGGCCGCGGACTCGCGTCGGGCCTCGGCGCAGAGTGCAGCGACACCAGGGAGGTCGTCGCCGACCGCAGGCCTGACCACTACTGCTGCACGCACGTGGAACCTCCTCGTAGGATCCTCCGACCACGGAGCACCCCGGCGGCAGCAGAGCCTTCTGCCACCGACGAGCGCCCCCGGTCATCGATCGACTGATGCTTCGTGGGAGTCCGGATCGTCGAACTCATCGACCTGGACACCTGTCCATGACGATAGCCTTCCTGAGCGTCCCGAACAAAGAGGCTGTTCACGACCCGATTCACGCCGTGCCGCACCGGATCAGGCGCCGCCGACCTGCTCGATGACGGCGTCCGCGACCTCTCGCATCGTCAGACGACGGTCCATCGAGGTCTTCTGGATCCAGCGGAACGACTCGGGCTCGGACAGCCCCATCTTGGTCATGAGGAGACCCTTGGCACGGTCGACGCGCTTGCGGGTCTCGAACCGCTCGGCCAGGTCCGCGACCTCGGCCTCGAGCGCGCTGATCTGCGAGTAGCGGGAGATCGCGATCTCCACGGCGGGCAGCAGGTCCGCGGGGCTGAACGGCTTGACGACGTACGCCATGGCGCCGGCGTCGCGGGCCCGCTCGACCAGCTCGGTCTGCGAGAACGCCGTCAGGAGAACCACGGGGGCGACGTGCGCCTTGCCGATGCGCTCGGCCGCCGAGATGCCGTCGAGCTCGGGCATCTTGACGTCCATCACGACGACGTCGGGCTTGAGCTCGAGCGCGAGCTTGACCGCGGTCTCGCCGTCGCCCGCCTCGCCCACGACGTCGAAGCCCGCCTCGCGGAGCGTCTCGACGACGTCCATGCGGATCAGTGCCTCGTCCTCCGCGACGACGGCACGGCGGGCAGGGCGACCGCCCGACGGCGCAGCGGGGGCCTCGGGCTCGGCGCTCGGTTCAGGCTGGATCAGGGGGGGCAGGTCGAGCGGTGCCGTGGCATCGGGCTGCGCGTTGTCGTCACTCACGTCCCTCATCGTAGTGGGAGAACACCTCGATCGCCCCGCGCCACGGGTGTGATTCTCGTTTCGTCCCGGTTCTGTGGTTCGATGGTCCACGCACCGCAGCGGTTTCCTCGTGAACCCCTGACGGCCAGTGCCCCGGTAGCCCAACCGGCAGAGGCGTTCGGCTCAAACCCGATCCAGTGTGGGTTCGAATCCCACCCGGGGCACCCACAGATGCAGGTCAGAGCGTCGTCGCCTGGCCTGCATCGTCGTTTCCGGGGCCGAGAACAGGCTCGGGTCAGCTACTCACCGTTGTCGTCTCGACAGCGACGAACACCCTCCGCAGACGACGCGCGACGACGCGCTGCCGCTCCGCTCATCCCGGGGCTCGACGCCCCGCTCAGCCATCCCGCTCCACGCACCGGTATCCGCAGGCGGTGGATGATCTTGTCCGCAGGCCAGTGGGCCCACCGGCAACCCTGGCAACCACCTTGCGAGGCGGACGTGAAGCACACCCTCACCCAGCAGGGGGTTCCGGTGAGGAGGTGCTCGCCGACACCGGCGGGTCCCTGCGCACGATGCGCGCTCCTTCGCCGATGGTCTTCCTCTGCCGGGCTGGCGCTACCTTCGCTGCAGCCCGGGTGTGGTCATCAGGCTCGTCTCCCAGGTCGGTGATGACACCTGCTCGGCGGCCGGAGTCGCCGGTGACAGCGCGGGCGGCACCGAACTCACGCTCGATCATCGTCGCGACCGTCGTGCGGAACGTGTGCAGCCCGACCCACTCCCGGTCGGCCTGGGAGCGAATGTCGCGCCGGGCACGGCGGAGACTGTGGGCGAAGCCCCCGTTTCCGTTACGGGTGACGAACACCGCGTCGAGTTCGTTCTCGCACAGCTGCTCGCGCCGGCGGCGTAGCACCCCGACGGCGAAGGACGGGATCGTCAGGCTCACGGGGTCGGATGCGTGTGCTGTCGTGAGTCGCCGGTCACCTGTGCGGCAGCACCGTCAGTGCCCCGCCGTAGGTTCGATCGCATGCCTTCCGCGCCGTTCCACCTGGACATCTCGATGACGCCCGAACGGCGCGAACTGTTCGCGTCCTGGCTCGAGGCGATGCACCCGCGCCTGGCGCGGGTCGAGGACTTCATCACCCCGCGGGAGTGGAGCGGCGGGTACACCCGGGAGTCACTCGTCTCGCTCGAGCAGTACATCCTCGACAGGTGGCCCGACAAGAAGGCGTTCATCGACGAGAACGACACGGACTTCGTCGACGGTGCGACGCGGTACATCGGGGAGACGTACCTGCGCCTCGCAGGTGGCGGATGGTCGATCGACCACGACCCGACGTTCATCTACACCGGCCGACCCGTGGTCCGGTTCGACACCGGGAGCCCGATACCGGTCTCACCGGTGCACCTCATGACGACCATCCTCGCCCGGCGCACGGGGAACGTCCTGACCCGGATCTGGGACGGCCAGGCTGCCGCCGTGGAGCGGCGGCGCGAGGCGGAGGGGCCGGGCTGGGAGCCGACACGCCAGCCCGTGCCGGGCCGCGTCGCCGAGCGCCCAGGATCCCCCGAGCTCGCCGCCTGGGTGCAGCGGGCGCCCGCCGACTCCGTGAAGCCGCGCACTGCGAGCACTCCGCCGACGGGCGTGACGCTGACCTGAACGAGCTCCTCCCAGTCATCGTGGTCCGCGTGCACAGGTTCCCCAGACGACCAGGAGACGCGGACCGGGCCAGCCCCCGAGGCGACGAGGCGACGACCCATCCATGGCTATCTGCGTCGCGCGGCGGATGCGTAGTCGGGCACCGCGCGACCGACGACGGTCCCGACCGGTCATCGCACTTCCTGGTGGCGGAGCAGAGGCGCGCTGGACGGGGAGGGAGTGGTCGTTCACAGGTCTGGGTCAGCGCCCGACCCCAGAGAGAAAGGCCCCATAGTCGCTGGTGGTCCCGGGCGCGAGAAGTGCTCGGGGCCAGATGATGCCGGTGAGGACGCCGACAAGATCGTTGTCCTCCATGAGTGGGCGGGCCAGGGAGTGTGCACCGTCGACGAGAGTGACGGTGAGCGACGATCCAAAGATCGAACGGTAGGTGCTTTCGGTCTCCGCGACGTCGACGTTGCGGTCGTGCGTGCCTGCCATGAGGTGCACGGGGATCGCACGCGCGGCTGAGGCGATCAGGTCTTCCGTTGCGTCGGCGTCGAAATTGCGCTGGACGAAGCCCCAGCGCTCTTCGGTCATCGGATCGAGGCTGCTCGTCGATGCGAGGTACTCCTCGTAGGACCCCCCGCGTTCGAGAAGTCCCCGCGTCTGGTCGCTCTCCGCTATGGCGAGCTCTCGCTCCTGCGGGCCCGCGGCGTCGTGCTCGAGCTGAGCGAGGAGGTTGAACCGGCCTTGCCGGAGCCAGTTGATCGCCGTCCCGACGGCGACGACACCGTCGATGTCCTCACGAGCGCTGGTGATCTTGGGGAGTACCCAGCCGGCCTGGCTCGCGCCCCACAGCACGACTGTGTCGGTCGGAACGTCGTCGTCGCCCTGGGCCCAGTCGAGGGCCGCAGAGACCTCTGCTGCTCGATCGTCCATCGACTGTGCCAGCCAGTCCCCGTCCGAACCACCGGTCCCAGGCTTGCTCCACGAGAGTGTGGCGAAGCCGACGTCGGCTGCGGCCTCGAACCATGGGGCGTAGAGACCGTTCTGCGTCGCTTCCACCGGCCCGTCACCGTGGACCATCACCACGAGGCCTCGCGCGGTTCCGTCGTCCGGCAGCGTCAGGACTCCCGCAAGGTCTCCGTCGAGACCTGGGATCGTGACGGCCCTCTGGGTGAAGCGAAAGCTGTTGCCGACGAGAGCGATGCTGGTCACCAGCGCGACGACGCCGACGAGAGCGAGGGCGAGGGCGAGCACAGACCGCCTCGGGTTCTTATTCCGCACGTTCGTATCGTATGCGATAGGTTCGAGTCATGGACGACGTGACGATCAGCCGAGGCTTCACCGAAGACGAGCGCGGCCGTGTCGCCTCCTTGTACTGGGAGGCCTTCGGGCGCAAGCTCCGGCCCGGTTTCGTCGACGAGCAGACCGGGGTCGCAGTCGTCCGGGCTGCGCTGCGCCGCGACCAGATGCTCGTCGCACGCCAGGGTGACGATGTCATCGGGGTCTGCGGCTTCTACGACGCCGGCGCCGGGGCGGCAGACCTCAGATGGTCCCGCCTGCGACAGGCACTCTCGGTTCCAGCAGCCTTGCGCGCGAGCCTCGTCCTGTCCTTGCTCTCGCGGTCACCCCACCCGGGCTCGTTCGTGCTCGACGGCATCTGCGTCGACCGCGCCGCGCGTGGCCTGGGCGTCGGGACAGCACTGCTCGGCGCAGCCTCCGAGGGCGCCCGGCGGGACGGAGCGCGCACCGTGCGGCTCTCGGTGATCGACGGCAACCCGCGAGCGCGCGCCCTCTATGAGCGACAAGGCTTCGTGCCGGTGGACCGCGGGACTCTCGGCTTGCTCTCGCCCGTGTACGGCTTCGACGGCTACACGACGATGGAACGCACGGTCGACCAGTGACGCATCAGATCGCTCCGCGGACCGTTGTCGAGGCGTTCCTGCCGGCCTCCGGCGAAGTGCTGCTGGCCGACATCTACGACACCGCCAATCTCGCGGGGCTCCCCGACCAGCCGGTGCGCCTGGCAATCCGACGCCTCATCGCCGGCGGCGACGTCACACAGCACGGGCGGGGGCGAGCGGGCACCCTCAGCCTCACCAGCGCGGGCCATCTCCGTATGCAGCGCGATCGGCAGAGCCTGGCTCTCGCCTTCGCTCAAGACGCTGGGGACGCCCCGTGGGACGGTCGCTGGCGCATCATCGCCGTCAGCGTCCCTGAACGCGAGCGCACGGTGCGGGACACGCTGCGCCGCGAGCTCCGCGACCTCGGCGCCGTCGCGATATCGACGGGCCTCTACGTGAGCCCTCACCACCTCGTCGACGTCCTGCACATGGACGCGAGCCCGTACCTGTCGACCGCCACCACGGACGACCTCGACGTACGAGGGATCACCGACCCGCTTGCGATCGCCGAGCTCCTCTGGCCTCACCGCCCGACCGTCTCCGCCTACGCGGCCGTCGACGCAGCCCTCCAGCAGGACGGCGAAGACCCCACCACCACCGCCGTCGTCCGCAAGCTCCAGCTCGCGGACGCACTCGAACGGGCCATACGAGACGACCCCCTCCTCCCGCCCGAGCTGCGCGGCCGTGCCTGGGTGCCCACACAGATCCGTGCCGCATGGGCTCGCCGTTGGGACACTCTCCACGCAGACACCAGAAACGCCATCTACGAGGGTTGGTGGCCCCCGGCCACCACTGCGTACCGCTGAGAGCTGTGCGGCGCCGGGTACCCCCACTCAGTTCACCCGGTCGCCTCACATCGCGACCTACCCGAGCTCGCTCGTCTGTCGGCGTGATCGCGCGGTAGGCGCGTGCGACGGTCGCTGCCCATACGAGGCTCTCCAGACCGACGAGAGCTCGGGCACCTTCGCGACGTCGTCCGGTATCGCCGAGTCCGCGTGGGGCTGTGGTGTACTGTCGTCTGGTAGCGCCCACGTCGCAGGGTTCAGCCCGCGACGATCTTCGGTCTTCGGCATCGGAGCTAGGCCGTGCGCGCCAGGTAGCCCAGACTACCGTCGACGATCTCCGCCCAGCGTGTGCGGAGCGAAAGCAGAGAACATCCTTTCTTCCACCCTTGAACGCCCTGAGTCTTGTGACACCCCCGGGGCAGCGTCCGCTGTCATGGGCGGATCGGGACAAGACCTCGTACTGCGCCGCGCCGACGACGACCTCTGGGTCGCCACGGCGGACGGCGAGTATGCCGGGCTCGTGACCCGACTTCCCGACGGCTTCCACGTCCACGACCGCTACACGCGGCCGGTGGGTGTCGTCGCTGCGCTCGACCACGTGGGGCGACACCTCCTCGCCGCCGCATGATCCCTCGGCCGGTTCCTACCGGACCGGCCCCTCACCGTCGGCGCCCTGCGGGGCGCGGCATCCAGGCCCACTGTCGTGAGCCGGTCGTATCAACGAAAGAAGACACCATGGCTACAGGCACCGTGAAGTGGTTCAACGCTGAGAAGGGGTTCGGGTTCATCGCCCCCTCCGACGGAACCAGCGATGTGTTCGCCCACTACAGCGAGATCACCTCGAGCGGGTTCCGCTCGCTGGAGGAGAACCAGAGCGTCTCGTTCGACGTCGCCCAGGGCCCCAAGGGCCCGCAAGCGACGAACATCGTCGCGATGTGACCCCATGGTGGGAGGACCGCGCGTCAACGCGGTCCTCCCACCATCTGTCTGTGCTCGGCGACCATCTGTCTGTGCTCGGCGACGGTGCGCTATCACGTCGGCTGTAGCAGCTGACCCCGACCACACCGTGGGGGCACGCTCCGGAGTTCACGTCGGCAGCAGCATTCGCCGAAGGAGAAGATCCCGAGCGGCGGGCGCAGTGGACGAGCAGTCAGTTCTTGCCTGACCTGTATCGTCGTTTCTCGGGCCGAGGCCGGAGGAAGCGCGCTGCACGGGCGATCACGAGCCGCCTCAGGAGGGGTGAGCGGTCTGATCGGTCAGTGGGATGCGACCGACACCTTGGACGCCCTGGGCACCAGTACCGCGACGACCGCTCCGGCGACCGCGATCACCGGCCCGAGGACGAACGAGAAGAACTCCGCAGGCATCAACCGCCCGGCGGTCCCGGCCTCGTCGGCCTCGACGCCCTCGACGTAGCCGGTGTACGCACCTGCGACGAACAAGATCGCACCGCACACGATGGCGATCCAGCACAGCGCCAGCACCGGGCGCCTGAGATGTGATGTCACGTGAAGTACTCCCCCGAGTGAGTGCGTCGTTGGTCGCTCCATGAAACGTAGAGCATGGCCAGGGCCACCGGCACCACGGCAGAGAATGCCCACGTCACCACGCCCGGCAGGAGCACGCTCCACGCGCCGACACCGGTAGCGCTGGCACGCGACCGTGGGCGCCGCGACAGGTGCTTGGCGGGCTCGCCGGTCAGGGCACGGGAGATCTCCCGGTCGCTCGTCCCGCTGACCATCGCCCATCGCCCATCGCCCATCGCCCATCGCCCATCGGACGAGGATCGCCGGGCATCCGGGAGCGCGGTCGGCCGAGGCCGCGCACGACGAGAACGCGCTCGCGCGCTCAGGGCTCTCGACGTCCCCGGTGCGCCACGCACGAGACGAGCTCGAGAAGCACCGGAGTCCGGCACTGCCGGACTCCCTGCCCACCCCCTCTCTCGACCTCCGGTGGACAGAGAGATCGACTTTCGGTCGAGGCGCACAGGCACGCGACGCGAGAGCGTGGAGGGTGCCGACACGAAGGGGTGCCGACGCCGACACGAGCACGCACCCCGAGGAGTCGCTGCACCATGACCATCACCCCCGCCCGCCGGGCGCGCGCTGTCCCCCCGAAGTCTCCGGGCGGCCCGGGGCAGGCTCGTCCGGTCGGGCGGTTCCGGCACGACCTGGCCACCGGACGCTGGTGGTGGTCGTCCGAGACCTTCGCCCTGCACGGCTACGACCAGGACGAGATCGCGCCGACGACGGAGATCTTCCTGGCACTGCGCCACCCCGAGGACCGCGCTGCCGTCGAGGAGGTCCTCCGCCGCGCAGGCGAGGACGCGATGCCCTTCTCGAGCGTCCACCGCATCGAGACGGCCCGAGGCCGTGAACGGACCCTGTGCCTCGTCGGACAGGGTCGGCGCGACCGCGACACGCACGAGGTCGTCGAGGTCATGGGGTACTTCACCGACCTCACGAGCACCCTCGCCCAGCGGGCCGAGATCCTCGCGGGCGAGCAGATCCGCGCCGCCGCCGAGCATCGCGCCACGATCGAGCAGGCGAAGGGCATCCTGGCCCTCACGTGCGACGTGAGCGCCAGCCGCGCCTTCACCGTGCTGCGTGCCGCGTCGAACGACCACAACGTGCCGTTGCGCAGGCTCTCGGGGTGGGTCGTGGAGCTGGCCGAACAGCTCCCGGCCCCCGACGACCAGCGTCGGTCGGTCAACGAGTTCCTGGACCGACCCCGCGAGCCCCGGCCTGCGGTCGACGTGCTCGACCGATCGGCCTGACGACGGGTCGCCGCGCCGCGCGGCCGACCGAGCACGTGCCGCCGCCGTCGTCGGGACATGACGATGCCCTCGTGAAGGCCTCCCCCACCCCGTCGGGGAGGGAGAGGTGCTCACGAGGGCATCGGTGTCCCGAGAGGGACGAAGAGGCCGAAGCCGGCCGGGTAGCCGACGGCACGCGTGGGAACACTCACCGTCGACCACCCGGCCGCTGGACACCTCGGTCCGTCGTGCGGGTGACGGGGGCACCCGCACGACGGACCGAGGCGGCTCAGGAGTCGGCGCCGACGGCCACCCGCTCCGGGGTGGCGGTGGGAGCCTCCGCCTTGCGGTGGCGCAGCACACGACGCGTCACCATGAACCCGCCGGCCAGCACCAGGAGACCGATCAGCACGGTCGCACCGATCTGGATGTAGACCCAGGTCGGCGGCGTGTAGGTGACCGTGGCCCCCGGCGCGAGCCCGTTCATGGCGTTGGAGTTGGCCACCGTGAACAGGATGTTGTGCGTCGCCTCGCGGATGTCGCTGACCGCCTTGGCCGACGTGGTGTCCCCGAGGGACTTCGACGGCTGGAAGGTCAGGGTGAGGTCCGTACCGGCGCTGATGCTCTGGTTCGGGTTCATGTAGGGGTACAGGTTGAAGTCCGAGATCGCGAAGCCCTCGAAGCCCCACTCGGTGCGCAGGACGTTCGTCATGAGCGCCTCGGAGCCGCCGGCCCACGTGGCGCCGATGCGGTTGAACGAGCTCATGATGCTGCCCGCACCGATCGTCGTCTCCGAGATCGTGCCCTCGTCGTCGGACACGTACTGCACGTCCATGGTGATGCCCTTGACGGCCATCTCGAACGGCTTGAGGTAGATCTCCCGGATCGTCTGCTCGGTCGCCCAGGTGGCGATGCCGTTGTTGACGCGGTTGGTCTCCTGCTCGTTGAGCGCGAAGTGCTTGAGCGCGGTGTAGACGCCCTTGGTCGCAGCACCGTTGGCCACCGAGGTCGCCATCGCGCCGGAGAGGAACGGGTCCTCCGAGTAGTACTCGAAGTTGCGCCCGCCGAACGGTGAACGGTGCAGGTTCATCGCGGGTGCGTACCAGCCGTTGATGCCCTTGAACATCGCCTCGTTGCCGAGCATCTCTCCCATGGCCGCACCGAGCTCGACGTCCCACGTCTGCGCGATGAGGAACTCCGAGGGGTAGGCCACCCCGTTGATGGAGGAGTTGATGAAGGACGAGAACCCGGCGGGGCCGTCGGGCTCGACGGTCTGCGGCTTGGCGATCGAGCCGATCGCGGCCGTCTGGTAGGCGCCGTTGAGCAGCATGGACGTCATGTCACCGACCGAGACGGCGTCGAGCAGCTCGTCCCACTTCGGGTCGTCCTTGGGCAGACCACGCATGTCGACGAGCGTCAGCTCGGTCGGCGCACCCGTCGTGGGCTTCTCGCCCTCGAACGCCGCAGCGGCTGCCTCGAGGTCCCAGGGCTCGAAGCCCTTCTGGACGGCCTCGTCGGCGACGAGCAGGTCCGCGGTCGGGGCCTTCGGGAACGTCCCGGCGAAGTCCGCGCGGGACATCGACAGGATCTTGCCGTCGGTCGGCTCGGCGCTGAACTGCGCCGAGACGTCGTCGAACTGGTTGGTGACCTCGGCGAGGTCCGTCGCACGGTGGTCGTCACCCGAGTACACGATGTCGGAGTCCACCGTGTAGACGATGGGCTCGGTGCCCGGGGCGACGGTGTGGGAGTCGGTCCGCAGCGTGATGTCGTAGGCGCCCGCCTCGAGGACGTACGCCTTGTTGCCCAGGTGGTCGTAGGACGCCATGTCCTCGACCGCGAGGTCGATCGTGACGGTCTCGCTCGCACCGGGCTCGATCAGCCCGGTCTTGGCGAATCCGCCGAGCACGACCTCGGACTTCTCGATACCGCCCGCCGTGTAGGGAGCGGAGTAGTAGAGCTCGACGACGTCCTTGCCCGCGGTGGCGCCCGTGTTCGAGACCTCGACCGTGACGGAGATCTTCCCGTCGACCTCACCGGCCTCGGTGCTGACGACCTTCCAGGCGAAGTCGGAATAGCTCAGGCCGTACCCGAACGGGTAGACGACGGCCTGGTCGTAGTCGATGAAGCCCTCGGCCGCCGCGGTCTCGTAGTAGCGGTAGCCGAAGTAGATGCCCTCGGCGTAGTTCACGAACGGCGCGTCGGACGTGAGCGTGGCGTTGGAGGTTGCCTTCTCGATCGCGGGGACCGGGAAGGACGCCTCGATGTTGTCGTAGACGAACCCGCCGAAGTTGGCGAAGGTCGGGTCGGCCGTGAAGTCGGCCGCCCAGAGGTCCGCGGTACGGCCCGACGGGTTCACGTCGCCCGCCAGGATGCGCCCCAGGGCGCTGAGGCCCGTGGCGCCCGGCGAACCGGCCAGCAGGATCGAGTCGATCTCGGGGTCGTCCTGCAGGGCGCCCATCTCGATGGTGGTCGAGGAGTTGACCACGACGACCACGTTCTCGAAGCTCGACTTCGCGAGCTCGATCATGTCCTTCTCGTCCTGGTTCAGCTCGAGCTGGTGCTGCCCGGGTGCGGCGTTCTCGTCCCAGCCGGTCATGTCCTGCGTGAGGTCACCGCCCTCACCGCCGGGGCGTCCGACGAACACCACGGCAGCGTCCGAGTAGTCGGCGAACGACGCGGACTGCGCCTCGTACTCGCCGACCGGCAGCTCACCGATGTAGTAGGTGGAGATGTCGGGGCGGTCCATCTCGATGTAGCCCCGGGGGTTCTCCGCAGCGAACGCCTCGATCGTGGTGAAGACCTGGTCGTTCACCTCGAAGCCGGCGTTCTCCAGCCCGGCGCGGGCCGTGACGGCCGAGTTCGTGTCGACCGAGCCGGAGCCCGAGCCACCGAACACGGGGTCCGCGGCCGAGCGACCCAGCATCGTCACGCGCGAGCTCGTCGCGAGGGGAAGCGTGCCCGCCTCGTTCTTGGCCAGGACGATGCCGCCTGCGGCGATCTCCTCGACGAGGGCCTTGGCTGCCTCGTCGACCTCCTCGATGCTGCCGAAGTCGGACGTGTAGTACTCGGTGTCCCAGCCGGCGGACTCGGCCGCGTTCGTGAACTCGTACGTGCCGGAGCCGAACTGGGACGCGACCCAGCCGCCTGCGACGTTGAGCGCGACGTTCGCGACGACCGTCACCACCGTCACCGTGGCGAGGGCGGGGGCCCAGATCCACAGGTACTTCTTGTTCGACATCGGCTTCTTCTGCCGGTCGGCGTTGTTCGCCTTGGCGTTCACTGCATTCCTCCTCGAGTGCGGGCAGCGATCAGGTCATGGGGTGACCGACGGCACGTGCCGCGGACGTGACGCACTGCCAGCGTCTCGTCGTGATTGGTCGACGGCCCGGTCCCGCGGACGTCGTCTGGCCAGGGACCGGGCGGTGCTCCGTGGAGCTACTCCGACACCTCGGAGATCTTTCCGTCCTGGTCGATCTGCCAGGTCTGGCCGGTAGCGGCCGAGTCGCCCTCGATCGTGAACTTGCCGTCCTTGATGTCGACCGTGCCCTGCACGCGCGACGCGGCGTCCGAGGCCGTGTAGGGCACCACGAGGAGGCCGTACTTGACGGTCGGGGCCTTGACGTCGCTGGCAAGCATAATCTGGGCCCAGGAGTCGTCCTCGGCCAGGGCGTCCGTCACGGCCGTCTTGGCGTTCTCGAGGTCTTCCTTGATGTCGACGTCCGCTGCCTGCTCCGCGGAGGCGTTCGCGCCGGAGTCGCTGTCGCCGCTGCCGCAGGCCGTGAGGCCGAAGAGCCCCGTCAGGCCCAGCACGACGCCGAGGCCGGTGGTCAGCACCTTGTTCTGCTTCACTTCTGCTCCTTGATGAGTTCTGGCTGCGAGCACGTCCCGCAGCCTTACGGGAGTACCGGGGCGTCCGCAGGACGCCCCGGTACCGGGTGACCGCCGGCTCGCGCCGCCGGTCACCCGTGCGTTGCCGTCAGTCCGTGATCGGCCCCGCGTAGTTCAGGCCGAAGCCGTAGTCGTACGAGCTGCCCGCGGTGTCCGTGTAGGGCGTCATGTCCTTCGAGACGTCCTCGAGCTGGGCCTCGACCGTGTTCATGTCCTTCGGGAACTGGATCGGCAGGCGGCCCTGCGGCTCGTAGAGGCCGAGCGCGACCTCGATGAGCGCCTGGTCGCTGACACCGAAGCCCACGACGATGGCGTCGGACTTGCCCTCGAACTCGGACGGGACGACCGGGTTGATCGCCTTGAGGACCGTGATCACGGGGATGTCCTTGCCGGTGGCCTCGACGGCTGCCGTGGCACGCTCGAACGCGTCGAGGTCGGACTCGTTCGCGATCTTCGAGGTGTTGCCGAAGTACGAGCGGTTCTGCTTGGTGCCGTCGGCCAGGATGTCGCCCGAGAGCGAGACCTTGCGGACGTGCTCGCCGTCCGCCGTGTACGGGCGGTACTGCAGCGACAGCGGGTACCAGGTGTCGTTCTCCAGGTTGTGACCGATGTTGGAGAAGTTGCCTCCGTTGTCCGGCGAGTCCATGCCCACGAGGACGACGTCGACGTCGGCGAGGTCGGGAGCGGTGTAGCTCGTCACGACGCCCTCGGCGTCGGTCACGGCCTCGTCGGTGACGACCTTGCCGAAGTACTTCTCGGCGGTCTCGACGTCGATGCTCGGTGCCTCGGTGTACTCACCGGGACCGAACGCGCCGGGGAAGCCGGTGTTGAAGTTGCGAGGGATGTAGGCGGTCTTGTCCTTCCAGTCCGCGGCGTCCGCGGCCGAGATGGTCTCACCGTCGTTCTTGACCATGACCACGGAGTCGAGCTGGGCCGCGTAGCCCGCCTCGACCTTGTCGTCGCTCGCGAGGACCGACTTGGACTGCTCGAGGTCGAGGAACGGGTTCTCGTACAGGCCCGGGTTGAAGAACATCGTCAGGATGCGTGCGCCCGACTCCTGGAAGCGGGTCTGCGCGTCCTCCTCGAGCTCGCCGGCCTCGAACTTCTGCTGCCACAGGTCGGCAGCCTCGAGGATGTGGGTCGCGTCGTTGACGCCGCCGAACATGTCGTGACCGGTACCCAGCACCTTGAGGTAGCGCTCGGCCGGGGTCAGGTCCTCGGCCCCCCACGCCATGCCGAACATCTCGCCCTCGTCGTCGGCGCCGCTCATGACGCCCCAGTCGGTGACCACGACGCCCTCGTACCCGGCATCCTTGCGGAGCTGGTCCATGCGGTCCTGGTCGTACGCCGTGCCCGTGCGGTCGGTGAACATCGGGTCACCGTTCGCGTCGAGAGCGATCGAGTACGCGGTCATGACCGCCGCGGAGTCGAGCGACCCGAGGAACGCCTGCTGCTGCGCCGCGATGTTGTCACCGGGGTACACGCCGTACTTGCCCGCGTCGGTGTGACCCTCGCGGCCGCCCTCGCCCGGACCGTCGCCGGACCAGTGCTTGATCATCGCGTTGACGGACTCCGGACCCCACTGGTCCGTGCCCTCGCTGCCCTGGTAGCCGTCGACGTAGGCCGCGGCCAGCTCGGTGTTCTGGTCCGCGTCCTCGCCGAACGTGCCACCGACGCGCAGCCAGCGCGGCTCGGTCGCGAGGTCGATCTGCGGCGACAGGGCCGTCGTCAGGCCGAGCGCCCGGTACTCCGCCGAGGACATCTCGCCGAAGTTCTTGGTGTGCTCGGGGTTGAACGTCGCGGCGAGGCCGAGGTTGGACGGCCAGCGCGAGATGTCCGCACCCTCGGCGTTGTAGCCGCCGGATCCCGCGGTCGAGCGCGGGTCGGAGGCGAAGTTCACCGGGACGTACGGGGTGCCCTCGGCCGCGAGGGTCTCCGTGTACGCCTGCATCGCGTTCGCCCACTTGACGGTCGCCTCGGCGTCGCTCGCGCCGGCGTGCAGCACGTTGCGCAGGTCGGAGTCCTTCAGGTACTCCTTCTGCGCGTCGGTGAGCCCGTCGACCTGGGAGCGCTCGTGCGAGCTGAACAGCATCAGGCCGGCGATCTGCTCGACCGACATCTCCTGGGCGAGGTCTGCCGCGCGGTCCTTGGCCGGGACGCGCCAGTCCTCCCACGTGTCCAGCGTGCCGTTGCCGTTCATGTCCTTGAACGCGGACTTCTTGCCGTCGACCTCCTCGGTCAGCAGCTCGATCCCGCTGTCGGCGCCGTACGAGAGGACCGGGCCGTCTCCGGGGTTCGTGACGACGACGAAGTCGGTCTTGCCGTCGGTGACCTCGCGGGTCGTGAAGGCCTTGGAGTCGTTCGCGGACTCCTCGTCAGCGGTGCCGCTGGTGCACCCTGCAACCGCGATCAGGGCGATCGCCGAGAGCGCTGCCGCTCCCTTGGCCCCTCTGGTCATCCTCTGGCCTCGTCGGGCCGTAGCCGTAGTCTTCATCGACATCCCATTTCGTCGCGCTTGCGGGTGTACACGTGTGTGTCTCCTTCGACTCTTCAAGTGCTGCCGCGCTGCAGATGCCCCCTTGCGGCACCATCGATCGTGCGGACCTGGCCGACATCGGAGTCGGTCCTCGTCCGTGCAAGGCTGTGCTGCCCGTGGTACACGTGGTGTCCCATCACCGAAGCCCAGCGGACTCATCACAGCGCGCTTCACGACGGGCTCCCGCCCGTTCTGCACAACCTGTCGATTTGAGTGCACAAACTGTCGCCGCGGTCGCCCCCGGGAGCACCGGTGCTCCCGGCACGCAGGCGCTCCACGGTGTCCGGCATGCGGTCGCCGTCCATGTCGGGCGGTCGCGCAGACGTGGCCGCAGACGCTCGCACGACGACCGGGCCGGGCCAGGCCGGGCCAGGCCAGGCCAGGCCACTGAGCTCGCGCGCCGGTGCGCACACGAGAGGCCCGGCACCGTAGCGGTGCCGGGCCTCCCGGGGTGGTGCTGTGGTCTAGTTGAAGCCGATGACGCGTTGGGCGGTCTTGTAGGCCAGGACGGACAGGTGGCGTCCAGGTCTGCCGGGGAGGTGGGAGATCTGGTGCAGGGTGGTGCGGCGTAGTCGCCGGTACAGGGCGGGGTCGTGGGCGGCGACGTCGGCCCAGAACTCGTCTCTCTTGCGCAGGGCGTCGTGGGTGCCGGCGCGGACCAGGAGCATCGAGGAGACCAGGGACACGATGTCGAGGTAGTGCAGCATGTAGCGCTTGAGGGCGCGGGGGGTGGCGGGGTTCGCGCGGGCCGCGGACAGGTGTTCCATCATGGTGCGGTTGATGCGTAGCTGTTGGTCCACGCGCGAGATCATCACGGTCTCGTTGACGGACTGGTCGGCGCGGCCGATGTAGTACCGGTAGAGGTCGACGTTGAGGTAGTACAGGCGCCGGACCGCGGGCAGGGGTGCGTAGGCGTAGAGGTTGTCGACGTAGAAGGTGTGCTCGGGCAGGACCAAGGCGACCTCGCGCAGCAGGTCGGTGCGGTAGATCAGGGAGTGCATGAGGATGTACTGGTTCTTGCGCAGTCGCCCGACCTGGTCCCAGCCCAGGACCCGGTCCTGGGGCAGGGCGTTGGTGTAGCGCACGGCCCTCTTGTTGCGCTTGTCGACCTTCTCGTAGACGAAGTTGCTGATCAGCACGTCGATGCCGGTCTCGTGGGTGACGAAGGACTCCAGCAGGTCCAGGACCTTGGCGTAGGCGCCGGCCTCGAGCCAGTCGTCGGAGTCCACGATCTTGATGAACCGCCCGCGCGCGTTGGCCAGGCCCGTGTTGATCGCGGCCCCGTGGCCCCCGTTGGGCTGATGGATCGCGCGCACCACCCCCGGGTGGGCGGCGGCGTACCGGTCAGCGATCTGGGCCGTGTCGTCCCAGGACCCGTCGTCCACGATCAAGATCTCCACCCGCGCACCACCGGGCAGCAACGAGTCGATGCTGCGGTGCATGTACGCCGCGGAGTTGTAGCACGGCACCACGATCGTCAACAGCTTGGACATCAGCGCACTCTTCAGACTTCCTGGCCCGCACGGGCCGACGACGAGGACTCCCCCGCACCCCCGGCCACCGGCACACCCGCCACCTGAGCAGGGCCGGGCGCCTCGGCCTGCTCGGCCTGGACCTCGGGGTCACGCTTGAAGATGATCTTGAAGATCGGGAAGAACACCCAGAACGATAGAGCACTGTTGATGATCATCGTGACCATGTCGGCCGCGGTCTCACCCGTCTTGCCCCACCCCCACGTGTCGATCAACAGTTCGTAGATCGGCGCCTTGTACACGCCCTGCAACGCCGCCGCCGCGAACGTGATCACCACATAGGCCACCACGTACCAGAACGCCGCCCGCCAGATCGAGGTGTTCGACTTGAACGTCACGTTGCGCTGAGCGAAGAAGTTGATCACCTGCGCGATCAACAACGTGATCTGCACCGCCAAGAAGTACGCCAACCCACCCCCACCCTCAGGCAACGCCCCCGCCGCGTAGTCGAACACGAAGAACGACGACCCATCCGGATTCGACCCCACCGGCAACACCTGAAAGCTCGTGTCCACCAACCCCGTCAACCCGAACGCCGCCTTGAACGCCGGCATCAACGCCAGCTGCAGCACCGTCACACCATTGCTCAACAAGAAGAACAACAAGAACTGCGCCGTCCCCGGACGCCGCTCAGCAAACCCCGACCACGCCTGACCAATCCGACCGAACATCACACACTCACTCTCAGGAAGAAGGAACGAACCGGGCGCGCGCCTCAGCGCGCGAGCTCGGCCCGCATCCGACGGGTGGAGCGGCGGTTGCGGAAGAATCCGGCGATCAGGGCCCCCGTCCCACGGAAGAAGTGGCCGTTGACGATCGTGAGGAGGCCCTCGGCCATGTCCATGCTCATGGCGCCGTTCGTCATCTTGGCGATCGCCCGGAAGGGCATGCCGCGCAGGAACAGCAGGTTCAGGTCAGGGGTGCCCTTGGCCTCGGCCCGGGCGATCCGCCGAGCGAGCTCGCGGTACGCGAACCGGGCCAGCGGGCTCCGGGCGTGCTCCATGTCCGACAACGGGCTGTTGACGCCGAGTGGCCCGGTCGCCCGGCCGCGCGGGGCCAGCGGGCGCCCCAGGAGCGCCGCGAACGCCTCGTCGGAGACGTCCGTCACGTGGCCGGTACGGTACTCGTCCGGCACCGCGTCGAGACCGGCAGCGGCGGTCCCCGCGACGACGTGCTCGGCGGTCAGCAGCACGGTCTCCACGTCGGAGCCCACGGCGAGCGTCCACGCGCCCCCCTCGGTCTCCCACGTGCCCGTCGCCGTCGAGAAGTGCCGGAAGGTGAACCGGTCGAACCCGATGTGCACGCGTCGGGACTCCCCCGGAGCGAGGTGCACCTTCGCGAAGCCCTTGAGCTCACGCACCGGCCGGTGCACGCCCTCCGTCCCCTCGCGTCCTACGTAGAGCTGAGCGACCTCGGCCCCCGCGACGTCACCCGTGTTGGTCAGGGTGAACGTCACGCCGTCGGCGTCGACCGCGAGGTCCGTGTAGGCGAACGTCGTGTAGCTCAGGCCGAACCCGAACGGGAACGCGACGGGGACGCCGACCGTCGAGTAGTAGCGGTAGCCCACGTAGGGGCCCTCGCGGTACTCGGCGTCGACCCCTTCGCCCGGGTAGTACCGCACGTTGGGCACGTCCTCGAGCCGGACCGGGTAGCTCTCCGCGAGGCGTCCCGACGGGTTCACCGCACCTGTCAGGACCCGCACCACGGCCTCGGCGCCGCCCTGGCCGCCCAGGTAGCCGTGGACCAGCGCCCCGCACTGCGACAGCCACGGCACCTCCACGACCGAGCCCGCGCTCAGCACGACCACGATCCGGCTCGTGACCGAGGAGAGCCGCGCCAGCAGCTCGACCTGGCTCTGCGGAAGTCGCAGGTGGCTGCGGTCCTGCCCCTCGGACTCGCTGATCTCGTCCAGGCCGAGGTACAGCAGCACCACGTCCGCCGCGCGCGCCGCGTCGACGGCCTCCGCGACGAGCGCGGGGTCCGAGGACCCGCCGCGCGTGAAGCCCTGCGCGGTCGCCACGACCTGCAGGTCCGAGGCGCCCAGGGCATCCAGGGCCGTCGTGAGCCGGGTCGGGTTGACGACCGAGGAGCCGGCACCCTGGTAGCGGGGCGTCGCGGCGAAGTCGCCGACGACCGCGACCCGGGTCCCCGACGCCAACGGCAGGAGGTGGTCCTCGTTGCGCAGCAGCACCGCGCTCTGCTCGGCGACGGTGCGCGCCAGCTCGTGGTGCGCCTCGAGGTCGACCTCACGTCCCGCCCCACCGATGCGGCTCCCGAGGACCTTCATCTCCTCGACCCGCGCGTCCAGGTCGGCCATGTCCAGGTCGCCCCGCTCCACGGCGGCCACGATCTGCGCGGCCGAGTCGAGGCCGGGCGAGGGCATCTCGAGCGTGCCGCCACGGCGGACCGCCTCGACCGCGTCGTTGCCGCCGCCCCAGTCCGTCACGACCGCGCCGTCGAAGCCCCACTCGTCCCGCAGCACCTGCTGGAGCAGGAACGGGTTCTCGTTGGCGTACGTGCCGTTGATCAGGTTGTAGCTCGACATGATCGAGAACGGCGAGGACTCGCGGACCACGACCTCGAACCCCGTCAGGTAGATCTCGCGCAGCGTCCGCTCGTCCACCACGGAGTCGCTCGTCATGCGGCGCAGCTCCTGGCTGTTGGCCGCGAAGTGCTTGGGGCAGGCCGCGACCCCGCGCGACTGGATCCCCCGCACGTAACCGGCGGCCAGGCGCCCGGAGAGCAGCGGGTCCTCGGAGAAGTACTCGAAGTTGCGGCCGCACAGGGGGCTGCGCTTGACGTTGAGACCCGGGCCGAGCAGCACGTCCACGCCCTGGTCCGCGGCCTCGGCGCCGAGCGCCTCCCCGACCGACAGCGCCAGCTCGGGGTCCCAGCTGTTCGCGACCGTGGCCGCCGTCGGGAAGCAGGTCGCGGGCTGCGACGCCCCCAGGCCGAGGTGGTCGGCCGAACCCGTCTGCTTGCGGATCCCGTGCGGGCCGTCGGACAGCCACAGCGTCCGGATCCCGTGCCGAGGTACCGCGCGCGTCTCCCAGACGCTCTCCCCGCTGAGGAGCGCGGCCTTCTCGAGCGTGGTCAGTTCTTCCGTCATGGTTCTGCTTCCGTTCCCCCACGGAGGTCTTCTCACGTGGGTGCACTGGTGTGGATCTGCCTGCCCGACCGGTCCGACGGGCTGCGTTGCTCTGGGGCAGGTGTCGCGGCTAGCGCGCCGCCTCGGTGACCTGCTCGGGGACGATCGGTTCCGGGACCTGGCCGCCGTCGGGCCCGGGCACCTGCTTGAAGATGATCTTGAGGATCGGGAAGTAGACGACGACCGAGATGAGTGCGTTGATGATCATCGTGACGAGGTCGGCTCCGACCTCCCCGGTGCTGCCCCAGCGATCGACCATCCACTGGTAGATCGGCTCCTTGTAGAACCCCTGCAACGCCGCGGCCGCGAAGGTGATCAGCACGTACGCGACGGAGTACCAGGCCGCGGCACGCCAGATGTTCGTGTCCGACTTGAACGTGACGTTGCGCTGGAGGAAGAAGTTGATGACCTGAGCGATGAGGAGGGTGACCTGCACCGCGAGGAAGTACGCCAGCCCCCCACCCCCCGTGGGCAGGGCACCCGCCGCGTAGTCGAAGAGGTAGAACGGGGAGCCGTCCGCGTTCGTGCTCACCGCGAGCGCCTGGAACGTCTGGTCCACGAGCGGGGTCAGGTTGAAGATCCCCTTGAACAGCGGCATCAGCGCGAGCTGGAGCACGGTCATCCCCGTGCTCAGGAGCGAGAACATGATGAACTGCGCGACCGTGGGGCGCCGCGCGGAGAGGTCAGCCCAGGCCGTGCGCACGTGCGCCTCCTTCAGGCTCGGAGAAGGTCGTGCCGGAGCGTCGGAGGCTCGCGCTGCCCGCCTGCGGGCCGGCCACGCCATCGCTGCGCACGGCCTCGGGTGCGGCGGGATGCATGCGTGGGTCCACGTGTGTGTCTCCTTCGACTGTCCAAGAGCTGTCGCCGACGCGGGGCCGCCCCGCCTCACCGTCGACCTCGTGGGTTCGGGCGACGTCGGAGGTCGAGGACCGCGACTGCGGAGGGCAGCGACGCCCGGGTGGTCCGTGGCAGTGGTGCCGCTCGCCGTGTGATAACGAACTCATCACAGCGCACCACCGGCGAGGCGAGCGGTCGGTTTGCATAACCTGTCGGTTCTGGCGCACAACCTGTCACCGCTCCGCGAGACCGGTGCCGTCCGGGGCCAGCACGCTGCGGTGGGACGTGCGCGAGGTGGGCGTCCTCGTCCGACCGGCGGACCGCAGCCGGTGGCACGGCCCGGCCGACCACCTCCCCCGGACCGCAGCCGGCGGGCCGCAGCCAGCGGGCCGCGCAGGGTGGTCGAGCTAGAGCGGGAGGTCGTCGACCCGGGTGGGCACCCCGGGCAGCCGTGTCGTCGCCGGTGCCCGCAGCCCGTCGAGGACGAGCGCGTGCGCACGGGCATAGGCGTTGGCCGCCCTGTCCGTCCCGCTGGGCAGCCCGCGGCTCACGGCCGCCATGAGCAGGATCACGTCGCCGGTCGCGACGTCGGTGCGCAGGCTCCCCTCGCGCTGCGCCGCGACGACGAGTCCGTCGACCAGCTCGACGAGCTCGTCCCGGACCCGGGTGAGACCGGCGTCGCGCGCCAGGCCGGCGGACTCCGCGACCGTGACGGTGCCGGCCAGCGCGAGCACGACGCGCAGCCTGTGCGACCAGCCGAGCGCTCCGACGAGCGCGTCCCATGCCGTCGCCTCGTGGTCCCGCGCGCGCATGTCGGCGAGGAGACCGTCGAGGGCGTCCTGCAGGACCGCGTGCAGGAGGGTCTCGCGGTCGGCGAACCGACGGTAGAGCGTGCCGATCCCTACGCCCGCCTCGCGCGCGACGGTCTCGAGCGCGACGTCCGGGCCGACGTCGACGAACAGCGACGTGGCCGCCGCGACGATCTGGTCGCGGTTGCGCTGCGCGTCGGCGCGCAGGACGGGTTCGGTCATCGGTTCCCCCTCGGTCGGCCTCTTCCGCTGCAGCGTATCGCCCGCTACATTCTCAATACGGAGGATTATCCTCCGCTTTCGCCGAGGGCGTGCAGGTCGCGCGTGAGAGGAGGCCGCGATGGAGCGGTCGTGGGACGACGAGGTCGATGTCCTGGTGGTCGGGACCGGCGCAGCAGGACTCTCGGCGGCCATCGCCGCCGCCGACGCGGGGGCGAAGGTCCTGCTGGTCGAGGGGACGGACCGCTGGGGCGGCACGACGATGCGCAGCGGCGGTGGTCTGTGGATGCCCACGAACCCGCTCATGGCGCGCGACGGCGTCGAGGACTCGGTCGAGAAGGCGCTGACCTACCTGGACGCGGTCGTGGAGGACGCCGGTCCCGCGACGTCGCCCGAGCGCAAGCGCGCCTTCGTCGAGGCCGTGCCGGAGGTCGTCACGAGCCTCGAGAGACACGGGGTGCGATGGGTCCGGGCCACGGACTATCCCGACTACTACCCCGAGCAGCCCGGCGGCATGGTCGGTCGCAGCATCGAGGCTCAGGCCTTCGACACCCGCCGGCTCGGCACCTGGATCAAGTACTCGCGCATGACCGACGGAGGGATGCCCCTCCCGCTCCGCACCGACGACGTGTGGCTCCTCGCCCGGGCCTGGTCCTCCCCCAGCGGGTTCGTCCGCGGCGCGCGCTTCGTGGGTCGCACGCTCGGGGCGCTGGTGCGCGGCCAACGTCCCGCGGGCATCGGGGCCGCGCTCGTCTGCTCGCTCATGCAGGTCGTGCGCACCCAGGGCACGCCCGTGCTGCTGAGCACACCGCTCGTCGAGCTCGTGGTCGAGGACGACGTGGTCGTCGGAGCGGTCCTCGGCGGGCCGACCGGGCCGCGGACGGTTCGCACCCGAGGCGGCGTGGTCATCGCCGCCGGGGGCTTCGCCCACCGCACCGCGTGGCGCGAGAAGTACCACGGGGTGCCCGGGTGGAGCGCGGCCGCCGAGGGAGACCTCGGGACCGGGATCGAGGCCGGGGTCGCAGCCGGAGGAGCCGTGGCCCTCATGGACGACGCCTGGTGGGGAGCCGGGGTCGCGATCGAGGGCGGCATGAACGGCTTCGTGCTGAGCGAACGCAGCATGCCGTACAGCATCCTGGTGGACCAGAAGGGCCGTCGGTACACCAACGAGTCGGCGAGCTACATCGACTTCGGGCACGCGATGCTCGAGCACGAGCGCACCGCGCCGTCGATCCCGTCCTGGCTCGTCATGGACGCGCGGGCGCGGCGCAGGTACCTGTTCACGATCGCGCCGTCGGGCACCAAGAAGCTCGAGAAGGCGGGGACCCTCGTCGTCGCCGACTCGCTCGACGACCTCGCCCGCCTGCTGCACATCGAGCCTGCGGACCTCGCGGCGACCGTCGACCGGTTCAACGGGTTCGCCCGCACGGGCGTCGACGAGGACTTCCACCGCGGCGACTCGCTCTACGACCGCTACTACGGCGACCCCGGGGTCGGGCCGAACCCCAACCTCGGTCCGATCGAGAAGGGACCGTTCACGGCCGTGAGGATCGTCCCGGGCGACCTCGGGACCAAGGGCGGCCTCCTCACCGACGAGCACGGCGCCGTCCTGCACGAGGACCTCACCCCCGTCCCCGGGCTCTACGCCGCAGGGAACTCGTCGGCTGCCGTGATGGGCCGCACGTACCCGGGGCCCGGCTCGACGATCGGGCCGGCCGTCGTGTTCGGGTACCTCGGCGCCCGGCACGCCGCGGCCCGCGCGGTCGTGACCGCCGTCCGCTGAGCCGAGCCGGTGCGCTCCCGTCCCGCCCGGGAGCGCACCGTCCGCGCCGCACGCCGTCCGGCACCCACGAGCCGGCGCGCCCCGACGGTCGGTGATCACCAGATGGTCCCCGCCCCCACGGCGCACCCGCCGCTGCGACACTCCCGCCATGTCGACCACGCAGGCGCTGCTCTCCTTCTCGCTCGTCGCCCTGCTCCTGACGATCATGCCCGGGCTCGACACCGCCCTGGTGCTGCGGACGTCGATCGTCCGCGGAAGACGGCACGCATGGGCCGCGGCGTTCGGCATCGGGGCGGGCTGTCTCGCGTGGGGGGTCGCCGCTGCGGTCGGCGCGTCGGCACTCCTCGCCGCGTCTCACACCGCCTACCGCGCGCTCACGCTCGCCGGGGCGCTCTACCTCGTGACGTTCGGTGCACGCCTGCTCTGGACGAGCCTTCGAGGGGCGCCCGCCGCCCAGCTCCAGGTCGACGATCGCCGCTCGGACTCGTCACCTCGCTCGCTGATGGCCACCTTCGCCGCAGGCACCGGCACCAACCTGCTCAACCCCAAGATCGGGGTCTTCTACGTCGCGACCATCCCGCAGTTCATCCCCGACGGGTCGCCCCACCTGCTCATGGGGGTGCTGCTCGCCGTCGTGCACAACGTGATCGGCCTGCTCTGGTTCGCCGCCGTCATCGCGGGCACCCGCCGGGCGACCCGATGGCTCGGCGGACCCTCGGTCGCGCGCGTCACGGACCGGGTCACGGGTGTCGTCCTGGTGGGGTTCGGGATCAGGCTGGCCGCGAGCGCGCGCTGACGACACCTCCCCACTGCGGCACGGGACCTTGTGCCCTGGCACGCCCGACCGGGAGCGGTGTGGACTGGAGGGTCCCCCGACCTGAGGAGCGCCACCCCGTGCCCGACGCCGCCCGTACCGTTCCCCCTTCTGTCGCAGGGGGCCCACCCGGGGGGCCGGGAACCCCCGGGTCGGTGAGCCCCGTGCGGACGGTCGTCTACTTCTCCTCGTCGGCGTCGGGCATGGTGCGCTCGTTCGCGCACCGTCTGGGACGCGAGGCGTTCGACCTGGGCGACCGTGAGGTTCGCCGCTCGGTACCGGACGGACCCTGGGTGCTGCTCACGCCGTCGTACACGACGGGCAACGTCGACAACGACACGATCCCCGAACCGGTACGGCGTTTCCTGAAGAACCCTGCGACCCGGCGTCGCCTCGTGGGGGTCATGGGATCTGGCAACAGGAACTTCGGCGCGTACTACCAGGCAGCGTGCCGCCAGATCTCTCGCGCCTCGGGGCGCCCCGTGCTCTTCGAGTTCGAGCTGCAGGGAACCGCGTGGGACGTCGAGGAGGCACGCGCGGTGCTCGACGAGCTCGACCGGGCCCTGGCCGCGCAGCGGACCGCTCACGGTGGCACCGGACGCGGGTAGCCAGGGAGAGCATGGCACCGGCGCCTTCCGGGGACCCCCTGCTCCCCCGGAGGCGCCGGGCGATCGCGCTCGGACGGGACGCACGACCCCCAAGGCCTCGACCGTCACGAGCACGACACTCGTACTCTACTGAGGGCAATGCGGCCGGGACGGCGAAGTTCCCGTAGATGAGAGAGCTCTCATGTGAACTGCACCACACGTGCGCGCCGGTCACACGACGCCGCCACAAGCGGATCCTCGCCCGCCCTCGCTCCCGCCACCAGGCCCACCACCCCGCCCCCGGGCCGCCGCCGGGAGAATTGCACCGACGCGCGGGGCCATCCGTGCCGTCCGTGCTCCATCGCTACCACCACACCTCTGGTCCTGGGACAATCGACGAGTGACGACACAGGAGACTCCCCCGGGCGAGCGGCTCAGCCGCGCGTTCCAGCACCGGCTGAACGAGCTGTTCGCGAACAGGCAGCGTGCCGGACGCGGCGCGACCAACCGCGAGGTCGCGACCTGGATGACCGAGCACGGCTACGCCGTGAAGGAGGCATACCTGAGCGCGCTGCGCGGCGGCCACCGCACCTCGCCCTCGCTGCGCATCATCGAAGGCCTCGCGGCGTACTTCGGGGTCGAGCCCAAGGACCTGCTCGACACCGGCGAGGACCCCAAGAAGGAGCTGCGGCTCGCACTGTCGGACCACGGCGTCGAGGCCTTCGCGATGCGCGCCGAGGGCCTCTCGGCGGAGAACGTGCGTGCAGTCACCCAGCTCCTCGACCAGATGCGACGCATGCAGTCACTGCCTGCGGTCGACTCCGACGAGGAGCCGTGACCGACCATCGCGCCTGGCTGGGCGCCGCCGGACTCGACCGCGCACGCAGCATCGACGAGGCGCGGGCGATCGTCGCCACCCGGCGCGGGCGACCCGTCGACGTCGTCGACGGCCCGCTCGGCGAAGGCGTCTCGGGGATGTGGCTCAGCCTGCCGGAGAGCGAGAAGATCCTCGTCAGCTCCGAGGCCGCCCTCTCCGCCCACCACCGCGGGCACATCATCGCCCACGAGCTCGTCCACATACTCGACGCGTGCGAGGACCCCACGGCACCCGCCCCCGGTCCGCAGCTGCGCAACCGCTACGAGGACCCGGTCGAGCACCGCGCCGAGTCCCTCGCGAGCGAGCTCATGATGTCGATCGAGGCGACAGGTGGTGTCGCGCACCGGCTCGCCGGGATGGAGCGGTACCGGTGACCTACCTCGCCTTCCTGCTCTTCGCCGGGGCTGCGGGGTGGACCGCGCTGCGGCACCGGTCGCACCTCGACGGCGACCGCGGGCTCACCTGGGGGCTCGGGCTCGTGGCGGCGGCCTCCGCGCTGCGGATCGACGCCGTCGAGTCCTTCCTGCTGACCAGCGCCCCGGCCGGGGTCCACGAGCTCGCGAAGCACGCCCTGCTCGTCGCCGGCTGCCTGTGCATCGCAGCCTGGGTCCAGGGGACCCAGGGGCGGCGCCCCCGGCCGCGGCACGTCGTCGTCGGTGTGGCCTGCGTCGTGAGCGTTCTCGTCGTGGTCTTCGTCCTCAACGGGCCGTGGGAGCGGCGGGACTTCGACTTCCAGACCGCGGGCAAGCCCTGGATGGCCCTCTACTGGGCGACCTACTACGGCGCGTTCTGGTGGGCCACCGCGACGTTCGGCATCTCGACCCTGCGGGCCCGCGACGAGAGGCCCCGCGGCGCCCGCTGGGGCATGGACCTGGCGGCGGCCGGAGCGTTCGTCGGCGTCCTGTGGGCGCTGCTCAGCGCCGTCAACATCGTCCTGCAGGACCCCGAGGCCACCGAGCAGTTCCGCCTCCTGGGCGTGCGCACCCGGTACCTCATCGCGGCGTCGAGCCTCCTGCTCACGATCGGGATCATGGGGCACCTGCTCACAGCAGCCCGGACCCGACGGCGACGACGCGCCGACCTCGGCGCCCTGCACGCCCACCTCGTGGACGCGGTGGCCGAGTCGCGGCTGCCCGCCGTCCGGCCCGAGGTCGCGGAGTACCACCGCACCATCGAGATCATGGACGCGCTCGCGACCCTCGCCCGCTACTCCGCGCCACGCGACGCGGAGCAGGTCCGATCGCTGGTCGGCCGAGCGCCCGAGCCGGTGCTGCGTGCCCTGCAGATCGACGTCGCGGCGACCCGTCGCGGGATGGACGAGCGCCCACCGGTCCCGGCGGACTGGAGCGACTGGGTCACCGACGACCAGGCGCTGCGCGACCTCGGCCGCGCGTTCCGTGAGCAGACCAGCGAGCGGCGGGCGAACGTCCTCGTGGCCGTCCTCGGGCACGACGGCACGCTCGACCCGGACCCACCCGTCGACGTCCGCGCCGACAACTCCTGACCTCGCCCCCTTCGCACACCCCGGAGCCTCATGCCCCGTCCCGCCGCTGCCGCCCCTCCCGCCGACGCACGGTCCGACGCTCCCGTCCCCCGGTGGGCCGTCCTCGTGACGGAGGTGCTCGCCCCCGGATACACGGTCGCGGCCCTCGTCCTGGCGACCGCCCTGTACGCCTCGCCCGGCGCCTCCGGCCTCGGGCACGTCGCCCTCGCCGTGCTCCTGTGCGGAGGGCTGCCCTACCTGTTCGTGCACGGGCTGGCGCGCCTCGCGGTGCTCGAGTCCCGGCACGTGCGGCCCCGGGCACAGCGCATGGTCGTCTTCGCGGGGCTCGTCGTGATCGAGGTCGTGGCGATCGTCGTCCTGCACCTCACGGGGGCGCCGCCGCTGCTCACCCAGCTGCTCACGGCCTACCTCGCAGGCGTCGTGGCCCTCGCGCTCGTCACGCCCCTCGTCCGCGCCTCGGTGCACACGGGCGTGTTCTCGGTCGCGGCAGGCGTCGCGACCACGGTGTCGTGGTGGCTCACGGCCGGGCTGCTCGTCGTGGCCGTCGTCGTGGGCCTGGCCCGCCTCGGCGTGCGCGACCACACGCGGACCGAGGTCGTCACGGGCCTCGTGCTCGGCGCGGTCGTCGGTGCGGTCGCGGCCAGGCTCCTGATCGGCTGACGACGGACCTGGGAGCCGCTCCCGGGCGAGCGGCGCCGTCGGTCCGGGCTGGGCGGGTGGGCGAGCGCGCGGGCGAGTCCTGAACGCTTGACGTCCCCGCCGTCCCGGGGCGATCCTCGACCCATGTCGACGACGCCCGCCCTCCGCCCGCTCGCCGCTCCCGCGCGACCTGCCGGCCGACAGCAGGGCCTGCGCCCGCGGCGACCTCACCGGGTCCGATGACGGCCGCGCTCGTCGCGGGCCTGGTCGCCGGGTACGCGATCGCGATCCCCGTGGGCGCCATCGCGGTCTACCTCGTGACGCTCACCGCGCGCACCCGCTTCGCCGTGGGAGCCGCGGCGGGTCTGGGTACGGCGACCGCGGACGGCATCTACGCGACGGTCGCCGTGGTCGCGGGGGCCGTCGTCGCGCCGCTGGTCGCGGCCGTCCGCACCCCCCTCACGTGGGCGTCCGTCGCGGTCCTCGCGTTCCTCGCCTGGCGCACGTTCCGTCCGGCCCTCCAGCGCGTCCTGCCCGACGGCGCCACGCCCCGCCCGGCGACGAGCGACACCACTCCCGTGCGCGCCTGGGCGACGCTGCTGGGGCTGACCCTGGTCAACCCCGCGACCGTGATCTACTTCGCGGTGCTCGTCGCGGGCGGGGCACTGAGCCCCGACGCGACCGGACCCGAGCGCGCGGTGTTCGTCGCCGCGGCGTTCGTCGCCTCGGCGAGCTGGCAGATGGTCGTCGCGGGCGGCGGCGCGGTGCTCGGGCGTGCCCTGACCGACGACAGGGGCCAGCGGGTCACGGCGGCCGTCGGCGGGCTCGTGATCCTGGGGCTCGCGGTGCACCTGGCGCTCGGGGCCTGACCAGTCCAGGGACGTCAGGCCCCGAGCCGCACCGGGGCGTACCTCGCGACCGCCGACCGGAAGAACTCCGCGGCGCGCTCCCGAGCCTCCGTGCGGTCCCCTGTCACCGTGGGCTCACCCGTCCCGGCGGAGGCACCCGACCACGCCCCGACCTGCCGGGCGAGCTCGAGCTCGTCCGCCACGAACCGCGAGATCACCTCGGGGACCGCACCCGAACCCATCTCGCGCGTGACCGCCTTGAGGGCCACGAGCTCCTCGACCGCGTCCCGGAGCCCGACCGGCGCCTCCCCCTGCGCGAGCAGCGTCCGCAGGTCCATGGGCGGCATCGAGCCGGGATGGACCCTCAGCCAGCGCAGCACGGCCGCCGGCCGCAGCGCGTAGAACGCCTTCTTCAGGCCACGTCCACCGTCGGCCCAGCGCGCATGCTGCCCCGCACCGACGTGCGCGTAGTGGCGCACCAGCGCGGCGCGGTCGACGACGTCCCGCGCGAGCGCCAGGAGCTCGTCACGGAGCTCGGCGTCACCCCGGTACACGATCGGGGAAGCCAGCCACTCGACGAGCGTCGCGTTCCCTTTCACGAGGAGCCGGACCGCCTTGACCAGGTCCCACCCGTTGACGTCGAGCACCGGGTCGAGCGGCGTCTCGATCACATCGCGCCGCGGCCACGGGTCGAGGTAGTCCTCCGCGGTGCGCACGAAGACGAACCGGCAGTCGTAGTCGCTGTCGGGTGACGGAAAGCCCCATGCCCTGCTCCCGCTCTCGACCGCCCACACGATCGCGACGCGTTCGCGGTCCGAGACCGCGTCGAGCCGGTCGTCGATCGTCGCGACGACGACGGGGTCCAGGGACGAGGGGATGGTGCGCATGCGAGGAGACTAGCGACGCGGTCGCCCGGCGGGCCAGTGCTTTGCCCCGGGTCCGCCACGACCCCCTGCTGCGGCCCCTCTCCGGGGTGAGCGCCGTCGTCGGGCAGGAACGACGAGGCCCCGGTGGCCGGTCGCGCGAGGAGCGCGGCCGGCCACCGGGGCCTTGCGTCGATCAGAGGTCAGCGCGGATCAGACGTCCGTGCTGTCACCGATCCGGTGCACGAGGATCGAGTTCGTCGTGCCGGGCTGGCCCACGGGCGCTCCCGAGACGACGACCACGAGGTCGCCCACCTCGGCGAGGCCGTTGGCCTGCAGGGTCGTGTCGACCTGGCCGACCATCGCGTCGGTGTTGTGCACCTCGGGCACCTGGTACGTCTGGGTGCCCCACGTCAGCGACAGGACGTTGCGCACGTGCTCGCGCGGCGTGAACGCGAGCAGCGGGATCGACGAACGCAGACGGGACATGCGGCGAGCCGAGTCCCCCGACTGCGTGAACGTCGCGAGGTACTTCGCCCCGAGGATCTCACCGATCTCGGCAGCGGCACGCGTGATGGCGCCACCCCGCGTGTGCGGCGTCGAGCCGAGCGGAGCCATGCGCTCACGGCCCGCCTCCTCGGTCGCCACGATGATGCGGGCCATCGTCTCGACCGTCAGGATCGGGAACTCGCCCACGCTCGTCTCGCCCGAGAGCATGACCGCGTCGGCACCGTCGAGGACGGCGTTCGCGCAGTCGGAGGCCTCGGCGCGCGTCGGGCGCGGCGAGTTCGTCATCGACTCGAGCACCTGCGTCGCGACGATGACGGGCTTCGCGTTGCGGCGAGCCATCTCGACGATGCGCTTCTGCACGAGCGGGACCTGCTCCAGCGGGAGCTCGACCGCGAGGTCACCACGCGCGACCATGACACCGTCGAACGCGTCGACGATCTCGGCGAGGTTCTCGACGGCCTGCGGCTTCTCGATCTTCGCGATGACGGGGACCGTGCGGCCCTCCTCGTCCATGATCGTCTTGACGTCGTCGAAGTCCGCCGCGGAGCGGACGAACGACAGCGCGATCAGGTCCGCGCCCAGACGGAGCGCCCAGCGCAGGTCGTCACGGTCCTTCTCGGACAGCGCCGGCACGGAGACCGCGACGCCCGGGAGGTTCAGACCCTTGTTGTTCGACACCGGGCCGGCGACCTCGACGCGCGTCACGACGCGCGGGCCCTCGACGGCGGTGACGCGGACGAGCACCTTGCCGTCGTCGATCAGGATGGGGTCGCCGACGCGCGCGTCGCCCGGCAGGCCCTTGTGCGTCGTGGAGACGAGCTCCTTGGTGCCGACGACGTCCTCGGTCGTGATGGTGAAGACGTCACCCTCGTTGAGCCAGTGCTTCTCGTCGCCGCCGAAGCGGCCCAGGCGGATCTTCGGCCCCTGGAGGTCGACGAGCACCGCGACGGAACGGCCCGACGCCTCGGCGGCATCGCGCACGCCCTGGTAGACGGCTGCGTGCTCCTCGGCGCTGCCGTGGCTGCGGTTGATCCGCGCCACGTCCATCCCGGCGTCGACGAGCGCCCGGAGCTGCTCCTTCGACTCGGTCGCGGGTCCGATGGTGCAAACGATCTTTGCTCTGCGCATTTCTCCAGCCTCGTTGTTCCTTCGTGTCCGGCGGAACCGGACCGCTTCGGGCCCCTGCCTGGGCCCCGTCTCCACCCCGACGTCCTGACCGGACGCCGGGGCGCGTCTCACTCCCCTGTCATGCTCTCAGCGACACGGTCGACGCGCGCACCGGAGCGGGCAGCTCGCTGCTGCCCTGCAGGTACGCGTCGACCGACGCCGCTGCGGCACGCCCCTCGGCGATCGCCCACACGATGAGCGACTGACCCCGGCCGGCGTCGCCCGCGACGAAGACGCCGGGCACCGTGGCCGCGAAGTCGTCGCCGCGCGCCACGAGCCCGCGCGTCGTCAGCTCGATGTCGGACTGGTCCGCGAGCGTCGCCGTCTCCGGCCCCGTGAAGCCCATGGCCACGAGGACGAGATCGGCAGGGATCTCCTTCTCGGTGCCGGCCTTCGGGACGCGTCGCCCGTCCGGGAGGTACTCGGTCTCGGCGACGACGAGTGCCCGCACCCGACCGTCCTCGTCCGCGAGGAACTCGACGGTCGACGCCAGGTAGGCACGGTCACCGCCCTCCTCGTGCGAGGACGAGACCTCGAAGAGGATCGGGTCGGTCGGCCAGGGCTGGCTCGCTGCCCGCTCGCGCGGCGGCTGCTTGCCGATCGCGAGCGTCGTGACGCTCGCGGCCCCTTGACGGAGCGAGGTGCCCAGGCAGTCCGAACCGGTGTCGCCGCCACCGATGATGATGACGTCCTTGCCCGTCGCGAGGATCTGGTCCTCGACCGTCCCGCCCGCGACCACCGTGTTGGCCTGGTGCAGGAACTCCATCGCGAAGTGCACGCCGTCGAGGTCGCTGCCCGGCACCTGGAGCGCACGCGGGATCGTCGCCCCCGTCGCGAGCACGACGGCGTCGAACCGGCGCCGCAGCTCGTCCCAGGTGATGTCCACGCCGATCTCCACGCCCGCGCGGAAGCGCGTGCCCTCGGCCTCCATCTGCGCGAGCCGGCGATCGATGTGCACCTTCTCGAGCTTGAAGTCCGGGATGCCGAACCGCAGCAGACCGCCGATCGCGGCGTCGCGCTCGTAGACGACGACCGTGTGTCCGGCCCGCGTGAGCTGCTGTGCCGCGGCGAGTCCCGCCGGACCCGAACCGACGACCGCGACGGTCGAACCCGTGAGCCGCTGCGGCACGTGCGGCGTGACCAGACCCCGCGCGAAGGCCTCGTCGATGATCGAGACCTCGACGTTCTTGATCGTCACGGCCGGCTGGTTGATGCCGAGCACACAGCTCGACTCGCACGGGGCCGGGCACACTCGACCCGTGAACTCCGGGAAGTTGTTCGTCTCGTGCAGCCGCTCGCTGGCCTCTGCCCACTGGTCGCGCCACACCAGGTCGTTCCACTCGGGGATGAGGTTCCCGAGCGGGCAGCCCTGATGGCAGAACGGGATGCCGCAGTCCATGCAGCGCCCCGCCTGCTCCTTGAGGAACGGCTGTCCCTCGACACGGTGCTCGTGGACGTCGCGCCAGTCACGCAGACGGACCTCGACCGGGCGGTTGGGCGGGAGCTCACGCTCCCGCACCTTCAGGAATCCGCGGGGATCAGCCACGGGCCACCTCCAAGATCTGGTCCCACACGCCGGGGGCGGCAGGATCGAGACCGTCGAGCTCGGCCTGCGCGAGCGCCTTGCGCACGCGAGCGAACTCGGCCGGCAGGATGCGCGTGAAGCGAGCGCGGGCCGCGTCGAAGTCCTCGAGCAGCTCGGCCGCGACGGTCGAGCCCGTCTCCTCGAGATGCGTACGGACCAGGCCCTCGACGAGCGCGGCGTCCGCGTCGTCGAGCGGGTCGAGCAGCAGCTCGCCCGAGGCGACCCCGGTCGTGTTCATCGCCCGGGGACGCAGGTCGAGCACGTAGGCCGTGCCACCCGACATCCCCGCGCCGAGGTTGCGGCCCGTCGGTCCGAGGATCACGACGGACCCGCCGGTCATGTACTCCAGACCGTGGTCGCCCACGCCCTCCACGACCAGCGTGGCGCCCGAGTTGCGGACCGCGAAGCGCTCGCCCACCAGGCCGCGCAGGAAGATCTGCCCCGACGTGGCGCCGTAGCCGATGACGTTGCCCGCCACGACGTTGCTCGACCCCGTGAGGACCGCGGCACGGTCCGGCCGGACGATGATGCGTCCGCCCGACAGGCCCTTGCCGACGTAGTCGTTCGCGTCGCCGAACAGGCGCAGCGTGATGCCTCGCGGCAGGAACGCGCCCATCGACTGACCGGCCGACCCCGTGAGGGAGACGTCGATCGTGTCGTCGGCCAGTCCCTCGCCGCGGTACCGCTTGGTCACCTCGTGCCCGAGCATGGTGCCCACGGTGCGGTTGACGTTGCGGATCGGCAGGGCGATGCGCACGGGCTCGCGGTTCTCGAGCGCGTCGGTCGCCAGTGCGATGAGCTGGTTGTCGAGCGCACGCTCGAGACCGTGGTCCTGCGTCGTCGTGTTGCGCAGCGACGATCCCTCGACCGGCTGCGGCTTCTCGAGAACCGGCCCGAGGTCGAGCCCCTGAGCCTTCCAGTGGTCGATCGCCTTGCGCGTGTCGAGGGCCTCGACGTGACCGACGGCCTCCTCGATCGAACGGAACCCGAGGCGGGCCAGGTGCTCACGCACCTCCTCGGCGATGAACTCGAAGAAGTTCACGACGAACTCGGGCTTGCCCGTGAACCGGGCACGCAGCTCCGGGTTCTGCGTCGCGACACCGACCGGACAGGTGTCCAGGTGGCACACGCGCATCATGACGCAGCCCGAGACCACCATGGGGGCCGTCGCGAAACCGAACTCCTCGGCGCCGAGCAGCGCGCCGATCACGACGTCACGACCGGTCTTCATCTGACCGTCGACCTGGACGACGATGCGGTCGCGCAGGTTGTTCAGCACGAGCGTCTGCTGGGTCTCGGCCAGGCCGAGCTCCCACGGGGTGCCCGCGTGCTTGAGCGAGGTCAGCGGGCTCGCGCCCGTGCCGCCGTCGTGCCCCGAGATGAGGACGACGTCCGCATGCGCCTTGGACACACCGGTCGCCACGGTGCCCACGCCGAACTCGCTCACGAGCTTGACGTGCACGCGAGCCGACGGGTTCGCGTTCTTGGCGTCGTGGATGAGCTGGGCCAGGTCCTCGATCGAGTAGATGTCGTGGTGCGGCGGCGGGGAGATGAGCCCGACGCCCGGCGTCGAGTGACGCGTCTTGGCGACCCACGGGTAGACCTTGTGCCCCGGCAGCTGACCACCCTCGCCGGGCTTGGCGCCCTGGGCGAGCTTGATCTGGATGTCGTCGGCGTTGGTCAGGTACTCCGAGGTGACCCCGAAGCGGCCCGACGCGATCTGCTTGACCTTCGAGCGGCGCTCCGGGTCGTACAGACGCTCCGGGTCCTCACCGCCCTCGCCCGTGTTGGACCGTCCACCGAGCCGGTTCATCGCGATCGCGAGGGTCTCGTGCGTCTCGGCCGAGATGGAGCCGTAGGACATCGCGCCCGTGTTGAAGCGCTTGACGATCTCGCTGACCGGCTCGACCTCGTCGATCGACAGCGCGGGACGCTGCCCCTCCTGGAACTCCAGGAGCCCGCGCAGCGTCATCAGCCGTGTCGACTGGTCGTCGACCCGCTGGGTGTACTGGCGGAAGACGTCGTACCGGCGCTCACGCGTCGAGTGCTGCAGGCGGAAGACCGTCTCCGGGTCGAAGAGGTGCTCCTCGCCGTCGCGACGCCACTGGTACTCGCCGCCCGTGGTGAGACGGACGTGCGCCTGGTGGTTGCCCGAGGCCGGGTACGCCTCGGCGTGCCGCGCGGCGACCTCGGCCGCGAGGACGTCGAGACCGATCCCGCCGAGGCGGCTCGTGGTCCCCGCGAAGTAGTCGGCGACGAGCTCGTGCGAGAGCCCGAGCGCCTCGAAGACCTGTGCACCGCGGTACGACGAGATCGTCGAGATGCCCATCTTGCTCATGACCTTCAGGACGCCCTTGCCGAGCGCCTTGATGAGGTTCTTCACCGCCAGCTCAGGACTGACCGTGACGAAGCCCGACTTGGCGAGATCCTCGACGGTCTCCATCGCGAGGTACGGGTTGACCGCCGCCGCGCCGTAACCGATGAGGAGCGCCACGTGGTGCACCTCGCGGACGTCCCCGGCCTCCACGACGAGCGAGACCTGGGTACGCGTGTGGCGGCGCAGCAGGTGGTGGTGGACCGCGCTCGACAGCAGCAGCGACGGGATCGGCGCGAGCTCCTGGTTCGAGTCGCGGTCGGAGAGCACGATGAAGCTCGCCCCGTCGGCCACGTGCGCGTCGACCTCGGCGAAGATCTCCTCGAGACGTGCCTGCAGGGCCTGGCCACCGCCGCTGACGGGGTAGAGCCCCTTGACCGTGACCGCCCGGAAGATGCCCTCGAGGGCCGGGTCGCGGTCGACGCGGAGGATCTTCGCGAGCTCGTCGTTGTCGAGCACCGGGAACGGCAGGATCAGCTTGCGGGCGTGCAGCGGGCTGTCGTCCAGGAGGTTCGGCTCGGGGCCGATCGCCCCGCCGATCGACGTGACCAGCTCCTCGCGGATCGCGTCGAGGGGCGGGTTGGTCACCTGGGCGAACATCTGCGTGAAGTAGTCGAACAACAGCCGCGGACGGCTGGACAGCACCGCGATGGGCGTGTCCGTCCCCATGGCCCCGAGCGGCTCGGCGCCCGTGCTCGCCATGGGGGTGAGCAGGATCCGGAGCTCCTCCTCGGTGTAGCCGAACGCACGCTGGCGCCGCTGGACCGAGGCGGGGCTGTGCGCGACGTGCTCGCGCTCGGGCATGCGGTCGAGGTAGACCGAGTTCTCGGCGACCCACTGCGCGTACGGACGCTGCGCGGCGAGCTGCCCCTTGATCTCGTCGTCCTCGATGATGCGACCCTGGCCCGTGTCGACCAGGAACATGCGGCCCGGCTCGAGCCGGCCCTTGCGCACGATCGTCGCGGGGTCGAGGTCCAGGACCCCGGCCTCAGAGGCCAGGACGACGAGGCCGTCCTCGGTCACCCAGTACCGGCCCGGGCGCAGCCCGTTGCGGTCCAGCACGGCGCCGATGAGGGTGCCGTCGGTGAAGTTGAGGCACGCGGGGCCGTCCCACGGCTCCATGAGCGTCGAGTGGTACTCGTAGAAGGCCCGACGGTCCGGGTCCATCTCGGTGTGGTTCTCCCACGCCTCCGGCGCCATCATGAGGACGGCGTGCGGCAGGGAGCGGCCCGACAGGTGCAGGAGCTCGAGCACCTCGTCGAAGCTGGCCGAGTCGCTCGAACCCTCCGAGCAGACGGGCAGCAGCGGACCGAGGTCACCGAGCTTGTCGCTCGCGAGCATGCCCTGGCGTGCGGCCATCCAGTTGCGGTTGCCCCGCACCGTGTTGATCTCGCCGTTGTGCGCGATCATGCGGAACGGCTGCGCGAGCGGCCACGACGGGAACGTGTTCGTCGAGAAGCGCGAGTGCACCAGGACCAGCTCGCTCGCGTAGCGCGGGTCGGAGAGGTCCGGGAAGAACGGCTCGAGCTGCGCGACGGTCAGCATGCCCTTGTACGTGAGGGTGCGCGAGGACAGCGACGCGAAGAACAGGCCGAGCTCGTGCTCGGCGCGCTTGCGCAGCCGGTACGTCCGGCGGTCCAGCTCGAGGCCCGACAGCTCACGCGTCAGGTCCGCCACGACGAGCTGGCGGAACGTCGGCATCGAGGCACGCGCGCTCGGCCCGACGAGGTCCGCGGTCACGGGGACGTCGCGCCAGGCGAGGACGACGAGCTTCTCCTCGGCGGCGATGGCCTCGACCTGCCGGACCGCCTCGGCCGCAGCCACGGGGTCCTGCGGCAGGAAGGCCATGCCGATGGCGTAGTGGCCCGCGGGCGGCAGGTCGACGTCGACGACGTCCCGCACGAAGGCGTCGGGGATCTGGGTCAGGATGCCTGCCCCGTCACCGCTGTTCTCCTCGGCGCCGACGGCGCCGCGGTGGTCCAGGTTGAGCAGGGCGGTGAGCCCCGCGTCAACGATGTCGCGTCCGGGTGTGCCGCGGAGCGTCGCCACGAAGGCGACACCGCACGCGTCGTGCTCGGCCACAGGGTCGTACAGGCCCTGTGCCGTAGGCGCAGCAGCCCGGTGCAGCGGCGTGGTCATCAACACCGTCCTCACAGGCGCCCGGCCATGGGCCGGGCTTTGATCCAACTTGGGGGATTGTGGGACTTCATCGGCCCAACGGACATGACTGAACCTGCTGGATGGTTGTCCAGCGGGTTCGCCTATGAAAAGACGGATGCCTCAACGACCTGGGTCGGGTCTGGCAGCATCTGCCTGCTCGGGCTCCGCAGCATCGAGCGATACTGTCTCTTCGCGCCCTGGGTTTCGGCGCCCGACAACGATAAACGCAATCAACGCACCGACTCCGACCAGGATGGAGGTCCAGACGTTCAGTCGGAGACCGAGCACCAGCTCGGCGTCGTCGATGCGCAGCATCTCGATCCACACCCGGCCAAGCGTGTAGAAGAGAACGTACAGCCAGAATACCCGACCGTGACCCAACCTGAAGCGACGGTCGAGGTAGATGAGGAGGAAGGCCGCTGCGACGTTCCACAGCATCTCGTAGAGGAACGTCGGGTGGAACAACGTACCGGCCCCACAGGTGAGGCCGGCGTTGCTGCACACGTAGTCGGCGATGCCCGGGTCGACCTCGAGACCCCACGGGAGCGTGGTCGGGCTGCCGAACAGCTCCTGGTTGAACCAGTTGCCCAGCCGGCCGATCGCCTGGGCGAGCAGGAGACCCGGGGCCAACGCGTCCGCGAAGGCCGGGAAGCTCACCTTCTGCCGGCGGCACCCGATGTAGGCGCCCACGGCACCCAGGGCGATCGCGCCCCAGATCCCGAGGCCGCCGTCCCAGATGCGCAGGGCCTTGATCGGGTCGCCGTCAGGGCCCCAGTAGGCGTCGGGCGACGAGATGACGTGGTAGAGGCGTCCACCGACGATGCCGAACGGCACGGCCCAGAATGCGATCTCGAGGACGTCGTCGGCGTCGCCGCCACGCTCGACCCAGCGCTTGCGCGTGAGCCACACCGCGACCGCGATGCCCGCGAGGATCGCGAGCGCGTACGCGCGCAGCGGGAAGGGGCCGAGGTACCACGTGTGCTCGGAGGGGCTGGGGATCGCGGTGACCAGCGGCCCGACGGCGGAGACCAGGCCGTTCATGCCGTCACCTGCCCGGTGGTCGCGTCGCTCGCGCGAGCCGTACGGACGCCTTCCGCCAGGTCGCGCGTGACCGCGCGCAGGTTCTCGAGGCGATCCTCCCAGGGCTCGTCGCCGAGGAGGGGACGGACGAAGGCCGAGCCGACGATCACGCCGTCGGCGTAGCGGCCGACCTGGGCCGCCTGGACCCTCGTCGAGACGCCCAGGCCCACGCACACGTGCTCGGCGCCGGCGGCGCGGGTCGCGGCGACCAGCTCCTCGGCCCTGCTGCCGACCTCGGCGCGGACTCCCGTCACGCCCATGGTCGAGGCCGCGTAGACGAAGCCGCGCGAGGCGGCGGCCGTCAGCCGCAGACGCTCGGGCGTCGAGCTCGGCGCGACGAGGAAGACCTTGTCGAGACCGTGCGCGTCGGCGGCAGCGATCCACTCGTGGGCCTCGTCGGGGATGAGGTCGGCCGTGATGAGCCCGGCTCCCCCGGCCGCTGCAAGGTCGCGGGCGAAGGCCTCGACGCCGTAGCGCAGCACGGGGTTCCAGTAGGTCATGACCAGGACGGGGACGCCGAGCGACGCGACTGCTTCGACCGCGGTGAACACGTCACGCACGCGCGTGCCGGCCGCGAGCGCGTGCTCGACCGCACGCTGGATGACCGGCCCGTCCATGACCGGGTCCGTGTAGGGCAGGCCGAGCTCGATGATGTCGACCCCGGACTCGACCAGCGCGGTCGCGGCCTGGACGGTCCCCTCGACGCTCGGGTAGCCGACGGGCAGGTAGCCGATGAGCGCGGCGCGCCCCTCCGCCGCCAGCTCGTCGATCCGCGCCGACGTCGCGTGGGGGGCGCGCACGCCCCCGACGGTCCCGCTCACAGGCTGCTCCCTTCGCCGTCGACCACGGTGTCCGCGTCGATCAGGTCGAACCACCGCGCCGCGGTCGCGACGTCCTTGTCCCCGCGGCCCGAGAGGTTCACCAGGATCACGGTGTCCTCCTTGCCCGCGGCCTGCGCCTCGCGGCCGATCCGCAGCGCACCGGCCAGCGCGTGCGCCGACTCGATCGCGGGGATGATGCCCTCGGTGCGGCACAGGAGGCGGAAGGCCTCCATGGCCTCGACGTCGGTCACGGGCTCGTACGTCGCCCGGCCGAGGTCGTGGAGCCACGAGTGGGCCGGCCCGACGCTCGGGTAGTCGAGCCCTGCGGAGATCGAGTGGCTGGGAAGCGTCTGCCCGTCCTCGTCCTGCATGAGGTAGGAGCGTGCGCCGTGCAGCACGCCCGGGGCGCCACCGCTGAACCGGGCCGCGTGCTTGCCGGTCGGGACGCCCTCTCCCCCGGCCTCGAAGCCGTAGAGCGCGACGTCCTCGTCGTCGAGGAACGCGTTGAACAGGCCCAGCGCGTTCGACCCGCCGCCCACGCACGCCGCGAGGGCGTCGGGCAGGCGGCCGATCCGGTCGAGGATCTGTGCGCGCGCCTCCTCACCGATGATGCGGTGGAAGTCGCGGACCATCTCGGGGAACGGGTGCGGCCCCGTGACCGTGCCGAGCAGGTAGTGCGTGGTGTCGACGTTGGCGACCCAGTCGCGCAGCGCCTCGTTGATCGCGTCCTTGAGGGTGCGCGAGCCGATCGTGACCGGGACGACCGTGGCACCGAGCAGGCGCATGCGCGCGACGTTCAGCGCCTGGCGCTCGGTGTCCTCCTCGCCCATGTAGACGACGCACTCGAGGTCCATGAGCGCCGCGGCCGTCGCCGTGGCCACGCCGTGCTGCCCCGCGCCGGTCTCCGCGATGACGCGCTTCTTGCCCATGCGCTTGACGAGCAGCGCCTGGCCGAGCACGTTGTTGATCTTGTGCGAGCCGGTGTGGTTGAGGTCCTCGCGCTTGAGGAAGACGCGCGCGCCCCCGGCGTGCTCCGCGAAGCGCGGCACCTCCGTGAGGGGGTTGGGGCGCCCGGTGTACTCGCGGTGCAGCCGGGCGAGCTCGTCCTGGAACGTCGGGTCGACGACGGCCTTGCGGTACTCGGCCTCGAGCTCGTCGAGAGCGGCGATCAGGGCCTCCGGGACGAAGCGTCCGCCGAAGTCCCCGAAGTAGGGGCCCTGCTGGTCCTGCAGGGAACGTGTTGCGTCGGGCACGCGGCCTGACCTCCTCGGTACGGGATCTGGGGGTGTCGGGGGCTTGCTCAGTGTCGGACGGACCACAGGGACGGGTGCGAACCCGCCGCGACGAGGTCGGCGACCGACGCGCGCGGCGCGGCGTCCGTGACGAGGGCCTCTCCCACGAGGACGGCGTGCGCGCCGGAGCGCGCGTAGTCCATGACGTCGTGCGGGCCGCGGACGCCGGACTCCGCGATGCGGACGTACTCGTCGGGGATGGCCGGGGCCAGCCGCGCGAACGTCGTGCGGTCGACCTCGAGGGTCTTGAGGTCGCGAGCGTTGACGCCGATGACGCGGGCGCCGGCGTCGATCGCCCGGCTGACCTCGTCGAGCGTGTGCACCTCGACGAGCGCCGTCATGCCGAGCGAGTGGACGCGCTCGACGAGCGAGGTCAGGACGGTCTGCTCGAGCGCCGCGACGATGAGCAGGACGAGGTCCGCGCCGTGGGCGCGGGCCTCCCACACCTGGTACGGCGTGACGACGAAGTCCTTGCGCAGGACCGGGATGTCGACCTTGCCCCGCACGGCGTCGAGGTCGGCCAGGCTCCCGTTGAAGCGCCGCTGCTCGGTCAGGACCGAGATGACGGCTGCTCCGCCCTTCTCGTACTCCGAGGCGAGCGACGCAGGGTCCGCGATGGCCGCGAGGTTCCCCTTGCTGGGGCTCGAGCGCTTGACCTCGGCGATCACGGCGACGGCGTCCTCGGCCTTGAGCCTGCTGATGCAGTCGAGTGCGCCGTGGACGCGCGAGGCGCGTTCCTTCAGCTCGTCCAGGGTGGTCTTCGCCTGGCGCTCCGCAAGGTCCTCGCGGACTCCCGCGACGATGTCCTCCAGAACCGTCATGTGCTGTCTCCCCGTGCTCGTCGTCGACTCCGTGCCACCAGAGGTTCGCTTCCGTCCACCGGGACCGTGACGGGTCACCCGCAGCATCTCTCCGCGAACCATTGACAGGGAGATACCTGCCATCGTAGAGCCGCCCGAGAGTGACCAGGGACACGTGTCACCCCGCGAGACGTGCTCCGGGCCCTCGCCACGACCTCAGGCGGGCCCCAGGAACGGCACGAGCCCGGGGACGTTCCGGGCGATGCCGAAGCCGACCAGGACCACGAGCCCGACGACCCCGGTCCACGGTGGGACAGCCCTCGCCGTCGTGCCGCGCCAGGCCCGCCGGACCCACAGCGCCCACGCGACGACGAGGAACGGCACCACCAGGACCCAGAGCGGGTTCATGGCCCACGCCCCCGCGAGGTCGCCCGTCGCGAGGTCGTGCGTCGCACGCAGGCCGCCGCACGCCGGGCAGGCCCACCCCGTGAAGGCGAGCAGCGGACACAGCGGGTAACCGCCCTCGTGCGGGTCGACGAGCGCGAGCACGAGCGTCGCGCCCGCCACTCCGGCGCCGATGGCGAGCGGCGTGCGCAGGGCGCGCCGACGCGGTGCGGCGGTCGCGACGTCCTGCGTCGACGACGTCTGCGTCCGTGGCGCTGCCGGTCGTCCGGTCATCGGTCCACCTCCCGCCGGCCCCTGATCCGGCCTCAGTAGTAGTTCGAGCGGAAGTCGTCCGACGCGAACCCGATGATCGCCACGACCACGAAGAAGATGATCGCGAGCAGCATGAGCGCCGACGCGACCCACCCGAGGATGACACCGGCCTGCGCGAGCCCGCCGTTGTTCGCCTCGCCCGCCTCGACGGCACGCTTGGCCTTGGTCCCGAGGATGATGGCCGGGATGCCTGTGAAGAACCCGCAGGACAGCACGAACGACGCGATGCCCAGCACGAGGGCCCAGACGCCCAGGTCGTTGCGGGGGAAGTAGCCGTAGCCGCCCGGAGCGGGATACGGGGAGGCTCCGTACGGTGCCTGCGCCGGCGCACCGTAGGGCGGCTGCGCGGGCGGCGGGTACGGCGCGTATCCGCCCTGCTCCGCACCGTAGGGGGCCGGACCCGGAGCGGGCTGTCCCGGCGGCGCCGGGTACGGCGTGCCGGACGGCGCCTGCTGCCCGGGGTAGGCCGGGCCCGGGGGCATCGGCTGTGCGGGCTCGCCCTCGGGCTGCTCGCCCTCGGGGCGGTAGGGGTCGTTCGGCGGGACGGGTGGGTAGCTCATGGTGCGACCTGCTCTCTGGGAGACGACCGAGGGCCCGGTGAGGCGGGACCTGCTGCCGGTGAGACGACACGCGCCACGCACCGGAGGGGTGCGCGGCGCGTGGAGGCACGTCCGGGCTCGCGCCCGGGAGGGGTCAGTGCTGCGTCGTCGTCCGGGGCGTGACCCCGGGCTTCGGCTGGCCGTACCCCATGTTGCGCAGCACGCCACCGCCGACGAGGGCGAGGGCCACGACACCCATGCCGACCCAGAAGAGCCACACCAGCGCCATCGCGACGGCGACACCCGCGACGGTCGCGCCCACGATGATGCCGATCATGGTGAACCAGGCCGCGACGGTGTGCCCGTGGTTCGTGGGAGGCGCCGACGGGGGCAGGTAGGAGATCTCGGTGGTCTGCGGCTTCTCGGCCATGGGGGTGTGCCTTTCGTCAAGATGTGCGTCCAGCCTATCGGACGCAGGTCGGTCTGTTCCTGCTGGCAGGACGTGATGTTCAGCGGTCGGTGGGGTCCTCGCCGCGGGTCAACGAGTCCCACGTCTCCTGCTCGTCCGGCCCCTCGTCGCCGGGGTCGACCCCGGCGTCCGTCCCGGCGACGGTGGCCGTCGACGTCCCGGTGGCCGGGCTCGTCGCCTCGGCCGGGACCTTCGCCGACCCGCCGTGCGGGGCCGCGGACGGCGCAGCCTCGGGTCGGACGATCTCGTGGCGGGTGGAGACCCGTACCCAGGACGGGGAGGACACGGCTGCCCAGAGGGCGACCAGGACCACGAGCACGCCCACGGCGCAGGCGACGTAGGACCAGGGGGTGAGGACGATGTCGCTCGTCATGTCGGTCACGCCGGTCGCCTCGGCGACCGCGGTCCGGGCGGCCTGCGTGGGGTCGCGCAGGACCGCGGCCGCCGAGGCGGCGACGACGACGCCGCTCGCTGCGGTCACCAGGAGCACGAGCCACCGACCGATCCTCCCCACCAGGCCGAGGGCCAGCGCGCTCGCCACCACGACCAGCGCCCCGGCGCCGACGCCCGGTGCGGCGGTGGTGCCGGCGACCTGGACCAGGACGTCGGGGTCGAGCGGCGTGGCGCCCGAGGTGCGCAGCCAGGTGGGGGCCGCGGCCGCGAGGGCGCCGCCCCCGAGGAGGAGCAGCAGCAGGATCGAGCTGCGGCGCGCCAGACGCCACGACCGTGGCGACCGGGCAGCCTCAGGAGCAGCCCCTGCGTGCCCTGCCCCGGAGCCGGCAGCGCCGGACGGACCGGTGGCCCCGGTCACGACAGGCTCCGCAGGCGGGCGGCGAGCTGGACGGCGCGCACTGCGGCGGCCGCCTTGTTGCGCGACTCCTCGTACTCGAGGGCCGGTACCGAGTCCGCCACGATCCCGCCTCCCGCCTGCACGCTCGCCCGCCCGTCCCGGATGAGGGCCGTACGGATCGCGATGGCCATGTCCATGTTCCCGTCGAAGTCGAAGTACCCGACGGTGCCGCCGTAGATCCCGCGCGACGCAGGCTCGAGCTCGTCGATCAGGGCGATCGCGCGGGGCTTGGGCGCGCCCGACAGCGTGCCCGCGGGGAACGTCGCGCGGAGCACGTCGAGCGCCCGAGCACCCTCGCGGAGCGTCCCGACGACGGTCGAGCACAGGTGCATGATGTGGCTGAACCGCTTGGTGGCCATGAACTCGACGACCTCGACCGAGGCGGGCTCGCACACCTTCACGAGGTCGTTGCGCGAGAGGTCGACGAGCATGATGTGCTCGGCCCGCTCCTTGGGGTCGGCCAGCAGCTCCTCGCCCAGCGCGACGTCCTGCTCGGGCGTCGCGCCGCGCGGGCGCGACCCGGCGATCGGGAACGTGACGACGTGCCCGTCGTCGACCTTGACGAGCGTCTCGGGGCTCGACCCGACCACCGCGAAGTCCGCGCCGTCCGCGTCGGTGAGCTGGAAGTAGTACATGTACGGGCTCGGGTTGATGGTCCGCAGGGCCCGGTACACGTCGAGCGGCGGGGCCGGGCAGTCGAGGTCGAGCCGCTGGGAGATGACGATCTGGAAGACCTCGCCGTCGCGGATCGCCTCCTTGCCGGCGAGCACCGCGTCCTCGAACTCCTCGCGCGTCGAGCGGAACTCGAGCTCGGGCTCGGGGACGTCCGCCACGACCGCGGTCGACGACCCTCGGCCCGTCCCGGCCACGAGCTCGCCCTGCATCCGGTCGAGGCGCGCCACGGCGTCGGCGTAGGCCTCGTCGACGCGCTCGTCGGTGTCGTCGAAGTTGATCGCGTTGGCCACGAGCCACACGCTGCCCTCGCGGTGGTCGACGACCGCGAGGTCGGTCGCGAGGCACAGCGTGACCTCGGGGACCCCGAGCTCGTCGGGTGCGTCCGCGGGCAGCGTGGGCTCCCAGTGACGCACGACGTCCCACCCGAGAGCGCCGGCGAGCCCGCCCGTGAGGGGCGGCAGGCCGTCGATCGCCGGGGTGCTCAGCGCGTCCAGCGTCCGTTCGAGGACGTCCACGACGTCCCCCGAGGTGGGGACCCCCGCGGGGACGTCTCCGGTCCACACGGCCTGGCCGTCGCGCGCGGTGAGCGTCGCCCGCGAGGAGACGCCGACGAACGAGTAGCGGGCCCACGAGCCGTCGACCTCGGCGGACTCCAGGACGAACGTGCCCGGTCGCCCCTGGGCGAGGGTGCGGTACAGGCCGACGGGCGTGACGTCGTCGGCGAGGAGGCGGCGGACGACCGGGATCACGCGGCGCGAGGTCGCGAGCGCGCGGAAGCCCTCGACCGCGGGCCAGGTCTCGCCCCACGGGAGGCCCGCGGCGGGCACGACGGGGACGGGCGGGCTGGTCACGGGGGTCGAGCCGGTCACTGCGTCTTCTCCTCGGTGGTCTCGGTCTCGGGGCGGTGCCCGACGACGGCGCCCAGGTCGCCACCCGTCTCGAAGCACGTGCGGGCACCGGTGTGGCAGGCCGCACCCACCTGGTCGACGCGCACGAGCAGCGCGTCGCCGTCGCAGTCGATCGCGACGGACCTGACCCACTGCGCGTGGCCCGACGTGTCGCCCTTGCGCCAGTACTCCTGCCGCGAGCGTGACCAGAAGGTCACGCGGCCCGACGTCAGGGTGCGCCGCAGCGCCTCGTCGTCCATCCAGCCGAGCATGAGCACCTCGCCCGTGTCGTGCTGCTGGACGATCGCGGCGACGAGACCGTCGGCGTCGCGCTTGAGCCGCGCGGCGAGGGTCGCGGGCAGCTCGGCCGGAGGAGCGGTCGCGTCGGCGACGGCCGCCCCGTCGGAGATCTTGTCCGCACGGACGGGCTGGTCGGCGGTCGGGGAGGTGTTCTGGGCCACCCGAGAATCCTGCCAGATCCCCGGGGTTCCCTCGTCCGTCGTCCGCGCCTCGGCCCGTCCGGGCTCGACGACCTCCCCGCCGTCGCTCATCGCGTCTGCGCGACCCAGGACGCGTGCATCGAGGCGTAGACGCCGCCCGCGGCCGCGAGCTCGGCGTGCGGGCCGACCTCGACCACGTGCCCCGCGTCGACCACGACCACGAGGTCGGCGGCCTCGGCCGTGGAGAGCCGGTGCGCGATCGTGATGGTGCTGCGGCCCGCGGTGAGCGAGTCGAGGGCGCGCGCGATGCGTACCTCGGTCGCGGGGTCCACGGCCGAGGTCGCCTCGTCGAGCACCAGGAGGTCGGCCTCGGCCAGGTAGGCGCGCGTGATCGCGACGAGCTGCCGCTCCCCTGCGGACATGGCCTCACCGCGCTGCCCGACGGCGGAGCCCAGCCCGTGCGGCAGGTCCGCGACCCAGTCGGTCAGGCCGAGCTCGGCGACCGCCGCGTCGATGCGCCCGGCATGCCGGGCGGCGGCCTGGGCGGAGGTCTCCTCCGCGGTGCCCGACGCGTCCCGCACGCCGTACGCGATGTTCTCGGCGAGCGTGCCGTCGAACAGGAAGCCCTCCTGCGGCACGAGGACCACGCGCTCGCGCAGGCTCTCGGCCGACAGGTCCCGCAGGTCCACGCCGTCGAGGCGGACCGCGCCCGACGTCGGGTCCATGAGCCGGGTGACGAGCTTGGCGATCGTCGTCTTGCCCGAGCCCGTGGCGCCGACGACCGCGACCGAGGTCCGCGCCGGGAAGTCCAGGTCCACGCCGTGCAGGACCTCGGGGCCGTCCGGGTACGCGAAGCGCACGTCCTCCAGGGTCACGTGGGCGGGGCCGCGCGGCGAGCGCACGCCCTCCTCGCCCTTGTCGACGACCTGGATCGGGGTCTCGACGACCGCGAGGACCCGGCGCCAGCCCGCGACGGCGTTCTGGAGCTCGTTGAGGATCTCGGTCGCCATCTGCACAGGCCCCGTGAAGAGCTGCACGAGGAAGAGGAACGCGAGCAGCTTGCCGGCCGTGATCGACCCGTCGATGCCCAGGAGCGTGCCGACGACCACGACGACCGCCAGGACCAGGTTGGCCACGAGGACACCGCTCGAGAAGACCGTCGAGACGAGCTTCTGCGCCCGGACCATGCCGGTGCGCGTGCTCTCGACGGCCGCGTCGATCCGGCGACCCGTGCGCTCCCCCACGCCGTACGCGCGGATCGTCTCGGCGCCCACGACCGACTCCGAGATGGCGCCGAGCATCGCGCCGACCCGCTCGCGCAGCGCGGTGTACGCGCCGTTCACGTGCTTCTGGGCGGGGCGCAGGATCAGGAAGAGCGGCACGAAGCACGCCCACACGAGCAGCGTGAGCTGCCACGAGTAGAACGCCATGAGGATCGTCGCGGCACCGATCTGCAGGACCGAGACGAGCAGCATGATGCCACCCCACTGGACGAACAGCGAGATGGTGTCGACGTCGCTCGTGACGCGCGAGACCAGGGCGCCGCGACGCTCGGTGCTCTGCGTGAGGACCGACAGGTCGTGCACGTGCCGGAACGCGCGCACCCGGAGGCTCGCGAGCCCGGCCTCGGTCGAGCGGAACAGGCGCACGTTGACGAGCGCCGAGCACAGACCCGCGACGACCAGGACGAGGGCCGCGGCCCCCACGAGCAGCGTCACGCGGCTCATGTCGGGACCTCCGGGCGCCATGATGCCGCTGTCGACGGTCTGCTGGACCGCGATCGGTACGACGATGCGCCCCAGGGCGGCCGCGACGGCCAGCAGCAGGGTGATCCACACGCCCTGGAGGATCTCCGGGGACATCTGGACACCCTTGCGCAGCGTCGCGAACACGCCCAGGGCGCTCGCCGAGGCGATCCGTGCGCCGGTCGCGTCCTCGACGACGACCTCGGGCTTCGGGGTGCGCCCCCGGCGGCGGCGCTCGCGGGGTGGGGTGGTGGTCGTGGTGCTCACTCGGTCACCGTCCCTTCCTCGGCATGACGCACGATCTCGTCGGTCTCCTCCTGCTCGCAGCGCTCGATCTCCGCGCGCTGCTCGTCCCCCCGGTCGTGCTCCTCGTGCGCGTCCGGCGAGTCGCCGTCGAGCTCGTCGGCCTCCGCGCGGCGTTCGGCCTCGCGCTGGTAGGCCATCGCGAGGTCGCGGTAGCCCGCGTCGCGCGCGAGCAGCTCCTCGTGCGTCCCCACGTCGACCACCCGCCCGGACTCGACGTGGACCACCTGGTCCGCGAGCGCGACGCTCGACATGCGGTAGGCGACCATGACGACCGTGGGGTGCTCCGCCGTCGGGCCAGGGTTTGCGGCGGGTACGGGGCCGTCGCCGCGCAGCCCCGCCAGGATCTGCTGCTCCACCCGCGGGTCCACGGCCGACGTCGCGTCGTCGAGGACCAGCAGGCGCGGGGCGCGCACCAGGGCGCGCGCGATCGCGAGCCGCTGCCGCTGGCCGCCCGACAGGTTCGAGCCGCGCTCGCCCAGGGGCGAGTCCAGGCCGCCGGGAAGCCGCGAGACGACGTCGTCGACCTTGGCCAGGCGCAGCGCGTCCCAGACCTGCTCGTCGCTCGGGCCGACGCCGGCGTCCGCGAGCGTCACGTTCGAGCGGACCGTGTCCTCGAAGATGAACGTGGACTGAGCCACGAGCGCGACCTGCGTCGTGAGGTCGGCCGCGAGCGCGTCGCGCACGTCGACGCCGTCGATCAGGACGCGGCCCCGCGTGGGGTCCGAGAGCCGCGCGAGCAGGGACACCAGCGTGGTCTTGCCCGCCCCGGTGGGTCCGACGACGGCGATCGTGCGGCCGGGGGCCAGGTCGAGCTCGATGCCGTCGAGCAGGGTCACGTCGCGACCGCCCGCACGGACGTCGACGCCCACGTCCTCGAAGCGCACGTGCGCGCCCCGCGTCGCGACCGGCAGCCGCTGCTCGCCCGCGACCGGGATGCCCGGGGCGTCGAGCACGCTCGCGATGCGCTCGTACCCCACGAGCGCACGCGGCAGCTCTCCCAGGACCCAGCCGAACGCCCGCACCGGGACGGCCATGATCGTCAGCAGGTACGCCGCGGTCACGATCTCACCCGTGTCGACGGCACCGGCCGAGACCCGCGCGGCCCCCACCCCGAGGACCAGGAGCGTGCCCAGCGAGGGCAGGAGCTCGATGACCGGGTCGAAGAACGCGCGGACCACGCCCACGCGGACGTTGGCCGCGCGCAGCTCGTCGGTGCGCGCCGCGAAGCGCCGCTCCTCACGTGCCTCGGTGCCCAGCGACTTGACCAGCAGCGCGGCCTCGAAGCTCTCGTGCGCGACGTCCGAGACCTCGGCGCGCAGCTGCTGGGCGTGCGTGATCGCGGGCGACATGTACTTCTGGAAGACGACGTTCACCGCGACCGCGAGCGGGATGACGATCAGCGCGGCGCACGCGAGCCACACGTCGATGCGGAACAGCATGACCGCGGACACGCCGATCATCACGACCACGCCCAGGGCGAAGGGCAACGGGTTGAAGACGCCCGTCGCGGCCTCGACGTCCGAGTTCGCGTTCGACAGGAGCTGACCTGCCGGGTGGGACCGGTGCCACGACATGGGCAGGCGCAGGTACTGGTGCGTGACGGCCGTGCGGTGGCGGGCCTGGATGTTCGCGTAGCCGTAGCCCGCGAAGATCCGTCGCGCGGCGACCGTCAGTGCCAACGTCACGGCGATCCCCACGAGCACGAGCCCTGCGACCCACAGGTCCTCCCGGGCGCCCGCGTCACCCGCGAGCGCCGGGACCACGACCTCGTCGGTGACCCGTCCGACCGCGAGGCTGATGCCCACGGTCGTCGCGCCGAACATCGCCGAGGCTCCGATCGCCAGGACGTAGACGCGCCACTCGGAGCGCATGCCGCGCCCCATGAGCTGGAGCGAGCGTCGCGTGCGCGACCCGGTCAGGGCGTGGCGCCGCGTGCTCGCCGCCGACGACGAGGGCGCTGGTGGTGCCGTCCGCCCGGCAGATCCTGCGGGTGCGTCGGGGTACGGGTGGGTGGGCTCCGACCGGCCGGGCGCAGCGTCGGTGCGCGCGTCCTGGGGCCGGGGCGTGGTGTTCGTGGGGGTGCTCCGTCGCGCGGACACGGACGATCCTCGTCTTTCCTGGGGGTTGTCACGATCTTCTCACACGGGACATGGCGTGCTCGTGCGAGCATGGCCGGATGCAGCCCACCGCCTGGCACGCCCACGAGCGCGCCGCCCTCGTCCACGCCCTCACGCAGGCCGGTCCCGACGCCCCGACCCTCTGCGAGGGGTGGCGCTCGCGCCACCTCGCGGCGCACGTCATCCTGCGCGAGCACCAGCCCTGGACGCAGGCCGGCGCCAACGGCGGGCCCCTGCACGGCTGGTCCGAGGGTCACCTCCAGCAGCTCGCTGCGACCGCGCTCGAGCCCGGCGGCTATGCCGCGCTCCTGGCCCGCGTCGAACAGCCGCCCGCCGCCTGGAGCCCGTGGTCCTGGGCCGGAGACCTCGTCAACCTCGCCGAGTACTTCGTGCACACCGAGGACGTGCGGCGGGGCACGTGGGCGGCGGGGCCCGTCGCAACCGGGGGCGTCGACGGTGCCGACAGTGCCGAAGGTGCCGAAGGTGCCGACGCCTCGCAGGTCGCCGACGCACGCGCGCGCGACCTGCCGCCCGGCCTGCGCGACGCGCTCTGGGCCCAGCTGCGCCGCGCCGCGCCGCTGTTCTTCCGCCGGTCCCCCGTGGGGGTCGTGCTCGTCGTCCCCGGCGGGCAGCGCCTGGCGGTCAAGGCACCCCCGTCACGTCCGGCCGAGGACGGACGCCTTCGGGGCACGGTCGTCGTCACGGGCGGGGTGGGTGAGCTCGTGCTCCTCGCGTTCGGTCGGGGGCGGCACGCCGGGGTCACGATCCAGGGCGAGGCCGCGGACCGCGAGGCGCTCGACGCGGTGGTGCCCGGCCCACGCTGAGGCGCGCGCCGTCGTCGGGCCGCGCCCGGGCTCCCCACGCCCGGCCCGGCGCCCGAGGCCGGGGACCCGTACCGGGACCGGGGACGGATGGTCGGGGCAGGCGGTACGTCGCCTGCCCCGGACCGTCAACGGACCAGCAGGCCGGCCTCGCGCATGTGCTGCTTGACGTCGCCGATCGTCAGCGTCCGGAAGTGGAACACGCTCGCGGCCAGGACCGCGTCCGCTCCCGCCTGCGCGGCCTGGGCGAAGTGCTCGGAGGAGCCCGCTCCCCCGCTCGCGATGAGCGGGACCTTCACCTCGGAGCGCACCGCGCCGAACATGTCGAGGTCGAAGCCGCTCGTCGTGCCGTCGGCGTCCATCGAGTTCAGCAGGATCTCGCCCGCGCCCAGCTCCGCTGCGCGCACGGCCCACTCGACCGCGTCGATCCCGGTCCCCCGGCGCCCACCGTGCGTCGTGACCTCGAAGCCCGACGGCGTCCGCACGTCGCCGGTCACGCGCCGTGCGTCGACCGAGAGGACCAGGACCTGGCTGCCGAACCGGTCGGCGATCTCCGCGACCAGCTCGGGGCGAGCGATCGCCGCGGTGTTGACCCCCACCTTGTCCGCCCCGGCACGCAGCAGCTTGTCGACGTCGTCGGTCGTGCGCACGCCACCACCGACCGTGAGCGGCACGAAGACCTGCTCCGCCGTGCGACGCACCACGTCGTAGGTCGTCTCCCGGTTGCCCGACGAGGCCGAGACGTCGAGGAACGTGATCTCGTCGGCCCCCTCCGCGTCGTAGCGCGCCGCGAGCTCGACGGGGTCGCCCGCGTCGCGCAGGTTCTCGAAGTTGACGCCCTTGACGACGCGCCCCGCGTCGACGTCGAGGCAGGGGATGACACGGACCGTGACCGACATTGAGCTACTGACCTTCCGATTCTTGGCCCGGCGTCTCGTCGACGACCGGGAAGTGCGCGTCCAGGATGTCCACCACGTACACGAGCGTCTCGTCCGCGTACGGCAGCCCCGTCCCCGCGTAGGCCAGGGCGGGGGGCACGACGAGCAGGACCTGGCTGCCCACGCTCTGCTCCAGGAGCCCGCGCTCCCACCCCTCGATGATCTGCCCGATGCCGATCATGGTCGAGGCCGGCTTGGTGCCCTTCGGCCAGTTCGAGTCGAAGACCTCGCCCGAGGCCCACGCGACCCCGGTGAAGCGGACCGTGATGACCTGACCGGCCTCGACCTGGATCCCGCTGCCCCGCACGAGCGGCTGGACGACCAGGTCTCCCGGAGGGGCCGTGTCCGGGGGGATCGTCACCGTGGGCGCGCCGTCCTCGGCGAGAGACACTCCGGGAAGCCCCTCGACGGGGGCGATGGCCTCCCCCGACGCACGCACGGGAAGCACGTCGATGACCAGGACCAGCGGGACGTCGTTCGCCTCCTCGAGGTACAGCACGCGCGCCCCGACCCGCTGTCCGACCAGGAGGTCGACGATCTCGGACCCCGCCTCCGCGTCCGTCAGCACGAGGGACGTGGGGGCGTCGGTGTAGGTGTTCTGGAGCACGGTGGCGTCTCGCCCGTCGAGCGCGTACATGTTGACGAGGACGTCCTGGCCCTCGACCAGCTCCGCGCCCGTGCCCGGGACGACGACCTCGCCGCGCTCCTTGGGGACGCTCAGCGGCTGCACGAACTCGACGACCGGCGGCGCCCCGATCACGCCCGAGACCGCGACCTCGGTGTTCGTGGACCCGTCCTCGCGCTCCGGCAGCTCCGAGCAGGCCGCGGTGGTCAGCGCGAGCACCACGGCGACGACGACGGACGACCAGTGGTGCTGGCGACGCACGGAACTCCTCAGGACGGGCGGGACGGGGCGCCACCACCTTATCGGTGGCCGCACCCCGTCCCCGTCCGTGTCCGGTCCGCGAACCGTCCGCGTGCCCGGTCCTGGCCGGGGACGCCGTCCTGACCGGGGACGCTGCGTGCTCGGCGCACGCCGACACGGTCACATGGACTCGATGAGCCGCTCGACCCTCTCGTCGACGTTCTGGAACGGGTCCTTGCACAGCACGGTCCGCTGCGCCTGGTCGTTGAGCTTGAGGTGCACCCAGTCGACCGTGTAGTCGCGTCTGGCCTCCTGGGCCTTGCGCACGAAGTCCCCGCGCAGCTTGGCGCGGGTGGTCTGCGGCGGGATCGCCGTCGACTCGAACACCTCGAGGTCCGTCGTGATCCGCTCGACCATGCCGCGGGCCGCGAGCATGTTGTACAGGCCGTCGGTCCGCGAGATGTCGTGGTACGCCAGGTCCAGGCGGGCGATGCGCGGGTCGTCGAGCTCGAGGCCGTGCTTCTCCTGGTAGCGGCGCAGGATCTTGAGCTTGATGACCCAGTCGAGCTCGCGGTCGACGAGCGACAGGTCGTCGGTCTCGAGCGCACGCAGCCCACGCTCCCACAGGTCCAGGACCTGCTTCACGACGGGAGTGGGCGTCTCGTTCGCGTCCACGAACTCCTTGACCCGCTGGAGGTACTCGCCCTGCAGGTCCACGGCCGTCACGGTGCGACCGTTCGCCATCTGCACGGGGTGCTTGCCGGTCATGTCGTGGCTGATCTCGCGGATGGCCCGGATCGGGTTCTCGAGGGCCATGTCGCGCAAGGGCACCCCTGCCTCGATCATGCGCAGGATCAGGTCGGTCGCCCCGACCTTGAGCATCGTCGTGGTCTCGGCCATCGAGGAGTCGCCGACGATCACGTGCAGGCGCCGGTACTGCTCGGCGTCGGCGTGCGGCTCGTCACGCGTGTTGATGATCGGGCGCGACCGCGTGGTCGCGCTCGAGACCGCCTCCCAGATGTGGTCGGCCCGCTGCGAGAGAGCGTAGATCGCTCCCCGCGGCGTCGCGAGGATCTTGCCGGCCCCCGTGAGCACCTGGCGCGTGATGAGGAACGGCACCAGCACGTCCGAGAGGCGCGCGAAGTCGCCCTGCCGGCGGACCAGGTAGTTCTCGTGGCACCCGTAGGAGTTCCCGGCCGAGTCGGTGTTGTTCTTGAACAGGTGGATGCGCCCCGGCAGGCCCTCGTGCTCGAGCCGCTCCTGGGCGTCGGCCACGAGGCCCTCCAGGATGCGCTCGCCGCCGCGGTCGTACGCCACGAGCTGGCGCACGTCGTCGCACTCGGCGGTCGCGTACTCGGGGTGCGAACCGACGTCGAGATACAGTCGCGACCCGTTGCGCAGGAACACGTTCGACGACCGGCCCCACGCGACGACCTTGCGGAACAGGTAGCGCGCGACCTCGTCCGCGGACAGGCCGCGGCCGTCGTCCGAGGCGCACGTCACGCCGTACTCGGTCTCGAGACCGAAGATCCTACGGTCCATCCGGAGCCTCCTCGGGCTTCTCCTCGAGCAACCCGGCCAGCACCGCGCCGGTCAGGCGGCGGAACGCACGCCGGGGGCGGGTGCGGTCGAGCACCGCGACCTCGAGCTGGTTGGCGGGGATGGCCTGCGCCCCCTCGAGCGCGTCGCGAGCGTCGTGCGCCCCCGCACCGCCGAGCGTCGAGACCGCGAGGCGCAGCACCTCCGGCAGCGTCATGCCGGGGTGCCAGGCCTCGCCCAGGTCCCGGCCGAGCTGCTCGGCCTGCCCGCCCATGACGACGAAGCCGGTCTCGTCCGCGACCGACCCGTCGTACGACAGGCGGTAGATCTGGTCCTGGGCCGGGCTCGGCCCGACCTCGGCCACGACCAGCTCGACCTCGAGCGGCTTGGACTCGGTCGTGAAGACCGTGCCGAGCGTCTGCGCGTACGCGTTCGCCAGGCCGCGCGCGTTGACGTCGGACCGGTCGTACGAGTAGCCACGCAGGTCCGCGTACCGCACGCCCGCGACCCGCAGGTTCTCGAACTCGTTGTACTTGCCGACCGCCGCGAACGCGATGCGGTCGTAGATCTCCGAGATCTTGTGCAGCGACCGCGACGGGTTGTGCGTCGCGAACGCGATGCCCTCGTCGTAGGCGAGCACGACGACAGAGCGACCCCGGCCGATGCCCTTGCGCGCGAAGTCGGCCCGGTCCTTCATGAGCTGCTCGGGCGAGACGTAGAACGGCATGCTCATCGTGCGTCACCTCCCCCGTGCTCCCGGCCGGTCGGGTCCGGCTGGTCGGGCGGGATCCCCGGCGGCTCCGGGGCGAGCCCCGCCGAGGGCCGTGCGATCCGCACGCGTGCGGCGCGGTTCCCGTCGGCCTGCTCGGTGCGCTCCGCGACGATCCGCGCGGCGACCGTCGCGAGCTCGTCGTCGGGGACCCGGCGGTACCCCTCGGCGGTCACCGTGACCACGACGGGCCAGATCTGGCGGACCGCGTCCGGCCCCCCGGTCGCCGAGTCGTCGTCGGCCGCGTCGTACAGGGCCTCGACGGCGACATGGACCGCGTCTGCGGTGTCGAGGCCCGGGTGCCAGCGCTTCTTGAGAGACCCGCGCGCGAAGACCGAGCCCGACCCCACGCTGTGGTGGTCCCGCTCCTCGTAGCGCCCGCCCGTGACGTCGTACGAGAAGATGCGCCCGAGCCCTCGGTCCAGGTCGTAGCCCGCGAACAAGGGCACGACCGCGAGGCCCTGCATGGCCAGGCCGAGGTTCGCCCGGATCATGGTCGAGAGCCGGTTCGCCTTGCCGTCGAGCGACAGGAGCGCGCCCTCGATCTTCTCGTAGTGCTCGAGCTCGAGCTGGAAGAGGCGCACGAGCTCGACCGCGATGCCCGCGGTCCCCGCGATGCCCACCGCGGAGAACTCGTCGGCGGGGAAGACCTTCTCGATCTCCCGGTTGGCGATCATCGACCCCATCGTGGCGCGGCGGTCCCCCGCCATGACGACCCCCGCCCCGGGGGTCCCAGGAGCCCCGAAGGTCAGCGCGACGATCGTCGTGGCGTGCGGGGCGAGCTGGGCGCCCGCAGCGCCGTGGCCGCCCGCGGCCGCGGGACCCGCGACGGCCCTCGCCGAGGGCAGCAGGTCAGGGGCATGGCTCGCGAGGAACTCCACGAAGGAGGACGAGCCCGGCGTGGTGAAGGCGTGCGGCAGACGCCCGGAGTGGTCCATGGTCATCAGCTCCTGGCCGGTCCGGCTACTCGCCGCCCTTCTGGACGAACCCTCGGACGAACGACTCGGCGTTGGACTCGAGCACCTCGTCGATCTCCTCCAGGAGCGAGTCGACCTCGGCGTCCCGGTCCTGCGCCTGGGGTGCGACCGGCGCGGGGGTGGCCGCGTCGTCGTCGGGACGGCGATCCTCGTGCGATGCGCTGCTGCGTTCCTGGGCCATCTTCGCCTCCTGGGTGTGCGTGCTGTCCTGCTGATCCGTGGGCGGCCCTGCGCGAGGCCCGCGTCTTCTTGAAGCCTAGGCTCTTGCGTGCAGTTCGCGAGGTGCGACGAGCCGCGAGCGCACGGCGGGGCACCTCATCGGCTGCCCGCGAGACCCTCGAGGAGCGCGCCCGCGTCCGTGCTCGCGTCGAGCAGCGCGCCGATGTGAGCCCTGGTCCCGCGCAACGGGTCGAGCATGGGCACGCGCTGGAGCGACGGGGCGCCCACGACGTCGAAGATCACCGAGTCCCAGCTCGCGGCCGAGACCTGGTCGCCGAACCGGGCCATGACCTCGCCCCGGAAGTACGCGCGCGTGTCCTCGGGCGCGTGGTGCACGGCCTGGGAGACCGCACGCTCGTCGACCAGGCGTTCGGCGGCCCCCGCCGCGAGCAACCGGTGGTAGATGCTGCGCTCGGGGCGGACGTCCGACCACTGGAGGTCCATCGCGGCCAGCCGCGGGTGGTCCCAGTCGAGGTGGTCGCGCCGCCGCAACCGGTCCAGGAGCCGCAGCTTGGCGACCCACTCGACCTCCGTGGCGCACGACGCGGGGTCCGTCCCGAGGCGCTCGAGCACCGAGTCCCACCGGTCGAGGACCGCTCGGGTCTCGTCGTCGAGCGTGCCCAGGTGCTCGGCCGCGCGGCGCGCCACGTCGGCGTACACACGCTGGATCTGCAGGGCCGTGAGCCGGCGGCCGTCCGCGAGCAGGAGGGGCGTGGTCAGGTCGAGGTCGCGGCTGACCTTCTGGACGTCGGTCACCGGGTCGTGCAGACGCAGGGCCGCGAGCTCGGCGCGCAGGGAGGCCGCGGAGGCCCCCTCGACGGTCGCGAGCGCGTCGAGCTGCTCGATCACGAAAAGCACGAGCGAGGTGGTGCCGAGCTTGAGGTAGGTCGCGACCTCGAACAGGTTCGCGTCCCCGATGATGAGGTGCAGGCGGCGCCAGCGCTGACGGTCGGCGTGCGGCTCGTCGCGCGTGTTGACGATGGGGCGGCGCAGCGTCGTCTCGAGGCCGACCTCGGCCTCCATGTAGTCCGCGCGCTGCGAGAGCTGGAAGCCCGGCTCCTGCCCCACGGCGCCGAGGCCCACGCGCCCCGAGCCCGTGAAGACCTGGCGCGTGACGAGGAACGGCGTGAGCAGCTCGACGATGGTCGTGAACGGTACCTCGCGGTCGACGAGGTAGTTCTCGTGCGTGCCGTAGGACGCACCCTTGCCGTCGACGTTGTTCTTGTACAGCACGACCTCCGAGCCCGGCACGGCGCTGAGCTCGCGCGAGGCCGCGAGCATGATGCGCTCGCCCGCGACGTCCCAGCACACCGCGTCGGTGGGGTTCGTGACCTCGGGCGAGGAGTACTCGGGGTGCGCATGGTCGACGTAGAGCCGCGCCCCGTTGGTCAGGATCACGTTCGCCGCGCTCGGGTCGTCGTACTCCTCGTGCGTGGGGCGCGCGACCTCCTGGAGCGAGGTCGCCGCACCGGGGCGCTGTGCCACGGGGCCCGACGGCGCGGGCCGGCTCGGGTCGTCCGTCAGCAGCGAGGGGTGGGCCGCGGCCCGCTGGAGGTGGAACCCCCGGGCGTCCTGCAGCGGGTCCTCGTCGTCGTAGTCCCACCGTGCCTTGCCGCGAGCGCCGTCGGCACGGGCCGCGAGCGCCCGGTAGGTCGTCACGACCTGGCTCGACATGAGCATCGGGTTGGCGAGCGGCTTCCCGGGCTGCAGCACGCCGTACTCGGTCTCGATCCCCATCACGCGTCGCACGGTCACGAGCACCACCCTATGCCGGGGCCGCCGCGGCGGGGCGGGCTGTCCACGGAGGGGACCGTCACGACGCACCTGCCCGACCCGTCCCGTGCACGACCAGGCCCGGCGGCGGGGTGCGCCGTCGGGCCTGGTCGTGCACGGCGGCGCGAGGCGCCGGGACCTGCGCTACAGGTACTGACCCGTGTTGGTCACGGTGTCGATGGTGCGCGCCGTGGCACCCGCCCCGTCGCCCTTCTTCTGGATGATCGTGCGGATGAAGACGATGCGCTCGCCCTTCTTGCCGGAGATCCGCGCCCAGTCGTCGGGGTTGGTCGTGTTGGGCAGGTCCTCGTTCTCCTTGAACTCGTCGACGCACGCCGCGAGCAGGTGCTCGACCCGGATGCCGCGCCGGCCGGTCGCCAGGAGGTCCTTGATCGCGGACTTCTTGGCGCGGTCCACGACGTTCTGGATCATGGCGCCCGAGTTGAAGTCCTTGAAGAACAGGACCTCCTTGTCGCCGCTCGCGTACGTGACCTCGAGGAACTGGTTCTCGTCGCCCTCGGAGTACATGCGCTCGACCACGCTCGTGATCATCGCGTCGAGGGCCTCCTGCGGGCTCCCGCCGTGCTCGGCCAGGTCGTCCGGGTGGATCGGCAGGTCCGTCGTCAGGTACTTCGCGAAGATCTCCTTGGCACCCTCGGCGTCCGGGCGCTCGATCTTGATCTTCACGTCGAGCCGCCCGGGGCGCAGGATCGCGGGGTCGATCATGTCCTCCCGGTTGGACGCACCGATGACGATGACGTTGTCGAGGCGCTCGACGCCGTCGATCTCGCTCAGGAGCTGGGGCACGATCGTGGTCTCGACGTCGGACGACAGGCCCGTGCCGCGCGTGCGGAACAGCGACTCCATCTCGTCGAAGAACACCACGACGGGGGTGCCCTGCGAGGCCTTCTCCCGGGCGCGGGCGAAGATGAGCCGGATGTGGCGCTCGGTCTCCCCCACGTACTTGTTGAGGAGCTCGGGCCCCTTGACGTTGAGGAAGTAGCTCTTCGCGCCGTCCGGGTCCGAGACGACCGGCTCGCCCGCGAGCTCGCCCGCCGCGGCGCGCGCCTTGGCGACCGTGTGCGCGAGGGAGTTCGCGACGGCCTTGGCGATGAGCGTCTTGCCGCACCCGGGGGGCCCGTACAGCAGGACGCCCTTGGGCGGGCGCAGCCCGTGCTCGCGGAACAGGTCCGGGTGGCTGAACGGCAGCTCGACGGCGTCGCGGATCTGCTCGATCTGCGGCCCCAGGCCACCGATGTCGGAGTAGTCGATGTCGGGGACCTCTTCGAGGACGAGCTCCTCGACCTCGGACTTGGGCACGATCTCGAACACGAACCCGCTGCGCGTGTCGATCGTCAGGGAGTCCCCGACGCGCAGGGGCGAGTCGGCGAGCGAGCCTGCGAGCCGCACCACGCGCTCCTCGTCCGAGCGCCCCACGACGAGCGCGCGGTCGGAGCCCAGGAGCTCCTTGACCGTCACGAGCTCGCCGACCTGCTCGTACCCGCCGGCGGCCACGACCGTCATGGCCTCGTTGAGCTTGACCTCCTGGCCCGGCTGCAACCGCGACACGTCGAGGCTCGGGCTCGCCCCGACGTGCATCTTGCGGCCCGCCGCGGACACGTCCACGGTGCCGTCGGGGTGCGCGCCGAGGAACAGCGCGTAGGTGCCCGGGGGCTTGGCGAGCTCGTCGATCTGCCGCTTGAGGTCGATGATCTGGTCCCGTGCGGCCCGCAGGGCCTCGGCGAGCCGTTCGTTCTTCGCGGACAGGATCGCCTGCTGGCGTTCCGCGTCACGGCTCGGGGTCTGTCCAGGTGTCAGTCCAGGCGCGTCGGTCATCCGGCCTTCTCCCTCTCGCTGGCACCGTCAGGAGGTCGTGCGGTCGACCCCGTCACCGGTGCGTCACCGATCCCCGGCAACCCGGTGATCGAGGCACGACCTTACGCACAAGTGTCCGCCGGGCGCTGCAGGAACGCCCGGGTTGAGACGGTCGCTCCTCAATCGTTGTCGAGCACGTCCGAAACGTCCTGCGTGTCCTGCGCCTGCCCGTCCGGAGCCACGGAGTCCTCGGTGGTCGCCTCGACCGGCTCGAGCGGCTGGCCCGTACGCGGGTCGAGCTGGGCCCCCTGGCCGACGTCGCGGCGCACGCGGCGCACGCGCTTGTCGGAGACCGACCGCTCGCCCAGGTCCTCGGGCGTCCACTCCTCGGCCACCGGGTAGGACCCCTTCGCGGGGCGACGCTTGCGCAGGGGCGCGACCGTGCCGTCCGCGAGCCGGCGTGCCGTGAGCAGGAAGCCCGTGTGCCCGACCATGCGGTGCTGCGGGCGCACCGCGAGCCCCTCGAGGTGCCAGCCGCGCACGAGCGACTCCCACGCCGAGGGCTCGGCGTAGCGGCCGTCGGAGCGCAGGTCCTCGGCGAGGCGCGAGAGCTGGGTCGCGGTCGCGACGTAGCAGATGAGGACCCCGCCCGGCGCGAGCGCGTCGGCCACGGCGTCGAGGTTCTCCCACGGCGCGAGCATGTCGAGCACGACGCGGTCGATCGAGCCCTTCTCCGCGACCTGCGGCAGGACGTCCGAGAGGTCGCCGACCGACAGCTCCCACGCGGGGTGCTCCCCACCGAAGAACAGCTCGACGTTCCCGCGCGCGATCGCCGCGAAGTCCTCACGGCGCTCGATCGAGTGCACGGTGCCCTGGTCACCGACGGCGCGCAGCAGCGACATGGTCAGCGCACCCGAGCCCACGCCCGCCTCGACGACGCGCGCACCGGGGTAGATGTCGGCCATCGCGACGATCTGACCCGCGTCCTTGGGGTAGACCACGGCCGCGCCGCGCGGCATCGAGAGCACGTAGTCGGCGAGCAGCGGGCGCAGCGCGAGGTACTCGATGCCTGCGGTGTTGCGCACGACCGAGCCCTCGGGCAGGCCCACCAGGTCCTCGTGGCTGAGGTAGCCGCGGTGCGTGTGGAACGTCGCCCCCGTCGCGAGCGTGATGGTGTGCAGGCGGCCGCGGGGGTCCGTGAGCTGGACCTTGTCCCCCAGGCGCAGCGGTCCACGCCGCACGTCGGCGCCGGTCGGCGTGGGGGCCTGCGTGGCGGCGTCGTCGGCCGGGGCGGGCAGGGCGGAGGCGTCGTGCGCGGGGTCGTGGGTCACGGGCGACCATCCTAGTCGGGCGGGACGGGTCTCCCGCCCGGTCCTCGGACGCGGCCCGGTGACGGGTCAGCGCCCGCGGGTCCCCTTGAGCGCCGCGACGACGCGCGTGACGTCCAGGAGCCCGACGACGCGACCGCCGTCGGTCACGACGACCACCGGGGCGTCGCGCGTCACCGCGGCCACGGCGTCGAGCATGGCCTGGCCGCGCAGGTGCACGTCGACCCACGCGGTGGGAGGCAGCCCGACGGCGACGGCCCCGACCGGGGTCAGCGGCGCCTGCGCCGGGGGCACCGCGGCGACGGCCGCGGGGTCCGCGAAGGCCACGGGGTGGCCGTCCGCCTCGACCAGCACGACGTGACCGGCACCGGCGCGCTGGGCCGACACGACGGCGTCGGCCACCGTGCTGGAGACGGGCACCGCGACGGCCGGGTACGCGAGCGCCGCGACCGACAGGCCCGCGACGGCCTCGCGCGTGCGGCCGTTCTTGATCGCGGCCCCCGCGCCGGACCACAGGAAGGCGCCGATGAGCGCGGCCCACGCGACCGTGAACAAGGACACCTGGTAGCCGTTGAGCTGCGGCCACACGAGCGCCCAGAGGACGACCCCGATCGCCACGACCCGCCCGACCCAGCCCGCGACGATCGTGCCCGTGGTGCGGGAACCGGTCGCGGCCCAGACCGCGGACTCGAGGATCTGGCCGCCGTCGAGGGGTAGACCCGGCAGGAGGTTGAAGATGCCGACGAACGCGTTCGAGAACGCCGCCGCGTACAGCAGCAGGGCGGGGATCGTCATGGTCGGCTGCACCTGGAAGACGAGCCAGCACACCGCCGCGAGGAGAAGGTTGGTGAGCGGGCCGACGACCGAGACGAGGATGCCGTCGAGCGGACGCCTCGACGCGCCCGAGTACGCGGTGTGGCCGCCCCACAGGGTCACGGCGAGCTCCGTGACCTGGTGCCCCCGAGCCTTCGCGACCACGGCGTGCGCGACCTCGTGCAGGAACACCGAGACGAACAGCAGCAGCACGAAGACGAACGAGACCAGGTAGACCTCGCTGCTGCCGAGGTGCGGCGCGAAGCTGCGCACCGTGGGGACGAACAGGAACGTCAGCACGGCTGCGGCCAGGAACCAGGACGGGGTCAGGATGACGGGGGCACCCGACACCCGACCGATGATCCAGCCCTTCGTGAGCTGCGGGTCTCGGGGGGCGCGACGTGCCGGTGCCGGGGTGGTCTCCACGTCGACACCCTATGTCGGGCACCTGCGCCTGACCCGTGCTGTGGAACGTCGCGGTCGTGTGGGAGTGGCCACGTAGGCTCGACGCATGACGTCCCTCGCCCCCGACCTCGCAGGCTCCGGCCACACTTCTGGCCGGCCCACCGGGCCCGTCGCGCCCACCGGGTCCGTCGCGCCCGCGGACGCCGCCGAGCCGCTCGAGTCCGTCGAGACGGCCGAGCTCCTGGGCCACGCTCCTCGCGAGCGCCGTCGGCCCGCGTTGTCGCCGTCCCGGGCGAACGACTTCATGCAGTGCCCGCTGCTGTTCCGGTTCCGCGTGGTCGACAAGCTGCCCGAGCCCCCCAGCTCTGCGGCCGCGCGCGGCACCCTGGTCCACTCGGTGCTAGAACGCCTCTACGACGCCCCCGTGGGCGAGCGCACCCTCGCGGCCGCCCAGGCCATGCTGCCCGGCGAGTGGGAGCGGCTGCAGGAGGCCGAGCCGCGGTACGCGGAGCTGTTCGCCGGTGGCGCTGCGGGGTCTGCGGGCTCGGCCGGTGCGGGTGCAGGCCCCGACAACCCGGCCGACGGCGGGGTGCAGGCCTGGCTCGACGGCGCAGGGAACCTCCTGGGCACGTACTTCACGCTCGAGGACCCCAACCGCCTCGAGCCCGCCGAGCGCGAGATGTTCGTCGAGACCCAGCTCGAGGACGGTCCGCTGCTGCGCGGCATCGTCGACCGGCTCGACGTGGCCCCCAACGGTGCGATGCGGGTCGTGGACTACAAGACGGGCAAGTCTCCCCGCCCGCAGTACCAGGGCTCTGCGCTGTTCCAGATGCGCTTCTACGGCCTCGTGCTGTGGCGCGAGCGGGGCGAGATCCCCAAGATGCTCCAGCTCGTCTACCTGGGTGACGGCCAGGTGCTGCGCGCCGAGCCGCAGGAGGCGGACCTCCGCGCGGTCGAGGAGCAGGTGCGCACGCTCTGGTCGACCATCACGCAGGCCGCACGCACCGGGCAGTGGACCCCGCGCCGGACCCCGCTGTGCGGGTGGTGCGCGCACCAGGCCGTGTGCCCGCAGTTCGGCGGGACGCCGCCTGAGATCCCCGAGGGCGCGGTCGAGCTCGCGCTCGGCATCGCGCCGGAGGCCGTGGCGTCGTAGGACGCGTCGCCCGGCCCCGACGACGCGCGAGCGGAGCCTTGCGTAGCACCCACCCCAGGTGGTGTGTTCCGCGGAACACCAACAATCGTTGGCGCTCCGCCGAAGACCACATCCCCGGCGTCATGCCGGGATCTGCCTGGCTCAGAGCTCGATGAGGTCCATCACGTCGCTCCGGAAAGCGTGCACGGAGCCGCTGACCGGGGTCCGCCTCAGAGCCAGTCGTGCTCGCGCGCGTAGCGCGCGGCCTCGTGCCGCGTGCGCGTCTGGGTCTTCTGCATCGCGCTCGAGAGATAGTTGCGGACCGTACCCTGCGCCAGGTGCAGCCTGGCCGCGATCTCGGCGACGGAGAAGCCGTCGCGCGTGACGCGAAGCACGTCGAGCTCGCGGTCCGTCAGTGGCACGTCGTCCATGAGCGCGGCAGCGGACACGTCGTGGTCGATCCAACGCCGCCCCTGGTGCAGCGCCGCGATGACGGTCGTGATGTGGCTCGGCTCGGCGGACTTGCTCACGAAGCCCTGCACGCCGAGCCGCAGCGCCTTGCGCAGGACGCCTGGACGGGCGTGGCGCGTGAGCATGAGGATCACCTGGTCGGGCGCGACCCGCCGGATCCGGGCGACCGCCTCGAGCCCGTCGACGCCAGGCATCTCGAGGTCGATGACGAGCACGTCAGGGCGGTGCGCGAGCGTGGCCTCGACCGCCTGCGCCCCGTCGGCTGCCTCCGCCACGACGATGACGTCGCCCTCGAGCGGGAGCAGCGCAGCAAGGGCGCTGCGCAGGAGGACCTCGTCGTCAGCCAGCACGATCGTGGTCACGGGCCCTGCCCCTCGCTCCTCGGACCGGTGCGCTGTCCCGGAACCGAGAACGTGGCCGCAGTCCGGAAGAGCCCGTCGGCGACCTCGACAGTGAGCTCGCCGCCCGCCTCCGACACACGCCTTGCGAGGACGGCCAGGCCGTGGAGCGTCGGGCTGGTGGCGGGAGCGCCGTCGTTGACGACGGTGATGCCGTCGGCCGTGAGGAGGACGTGCACGAACGTGGCGCGCGAGTGACGCAAGACGTTGGTCGTGGTCTCACGCAGCACCTGCGCGAGGAGATCTCCGAAGTGCGCGCCCAGCTCCGCCGGGCGGTCGACGCGCACGCGGATACCCGCGGCCTCCAGAAGGCGCCGCGCGTTCTCCAGCTCTGCCGAGAGGTTGGGACGGCGCTGCCCGTACGCGAGCTCCTTCGCCTGCGCGATCGTGTCCCCGACCAGTGCGTACGTCTCGCGCAGCTCCCGCTCAGCCGCCGACGTGTCGGTCCGGACCAGCTTCTGCGCGAGCGCGATCTTGAGCTTCACGACGTGCAGGGTGTGGCCCTGGATGTCGTGCAGGTCGCTCGCGAACCGCATGCGCTCCCTCACGACCGCGAGCTCGGCCTCGCGCTCCCGTGCCTCCTCGAGCTCGGTCATGACGTCGTAGAAGCCCTTGTGGGGGTAGCGCATGCCGATCAGGACCACCGTGATCCCGGTCGGGACGAGGACGTACGCGACGAGCCCCGCGGCGTCGACCTTCCCCGACGCGACCAGGCCCCAGACGCCCACCGCGGCGACGTACCCGGCAACGCCGACAGCGGCCGCCGCCCGGTGGCGGGACAGCTCGGGGACGACCAGGCTCCCGACGATCGCGAGACCGTAGTACGCGGCCTCGGGACCGGGTTCCACCACGAGGACGCCGTAGGGCCATACCGCCGCGGCGACGACCAGGCAGGGCACCTGCACGCGCACGAGGTCGGCCGCCGTCCACCGTTCGAAGGCCAGGAGGGCCGCTGCGGTCCCGAGAGCCAGCACGACCGCCTGCACCGCGTCCTGCGCCTGCACCGCGACGAGATAGGCGCCGACGAGCGCGAGCACGGGCAGGAGGGCGAGGAGGTTGAGCCGCCGGAAACGGCGGCGCGACGCCTCCGACGTGCGGGTCGCGCGGGAGCCCCACGGCGACCTGTACGGCGACGGACGCGCCGTGACGCGCTCGCGGGGCGCCGTCGGGACCTCCGGCGCGGAGGGGCGTGCGTCCATGGGCAGCTCACTGGTTCGGCGACGGTCTCAGAGTCAGTATCCGGCCGGGGCAGGACGGAGACCAGTGACACCACGTCATGCGTGTCCTCCGCAGACGTCATACCGACCCCTGACGCCACGGCACTGGGAGCGCGGACTGCGCGCGGCTGAGATGGTGCCATGACCTCAGACCCAGTGATCGACGTCGAGAACCTCGGCGTCGTGTACGGCGGCTTCCATGCCGTGAAGGACCTGTCGTTGCGGGTGGGACGCGGTGAGCTGTACGCACTCCTCGGCACCAACGGCGCCGGCAAGACGTCGGCCCTGGAGGTCGTCGAGGGCCACCGCGCAGCAACTACGGGAACGGTACGCGTCTTCGGTGAGAGCCCGGAGAATCGCAGTGCGGTGCGTGCCCGGACCGGCATCATGCTCCAGGAGAGCGGCTTCTCTCCCGATCTCACCGTGGCAGAGACGGTCGGGCTCCTCGGCCGCCTCTCCGGGCGCACGGACTCGGTGGACCGCGTGCTGGGTCTCGTCGACCTTCGGCACAAGGCGGACACGCGGGTGACCCAGCTCTCGGGAGGTGAGAAGCGGCGACTCGACTTCGCTACCGCGGTGTACGGCAGGCCCGACCTCGTCTTCCTCGACGAGCCCACCACCGGTCTGGACATCGCGTCCCGTGACGCCCTGTGGGAGACCGTCCAGGACCTGCGTGACGAGGGGACGACCGTCGTCCTCACCACCCACTACCTGGAGGAGGCGCAGCAACGTGCCGACCGCATCGGCCTGATGCACCGCGGCACGCTCCGTCGGGAGGGCACGGTCGACGAGCTCACGCTGGCCCTGCCGGCCTCGATCCGTTTCTCGCTCCCGCTCGGCGCACCGGCCCCTCCCGAGCGATCTCTCCCGCAGGACGACCGGACCTGGCTCATCGAGACGTTCACGCTCCAGCGCGACCTCAAGCAGCTCCTCGACTGGGCCGAGGACCACGTCGTGGAGCTCCAGGGGTTGTCCGCGGCCCCGACGCGTCTGGACGACGTGTTCCGCGCCGTAGGCAGCGACGACGGACCCGACCCGTCCCCGCACCACTAGACCTTCCGCAGAGCCCGCCCCCGAGAGGAAACCCTCATGCTCCCCATCGCGCACAGCGAGCTGGTCCAGCTCTTCCGCAACCGTGCCGTGCTCGTCACGAGCCTGGTCATGCCCGTCGCCGCGGCCGTGTTCTTCATCAGCTTCCGCGACGTCTTCGCCAGGATCGGCAGCGTCGGTTATGTCGCGGCCGTGCTCGTGTTCACCATCGCCGCGTTCAGCCTCTACGCGACCACGGTGACCACGCTCGCCGCCCGGCGCCAGGACCTGTTCCTCAAGCGGCTGCGCTCGACGGCTGCGAGGGACGCGAGCATCCTCACGGGCCTCGTGCTCCCCGTCTCCGTGATCGCCCTCGTCCAGGTGGGCGTGATCCTGGGCGTGTTCGGTGCCGTGGGCGGCGGTCCGGCCGCCCCGGTAGTGCTCGTGCTCGCGGTGCTCGCGACGTTCGTGATGATGCTGGCCTTCGGGATCGCGACGGCCGGGGTCACGACCTCGCCCGAGCATGCCCAGGTCACCAGCCTGCCCCTGAGCCTGGGCGTCGTGGCGGTCGCCAGCTGGGTCGGCATCACCGGAACCGACAGCCTCGCGCTGCTCAAGCGGCTCCTCCCCGGGGGCGCGGCCACCGAGCTCGTCGTGAGCTCCTGGCAGGGAGGGACCTCCGTCTCCGAATCGCTCCTCCTGCTCACCCCGACGCTCGCCTGGGTGGGCGTGGCGGTGGCCGTCGCCGTACGGGTCTTCCGCTGGGAGCCTCGACGATGAACGCGCGCACCGACCCGCGCGGGACCACAAGGCCCCGCGGACGGACGTCCTGCCCGCGGTACCCGGCACGCTCGAGGGCTCCGTGGGGTGTGTCAGCCCTCGAACAGGTCGATCACTTCGCCCGCGAGGATGCGCGAGAGCATGTCGACGTCCACGAGCGCGAGCGACGGCGTCCGGCTCAGCCCGGGCAGGACCGGCACGGGGACCACGGCCTCGACACCGAGCGTCGCCGCGCCGGCGGCCTGCGCAGACCCGATGCCCGTGGGCGAGTCCTCGATCGCGACGCACCGCGTCACGTCGACCCCCAGGCGCTCTGCGGCCACGAGGTACGGCTCGGGGTGGGGCTTGCCGTGCGTGACCTCGTCCCCGCACACGAGCGTCTCGAACGACCCGGGCGGGGTCATCCCGACGACGGGCTCGGCGAGCGAGCGGTACGACATGGTGACGAGCGCGCACGGCACCCCGCGCTCGCGCAGCTCGGCGAGGAGCTCTCGCGCGCCGGGCTGCCACGGGACCTCGACCTCGACCTGCGCGATCACGCGCGAGATGAGGAAGTCGATGATCTGCTCGGCGGGCAGGTCGACGCCCTCTGCCTGGAGGATCCTGGCCGACTCGACGAGCGGGTTGCCGACCATCTGCATCGCCTGCTCGTGCGACCAGGTCCCGCCGTGCGCCTCGACGAGCTCGTGCTCGGCGGCGATCCAGTAGGGCTCGGTGTCGACGAGCGTGCCGTCCATGTCCCACAGGACGGCCTGCGGCAGGACGAGCGCCTCACGAGCGGCGGTGTCGGGGCGTGCGAGAGCGGGTGTTTCCAGGGGGTTCAACGAGTACTCCATGCTTCGGGGAACGGTTCGTGGCCGTCCTGCCACCCTAGCTGGCGACCCTGCCACGGCCCACGCGCGCCTCCCGGCGGGGACGGGCGAGGGCCGCACCGGGACTCCGCGTCGGCCGCCGGACCTTCGGCGTCCTAGGCTGGGACGATGAACGAGACCAGGGAACCGCTCGACCCGGCCGACCTGCCCGAGCCGACACTCCCGGCCGAGCCGGCCGAGCACCGCCAGACGGTCATGCTCGCCGCTTTCGAGGGATGGAACGACGCCGGCAGTGCCGCGACCGCGGCGCTCCTGCACCTGCACGACCTGTGGGACGCCCAGGACCTCGCGGAGCTGGACCCCGAGGAGTACCACGACTTCCAGGTCATCCGCCCGGTCGTCACGACCGGGGAGGACGGCCGCCGCGAGATCACCTGGCCGGCGACCAGGATCGTCGCGGCCACGGCCCCGGGCAGCGGCAGGCGAGTCCTGCTGGTGCACGGGATCGAGCCGTCGATGCGGTGGCGCCGGTACTGCCGCGAGCTGCTCGACCTCGCCGAGCGCGAGGGGGTGACCACGGTCGTCACGCTCGGCGCGCTGCTCGCCGACGTCCCGCACACGCGGCCCATCCCCATGACGGCCACGTCCGAGAGCGCTGGCCTGCGTGCGGTCCTCGACGTCGAGCCCAACTCGTACGAGGGGCCGACGGGGATCGTGGGCGTCCTCCAGCACGCCGCCGCGGAGCGCGGGATGCGGTCCGTGTCGTTGTGGGCCGCGGTGCCGCACTACGTCGCCAACCCGCCCTCACCCAAGGCCACGATCGCGATCCTGTCGCGGGTCGAGGAGCTGCTGTCCGACCCGATCCCGCTGGGCGACCTCCCCGAGGAGGCCGAGGCGTGGCAGCACGGCGTCGACGAGCTCGCCGCGGAGGACGAGGAGATCGCGGAGTACGTCCACCAGCTCGAGGAGGCCAAGGACACGGCCGAGCTGCCCGAGGCGAGCGGTGAGGCCATCGCCCGCGAGTTCGAGCGCTATCTCAAGCGCCGGGACGACGGCACGGGCGGCCCGCTCGCCTGAGCACCGGGTCGGCGCCTCCCGTGGGGCCCGGTCCCGCACGACGAACGGCCCGTGGCCCCACCGAGGGAGCCACGGGCCGTCGTCGCAGGCAGGGGTGGGTGGGCGACGGGGTCAGAGCCGCACCCCGAGGAGCGCGTTGACCGCGCGCGAGATCACGCCGGGCGCGCCCTCGGTGTCGGCCGAGGTGTCGCGCCCGTCGGCGAGCGAGACGTCGGCCCACGCGTCGACCGCGGCGAGCGCGGCGGGGGCGTCGAGGTCGTCCGCGAGCGCCGCGCGCACCGCTGCGAGGGTCGCGTCGGCCTCGGGTCCGCCGTTGCCGGACACGGCCGAGCGCCACCGCTCGAGTCGCTCGACGCCCGCCGGGAGGTCGGCGTCGGTCCATTCCCACTCGGAGCGGTAGTGGTGCGCGAGGAGCGCGAGGCGGATGGCCATGGGGTCGACGCCCGTGGCGCGCAGCCGCGAGACGAACACGAGGTTCCCCCGTGACTTGCTCATCTTCTCGCCCTGGTAGGCGACGAGACCCGCGTGCACGTGGTTGCGTGCGCCGAAGCCGTGGTCGAGCAGGCGGTCGTGCGAGGTCGACATCTCGTGGTGCGGGAAGAGGAGGTCCGCTCCGCCACCCTGGATGTCGAAGGGCAGGCCCAGGCCGTCGCGTGCGATGACGGCGCACTCGATGTGCCAGCCAGGGCGCCCGGTGCCGAGGCTCGCGCCGTCCCAGGTGGGTTCGCCCCTGCGTTCGCGCCGCCACAGCAGCGGGTCGAGGGGGTCCTTCTTGCCGTCGCGGTCGGGGTCTCCCCCGCGCTCGCCGAAGAGCTTGAGCATGTCCTCGCGGCTGAGCCGCGACACGGCGCCGAAGCGCGCGTCGGCGCTGAGGTCGGCGTACACGTCCCCGAGATCTGGACGGTCACCGCCCGCTCCGGGCTCGACGGGCACGCGGTACGCGAAGCCGTCCTCGATGAGCGCTTCGACGGCCGCCACGACGTCCGGGATGGCCTCGACCGCCCCGCGGTACACGTCGGGGGGCACGACGCCGAGGGCCGTCATGTCCTCGGCGAGCAGCGCCGTCTGCTCGACCGCGAGGTCCCACCAGTCGACGCCGGTCGCGGTCGCACGCTCGAGCAGCGGGTCGTCGACGTCGGTCACGTTCGAGGCGTGCGTGACCTGGTGCCCGGAGTCGCGCCAGGCGCGGTTGAGCAGGTCGAACGCGACGTAGGTCGCGGCGTGCCCGATGTGGGTCGCGTCGTACGGGGTGATCCCGCAGACGTACATGGTCGCGGTGTCCCCCTGCGCGGCGACGACGAGCTCCCCGGTGGTGCTGTCGTGCACCCGGATCGGGAGTCCTCGGCCGGGCAGGGAAGGAATCTGAGGCATGGGCCAGCTGTGCACGCGACAACCTTAGCCGCGAACGGGCGCGGGGTCCTCGACCGTCCTCGCCGCGGGACACTCCGCGTCGACGCCGGGTGCCCGACGACGGCGCGCCCCCGGTCCTGGGTGGCGTGCCTGCGGCGTCGGGCAAGAATGCAGGGGTGAGCGAACCCACACGTCCTCCCGACCCCCGTTCCCCCGAGCACGACGCCTCCGAGAAGCCGCGCTCGGCGCCCACGCGCTACAAGGAGCTGTGGGTCGAGGGGTCCGACGGGCGCGTGCGGCCCGCTGAGGGGCGCACCGGACCGGGCGACGTCGCGGACGCGGTCGACCCGGGAGCGGACGACCAGGGAGCGACCGACCAGGAGAGCGGGGCGCGCTGGTACGAGGTCCGCACGCTCGACGACTTCGTGGAGGCCGCCGAAGCCCTCGGCGTGGGCCTGAGCACCCAGTGGGGGCGCGGGCACCTGCCCGTGCACGTGCGGCACGTCAAGCACCCCCTCGCGCACGTCGAGCACATCGGCATGGACTGGCTGCTCGTCGTGACCCCGACCGTGGCCTTCTCCGAGGACGACCGGCAGGTCAGCACGGGCAGCTTCTGCATCCTCGTCGGACCGGACGTCGTGGTCACGGTCGAGAAGGGCGCCGGGGGCGTCCACGACCGGATGCGCGAGCACCTGACCGGCCCGTCGCACGGGCGGGGCAAGGGTGTGCAGCACCTGGCGGGCGAGGCCCTGTTCGCGCTCGTGGCGACCGCCTCCGACGTCGAGCTGGCCCTGGGCGACGCGGTCGCCGAGGTCGAGAAGATCGTGTTCGAGCCCCGACGGAACACCGACCCCGTCCTGCCCATCTACGACCTCAAGCGCGAGATCACCGAGGCCCGGCGGGCGCTGCTGCCCATCACGGCCGAGCTGCCCGAGCTCGTGTCAGGAAGCGCCCGGTCGCGCATCACGTTCGACAAGCGGCTCATGGACCGCCTCGTCTCGACGGTCGAGCGCATCGACCGCCACCTCGACGCGCACGACGACCTGCTGTCCGACATGCTCTCGGTGCACCTGTCGCAGGTCTCGGTGCGCCAGAACGAGGACATGCGCACGATCAGCGCCTGGGCCGCGATCCTCGTGTTCCCCACGATTGTCGGCGGCGTCTACGGCATGAACTTCGACCACATCCCCGAGCTGCACTGGTCGCTCGGCTACCCGATGGCGCTCGCGATCATGGTGGCCGGGTGCGTGGGCCTGTACGGGGCGTTCAAGAAGGTGGGGTGGATGTAGCCGGCGGGCCGCGCGACGTGCGCCCGGCCGCGAGGTGCGTCAGGCGAGCGGCTGCAGGACCCCGAACGTGAGCAGCAGCACCACGACCCCGGAGAGCACGAGCCGGTAGATCACGAACGGCGTGTAGCTGAACGTCGAGACGATCTTCAGGAACGCGATGATCACCAGGTACCCGACGACGAAGGCGACGAGCGTCGCGATCAGGGTCGCCCCGAACCCGGGAGCGCCCGGCACGGGCTCCGCCGACATCGACTTCGCGAGCTGGTAGAACCCCGAGCCGAGGACCGCGGGGATCGCGAGCAGGAACGAATAGCGTGCGGCCGCCTCGCGCGTGAACCCCATGAGCAGGCCCGCCGTGATCGTGCCGCCGGACCGGGACACGCCGGGAACCAGGGCGAGGGCCTGCGCGAGCCCGAAGCCGACGGCCTGTCGCGGGGTCAGCTCGTCGAGCGTGCGCCTCTTGGCCCCGACCCGGTCGGCGAGCCCGAGGAGGAAGCCGAACGCGGCGAGCATGAACGCCGTGATGTACAGGTTGCGCAGCGACGCCTCGATCGCGTCCTGGAACGCGAGCCCGAGCACCACGATCGGGATCGAGCCGAGTGCGATGAACCAGGCCATGGCGGCGTGGTGGTCGCCCTTGCCCGTCCGTGCGCGCCAGTCGGTGCCGTTGTCGCCCCGGATCGCCCGCCACCACGCGCCGCAGATCGTGGCGATGTCCCGGCGGAAGTACAGCAGGACCGCGGTCTCGGTCCCGATCTGGGTGATCGCGGTGAAGGCCGCCCCCGGGTCGGCCGAGCCGATCAGCTCACCCACGATGCGCAGGTGCGCGCTCGAGGAGACGGGCAAGAACTCGGTCAGGCCCTGGACGAGGCCGAGGAGGACTGCTTCCCACGCATTCACGAAGGGCACGATACCGGCGCGTGACGGCCGACCATGGCCGGACAGGCCGGATCGTCGAAAGCGTCATCGGGGCGTCGACCGACGGCCACCGCGCGGGCATCCACCGGTCACCGTCCGGACACCTGCCGGCCCTCGCGACGAGCCAGCCGTGCCCCCGCGTCCGACCGCGCAGGCGGAAGCGACGGACCTCACCCTCCCGAGAGCGCCACGTCTCCGGGCACCACGCCCTTTTCGCCGGTAACCTGCCGCGCATGGAACTTCGTCAGCTCGGCCGCACCGGCCTTCGCGTCTCGCCCGTGGGCCTGGGGACCATGGCGTGGGGTCGGGACACCGACGAGATCGACGCGGCCGAGCAGCTCCGCGACTTCGTCGACGCCGGGGGCAACCTCCTGGACACCGCGGCCTCCTACGGTGGCGGCGCGAGCGAGGCCATGATCGGCTCGCTCCTCGCGGCGGGCAAGGTCGACCGGGGCGACGTGCTGCTGTGCACCAAGGCGGGGATCCGCACGACCGCCGACGGCAACACCGTCGACGCGTCCCGTGGGGCGCTCCTCGACTCGCTCGACGCCTCGCTGGCGCGCCTGGGGACGGATCACGTCGATCTCTTCCTGGTGCACACCCCGGACCCCCGGACGCCCTTCGACGAGACGCTCTCGGCCCTGCGCCTGGCCGTGACGACCGGCCGCGCCCGCTACGTGGGCCTGTCCAACCACCCCGGGTGGGCCGCGGCCCGCGCCGCGGCGACGCTCGAGGCGCGCGGCGACGTCGGGCTCAGTGCTGTGGAGCTCGAGTACTCGCTGCTGCAGCGCGGGATCGAACGGGAGGTCGTGCCGGCCGCGACCGAGATGGGGTTCGGCGTCCTAGCGTGGTCACCGCTGGGGCGCGGCGTGCTGACGGGCAAGTACCGCAGCTCGCTGCCCGCGGACTCCCGCGGGGCGTCGTCGCACCTGGCCGGGTTCGTCCAGCCGTACCTCGACGGCCCGTCGTCGGGCATCGTCGAGGCCGTCGTGACGGCCGCGAACGGTCTGGGGCGGGCGCCTCTCGACGTCGCGCTGGCCTGGCTCCTGCAGCGCCCCGCCGTCTCGAGCGCGATCGTCGGCGCCCGCACCCCGTCACAGCTGCGCGCCTCGCTCGCGGCGAGCGACCTCGAGCTTCCCGACGCCGTCCACCACGCGCTAGACGACGTCAGCGCCCTCTCGTTCGGCTACCCCGAGCGCTGGTAGCCCGTCCCCTCAGGGCCCGTCAGCGGCTCGCGCCGTCGTGAAGGTCGACCTCGTCGAACTCCTCGTCGAGCTGGTCGTCCTCGTCCGACCCGTCGTCCGCGTCCCGGTCGTCGCCGTCCTCGTCGTCGTCTCGGTCGTCATCGTCGTCGTCCTCCGCGAGGTAGAACGGCGTGGCCTCGCCGTGGACCTGCGCGAGCGACTCGTCGTAGACCTCGTAGGCGTCCGCGAGCACGTAGTAGGCGTCGTCGACCGCAGGGTCGTCCTCGCCACGGCGCGCGGCGACGGCGGTGTAATGAGCTTCGAGGGCAGCGATGAATCGATCGAGGGCGGCACGCGGGTCAGCGGTCATACCCTGACGGTAGCCCTGGGAGAGGCACAATGGCACTCGGAATCCCGGCGCGGGAGAGTGAGGTACGGCTCACGACTCCCCTGCTCACGACCGACCCGAGGACGGTGGAACATGGCGAGCACTCCTCCCCCGCAGCGCGTGGCCCGCACGGAGCCCAGCAGCCAGTACGAGTACCGGGTGCTCACGATCGACAGGTCCGTGAGCCGCCACGACGCCGTCCGCCTCCTGACGGAGGAGGCCGAGTACGGACGCTGGGAGCTCGACCGCACCCGGCTCTACGTGGGTGGCGAGCGCCGCGTGTGGTTGCGTCGGCGGATCATCCGGGTGCGTTCGACGCTCTGACCAGCGCACGGGAGCCGTTGCCGGGCGTGTTCACGCCCGGCGACGGCTCCCGGCACGCTCAGCAGGTCCGCAGCAGGCGGTCCAGGACGCGCACCCCGAACTTCAGCGACTCGACGGGCACGCGCTCGTCGACCCCGTGGAACATCCCGGAGAAGTCCAGGTCCGCGGGGAGCTGGAGCGGGGCGAACCCGTAGCCCGTGATGCCGAGCCGCGCGAGCGACTTGTTGTCGGTGCCACCGGAGAGCGTGTACGGCAGGACCGTGGCGCCCGGGTCCTCGGCGTGCAGCGACGCGATCATGGCGTCGACCAGGTCGCCCTCGAAGGGCACCTCGAGCGAGATGTCGCGGTGGATGGGCTCGATCCGCACGTGCTCGCCCACGAGCCCCTCGATGACCGCGAAGCCCTCGTCCTCGTGGCCGGGCAGCAGGCGCGCGTCGATCGCGGCCTCGGCGCGCCCGGGGATGACGTTGGCCTTGTAGCCCGCACCGAGCTGAGTGGGGTTGGACGTGTGGCGCACGGTCGCTCCGACGAATCGCGACGCCGGGCCGAGGGCCGCGACGAGCGCGTCGATGCTCGCCTCGTCGCGGGGGTCGTAGGGCAGGCCGGTCAGCTCGGCCACGCCGCGCAGCAGCGCGTCGACCGTGGGCGTGATGGTGTACGGCCACTGGTAGGCGCCGATCCGTGCGACCGCGGCGGCGAGGTGCGTCACGGCGTTGTCGGCGTTGACCTGCGAGCCGTGCCCCGCGCGCCCCTCGGCGACGAGCCTGAGCCAGGCGATGCCCTTCTCGGCGGTCTGGAGCAGGTAGGCACGCTTGCCGTCGATGTCCACGGAGAACCCGCCGACCTCGCTGATGGCCTCGGTCGCGCCCTCGAAGATCTCGGGGCGGTGGTCCACGGCCCAGCTCGCGCCGTACGTGCCGCCGGCCTCCTCGTCGGCGAAGAAGGCCACGACGACGTCGCGCGCGGGCTTGCGGCCCTCGCGGACCATCTGGCGCACGACCGCGAGGATCATCGCGTCCATGTCCTTCATGTCGACCGCGCCGCGCCCCCACAGCAGCCCGTCCTTCTCCTCGCCCGCGAACGGGTCCACGGACCAGTCCGACGCCTGCGCGGGCACGACGTCGAGGTGTCCGTGCAGGACCAGTGCGGGGCGCGTGGGGTCCTGGCCCGGCAGCCGGACGACGACGCTCGCGCGACCCGGCGCGGACTCGAACAGCTCGGGGCTCAGACCGACCTCGTGGAGCGAGGCCATCACGTACTCGGCCGCCGCGCGCTCGCCGGGTCCCGACCCGTCACCGAAGTTCGAGGTGTCGATGCGCAGCAGGTCCTGGCAGATGCGCGCGACCTCCTGCTCGGCGGTCGGGTGGGTCTGCGGCGGGTTCGCGGGGTGGGCATGGCTCGTCATGGCCACACGGTACCCGCTGTCGCGGCACGCTCCGGGGCTCTGCCGGAGTGTCTCGCCCCGTGGGCACCGGTCCGGCAGGGCTGTGGTCGGACCTCAGCCGTGGTCGCCGGTCGCGGTGTGCTCCTGGGCGCCCTGGGCGGGGAGCCGCGGCCCGGTCCCGCCGCGCGGCGCGGCACCGGTGTGCGCGTCTTCGTGCCCGACGTCGTCGCCCACCCCCGGCAGCAGGTCCCCCGGGGCGGGGCGCCCCGCCGTACCCGCGGCGGCCGAGGGGTCGACGACCACGAACTGCCCCATCATCCCCTGGTCCTCGTGGCGGAGCAGGTGGCAGTGGAACATGTAGGGGCTGTCGGCGTCGGGCGTCGTGCCGAACGTGACCAGGAGCCGGGTGACCTTGCCGGGGCGGACGTAGACCGTGTCCTGCCACCCTCGGAGATCGAGAGGTGGCGGTTCGCCCGAGACGTCGAGGACCTGGAACTGCGCGTCGTGGACGTGGAAGTTGTGCGGGGTGTCGTCGATGCCCGTGACCTCCCAGACCTCGGTGGCCCCGGCGTCGACGACCTCGTCGATCCGGCGCAGGTCCATGTCCAGGTCGTTGATCGACGTGCCGGACAGCTCGAAGCGGCGCGTGACGGTCGCGTCCCCCTCGTCCGCCACCGGGACGCTCGCGAGCGTCGTGGGCACGGGAGCCGTGGGCGCGAGCTCGGCCGCAGCCCGCAGCTCGAGGACGTCGAGCGTGTCGTCCCCGCCCGAGAAGCGCGCCGTGAAGGGGTTCGCACCGAGGTCCTGCGCGAAGCTGCGCAGCACGGTGCGCTCCCCCGGGACGACCCCGACCACGATCTCGGCCCGGTCCCCCGGGGAGAGCTGGAGACGGTCGGTCGTGACGGGGGCGTCGAGGAGACCACCGTCCGAGCCGACGACCTGGAAGTCGCGACCGTCGTCGAACCCGAAGTCGTAGATCCGCGCGTTCGATCCGTTGAGGATCCGCAGCCGGACCCGCTCGGTCGTGACGTCGAGAGAGGGGTTCGCGGTGCCGTTCACCAGGACGACCGCACCGCGCACCCCCGTGGTCGACAGGAACGGGTCGGCGTCGTCGAGCCGGCCGTCGGCGTGGAACTTCTTGTCCTGCACGACCAGCGGGACGTCGTCGACGCCGTACTCGTGCGGCAGGCCGTCCTGGACCGCGGCCTCGGGCGACCCCGCGGGCTCGTCGAGCAGGAAGAGCCCGGCCAGCCCGCGGTACACGTGGTCGGCCGTGCGCCCGTGCAGGTGGGGGTGGTACCAGAGCGTGGCCGCGGGCTGGTCGATCGTCCAGGTCGGCGACCACGTCTGCCCCGGCTCGACCTGCTGGTGCGGGCCGCCGTCCATGACCGCGGGCAGCCTCATGCCGTGCCAGTGCAACGTGCTCGTCTCGGACATCGAGTTGGTCACGTCGATGCGTACCTGCTCACCACGCGTCGCCCGCACCGTCGGGCCGAGGAACGAGCCGTTGACGCCGAGGGTCGGCGTGAGGCCGCCCTGCCCCAGGTCCGTCTCGCCCTCCTGCAGGTCGAGCGCGAACACCCGGACGCCGTCCTCGACCGTCGAGGCCGCGAGCGGCGGGATCGCGAGCGGGCGCGTGAACTCGACGTCCCCGGCCGTCGAGGTCACGCCGCGCGTGAAGGCCACCGCGAGACCCGCGAGGACCCCGACGACCGCGAGAGCCAGGAGCCCGGCCACGACCACGACCCAGCGCCGCCGGGGACGTGGCCCCGGCCGGGCCGCGGCACGGCCGTCGGCGGGCGGTGCGGGGGCGACGGCGTCGTCGGGCGTGGCGGTCATGCGCTGCGGGTTCTCCTCGGGTCACGACGGGGCCGGGACGCTCCTGCTGCCTCGGAACCACCGGTGGCGGCTCGCCTCCAGGTTAGGGAGGGGTCGCCGTCGGGCACATCAGGGGTGTCCCCCACCCGTGCCCTGACCGGACCCCGACCGCGCCCGAGCACGCCCGACGACGCGCCCGGTGGGACCGCCGGCGCGAGGTGGACCCGGGAGGTCCACCTCGCGCACCACGGTCACCAGGCGCGAAGGGGGCGCCTACGCGTCGAGCCCGCGACGCGTCAGCAACGGCGCGATCTCCGGGTCGCGGCCGCGCAGGTCCGCGAACGCGACCATGGGGTCGACCGAGCCGCCGCGCGCGAGGAGCTTCTTGCGGAACGCGTCACCGTTGGCCCGGTGGAGGCCACCGTTCTCCTCGAACCAGGTCACGGTGTCCGCGTCGAGGACCTCGGACCAGATGTAGGAGTAGTAGCCGGCCGAGTAGCCGCCGCCGAACACGTGGTTGAAGTACGTCGTGCGGTAGCGCGGCGGCACGGGCGCGAAGGCGACCCCGGCCGCGTCGAGGGCCGCGGCCTCGAACGGCAGGACCTCGTCGACGCTCGTGGGGACCTGCTCCGGGGCGAGCTGGTGCCAGGCCTGGTCGAGCAGCGCGGCCGCGAGGTACTCGGTCGTCCCGAAGCCCTCGTTGAACAGGCGCGAGGCGAGCATGGTCTCGACCCACGCGGTCGGCAGGGGCTCGCCCGTGACGTGGTGGACCGCGTAGGACGTGAGGATCGTCGGCTCCCAGGCCCACATCTCGTTGACCTGCGAGGGGTACTCGACGAAGTCGCGCGGCACCTCGGTACCCGACTGCGACGGGTAGCGCACGTCCGAGAACAGCCCGTGCAGCGCGTGGCCGAACTCGTGGAAGAGCGTGATGACCTCGTCCCACACGAGCAGCGTGGGCTCGCCCGCCGGGGGCTTGACGATGTTGAGGTTGTTCACGACGACGGGCGGCTGGTCGAGCAGGTGGTTCTGGTCGACCAGGTTGTTCATCCACGCGCCGCCACGCTTGGACTCGCGCGTGTAGAAGTCCGCGAGGAACAGCCCGAGGCCCTGGTCCCGCTCACCGACCGGACCGTCGAAGACCTCGAACACGCGGACGTCGGGGTGGTATCCCACGAGGTCGGTGCGCTCGGCGAACGAGATGCCGTAGAGCAGGTTCGCGGCCTTGAAGACGCCGTCGGTCACGACGCGGTCGAGCTCGAGGTAGGGACGCAGCGCGGCGTCGTCGAGCGAGTAGCGCTCCTTGCGGACCTGCTCGGCGAGGTACGCCCAGTCCGAGGCGCGCAGCTCGGCGCCGTCGCCGGCCTCGCGGGCGAGCGCGACCTCGAGGTCCCCGGCCTCGCGGCGGGCGTTCGCGACGGCCGCCGGGGCCAGGCGCGAGAGCATCGCGTTGACGGCTCCGGTCGTCTTGGCCGTGGCGTCCTCGGCGATGTACGCCGCGTGGTGGTCGTACCCGAGGAGGCGGGCGTGCTCGGCCCGCAGGCGCGCGAGGTCGAGCACGATCTGGCGCGTGTCGTTGTCGTCGCCCGTCGCGCCGCGCGTCACGGACGCCTGCTGGACGCGCTCACGGGTCTCGCGGCGCGCGAGCGAGGCGATGACGCCCTGCTGCGTGGGGAGCTGCATCTCGAGCAGGTACCTGCCTTCGTGCCCGCGCGTCGCGGCGGCCGCGGCGGCAGCGGCGATCGCGTCCTCGGGCAGCCCCTCGAGGTCGGCGGCGTCGTCGACCAGGACGCTCGCGGCGTTGGCACCCGCGAGCAGCTTGCGGCCGAACGCGGCCTCGAGCGAGGTCAGCTTCCCGTTGAGCTCGCGCAGGCGGTCCTGGTCGGCGGCGTCGAGCTCGATGCCCGATCGGCGGAAGTCGACCAGCAGGGTGTGCAGGAGCCACGCGGTGTCGGCCTCGAGCGTGAGGTCACCGGCGTCGACGGCGTCCTGGAGCGCCCGGACCCGCGCGTACAGGCGCGCGTCCATGTAGATCGCGTCGTGGTGCGCCGAGAGCTCGGGCGCGACGGTCTCCTCGATGTCCTCGAGGCCGGGTGTCGAGTCGGCGCTCGCGACGTTGTAGAAGACCGTGACCGCGCGGGTCAGGAGCTGTCCCGCGGACTCGAGGGCCTCGAGCGTGTTGGCGACCGTGGGCGCCTCGGGGTTGGTGACGATCTGCTCGACCTCCGCGCGCTCGGCCTCCATGCCGGCGCGGAGGGCGGGGAGGTAGTGCTCCTCGCGGATCGTCGTGAAGTCGGGGAGCTGGTACGGGAGGGTGGACGCCGCGGCGAACGGGTTGGCCGGGTCGAGGGTGCTCGTCATGCGTCCTATCTTCACCCGGCGCGCCCCCGGCCCACGACATCATTCCCGGCCGCGTCAGCGCGCCCGCGTCTGCCCCACGTGGTCCTTCGCCTCGGCGGACGGCCAGGGCTCGACCGGTTCGCGCGGGTCGTCGGCCAGGAGCGTGCCGATCCACGCGTCCCGACGCGTGCCCCGTTGGATGCCGTGGCCCCGCACCGTGCCCTCGACCCGGAACCCGAGTCGCCAGGCGACGCGGCGCGAGGCCCAGTTGCCCGTGAACGCGGTCCAGACCATGCGGGACAGCCCCAGCCCCTCGGGGTCGAACGCCCAGTCGACCACCAGGCGCGCGGCCTCCGTCATGAGCCCCTCGCCGCGCGCCTCGGGCGCGAGCCAGTACCCGATCTCGGCCGACGTGTCGTGCGTGGGCGAGGAGTCGAGCGTGATCCCGACCATGCCGAGGACGGGTCCGTGCGGGGCGTCCGGGCGGCGGATCGCCCACGTGTTCCCGCGGCCCGTGCGCCACGCCTCGGGCACGACGCCCTCGATGAAGGTGGCCGCGTCGGCGCGCGTGTACGGGCTGGGCACCGTGGTCCAGGCAGCGACCTCCGCTCCCTGGCAGAGCTCGGTGATGCGGTCCACGTCGGCCGCGGTGGGCATCGCGAGGTGGACACGTTCGTTGGCGAGGACGAAAGGCTCCATCCGGACAGCATGCCACCGCCTCGCGCGGGGCCGACAGGCATTTCGGGAAGCGGACCGACGGCGTCCGTGCGGGCGGTCCGCCCGCGCGCCGTGCCCCGCTACCGGCCCGACGTGTCCTCGACGGGCGTCCAGGGCAGCCCGAGCGCGACGCCGACCTGCTCGTTGACGAGCGTCCCCGCCACGGTCGTCAGACCGTTGCGCAGCAGCGGCACGGTGCGCAGCGCGCGGGTCCCGCCGTCCGCGAGCTGCGCGAGGTAGGGCAGGGTCGCGCTCGTCAGGGCGTGCGTGCTCGTCACGGGCACCGCTCCGGGCATGTTCGCGACGCAGTAGAACGTCGAGCGGTGCACCGCGAAGGTGGGCTCGTCGTGCGTCGTGGGGCGGGTGTCCTCGAAGCAGCCGCCCTGGTCCACGGCGATGTCGACGAGCACCGAGCCGGGCTTCATGCGGGACACGAGGTCGTTCGTCACGAGCCGCGGCGCCCTGGCTCCCGCGACCAGGACGGCGCCGATCACCAGGTCGGCTGCGAGCACCTCCTGCTCGATCGCGTACGCGCTCGACGCCACGGTCCGCACGTGGCCCGCGAACTCCTGGTCGAGCGCACGCAGGACGGGCAGCGACAGGTCGAGGATCGTGACCTCGGCGCGCATGCCCACCGCGATCTCGGCCGCGTGCCGTCCGGCGGTCCCGCCGCCGAGGATCACGACCCGTCCCGGCCTGCTCCCGGGCACGCCGCCGAGCAGCACGCCCGCACCGCCCGCGGGACGCATCAGGTGATAGGCCCCGACCTGCGTCGCCATGCGCCCGGCCACCTCGCTCATGGGTGCGAGCAGCGGGAGCGAGCCGTCGGGGGCCTGGGCGGTCTCGTAGGCGACCGCGGTCGTCCCGGCGTCGAGCAGCGCGGCCGTGCCGAGGGGGTCGGCCGCCAGGTGCAGGTACGCGAAGAGCAGGAGGTCGTCGCGCAGCAGGGGGTACTCGCTCGGCACGGGCTCCTTGACCTTGCACACGAGCTCTGCCTGCCCCCAGACCTCCTCGGCAGTACCCAGGACGCGCGCGCCCGCGAACGCGAAGTCCTCGTCGGAGATCGCCGAGCCTGTCCCGGCCCCTGCCTGGACCAGCACCTCGTGCCCTGCGGCGACCAGGTGGTGCGCGCCCGCGGGGGTGAGCGCGACCCGGTACTCGTTGTTCTTGACCTCGGCAGGTATCCCGATCCTCATGCCGCCAGCGTGTCGTGTGCGCGCCGATCGCGCGCGCCGAGAGCGCTGCCCCTCACGTTCGGTCCCGCCTTCCCGCCCGCCCGACGGCGGAGCGCACCCTCGCGCGGCAGGTGCGCTCCGGCGTCGGGCGACGGACCGGTCCCACGCCTCGCGGGCGCGACGGCGAGCCGCCCCCTCCGTGGTGGGAGGGGGCGGCTGGTCGTGCGTCGCGTGGGGCTGGGTCGCTCAGCGCTCGGTGGTGCGGGTCCTGCGGCGTCCGGCCAGGACGAGCCCGGTGCCGGTCAGGACGATGAAGGCTCCGGCGAGGGCCAGGGCGCCGGCGTCGGCACCGGTCGAGGCGAGGTTCACGGCCGGTGCCGCCTGTGCCACGCCAGCGACCGGGACGGTCCGCGTCAGGCCGAGGTTGGTCGGGTCGCTCGAGGTCACCGGGGCGACGGTCGTGGCGGTGACCCCGGTGTCGAGGAAGATCGGGTCCACGGCGGCGGTCTCGACGACGGGCGCCTCGGGGTCCTCCGGCACGACCGGGTTCTCGGGCTCCGTGGGGTCCTCGGGGACCACGGGCGCCTCGGGCTCGTCGGCCAGGCTGATGCCGACCCAGTCCCACGCGGTCGAGGGCTGGTCGAGCTCGCCCAGGCCGATGAGCCAGTGCGGGAACTGGGTCGGGCTCCACTGACCGTCCTCGTCGTAGGTGCCCGCGCCGTGGTTGTTGTGGTCGTTGCCCGTGTAGAAGTGCGGGCTGCCCTGCTCGGTGCCCTGCGCCGAGCCCCAGAGCTGGAACTGCGGCAGGGACGCGACGTCCAGGCCCGCGGGGACCCGCACGAACACCTGCTGGCCGGGCGTCACCGACGTGACCGTGGCGCCGTTCGCGTCGACCAGCGTCACTCCGGCCGGCACGGCCTGGCCGTCGGCGGTGCGCAGCTCGACGTGGATGTCCCCCGTGCCGCCCACGAGCGAGGCCGTGAAGCCGTAGTCCGTGGAACCGTCGGAGTTCTTGAGGTACCCGTGCGAGACGAAGCCGGGCTGAGGCATGACCACGTTCGTGGTCAGCGCCTGCTCGATGAGCCAGGCCGCGGTCTGCATCGTCGCCATGCGGTCGCTCTGGTTGTACGCGTCGTCCCAGTTGCGTGTGCCGTCGTACTGGAAGGTCTCGTCGGGGTTCTCCGGGACCACCTGCGCGGTGAACTGGTCGAGCGCCTTCTGGCTCAGGGTCACGTGACCGGCGTCGTCGACGTCGAAGAACAGGCCCATGACGTCGTGGCCGGTCGAGAAATACCAGACCGCGAACTGGGTGGCCTCGTACGCCGTGTAGTCCGCGCGACGCGCGTTCTCGGACGCGACGTACTCCTCGGCCTGGGCCTGGGTCCACCAGCCGTTGTCGATGTACGACTGGTACTGCTCGATCGTGACGGAGTTCTGCACGACACCCGCCCGCGCGAAGAGCGCCTGCGCGTCGATCCCCCGGGCCGCCTCGTCCGCGCCGCCCTTGTAGCCGTTGACGAGCACGGTCTGCTGGGCCGACGTGTTCTCCCAGTGGATGCCCTCGGCGTCCGGGGTCACGGTCTCGTCGCCCGACCACACGTGGTACCAGTAGTTCGCGATGTCACGGTCGTAGACCATGTGGACCGTGCCGTCGGCGTCCTTGAGCGTGTGGTGCAGGATGTGCAGCTGCGGGCTCCCGTACCAGCCCTGCCAGTCACGGCCGGACGTCACGTCACCGAGCTCCATGAAGTACCAGTAGTCGCATCCGAACCCGTCCTCGCCGCCGTCCTCCCAGTGCGGGTGGTAGTCGGCGTCGGGGTAGACGGGCGTCGCCTGCAGGGCACCGAACGCCGACGCACCGGCCGGAGCGTCGGTCAGCGCCTCGGGAGGGGTCTCTGCGGTCTCTGCGGTCACGGCGTCGGCCTCGGGAGCCGTCTCCCCGGCCGGGTCCGCTGCGGGGGTCTCGGCGGGGTCCCCTGCGGGAGCCTCGGCGGGGTCAGCCTCGGGAGCCGTGCCTTCGGGGGCCGGCGTGTCGGCCGCCTCGACGGCAGGTGCGACGACGGGCACCTCGGGGGCAGGTGCCACGACCGGGTTCACCGGCGCAGCGTGCGTCGTCGCCGCAGGAACGACCGGGGCCGGAGCGGCCGGGGCCTCGGGAGTCGGCGCCTCTGCGGCGGGGGCCGCCTGCTCGCCACCGACGCTGGACGTGCCGGCGTCGGGAGCCGCGGGCGCGCCCGCCTCGGGGGCGTCCGCTCCCTCGGCCGCGAAGGCCGCTGCTCCACCGCCCAGCACGAGCGCCGCGGAGACTGCGGTGGTGGTGACGGTACGAAGAACCTTCATGATCGTCGAGCTCCTGAGGTGAGGTGGGCACCGGTCGCGCCCTGATCCCTCTACGTTCCCGCCCACCAGGGGGTCCCCGACTCACCCGTTCGGACCGACCCCCCTCATCCGAACGTCTCGCACTGTCCCCGGCCGTCCCCGGCGCCGTCCCCGGCCGCCGTCGAGAACGGGATGGAGGTCGTCTCCGCTCGGAAGACGACCTCCATCCCGTTCTCGGCACCCCGCGGCGGCCGGTCAGTCGCCCTTGACGTTGACGATCTGGCGCAGCGTGTGACGGACCTCGACGAGGTCCGCCGCGTCCTGCATGACCCGGTCGATCGACTTGTAGGCCGCCGGGATCTCGTCGATGAACGCGTCGGTGTCGCGGTACTCGATCCCGGCCATGGCCTCACGGAGCTGGTCGTGCGTGAAGGTCTTTCGCGCCTTGCTCCGCGAGTACTCGCGGCCCGCGCCGTGCGGTGCGGAGTCGAGCGCGAGCGGGTGCCCCTTGCCCACGACGACGTACGACGCCGTGCCCATGGACCCCGGGATGAGCCCCGGGTCGCCCTCACGGGCACGGATCGCGCCCTTGCGCGAGACCCACACGTCCTTGGAGAAGTGATGCTCCTGCTCGGTGAAGTTGTGGTGGCAGTTGATGCGCTCGGCCTCCTCGACCGGGGCGAGCCCCGACCAGGCGTCGAACGCGGCCACGACGCGGTCCATCATCTCCTCGCGGTTGAGCAGCGCGAAGTGCTGGGCCCACCGCAGCTCGCGGATGTACGCCCAGAACTCGTCGGTGCCCTCGACGAGGTACGCGAGATCCTTGTCCGGCAGGTCGATCCAGTACCGGTCCATGAGCTCGCGCGCGACCGCGATGTGGTGCTGCGCGATCTTGTTGCCCACGCCGCGAGACCCCGAGTGCAGGAAGAACCAGACCCGGTCCTCCTCGTCGAGGCTGACCTCGATGAAGTGGTTCCCGGACCCCAGCGACCCGAGCTGCAGGCGCCAGTTCCCGGCGTACCGCACGGGGTCGAACCCAGCCGTGTCCGCGAGCGCCTCGAGCTCGGCCACGCGTGCCTCGGCCGTCTCGGTCAGGCGCTGGTTGTAGGAGCCGGCGCTCGTGGGCACGGCCCGCTCGATCGCGAGCCGCAGGTCGCGCAGCGCGGGCCCGGTGACGTCGCCGGCCGTGTACTGGGTCCGGACCGCGACCATGCCGCAGCCGATGTCGACGCCGACCGCGGCGGGGATGATCGAGCGCAGCGTGGGGATCACGGAGCCCACGGTCGCACCCAGGCCCCGGTGGGCGTCGGGCATGAGGGCCAGGTGCGGGTAGACGAAGGGCATGGTCGACGTGCGCTCGGCCTGCTCGCGGGCGCCGTCGTCGAGGATCGAGGCCCAGCTCCACAGGGTCGCGGTCAGGCGGGTCGCCGCGTTCTTGGACGCCCGGGTGTTCGTGGTCACCGGGGTGTTCGTGGTCTCCCGGTCGTTCGTGGTCATGGCGAGAACTGTGGCAGGTGACCGGGGTCGGCGGCGAGCGATTTGCGCCGCTCGTCCGGGTGCCGTCGCGCGGGTGCTGACCGCGCGAGACGAGCGGCGCCGTCGGGCCGTCCTCCTGCCCGACGACGGCGCTCGCCTCAGGCCTCCGCCGAGACCGCCTTGTCGCTCTCCTTGCCGTTCGAGCCGCCGTTCGACGAGCGTTCCTTGCCGGACAGGGCGATCTCCTTGGCCGTGGGGATCTCCTTCTCCATGGGCGGGTCCTTGCGGCGCAGCCTGCTGAACACGGCCCATGCGACCGCGACGAGCGGCACGGACACCACGGCCCCGAGGATGCCCGCGATGAACGTCCCGGACGTGACCGCAAGCGCGACCACCACGGGGTGCAGCGAGACCTGCTTGCCCATGACCAGGGGCTGCAGGATGTGTCCCTCGAACTGGCCGATGAGGGCGATGAAGATGCCGACCAGCGCCGCGTTGACGATGCCGTTCGCCGCCAGCGCGACGACCATCGCGATGACCATCGCGGCGGGGGCACCGATGAGTGGGATGAACGCACCGATGAACACCAGGACCGCGAGCGGCGCCGCGAGCGGCACCCCGAGGACGACCAGGACGATCGCCGCGAGGATCCCGTCCGCGAGGGCGATGATGACGGTGCCGCGGGCATACCCGGAGAACGTGTACCAGCCCGCTCCCCCGGCGAACGTCCAGGTCTCCCGGGACCGGGCCGGGAGCTGGTTGAGGAACCAGGTCCACATGTCCTTGCCACGGGCCAGGAAGAAGACCGTGCAGAAGATCGCGAGGGCGAGGACCGCGAAGGCCTCGAAGACCGAGCCTGCGCTCGCCGCGGCCTGGCTCGCGATGTCGCCGCCGTGCTCGGTGATCCACGTGCGGGCGTTCTCGATCCAGGTCTCGATGTCCTGCGGGGTGATCGTCACGGGCAGCGGCCCGTTCTCCAGGAAGTCGAAGATCTTCTCGATGCCGGTGTTGAACTGCCCCGCGAGGCTCTCCCACTGGCCCGCGACCGACGTGACGACGTAGGTCAGCAGCCCGCCGAGCACCAGGAAGGCCGACAGGAGCGCGAGGCCCGTCGCGAGGCCGCGGGGCATGATCTTGGCGTACCAGTCGGTCACGGGATTGAGGACCGAGGTGATGACGAGGGCCAGGAAGACCGCGATGAAGACGATCTGCACCTGGGACGTCGCGAAGAAGACCAGGCCGACCGCCGCGACCAGCAGCAGGATCCGCCACGACCAGCCCGCGCTCGTCCGCAACCAGGCCGGCACCGAGTCGTCGACGCCCACGACCGACGGGTTGCGGCGCGCTCCCGCGACCTTCTTGGCCGCGGGGCTCAGCCCGGCCAGGTGCTTGACGGACGCCGCCGGGCGGTCGGCCCCGCCCCCTGAGCTCGACGCCGTGGCGCCGTCCGGTCCTGCGTCCTTGTCCTCAGCCACGAGCACCCCATCCGCTGTCGGTCCGACGGTGAAACCGCCCCTGACCTGCACCGACCGGTGCGACGGGTCCAGGGACGCTCCCCAGTCTGCCCCACGGGCCGGATGCACGCTCGGTGCCCGAAACGTGTTATGTTTTTCCCCGCAAGGCCCCCGGCGGGAACGCCGGGACCTGACACCTGTCCGGGTGGCGGAATGGCAGACGCGCTAGCTTGAGGTGCTAGTGCCCTTTATCGGGCGTGGGGGTTCAAGTCCCCCTCCGGACACTCGTTGAGACAGCGAACCGCGAAGCGGACCAGGGAAACCAGGTCCGCTTCGTTGTGCGAGACCCGGTGGCGACACCGGCAGCAGGACACCCGTCCGGGTGGCGGAATGGCAGACGCGCTAGCTTGAGGTGCTAGTGCCCTTTATCGGGCGTGGGGGTTCAAGTCCCCCTCCGGACACTCGTTGAGACAGCGAACGGCGAAGCGGACCAGGGAGACCAGGTCCGCTTCGTCGTTTCTGTCTGCCCGGCCGCTCGCTGCGTCGATCGCGAGCCCCTCGCGCGTTCAGGCGCGGTAGACCCAGTGCCACGGTTCGCGGGGAGTGTCCTCGACGAAGCCGAAGCGCTCGGCGTTCGCCCGCATCCAGCCCTGCGCCCGGTCGTCCAGGGCGAGGTCGACCGCGATGCCCCAGCCGTGCGGGCTGGTCCCCGGCTCGGCCGCGAGCCCGCCTTGGGAGTAGAGGCCCTTGCGCTGGGCGACGTCCACCTGCGCGTCGTACGACCGGTAGGAGTCGGTGATACCGACCTGGACCCCGTCGCGGGCAGCGGCGGCCAGGAGGGACTCGAGCGCCTGCCCGGCCGGCGCCCAGAGCCGGTGACCTGTCGTCCCGACCTCCTGCAGGGCCGTGCGCGGGATCTGGCCGTTCCCGAAGACGACGAGGTCGCCGGGGACGCCGTCGGCCGTCCGGGTCCGGCCCGTGTCCGTCGTTCCTGCGACCACGGTGCTCAGGACCTGGTCGAACCTCGCACCGGCCCCGACCACGACCGGCTCCGGTGCCGACGCACCGGCAGTGCGGAAGCTCGCCTCGAGAGCGGCCACACGCTGCGAGATCGCGGTGATGGCGTCCATGGGTGGCCCGTCCTTCCGTCGTGGGTCGCTGTCGTCGGCCGGTGCGGTCCCGGTGCGGTCCTCGGTACAGGACGCCCTGCGCGTCGACACACCTATGCACGGCGGCGCGAGCCGTGCGGTCCGTGGCGGGTGCGCACACCTCCCTGCGCCACCCGGCCCGGCCCGACCGACTAGGCTTGTGAGGTCGATCCGGCACGGGTCGCCAGGGGCTTGGTCGGGAGAAGAGGGGCTCGTGAGGCACACCAGCAACCGGAGACGGGAGCGCTCGGGCGGCGGCGTCGTCTCCACGACGTTCGGCGTGCTGGGCGAGCTGCTGATCACGCTCGGCATCATCGTCGGGCTGTTCGTGGTGTGGCAGCTGTGGTGGACCACGGTCCAGTCGAGCCAGGCGGCGTCGACCATTATGACCGAGTTCCAGGAGACGCTTCCGCCGGCTCCGGAGGTCGCCGCCGAGCTGCGCACCGACGCCCCGCCGGTCCCCGAGGCGGTCGCCGAGGGCGAGACGATCGGCGCGCTCATCGTCCCCACCTGGTACGGCAAGACCGACAACACCATGCCGATCGTCCAGGGCACCACGACCGCGCTGCTGAACAAGGCCGTCGCGGGGCACTACACCCAGACGCAGCAGGTCGGTGAGGTCGGCAACTTCGCGCTCGCCGGGCACCGGCGCACGTACGGCAACTCGTTCCGGTTCGTCAACGAGCTCGTCGAGGGTGACCAGGTCATCGTCGAGACCGCGACGACCTGGTACGTGTACGAGGTCACGAGCCACGAGATCGTCCTGCCGAGCCAGGTCGAGGTCCTCGCCCCCGTGCCCAACCAGCCGGGCGTCGAGCCGACCGAGCGGATCCTGACCCTCACGACGTGCCACTCCCCCACGCTCGGGGAGTTCGGCAACTCCCACCGGTGGATCACCTACGCGAAGTTCGTCGGCTGGATGGACCGCGCCGACGGTATGCCCGAGCAAGTCCTCAACGACCCGGGAGTGCAGTGATGTACGGGTGGATCTTCCGGCACCTGCCGGGCAACCGCTTCTGGCAGGTGCTGCAGTCGCTCGTCCTGGTGGCGGCGGTCGTGGCCGTCCTGTTCACCTGGGTCTTCCCGTGGGTCGCCGACACGTTCAACATCAACGGCGACCCGAACTTCGACTGAGCGGCTACGACGAGGCGCGACGAGCGGCGCGTCGCCGAGCGTGCCGGAGCCGACGCTCGGCACGCTCGTCCCGCGCGTACGCCGCGGCGTCGCGGCTGGACAGCGTGAGCAGGACCAGGATGTCGAGCGCCACGGTGAGCAGGGTCGTGCGGAACGTGATCTGGTTCCCGGACACGGCCCACCCCACGAACGACGACGTCGTGCTGATCGCGGCGAGCACCATGACGAGGTCCCGCGCCCAGTTGCGGCCCCTGAGGACGCGCCAGGCCAGGAAGAGCTGGAAGAGCGCGACGAGCGAGAGCAGCACCACGACGAGGACCAGCAGCGGACCCGACGCCTCGTCGATGTCGGCCTGGGTCACACCGTCGCCCAGGAAGAGAGAGCGCAGCGTCTGGTCCCAGTGCAGCGCGAGGTTCGCGAGCCAGACCAGGTCGGCCACGACGCCCAGCACGACGAGCAGCGCCCCGACCGTGGTGGCCGCGGGCCGGTGCACCGGCCGCGTCGCGGTCCCGGTGTCGTCCGGTACGGCAGCGCTCGACGCGGGGACCGCGACACCTCGGACGTCCGCGATCGGGAGGTCGCCGTCGGTCCGGATCGCGTCACCTCCGCCGTTGCGCGCGTGGTAGCCCGTCGAGAAGTCCTCGATGACCTCGACCTCGACGCCGACGTCCGCCCGGCGCAGGGTGGCCACGACGTGGTCACGCTCCTCGTCGGTGTCGGCCTCGATCTTGTGAGTGACCTGGAGCGTGAACAGGGAGATGCCCACCGACCGGTCGTAGGTCCCGGCCGCGAGCCAGTCGACGCGGCGCCCGCCCGGCAGCGGCCAGCCCGGCGGGCAGCGCCAGAACCGGATGTGGTGGCGACGTGACGGGTTGCCCTCGACCTCCTGCTGGTACGCGAAGTCCTGCTGGCGCCCGAACAGGAACAGCGGGCTCACGGGCGCCTGGTCGTAGCTGCGGCGCCCGAGCGTCGCGGCGACGATGCGTCCGCTCGAGGCGAGCGTGACGTCGTCGGCGAGCGTCCATCCGGCGGCCGCCATCGCGGCGCGGACCTGTTCCTCCTCGCCCAGCAGCGCGAGGTTGACGGGGTCGCCCAGCAGTCCGTTCGCGGTGCGCGTGCGGCCGATGAAGTACTCGGGCACGTAGAGCGTCGTGAGGATGCGGTGCAGGCGCGGCAGCGCGAGATAGGCGATGACGAGCCACACCGCGACGACGTAGAGGATCGCGAACCAGCCGAGGTGGATCGACTCGCTCAGCACGAGCCACGCGAGCCACACGGCCGCGAGACCCGCGAAGACGAAGAAGAACCCGTCGCCCAGCTCGACGAGCCGGCGGCTCAGGCCGCCCCGCCGGGTCGGCTCGGCAGACGGGCCGGCAGACGGGCCGGCAGACAGGCCGGCTGGCGCGGCGACGGTCTCGGCGGGCCCGCCCGCGGGCACGTCGACGCGCGCAGCGGTGCTGCGGGCGGCGTCGGGCGCGCTCTCGCGGGTCACGCTCCCACCCTAGGTCGCGCGGCGGGTTCAGGCCGGGCGAGGGCCCGGGCCGTCGCCCGGGCGACGCACGCCCCAGCGCGTCAGACCGAGCAGTCGCAGACCGGGTTGAACTGGACGACCTCGTCGCCGAGCTCGGGGTGGGCCCACGCCTGCGCCTCGGCGAGCGAGGCGAAGCGGCGTCCGGCGAGGCGCCCGTTGGCGAACAGGACCCCTGCCTCGATCTGTTCGCGGACGTCGTCGGGGTCCCCCACCCCGACCGCACCGGTGGACCCCGCTGTGCGGGTGGTCGTGGTCGTGGTCGTCGACATGCTCATGTCCTGCCTCTCGGTCGGTGGTCCTCTTCCAGTATGGCTCGGGGCCGGGCGGGTCAGTAGGCCGTGTGCGTCCAGAGGTGGAACAGCGCGTAGGCCCGCACGGGCGACCAGACCTCGGACGCGCGCGCCGCGGCGCGGGCGTCGATCCCGCCCAGGGCCTTGCGCAGCACGAGGTCCCCGGGCACGAACCCGTCCCGGTCCCCCAGCACCTTGACCGACAGGTAGTCGACGGTCCAGGGCCCGATCCCCGGCAGGGCCAGCAGCCGGGCGCGCGTGTCCGCGAGCGTCGCCGGGTCGCCTGCCGTGCCCGGCCCGAGCGTCAGCCCGTCCGCGCAGGCCGTGGCGAGCGCGAGCAGCGTCCGGGTCCGGGCGCCCGTGATCCCGACGGCGGACTGCAGCTCCGCGGCCTGCGCGCCGGCGAGCGTGTCCGGGTCGGGGAAGAGCCGCAGGCCGTCCGAACCGGCGACGTCCGCGTCGCGCCCGTACGCGGCCGCGAGCCGTCCCGCGAAGGTCCGGCACGCGGCGAGCGAGACCTGCTGACCCAGGACCGTCGTGACCGCGGCCTCGAACCCGGAGGGGTGCCCGACGACGCGCAGACCGGGACGTGCGGCGAGCAGGGGCGCGAGCACGGGGTCGGCGCCGAGGACGGTGTGCACGGTCGCGAGGTCGGCGTCGGCGTCGAACCAACGAGCGACCACGGCACAGACCTCGTCGGCGTCCGGCCCGCTCCCCCGGACCTCGATCTCCTCGGGCGTCAGCCGCACGGTCACTGCCGCCGTGCCCGAGCGCGTCTCGACGAGCCGCGTCACCTCGCCGTGCGCGGCGTCGGAGCGGTCGACCCGGTCGACGCCGGGCACGGCGTGCGCGACGAGCGTCGCGAGCGCCGAGGCCGCGTCGAAGGGCTGGGCCACGGCCACGCGCCGCGTCCAGGCCACCGCCTCGGGCGCGCCGGCTCCCGGGAGGGTCGCGGCGCCGTCGGGCAGCGTCATGCCGCGTGCTCCAGGGCGAGCAGGAGGCGCTTGGCCTCCGGGCCGCCCGCGTAGCTGCCGCTCGTGCCGTCCGAGCGCACGACGCGGTGGCACGGCACGACGAGCGGCAGCGGGTTCTTGGCGCACGCGGTCCCCACGGCCCGCACGGCGCGCGGGCTGCCCGCGGCGACCGCGACCTGGGCGTAGGACGCGGTGCGGCCGTACCCGATGTCGCGCAGGTGGGTCAGCACCTCGCGCCGGAACGGGCCGGAGGCCATGGTCAGGTCGAGCGGCAGGTCGAACGCGCGGCGCTCGCCCGCGAAGTACTCGTCGATCTCGGTCGCGAGCCGATCGAGGCGCCCCGGGGAGCGCAGGACACGGGGGCTCACGGTGCGGGCGATGCGGTCGAGCACGGCGTCGTGCCCCTCGACGTCGAACGCGATGCGCACGACGCCCACGTCGGTCGCGGCGAGCAGCAGCGTGCCCACGGGGGTGTCGAGCGTGCGGTAGGCGACGTCGAGCAGGCCCGACGACGCAGCGCCCGCCGCGAGGCGCTCGTGCAGCCGCGAGAGCGTGGCCCGGGAGTCGTCGGCGGGCGCGGCGCCGCGGTCGAGCGCGGTCCCGAGGGCCGCGAGGAAGGCGACGTCGTCGGACGAGGTGTCACTCATGAGGCACTTCCCTTCGAGGGAGGAGTGGGCGAGGGGGCCGCCGACCGGGCAGAAGACGAGGAGCGGGCGGGTGGGTACGTCCGCCGCAGCGCCGCCATGCCGTCGGACGCGGCGCGGCGCGCGGCCTCGGCGCTGCCACCGAGGATCGCTGCCACCTCCAGGTAGGGCAGGCCCGCGACGTGGTGGTAGGCCACGGCCTGGCGCTGCTTGGGCGGCAGGGCCGCGAGCGCCCGCCACAGGTCGTCGTCGCTCTGGTCGATGCGCCGTTCGGGAAGCCCGTCGCGGCTGGGCCGGTGGGTGATCTCGGCGACGTCGGGCACCGCGATCGGGGCCCGGGCGCGCACGCGGGTCACGTCGATCGCCTTGCGGTGCGCGATCGTCACGAGCCACGCCTCGACGTTGGCCCCCTCGTCGAGGCGCGGGTACGCCACGAGGGCCGACAGGAACGTCTCGGACCAGGCGTCCTCGGCGTCGACGGGACCGAGGACCGCGCGGCACACCCGCAGGACCGTGGCACCGTGCTCGGCGACGACGCGTTCGAAGGGCTTCACGTCGGGTAGACGCCGCCGGGGCGCAGAACGTGAGGTGCCGGGCGACGGCACGGCACGGCGGTGACCATCAGAAGAGCCTGGTCGCGCGCGTCTCGTCGGACTCCTCGAGGGCCAGCAGGAACCGCTTGCGCTCGAGCCCGCCCGCGTACCCCGTGAGGGACCCGTCGGCGCCGACCACGCGGTGGCACGGCACGACGATGCTCAGCGGGTTCTGGCCGTTGGCCGCCCCGACCGCGCGCGCCAGGTTCCGGTCGCCGAGCGCGAGCGCGAGGTCGCCGTAGGACCGCGTCTCGCCGTACGGGATCTGGGCGAGCAACGCCCAGACCTTCTTCTGGAAGCCGTCCCCGACCGGCGCGAGGTCGAGGTCGAAGTCGCGCCGCGTCCCCGCGAAGTACTCCCCGACCTGGACGCGGACCTCCTCGAACGCGTCGTCGTCCCGCTCGCCGAAGGTCTCGCCCGTGGGGCGTCGCCGGTGGGCGTCGAAGTACAGCGCGCGCAGCCCGTCGCTCGTGCCGACCGCCGTGAGATCGCCCACGGGCGAGGCGATCAGCGCGTGGCGCACGGTGCGCGGCGGGGCCGGCAGGTCCTGCCGATCGGGGGGCTCGAGCACGGTGACGTCTCCCGTCCTGGTCGTGCGCTGCGTGTCGTCGATGTGTCCCATGCACTGTAGACGCCAGGGTCCGACAAGACGTGAGGTCCGGTGTCGGTCCCTCGCGGGTAGGGTGTGCTGTCGCGTCGGACAGACCGCGCGAACCACACTTGCTGGACGAACACGACCGACGGGACGAACACATCATGATGGGTGGCCACCACGCCGCCTGCGGCGCGGCCGCATGGGTGGCGGTCACCTCGACCGCCCCGTACACGCTCGGCATCTACCCCGTCTCGGACGTGGGCGTCATCACGGGCGCGATCGTGTGCGCGGGCGCGGCCCTGCTGCCCGACGCCGACCACCACTCGGGCACGATCGCGCACTCGCTGCCCCCCGTCTCGGAAGGCGTCGCGAACCTCGTCGAGACCATCTCCGGCGGGCACCGGCGCGGGACGCACTCGATCCTGGGGATCGCAGTCTTCACCGCGCTAGCGTGGCTCGCGGGACTCGTGACGTACGAGTCGGACACGTTCGGGACCATCGCGGTCGGGGCCGGCGTCGTCGCGATCCTGCTCGTCGCGTTCGCGCTCAAGGCCCTCAAGCTCACGCGCGGGGGCAAGCTCGGACCGTGGATCGGGTCGATCACGATCGCGATCCTCATCGCTCTCCTGGCCCCCGAGGAGTGGAACTGGCTCCCCGTGGCGGTCGGGCTCGGTGTCACGGTCCACATCATCGGCGACGTCATGACCACGGGCGGGTGCCCGCTGCTGTGGCCCATCACGTTCAAGGCGCCGCGCTGGGTGCGCAGGACCAACGTGCTCAACGACATCTGGCGCCCCGGCGGCAACTTCGCGCTGCCCGTCCTGGGCAACGCCGGCTCGGTGCGCGAGTGGCTGTTCCTGATCCCCGTCACCGCGTACGCCGTCGCGGGCGTGGTGTGGTCGCTGCTGACCCAGATGGGCCTCGACACGAGCGGCACGTACACGCTGCTCGTGTCCTCGTTCGGAGGCTGACGGGCAGATCCGACGTTCGTGTCAGAACCAGCGTGGACCGGGGTGCTCGCTCGTTCTGACACGCCCGGGCGGGTCTGCTTGAGAGTCGGATATTCCGTTGCCCACCCCCGCCGCCAGGTGCGAGGGTGGGCACGTCCGCCGGAGAAGGTCCGGCACGAGCGCGCGGCCAGGGGCCGCGAGAAGGAGAGGTGTCGTGATGACCGTCGTCGTCGTTCCCCACGCCTCCACCTTCCCGAGGAGCCCCGGCCGCTGACGCCGGCTCCTCACCTCACCCGAGGAGCCCCACCCGTGCACGAGCACATCGACCTTCCCGCACTCCCCCGCTCCACCCCCGCGTCCGGCACGTTCGACGCCGAGGCTCTCGCCGCCTTCCACGACGGCTCGCCCGACCGCGCCCTGGGACGCACCTCCTTCCCGGGCGATGCCGTCGAGGACGACGACCCCGGGCTCGACCCCGACCAGCGCTGGTCCACGTGGTCGAGCGTCGAGAAGGGCATGCGCGGACCCGAGCCCCGACCCGGCTGGGTCGTGACCGCCGACGCCGCGATCGACACCGACCTCGGCGTCCTCAAGACGGGCAAGGAGGCCGACGTCTTCCTGCTCGAACGCGCCGTGCCCGACGACCCCGACCAGTTCTCGCTGCTCGCCGCCAAGCGCTACCGCAGCTCCCAGCACCGCGCGTTCCACCGTGACTCGGCGTACGTCGAGGGTCGCCAGGTGCGGCGCTCGCGCGACCGGCGCGCGATCGAGCGCAAGTCCTCGTACGGGCGCGAGGCCGCGGCCGCGCAGTGGGCCAACGCCGAGTTCGCGGCGCTGACGATGCTGTGGTCCGCCGGGGCCCCGGTCCCGTACCCGGTCCAGATCGACGGGACCGAGATCCTCATGGAGTTCGTCGGGGAGCACGCGAGCAGCGGCGAGGTCGACGGGTCGCCCGCGAGCCGCGTCGCGGCCCCACGCCTGGCCCGCGTCCGACCCGACGCCGGCACGGTCGAGGCGTACTGGGACCAGCTCCGGCACGCGATGGGGATCCTCGCCGCGCACGGGTACGCGCACGGCGACCTGTCGCCCTACAACGTGCTGGCCCAGGGTGGGCGCATCGTGATCATCGACCTGCCGCAGGTGCTCGACCTCGTCGCGAACCCGCACGGCACCGACCTGCTGATGCGCGACTGCCGGACCATGTGCGCGTGGTTCCGCTCCCGGGGGCTCGACGTCGACGAGGGCGAGCTGTTCGCCGAGCTCATCGCGCAGGCGTGGTGAGGTCGTGCGGTCCGGCAGAATGACCGGATGACCCGGACCGTCCGCCTCGCGCTCGTGGGGCTCGACTCCTCGCACGCCGACCAGTACGTGCGCCTGCTGAACGTCGAGCAGCGCTTCCCGGGCGTGCGGGTCACGGTCCTCGCGGACGGCGACCCGGGGCGCGTCGCGGAGCTCGCCGCCCGGAGCGCGGCGGCGGGCGTCCCGGTCCGGGCGGGTGGGCCCGACGACGTCGCGTCCGTCGACGCGGTCGTCGTCGCCCACCGCGCTGGCCGCCTCCACCACGCGGCAGCCCTGCCCTTCGTGCGGGCCGGGCTGCCCGTGCTGGTCGACAAGCCGTTCACCGCAGCGGTCGCCGACGCCGAGGACCTCGTGACCGCGGCCCGCGCGAGCGGGTCCGTGCTGACCTCGTGCTCGGCGCTGCGCTTCGTGCCCGACGTCGCACCGCTGCGGGCCACGGCCCTCGCGCACGGCCGGATCACGACGCTGACCCTGTCCGGGCCCGCCGACCCGGGCTCGCCCCACGACGGCCTGCACTTCCTCGGCATCCACCTGGTCGAGGCGGCCCGCTCGCTCCTCGGAGGCGACGCCGACCTCACGTGGGGGGAACCCGCCGTCGGGCCTGAGAACGACGCCGTGACAGCGACCGTGACCGCGACGACGGGCGGACGCGACGTCGTCGTGCGGCTGCGCCTCGTGGACCCCGCCCAGCACCCCACCCACCCCTTCCACGCAGCCCTGACCACCACGGGCGGGACCGTCGACGGGACGCTCGACGTCGGTCCGGACTACCTCGAGCCCGTGCTGGCGCACTTCCTCGACCAGGTCGCCGGGACGCTCGCCGCCGACACGCGCGCCCAGCTCGTGGGGCCGGTCGCGCTCCTGGCCGCGGTCCAGGCGGCAGTCCAGGCTCCATCTCGTGCAGGGTCGGCGCGCTCGGCCTAGCGTGAACGGATGACGACCCCCGGCACCGACGCGACCGCCTACGACCACGACGACGTCCAGACGTTCCTCAACTCGTACGGCGTGGCGCTCGCCGCGGGCGACCTCGACACGATCGCCGAGACGTACGCCTTCCCTGCGCTCGTGGTGACCGACGAGACCTCGCTGCTCATCAGCGACCCCGACGTCGTGCGCGAGTCCTTCCGGGGCGCGGCCGAGACGTACCGCGAGCGCGGGCTCGTCGGGGCCGTCGCGCAGATCCGGTCGCTCGGGACCACGAGCGCGGGCCTCGTGTGGGCCGACGTGCGCTGGAGCTACCGCGACGAGTGGGCGGGCGAGGCCGACACCGAGAGCTTCCGCTACCTGCTGCGGCGCGGGCGCGACACGTTCCAGATCTGCGTCGTGGTGCCCGTCGACCCGTTGGCGTGAGACGGGGCGGCTGCTAGGCTCCCCGCCATGCGTTCCTCGCTCCTGCTTACACCGCCGCGCTGACAAGGCACGATCAGCGCGGCAGCCCCTCGTACCCCGAGGGGTTTTTTTGTGCCCACGCACAGGACGGAGCACCGCCGAGGAGACGCCATGACGCAGGAGCAGGACACCACCGGGACGACAGCGCCCGCCCCGCCGACCACTGCGGGCCGGGCCCGGCACGCCGAGGTCGAGGAGCACTGGCAGGAGGTCTGGGAGACGCTCGGGGTCTTCCGCGCCCGCGACGACGGCTCCGGCGAACGTCGCTACCTGCTGACGATGTTCCCGTACCCGTCGGGCGACCTGCACATGGGGCACGCCGAGGTCTTCGCGCTCGAGGACGTCGTCGCGCGCTACTGGCGCCAGCTCGGCCACGACGTCCTGAACCCCATCGGGTGGGACTCGTTCGGGCTGCCCGCCGAGAACGCCGCGATCCGCCGGGACGAGCACCCCGAGGTCTTCACCGAGACCAACATCGCGACCCAGGCCCGCTCGATCCGGCGCTACGGGGTGTCGTTCGACTGGTCGCGCCGCCTGCAGACCTCGGACCCCGCGTTCATGCGGTGGCCGCAGTGGCTGTTCGTGCGCCTGGTCGAGCGTGGGCTGGCGTACCGCGCCACTGCCCCCGTCAACTGGTGCCCGCAGGACGGGACCGTGCTCGCGCACGAGCAGGTCGTCGGTGGGGTGTGCGAACGGTGCGGCACACCGGTCGTCCGGCGCGACCTGACCCAGTGGTTCCTGCGCATCACCGACTACGCCGACCGGCTCGTCGACGACATGGACGCGCTCGAAGGGCACTGGCCCCAGAAGGTCCTGGCCATGCAACGCCACTGGATCGGCCGCAGCGCGGGGGCGCAGGTCGACTTCGCGGTCGTCGACGGGGCGGACGCCCGCGGATCCCGGACGCCGCCGCGTGGGGGCCCGCGCACCGTGTCGGCGTTCACCACGCGGCCCGAGACCCTGTTCGGCGTGACGTTCCTGGCCGTGGCGCCCGACGCCGACGTCGCCCGCGAGCTCTGCGCCCCCGAGCACGCCGAGGCGCTCGAGGCGTACCGCGCCGCGAGCCTGACCCTGAGCGACATCGACCGCCAGGCCACCTCACGAGAGAAGACCGGCGTCTTCCTGGGGGCCTGGGTCGAGCACCCGGCGACAGGCGAACCGCTGCCCGTGTGGGCCGCCGACCACGTGCTGCCCGGGTACGCGTCGGGGATCGTCATGGGGGTCCCCGCGCACGACGAGCGCGACCAGGCGTTCGCCGACCGCCATGGCCTGGCCGTGCGCCCGGTCCTGACCACCGCGCCGGGCGACGGGACCTCGCCGGCGCGCGACGTCGTCGTGCACTCGGACGGAGGTGGGCTGACGCTCGACGGCCTGTCCCCCGCCGAGGCCGCCGCGCGCGCCACGACGTGGCTGTCGGCCCAGGGGCGCGGCGGGCCGCAGGTCGTGCACCGCCTGCGCGACTGGCTGGTCTCGCGCCAGCGCTTCTGGGGAGCCCCCGTCCCGATCGTGCACTGCGCCGCGTGCGGGGAGGTCCCCGTGCCCGACGACGAGCTGCCCGTCCGTCTGCCCGACCTGCGGGGCGAGGCCCTCGCCCCCCGCGGGGTCTCGCCCCTGGCCGGTGCCGAGGACTGGGTACGGACCACCTGCCCGCGCTGCGGGCGCGAGGCCCGACGGGACACCGACACGCTCGACACGTTCGTCGACTCGTCCTGGTACTTCCTGCGCTACTGCTCCCCGGGACACACCGACGGGCCGTTCGACCCCGAGGCCGTGCGTCGATGGATGCCCGTGGCGCAGTACGTCGGGGGCGTCGAGCACGCCGTCCTGCACCTGCTCTACAGCCGCTTCGTGACCAAGGTGCTGCACGACATGGGCCTGGTCGACGTCGTCGAACCGTTCGCACCCTGCTCAACCAGGGGCAGGTGATCAACCAGGGCCGGGCCATGAGCAAGTCGCTCGGCAACGGCGTGGACCTCGGGGCCCAGCTCGACGCGTACGGGGTCGACGCGGTGCGGCTCACGATGGTCTTCGCCGGGCCGCCCGAGGACGACGTCGACTGGGCGGACCTGTCCCCCGGGAGCATGCAGCGGTTCCTGGGCCGGGTGCTGCGCGTGGCCCAGGACGTGACGAGCCCGGCCGTCGCCCACGCATGGTCGACGGCCAGCCCCGCGGCGGCGAGCGGCCACGCCGCACTGCGCCGGGTGACGCACCGGACCGTCCACGACGTCACCGGGTTGCTCGACACGTCCCGGTTCAACGTGGCGGTGGCGCGCGTCATGGAGCTCACGAACGCGGCACGGCGGGCGATCGACACCGGGCCTGGGCCCGCCGACCCCGCCGTGCGGGAGGCCGCCGAGTCCCTCGCGATCCTGCTGAGCCTGTTCGCCCCGTACACGGCCGAGGAGATGTGGGCCGCGCTCGGGCACGACCCCTCGGTCGCGGTGGCCGGATGGCCGCGGGTCGACCCCGCCCTGCGGGCAGAGTCGACGGTCGAGGCCGTGGTGCAGGTCGACGGCCGCGTGCGGGACCGGGTCACGGTGGACACGTCGGTCGGCGAGGACGAGCTCCGGGAGACCGCGCTGGCGCGCGAGGCGGTCCGGCGCGCCGTCGCCGGGCGCCCGGTGGTCCGGGTGGTCGTGCGGGCACCGCGGGTGGTCAACGTCGTCACCCGGACGTGAGGCGGTCGGGGGCACGGTCAGGGGCGGACCGAGAGCCCCGACAGGTCCGGGACCACCCAGCGGTCGTCGACGCGGTCGAGCTCGACGACGGCCGCGACCGTCCGGCCGTCCATGGGGAACGCGCCCAGGATCCGCGGGGCCAGGCCACCGGGGACCCCGTCGTGCGGCTCCCACGCGACCTCGATGCCCTCGGCGGCGAGGGAGTCCTCGTCGATCACGGCGAGGACCAGCGGGATCGAGGCGTCGGCGTACCGGCCGTCGAGCACCGACGGCAGCCCCGCCAGGGTCGTCGCATGGACGAACCCTTCGACCTCGTACAACGTGTTGCGCGTGGCGACGTCGTACTCGCCGAACCGCTCGCAGGCCTCCCAGTCGTCACTGAAGGCCACGTGCAGCACTCTGTGTCCACCCACGGGTGATCTCCTCGTTCGCAGGAAATGAAACGCGACCGTATCATTAATGCATGACGACGACAGCAGACGGATCGACGGGCCCGACGGCGGCGCGACGCCCTGGGCGGCCACGCACCACAGAGCGCGCGGCGCGTCGGGCGGGGCTGCTCGACGTCGCGATCCGGATCTTCGGCGCGCGCGGGTACGGCGCGACCACGATCGAGGCCGTCGCGAGCGAGGCGGGCGTCACCAAGCGCACGATCTACCAGCACTTCACGGACAAGGCCGGGCTCTTCGTCGCCGCGGTCGAGAGCCAGCACGCGCACGAGCACACGATCGCCGGGGAGGACCTCGAGTCGCTCGCCACCCGGATCGTCCACACCCTGCACGGCGACCAGGCGGTCACCCTGCACCGGCTCGTCATCGCGGAGGCGCTGCAGTTCCCCGACCTGGCCGCGGCGTTCTACACCCACGGCCCCGCGAGCTCGACCGAGGCGCTCGCCCACCACCTCGCCGTGCACCTCGGCGCCGCCCCGAGCGACCCGGTCGACGACGCCACCCGCGCGCTCGCCGAGGCCCTGTACACGCTCCTCCTCGGCGAGGCGCACCGGCGACGCCTGCTCGGCCTCGTCCCCGCTCCGACCGTGGCGCAGGCGCGCGAGCACGCCCACCGCGCGGTCGCGACCGTCCGCGGGCCGCGTCGCCCCCTGCCCGACCTCCCGGGCGACGAGCCCCGGCACCCGCGGCGTCGCAGGGCCGCGCCCGTCGCGGACTAGGCTCGACCGCATGATCTTGCGTGCCTACGACGAGTCCGACGCGGAAGCGACGCTCCGCGTGTTCCTGCGCGCCGTGCGGGTCACGGCGAGCAAGGACTACTCGCCCGAGCAGATCGCGGCCTGGGGGTCGGACGACATCCCGCTCGACGTCTGGGCGGTCAAGCGGCTGCAGACCGGCACGGTCGTCGCGGTCGAGGGCGACGAGGTCCTCGGGTTCAGCGACGTCGACGAGCGCGGGTACATCGACATGATGTTCGTCGATCCCGCGGTGACCCGGCGCGGCGTCGCCTCGGCACTGCTCGCCCACGTGGCGCGCACCGCCCGGGATCGCGGCGCCGTCGAGCTCACCACGTACGCAAGCCTCACGGCCCGCCCCTTCTTCGAGAAGCACGGGTTCGTCGTGGTCGAGGAACGCCAGCCCGTGCTCCGGGGCGTGTCGCTGACCAACTTCAGCATGCGCAAGCCGCTCGTCTGACCGCCTCGCGATGCATCACCGTCGGTCCGGGCGGTCTCCTTCCAGGTAGCGGGTGCATCCGCGCCCGCCCACCGAAGGAGGGGGCACCATGGCACTCACGACCAGCGCGCTGACACTCATCGGCCGACGGCACCCAGCGATCTTCGACCTGCTGGGCAACCCGTACGGCCCCTTCACCGGTTCCCGAGGGGCCGAGGCCTCCCTCAACCCGCAGCCGCTGCCCCCCGGACCTCCGGACGGGATGCGCACCGGGTTCCACGCGGGCGCCGCGCTCGTCCAGCTCGCGTTCACGGCGCACCACCTGCACGTCGGGTTCGACATCGACGTCGACGACTGGTGCCCCACTCCCCCGCGCCGCCCCAAGCTGCCGCCGTGGCCGGGGCCTCGTCCGCGCCCCTGGCGCTTCGAGGTGGTCGACGAGAGCTGGGGCGTGGACTACGTGCTCGGCCTCGCGGTCTCGCTCGAGGTGTCGACCTCCGTCTGGGAGGGCTTCGCCGGGGCAGACGTCCTGGGCGGCATCCACGGCCGGGCGCTGGAGATCGGCGCCAAGCAGGGATAGGCGGGCCCACGGCCAGCGCGAGATGCGGCCAGCTGGGGTTCCTCCGGCGAGAGGACCCCAGCTGGCCGCATCTCGGCGGGCGGCCCGAGTATGCCAGCGGAGCCCTACTGGAAGTCCCGCGATCGCGACGCGACCTGCAACGACAACGGCGCGAGGTGCTCCGCGAGCAGGTTCGTGGCGCCGTCGGCGCGTTCGAGACGGCCCCGCACCACGAGCGCGGGCGAGGACCGCGCGACCCGCCGGAACCGTTGCCACAGGCCGGGCGTGCAGATGACGTTGAGCAGCCCCGTCTCGTCCTCGATCGACAGGAACGTCACACCCCCGGCGGTCCCGGGGCGCTGCCGGTGCGTGACGACGCCGCCCACGGCCACGCGCGACGGTGGGTGCGACCTGGAGCCTGGCGCCTCGCCCGCCGCACGCTCGGCCTCCCGGGCGCGCTCGATCTCCTGGGACACCGCGACCGCGCCGGCGACGGTGAGCACTCCGGCCGCGGTCAGCCCGGGACGCACGTACTGGGTCGGGTAGGAGTCGGTCGAGACGCCCGTGGCCCACACGTCCGCGACCGCGGTCTCGACCTCGCTCATGCCCGGCAACGTCGGCGCCTCGACCCCGACCGAGACCCCCGGCAGGGTGCCCGGACCCTCCTGGGCGAGCGCCCCCGCGGCCCACAGCGCCTCGCGCCGCGCCACGCCCAGGGACTCGAGCGCGCCGCCCGTCGCGAGCGCCTCGAGCTGGGCCGTGGTCAGGTCGACGCGTCGCACCAGGTCGCGCAGGTCCGTGAACGGACCGGCAGCACGCGCCGCGACGACCGCCTCCGCGACCGGGTCCCCCACCCCGCGCACGCTGCCCAGCCCCATGCGCACCGCGAGGGACAGGTCGGGGTGCGCGGCGCCGTCGGGCGTGGCGGGAGAACGCGGGGTGACGGGACCGCGGTGGGGCGCGGCGCCGTCGGGCCGCACGTCCCTGCCCGACGGCGCCCCCGCCCCCCGGCTCGCCGAGGCGGGCAGCCGCTCGACCCCCGCCTTGACGCCCGACGCGTTGACGTCCGGGCGCAACGCCGTGACCCCGTGCCGGCGCGCGTCCGCGACGAGCGACTGCGGCGAGTAGAACCCCATGGGCTGGGCCGCGAGCAGGCCCGCGTAGAACGCGGCCGGGTGGTGCACCTTGAGCCACGCGCTCGCGTACACGAGGTACGCGAACGAGTAGGCGTGCGACTCGGGGAACCCGAAGTCCGCGAACGCCTTGAGCTTGTCGTAGATCTGCTCGGCGACGTCGGGCGCGACGCCGTTCTTCGCCATGCCGTCCAGGAGCCGCCCGTGCAGCGCCTCCATGCGCTCGACCGACCGCTTGGACCCCATCGCACGGCGCAGCTGGTCCGCCTCGGCCGCGCTGAACCCCGCGACGTCGATCGCCATCTGCATGAGCTGCTCCTGGAAGAGCGGCACGCCCAGCGTCTTGGCGAGCGACTTCTCGAGCAACGGGTGCAGGAACGTGACCGGCTCCCGGCCGCGCGCCCGGTTGATGTACGGGTGCACCGAGCCGCCCTGGATGGGACCGGGACGGATGAGCGCGACCTCGATCACGATGTCGTAGAACGTGCGCGGCCGCAGGCACGGCAGCGTCGCCATCTGGGCGCGCGACTCGACCTGGAACACCCCGACCGTGTCCGCCGCGCACAGCAGGTCGTACACCGCCGGGTCGTCGTCGGGCAGCGAGTGCAGCTCGAGGCCCAGGCCCTCGTGCTCGGCGATCAGCTCGAACGCGACCCGGATCGCCGTGAGCATCCCCAGGCCCAGCAGGTCGAACTTCACGAGCCCCGCGTCCGCGCAGTCCTCCTTGTCCCACTGCAGGACCGTGCGCCCCTCCATGCGCGCCCACTCGACCGGGCACACCTCGATCACGGGTCGGTCGCACATGACCATGCCGCCCGAGTGGATGCCGAGGTGCCTCGGGAGCCTCAGGAGGCGCTCGGCCAGCTCGAGCACGGGGGCCGGGATCTCCCCCTCCTCGGCGGCCGACGGCGGGCGGCGCGCGGGCACGACGTCGTGCGGGTCGTCGGAGCGCAGCGTGGGGTCGTCCCGCCGATCGGCGTCGTCGTGGGCCAGCGGGTCGACGACGCGACCCGACAGGTCCGGGGTCCAGTCGGCGTGGCCCGTGTGCGGGCGGTCGGGGCGTCGCTGTGACGGGCCCTGCCGGCCCTGCTTGCCCTGCCGCGGTGCGCCGGTCCCCCAGACCTCGGCCGCGCGGGCGTCCTTGGCCGCGGTGCGGGTCACGACGGCGGGCGGCGCGTCGGCGCCCGCCGTGCCCCCTGCCGCAGACGCCCCTGCCACCGCGGGCCCGACAGCCCCAGGGGCCGACCCGTGCGCCCCGCGCGCGGCGATCGCCCGGTCGCGGACGGCCCGGTCCGCCGCGGGCGACGACGGATCGGGCCCGCGCAGCGACCCCCACCGCTCGATCGACTTGCTCCACGCGTCCTGCTGCCCGACGTCGTGCCCGAGGGCCCGTGCGGCGTCGCGCACCGCGGACTTGGGCCGGTAGGAGATGACGTTGGCGACCTGCGCCGCGTGCGTGCGCCCGAACCGCTCGTACACGTACTGGATGACCTCCTCGCGGCGCACCGACTCGATGTCGACGTCGATGTCCGGGGGGCCGTCGCGCTCGGGCGCGAGGAAGCGCTCGAACAGCAGACCGTGCTTGACGGCGTCCACGGCCGTGATGCCCAGCGCGTAGCAGACGGCCGAGTTCGCGGCCGAGCCGCGCCCCTGCGCGAGGATGCCGCGCGCGCGGCAGAACTCGACGAGGTCGTACACGATGAGGAAGTACCCCGGGAAGCCGAGCTGCTCGATGATCGCGAGCTCGTGGTCGATCTGCCGCCACGCCCCGGGCTCGCGCTCTGCCCCCCGGGGACCGTAGCGGTCGGTGCCGCCGCGCTCCACGAGCACGCGCAGCCACGACCTCTCGTCGTGCCCCGCGGGCACCGGGTACGGCGGCAGCTCGGGGGCCACGAGGCGCAGGTCGAACTGGCACTCGGCACCCAGCTCGGCCGCGGTCGCCACGGCCTGCGGGTGGCGGCGGTGCCGGTCCGCCATCTCGGCCGCCGAGCGCAGGTGTGCGGTGGGGGCGCCGGGCAGCCAGCCGTCCATGTCGTCGAGCGACGAGCGCGCACGGACGGCCGCGAGCGCCCCCGCGAGGGCCGCGTCGCGGGGGCGCGCGTAGTGCACGTTGCCGGTCGCGACGAGCGGCAGGTGCGCATCGGCGGCGAGCCCGGCGAGCGCGTCGCACAGGTCGCTGTCGCGGGGGTCGCCCGCGTCGGTGATCTCCACGGCCACGTTGTCGGCGCCGAAGACCTGCACGAGCCGGTCGAGCTCGCGCCGGGCGGCCCGCGGCCCCTCGGTGAGCAGCGCCGAGCGCACGGCCCCCTTGCGGCAGCCCGTGAGGACGAGCCACTGGCCGTCCGACTGCTCACCGAGCCGTTCGAGCCGGTAGTCGGCCGCGCCCTTGGTGCCCGTCGCGAGGTGCGCGGTCGCGATCGCGCTCGACAGGTTGCGGTACCCGTCCGGGCCGCGGGCCAGGACGAGCAGGTGGGACGCGCGCGGGTCCGGCACGCCCGTGGGCGCGTCGAGGACGGGGGCCGCGCCGGGGGCGGGCGCGACGGGCAGGTGCAGCTCGGCGCCGAACACGGTCGGCAGGGACACCGCGCGCGCCGCGGTCGCGAAGCGCACGACCCCGTACAGGCCGTCGTGATCCGTCACGGCGAGCGCGGACAGTCCCAGGTGCGCGGCCTCGGCCGCGAGCTCCTCGGGGTGGCTCGCGCCGTCGAGGAAGCTGAACGCGGAGTGCGCGTGCAGCTCGGCGTAGCGGGGCGTCCGGCGCGCCCCGGTGCCCGGCGGGGCGGCCCTAGTCATAGACGGCCTCCACGGTCCAGCGCCCCTGGGCGCTCGCGAGCAGCACGCCGCGCCCGTCGTCGAGCAGGACCTGGAGGTATGCCCGACGGCGCGGCGTCTCGCTCCACCAGCGTTCGGCGAGCGGCCACGGCCCGGCCCAGCCCAGCACGCGTCTGCTCGTCCCGGCTCGCGGCGCGAGCCACCGCACGGTCGCGGGCGGTGCGCTCATCGCGAGGCGCGCGTCGACGCGGACGGGCGCGCCGGCGTCGTCCAGGACGGCGACGTCCTCCGGGACGTCCAGCACGAGGGCGGGCGCGGGCTCGGGCAGGCGCCCCGGCCACGGCAGGTCCGCGCGCCGCGGCGCGGGGGCCGCGTCCCCCCAGGGCGCGAGGTGCACCTGGTCGTGGACGTCGCGCCCGCCCTGCGTGACGACGCTCAGGACGCCGTCCCCGCCCAGGAGGCCCTGGACACGCCCCAGGGCGCGCTGGGCGCGGGCGTCCTCGCCGCTCGACGCGCCCCACAGCCGCGGCTGCTCGGCGCCCGCGGCCACGACCTCCTCCGCGGTGATCGCGAGCCGCACGAGCGGCGAGGGCCGGTCCTCGGGCAGGTCCGGCAGGTCGTCGTGGGTGGTCTGTGCGTGCTCGTCCCGGCGTGTCCCACGCCCCTGCCGCTGCCGCTGCCCCAGCGCGACGCGCGACGCCGTGAGCCACCCCTCGAGCTGCCAGCGCACGCGGTCGGTGATCCGGGCCGCGGTGAGCCCGCCCATGGCGCCGTCGTCGCAGCGCCAGGTCCGTTCGAGCTCGCGCCCGTCCTCGGTGCGGGCCGTGATGCGCAGCCGCCCGCACGACGACGACCGCTCGACGAGCTGGGCGTGCAGGTCCTCGGCGAGGCGGCGGGCCGCGAAGGTCGCGACGTCGACGCGCTCGGCGGGCGGGTCGAGATCGCACTCGACGGCGACGTCGGCCTCGATGCGGCGCCTCGCGGGCGGGCGCAGGTCCTCGCCCTGGGCAAGACGCTGGGCCCATGCGCCCAGGTCGCCGAAGCGGGACAGGACGCTCGCTGCGGGCAGCGCCGCGAGGTCCGCGAAGGTCCGCACGCCCAGGCGGCCCAGGAGGTCGACGAGCTGCGCGACGGGCTGGGCGTCGCCCACCACGACGTGCGCGAGCTCGCCCAGCGAGCGCGGGGCGAGGTAGGCCCGGGAGGTGCCCGCGGGCACGACGAGCGAGGCCCGCGCGCCCAGCACCGCGGCGAGGATCCCGTCCGCGACGCCGACCTGGCTCTCGTGGCCGGTGTCCGCGGCGACGCGTTCGACGAGCACCTGTGCGAGGCGCTCCTCGGTGCCGTGGTAGCGCGCGGGGCCGCCCGAGGGCAGGAGCAGCAGGCCCGGGCGCGCGACCTCGATGCCCGCGACCACGGTCTCGGCGGCGAGCGCGACGGGCTCGAACTCGCGCGCGTCGCGTGCGTCGTCGGCGTCGAGCAGCGCGAGCTCGGGGCAGCACTCCTGCGCCCGACGACGTCGCATCCCCCGGCGCACGCCCTGCGCCCGCGCGGTGGCCGAGACCGCGAGGACGCGGCGACCGTCGTGCGTGGCCGCGGGCACGTGCGCGGGGACCTGGGCCGCGTCCATCGCGGCGACGACGGGCCAGTCCGGCACCCACAGGACCGCGGTGCGGGTGGCCGTGCTCTCGATGCTCATCCGACGAGCCGGAGGCCGGGCGGGGTCTTCTCGACCTGCCGCGGGTTCTTCACGACGCCTCCGCGCAACGGCAGCTCGACCTGGCGCTCGATGCCGCGCGAGGCGCCGGCCCGCCCACCGCGCTGGACCGTGAGCCGCCGCCTGCGCAGGTACCCGGCGCCGTGGTCGGTGCCCGACCACGTGCCCTCGCGGACCGTGAGGACCACGTGCGCCCCGGCCCAGGGCTGCGCTGCGACGAGGAGGTTGCCGCGCTCGCGGGCCCGGGAGGTCAGGCGGCGACGGTCGGCGTCGGTCAGCGCGGCCTGCGGCCCGACCACGACGACGTCGATCCCGTCGAGCAGGGCCGCGACGGCGGCCGCGGCGTCCGGTCCGGGGGACGGGACCAGGGCGACGCGGCCCAGGTCGATCCCGGCCTCGGCGGCGGCGAGGACCCCGAGGCGTGGGAAGCCGACCATCGCGGTCCAGGCCCCCGTGCGTGAGGCCTCGGACAGCAGCGCGAGCAGGAGCGAGGTCGAGCCGTCGACCACCACGGCGGTGCCTCGCTGAAGGCCGCCGAACGGGAGCAGGTCGGCCAGCTCGTCGGGGACCGGGAGGAGCTTCTCCTCCCCCGTGCTCCCCGGTGCGCGCCGGGCCGAGAGCTCCGCGCGGCGCAGCACCGACCGGGCCAGGAGCGCCCGCTGGGCGTGCGTGGACTCGGCGGACGTGACGGCGGCCGCAGGGCTGCCCAGGGTCTCCCGGAGGGTGTCGTCGACCAGGGTCATGACACCTCCTGCACGCTCGAAAGTTCTTCGAACAGGTGTTCGAACACTTCCAGTACACGCGCTCGCCGAGGAGGTGTCAACTCGTCTCACCCGGTCGACCCAAGGGGTCGATACGCGGTCGAGAGTTGCGCGACTGAGCAACAATTAACCTCGGGTGCAGGCATTCCGGAAGCCTCAAGCAGCGCCTCAGGCTTGAGCCGGGAGGGGCGGAATGTCAACGATCATGCCCCTCGAAGTGGCCGCAGGGGCGGCTCGCAAACCCTCGACACGCGACCGACGCCCCACGAGAGCACCCCAATTGCCCGGACCCCACACCCTCGCCTCAACCCTGCACTCCTCCTCCCTGCTCCGTGCATGTGAAAGTCTTCACAAGCAGGAAGGATGAGAAGCATCCCACCACGCTCCGACGTCCCGTCGGTCCGACCAAGGAGGAACCTTGCACCCCGCACCCACGACCCGGCCTGCACACCGGCGCCACCAGGCGGTCGCCGCCTGCGGCGCACTCGCCCTGGCCGCCACCGTGCTGGGCGCAGGCGCCTCCCCCGCCCAGGCGGGTGAGATCACAGCGACGGACGACACCGCCCTCACCGGTTCTGGCGTCCCGGTCACCGTCGACGTCCTGGCCAACGACCAGGTCGACGGAACGGTGGCCTCCGTGCACGTCGGGGCCGTCACCGGGACCGACGCCAGCACCGTCGAGGTCGGAGACGACTTCCGCATCACCTTCGCGAACAAGAACCCGGACCACCCGAACTCGTCCACCGCGCGCGTCTTCAAGACCGCGGAGTTCACCGTGCCGTACACGGTCACGGACACGGACGGCAGCACCACCGGCGCCACGCTGACGGTCACCGTGGCCGGCAAGCCGGTGAGCCCGACGATCAGCTCGTGGATCGTCAACGATCCCAGCACGGGCGTGAAGGCGGTCACGAACCTCACCCAGCTCGACCTGCGCACCTACCCGCAGACCAGCACCACCTCCAAGAGCGCCGTCCCGGGCCACGGGGTCAGGGTCACCGGACTGGTCGACGCGGAGCACGCGACGGCGGTGCCGACGGCCGGCGGCATCGAGCTGCAGGCGAGCCCGCGGGACTACGTCGGCAACGACGTCGTCACCCTGGAGCTCACCGACACGTGGGGCCGCAGCGTGCACCACAAGGCCGGCGTGAGCTGGGTCGAGCGGGCCGCCGTCTCCAGCCTGCGCACCAAGGTGGGCATCGGCCAGAGCGCCCGTGTCGACCTCCGGGAGATCGTGGCAGGCACCAGCTTCGCGAACTTCACCAACGGCTACTTCTCCTCGACGATCAACACGTGGCGCGGCACCTTCACCACCGGTGCGCACGCGCAGGACATCGTCGTCATGCCGAACGCGGGCTTCGTCGGGACCTCGAACGACTCCGTGGGGACACGGTTCACCTGGGCCTACACCCTGGTGAACCCGTGGACGTTCAGCGGCTCCACGGGCCCTGCCACCGACGCCAGGTACAACACCATGTACATCGACGTCCAGGCGCCTCCGCAGGCCGCGGACGTCGCGGCGTCGACGAACCCGGGGCAGGCGGTGGCACTGGACCTGCGCGCCCCGGCCACGCTGCCCTGGGCGGCCTCCACCTTCGAGGTGCGCGAGGGGCCCCAGCACGGGACGGTCTCCGTGACCGGTGACGGTCAGGTCCGCTACACGCCCGACGACGGCTTCCCGGCCGCCGAGACCTTCGCCGGGACGGACACCTTCACCTTCGCCTGGATCGACGACCTCGGTCAGGAGTCGTCGGCGCGCGCCACCGTGACCGTCCGCAACCTGCCCACACTGGCCGACCACGCACTGACGACGCCCGCAGGGGTCGCCGTCGGGGTCGACCTGCTGGCCGGCTCCTTCGGCGACACCCTGACGATCACCGGGGTAGGTGCGCCCCTCGCCGGGGCAGCCGACCTGAGCAGCGCCACGGGCACCTACCACCCGCACGAGGGCTTCGTGGGCGAGGACTCGTTCACGTACGAGGGGGTCGATGCCCACGGTCAGCCGGCGCGGGCCACCGTCCGGATCCAGGTGCTCGGTACACCGGCGATCGCGGACCAGCACCACCGCACTCCGCGCAACACGGCGGTCGTCTTCGAGCCGCTCCTCCCCGTCTCCGACGCCGCCTACCAGCCGGAGCTGGTGCTCGACGCCGTCGGCGAACCCCAGCACGGCACCGTCACGCAGGGCGAGGACAGCACCCTCGTCTACTCCCCCGACCTCGGCTACCTGGGGCCGGACCGGCTCACGGTCCGTGCCCGTGACGCCTGGGGCCGCACGGCCGAGGCGTCGGTGACCATCGACGTCTACGGCGAGCTCGCGCCCCCCGCGCCCCCTTCGACCGACGCGTCCCCCGGCCTCACCCTGACCGCGCTGAACCCGGGCGCCGAACCGGGCGCGATCCCGAGCGACCGCCAGGCCGTCCCGGGCTCGTCGGCCCCCTCGCTCGGCCGCCTGGCGTCGACGGGAGCGTCGGTGGCGTCCCTGCTCGCCATCGGAGGCCTCGTCCTGGGCGCCGGCGTCGCGGGTGTGCTGGTGCGAGGCCGCTCCCGCACGGTCTGACGGCCTTCGGCGGTGCTGCCAGCACCGCTCCCCCGTCTCCTCTGGCCCCTCCAGGACGCACCGGGCACGATGGACCGATGAACCTCGCCGACCGCCCGATCGCCCCCGACCCCTACTCGCTGCTCCCCCCGGTGCCGCGCTTCACGGTGACGAGCGACGACATCGGGCACGGCGAGCCCCTGGCACGTGCGCACGCGGCCGACGGCGACAACCGCTCGCCCGAGCTCGCCTGGAACCACTTCCCCGCAGCCACGCGCTCGTTCCTCGTGAACTGCTTCGACCCCGACGCGCCGACCCCGGCGGGGTACTGGCACTGGACCGTGGTGAACGTGCCCGTGGCGACCGTGGTCCTCGCGCAGGGCGCAGGCTCCCCCGGCGGCGGCAACCTCCCGCCGGGCGCGTTCCAGACCCGGCACGACGGCGGAGGCCCCGGCTACCTGGGCGCCGCGCCCCCGCCCGGGGACCGGCCGCACCGGTACGTGTTCGCGGTGCACGCGCTCGACGTCGAACGGCTCGACGTGACCCCCGAGACGCCCCCGACCGCGGTCGCCATGGCCGCCCTGTCCCACACGATCGCGCGGGCGACCCTCACGCCCACCTACCAGGCCCTGGTCACCGCATGAGCCACGAGCGGAGCGGCCGCCTCACCCTCCCGACGCTCGGCGACCTCGCCTGGGTCCCGGCCACGAGCAGACCGGACCTGCTCGCACGACCCGTCGACGAGGCCCTGTCCCGCTGGGCCTCGCGAGAACCGGGCGTCGTGGACCAGGTCGCGGTCGTCGAGATCGACCCCGACCTCGCGGACACCGCGACGCTCAACGCCGCCCACGACCTACCGCCCGCCGTCTCGGCGAACTGCGTCCTGGTCGCCGGACGGCGCGGCGGCGACGAGCGCATCGCGGCGGCCGTGGTGCGTGCCACGACCCGGGCCGACGTGAACTCGCGCGTCCGGTCGCTGCTCGACGTGCGCAAGGCGTCGTTCCTGCCCACGGACCGGGCCGTGGCCGAGTCCGGCATGGAGTACGGCGGGATCACCCCGATCGGGCTCCCCGACGGGTGGCGCGTGCTGCTCGACGCCCGCATCGCGACCGACGGCGAGCCCGCGCTCATCGGCAGCGGGCTGCGCCGGTCCAAGCTGCTGCTGCCTGGCGCGCTGCTCGCGCGGCTGCCCGGGGTCGAGCTGGTCGAGGAGCTGGGCGTGCCGGTGGGGTGAGCGCGAACGGCACGGCCACCCGCGTGGCCCTCGCGGGCGTCAGCCCGTCGCGCGGCCCTCAGCCCTCGGCGCGGCCCTCACGCCAGTAGCCCATGAACGCGACCGACCGGCGGTCGACGCCACGCTCGGACACGAGGTGACGGCGCAGGGTCTTGATGACCGACGCCTCGCCCGCGAGCCACGCGTAGAGCTCGGCGCACGCGACGAGCGGCGTGCCGTCCTCGTCCACGGGGACCTCCCAGAGGATGTCCGTGTCGATGTCGACGTCCTCGAGCTCGGCCGCCCCACCGGTGCGCGGGCCGAGCCCGCGGGCCGCGCACGTGAGCGAGTGCGTCGCGGCGCAGACGTTGCGCTCGAGCAGGCGGTCGGCGGCCTCGCGGACCGCGGGGACCAGCAGGTCGCCGTGCGCGCGCCCCTCACGGGCGAGCCACGTGACGTTGACGCCCGCAGGAGCCGTGACGGGCAGGACGTCGCCCTCGTACGGGACCTCGAGGAAGACCTCGCCGACCTCGTCGGCGGGCAGGGAGCCCAGGATCGAGGCGATCGCGGGGACCGCGGTCTCGTCGCCCGCGAGCAGCAGCGCGTGGCTGCGCACGGGGCGGGAGAACTCGACGCCGCCGTGCGCGCCCGTCCACAGGCCGTTGGGGCCGAGCAGCACGATCTCGCTGCCGGGGCGCGCAGCCAGCGCCCACCGGGACGCGGGACCCGCGTCGCCGTGCAGGACGAGGTCGATGTCGACCTCGGAGGTCTCGGGGCGCACGGCCCGCACGGTGTAGGTGCGCAGCGGGTTGCGGCGCTCCTCGGGCTGCGCGCGCCACGCCGCGTACCACTCGCCCGTGCGGACGAGGTGCTCGTAGCCGCCGTCGGGCGCGGGGAAGACGAGCTTGATGCGCTGGTCGAGGCCGTTGTCGGCAAACTCGTGGAGGTCGTGACCCGTGAAGGTCACGCGCAGGAAGCTCGGCGAGAGCTTCTCGACCCGTCGCACCTGCACGTCGAACATGCGGAACGGGGAGATCTCCTGAGCGGTCACGACACTGGTCTGGGTCACGTAGGCGAGCCTAACCAAACATCGGGGCCGGGTGAACCCCTGAAGCCGAACGTGTGGTCGGGATCACTCTCACGCCTCGCGGCCGCGGCTGCGCCACAGCAGCCACACGAAGTACGGGGCGCCGATGAGCGCGGTCGTCAGTCCGGCGGGGATCTGGGCCGGCGCGATGACCGTCCGCCCCACGGTGTCGGCCACGCTCACCAGGACGGCCCCGAGCAGCATCGCGACCGGGATCACCCGGCCGTTGCGCGAACCGACCAGGGCACGCGCGGCGTGCGGGGCGACGAGCCCCACGAACCCCACGACCCCGACCGCGCACACCGCGGCGGCGGTCAGGACCGCGCTGGCCCCCAGGAGCAGCAGGCGCGTGCGGTCCAGGCGCAGGCCCAGGACGCGCGGGGTGTCCTCGTCGAGAGCCAGGACGTCCATCTCGCGCCGGTGGAGCACCGCGACGGGCACGACCACGAGCAGCGCCAGGACGACGGGGATCAGATGGTCGAAGGTCCGTCCGTACGTCGACCCGGACAGCCAGGTGAGCGCGACGTTGAGGTTCCAGGGCGCGACGACCACGATCACGAGCGTCGTCAGGGCCGTGGCGCCCGTGCTCATGCCGATGCCGATGAGCACGAGCCGGTCCGAGCTCAACCCTCCCCGGTACGCGAGGCGGTACACGATCGCGAACGTGCCGAGCGCGCCGACGACCGCGGCGAGGGACATGCCCATGATGCCGACGCCGGGAACCAGCAGCACGACCCCGACGGCGCCCAGGCCCGCGCCCGCCGTCACGCCGAGCAGGCCGGGCTCGGCCAGCGGGTTGCGGCACACGGCCTGCACGACCGTCCCGGCCAGGCCCAGCGCCGCCCCCGCGAGGATCGCGGCGAGCACGCGCGGGACGCGCTGGTCGAGCACGAAGCTCACCTGCTTGCCCGCCTGGTCCGCAGCCCAGTTGAGGACGTCCCCCGTGAGCAGGAGCCGGTCGCCCAGCAGGAGCGCGACGACCGTCGCCGCGACCAGGAGCGCGACGAGGACGGTCATCACGACCAGGGCGCGGCGGGCGCCGCGCGGCCGGACGTGCGCGGCGCGGGTCCCGGCGGCGGGACCGGAGTCCTTGAGCCGGCGCGCGAGCCACACGAGCACCACTGCACCGAACACGGTCGTGATGACGCCCGTCGGGACCGCCACGCCGTACGTGCCGGGCAGGACGAGGCGCAGCAGGACGTCGGCACCGAGGACCACGATCACGCCCGCGATCCCCGCCAGCGGGATGAGCACGCGGTGCCGGTTGAGCCCGGGGACCCTGCGGGCCACGAGGCGCACGACCACGGGGGCGCACAGGCCGACGAAGCCGACCGGGCCCGCGACCGTGACGGCCGTGGCCGAGAGCAGCACCGCGAGCAGGATGGTCACGACGCGCGTCGCGCGCACGTCGATCCCGAGGACCGTCGCGGTGTCGTCGCCGAGCGCCAGCAGGTCCAGGCGGTGGGCCACGAGGATCAGGCCACCGAGGCCGACGACCACGAGCGGGGCCGCGAGCACGACCTGCGACGTGCCGGACTGGACGATCGAGCCGCTCCCCCACGCGAACAGCCCCATGGTCTCCTGCTGGAACAGCACGAGCAGCACGGTCGTCAGGGAGTGCAGCGCGAGCGTGATGGCCGAGCCCGCGAGGATGAGCCGGGTCGGCCCGGCGGCGCCGCCGCGGGCCAGGACCAGCACGAGGCCGGACGCCGCGAGCCCACCGATCAGCGCGAGCGTCCCGGAGAGGTAGAACGGCAGGGTCACGCCGATCACGGCCGCGCCCACGACCGCGACGTAGGCGCCCGCGTTGACCGCGAGCGTGTCGGGCGAGGCGAGCGGGTTGCGCGCCACGGACTGCAGCGCGGCGCCCGCCGCGCCGAGCGAGACGCCCACGAGGAGGCCCGCGAGCAGGCGCGGCAGGCGCGAGGCGACCAGGACGGCCGCGGCGGTCCGGTCGGCGTCGGCGTCGCCGCCGGTCACGAGACGCAGCAGGTCGCCGAGCCCGACGTCGGCCGTCCCCTGCGTGAGGTGGACCCCGGCCAGCACCAGGACCGCGAGGATCCCGACGACGAACGCCGAGGCGACCGTCAGGCGGAACCGGAGGCGCGAGCGCCCCGGGGGAACCGGCGGGACCGGCGGGGCGAGGAGTCCGGTGCTGTCGTCCGGGACCTCGTGCCGGGCCGTCGAGAGTCCCCCCGGGGCGCTCGTGCTCACTGGGTCAGTGCCGCGACGAGCGCGTCGACGTAGGCGTTCGCGGACGCGGGCCCGCCGAACATCCAGATGCCGTCGGGGATGCGGTGCACGTCACCGGCCACGACGAACGGGAGCTGCTCCCAGATCGCGTTGCCCGCCAGGCCGTCGGCGAACGGGTCGGCCTCGGAGTCGCTCGCGGCGTAGACGAACTGGACGTCGCTCAGCGCCGTCAGGCCCTCGACGTCGGTCTGTGCGAGCCCGTAGTCGGGGTCGCCCTCGCCGGTCCACGCGTTCGCCAGGCCGAGCTCGGCACCGACCGCGCCGAGGAACGAGCCGGGCGTGTACATGCGCACCGAGACGGTGCCGTTGTTGACCCAGCCGTCGGCCATGACGTACGAGGCGCCCGCGACGCCGGCCTCCTCGAGGGCCTTCTTGCCCTCGGCGATCTTCGCGTCGAACCCTTCGAGCAGCTCGGTGCCCTTGTCCTCGGTGCCCGTGGCGGTCGCGAGGGTCTCGACGGTCTGGCGCATGTACCCGATCGGGTCGGTGCCGTCGGAGCCGCGCAGGGTCACGACGGGCGCGATGTCCGCGAGCTGGTCGATCACGTTGTCGGGGGTGTCCGTGGTGACGGCGATGAGCTCGGGCTCGAGCGCGGAGATGGCGTCGAGGCTGGGCTCGCCGCGCATCCCGACGTCGGGCGTCGAGGCATCGAGCGCGACCGAGGTGTCCCACGTGTTGTAGCCCTCGACGTCGGCCTGGCCCACGACGTCCACGCCGAGCGCCAGCAGGTTCTCGGTCAGGCCCCACTCGAGCGAGACGACCTCGGTCGCGGGGGCGTCGAGCGTCTGCTCGCCGCGCTCGTCGGTGAAGGTGACGGGGCCCGCGTCGGCGGCGGGGGCCTTGGACGCGCCACCGGCGTCGGCCTCCTCCGTGGTGCCGCACGCGGTGAGGGTGAGCGCTGTCACGAGCAGGACGGCGGGCAGGCCGGTCCGGAGGGTCTTTCGCATGGGGGTCCTGTGTCCTTCAGGGTGCTGCCCGCGCCGGGAGGCGGGGCTCGGTGGGCTGCCGCGCCGGGGTGCGCGGCAGCACGGTGAGTTGGCTCGGGGCGTCAGGGGACGGCGACGAGCCTGCGGGTCGTGTGCCGCCCGACGGGCGCGGTCTGCACCGTGCCCGTCAGCGGGTCGTGCGTGACCTCGATGCGGATGCCGTAGGTCTCGCTCAGGGCGTCGGCGGTCAGGACGTCGGCGGCCTCGCCCGCGGCACGGACGACGCCGCGCTGGAGCAGGACGACGTGGTCCGCGACCGCGGCCGCCTGGTTGAGGTCGTGCAGCACGACGCCCACGGCCACGCCGTGGTCGTCCGCGAGGTCGCGCATGAGGTCGAGGATCTCGACCTGGTAGCGCAGGTCCAGGTAGGTCGTGGGCTCGTCGAGCAGCAGCACGCCCGTGTCCTGCGCGAGGCAGGTCGCGAGCCACACGCGCTGGAGCTCGCCGCCCGACAGCTCGTCGACGCCGCGCCCGGCCATCGCCGCGACGCCGGTGACGTCCATGGCCCAGGCGATCGCGCGGGCGCCGTCGGGGTCCGTGGAGCGGAAGCGCGCCCGGTGCGGGTGGCGCCCGTACCCGACGACGTCGCGCACGCTCACGCCGTTGGGCGTGGGCCGGCTCTGCGAGAGCAGGGTCACGCGGCGCGCGAAGTCCTTGGGGTGCAGCGCGAGGGCGTCCGGGACGTCGGGCAGGCTCACGGTCCCCTGGACGGGCTTGTGGAGCCGGGCGAGCGAGCGCAGGAGCGTCGACTTGCCGCTCCCGTTGGGCCCGATGAGCGCGGTGACCTGGCCGGGGAGCAGGCGCAGGGAGGCGTCGTGCACGACGGCGGTCCCGTCGTACCCGAGGCTCAGGCCGGTCCCGGCAATGGCCGGTCGGGCGTCGTCCTGGGTGGCCGTGGCGTCGTCGGCTCCCGATAAGGTGTGGCTCACACAGGTGAGCCTAACCAAACATCCCGACCGGGTGAAACCCTCAGAACCGAAGATGTGGTCGGGATCACGCCGACCGCCGGGAACGCCGCTCAGCGCACGATCGTCACGGGACAGTGCGCGTCACGCACGAGCGAGTGGCTCACCGACCCCAGGACGAGCGCCGCGAACCCTCCCCGCCCGCGCGAGCCGACCACGAGCCGCTCGGCCCCCTCCGAGGCCCTGACCAGCGCGGGAGCCGGCTGCGCCTCCACGGTCGACCCCTCGACCTCCAGGTCCGGGTACTCCTCGTGCACCTGCGCGAGCGCCGCTGCGAGCAGTCGCTCGGCCCCGTTCTCGGCGCGCTCGCGCGGGAACTCCGCGGCCATGTAGCTCTCGAGGTGCGCCGAGGCGCGCGTCCACCACGCGACCACGACCCGCAGGGACGCACCGCGCGAGACCGCGACCTCGGCCGCGTGGCTGAGCGCGCCGGTCGCGTGCGTCGAGCCGTCGACCCCCACGACCACGGGCAGGTTCACGTCTCGCAGAGCCTCGACGTCCCCGTGGACCACGACGACCGGGCAGTGCGCGTGCGCGGCGACCGCGAGCGCCACCGAGCCGCCGAGCTCGCCGCGGACCCGCCCGTGGTCCCCCGACCCGACGACCACCATCGAGGCGTCGAGCGAGGTGCCGACGAGCGTGGCCGCGGCGGTCGTGTACTCCACGGTCGCCTCGACCTCGACGTCGGGCTCGACCTCGAGCGCCTGGACCCGGCCGCGCTCGGCGAGCGCCCGCGCGCCTGCCTGCGCGTTCTCCCCGCCACCGGGCAACGAGGGCTCGAGGTGAGTGTCGTGCGCGTCGCGTGCGTAGACGACCTCCAGGCGGGCACCTCGGCGTCGGGCCTCGCGCACGGCCCAGCGCACTGCGGAGGTCGCCGAGGGCGACCCGTCATACCCGACAACGACCGGTCCGACGGTGGACATGTGTCCATCGTCACCCCGTCGGCGGTCCGGCGCGAGGGCGGGGTCCCGGCCGCAGGCGCGTGGTGCGGCCGGGATCCCGCGCGTCACGGCCGGACCAGGCCCTCACGTCACTCCCGCAGCCCGATGCTCTCGACCGGGCTGCCCCGCAGAGCGGCGCGGGTCGGCAGGATCATCGAGAGGTAGCCGACGAGCGCCGCCCCCGCGACCGTCGCGAGGTACGCCACGGGTGACAACGCCGGTACCGCACGCTGCCCCTCGCTCAGCCCGAGGCTGATGCCCGTGAGCGGCGGCAGGAGGATCACGGTCGCGACGAGCACCGCGATGCCGACCACCACGCCGGCCTCGACCCGCATCATCCGCAGGACCTGCCGGTCCCGCGTCCCGACCAGGCGCAGCAGCGCGAGCTCGCGCCGCCGGTCGGCCGTCGACATGACGAGCGAGTTCGCCACGTTGAGCGCGACGTACCCGAAAAGCACGACGAGCAGGATCATCGAGGTCCACGTGCTGGCCTCGAGCGCCGCCTTCTCGGCGGCGACCAGCGAGGCCCGGTCGGCGAGCACGACGCCCGCGTGCGCGTCCACCACGTCGTCGAGCGAGGCCGCGAGCCCGGCGACGTCGACCCCCTCCTCGGCCACCACGAACAGCGAGCCGTCGAGCCCGTCGCCCGTGCTGCCCAGCACCAGGTCGTGCGGGAGCAGGGCGTCACCGAACCCCAGGCCCCGGCCGTAGATCGCGACGACGACGGGCTCGGTCCGGGTGCCGTCCGCGAGGTAGAGCTCGATCGTGTCCCCGAGCCCGGCCCGCGCCTTGCTCGCCCCCGTGACGCTGAGCGCGACCGACTGCCCGCGCAGGGCGTCGGTCGACCCCTCGCGCACGTCCAGGTCGATCGCGGCGGCCAGGTCCGACGGATCGACCCCCTGCGTGCTCAAGGCCTCGGCCGTGAGCGTCCCGTCCGACTCGGGGAAGCGCACGAGGGCCTGGCTCCGCACGGTCGGGGTCACCGAGGCGACGCCCGGGACGTCCGCGACCTGGCCCGCGAGGTCGGGAGAGAGTCCCGTGCCGCTGCTCGCGAGCACGAGGTCGGCGCGCAGCCCGTCGGCCACCTGACGCTCGGTCTCGGCCACCTGCGCGGCCCCGAGCGAGACCTGCACGACCGTGATGGTGATCGCGAGCACGAGCGGTACGACGGCCCCCGCGAGCCGCCGCGAGCTCGCGCGGGTGTTGCGGCCCGCGAGATAGGTGCTCGCGTGCGGGCTGCGCCGCAGGAACGGCTCGACGAGCAGCACGAGGGCGTGCACGATCCGCGGGCCCAGGAGCGCGACCGCGATCACGAGCACCATGCCCGACACCGCGGCTCCCGCGAGCGTGTCCTCGCCCGCGACGAACGCGGGCAGCATCGACAGGAACACCCCGCCGGCGAGCAGGACCACGCCGATCACGGTACGCGTGACGCCCAACCGCGGGGTCTCCACGGCGGCCTCGCCCAGCGCCTCGACCGGCTTGACCCTGATCGCGCGACGCGCGGACATCCGCCCCGCGACCCAGGCCACGCCCACCGTGAGCACCACGGCGATCACGACCGGCAGCGGGCCCACCGCGACCGGGTAGTCCACCGAGACGACCCCCGCGCGGACGAACAGGGCATGCAGGCCCCGGACCGCGACGATGCCCAGGAGCGCCCCCGGGACGGCCGCCGTCGTCGACAGGACGAGCATCTCGGCCGAGATCATCCGACGGACCTGCCGCGGGGTCGCGCCGACCGCGCGCAGCAGCGCGAGCTCGCGCCGCCGCTGCTGCACCACGAGGCCCAGGGCGCTCGCGACGACGAACACGACGACCAGGAGCATGATCCCGCCGAAGCTCCCGGCGATCGCGATCAGCGTGGTCGCCGACCCGGAGGCGTCGGCGAACTCGACCGAGCCGCGGGCGGCGCCCGTGCGCACGGTCAGCCCGGTCCGCTCCCGGACGTCCGCGGCGAGCGCCCGCACGTCCGTCCCCTCCGCGGCCACGATCCCCACGGCGTCGACCTCGTCGCGTGCGCCTGCCTCACCGGGGGCCGAGCGCGCGGCGGCCAGGTCCGCGACCTGCTCGTCGGTGAGGAACGCCACGCCCTGGCGCAGGGCTCCGGCCCCCGCGGGCGGGGAGACGATCCCGGTCACCCGGTACTCCCCCGGCGTCGAGCCCACGGCCAGGGTGACGTCGTCGCCCACGTCCACGGCGAGCCGCCCGGCGAGCGCGTCGTCGAGCACGACCTGGCCCGGCGCCGTCGGGCGCTCGCCTCGCGCGAGGACGAACGGCCCCAGGTCCGCGGTGGACCACGCGTGACCCACGGGCGGGCGCCCGTCGATCGTCCCGGCCGGGTCCCCCGACGGCCCGACGGCGCTCAGCGCGACCCCGACGTCGCCCACCGCGCGCTCGACCCCTGGGATCGCGGCGAGCTCGTCGACCGCGGACGCGGGCAGGGGGACCCGCCCGCCGAAGGGCTCGTCGTAGTCCACGTCGACCGCGAGCGACTGCTTCGCGGTCACGACCAGGTCCGCGCCCGCGTAGCGCTCGGGGCCGATGCCCTGCCGGATGCCCGACTCCATGAGCAGCCCGCACGCCGCGACGAGCATCGCGCTCAGGAACAGCGCGACGAACGGGCCGACGAAGCTCCTGCGGCGCGCGCGCAGCGTGCTCAGCGCGAGACCCAGCACGCTCACCACTCCCCGAGGTGCGTCATGCGGTCCGCGACCTGCTCCGGGGTGGGCCGTTCGAGCTCGCCCGCGACCTGCCCGTCGGCCAGGAACACGACGCGGTCCGCGAACGATGCCGCGACCGGGTCGTGCGTGACCATGAAGACGCTCTGGCCGAGCGTGTCGACCAGGAACCGCAGCAGCTCGAGGACCTGCTTGCTCGTCCGCGTGTCGAGCGCCCCGGTCGGCTCGTCCGCGACCACGACGTCGGGGCGCGTCACGAGCGCCCGCGCGATCGCCACGCGCTGCTGCTGCCCGCCCGAGAGCTCGCTCGGACGGTGGTCGAGGCGGTCCTCGATCCCCACCCGGGCCGCGATCTCACGCAGCCACGCCGGGTCCGCCCGTTCGCCCGCGAGCCGCAGCGGCAGCCCGACGTTCTCCGCGACCGTCAACGACCCCAGGAGGTTGTAGGCCTGGAAGACGAACCCGATGCGCCCCCGGCGCAGAGCCGTGAGCTCGTCCTCGGTCAGCGTGGACAGGTCCACGCCGCCCAGGTGGACCGAGCCGCCCGTCGGTCGGTCGAGGCCCGCGGCACAGTGCAGCAACGTGCTCTTGCCCGAGCCCGACGGCCCCATCACGGCCGTGAAGCTGCCCCTGGGCAGAGCCAGGGACACCCCTCGCAGCGCGTGCACCGACCGCTTGCCCACCGTGTACGTCCTGGTGATCCCTGCGACCTGCAGGGCGAACGGCGAGACCGCCAGGGCATCCTCGGTGGATGCCCCGGCGGTCCGCCTGGTCGTCGTCGTCCTCAACTCGAAACCCCCGTCGTGGTGCGAGCCTCGAACGTAACGAGCGGGGGACGAACCGGACCATCCGGCCAGTCCCCCGAACGGGGTGGGGTTGTCCCCCGTGCCGGGTTGCGGGCACCGGTCGCCACGGCTCCCGCCCCCGCTCCCGCCCGCTAGGGCGCGAGCCGGTGCAGGTCGCGCGGGAACAGCGTGACCTCGCGGACGTTCGCCGCGCCCGTCAGGCGCGCGGTCCACCGTTCGAGCCCGATCGCGAATCCCCCGTGGGGCGGCATCCCGTGCTCGAACGCCTCGAGGTACGTCGCGTACGCGGCCGGGTCCTCGCCACGGGCCGTGATCGCCGCGACGTAGTCCGCGTACCGGTGCAGGCGTTGACCACCCGTGACGAGCTCGACGCCTCGGAAGAGCAGGTCGAAGCTGTTGCTCCACCGCGCGTCGCCCGGCTGCGGGTGCGTGTAGAACGGGCGCTTGGCCATCGGGTAGCCCTCGACCGCGAGGAGGTCGCTGCCGTGCTCCGCGAGCGCCCACCGTCCCAGCGCGCGCTCGTGCTCGGGCGCCAGGTCGGGCTCGTCGGCGGAGGCCCCGACGAGGGCCAGCGCCTCGGCGAAGTGGATCACGGGGATCTCGTCGGGGACGACCGGCACGGCGAAGCCCTGCGTCGCGACGGCGGCCCCGGCGTGCTCGTGGACCGCGGCTGCCATGCCGGCCAGGACGTCGCGCAGGACTCCGAGCACGTCGCGGTGGTCGCGGACGAAACCGAGCTCGACGTCGAGCGAGACGTACTCGGCGAGGTGCCGCACGGTGTCGTGCGGCTCGGCCCGGAAGACCGGCCCCACCTCGTACACGCGCTCGAAGACCCCGACGAGCTGCTGCTTGAAGAACTGCGGGCTCTGCGCCAGGAAGGCCGGGCGTCCGAAGTAGTCGAGCGCGAACACCTCGGCCCCCGACTCGGTCGCCGACCCGACGATCTTGGGCGACTGCACCTCGGTGAACCCCCGGGCGTCGAGGGCCTCGCGGAACCCGCGCAAGGACGCGGCCGCTACCTCCCAGCGTGCGCGCTGCGCGGGGTGCCGCCAGGCGACCGCGGCATGGTCGAGCATCGTGGAGAGCCCCACGTCGAGCGAGGGACGCCACAGCTCGACGGGCGGGGTCACGGCAGGGTCGGTGAGGAGCACGACGGCCGGCGAGGTCACCTCGACCCCGCCCGGAGCCTGCACGTTCGCCGTCGTCAGGCCCGTGACCTCGACCACGGTCTCCTCGGGCGGCACGACCTGCCCGTCGCCCGCGCGCACGACGACCTGGGCCGACCCCGACCGGTCGCGCAGCACGAGGAAGGTGACGGTCGCGAGGGCGCGACGCCGGTGCACCCAGCCACGGAGCGTGACGGGCGTGCCGGGTGGGAGGGCGGGCAGGTCGGCGGCGAGGGTCCGGTGCGCCGCGGACGGGGCTGCCGGGGTCGGCGTCGGAGGGACGGGCGGGGTCGGTGGTCTCATGGTTCCTCCAGCAGGCGAAGGCCCTGGAGGAGCGGGCGGGGGCTAGGTCGCGGTGCCACCACTCCTTCGCCGGGAGGTCCCGGCCTCTCGTCGGTCCGCCGGACGCGCGGGGGTCGCGTGCCCGGGCCACGAGGTCCGGGCCGAGGGTCGTCACGCCTCACGTCCACCGGTTCCGACGATACCCACGGACGGCGAAGGCGTCGCGGGGATTTCCGGAGCCGAGCGCTGAGTGCGTGGTTCGGCGGCGACTCGCCGGGCGTGTCGCCGCCGAACCATGCACTCAGCGCTCGGGAGCGCGCTCGGGCACGTGCAGCCGCCGCAGGAAACGGTCCGTGCGGGGCTGCGGCCCGCGCCGGTCGCGCAGGGACACGACGACGGTCGTGGCGGTCGCGAGCGGGATCGTCCAGGCCGCGGGCTGGGCCAGGAGGCTGCGTGCGAGCCCGTCGCCGGGCCCGAGCGCCGAGGTGACGAGGAGCGCCGCGGCGCACAGCGCGCTGCCGACGACCATGCCCGCGATCGCCCCGCGCGCGGTCAGGCGCCGCCACCACACGCCCAGCAGGATCGTCGGGGACAGCGCGGAAGCCGCGAACACGAACACGGTCCCGACGCTCGTCACGAGCCCCTGCGGGATGGTCACGAGCGCGAACGCGAGGGGCACGATCGTGCACGCGACCGCGGACCAGCGGAACGAGCGGACCGTGCCGCCGAACAGGTCCTGACTCACGACGCCCGCGAGCGAGACCACGAGCCCTGAGGACGTCCCGAGGAACGCCGCGAACGCCCCGGCGATCACGAGCGCCGAGAGCAGCTCGCCGCCCAGGCCCGGCACGAGCCGCGACGGCAGCACGAGCGCCACGGTGTCCGCGACGCCGGGCTCGGCGAGGTCGGGGGCGACGACGCGGGCGATCAGTCCCATGGTGCTCGAGACCATGTAGAAGACGCTGATCATGCCGATCACCACGACCGTGGTCCACCGGGCCGAGACGCCGTCGGGGCTCGTGTAGAAGCGCACGAGGACGTGCGGCAGGCCGATCGTGCCGAGCAGCAGTGCGAGCAGCAGCGAGGCCGTCGTGTAGGTGTCGTACGCGCGCGGCCCGGCCTCGGGCGGGAAGACCTGCGCCGGGTCGAGCGTCAGGTCCTGCCCGCCGAGCACGACGAGCAGGAAGACCACGGGGACCGCGAGCGCCGTGAGCTTGACCCAGAACTGGAACGCCTGGACGAACGTGACCGAGCGCATGCCGCCCGCGGCGACCACGGCGCTCACGACCGCGGCCACCCCGACCGACCCGACCCATGGCGGCACGGGGGCCACGGTCGTGATGACGAGCGCCGCGCCGTGGAGCTGCGGCACGACGTACAACCACCCGATGACGAGCACCAGGACGCTCGTGACGCGCCGGGCCGCGAGCGAGTCGAGCCGCGCCTGGACGAAGTCGGGGATCGTGTAGGCCCCGCTGCGCCGCAGGGGCCCGGCCACGAACAGCAGCACGAGCAGGTAGCCCGCGGCGTACCCGACGGGGAACCAGAATGCCTCTGCCCCCGAGAGCAGGACGAGCCCCGACAGTCCCAGGAACGTCCCGGCCGACAGGTACTCGCCGCTGATGGCCGACGCGTTCCACACGGGCTGCACCGTCCGGGACGCGACGAAGAAGTCGCTCGTGGTCCGCGAGATCCGCAGCCCGTAGAAGCCGATGAGCCCGGTCGCGAGCAGCAGCAGACCGACCGCGACGAGCGGCAGGGCCGAGCTCACTCGTCGTCCACCAGCGCGCGGAAGCGCCGCTCGTTGCGGGCGGCGGCCAGCGCGAACACGAGCGCGAACGCCCCGATGACCGGGTAGAAGCCGTACGCGTGCAGCAGCCACGGCAGGGGCACGCCGAGCACGTGCACGTCGCCCAGCGTCGGCACCGCGCTCATCGCGACCGTGAGCAGCGCGACCACGACCAGGAACGACACGACGCACGCGAGCGCGAGCCGGAGCTGGGTGCGCGCGAGGCTGCGGGCGTAGACGGCCGCGGGTTCGCTCCCGCCGTCGGGCCCGGGCGTGTCACCAGGGCCCCCGGGCACCCCGCCCGACGGCGCCTCCTCCCCCGCGCCCGGCGCGGCCGGTGGGGCGTCCGGCGGGCTGGGCGGCAGGGGGTCGGTCGAGCGGACGACGACCCGCGGCAGCGGCTCCTGCGAGCTCACGGACGACCCCCTGGGCGGCGCAGGAGCGCGTCGCGCACGGACGGCGCCATGCGCCGGCTCACGGGAACCTCCTGCCCGGCGACGACCACGACCGGGTGCGCGCCACCGAGGCGGACCGCGGTCACGGCGGCACGGTCGACGAGGTACGAGCGGTGCACGCGCAGGAAGCCCGCCGGGGTCCAGCGCTCCTCGAGGTCGGAGAGGGGCTCGCGCACCAGATAGCTGTCGGAGTCCGTGACCAGGCGCGAGTAGTCGCCCTGGGCCTGGACCCAGCGCACGGCCGAGCGCAGCACGACGCGCGTCGTCGTGCCGACCGTGACGGCGATGGTCTCGTCGGCCGGGGGGACCTGCGTCGTCGGGCCGGACCGCTCGCCGTCGCGGGCGACCGTGCCACCGGTGCCGCCCGTGCCGCTCGTGCCTCGGGGCGGCGCGCCCTCGACGGCACGGGACGCGGCCGCCTGGACCGCGACGGCCCGCTCGACCGCGCGGGCGAGCCGCTCACGCCGCACGGGCTTGAGCACGTAGTCGACGGCCTCGACGTCGAACGCCTCGGTGGCCCGGGCCTCGTCGGCCGTCACGAACACCACCGCGGGCCGGACCGAGAACCGCGACAGCGCCCGGGCGAGGTCGAGCCCCGTCAGGCCCGGCATGTGGATGTCGAGGAACGCGACGTGCACGGGATGCTCGGACAGCCAGCGCAGGGCCTCGGCGCCCGACGCGACACCGTGCACCGAGCGCACGTGCGGGTCGCGGCGCAGCAGCGCGGTCAGCTCGTCGAGGGCCGGGCGCTCGTCGTCGGCCACGAGGACGTCGACGCCGTCGGGCCGGGGCGTGGCGCCCTGCGCCGGGCTGTCGACGGGCGGGGCGGCCGGGGCGAGGCGGGGCGGGTCGTCGCTCACGGCCTGCTCACCTCGGTCTCGTGCTGGGGCTGGGACTTCGGGACGCGCATCCGCACGAGGGTACCCGCGCCCTCGTTCGTCTCGATCTCGAGCGCGTGCTGGTCGCCGTAGAGCTGGCGCACGCGCGTGTCGACGTTGCGCAGCCCGACGTTCGTCGCGCGAGAGCCCGTCGCGAGCAGGGTCCGCAGCGTCTCGGGAGACATGCCGACGCCGTCGTCCTCGACCGTGATCTCGGTCTGGGTGCCCTCGTCGCGCGCGCTGATGACGATCCGCCCACCCCGCTCGCGCGGTTCGAGGCCGTGCCGGACCGCGTTCTCGACGAGCGGCTGGACCGACAGGAACGGGATGACGGTCGACAGGGACTCGGGCGCGATCTGGAGCGTCACGGTCAGGCGGTCCCCGAACCGCGCACGTTCGAGCTCGACGTACGAGTGGATGCTGCCCAGCTCGTCGGCGAGCGTCGTGAAGTCGCCACGGCCCCGGAACGAGTAGCGCGTGAAGTCCGCGAAGTCGAGCACGAGGTCGCGCGCCCGCTCGGGGTCGGTGCTGATGAAGGACGCGATAGCGCCCAGCGAGTTGTAGATGAAGTGCGGGCTGATCTGGGCGCGCAGGGCGCGCAGCTCGGCCTGGGCGAGCGCGGTGCGCGAGGTCTCGAGCTCGCCCAGCTCGAGCTGGGCCGAGCACCACTGCGCGACCTCGCCCGTGGCCCGCACGAGCGGCGGGCGTACGCGCGTCGCGAACGCGACGACGGCCCCGGCCACGGCACCGCCCGCGAGCACGGGCGCCCCCACGGCTTCCACCGTGCCCGACGACGGCTCGCCGCCCGCGTAGACCTGTCGCCTCCCGGTCTCGATCGTCCGGGCGCCCACGCGCTGCGCCTCGGCCCGGAGGGCGGCCGGGCCGTCGAGGGCCACGACGCCGTCGGCCGTCACGACCGCGAGCCCCTCGCAGCCGAGCAGGGTGCGCAGGTGACGGGCGGCGCGTCCGACGTCGTCGCCCTCGAGGCCGTCCCGCAGGTGCTTAGCCGCGCGCGACGCGAGGTGCAGCGTGCTGAACGTCGCACGCTCGGAGTCGCTGCCGAGCTCGCGCGTGCCGCGTGCCAGCCGCCACGCGAGGACCAGCGCGGCGGTGAGCAGGACGCCGACGACCAGGCCGACGACGGCCCCGGTGAACACGGGTCCGGACATGTCGCGATCCTATTCGCCGAGGGTGACGGACTGGCGCCGCGAGCGACCCGATGCTGACGCCGTCGGACGGCGGGGGCCGCGCGCCCGGCGCGTCCCCCGCGGCACCCCGCGCTCAGCAGCAGCGGGCGCCCGGGTTGCGGTCCTGGTCGTCCATGCGCTGGCGCCAGAACTGGCGCTCGGTCAGGACGGGGACGTCGGGCCCGTGCGCGGCGCGGCGGTGCTCCACGTACACCCGGTACGCGTCGTCGCCCATGAGCTGGCGGACGTACCAGGCCGTACCCCTCGCCGCGCGGGCGAGCGCGTCGCGCACGGGCCCCACGTCAGTGCCCCGCGCCCGAGGACACGGGCCGCTTCTCGGGCGGGAGCTGGGCCCACTCGGCCTCGATCTCCTTCTCGGTCGCGGTCGTCAGGAGCCCGGCGGGAGCGAACCGGCGCGAGGCCACGGGCTCGTCCTCGTGGTTCTCGCCTCCCCCCGCACGCAGCGCCTTCACGGTCGTCACGAGGGCCGCGACCATCACGACGATCGCGAGGACCACGAAGATGATCGACAGCGTGCCCTGGACGAACGTGTTGCGCACGACCGCCTCCATGGCCTCGACCGACGTCGCGGTGCCGAACGAGGTCTCCCCGGCGGCCAGGGCGGCCTTGAACGCGTTGTGGTTGGCCCAGTACCCGACGGCGGGGACGGGCGAGAAGATCTTCTCGAACGACGCCGTGATCGTCACGACCGCGGTGAAGGCCAGCGGCACGGCCACGATCCACAGCCAGCGGAAGTACGAGCGACCGCGCTTGGCCACGATCGCCAGGACGACCGCGAGCGCGATGGCCGCCAGGAGCTGGTTGGCGATGCCGAACAGGGGGAAGAACGTGTTGATCCCGCCGAGGGGGTCGGTCACGCCGAGGTAGAGGATGCTGCCCCACCCGGCGACCATGACCAGGGTGCAGAACCACACCCCGGGTCGCCAGGTCACGTCCCGGAACTTCGGGGCGACGTTGCCGAGCGAGTCCTGGAGCATGAAGCGCGCGACGCGCGTCCCGGCGTCGACGGCCGTGAGGATGAACAGCGCCTCGAACATGATCGCGAAGTGGTACCAGAAGCCCATCATCGCGGCGCCGCCGAAGAGCTGCTGCATGATGTGCGCCAGGCCCAGCGCCAGGGTGGGGGCACCACCCGTGCGCGAGACGATCGACTCCTCGCCGACAGCCGCCGCGGTCGAGGACAGCATGTCGGGCGTGAGGTTCACGCCGGCCAGGCCGAGCGAGTTGACGAACGCGACCGCACCCTCGATGGTCCCGCCGGTCGCGGCCGCGGAGGCGTTCATGGCGAAGTAGATGCCGCGGTCGAGCGAGATCGCGGCGACGAGCGCCATGATCGCGACGAAGGACTCCATGAGCATGCCGCCGTACCCGATGAAGCGCGTCTGGCGCTCCTTCTCGAGCAGCTTGGGCGTCGTGCCCGAGGCGATGAGGGCGTGGAAGCCGGACAGGGCGCCGCACGCGATCGTCACGAAGAGGAACGGGAAGAGCGACCCGGAGAACACCGGTCCGGTCTCGCCGCTCGCGAACTCGCTGACCGCGGGGACAGAGATCTCGGGGCGCACGATCACGATGGCCCCCGCGAGCATCACGATCACGCCGACCTTCATGAAGGTCGACAGGTAGTCGCGCGGGGCCAGGAGCAGCCACACGGGCAGGACGGCCGCGACGAAGCCGTAGACGATGATGCCGATCGCGATGGTCGTGCGGTCGAGGTGGAACAGGTCGGCACCCCACGAGGTGTTCGCGACCCAGCCGCCACCGACGATCGCGGCCATGAGCAGCACGAAGCCGATGATCGAGACCTCGGTGATGCGCCCGGGGCGCAGGTAGCGCAGGTAGACGCCCATGAAGAGTGCGATGGGGATGGTCATCGCGACGCTGAAGACTCCCCAGGGGCTCTCGCCCAGGGAGTTCACGACGACGAGCGCGAGGATCGCGACGATGATCAGCATGATGAGCAGGGACGCGACGATCGCGGCCGTGCCGCCGATGCGGCCGAGCTCCTGGCGGGCCATCTGGCCGATCGTGCGGCCGCCGCGGCGCATCGAGAAGAACAGGACGACGTAGTCCTGCACGGCGCCCGCGAAGATGACGCCGACGATGATCCAGACCGTGCCGGGCAGGTAGCCCATCTGGGCGGCCAGGACCGGTCCGACGAGCGGGCCGGCGCCCGCGATCGCGGCGAAGTGGTGCCCGAACAGCACGCGGCGGTCGGTCGGGACGTAGTCCTTGCCGTCCGAGCGCACCTCGGCGGGGGTCGCGCGGCGGTCGTCGGGGCGCGTGATGTACCGCTCGATGACCTTGGAGTAGAAGCGGTACCCGATGAGGTAGCTGCAGACCGCGGCGAACACGAACCAGATCGCGTTGACGGTCTCGCCGCGCACGAGCGCGAGCATGACCCAGGCCACGCCGCCGAGCAGCGCGATGCCGGTCCAGAGCGCGACCTTCTGCCAGGTCCAGCGGGGCTTCAGGGCAGCCTCCGGGACCGCGGTCGGCGGGAGCGTCGGGTCGGGCGAGAGCCCGTCGTCCGGGGCGGTGTCCGCCGTCGATCGGATGTCTGTCGTCATCTGTTCTCTCTCCCAAGGTCGCGTCGTTGCGTCCGACCGGGAAAGGCTAGGGACGTCGACGTGCCGTGATCCAGGTCACGTCGACGGACGGTCGAGGTGTGCGACGAGCGGTAGGTGCCGTGCGACGAACGGTCGTCGAACGGTGACCGACGACCGTCCGGACGGGCGCTCCGCGTAGTGTTCTCCCGTCGTGCCGACCTCCGGCACGGTGCCCGAGAGGACCCCTGTGAGCCTGATCCGCCTGAACGCCGTGAGCATGCAGTTCGACGACAAGGTCGTGCTGCGCGACGCCTTCCTCAAGCTCCGCGAGGGCGAGCGCGTCGGGCTCGTGGGCCGTAACGGCACGGGCAAGACGACGTTCCTCGAGCTCATCCTGGGCCGCAAGGAACCCACGTCGGGGACGGTCGACGTCAACCTCGGCGTGAGCATCGGGTACTTCTCGCAGTTCTCCGAGCTCGCGGGGCACCGTAGCGCGGCCGAGGAGCTCAGCGAGCTGTTCGCCGACGTCCACTCGACGCAGGCGCGTCTCGACGCGATCGGCGAGCGCCTCGCCGAGCCGGACCTGATGGACGACGGGGGCGACGAGATGACCAGGCTTCTCACCGAGCAGGCCGACCTCTTCGAGCGCATGGACGCGCTCGACGGGTGGTCGTACGAGAACACGATCGACACGGTCCTCACGCGCCTCGGGTTCGACGCCGCACGCCGCGACCTCCCGGTCGACCAGCTCTCGGGCGGTTGGCGCAACCGTGCGGCGCTCGCGCGGATCCTCGTGCAGCGCCCCGACGTGCTGCTGCTCGACGAGCCCACGAACTTCCTCGACCTCGACGGCGTGCGCTGGATCGAGAACTGGCTCCAGACGTACCCGGGCGCGGTGCTCGTGGTCTCGCACGACCGTCAGTTCCTCGACGGCGCGGTCACCCGGATCGTCGAGATCGAGAACCGACGCCTGCACGAGTACGAGGGCGGCTACTCCGACTACGTGCACGCCAAGCAGTCGCGGATCAAGACCATCGAGCGTCAGTTCGCGCACGAGGAGGAGCTGCTCGCGTACGAGGTCGAGGCCAGCGACGCCCGCAAGCAGGCCGCGAAGGACAAGAGCCGTGGCCTCAAGCGCAAGCTCGCCGACATCAAGAAGCGGCAGGCTCCGCGCCCCGTCGACCAGATCATCACGACCATCTACGCGGACCTGCACGTGAGCGAGCGCCTCGTCGAGGTCGAGGGGCTCACCAAGGGGTTCGGGGGCGACCCGCTGTTCAGCGACCTGACGTTCGCGCTGCACCGCGGTGACCGCGTCGCCGTCGTCGGCGCGAACGGGTCCGGCAAGTCGACGCTCCTCGACGTGCTCACCGAGATCACGCCGCCCGACGCCGGGCAGATCACGTGGAAGAAGAACTCGACGTTCGTCTCCTACAACCAGGTCGTGGCCGACCTCGACCTGGACGACACGGTCGCGCACGCCGTCAGCGCAGCCCCCGGGACCCTCGCCTACTCGGCGACCAAGAAGAACGTCAACCGATTCCTGACGATGCTGCAGTTCTCCGAGATGGAGCTCAAGCAGAAGATCGGCACGCTCTCGGGCGGTCAGCGCGCCCGCGTCGCGATCGCGCAGTGCCTGCTGTCGGGCGCCTCGGTCATCGTGCTCGACGAGCCGACCAACCACCTCGACCTCACGAGCGCACAGGTCATGGAGCGCGCGCTCGCGCACTTCCCCGGCGCCGTGGTCGTCGTGAGCCACGACCGCTACTTCATCGACAAGATCGCCGACCGTCTGCTGACGTTCGACGGCGTGGGTGGCGTGGTCGAGACCGCCGCGAGCGGAGCGCTCTGACCTCGACGGGCCGCGCCCCGGGTGCGCAGGTGTCAGTGGGTGTCAGTGGGTGTCAGTGGGTGTCCCTAGGTTTCCCGGCATGGACCACGACACCTTCTGGCAGATCCTCGACGACGCACGCACCCGGGCAGGCCGAGGGGCCGACGACCGCGGCGCCGAGGACGACCCCCTCCCGGCCGCCCTGACCGCCGTGCTCGTCGAGCGGCTGTCCCCCGACGAGATCCTCGCGTTCGCCGCCGTGTCCGACGAGGTGAGCGCGACGGCCTACGCCTGGCCCGTGTGGGGCGCGGCGTACCTGATCGAGGGCGGCTGCAGCGACGACGGGTTCATGGACTTCCGCGACGGGCTCGTCCTCGCCGGGCGTGACGTGTTCACCCGGACGGTCGCGGACCCGGACTCGCTCGCGGAGCACCCCGTCGTCGCAGCCATGGCGAGCGACAAGGGCTGGTTCGGGTACGAGTCGCTCAGCTCGCTCGTGGGCGACGCCTGGACGCGGGCCACCGGGCACGGCGACGAGGAGTACTACGAGGCGCGAGACACCGCCGCCTCGGCACGGGCGGTCCCGGACGCCGGCGACGGCGAGACGTCGGTCGGGGCCTCGACCGACCCGGCGGGCGAGAGCTGGGACTTCGACGACGAGGACGAGAACCGCCGTCGGCTCCCCCGGCTCGCGGCGCTCTTCGGCTGACCGCGGACCTCTCCGGTCTGCGGTCGCGGGCTCGCAGGACTCCGTAGACCAGGCCAGCGGGCGGCCCGTCGGCCGCGGTGCTCAGTGCGCCGGGGCGTCCGCCTCGTCGTCTGTCCAAAGGTCCAAACCGCCCAGAAGCACCGTCGCGGCACCGATGGTCAGCCCCACGCGCAGGTGGGGCGCGCGCACCCCGCGGGCGCGCATGCGCTCGCCCCACCGGTAGGCGGCCTTTTCCCCGAAGACGGCAAACATGGTCGTGACCCCGAGGACGACGGCCGCGCCGCTCACGATCACCGCCTTGCCCGCAGGAGAGATTTCGATGGACGTCAGGCTGTGCACGGTGTCGTCGGGGACCTCGTCGATGTCGAGACCTTGGGTGGCATCACGAACTGGGTCGTCCCAGACGGGCGAACGGTCGGCGCCGTCGATCTCTGACGTGGCGTCCCGCACCGCGTCGCGCAGCGAGCGTACAGCCTCGATCGCCTGGCGCCCCTCGTCGGTCCGTAGCAGCACAGCCAGTCCGGCGACACCGCACGCGGTCTTGAGCAGCGCCCTCGTGCCCCTCCGGCGGACGATGTCCGGGACCGTGTACCACGCGGCAGTCGTGAGGCCGTAGACGACGCCGGTTTTCGTGTCGAACACCCAGGGGCAGGTGGTCTCCGTCAGCCGCGTCGGCATCGTGTCGTCCTTGCTGTGCGCCGAGCGCACCCTCGTTCGTCCCAGCGCACCGGCGTCGTTCGCCGGCCCGCGCTCAAAGGGCTGTCGTGAAACACCAACGAACGTCCTACCGCGTTCGTTCCCGTCAAACCAAACCATCATTGCGCAACACCGCAATCAAGAAGACACACCGCCCCAGTACGAGCGAGAAAATCATAGTGTCGAACCTCACCCCGAGTCATCGCGATGATCTCCACAGGCGGCTCCTCAAGATGCCATGCTCTGGCACTCCGGATGAAGCAGAGCGCGTCGCGACTTTCATAGACGAGCAGTAAATCCAGGTCGCGAGGAAACTCTGAGTAGAGGGAAGAGCCGAAAATCCAAACATCGACCCTTCCCGCGTCGCGGGCGGCATTGCACAAATCCACGAGGACTGGCCACTTGTTGATCAATTCCACCTGGAGCCCAGCAGACTCAAAAACTCGTTCAAAGGGAGAATGTCAACCCCTGCATTGCTCGCCGCACGAACCGCCTCGGGGGCAAATCCGCGGGCATACGGATTAGTCGATACAATCGCGTCAATCTTGAGACCGTCTCGCGAATTGATGAGCGCATAAACGCCGTCGGAAGTGACCTCGTAATGATCGATCGCAACTATTATGACAGGACGAGCCGGAGCGCTTCGGTGGATCTCAAAGATCGCTTTTCCTCGTCGCACAACTCGGACGGTTGCACGATTCCCCTCCAAGCGATTGAGCAAATATTCAATCTCGCGACTTCGATGTTCAGAAACGTCGTCCAGAAGTCGCAGCGCCGTCTGAAACTCTCCGAAACCGTCTAGGCAAACACCCGTCTCGGCCGCAAGTTCGTATGCACGATCGGTCGCGTCTCGCCGCACGAGAATGAGGAACTGCAACTCTGGCATCTCATCGAGCGCACTTGCAAAATCAGCCTCGTCAAACACCGACGTAGGACTCGGCTCAATACAATACGCGAAAGCATCCGGCGATCCATCTCGACGAACGACGATGCCGTGGTCTTGATGCAGATCAATGCTGTACGAATCAAGCTTCCGAACTATCCAGCCTCGAATGCTCACGCGCCCCCCTCAAGCAGAAGGTGCATTTCTTTTGGAAAGCGCATCCCTCCCGCGGTAAAGTCATCCAGCACATGTCGCCGTTCAAACTCGTCCACATGAAGCTTATAGCGGCTCACAATGCCCCTCTCGGCCGCGGTCAAGAGTCTGCGATTAGCGCTGAGGACACGGCAAATATCTGCATTGTTGGGAACAATTGTTGCAACGACGTGGCGACGCCACTGTGCTGCACGCGCCTCGTCGAGCCGACTGCCGTCCGGTCCATACGTCTCGTGAATTGCCAAGTTCTGCTCCAACTTCGAGCTGATGTACTCACGCAACAAATCCCGGCTATCAAACTCAGGCGAACCGAGCACGGTCTCGATCGCGTCCCGATGACGCCGCTTCCAACCCCGCAGCAGTTCGGCCGGGTAACCGGATTCATCCTTGTCGACGATTGTATGGCAGTTCGCACAGAGCACGGCGATGTTCGAGTGATGCGCCCTTTCTTCCGGCGTCATTGTGGGCATATCATCGTCGCGCGGCCCGCCACTCGACGCGGCAATTATGTGCGCCATTTCAGCGAAATCAGTATCGCCCTCATCGGCAAAAAGCCGCCTAGTGCGACAAGTTGGATTCTGACAAAATCCGCCACTCTCACTCCAAAGGCGTCTTTTCGTCTCCATGGAAAGCGAGATTCGTCTACAAGCTGATAGGTTGGCCACGCACACAAGCATGATGCATGGTGCATGCGGAAGACAAGCAACACGCCGCCCCTCACGACCGATCCTGTGTCGGGAGACGGAGCGAAGAGGAGAGAAATTGCCACAGTTCAAAGTGGGATTGCCCCCCAGGAGTCCGAGCATCGCGATCCTGGGCGCCGGTGGGGTCGGCGGGCTCGTGGGCGCGATGCTCGCCCGCACCGGAGACGTGAGGGTGTCGTTCGTGGCACGCGATGCCACGGCCGCGGCGATGCACGAGGGCGGGTTGTTCGTCCGCAGCGTCCAGCTCGGCGACTTCCACGTCGAGGCCCGGTCGGCGACGCACCTCGTCTCCCCCGTCGACGTCCTGATCGTCGCGGTCAAGGCGACCGGCCTGGCGGACGCCCTCGACCTCGTCTCGTCCGAGGCGGTCGGGGACGCGGTGGTCGTGCCGCTGCTCAACGGCGTCGAGCACCTGGACGTGCTGCGGGACCGGTTCGGGTCCGAGCGGGTCGTCCCCGCGGTGATCCGGGTCGAGTCGACGCGTGTCGCGCCGGGGCAGATCGTGCACGGGAGCCCGTTCGTCGAGATCGACCTCGCGGCGGGCGATGCGCCGCGAGGTCGGGTCGACGCCGTGCGCGACCTCCTCGCGCACGCCGGTATCACGACGACGGTCCGGGCCGACGAGGCCGCGCTCGTGTGGGCCAAGCTGTCGTTCCTCGCACCGCTGGCCCTGCTCACCACGCGGCACCGCGCGACGATCGGCGAGGTCCGTACGGTGCACAGGGCCGAGCTCGAGGCCCTCGTGACCGAGGTCGCGTCGGTGGCCACGGCGTCGGGCGCGCCGGCGGACCCGGCCACCTCGCTCGCGCTGTACGACCGGTTCCCCGCGGACGCCCGCTCCTCGATGGAGCGTGATGCGCAGGCGGGCCGGCCGCTCGAGGTCGACGCGATCGGCGGCGCGGTCGTGCGGGCCGCCGAGCGGCACCACGTGGCCGTGCCGCTCACGGCCCGGCTCGTCGTCGAGCTCACCGGGGGCCGCTCGTAGGCCCTCCGATGCGTCGCCCGGGGTTCTGCTCGCCGCAGCGCCAGGACGTCCCGCGACACGGTGCCCGCGCTGCGGCACCGGGTCTCGCTGCTACCAGTCGGCCGGCACGACCCAGTGCCGGGGCGCCGTCCGGTGCTCCTCGAGCCGGTGCTGCGCGCGGCGGCAGTGCTCGGCCCGCTGGTCGGCGGACAGTCCGTCGAGCCACGTGACGTACCGCCGTTCGAGGCACCGGAACCGTGCGCGTCCCACCGCGAACACGGCGAGCGAGGTCGACCAGTGGGCCAGGAGCACTGCGCCGACGAGCAGAGCGGCCACGGGCAGCGTCATGACGGGGAACGCTCGCAGCCCGGACCACAGGACGACGATGAAGGCCCCGAGCTGGCTCACGCTCGCCACCAGGAGCCACCCGCTGGTGACGGGGCCGTGGAGCCCGGCCCGGCGGCGTCGACCAGGGGCGTGGGGCGGCTCGTCCGCGTCCAGGGGCGGGTAGACCTCACGCGCCGGGGACCGTGCCATCACGTTCACCCGCCCGCGAAGGGTGGGAGCACGTCGATCGTGACCGGACCGGCGACGGGAGCCGCCGCGGCCTCGGGGCGCAGCGCGCGCCCGTCCTGCAGGTAGGAGCAGACGACCTGCACGCGGCGCATGGGTTCGCCGTGACGGCGGGCGCTGGCCCGGAGGGCGGCTGCGGGGCTCTCGGTCTCGATCACCTCCTCGTCGAGGCCGTTCGCCGCGGCACGGGCCGCGGCGTAGTAGCGCAGGGTGATGGCGGGCATCTCGTCACTCCTTCTCGTGCGGGGTTCGGTCGTGGGGGTGGGGTCAGCCCCCGATCGCGGACATGCCGCGGTCGGGTTGTCGGAACTCAGGGCTCCCGACGGTGTGCCCGGCGGCCTTGGCCTGGACCGAGAGTCCGAGGGCCGCGGCGAGCCGGTCGTCGTCCGCCCCGGTCCGCAGGAGCGTGCGCAGGTCGGTCTCCTCGCGCGCGAACAGGCAGTTGCGGAGCTGACCGTCGGCCGTGAGGCGGATCCGGTCGCACGCTCCGCAGAAGGGCCGGGTCACGGACGCGACGATCCCGACGACCGCGCTCGTGCCGTCCACGGTCCATCTCTCGGCGGGGGCGGCCCCGCGCGTCGGCACGGGGACCAGGTCGAACTCACCGCCGAGCGAGGCGAGCACCTCGTCGGCCGTGACCATGCCGTCGTGGGTCCAGGTCCGACCCGCGTCGAGCGGCATCTGCTCGATGAACCTCAGCTCGTAGCCGCGGTCGAGCGCGAAGCGCAGGAGGTCCGCGGGCTCGTCGTCGTTGACGCCTCGCACGAGCACGGCGTTGAGCTTGGTCCCGGTGAACCCGGCCCTGTCGGCTGCCGCGAGCCCGTCGAGGGCCTGCCCCAGCCGGTCGCGCCGGGTCAGCCGCGCATACCGCTCGCGCTGCAGGGTGTCGAGCGAGACGTTGAGACGACGCAGGCCCGCGTCGCGCAGGCGGCCCGCGAGCGCCGGCAGGCGCAGCCCGTTGGTGGTCATGGAGACCTCGGGGGCGCCAGGGAGCGTGGCGAGCCCCGCGACGATCTCGACGATGTCGGGCCGCAGGAGCGGTTCGCCGCCCGTGAGCCGGATCTCCTCGACCCCGTGGCGCACCGCCACGGCCGCGACCCGCGTCATCTCGGCGAGGGTCAGGAGGTCGTCCGACGCGAGCCAGGGCATGCCCTCGGCGGGCATGCAGTAGGTGCACCTCAGGGAGCAGCGGTCGGTCAGGGAGATCCGCAGGTCGCGGTGGCGGCGCCCGAACCGGTCGACGAGCCCGGGAGCGTCCCGTCGGTCCGCGTCCGACGGCGTCGCGGGCCCGGGCACGAGGGCTCCCGACGGCGTCGCGCCCCCAGGGACCGCACGACCGGACGTGACGTGCTCGGCGGGTGCAGCGCCGTCGGGCAGGAGGTCCCCGACCCTGCGCTCGACCGCGGGCGCGAGGCTCACAGCGCCCCGACCCACTCGTGCGTGCCGTCGGCGAAGACCTGCCGCTTCCACACGGGCAGCGACGCCTTGACCTCCTCGACCAGCTCGGCGCACGCCGCGAAGGCCAGGGCGCGGTGCGCCGAGGACACGGCCGCGACGAGCGCGACGTCCCCGATCGCGAGGTCCCCGACGCGGTGGGACACCGCGACCCGGACCGCGCCCGAGCGGGCCGCGACCCGTTCCGCGATCTCGCCCAGGATCCGGTCGGCGTCGGGGTGCGCCTCGTACGTGAGGGTGGCCACGGACCGCCCGCCGTCGTGGTCGCGCACGACGCCCGCGAACGTCACGACCGCCCCGGCGTAGGCCGAGGCCACCGCGCGCTCGTGCGCGGCCACGTCGAGGACGGACTCCCCCACGCCCGCGAGGACGACCCGTGCGACCGGGACGGCGTCGGCACGGTCCGCACTCATGCCCGCACCTTGCCGCGCCCCGGCGACGCGGAACGCTGCCGGTAGACCACGTACGGCCGGGCGAGGTACGCCACGGGCACGGACCACACGTGCACGAGCCGCGTGAACGGCCAGATCGCGAGGAGCAGGCACGCGAGCACCGCGTGCCAGCCGTAGACCGCGGGCGCCGCGGTGATGAGCGACGGGTCGGGCTGCAGGACGAAGAGCTGGCGGAACCAGACCGAGACGGTCCCCCGGTACTCGTAGCCCGAGCCGAACACGTTGATCGCGACGGTCTGCCACATGCCGACCCCGATCTCGACCGTGAGCAGGAGGTACAGGACCCGGTCCATGGGGGTCGTGACGACGCGGATGCGGTCCGAGACGTAGAACCGGCGCAGCAGCAGGATCACGAGGCCCGCGCACAGCACGACCCCCGCGACGGTCCCAGCCGCGACCGCGACGACGTGGTACGCGTGGTCGGAGATCCCGAGGGCCCGGGTCCACGACGTCGGGATCAGGAGCCCCGCGGCGTGGCCGAGGATCGCGAACAGCGCCCCGAAGTGGAACAGGGGCGAGCCCCACGCGAGCCAGCGCTTCTCGAGCACCTGGCTCGTGCGGGTCGTCCAGCCGAACTGGTCGCTGCGGTACCTCCACACGTGCCCCACGACGAAGATCGCGAGGCAGACGTACGGCAGCACCACGAAGAGGAGGGTGTCCCACATGAGTCAGCGTCCTTCCGGGGCGCAGGTGAATTCCGGGGGGCCGAAGGGCGCGCCGGGCGTGTCGGTCCAGCTCGCTCCGCCGTAGGGCATCGAGGCGATCTCGAGCCCCGCGTCGTCGGTGGGCGGTCCGGTGAGCGCGAGCTGGTCGACCTCGCCGCGCTGCCGGTCCGTCACGGGGCCGAGCAGGTCACCGATCGCCTCGAGGATCTCGCGGTAGTGCGAGCCGCGGTCCGCGAGCGAGCGGCGGATGAGCTCGATCCCGCCGCGGTGGGTGCGCAGCGGCGCCTCGCCCGCCCCGGTCCCGGCGCGCGAGGCGAACTCGAGCACCATGGGCAGGTAGTCGGGCAGCTCGGCGTCGTCGGGCGCGAACCCGCACGCGCGGTAGCGCTGCTTGAGCGCGAGGAGCGCCATGCCGCGCTGGCGCGTGTCGCCGTGCAGGTAGTAGCTGAGGAACAGCGACGACTTGCGGCGCAGGTCGAACGTCTCGACGTAGTGGGCCCGCGCGGCGCGCGGTTCCATCCGCGCGTGCTGGTCCCAGAACGCGCGCAGGTGCGCGGCCGGGGCCGAGTCGGGCAGGGCCGCGACGGCCGCGGCGAGCTCGTTCACGTCGGCGTACCAGGCGTCGTCGGGGTAAGCCAGCAGGAGGCTGGCGAGCGCGAGGACGTCGGACCGGGCGGGGACCTCGACGAGGTCCTTGCGCCGCGAGCGCCGCAGGAGCGGGACGATCGCCCTCCTGCCCGACGGCGGAGCCTGGGTCGTCATGACGGCCTCCGGACCTGCAGGGGCACCGAGACGGGCCCGCCGCGCGTGGAGGCCGCGCTCATGCCGGGTCCGCCCGGGGTGTCGAGCGAGCAGCCCGAGGCCCACGAGGCCATCTCGGCCGCGTCCTCCTTGTGCGCCGCGGGGATCACGTAGCGGTCCTCCATCTTGGCGATGGCCAGCAGGCGGTAGAGCTCCTCGACGTCCTCGGCCGTGTACCCGACCTGGTCGAGCAGGTCCTGGTCGACGTCGCCGTCGAGCGTGCGCCGACGCATGTGGCTGCGCATCGCGGCGAGCTTCATGAGGACCCCTGCGACGACGTCGACGTCCCCGGCCGAGAAGAGGCTCGCGAGGTACTCGAGCGGGATGCGCAGCGACGCGATGGTGTGGAACACGTCGTCGGCGTCGGCGTCGTCCTTGCCGAGCTCGGTCGTGACGTCCAGGACGGGCGAGAGCGGCGGCACGTACCAGACCATGGGCATGGTCCGGTACTCGGGGTGCAGCGGCAGCGCGACCTTGAACTTCTGGATGAGCTTCCAGATGGGCGAGCGCTGCGCCGCGCCGATCCAGTCCTCGGCGATGCCGGCCGCCCGCGCCGCCGCGATCACCTCGGGGTCCGTGGGGTCGAGGAAGACGTCGCGCTGGGCGTCGAGCAGGTCCTTCGGGTCCTCGACGGACGCCGCGGCCTCGACCGCGTCGGCGTCGTAGAGCACGAGGCCGATGTACCGCAGCCGGCCCACGCACGTCTCGGCGCACACGGTCGGCTGCCCCGCCTCGATGCGCGGGAAGCAGAACGTGCACTTCTCGGCCTTGCCCGTCTGGTGGTTGACGTAGACCTTCTTGTACGGGCAGGCCGAGACGCACATGCGCCAGCCGCGGCACGCGTCCTGGTCGACGAGCACGATGCCGTCCTCGACGCGCTTGTACATGGCCGACGACGGGCAGGCCGAGACGCACGCCGGGTTGAGGCAGTGCTCGCAGATCCGGGGCAGGTGGAACATGAACGTCTGCTCGAACGAGAGCTGGACCTTGTCGACCATCGACGCGAGGTTGGGGTCCTTCGACGCGATCTGCGGCGAGCCGCCCAGGTCGTCGTCCCAGTTGGGGCCCCAGGTGATCTTCATGTTCTTGCCCGTGATCGCGCTCTTGGGCCGGGCCACGGGGATGTGCGGCGAGTTCGCCGGCGCGGAGATGAGCTGGTCGAAGTCGTACGTCGCGGGCTCGTAGTAGTCGTCGAGCCCCGGCAGGTCGGGGTTCGCGAAGATCGACGCGAGGCGCCTCAGCCGCCCGCCCGAGCGGAGCCGGAGCCGGCCCTTGCGGTCGAGCTCCCAGCCGCCGTGCCACCGGTCCTGGTCCTCGTACCCGCGCGGGTACCCCGTGCCCGGCTTGGTCTCCACGTTGTTGAACCAGACGTACTCGACGCCGTCGCGGTTCGTCCACGTCTGCTTGCACGTGACCGAGCACGTGTGGCACCCGATGCACTTGTCGAGGTTCATGACCATCGCGACCTGCGACATGACCCGCATCTCAGTACTCCACTTCCTGGTTGCGCCGACGGATGACCGTGTACTCGTCGCGCTGGTTGCCGGTCGGCCCGTAGTAGTTGAAGGCGTAGGTGAGCTGGCCGTACCCGCCCAGGAGGTGCGTGGGCTTCATCATGATCATCGTCAGCGCGTTGTGGATGCCCCCGCGCTTGCCCGACGCCTCGGCCTTGGGCACGTCGATGTTGCGGTCCTTCGAGTGGTACATGTAGACCGTTCCCGTGGGCATGCGGTGCGAGACCACGGCGCGGGCCACGACCACGCCGTTGCGGTTGACCGCCTCGATCCAGTCGTTGTCCGCGATCCCCGCGGTCTGCGCGTCCTCCTCCGAGATCCAGATCGTGGGGCCCCCGCGCGAGAGCGCGAGCATGTACGGGTTGTCCTGGAACTGCGAGTGCATGGACCACTTGGAGTGCGGCGTCAGGTAGCGCACCGTGACCTCGGTCGAGCCCGGCTCGCTGAATCCCTGGTGGCCGAAGTGGCGCGCCATGTCGAGCGGCGGCCGGTAGACCGGGAGCTGCTCGCCGAGCTCGGTCATCCAGTCGTGGTCGACGAAGAAGTGCTGGCGCCCCGTGAGCGTGTGCCACGGCTTGAGCCGCTCGACGTTGACCACGAAGGGCGAGTACCGCCGGCCGCCCTGCTCGGAGCCCGACCACTCGTAGCTCGTGAAGACGTTCTGCGGGCCCGTGAGGGTCTGGGCGAACGTGACCTGGCGGTCGTGGTTCTCCTGGGCCAGGTCCGCGAGCGGCTTGCCGACCCGCTTCTCGAGGGCCGTGAAGCCCGCGACCGAGACCGCGCCGTTGGTCGTGCCGGACAGCGCGAGGATCGCCTCGCACATGTGCGCCGCGGTCTCGAGCGAGGGGCGGCCCTTCGCGACGCCATCCTTGCGCACGCCGTTGGCCTTCGCGAGGAACTCGACGGCCTGCTCGGGCACGACCGTGACGCCCTTGGTCGTGGTCCCGACCGTCGAGATCAGCGGCCCGACGGCGCGCATCTTCTCGGCGATCTGGGTGTAGTCGCGCTCGATCACCACGAGGCGCGGCATGGTCACGCCCGGGACGGGCTCGCACTCGCCCTTGCGCCAGTCGAGGACGACGCCTCCGGGCTGGGCCATCTCGTCCGGGGTGTCGTGCGTGAGCGGCGCCGCGATGACGTCGGTGCGCGTGCCCAGGTGGATCTTGGCGAGCTCGGAGACCTTGTCGGCGAGCCCCAGGAACGCGTCGTAGTCGGTCCGGGCCTGCCACGGCGGTGCGATCGCCGCGTTGAGGGCGTGCACGAACGGGTGCATGTCCGTGGTCGAGATGTCCTGCTTCTCGTACCAGGTCGCTGCCGGGAGCACGACGTCGGCGAACAGCGAGGTCGAGGTCATGCGGAAGTCGATGTTGGTCAGCAGGTCGAGCTTGCCCTCGGGGGCCTCGTCGCGCCAGACGACCTCCTCCGGGCGTCGCTCGGGCGGCGTCTCGTGCGCGCGCAGCGACGAGTCCGCGCCGAGCAGGTGCTTGAGGAAGTACTCGTTGCCCTTGGCCGAGTTCCCGATGAGGTTCGCGCGCCAGACCGTCAGGACGCGCGGGAAGTTCTGCGGGTCGTCGGGGTCCTCGACCGCGAACTTGAGGTTCCCGCTGCGCAGCTCGGACACGACGTGGTCCGCGACCGGCACGCCGGCGGCCGCGGCCTCGTCGCACAGGTCGAGCGGGTTGCGGTCGAACCCGGGGTGCGAGGGTGTCCAGCCCATGCGGGCGGCCTGGGTCAGGCAGTCCATCATGCTGCGGTCCTTGAGGGTGCCCGGACCGGTCGGCGAGGCGAGCTCGTCCGCGCCGAAGCCCTCGTAGCGCCACTGGTCCGTCGCGGTGTACCAGAACGCCGTGCCGGCCATGTGGCGGGTCGGCCGCTGCCAGTCGAGCGCGAAGCCCATGTGCTGCTGCCCCGTCACGGGCCGCGCCTTCTCCTGCCCGACGTAGTGGGCCCAGCCGCCGCCGTTGACGCCCTGGCACCCGGTGAGGGTCAGGAGCGCGATGAACGTCCGGTAGATGGTGTCCGCGTGGTACCAGTGGTTGGTGCCCGCGCCCATGATGATCATGGACCTGCCCTTGCTCACCTCGGCGTTGCGCGTGAACTCGCGCGCGATCCGGGTGCACTGCTCGGCCGGCACCCCGGTCAGGGCCTCCTGCCAGGCCGGGGTCCCGGGAGACTCGGCGTCGTCGTAGCCCGTGGGCCACGTGCCGGGCAGCCCGTCGCGCCCCACGCCGTACTGCGCCATGAGCAGGTCGAACACGGTCGTCACGAGGCGGTCGCCCACGCGGATCGCCGGGACGCCGCGCAGGACCGACGTGCCGCCCTCGGTCGCGCCGACGTCGAAGCGCGGCAGCTCGACGACGACGCCCTGGGCCTGCGCGCCCGCGTGCGTGAGGCCCAGAAGGCTCAGCGCGGGGTCGTGGTCCTCGAGGTCGAGGTTCCAGCGGCCCACGCCGTCCTCGGTCCAGCGGTCCGCGAGCGTGCCGTTCGGCACGGTGAGCGCGTCGGCCGCCGTGTCGAGGAAGACCGGACGGAACTCGGGGCGCTGCCCCGTCGCCCCCGCGACGGGCAGCCCGTCCAGGTCGGCTGCCGTGAGGAACTTGGCGGGCCGGAAGACCGGGGCGGCTCCGCCGTCGGGCAGCGTGCCCTCCTGGCCTGCGCCCTGGCCGGGAGCCTCGTCGAGCGTGACCAGGAACGGCGCGTCCGTGTACGTGCGCGAGTACGCCTCGAAGTACGGCACCTGACGGTCGCGGTAGAACTCGGTGAGCAGCACGTGGCCCATGGCCTGCGCGAGCGCGCCGTCCGTGCCCGGGGCGGGCGCGAGCCAGTCGTCCGCGAACTTCACGTTGTCCGCGTAGTCGGGGCTGATCGCGACGACCTTGGTCCCCTTGTAGCGGGCCTCGGCCAGGAAGTGGGCGTCGGGCGTGCGCGTCACGGGGACGTTCGAGCCCCACATCATGATGTAGCTCGAGTTCCACCAGTCGCCCGACTCGGGGACATCGGTCTGGTCTCCCCAGATCTGCGGGCTCGCGGGCGGCAGGTCCGCGTACCAGTCGTAGAAGCTCAGCAGCGTCCCGCCGATCATCGACAGGAAGCGCGTCCCGACGCCGAAGCTCGCCATCGACATGGCCGGGATCGGTGTGAAGCCCACGCACCGGTCCGGCCCGTACGCCTTGATCGTGTAGACGTGGGCCGCGGCCATGATCTCGGTCGCGAGCTCCCAGTCCGCGCGGACCAGGCCACCCTTGCCGCGGGCACGCTTGTACAGCGTCGCCTTGAGCGGGCTCTCGACGACCTCGGCCCATGCGAGCACCGGGTCGCCCAGCCGGCAGCGCGCGTCGAGGTACATGTCGAGCAGGACGCCGCGCACATAGGGATACCGCACGCGCGACGGCGAGTACGTGTACCAGGAGAACGAGGCCCCGCGCGGGCAGCCGCGCGGCTCGTACTCGGGGCTGTCGAGCCCCGTCGTCGGGTAGTCCGTGCCCTGGTGCTCCCAGGTGATGAGGCCGTCCTTGACGTACACGTCCCACGCGCACGACCCCGTGCAGTTCACACCGTGCGTCGAGCGCACGACCTTGTCGTGCGCCCACCGGTCGCGGTAGAACCGGTCCCACTCCGAGGGGTCCGTCTCGATCATGGCGTGCGCCGAGTCGAACACCTCCGTCTGCGGGAAGTGGCTGCGCGTCCTGAGCAGCTTCTTCATCAGGGGCGACATGGCCGCCTGGTCGTCGATGGTCATGGCGAGTGCTCCTCGGGAACGGCGTGGGGGGCGTTCGTGCGATGGTTGTCGTGGTGAGGACGTCGGCCGGGGGCAGCCGGACGCCTCGACGTCAGTGGTCCACGAGCGGGAAGAAGTGGGGCGAGCAGGTGCCCAGGCAGCAGGTCTACGGGGGTTTCGACGGCACGACGGGTCGCAGCGACCACGGCGGCAGGCGCACGCACGTCATCCAGCTGCTGCGCGACTCCAAGGCGCCGGTGTCCGTCCAGGACATCGCCGACGAGGTCGGCATCCACCAGAACACGGCGCGCTTCCACCTGGAGTCGCTCGTCGACGCCGGGCTCGCCGAGCGCACCCAGCAGACCCGGACGACGCCCGGCCGGCCCAAGGTGCTCTACCGCGGCACCCTGCCCAACCAGACGCACGAGCGCGCGCAGGCCTACCGGCTCCTGGCCGAGGCGCTCACGACCGCGGTCGCCGCCAACGTGCCCGAGGCCGCGACCCTCACGTACACCGTGGGGCGCACGTGGGGGCACAAGCTCGCCGAGTGCCCCGATCCGGGCGAGGTCCTCAGCGAGGACGAGGTCTCGACCCGGCTCGTGTCCAAGCTCGACGCGCTGTGGTTCGCGCCGACCCCGCGCGGCGAGCCGTCCGCGCACGTCTCCGCACCCGGCAACGGCATGGACGCGCTCGTGCTCAACAACTGCCCGTTCGTGGCGACCGCCCGCAGCACCCCGCAGGTCGTGTGCTCCCTGCACGCGGGCTTCATCAACGGCACCCTGGCCGAGCTGGGCTCTGACCTGCGTGCCACGGCGCTCGTGCCGAACTTCGGTCAGCACCACTGCGTCGCGCGGCTCGAGACCGTCGACCGGGGAAGCCACGACGAGGCCGCCCCGATCCCGATCGTCGTGTCCGGGGCGCCGGGCACGGGGGCACTGGGTCCCGCGCCCGACGTCTGCTGAACGTCGGGCCCGGGAGCCGGCGGCGGGCACCGAGGCGACCGCGGGTGCTGCGGGCGGTCTCACGGTCAGCTCTTGGCCTCGGCGCCGGGCCGTGCGTAGAAGTGCCAGGCGACGCCTGCGCACAGCAGGGCGTAGGCGATGATCCCGCCGAACACGGCCGTCCTCGGCAGGTAGTTGAACAGCATCGAGAACAGGAACGGTCCGAACGCGGCGATCGCGGCGGTCCAGCCGATCACTCCGCCTGCCTGGCGGGCCGGGAAGATCATGGGCATCTGCTTGAACGTCGCAGCGTTGCCGATCCCGCAGAAGAAGAAGATGAGGACCATGCCGGTCATGAAGATCGGCAGGCTCGGGGTCTCACCGTCGGTCGCGGTGACCTGACCGAACAGGACGAGCGCGGCCGAGGCCGCGACGCCCACCCCGGACACCACCGTCCAGACACCGCCGCCGAAGCGGTCGCACAACGGCCCCCAGCACATGCGGGCGAGCGAGCCGACGAGCGCGCCGAGGAAGACCCAGGTCAGGTACTCGGGCCCGAACTGCTGCTTGAGCAGCATGCCGAACGTGCCGGCGAGCCCGGAGAAGATCCCGAACGTCAGGACGTACTCCATGGTCATGAGCCACGTGTGCTTGTTCTGGAAGATGTCGAACTGCTGCTTGAGGTTGGCCTTGACGGGCACCGACTTCAGCAGGGTCCAGGCGAGCACGACGCCGACCACGGCGAACGGGATGAAGATCAGCCCGGGGTTCTGCAGCCAGACCTGGCGTGGCTCGGCGTTCTGCGGGTGCGCGAGCTGGCCCGCGAGGCCGAACATCCCGAACCCGATGGCCCACGGCACGACGAACTGGACGACCGAGACGCCGAAGTTCCCGATCCCGGCCTGCAGGCCCAGGGCCGTGCCCTGCTTGCTCTTGGGGAAGAAGTACGAGGTCGAGGGCATGTAGCCCGAGAAGACACCACCACCGAGCCCGGCGGCGAGGGCCAGGGCGACGAGCAGCGCGTACGAGGGCTGCGTCGGGAGCATCACGACCCAGGTCCACCCGACGAACGGGATGATCATCAGGAGCGCGGACAGCGTGAGCATCTTCCGGGTCCCGAGCATGGGCGGGAGCATCATCCAGACGATGCGCAGCAGGCCGCCCGTCAGGCCCGGCATCGCGAGCAGCCAGTACGACTGGCTCTCGGTGAGGTCCCACCCGGTGATCGTGCCGAGCGTCGGGATGAGGGCGCCCGGCAGGTACCAGATGATGAACGCGAGCATGAGGTTGAACGTCGTGACCCAGAGCGTGCGCCAGGCGACCTTCGAGTCCCAGCGCTGCGGGTCGTTGGGGTCCCAGTCGAGGAGGTCGCGACGGGCGTCGGCGCTCACCTGGTGTGCGGGTCTGGGGGATACGTCGGCTGTGACCACCGGGGGTCTCCGTCCGAGAGGTGGGGGCGGGGGGCACCCACAACATATGGACGAGTTCACTCGTGCGTACCGGGACCTAGGTCCCGTCGCAGCGTCGTTGGTCCCGAACCGGGACACGGGCCGGGAAGGGCCGTTGACCTGCTGCTTTGCAGGCCGCAGGCGTTGTTTCGGATCAACTCGGGCGAGCTCGCCCCCCGTGGCCCCGTGGTGCCCGACGGCGGGCCGCGCCAGGCGCGCGGGCGGCGGCGGGTGCGGGTCGTTTCGCCCGAAGAACGGGGGGCGATCGTGCGCGAGGCGCCCCGCCTCCCGACTTTGTGCTTTCTATCACAATCGACGACCTGCGAGGTCAGGAGGGCGTGCGGGACCACACCTCGGCACCGCTTCCTGGTCTAGGCGAGCAGTTGTGCAGCCCCCGCTGCCACGTCCGGATCTGGGTCCAGACGCAGTTCCTCGAGCGCTGAACGCCGCCGGTCCCGCTCGTTCGTGCGCTGCGGGTAGAGCACGACGTCGCCGATCCAGTCCGCACACGACGCGTCGGCGCGGGCGATCGCACCGGCCACGACGCGCATCCCACTCGTGTCACCACGGGCTACGAGCGCCTCGGCGGTCGTCAGCGTGACCCATGTGTCCTCGGGGTCGAGCAGCAGCGTGTGCAACGTCTCCGTGAGCCTCGCCAGGTCGGGCACGGCCGCCAGGACGACTCCGGCGGCCGCGCGCTCCGTGTAGTCGGCGCTGTGGACTGCGGTGAGCGCCTCAGCGACCGACAGGGCGCGCGGTCCTGACTCGATCCTCGAGGCGGGTCCCGGCACGTCGGCCCCGTCCTGGACCTGCCGGCGCGGCAGCGTCACCGCGTCGCCCAGAACACCACCGCAGCGCTCGCCGCGACGTTGAGCGAGTCCACTCCCCCGGCCATCGGGATCTTCACGACGTGGTCGACGGCCGCGAGCGTCGAGCGGTGCAGCCCGTGCCCCTCGGTCCCGAACACGAAGGCCGACTTCTCGTCGCCCCGCGCGACGTACTCGTCGAGGGTCAGCGAGTCGTCCGACAGCGCGAGCGCCGCGACGGTGAACCCGTGCTCGCGCAGCTCCTCGACGCCGCCCGGCCACGACTCGAGCCGCGTCCACGGCACCTGGAAAACGGTCCCCATCGAGACGCGGACGCTGCGCCGGTACAGCGGGTCCGAGCACCGCGGCGACACGAGCACCGCGTCCACCCCGAGCCCGGCCGCCCCGCGGAAGATCGCGCCGACGTTCGTGTGGTCGACGATGTCCTCCAGCACCGCCACGCGCCGCGCACCCTGTCCGTCGCGAGCGGTCGTGAGCAGCTCGTGCACGCTCGGCAGGACCGGCCGGTGCATCGCGGACAGCGCGCCGCGGTGCAGGTTGAACCCGGTGATCGACTCCAGGACGGCCGGTTCGGCGATGTACACGGGCACGGGTTCCCCGGTCCCGCCCGGCCCGTCGTCCAGCCCGACGGCGGAGATCGCCTCCTCGAGCCCGGGGAGCCACTTCTCCGCCATGAGGAAGGAGCGTGGCCGGTGCCCTGCCGCGAGCGCCCGGTGGATCACCGTGGTGCTCTCCGCGATGTACATGCCCTTCTCCGGCTCGTTCTTCGAGCGGAGCTCGACGTCCGTGAGGTTCGTGTAGTCGGCGAGGCGCGGGTCGGCGGGGTCGGTCACGTGGATGATCTGCACGCTCAGATTCTCCCGCACCCAGGAAGGCGGCCTGGCATCCCCCCGGTGCCGAACACGAGGTTGTGGTCGTTCTGACGCCGTTCGCGACCTCAACCTCGTGGTCGAGCGCGCGGAACCTCCCAGGCCACGCCCCCACCCAGATGCTGCTCGTTGTCGCCAGCTGACGCACCGAGGCGACAACGAGCAGCATCTCGCGGGGCCGACGGCGCCGCTCGCCCGAACACGACGCGCCGCTGCACCTCGTAGCTCGTCGCGAAGAGGAGTACCTCGGTCATGACCTTGGCCGGCAGCAGCGCGAGTCCCAGCCCCGTCAGCCCCCGGAGCACCCCGTACCCGGCGGCCAGCAGCGCGACCGCGAGCGCCGCGTACCGCAGCGCGGCCCGCCACCCGGGTCCGGGCCCGTGCACGTGCCCGTCCGCGAGCCCGTCCGCACGAGCACCCGACCCCGAGCTCGCCCGGCCGCCCACAGCACCCGCACCAGCACCAGCACCCGCACCGCCCCCAGTCCCACCACCAAACACCCGCCGGTTCACCAGGAAGTTCACGGCCCCGCTGACCCCGCGCGCCCCGACGACCGACAGCAGCAGCGACCCCGTCACCGCGTCGAGCACGAGCAGCGCCGCGGTGTCGATCCCGAAGGCCAGCAGCGACGACAGCGAGAACGCGAGCAGCGGCGCGTAGATGCGCGCAGAGTCGGCGAGCGGCCGGAAGTGCGAGGACGCGTTGTCGTCGAGGTAGATCGTCTCGATCCCGACCTCGACGACGGAATGCCCCTCGCGCGCCGCGGCGAGCAGCACGTTGAGCTCGAACTCGTAGCGGTCCCCGCGCACGGCGAGCAGCCAGGTGATCATCGAGGCGGGGTACCCGCGCAGCCCGGTCTGCGTGTCCTGGACCCGCAGACCGGTCGCGGCCTTGAACAGCCACCGGGTCACGGTGTTGCCGACCCGGCTGCGCGGCGGCACGTCCCCCGTGAACGCCCGGGCGCCGAGCACCACGGCCGCACCTCCGGCGCGCACCCGCTCCCCGACCTGCAGGACGTCGGCGGCGGCGTGCTGCCCGTCGGCGTCGGCGCACACCACGTCCTGGCCGGGCCAGCGTCGGGCGACCTCGGCGAGCCCGCGCCGCAGCGCCGCCCCCTTGCCACGGTTCTCGGAGAACCCGACGACGACCGCCCCGAGGTGAGCGACGTCGTCGAGCACGGGGCGGGAGCCCGGCCCGCTGCCGTCGTCGACCACGACGATCCCCCGCACCTCCCCGGTCGCGCGCAGCGCGGCGACCAGGCGGACGAGCGCCGTGCCCGGCTCGTAGGCCGGGATCAGCACGATCACGGCGGCTCACTTCCCGACGTACAGGACGTCGGAGGTGCCGCGCTCGGCGCCGCGGCCGAGGGGGTCGTTGACGAGCTCGCCGTCGTAGTACATGGTCGACGACCCGCCGCCGTCGAGGTTGTACGCGGTCGTCGCGCCCAGACCCTGCAGGATCTCGGCGAGCCCCGTCATGGTCACGCCGCGGCTGTAGCCCGGGCTGCGCCCGTCGACTACGACGAAGACCAGGTCGTTCGCGTCGATCACGCCGACCGCGGTGCGGGGCTGCTCGCCCTGGATCGAGTGGTTGCCGACGTTGGTGTCGACCTCGACGCCGTCGATCCCGTCGACGACCTCTCCGTCGTCGAGCAGCGCGGGCCCGAACGACAGCGTGTTCCACACGCCCGCGTCCACGAGCTCCTGCGCGGTCGTGGCGGTCTCGTCGTAGACCTCGACGGTGCCGTCCCGGTAGAACGCGAGCCCCTCGCGCGCGCCCTCGTCGCGGTAGACGACGCCGTTGCGGATCACGATGCCCGTCGAGCGGAAGCCGTAGTAGTCGCCGTTGATCGCGAGGAGGGCGTCGTTGTCGGCCGCGATGTCGGAGGTCTTCTCGGTGATGTTCTGGCCGAACGCGTTCTGGGCGAAGGCCGAGCGCAGGTCGGTCGCGTCCCCCAGGACGACGTCCGCGACGTAGTACGTCACGGTGTCCTCGCCCGACCCCTCGACGACCTGCCGCACGCTCACGCTCGTCCCGTCGGACGAGGTCGAGCCGTCGGCGGAGGCCGCCGTCCCCGACGAGGTACCGGACGAGGTGCCCGACGACGCCCCCTGCGTCCCCGAGTCCGGCACCGACGCCTGGCTCGCCTCGTAGGCCGCGACGTCGGCGATCTCGACGTGCTCGACCACGTACCGGTCGAGGGCCCACGCGGTCGCCCCGCCGAGGCTCAGCGTCAGGGCGAGACCGCCCGCGAGGACCCCTCGTCGGCGGCGGCGCGGGGCAGGCGGGGCGGTGGACGGGGTGCCGGGGTGCTGGTCGTCGGTCGTCATGCACCCAGGTCTACGGAGCGCGCGTGTGCCGGGCGCAGGTGCCGGCTGAGGGGTCGCTGTGAGTGCGTCCTGACAGCGGCACGTGATCGCCGTCACGACGACACGCTCCCACCGAACTCCCAGGTGAGACGTCGCTCACTCTTGCACCCCGGTACGACTAATACATACTTTCGGCCCGGTTCCCGCGTGATTTCATGGATGCATGAAGAAGCAGATGATGGCACTCGCTGCCGTGGGCGCGATCGCGCTCCTGAGCGCGTGCGGTACCGACACCACGACCGACAGCGGCTCGGCCACCGACGAGACCCCCGCGGGCGCGACCAACCTCCAGGTGTGCGAGAAGTACTTCGACGGCGCCGAGCTGTCGCTCGCGCAGCGCGTCACGGACGAGCTCGAGTACGACATGACGGCCCTCACGCCGGACCAGTCGAACGCGATGCGCAGCACCAACATCCAGCTCGAGGCCATCCTGCGCCTCGCTGGCCCCGAGGACACCAACCTCGTCATCAGCAAGATCAAGACCCCGTTCCAGATGGCTGACGACATCGCCGACGAGACGGGCACCTCGATCGACACCACCGGAGTGACCGAGGCCGTGGCCGAGCTCCAGTCGATCTGCGACACCGCCGGGTACACCGCTTCCTGACACTCAGCAGCGACCTCGCCCTCATCCCGGGCGAAACCCCGAGAGCCGGTACCGCCCAGAAGGCGGTACCGGCTCTCGTCGTTCACGGGGAGGCCTGCGTCAGCGGGTCATCTCCCCCTCGGCGACCTCCTCGACCGCCGCGGCCGCGAACTGGCTCTCGTAGAGCCGCGCGTACGCGCCGCCCTTCTCGATGAGCACCTCGTGGTTGCCCATCTCCACGATCGCGCCGTCCTCCATGACGAGGATGACGTCGGCGTCGCGGATCGTCGACAACCGGTGCGCGATGACGAACGACGTCCGCCCGGCACGCAGCGCGTTCATGGCCTGCTGCACGAGCACCTCGGTGCGGGTGTCGACCGAGCTGGTGGCCTCGTCGAGGATGAGGATGGCCGGGTCGGCGAGGAACGCGCGCGCGATGGTCAGGAGCTGCTTCTCCCCCGCGCTCACGCCCGAGCCCTCGTCGTCGATCACGGTCGCGTACCCGTCGGGCAGCGTGCGCACGAACGGGTCCACGTGCGTGGCCCGCGTCGCCTCGAGGAACTGCTCCTCGGTGACCTCGACGCCGTCGGGCACGCCGTACCGCAGGTTCTCCTCGATGGTCCCCTTGAAGAGCCAGGTGTCCTGGAGCACCATCCCGATGTTGGACCGCAGCCCGTCGCGGCTCATGGTCCGGGTGTCGACGCCGTCGAGCGTGATGCGCCCGCCGTCGACCTCGTAGAACCGCATGATGAGGTTCACGAGCGTCGTCTTGCCCGCCCCCGTGGGCCCGACGATGGCGACCGTCTGGCCGGGCTCGGCGACGATCGACAGGTCGTCGATGAGCGGACGGTCGGGCACGTAGCGGAACGAGACGTCCTCGAACGCGACCCTGCCCTGCACGTCGGTGACCACGGCCGCGGGCGACGGGTCCGGGGACTCCTCCTCGGCGTCGAGCAGCTCGAACACGCGCTCCGCGGAGGCGACGCCCGACTGCAGCAGGTTCATCATCGACGCGATCTGGGTGATCGGCTGCGTGAACTGGCGCGAGTACTGGATGAACGCCTGGACGTCGCCGAGCGAGAGCTGGCCGGACGCGACCCGCAGGCCACCGACGACCGCCACGATCACGTAGTTGAGGTTCGCGACGAAGCCCATCGCGGGCTGGATGATCCCGGAGATGAACTGCGCCTTGAAGCTCGCCTCGTACAGCTCGGCGTTCTCGTCGGTGAACGTGTCGACGGCCGTCTGCTGGTGCCCGTAGACCTTGACGAGCGCGTGGCCCGTGTACATCTCCTCGACGTGCGCGTTGAGGCGCCCGGTCGCGGCCCACTGCTTGATGAACTGGGGCTGCGAGCGCTTGGCGATCAGCGCGGTCACGACCACCGACAGGGGCACCGTCACGAGGGCGATGACCGCGAGCAGCGGCGAGATCCAGAACATCATGGCGAGCACGCCGACCACGGTCAGGACCGACGTGACGAGCTGAGAGAGCGTCTGCTGGAGCGTCTGGGCGACGTTGTCGATGTCGTTGGTGACGCGGCTGAGCACCTCGCCCTTCTTCTGCCGGTCGAAGTACGACAGCGGCAGCCGGCCCAGCTTGGCCTCGACCTCGGCGCGCAGGCGACGCACGGTGCGCTGCACGACCGACGTCGTCACGCGGCCCTGGATCCAGCCGAAGAAGAACGAGCCGATGTAGATCGCGAGGACCCACAGCAGGATGACGCGCAGCGCGGTGAAGTCGATGCCCTGCCCGGGCACGACGTCCATGGCCGCGAGCATGTCGGCCTGCGTGTCCTGCCCCGTGGCGCGCAGGTTGTCGACGGCCTGCGCCTTGGTGATGTCCGCGGGCATCTGCGAGCCGATCACGCCCGCGAAGATGACGTTGGTGCCGTTGCCGAGCAGCTTGGGGCCCAGCACGGCGAGCGTCACGGACAGGACCGACAGGACCGTGATGGCCACGACCGCGAGCCGCTCGACCCGCAGGTAGCCCGCGAAGCGCTTGAGCGAGCCGGTGAAGTTCATGGCCTTCTCGGTCGGCATGCCCATGCCGCCCATGGGGCCGTGGCCGCCGCCCTGGGGTCGCCCCTTGAGACGGGTCGTGGACAGGTCGGGCTTCTCACCCTCGCCGCCGGTCGCGTCCTGGGGGGCAGGGGCGTCGTGCGGCACTGCCGCGTCCTGCACGCCGCCCGACGGCGTCACGTGCGGCCCGGCGTTCTTGTCGCCCGGGTTGTCGCTCGGGCGGGGGGTCTGGGTGCTCATGCTGCCTCCTGCGCCGAGAGCTGCGAGTACACGATCTCCTGGTACGTCTCGCACGTCTCCAGGAGCTCGTCGTGGGTGCCGGTGCCGACGATGCGGCCGTGGTCGAGCACGACGATCTGCTCGGCGTGCCGGATGGTCGCGACGCGCTGGGCGACGAGCAGGACCGTGGCCTCACGCGTCCGCGGGGCGAGCGCGAGCCGCAGGGCCGCGTCGGTCGCGTAGTCGAGGGCCGAGAACGAGTCGTCGAACAGGTAGACGCTGGGCTTGCGCACGATCGCGCGGGCGATCGCGAGCCGCTGGCGCTGGCCGCCGGAGAAGTTGGTGCCGCCCTGCGCGACGGGGGCGTCGAGCTGCCCGTCGAGCTGCTCGACGAACTCGCGCGCCTGCGCGACCTCGAGCGCCTCCCACACCTCCTCGTCGGTCGCGTCCTCCTTGCCGTAGCGGACGTTGTCCGCGACGGTCCCGGAGAACAGGTACGCCTTCTGGGGCACGTAGCCGATCATCGACCACAGGTCCTGGAGCGAGACGTCGCGGACGTCGGTGCCGTCGATCCGCACGGACCCGGCGGTCGCGTCGAAGAGCCGAGGGACGAGCTGGAGCAGCGTCGTCTTGCCCGAGCCCGTGGACCCGATGATCGCGGTCGTCCCGCCCGGTCGGGCCGTGAACGTGAGGTCGTGGAGCACGGGGTCCTCGGCGCCGGGGTAGCGGAAGTCGACGTCGGAGAACGTGATCGTCCCGGTGCGCTCGGCCCGGGCGGCCAGGCGCACGGGCGTCCGGGGCTCGACGACGGTCGTCTCGGTGTCGAGGACCTCGCCGATGCGCTCGGCCGAGACCGCGGCACGCGGGACCATCATGAAGATCATGGTCGACATCATCACGGCCATGAGGATGTACATGATGTAGCTGAGGAACGCGGTCAGGGCCCCGATCTGCATGCCGTTCTCGACCCGGTACGCGCCGAACCACAGGACGGCGACGCTCGTCGCGTTCATGACGAGCATGACGGTCGGGAACATGAGCGCCATGAGCTTGCCCACGCGCAGCGACGTGTCGTAGAGCCGGTCGTTCGCGACGGCGAACCGCTCCTCCTCGCGGCGCTCGCGCACGAACGCCCGGATGACGCGGATGCCGGAGATCTGCTCGCGCAGCACGCCGTTGATCGCGTCGATGCGCTTCTGCATCTTGCGGAAGTACGGAACCATGCGCGAGACGATCAGCCCGACCACGATCCCGAGGACGGGCACGACGACGAGCAGCAGCCCGGAGAGCTCGACGTCCTCCTGGAGCGCCATGATGACGCCACCCACGAGCATGATGGGCGCCATGACCATGATGGTGAAGGCCATGAGCACGACCATCTGGACCTGCTGGACGTCGTTCGTGGTGCGCGTGATGAGCGACGGGGCGCCGAGCACGCCCATCTCCTGCGCGGAGAAGGACTGGACGCGCGTGAAGAGCCCGCCCCGCACGTCGCGTCCGAACGACATGGCGACCTTGGCGCCGAAGTACACCGCGACGATCGCGCAGATCACCTGGCCGAGGCTGATGACGAGCATGACCCCGCCCGTGCGCATGATGTAGGCGGTGTCCCCCTGCGTGACGCCCTTGTCGATGATGTCGGCGTTGAGGCTGGGGAGGTAGAGCGTGGCAATGGTCTGCACGAGCTGGAGCACGAGCAGGATCACGATGGGCGTCCGATAGGGACGCAGGTACGTCCTCAGTAGACGAAGGAGCATGTGGGGGGTCCTGTCAGGGTGGGAGCGAGAGGAGGACGGGGATCTCGACGGTGCCCGACGGCGGAGCGCGCGTCGAGCGTTTTCGGTGACCTCGCCGACCGGTCCAAGCATGCGTCGCCGGGGCGACGTCCGCGAGGGCGAGGCGGCGGCGTCAGGCGAGCGACGCCGTCGGGACGGGGACTGCGGGCGGGCCGTTCGCCCGGCACGGGTCGTCGAGGACGCCGTGCAGGAAGACGTCGACGATCTGGGTCGGGTCGAGCGGTCCGCCCTGCGACATCATGGGGCTCGCGTGGCCGTGCACCAGGAAGAAGAACACGCTCGCCGCGACGCGCGGCTCGGTGCGCAGCTCGGTGGCGAAGGGCGCGATGCGCGCCTCGATCGCGCCGACGATGTCCTGGACGGCGGACATCCGCGCGTCGCGGTGCGTGTCCGGTCCGTGGTCGCCGTGGCGCTGGTCGGCCCCGCTCCCCGGCCCACCGGGCCGGCCGTGCAGTGCGCCGCTCCCCGGTCGGTCCCCCATGACCTGGTGGGCGACCTGGACGATCCTCGCCGTCGCGCGTTGGCTCTCCTGGATGAGGTCCGCCAGGGCGACGAGCGTCGTCTCGAGAGCGCCGTGCTCCGGGAGGCCCTGGATCGCCCGGACCAGGGGTGCGGGGTCGAGGGCCGCGACCAGGGCCGCGTGGATGAGCTCGTCCTTGTCCTCGAAGGCGCGGAACAAGGTCCCCTCGGCGACGTTCGCGGCCTGGGCGATCTGGCGGGTCGTCACGGCGGCGCCGTAGCGCGCGAGCAGCGGGACGGTCGCGGTGGCGATCGCCGCGCGACGGTCGTCACGGCTCATGGGTCGGGCGCGGCCCGAGGAGGTGGTCACGTCTCCGACCCTAAGTGAGTGAGCACTCACTCGTCAAGGTTGCCCGGCGCAACTGCGTCGTGCTCGCGCCGAACCGAGGGGCCGCACCCGAGGCGGGTCAGGCATGTGGCTCCGGCCACCTGACCGACGGGACCGCCGTGTGGGACCGGCGCGCGGAACCTGCGCCCGCGAACGCCGGAGGGGCGCCGCTCGCGCGACGCCCCTCCGGGTAGCGATGCTCTCTCGTGCCTCGTGCGGCACACGTCGGTCGACGCTACGGGCGCTCCTCCGAGCCGCCCTCGATGTCCTCCGGCGCCTCGACCGGGGGCGTGCCGAGCGGGCGCGGTGCGGCCGTGCCCGGCTCGGGAGCCTGCGCGAAACGCTGGCCAGGGCCGCCGGGGCGCTGACCCCGCTCGGCCTGCTGGTCGAACGGCAGACCCGAGTGCGTGCCCGCGCTCGTCGCGTCGGCCGTGGCGGCCTCGGCCTGGCGACGTGCCTCCGCGAGCGCCTCGGCCGGGTCGACCAGCGCCGGGGTACCGAACTTGACCCGGTCACGGTCTCGCTCGCGACGTGCGGCCTCGGAGGCCTCCGAGGCATCGCCGGACGGGGTCGGGAGACCACCGAAACCCTGGGCGATCGACCCCAGCGCGGCCGTGAACTCGGTGGGGATGACCCACAGCTTGCTCGCGGTGCCGTCGGCGATCTTCGGCAGCATCTGGAGGTACTGGTAGGCCAGCAGCTTGGGGTCGGCGTCGCCCTCGTGGATGGCGTCGAAGACCTGCAGGATGGCGCGGGCCTCGCCCTCGGCGTTCAGGATCGCGGCCTGCGCGTTGCCCTCGGCCCGCAGGATCGCGGCCTGCTTCTCACCCTCGGCCGTCAGGACCTGGGACTGCTTGATGCCCTCGGCCGTGAGGATCGTGGCACGACGGTCACGCTCGGCGCGCATCTGCTGCTCCATCGAGCCCTGCACGCTCGCGGGCGGGTCGATCGACTTGAGCTCGACGCGGTTGACGCGCACGCCCCAGCGCCCCGTCGCCTCGTCGAGCACCCCGCGGAGCTGACCGTTGATCTGGTCACGGCTCGTCAGGGTCTGCTCGAGGTCCATGGACCCCACCACGTTACGCAGCGTGGTGACCGTGAGCTGCTCGATGCCCTGGATGTAGTTCGCGATCTCATAGACCGCGGACTTGGGCTCGGTGACCTGGAAGTAGATGACGGTGTCGATGCTCACCACGAGGTTGTCCGACGTGATCACGGGCTGCGGCGGGAACGACACGACCTGCTCGCGCAGGTCGACGCCGGCGCGCACGCGGTCGACGAACGGGATGAGCAGGTGCAGTCCCGGCTCGAGCGTGCTCGAGTAGCGACCCAGCCGCTCGATGATCAGGGCAGTCGCCTGCGGGACGATCCGCACGGCCTTGACGAGCGCGATGATCACGAACAGCAGGATCAGTCCGAGGACGACGTACACGGCGATCATTCCGGGGTCTGGGTCACTCATCGATCTTCTCCTGAGGATGGTTCTCGGTGGGCTGACGGGTCACGCGGTAGTGGTCGTGCGGTGCGGTGGAGACGAGAGAGCTCCGGCTGTGCGGCCGGTGCGGCGCGGCCGCCGAGAGAGCGTCCGGGCCACCGAGGGTGGGGACCAGGGGCGACCGACGGGAGGCCGCTCGGGACCGGCTCGCCGAGGCGTCCGAGGAAGGACGTCCCGGCCACGGTCAGACGGTGTGGTTGTCGGAGGCGAGCGACTGGACGACGGCGGTCGCGCCGTCGATGCGCACGACCCTGACCTCGGCGCCGATCGGCAGCTCGGGCGACCCGTCCACGGTCCGGGCGCTCCAGATCTCGCCCTGGAGCTTGATCCGTCCGCTGAGCTCGGTCACGCGGTCCACGACGACGGCGGTCCTGCCTATCTGGGCGGCGGCACCGGTCTCGGCGAGGGGCACACGGTGGCGCAGGTGGCGCAGCAGCCAGGGACGCAGCGAGAGCAGCAGCGCGGCCGACACCACGGCGAACGTGATGATCTGGAGCCACAGCGGGCCACCGGCCGCGTTCACGCCGGCCGCGGCGAACGCCCCGCCCGCGAACATGATCAGCACGAGGTCGAGGGAGATGATCTCGATGAGGATGAAGAGCAGACCTGCCCCTACCCACCACAACCAGTCCATGACGGTTCCTTCCGTCGTGAGGCTCGTTCGCTGCACGTCGTCGACGTGTCGACACCACCTGCGTTCTTTGCCCAGATTTTACCGGAAGAACGAGATCCGTGCACCTATCGGGCGTGTCGCGTACGCCACCGTCCACGACGGTCCACCGAGCCCGTCAGCCCCGTCCACCGGACCCGTCCGCCGGACGGTCGGCCCGCCCCGGGCCGTCAGCGCGCTGCGCGCGCCATCCAGCGTCCGCCGCCGTGCGCGACGAACAGAGGCAGCCCGAACGCCTCGCTGAGGTTCTGGGCCGTGAGCACCTCGGTCAGCGGCCCGGCGCGGTGCACCGCCCCGTCCTTGAGCAGCAGAGCGTGCGTGAAGCCCGGCGGGATCTCCTCGACGTGGTGCGTGACCAGGACCAGTACGGGCGAGGCGGGATCCGTCGCGAGCTCCGAGAGAGCGCCCACGAGCTCCTCGCGCCCGCCCAGGTCCAGACCCGCCGCGGGCTCGTCGAGGAGCAGCAGCTCGGGGTCCGTCATGAGGGCACGGGCGATCTGGACGCGCTTGCGCTCGCCCTCGCTCAGCGTCCCGAACAGGCGCTCGGCGAGCGGCAGGACGTCGAAGGCCGCGAGGAGGTCGTCGGCACGCTCGGCGTCGAAGTCCTCGTACGTCTCCCGCCAGCGACCGGTGACGCCGTACGCCGCGGTCAGCACCACGTTGCGCACCGTCTCCGCGGCGGGGATCTGCTCCGCGAGCGCCGCGCTCGCGAGCCCGATGCGGGGGCGCAGCTCGAACACGTCGGTGCGCCCGATCCGCTCGCCCAGCAGGTCCGCGGTTCCCGAGGTGGGGTGCATGCGCGCCGCCGCGATCTGGAGCATGGTCGTCTTCCCGGCGCCGTTGCGGCCCAGGATCACCCACCGCTCGCCCTCGTTCACCTGCCAGTCCACGGAGTCGAGGATGGTCTTCGTGCCACGGCGCACCGTGACTGCCTGCAGGTCCAGAACCGAGCTCATGGGACACGACCCTATAGGTTGGCTGACGTGGAATCCCACTCGACCCTCCCGCTCCCCCGCGCCGTCGTCCTCGCTCTGTGGGTGCAGGCGCTGGCCCCGCAGCCCGGCGCGGTGCAGGCGCCCGACGAGGCGCTGCTCCGCCGTGCCGTCGCGGCCGTCCGGCAGGACGACGAACCTCACACCGTCGAAGGGGCCGACGACGCCTCGACGCTCCTCGACCTCCTCACGCGCTGGACCCGTGGCCCGGTCGAGGTCTGCGCGCTCCTCCCGGCTCCCGGCGACGTCCTGGGGGCGCCTGCCGCCGTGAGCCCGGACGCGACCGACGCACAGGAGTGCCTGCTCGTGCAGTCCGCCGAGGGATCGTGGGCGCTCGTGCCCGAGATCACGGAGTTCGGCTCCGTGTACGAGACGGGTCACCTCGTCGCCTGGCACGTGACGCCCGTGCCGACGTGGCGCACCCAGGTGCTCGCCGCCGTCGGGCCGCTCGCGGACGCCGAGCGCGACCTGCGCGTGGCCCTGCTGACCGCGACCGAGGCCCTCGCCTCGCTGGACGTCGCGCGCTGGCGCGAGGACGCGGCCGAGACCATCGCCTCGCTGCGGTCCACGACTCCCCCGGACTGGCCCCTGCCCGCGGTGCGCGGGGAGGCCGAGGCCCGGCGCGTGCGCGTGCTCGCGCAGGCCGCACGGCTGCGGGCCATCGTCGACCTCGCCACGGCCGACGACGGCGGCGCGGTCAACCTGTGGCAGGCCGACCAACGCTCGACCGCGCTGCGCGAGGTCGACCGGGCCGCGCGGCGGGCCATGTCCGCCGCGACGGCACGCTACGCGACCGGACCGGACCCCAGCACGCTGCGGTAGACCTCGAGCGTGCGGTCCGCGATCGCGTCCCACGCGAAGTGGTCCTCGACCCGGGTACGCGCCGCGCGGCCCATCTCCCGGGCCCGCTCGGGGTCGGACACGACCGCGACGAGTGCCGCGGCGAGATCCGCGACGAAGCGGTCCGGGTCCACGGGCGTGCCCGTCCCGTCGTCGACCTGCTCGATCGGGACCAGGTGGCCCGTGACGCCGTCGTCGATGACCTCGGGGATGCCGCCCGTCGCGGAGCCCACGACCGGCAGCCCCACGGCCATGGCCTCGAGGTTGACGATGCCGAGCGGTTCGTAGACCGACGGGCACACGAAGACCGTCGAGGCCGCGAGGACCGCGACGAGCTCCTCGCGCGGGAGCATCTGCTCGATCCAGACCACGCCGGTGCGCTGCTCCGCGAGGCGCGCGACGGCGTCGCTCACCTCGGTCGCGATCTCGGGGGTGTCGGGAGCGCCCGCGCACAGGATCAGCTGGACCTCGGAGGGCAGCTCGGCGGCCGCCCGCAGCAGGTACGGCAGACCCTTCTGGCGTGTGATGCGCCCCACGAAGACCACGGCCGGACGCTCGGGGTCGATCCCCAGGTCGCGGACCACGCGGTCCGCCGCGGCGGCCTGCGCCTCCGACTCCGGCCGGCGCCACCCGTCCAGGTCGATCCCGTTGTGGACCACGTGGACCTTGGCCGGGTCGACGTCGGGGTAGCAGCGCAGGATGTCCGCACGCATGCCCGCCGAGACCGCGATGATGCCCGCCGCGGCCTCGTACGCCGTCTTCTCGGCCCAGCCGGACAGCGCGTAGCCGCCACCGAGCTGCTCGGCCTTCCAGGGCCGCAGCGGCTCGAGCGAGTGCGCGCTGAGCACGTGCGGGATCCCGTGCAGGAGCGAGGCCAGGTGGCCCGCGAGGTTCGCGTACCAGGTGTGCGAGTGCACGAGGTCCGCGCCCGCGACGTCGTCGGCCATCGCCAGGTCCACGCCGAAGGTGCCCAGGACCGCGTTCGCCGACGCGAGCGAGCCCGGGACCGAGTAGCCCGTCACGCCCTCCTCGGCGCGCGGGCCGTCGAACGCGCGCACACGCACGTCGATGCGCTCGCGCAGCACACGGGACAGCTCGGCGACGTGGACGCCCGCGCCTCCGTAGACGTAGGGCGGGTACTCACGGGTCAGCAGGTCGACTCTCACGCGCCACACGCTAGCGCGGTCCGCGGGACTCTCGCGCACGCGCCCCGCCGGACCCACCGCACCAGGACGTGGGACGAACCCCGACCAGCCTGCGGTTCGGTCACCGCGAACCGTGCGCGTGGCCTTAAGGTTTTGCCCATGGCCGCCCCACGTGTCCTTGCAATCGTCCTCGCCGGTGGCGAGGGCAACCGGCTCATGCCGCTCACCGCCCACCGCGCCAAGCCGGCCGTACCGTTCGGCGGCATCTACCGCCTGGTCGACTTCGCGCTGTCGAACCTGGTGAACTCGCACTACCTGCACATCGTCGTGCTGACGCAGTACAAGTCCCACAGCCTCGACCGCCACATCACCAAGACGTGGCGCATGTCGTCGTTGCTCGGGAACTTCGTCGCGCCGGTGCCGGCACAGCAGCGGGTGGGCAAGCACTGGTACCTCGGCAGCGCCGACGCGATCTACCAGTGCCTCAACATCATCGAGGACGAACGCCCCGACATCGTCGTGGTCGTCGGTGCGGACCACGTGTACCGCATGGACTTCTCCCAGATGGTCGACGCACACATCGCCTCGGGTGCCGAGCTCACCGTCGCGGGCATCCGCCAGCCCATCTCCATGGCCGACCAGTTCGGGGTCATCGACACCGACCCCGAGGACCCCACCAAGATCCGCGCGTTCCTCGAGAAGCCGACCGACCCCGTCGGGCTGGCCGACTCCCCCGGCGAGATCCTCGCCTCGATGGGCAACTACGTCATCGACGCCGACGCGCTCGTGGCCGCCGTGACGGCCGACGCGACGGACCAGGACTCGCGCCACGACATGGGCGGGGACATCGTCCCGGCCTTCGTCGCCCGCGGGACGGCCGGGGTCTACGACTTCATCCGCAACGACGTGCCCGGATCCACGGACCGCGACCGCGACTACTGGCGCGACGTCGGGACCCTCGACGCGTACTACGACGCGAACAAGGACCTCATCTCGATCACGCCCGTCTTCAACCTGTACAACGACGAGTGGCCCCTGCACACGGGCTACGTCGGCCTGCCGCCGGCCAAGTTCGTCCACTCGGGACAGGGTCGCCTCGGTCACGCGGCCGACTCCCTGGTGTCCCCCGGTGTCATCATCTCCGGCGCCACCGTCGTGGGCTCGGTCCTGTCCCCCGGCGTCTACCTGCACTCCTGGTCGTCCGTCTCCGACTCCGTCCTCATGGACGGCGTCCAGGTCGAGCGGCACGCCCAGGTCCACCGCGCGATCCTCGACAAGAACGTGATCGTCACCGAGCGTGCCCGCATCGGCCTCGACCCCGAGCAGGACCGCGCGCGAGGCTTCACGGTCACCGACTCGGGTATCACCGTCGTCCCCAAGGGAACCATCGTTGAATAGCACCATGACCGCCCGCCCCGCCTCGACCCGCCGCCTCGTCGTGATGGACGTGGACTCCACGCTCATCACGCAGGAGGTCGTCGAGCTCCTCGCCGACCACGCCGGGACACGTGAGCTCGTCACCGACGTGACCGAGCGTGCGATGCGCGGGGAGATCGACTTCGCCGAGTCGCTGCGCGAGCGCGTCGCGACCCTGGCCGGGGTCCCCGTCAGCGCGTTCGACGACGTGCTCGAGAAGGTCACGCTCACCCCCGGCGCCCCCGAGCTCGTCGCCGAGCTCCAGCGCCGCGGGTGGACCGTGGCGCTCGTGTCGGGCGGCTTCGAGGAGATCGTGGCCCCTCTGGCCGCACGGCTGGGGATCACGCACTTCCGGGCGAACCGCCTCGAGGTCGCGGACGGCCGCCTCACGGGACGTACGTCGGGCCCCGTGATCGACCGCGCCACCAAGGAGGTCACGCTGCGCGACCTCGCCGCCGCCGAGGGCATCGACATGGCGGACACCGTGGCCATCGGCGACGGCGCCAACGACCTCGACATGATCGGCGCGGCCGGTGTCGGGATCGCGTTCGCGGCCAAGCCCGTCGTCGTCGACCAGGCCCCCTTCTCGGTGCCGGGGCCGCGCCTCGACGCGGTGCTGGAGATCATCGACGCGCAGGACCGGACCGACTGACGTCCGGTACGACGAAGGCCCCTTCCTCCCGGTCAGCGGGGGAAGGGGCCTTCGTCATGTGTCGTCGGCGGGCGGTCGCGGGCCCTCGGCACCGCGCAACGCCTCGTCACCCCTCCGGGAGGACCTCAGCTCGCGGGACGCCCGACGTACGTCAGGTCCGCGACGCCGTCGGTCCACTCGCTCCAGGGGGTGAGGGACTCCAGCACGCTGTACGTGGCCGTCGGGACCCCGACGCGGACCTGCGCCAGGGCACCCGAGTCCGATCCGGGCGCGGCGAGGTGTGCCGCCGTGGCGGCCATGGTCGGCTCGTGGCCGATCACGAGGAGCGTGCGCACCCGGGAGTCGGCGCCGTGGACCAGGTCCACGACGTCCTTGACCCCCGCGGCGTACAGGGTGTCCGTCACGACGACCTCAGGGCCCACGTCGCCGAGGTTGGCCGCGAGCAGCTCCCAGGTCTGCCGCGTGCGCAGGGCCGACGAGCACAGGACGAGCTCGGGGACGAGCGCGGAGTGGGCGAGCGCGGCACCGACCCGGCCGGCCTGACGCCGCCCGTTGAGCGCGAGCGGGCGCAGGACGTCGTCGACGCCCCCCGCGGGCTCGGCCTTGGCGTGCCGGAGCAGCACCAGCCGATGCGTACGGCCCGGCACCCCGGGCCCGGTGGCATCGAACGACGCCGCCGATCGACCATCTCGCACGTTCGTCCCTCTCGTCACAGACCCATGGCGTGCACGCCGCCGTCGACGTGCACGATCTCCCCCGTGGTTGCCGGGAACCAGTCTGACAGGAGTGCGACGACGGCGCGTGCGGCGGGCTCGGCGGTCATCTGGTCCCAGCCGAGGGGCGCGCGCGTCGGCCAGCCGTCCTCCATCTGCTCGAACCCGGGGATCGACTTCGCGGCCGTCGTGCGGATCGGGCCGGCGGAGACGAGGTTGGTGCGGATGCCCTCGGGGCCCAGGTCGCGCGCGAGGTAGCGGTTCGCGGACTCCAGGCCCGCCTTCGCGACGCCCATCCAGTCGTACACGGGCCAGGCGAACTGCGCGTCGAACGTCAGCCCGACCACGGCACCACCGTTCGTCATGAGCGGCTTCGCGGCCACGGCGAGGGACTTGTAGGAGAAGGTCGAGACCTGCAGCGCGGTCGCGACGTCCTCCCAGCTCGCGGACAGGAAGTTGCCACCCATGACCGACTGCGGCGCGAAGCCGATCGAGTGGACGACGCCGTCGAGCGTGTCGACGTGCTCGCGGACGGCGTCCGCCAGACCGGCGAGGTCCTCCTCGTTCGTCACGTCGAGCTGCACGACGGGTGCCTCGACCGGAAGGCGCTTGGCGAACGCCTGCGTGAGCTTCATCTGGCGACCGAACGAGGAGAGCACGACCGTGGCCCCCTCCTCCTGAGCGAGCCTCGCCGCGTGGAACGCGATCGAGGAGTCGGTGAGGACACCGGTGATCAGGAGCTTCTTGCCTTCGAGCAGACCCATCAGTTCTTCTTCCGTTCGTTCGTCGTGCGCTGCTTGAGCGTACTCATGGACGACCCGCCCCGACAGTTCTGGAGGGGTCGAGCGGTGTGTCGAGGAACACGCGGTGCTCCTCGGGGAGTGCGAGGTGGTGGTGGCGCCCGGCGGCCGCCGTCAGTGCCCCATGCCGAGTCCGCCGTCGACCGGGATCACGGCGCCGCTGATGTACCCGGCCTCGGGGGACGCGAGGAACTGCACCGCGCCGGCGACCTCCTCGGGCTGGGCGAAGCGCCCGGCGGGGATGTTGGCCTTGTACTGCTTCTGGCGCTCCTCGGGCAGCTCGGCCGTCATGGCCGTCTCGATGAAGCCCGGGGCCACGACGTTCGCGGTGATGCCGCGCCCGCCCAGCTCGCGCGTGATGGAGCGGGCCATGCCGACCAGCGCCGCCTTCGAGGCCGAGTAGTTGACCTGCCCCGGGCCGCCGTACAGGCCCACGACCGAGGAGATCAGGATGATGCGACCGCGACGCAGCCGGATCATGCCCTTGGAGACGCGGCGCACGCAACGGAACGTCCCGGTGAGGTTCACGTCGATGACGGACTCGAACTCGTCGTCGGTCATGCGCATGAGGAGCTGGTCGCGGGTCACGCCCGCGTTCGCGACGAGGACCTCGACGGGGCCGAGCTCGGCCTCGATCGCGGTGAAGGCCGCGTCGACGGCGTCGGTGTCGGTGATGTCGCCCACGACGCCGAACACGCCGTCGGGGAGGTCGCCGCTGCGGTAGATCGTCGCGACTCGATCGCCGTTGGCGACGAACCGCTCGGCGATCGAGCGGCCGATGCCCCGGTTGGCGCCCGTGACGACCACGGTGCGCGGGCTGGGGGAAGCGGGGGCTTCGGACACGACATCTCCTCGTTCGGGTGGCTGGGAGGCGACGCCCGCGGCGGGAGAGGTCCCGCACGTGCGGCACGTCGCCGCCACGACCGTACCCCGCGGCCCGGACCCCGTGCGCGCAGGGACCATCACAGGCGACCGGGGTCCTTTGTCGGGTTCCGACAAACGTAGGATGGAGGGGTGAGCAGCAGCAACCAGGTGCCGAGCATCTCGAACGCACCGGAGTCGCTCGCGGAGGACCAGTCGCGGCGCACCAAGCGGTACCTCATCCAGATGGGGATCCGGCTCGTGTGCTTCCTCGGAGCGGTGATCGTCCACGGGTGGTTCTCGTTCGTCCTGATCGGCGCCGCGATCGTCCTGCCGTACGTCGCGGTGCTGCTCGTCAACGCCGGGCGCGACCAGAAGTCCTACGACGTCTCGCCCATGGAGCACCTCCAGGTCGGGGCCGCCCCGGACCACCCGAGCCTCGGGAGGGTCGTCGAGCTCGACGACGAGGGCAGGGTCCGCGACGACGCTCCCGCCGCGGCGGGAGACGCCCACAGGGCCGGCGCAGCCGACGACGCGGGTGCAGCAGACGAGGCGGGTGCTGCCGACGAGGCGGGCGCTGCCGACGGGAACGCCGACCCGACCACCGACCGAACCGACCGAACCACCGACCAGGAGCCGCACGATGGTTGACCTCCTCCACCTCGCCGACCCCGTCGACGAGGGTGAGCTGATCTGCAGCGGCAAGGGCTGCCCCGCCGAGGCCGTCTGGGGGCTGCTCTGGAACAACCCCAAGCTGCACACGCCCGAGCGCCGCAAGGTGTGGCTCGCGTGCGACGACCACCGCGAGCACCTCGAGACCTTCCTCGGCGCCCGTGACTTCTGGAAGCAGACCGTCCCCGTCGCGGACCTCGAGCGCCGGCCCGAGCTGTGACCCAGGCTCCTCCCGGCCACGACCGATCAGCCGGGCCCACCGGGCCCGCCAAGCCCGCCAAGCCCGCCGGACCGGACGAGACCCCGGCCCCCCAGGGCGCCCGGCAGCCCGACGCGGACCAGCTCGCGCACGACGTGTCGCGAGACGCCAAGGCCGAGCCCCGGACCGTGCGCCAGTGGGTCACTCTCGCCCTCGGGGTCCTGCTCGTGGCCGCGTTGTGCGTCCTCGCCGGCCGGTGGCAGTGGCACCGGTACGAGTCGCGCTCGGCCCAGATCGAGATCATCGAGTCGAACTACGACGCGGAGCCCGTGCCGCTCACGGACGTCCTCGACGGCCCGGGCACCGTCCTGGACCCGCAGGACGTGTGGCAGCGCGTCACGCTCGAGGGCTCCTACGTCGAGGACGCCACGGTCCTGCTGCGCAACCGGCCCGCCGGGGGCAAGGCGGGCTTCCACGTCCTGGTCCCGTTCGTGACGACCCCGTCGGACGGCGGCGAGAAGGTCGTCATGGTCGTCGACCGCGGCTTCGTGCCCCTCGGGTCCGACGCGAGCGCCCCCGACGCCGTGCCCGCTCCCCCGCCAGGCACGGTCGAGGTGACCGTGAGCCTGCGCGCGGACGAGCCCGCGTCGAGGCGTGACGCCCCGGCCGGGCAGGTCCAGGCCATCAACACGGCCCAGGTCCTCGCCGAGGGCCCCGACGGCGCCGCGTGGGCCGAGGGGGCGACCGTCGGCGCGTACGGCTCGCTCCGGGCCGAGGACCCCGCTCCGGCGGCGTCGCTGCGTCCACTGCCCGTCCCGGACACCGACCCTGGCTCGCACCTGTCGTACACGTTCCAGTGGTTCGTGTTCGCCGCAGGCGCGATCGGCGGGTTCCTCGTCCTGATCCGCCGCGAGAAGCGCGAGACCGTGACCGCGGGCGACCTGCTCGGCGAGCAGCGGGCGTCGGGACGCACGCCGGGCGAGACCGCGCCGCGCCGCAAGCGCGGTCCCACGGCCGAGGAGGAGGAGGACGCGCTCATCGACGCGCAGCTCCCCGAGCCGCGCGCCTGACCGCGCGAACCGCCAGGCACGACGAACGGCCCGCCTGCTCCGAGGAGCAGACGGGCCGTTCGTCGTCCCCGTGCTGGGCGCGTCGGGCGGCCCCGCGGACAGCGGAGCCTTCGACCACGTCAGGCGAGGGAGATGAGCTCCGCGTAGGAGTCGTTCCACAGGTCCTCGTCGCCGTCGGGCAGCAGCAGGACGCGCTCCGGGGAGAGCGCTTCGACCGCTCCGTCGTCGTGGGTGACCATGACGACTGCGCCCTCGTAGTTCTTGAGGGCGTCGAGGATCTCGGCGCGCGAGGCCGGGTCCAGGTTGTTGGTGGGCTCGTCGAGGAGCAGCACGTTCGCCCCCGAGACCACGATGGTCGCGAGCGCGAGGCGCGTCTTCTCACCACCGGACAGGACGTTGGTCGGCTTGTTCGCGTCGTCCCCGGAGAACAGGAACGAGCCGAGGACCGAGCGCACCTGGGTGTCGGTGAGGTCCGGCGCGGCGTGGCGCAGGTTCTCGACGACCGTCACGTCCATGTCGAGAGTGTCGTGCTCCTGGGCGTAGTAGCCCAGCTTGAGCCCGTGCCCGGCGATGACCTCGCCCGTGTCGGGCTTCTCGACGCCCGCCAGGATGCGCAGCAGGGTCGTCTTGCCCGCACCGTTGAGCCCGAGGACGACGACGCGGCTGCCACGGTCGATCGCGAGGTCGACGCCCGCGAAGATCTCCTGCGAGCCGTACGACTTGGACAGCCCCTCGGCCGTGATGGGCGTGCGCCCGCACGGTGCCGGGGTCGGGAACCGCAGCTTGGCGACCTTGTCGCTCACGCGCTCGCCCTCGAGGCCCGAGAGCATGCGCTCGGCGCGCTTGATCATGTTCTGCGCGGCCACGGCCTTGGTGGCCTTGGCGCGCATCTTCTCGGCCTGCGCGAGCAGCGTGCCGGCCTTCTTCTCGGCGTTGGCGCGCTCACGACGACGACGGCGCTCGTCGGTCTCGCGCTGCTCCAGGTACGCCCGGTAGCCGAGGTTGTACTGGTCGAGGACGCCGCGCGTCGCGTCGAGGTAGAAGACCTTGTTGACGGTCGCCGAGAGCAGCTCGACGTCGTGGCTGATGACCACGAACCCGCCCGAGTAGTTCTTCAGGTAGTCGCGCAGCCACAGGATCGAGTCGGCGTCGAGGTGGTTGGTCGGCTCGTCGAGGAGCAGGGTCTCGACGCCCGAGAACAGGATGCGCGCGAGCTCGATGCGTCGGCGCTGACCACCCGACAGGGTCTTGAGGGGCTGCGCGAGGATGCGGTCGTCGAGGCCCAGGTTCGACGTGATGCGCTGCGCCTCGCTCTCCGCGGCGTAGCCACCGGCGGCCGTGAACCGCTCCTCGAGCTTGGGGTAGCGCTCCATCGCGGCGAGGTGCGTCTCCGCGTCGGCGCTCGCCATCTCGCCCTCGGTCTCGCGCATCTTGCGCACGAGCACGTCCAGGCCACGCGCCGAGAGCACGCGGTCCATCGCGATCACGTCGAGGTCGCCCGTGCGCGGGTCCTGCGGCAGGTAGCCGACGTCTCCCGTGCGCACGATCTGCCCGGCCGTGGGCTGGGTCTCCCCCGCGAGGGTCTTCGTCAGGGTGGTCTTGCCCGCTCCGTTGCGACCCACCAGGCCGATCCGGTCTCCGGCAGCGATGCGGAAGGACGCCTCGTCCAGCAGGACGCGGGCGCCGACGCGCAGCTCGACGGCGTGGGCAGTGATCACAGAGAGTTCCTCCGGAGGATGGTGGGGTCTTCAGGGCGTGGGTGCTCGCGCGGTCGCGCTGTGCGCGAGACACAAACGCCACCGATTCTAGTGCCGCGAGCCCGTGGACGGTACGGGATTTCGTGGGCTGGTCCGTCACAGTCGGCTGCTGGTCGCCACTGGGTGCCGGGAACGGGGTTGCGGTCGTTCCGGTGGCTGTGGCGGCCTCGACCCCGTTCTCGGCACCCGACTGCCCGACGGCGGCGCTCGCCGCCCGGGGCGGGCTGCGGGCGGTGCCGGACGGGTCACGGGTGAGCGGCGCCGTCGGGCCGGTACCACCGACGGGCCGTCCTCGCCCGACGTCGCACCGCAGGACGCCGTGACCTGCGGCGACGAGTAGCGTTGACCCGTGACGTTCAACGAGGGTGGTTCATTCGAGGGTGGCCGGGTCCGCAAGGGCGGGCGCGGCAAGGGTCCCGTGATCGCGGGCGGCGGTCTCGCGGCCGTGCTCGTGGCGGTCGTGGTCGCGCTCCTCAACGGTGGTGACCTGGGCAGCGTGCTCGGGACCGTGAGCGACCAGGTGGTCCAGCCCTCCGGGGCCGAGGACACCGGACAGCAGCAGTTCGTCGAGGAGTGCACGGCCGAGCAGGCCAACACCGAGCGGGAGTGCCGGCTGTCGGCGACAGCCCAGTCTCTCGACACCTACTGGGCCGAGGCGCTCCCCGCGCAGGTCGGGGTCGAGTACGTCCTCCCGGAGGTCTACAGCTTCACGGCGTCGACCCAGACGGGGTGCGGCGCGGCGACCAGCGCGGTCGGCCCCTTCTACTGCCCGCCCGACCAGGCCGTGTACATCGACGTCTCGTTCTTCGACGAGCTGCGCGACCGCTTCGGGTCCTCGGGCGGCCCGCTCGCCGAGGAGTACGTCACGGCACACGAGTTCGGTCACCACATCGAGCAGCTCTCCGGCGTCATGGCGTCGGCGGACCGCTCCGGGACCGGCCCGGAGTCCGACTCGGTGCGCATCGAGCTCATGGCCGACTGCCTCGCGGGCATGTGGGCGGGGAACGCGGCCACGACGATCGACCCACAGACCGGCGTGCCGTTCCTCCAGGAGATCACCCCGGCCGAGCTGAAGGACGCCCTCTCGGCAGCCTCCGCCGTGGGCGACGACCGCATCCAGCAGTCCGCGACCGGCTCGGTGAACCCCGAGGCCTGGACCCACGGGTCGAGCGAGCAGCGCCAGCGTTGGTTCATGACGGGCTACGACGGTGGGACGTTCCAGGACTGCAACGCGCTCGAGGCGTCGACGCTCTGATCGTGGCGCAGGCGCCGACGCGCCACGGGCCGTCCTGGACCGCTCGCAGGGAGCGCTGCGTCACTCCTGCACGTCCAGCGCCTCCTGGAAGCAGTCGTCGATGTCGTCCATGTGCGTCAGCACGAGCCCCGTCCCGTTGTTCATGTCGTCACCGAGCATCTCCGCCGAGTACCCAGCGGGAGCGATCCCGGCCTCCACCAGGCACGCTGCAGCGAGCTCCGCGAGCTCGACCTCGACGTTCTCCGGGTTGTTGATCTTGGCGTCATAGAGCTGCGTGACCCAGGCGGTGGTCCCGCGCCGGCAGTCCGCGTCGTGCAGGTCGAACTCCTCGGCCGTGGACGTCACGAACTGGTACATCTCGCCGCTCGCCTGAAGCGTCACGTCGACGTCGAGGTCGTGCATGCAGCCGAGATAACGGTCCACCGCCTCCTCGTACTCCGCGCTCGTGATCTCGCCGTCCTCGAGCACCCCCCGCTCGAAGTCCGACGTGGCGTTCTCGAGCGCGTTCTCGAACTCCGCGGCATAGGGGTTCGAGGCGTCGATCCCCGGCCCGCTCGAGCATGCGCTGAACAGGGCGAGTGCGATCGTCGCGAGGGTGAGCGTCGTCGTCATGCGCGCTGCCCGTCCAGTCGTTGAAGCAGCGTCGCTCATCGAAGTCCTCCCGACCTGGGCATGCCCCCTGTGGTAGCCCTAGCTGTACCCGGTCACGAGGTTGGTGTCAGTTCGGGTTGTGGAAGGGAGGACCTCCGGGCTTAGTGGAGATGTCGAAGTCTTCACAACCCGGAGGTCCTCATGTCCCACGCTAATGCCCGCCTGACCGTTCGCGGCAGGATGTTGATCGTCGAACGTCGCCGTGATGGGTGGAAGCAGGCCAACATCGCTGCGGCGATGGGCGTCTCGCGCAAGTGCGTCCGGCACTGGCTGCACCGGTTCGCGACCGAGGGCGAGGCCGGCCTGGGTGACCGGTCCTCGCGGCCGCACCGGTGCCCGACAAAGACCGCGCCCGAGTCGAGGCCAAGGTCGTTGCCCTGAGACTGGCCGAGCGGCGCAGGCGAGACCAGATCGCCGCCGAGACCGGCGTCCCGGCCCGGACCGTCTCTCGGATCCTGGCCCGCCACCACATGCCGCACCTGGCCGTGCTGGACCCGATGACCGGAGAACGACTGCGAGCTTCGAAGTCGACGGCCGTGCGCTACGAGCGCGAGCGGCCGGGCGAGCTGGTCCACATGGACGTCAAGAAGCTCGGCCGCATCCCGGACGGCGGCGGATGGCGCGCTCACGGCCGCGGCGCCGGGGACAACCGCGACCGCAAACACGGCGCGGGCTACGACTACGTGCACTCCCTCGTGGACGACCACTCGCGCCTGGCGTACTCCGAGATCCTGCCCGACGAGAAGGGCACCACCTGCGCGGGCTTCCTGACCCGCGCGCTCGACTACTTCGCAGCCCGAGGCATCAACCGGATCGAGCGACTCATGACGAACAACGCCTGGGCCTACCGCTGGTCGCTGCGCGAGATCTGCGCCCAGCATGGCATCAGGCAGAAGTTCATCAAGCCCCATTGCCCCTGGCAGAACGGCAAGGTCGAAAGACTCAACCGCACCCTGGCCACCGAGTGGGCATACCGACAAGTCTTCACCTCGAACGCCGAACGAGCCGCCGCACTGACCCCTTGGATCGAGTACTACAACACCCAACGCCGCCACCAAGCCCTCGGAGGCCAACCCCCGACAAGCCGACTGCAACCAACCTCGTGACCGGGTACACCTAGCGCGTCAGATCCTGGCAGCCGCCGCCCCCCTGGCAAGCCCCTTCGACGCAGCACGACGACGCCACGTCACCCTCACAGCCTCGAGCGTCCGGTCGGTGCGCCGACCGATGAGTTCGCGGCCGTCCCGCCGTCTCAAGGGTGAGACCAGGCCGCCGCCAGGCGGCGCCACCGCACGGGAGCACCGAGGACGGGGACGGACCCATGGCAGAGCTGCTCGTCGACTTCATCACCTCGCTCGACGGCTACGCGTCGGGCGAGGGCTGGCCGGGATTCTGGGGGCTCGAAGGGCCCGAGTACCTCGGTTGGCTGCAGGAGCAACCCGAGGTCACCTACCTGATGGGTGCCAACACCTACCGATTGATGTCGGGCTTCGCGGCCGGGCAGATGCCCGAGGGGACCGACGAGTTCACGGCCGACGAGGAGGCGTCGGTCGACGAGCTCACGGCGGCGCGGAAGATCGTCTTCTCCAGCACGCTCACCGAGCCGCTGAGCTGGGCCAACTCGACGCTCGTGCGCGGCGACGCCGTGGAGGCGGTCCGCGCCCTGAAGGACACCGAGGACGGCATCCTGAGCACGATCGGCAGCCTCAGCCTCGCGCGGGCGCTGCTGCGGGCCGGGCTCGTCGACCGCTTCCGGGTCGGGATGTTCCCCGTGATCACCGGCGCGACGGGATCCGAGCGGGTCTACGACGGCTACCCCGACGTCGCCCTCGAGATGCTCGAGCACCACACGTTCGACACCGGCATCCAGTTCGTCGAGTACCGCCCGCGGGTGCTGGAGGGTCCACCGCTGGCGGGCGCCGAGGGGTGAAGGCGCCAGGTCGCAAATGCCCGCGTTCCGCCACCGAGGACCCGCGTTCCACCACGGAGGAGCAGTAGGACATGGCGGCGATTGCCGGAGGAGCCGCGAGCGCTCTTCCGGCACGTCGAGCACGCGGCCGGTATCGACGATTCAACCCTTCCACGGCCCCTGCCCGGGCTGCAGGAGATGGCCCGGAGCGTGCACTATCGTGGCGGTCAACGAATCGCCCGATGGGAGTGCGGCACCGTTCTCCACGGCAGCGGTTTCACGTCCGCAGCAGGAAGAGTTCCGTGAGTGACGACGTAGAGATCCAGGCCCTCCTTCCCGACACCGCGCACCAGGCCATCGAGTTCCGCGTGCCCGAGTCGGCATACCGATTCCTTCTGCTCGAGCGCTCGTTCGCCGCGACGGCGGAGGGCACCCACGGAAACTACCTTCTGCTCGGGCCCGCCCCCGGCGAGAACGGTGCGTGGACCTTCTACGTCGGCAAGGTCGGAACAGGAACCGTCTCCCAGCGGATCGCAAGCCACCTCAAGGACAAGTCGTGGTGGAATCGAGTTCTCGTCGTCCTGCCCGGCGCCTGGAACGACTCCTTCTCCTCGGCCTCGGCCGGGTTTCTCGAGGGAGCGCTCTACGATCACCTCGGCGGGTTCCGATTCGCCGTGACCCAGAACAGCAACACCCCCGGGGACGAGACTCCGACAGAACGCGAACGTCACCGTCTACGCAAGGGCGTGCTGCCGAATGTCACTGCCATCCTGCGGCTGCTCGGCTACGACGTGTCGACAGGGCGCCTACGTCCGCGGGACACCTCTGCGGCAGGTTCAACGCCTCTGACGCCACCGCTCATCAGTCAAGCCTTGGAGATCGCGTCGCTCGAATCAACGGCCCAGCCGATCGCTCAGCGTGCAGCAGTGCCCAGCGACCGGCCTCAAAGAAAGTCGCATTGGGCGACTATGGGCGATCTGGTGGCTCGCGGATACCTTCACGACGGCGAGACCCTGCACGGAACCTCCGGTGCGCCGGCGACAGTTCGCGCAAACGGAAGTCTCGTCGTCGACGGCGAGGTCTGCTGGAGCCCCAACCGCGCATGGGAGGTCGCCACGAACCCGGCGCCCGGGAAGACGCAGAACGCGTGGCGATTCTGGCGCGTGTCCCGAGACGACGTCTGGAAGCCCATCTGGGATCTGCGCGACGAGTACGAGGCGAGATTCCCCGAGGATCAGCGGAGCCGCTGATGGTCACGACTCAACAATCGTCCTGGGGCAACATCAGGGGGAGCAAGTCACCGTTCCAGGCGGCTTGCTCCCCCTCCACTGCGGCCATCACGTCGAGAGATCGCGCAAGCTCGCCGTGATCCTGCGGAGGCTCAGACGTTGAACCCCAGCGCGCGCAGCTGGTCCTTGCCGTCCTGCGTGATCTTCTCGGGGCCCCACGGCGGCATCCAGACCCAGTTGACCCGGAAGCCGTCGATCAGCCCGTCGAGGGACTGCGCCGTCTGGTCCTCGATGACGTCGGTCAGCGGGCAGGCCGCCGACGTGAGCGTCATGTCGATGACCGCGTGGTTGTTCTGGTCGACCTGGATGCCGTAGACGAGGCCGAGGTCGACGACGTTGATCCCGAGCTCGGGGTCGATGACGTCGCGCATGGCCTCCTCGACGTCGGCCGCGGTCGGCGGGGTCGGCGCCGCAGCGGCGGCGGGGGTCTCGGTCGTCATCGGTTCTCCTGGGGTGCCTGCGGGGACGTGGTCTGGTCGAGCTCGGGCTGGGTGGCGTGGGCGTCTGCGAGGACCCCCGACGTCGCCAGGGTGTCACGCAGCGCGGCCCAGCCGAGCAGCGCGCACTTGATACGGGCCGGGAACTGAGCGACCCCGGTGAAGGCCGTGGCGTCCCCGAGCTCGTCCTCGAGGTCGTCGTCGAGTCCCTTGCCGCGCGACTGCATGAGCTGGCGGAAGAGGTCGCCGAGATGCTCGGACTCCGCCACGGGCGCGCCGGTCACGAGGTCGGTGAGCACGGACAGGGAGGCCTGCGAGATGCTGCAGCCCTGGCCCTCCCAGCTCACGCTCGAGATGGTCGGGACCTTCGGGTCGGCGGTGTCGAACTCGACGCGCATCGTGACCTCGTCGCCGCACGTGGGGTTGATCTGGTGCGACTCACCGTGGAGGTGACCCTCCGACAGGTCGACGAACCCTCGCCCGTGCGGGGACTTCGCGTGGTCGAGGATGACCTGCTGGTACATCTGCTCCAACGAGCTGCTCATTGCTGGGGTCCTGCTCCTTCGGTACATCCTGCGGTGCGCTGGACAGCGGGGACGAGACGGGTCGCGCCCACGGTCGACGTGGACGTGCGGGTTCTCAGTCCACTGAGAAGAACGCCCGGACCCCCGCCAAACCTTCCCGGAACGCCGTGACGTCCTCGGACGTCGTGTAGACCGAGGCCGAGGCACGTGCCGTGGCGGCGATCCCGAACCGGCGGTGCAGGGGCTGGGCGCAGTGGTGACCGACCCGCACCGCGATGCCGGCGGCGTCGAGCACCTGGCCCACGTCGTGGGCGTGGACGCCCTCGACGACGAACGAGACGACCGCGAGGCGGTCCTCCGGTGTGGCCGGGCCGATGATCCGCACGCCCGGGACGTCGGCGATCGTGAGGAGCTCGACCGCGAGGTCGTGCTCGTGGGCCGCGACGTTCTCCATCCCGAGCTCTTCGAGGTACTGCGCCGCGACACCGAGACCGACGATCTGCGCGACGGCCTGGGTGCCGGCCTCGAAGCGCTGGGGCGGCGGCATGTACGTGGCCTCGGTCATGGTGACGACCTCGATCATGGACCCGCCGGTCGTGACCGGGGGCAGCGCCTCGAGCAGCTCGCGGCGCCCGTAGAGCGCCCCGATGCCCGTGGGGCCGAGCATCTTGTGCCCCGAGAACGCCGCGAAGTCGACGTCGAGGGCGTGCAGGTCCACGGGCAGGTGCGGCACGGACTGGCACGCGTCGAGGAACGTGAGCGCCCCGACCGCCTTGGCGCGCGCCACGATCGGCGCGACCGGCGTGATCGCCCCGGTCACGTTCGAGGCGTGCGTGAACGCGACGACACGCGTGCGCTCGGTGATGACCGAGTCCGCCTCGTCCACGCGGATGCGCCCGTCGTCGTCGACGCCGAACCAGCGCAGCACGGCGCCCGTGCGCGCGGCGAGCTCCTGCCACGGCACGAGGTTGGCGTGGTGCTCGGCCTCGGTCAGGACGATCTCGTCGCCCGGCGCCAGGGCGAAGCGGCGGGCCGCCTCTCCCCCGCGGCCGATCGTCGCGTTCGACAGCGCGTACGTGACGAGGTTGATCGCGGCCGTGGCCCCGGAGGTCCAGACGATCTCGTCGGCGTCGGCCCCCACGAAGCGGGCCACCGCGGACCGGGCGTCCTCGAACGCCTCGGTCGCCTCCTCCGCGAGCTGGTGCGCGCCGCGGTGCACCGCGGCGTTGCGCTCCTCGTAGAAGTCGACCTCGGTGTCGAGCACGACCTGCGGCTTCTGCGACGTGGCGCCCGAGTCGAGGTAGACGAGCGGACGGCCACCCCGCACCGTGCGGGCGAGCAGCGGGAAGTCGGCTCGCACGGCGGCGAGCTCGGTGGCGCTCAGCCCGGCCCGCACGGTGTCGGTGGTGGTCATCGGAAGTCTCCTCAAGGTGTCAGGTGCCCGCCGAGATCTGGCGGGCGGGTGGCCGGCGGACCGGCCACCCGCAGGCCCAGGTCAGGCCGTGGCCGCGCCCGTCGTCAGGAAGCGGTCGTAGCCCTCGTTCTCGAGGCGGTCGGCGAGCTCGGGGCCGCCCTCCTCGGCGATGCGGCCGTCGACGAACACGTGCACGAAGTCCGGCTTGATGTAGCGCAGGATGCGCGTGTAGTGCGTGATGAGCAGCACGCCGACGTCCGTGGACTCCTTGGCGCGGTTGACGCCCTCGGAGACGATGCGCAGCGCGTCGACGTCGAGGCCCGAGTCGGTCTCGTCGAGGATCGCGATGCTCGGCTTGAGGAGCTCCATCTGCAGGATCTCGTGGCGCTTCTTCTCACCACCGGAGAAGCCCTCGTTGACCGAGCGCTCCGCGAAGGACGAGTCCATGCGCAGGTTCTCCATGGCGCCCTTGACGTCCTTGACCCACGTGCGCAGCGCGGGGGCCTCGCCGTCGATCGCGGTCTTGGCGGTGCGCAGGAAGTTCGAGACGGACACGCCGGGGACCTCGACCGGGTACTGCATGGCGAGGAACATGCCCGCACGGGCACGCTCGTCGACCGTCATCGCGAGGACGTCCTCGCCGTCGAGCGTCACGGTACCGCTCGTGATCGTGTACTTGGGGTGGCCGGCGATCGAGTACGCGAGGGTCGACTTGCCCGAGCCGTTGGGGCCCATGATCGCGTGCGTCTCACCGGCGTTGATGGTCAGGTCGACGCCGCGCAGGATCGGCTTCGGGCCTTCCTTGGTCTCGACGCTGACGTGCAGGTCGCGGATCTCCAGAGTGGACATGTGGTGTTCTCCAGTATTCGAGAAAGTTCAGGGGTCAGGACGGGGAGACGGTCTGGTCGATGTCGACGAGCACGCGCTCGCCGTCGATCGTGACCGGGTAGACGGGCACGGGGCGCATCGCGGGCAGCGCGGTGGGCATGCCGGTCCGCAGGTCGAACTGCGAGCCGTGCAGCCAGCACTCGATGAAGCAGCCCTCGACCTCGCCGTCGGACAGCGAGACCGCGCCGTGGGAGCAGATGTCCGAGATGGCGTGCCAGTTCCCGTCTCCGTCGCGGACGACCGCGACCTCGACGGGGCCGCTCTCGCCCTCGAGCTCCACACGCAGCGCCTCCTCGGGCGCCACGTCGTCGGTCATGCAAGCAAGCTGTGCAGTCATGCGGGTCGGGTCACCGGCCTTCGATGACGCTCATCGACTTGGCGAGCTCGGCCTCGATCGAGGTGAGCAGGCGCTCCTCGACCGACGGGACGCCGATCTCCTGGATGAGCTCGGCGAAGAAGCCGCGGACCACGAGGCGACGGGCGTCGGCCTCGGGGATGCCGCGCGCCTGCAGGTAGAAGAGCTGCTCGTCGTCGAAGCGGCCGGTCGCCGAGGCGTGCCCGGCTCCCTCGATGAGGCCCGTCTCGATCTCGAGGTTCGGCACCGAGTCCGCGCGCGCGCCGTCCGAGAGGACGAGGTTGCGGTTGAGCTCGTAGGTGTCGGTGCCCTCGGCCTCGGTACGGATCAGCACGTCGCCGACCCAGACCGTGTGCGCGCCCTCGCCCTGCAGCGCGCCCTTGTAGGTGACGCGCGACTTGCAGCTCGGCACGGCGTGGTCGACGAAGAGGCGGTGCTCCTGGTGCTGGTCGGCGTCCGCGAAGTACAGGCCGACCATCTCGACCTCGCCACCGGTACCGGTGAACTCGGCGTCCGGGGTCACACGGACGACGTCTCCGCCGAACGTCACGACGACGTGCTTGAGCTTGGCGTCGCGGCCGATGCGGGCGCGGTGCGAGCTCGCGTGCACGGCGCCCTCGCTCCAGTCCTGCACCGAGACGACCGTGAGGTGCGCGCCGTCCTCGACGACGATCTCGACGGTCTCGGTGAGCGTCGCGGAGCCCACGTGGTCGATGACCACGACGGACTCGCTGTGGCGCTCGGCGTGGACGAGCAGGTGCGTCGCGGTGGGCTCGTCGGACAGTCCTTCGATGCGCACGGACGTGATGTCGCTGGCCACCGCCTCGGCGGGGATCGTGACGACGGTCGCCTCGGCGAACGCGTTCCACGCGGTCACGGCGGTGCGGTCGCCCGGGACGCCCGCACGGCCGAGGCGCTCGTCGTCACGGCCGACGATCGCGACGTTGACCTCGGGGGCCTCGACCACGGTCGTGCGCACGCCGGCGCTGCCGAGCTGGGTCGAGAACAGCGGGGCGAGGCGCTTGACCGGGGAGAAGCGCCACTCCTCCTCGCGGCCCGTGGGCTCGGTGATGACGTTCGGGTCGAACGAGGTGATGCGCTCGGCGCGCGAGCCCTGCGGCGTGCCGCCGACCCCGTGCGAGTGAGCGCCGTCCTGGACGGCCTGGGAGTGGTCCGTGCTCAGGCCGACCGGCTCGGTCTGTGTGGTGCTCGCAGTAGTAGTCATTTAGCCGACGGACCCTTCCATCTGCAGTTCGATGAGGCGGTTGAGCTCGAGCGCGTACTCCATGGGCAGCTCACGGGCGATGGGCTCGACGAACCCGCGCACGATCATGGCCATGGCCTCGGTCTCCGCCATGCCTCGGGACATGAGGTAGAACAGCTGGTCCTCGCTCACGCGCGACACGGTCGCCTCGTGACCCATCGAGACGTCGTCCTCGCGGACGTCGACGTAGGGGTAGGTGTCGGACCGGGAGATCTGGTCGACGAGCAGCGCGTCGCACAGAACGGTGGAGGCGGAGTGCTCCGCCCCTTCGAGGACCTGGACGAGGCCGCGGTAGGACGTGCGCCCACCGCCTCGCGCCACGGACTTCGAGACGATCGAGGAGGACGTGTGGGGGGCGGCGTGCACCATCTTGGCGCCCGCGTCCTGGTGCTGGCCCTCGCCCGCGAACGCGATCGACAGCGTCTCGCCCTTGGCGTGCTCGCCGAGCAGGTAGATCGCGGGGTACTTCATGGTGACCTTGGAGCCGATGTTGCCGTCGACCCACTCCATCGTCGCGCCCTCGGCGGCCGTCGCACGCTTGGTGACGAGGTTGTACACGTTGTTCGACCAGTTCTGGATGGTCGTGTAGCGCACGCGGGCGTTCTTCTTGACGATGATCTCGACGACCGCGGAGTGCAGCGAGTCGCTCGAGTAGATCGGGGCGGTGCAGCCCTCGACGTAGTGCACGTACGAGCCCTCGTCCGCGATGATCAGCGTGCGCTCGAACTGGCCCATGTTCTCCGTGTTGATGCGGAAGTAGGCCTGGAGCGGGATCTCGACGTGGACGCCCGGGGGGACGTAGACGAACGAGCCGCCGGACCACACGGACGAGTTGAGCGCGGCGAACTTGTTGTCACCCGAGGGGATGACGGTGCCGAAGTACTCCTGGAAGAGCTCGGGGTGCTCGCGCAGCGCGGTGTCGGTGTCGAGGAAGATGACGCCCTGCTTCTCGAGCTCCTCGTTGATCTGGTGGTAGACCACCTCGGACTCGTACTGGGCCGCGACGCCGGCGACGAGGCGCTGCTTCTCCGCCTCGGGGATGCCGAGCTTGTCGTAGGTCTCCTTGATGTCCTCGGGCAGGTCGTCCCAGGACGTGGCCTGCTTCTCGGTGGACCGCACGAAGTACTTGATGTTGTCGAAGTCGATGCCCGAGAGGTCGCTGCCCCAGTTGGGCATGGGCTTCTTGTCGAACAGGCGCAGGGCCTTGAGGCGGTAGTTCAGCATCCACTCGGGCTCGCTCTTGAGCGCGGAGATGTTGCGCACGACCGCCTCGGAGAGGCCGCGCTGCGCCGTCGCACCGGCGTCGTCCTTGTCGTGCCAGCCGTAGCCGTAGGAGCCGATCGAGGCGATGATCTCCTCGTCGGACTGGCCGGTGCTCTGGGACACGCCGGCGGTGTCCTGGGTGGGAGCGCTCATGTCATTCCTTCCACGTTCCGTCGACGACGGAGGGGGGCGGTGGGGCGGTGGTCGATGAACCTGTCGGTTCGGGGTGTCGTGCTGGGGGGTGCGCCGGGGCGCGCGGTCCGCGCGCGGTGGCACGGCGTTCGGTGGTCTGGTGCCCGACGGCGTCGCGCGCCTCGGGTGCGCGGGTCGCCGCGGGGAGCACGGGGACGTTGGTGGTGCACGCGTGCCCGCCGCCCGCGAGGGTCGCGAGCCGCTGGACGTGCGAGCCGAGGAGCTGGGAGAAGACCTGGGCCTCGGCGTCGCAGAGCTGGGGGAACTCCTCGGCGACGTGCTGGACCGGGCAGTGCCCCTGGCAGAGCTGGACGGTCGCGGTGCCGGCGACGGGTCGCACGCTCGCCGCGAACCCGTCCTCCGCGAGGACGGTGGCGAGCTGCTCGGCCCGGCCCGCGACGTCGTCGGCCGTGATGCGGCTCGCGTAGCGGTCGGTGAGCTCCTCGAGGCGGCGGTGCGCGAACTCCTCGACCGCGTCCTCGCCGGCGACGTCGCGCAGGTAGCGCAGCGCCTGGGTCGCGAGGTCGGGGTAGGCGCCCGAGAGCTCCGACTGGCCGCGGTTCGTGGCGACGTAGTGGCGGGCGGGTCGTCCGCGCATCCCGGTGCCCGCGCCCGACTCGTGGACGGTGATCTGACCGTCGGTCTCGAGCTGGGCGAGGTGGCGGCGGACGCCGGCGGGCGTGAGGCCGAGGTCGGTCGCGAGCGAGGCCGCGCTCACGGGACCGTCGGAGACGATGAGGGCGAGGACGCGCTCGCGCGTGGTGCCGTCCCCGTCACCGTGAGCGGTGTCGTTCCCGGCGGGAAGGGTGAGCGGCCCCGCGGTCGGCAGGGCGCGGTGCGTACGTGCGTCGTCGCTCATGCTCACCTCCACGTCGTCGGCCTGCTGGTGTCCTTCCGCCCGGCCCGCGGGCGCGCACGATCCCGGGAGGCGTCATCGATATAGGTAACAGTCTCATGCGCTAATTGTTCCGGCGCAAGCAAGGCGTACCTCACAGCCGCCCCCAGCCCGCTCCCCTACAATCGCCACCGTGCCCGACTCCCCCGCCGTCGTCCTCCAGGACGTGGTCAAGCGATATGACGGCCGGGCGGTCGTCGACCACCTGAGCCTGACCGCCTCCCGAGGCGCCGTGACCGCCGTCCTCGGCCCCAACGGGGCCGGCAAGAGCACCACGATCGAGTGCTGCGAAGGTCTGCGCGCGCCTGACGAGGGCAGCGTGCGGGTCCTCGGCCTCGACCCGCTGCTGAACGCACGCGACCTGCGCCCGCGTGTCGGCGTCATGCTCCAGGACGGCGGGCTGCCCACGGGCGTGCGCGCGCTGGAGATGCTGCACCACGTCGCGTCCATGTACGCGAACCCCCGGGACGTGGCGGAGATCACGGAACGCCTGGGCCTGGCGAGCTTCGCCCGGACCACGGTCCGGCGCCTGTCGGGCGGTCAGCGCCAGCGCCTCGCGCTCGCCGCGGCGATCGTGGGCCGCCCCGAGGTCGTGTTCCTCGACGAGCCGAGCGCGGGCATGGACCCCCAGAGCCGGCACGCGGTGTGGGAGCTCGTGCGCGAGCTGCGCGCGGACGGCGTCGGGATCGTGCTGACGACCCACCTCATGGACGAGGCCGAGGACCTCGCGGACCACGTGTACATCGTGGACCACGGGCAGGTCATCGCCTCGGGCGCGACCGCCGAGCTGCTGCACACGGGTCCGTCCGCGGACGGGAACCGCACGCTGCGCCTCGAGGCCCGTGAGGGCCTGGACACCGGCGCCCTCCGCAAGCGGGTCGAGTCCGGCCCGACGACGTCGCCCGCCTCCGCGTGGACCGTCACCGAGACGCAGCCCGGCTCGTACAGCGTGACCGGGCCGGTCGACCCGTCGACCGTCGCGGTCGTGACCGCGTGGCTCGCGGACGAGAGCGCGCTCGCCTCGCGCCTGACGATCGGCCGCCGCACCCTCGAGGACGTGTTCCTCGACCTGACAGGACGAGAGCTCCGATGACCGACCAGACGACGGCCGGCCCGGTCGCCCCGGACCCTGCCGCGCCGGCCGCGACAGACGGAGCCGCCCCCGCGTGGCGCCGGGTCGCGTCGCAGACGGCGTTCGAGACGCGCATGATCCTGCGCAACGGCGAGCAGCTGCTCGTGACGATCATCCTGCCCGTGATGCTGCTCGTCGGGCTCGCCCGCACGTCCTTCATCGACCTCGACACCCAGGGGTACTCGCGCATCGACTTCGTGACCCCGGGCGTCCTGGCGCTGGCCGTCATGTCGACCGCGTTCACGTCGCAGGCCATCGCGACGGCCTTCGACCGCCGCAACGGTGTGCTGCGCCTGCTGTCCACGACGCCGCTGGGGCGCGGGGGCCTGCTCGCGGGCAAGATCCTCGGCGTGCTCGCGGTCGAGGTGGTCCAGGTGGTCGTGCTCGGCGGGGTCGCGCTCGCCCTGGGCTGGTCCCCGGACCCGGCGGGCATCCTGCCGGCCCTGCTCGCGGTCCTGCTGGGCACCGCGGCGTTCACGAGCCTCGCGCTCCTGCTCGCGGGGACGCTGCGCGCCGAGGGCGTGCTCGCGGTCGCGAACCTGCTGCTCGTGCTGCTGACCGTCGCGGGCGGCGTGCTCGTCCCTGCGGCCCAGCTGCCCGGGGCGCTCGAGCAGGTCGCACTGCTGCTGCCCTCGGGCGCGCTCGGCGAGGCCATGCGCGGCGCGCTCCTGCTCGGCGAGGTGCCCGCGTTCTCGGTGGTCGTGCTGCTCGGCTGGACCGCGGCCCTCGGGTGGGGGGCGGGCAAGCTGTTCCGCTGGCACTGATCCGCCGAGCAGGTCAGCCGGTCGGCCGGCAGCGGGCGAGGCGGTCGGCGGACGAGCCGCCCGGCCGCTGACGGGCGCCCCGGCCGGCAGGAGGACTCACGCGCCGGTCCACGCGCCAGCGGCTTCCGAGGCCGTCGCGGGAAGGCGGAGCCACTCCAGCACGCCGGTCCACGCCTTCTCGTCGATGGATGCGCCCGTGCACTCGAAGGACAGGACGGTGCTGGTCCGCATCGCCACGCCGGAGTAGCTCATCCGCGTGGTCGCCCGGGCCAGGACCCTGGACCGCAGGACCGTCCCCGAGCGCTCGACGGTCCACTCCTGGGTCGCGACGTTCGTCCCCTTCCGGGGTTCGGTCCGGTCCTCGCCGAAGACGAGGGACTCCGACTCCGCGGACACGTTCTTCGCTCCCCGCTCGGCAGCGAGGACGTCCCGGAGAACGCTGAACGAGGCGTCTCTCGCGGCGCCGGGGACGTCGTCCGTCGGGCCGTCCGTCGGGGCGGCGGACGTGGTGCTGGACAGGGCGCACCGCCCGTTCGAGCTCAGGACGGTCCACCCGTCACGGATCGTGAACCGGTGGGACGCCGAGAAGCCCTTCGGCTGGAGCACCATGAGCGGCGTGAAGGTGTCGACCAGCGTCTGGCGCACCTGCTCGGGGTCCGGCACGTACTCGTCGGGGCCGTCCGCGGGTCCTGACACCGCGGGCGGCTCCTGGGTGACGTCGCCCGCTCCTCCCGCTGCGGTCGACGTCGGGCTCGGCGTCGGACCCTCGGGTGGCTCGCTCGCCGAGCTGCGGTCCGTCTCTGCCGCGGGGGTCGGACCGGGCTGCGGCTCACCTCCCGACGTGCATCCCGCGAGGACGAGCAGGGTCAGAGACGTCGCCAGCAGGCGGCCGGGCCGAGCGACGACGGACGGACGGCGAGCAACCATGCGAGCCCCCTGTGCAGCGGAGATATATTGCGGTCGAGAAAGAGTCAGGTCAGGGTATCGACCTTGTCAAGAACTCGCCTTCCCGGACACTCGTGCCAAGAAACTGCGACCGTGCCCGCGACCGATCCGGGCCAACGTCACACCCGGAGGCGACGCCCGGAGGGCGAGGGCCGCTCGCCGCGCGGCTACCTTTGGACGGTGAGCAGCGCAGAACTCGCCCCCGTACCCACCTCCCCCGCCTGGTACGCGAAGGTCGACCGGTTCCGCCGCTGGACCCGACCGGTCCTCGTCGCGAACCTCGTCGGTCAGATCGGCATCATCGTGACCGGTGGCGCGGTGCGCCTGACGGGCTCGGGGCTCGGCTGCTCGACCTGGCCCCTGTGCGAGCCCGGGAGCTTCACGCCCGAGTTCCACTCCGCGATGTCGATCCACCCGATCATCGAGTTCGGCAACCGCACGCTCACGGGCGTGCTGGGGATCATCGCTGTCGCGCTCCTCGTGCTCGTGTGGACGGACGCCTCGCGCGCACCGTCCTACCGGCGCCTGGGGTGGGCACCGCTGGGCGGCGTCGTGGCGCAGGCCGTGATCGGCGGCATCACGGTGCTCCTGCACCTGCACCCCGCGGTCGTCGGGTTCCACTTCCTGGTCTCGGCCGCGCTCGTGTGGATCTCGGCGTACCTGCTCTACCGACACGGCGAGGGCGACAAGGCGCCGGTGGCCGTCGTCGACGCGGGCACGCGCCTCGTGGGCCGGGCCCTCGCTGTCGTCTCGGTCCCGCTGCTGGTCCTGGGCGTCCTGGCCACGGGCTCGGGCCCGCACGGGGGCGACGACGAGGTCGCGTACCGCTTCGCGCTCGACCCGGCGCTCATCAGCAAGGTCCACGCGGCCTCGGTGTGGCTGTTCCTGATCGTGCTCGTCGTCCTCGCGGTCCGCGTCCTCCGCCTTGCGGACGCACCTGCCCGCGCCCGCAAGGCGGTCCTGGTGCTGGTCGCCGTGACGCTCCTGCAGGGACTGATCGGCTACGTCCAGTACTTCACGGGGCTGCCGGAGATCCTGGTCGCGGCCCACATGCTCGGCGCGGGCCTGCTGATCACGTCGCTCACCTGGACGCTGCTCACGTTCCGCGTGCGCGCCTGAACGCTCCGCCCGCCGCCCACGGCGGTCGGATAGGGCCACCGTCCCCTCGGGACGGTGGCCCTTCTGCGTCCAGGGGAGTCGCCGGGCCCCGGCGACGACCGAGCCGTGACAGCGCCCTGACAGGGGCGCGACAGGCACCTCCCGGAGGCTGGACCCCTCAGTCACCAGGAGGATTCCATGACCCACGAATGGGCGGTCGAGGCACACGGCCTCGTCAAGACGTTCGGCGACAACCGGGCGGTCGACGGCGTCGACCTGAGCATCCGCGCCGGCTCGGTGTACGGCGTGCTCGGCCCCAACGGCGCCGGCAAGACCACCACGATCAGCATGCTCGCGACGCTCCTGCGCCCCGACGCGGGTGAGGCCCGGGTCTTCGGGCACGACGTCGTCCGCGAGGCCCAGGTCGTGCGCCAGCTCATCGGCGTCACGGGCCAGTACGCCTCGGTCGACGAGACGCTGAGCGCGACCGAGAACCTCGTGATCTTCTCGCGCCTGCTCGGCCTGGGCCGCGCCGAGTCGCGGCGCAAGGCGGCCGAGCTGCTCGAGATCTTCGGTCTGACCGAGGCGGCCACACGCCCCCTGAAGAACTTCTCGGGCGGCATGCGCCGCCGTCTGGACCTCGCGGCGAGCCTCATCGCCCAGCCGCCGCTGATCTTCCTCGACGAGCCGACGACGGGCCTCGACCCGCGCACCCGTGCGCAGATGTGGGACACGATCCGCGAGCTCGTCGCGACGGGTTCGACGGTCGTGCTCACGACGCAGTACCTCGACGAGGCCGACCAGCTCGCGGACCGGATCGCGGTCATCGACCGCGGCCGCGTGGTCGCGGAGGGCACGGCCGACGAGCTCAAGGACGCGGTGGGCAACCAGTCGCTCCAGCTCGGACTGGTCGCGGCCGCGGACCTGGGCTCTGCCCTGGACATCGTGGAGACGACGTTCGGCGTGCCCGCGACCACGTCCCCCGAGGCCCGGCGCATCACGGTCCCGGTGACGGGCCCCGACGAGGTCACGGACCTCCTGGTCCGGCTGCGCGAGGCCCGCATCGCGGTCGACTCGATCAGCATGGACAAGCCGAGCCTCGACGAGGTGTTCCTGACCCTCACGGGCCACGGCGTCGCCGAGGGCTCGGACACCGAGGACCCGGCCACCTCCTCCGCGGACACCCCCGCAGCCACCACCACGCGAGAGGCAGCCCTGCGATGACCACGACCCTCACCGCTCCCCGTCAGCAGATCCAGGCCGGCTCCGACCGCAGCCTGTCCAACCGCACGAGTGTCGGTCAGACCGTCCGCAACACGTTCACCATGGCGTACCGCGGGCTCCTGAAGATCCGCCGGACACCCGAGCAGCTCGTCGACGTGACGGTCCAGCCCATCCTGTTCACGCTCATGTTCACCTACATCTTCGGCGGCGCGATCGCGGGCGACGTCGTGAGCTACCTGCCCACGATCATCCCGGGCATCCTCGTGCAGACCGTCATCACGACGTCCGTCGTCACGGGCGTCCAGCTCCGCGAGGACATGGACAAGGGCGTGTTCGACCGGTTCCGCTCGCTGCCGATCGCGCGCATCGCACCGTTGTCCGGGGCACTGCTCGCGGACACCGTCCGGTACGGGATCGCGACGACCCTCACGTTCGCGATGGGCTACGCCATGGGCTACCGCCCCGAGGGCGGCCTGGGGTCGGTCGTCCTGGCGGGGCTGCTCGTGATCGTGTGCTCGTGGGCCGTGAGCTGGATCTTCGCGTTCTTCGGCGTGATCGCCCGCACGGCGTCGAGCGTCCAGGGGATCTCGATGATCATCCTGTTCCCGCTCACGTTCCTGTCGAACGCGTTCGTCCAGCCCGACACCATGCCGGGCTGGCTCCAGGGCTTCGTGAACGTCAACCCGGTCTCGCACCTGGTCACCGCGGTGCGCGAGCTGACGAACAACGGGGTGCTCGGGTCGGACGCCGTGATCTCGCTCGTCGGCGCGGCGGTCGTCGTCGCGGTCTTCGCGCCCCTCACGGTGCGGGCGTACATGCGCAAGGCCTGAGCGTTCGCGCTCGACCACGGACGGGCGGTGCCCCGGCGGATCCCGCCGGGGCACCGCCCCCCCTCATGCAGCCGGTCGGGTCCAGGGGCCCGTGCGCAGGATCTCCATGACCCGGCCGGGCAGGTCGTCGTGCCCGAGCCGCCCGACGGCGTCGCGCACCTCGTCCACCCAGGCGTCACCGTGCAGGGTGCGCGCCCAGGCGACGTGCTGCGGCGCACGGAGCGAGGGCACGTCCTGGCGCGCTCCCATGCGGTGCGCGAGCTCGAGCAGCATGAGCCCGTCGTCGACGCGTCCGAAGCCGGGCGACGCCCACAGGTACGCCCCGAGCGCGAGCGCGGCCGTGCCGAGGACGGGATAGTCGACCATGCCGGGTGCGGCGCGGTGCCCCGCGATCATCCGCACCCGCACCTCGCGGGCCAGCCGCTCGGCCTGGACCGAGGGCAACGGGTCCGGCTCCCACGGCCCGGTCGTCCCGGGCGCGGGCAGCAGCAGGGTCGACAGCCAGCCGGCCGCGAACATCGTGTACCAGGGCGAGCGACGCGCGGACCCGCTCCCGACCGCTGCGTTGGCAGCCTCGAGCTCGGCCAGGGCGCGCGCGTGGTCACCGCGCGCGACGGCGATCTCGGCCAGCCCGGCGTGCCCGATCGAACGCAGCTCGTGCGCGGACCCCCCGATCCCTGAGGGCACCGGGTCGTCGTCGGTCTCGACGAGCGACGTGAACAGCGGTTCGGCCTCAGCGACGCGCCCGACGAGCGCCAGGTTGGTCGCCTCGAGCCAGGCGAGCTGGCGCAGGTCCTCGTCCGCGTGCAGCCTGCCGAGCCCTTCGCGGGCCGTCGCCACCCACTCGAGCGCGCGCACGGCGTCGCCCTGCTCGCTCGCGAGCTGGGCGAGGAAGAGAGCCGAGGTCGCGGCTCCCCACGTGTCCTGGGTGCGCGTCGCGAACCCGTGCGCGACCGTGACCTGCGCGATCGCCTCGTCGAGGCGTCCTGCGTTCTCGGAGAGCTGCGCGCTGAGCAGGTGGGCCACGAGGGCGACGAACGGGTCGTCGGACGTGTGCAGCTCGGCGAGCCGCGGCCCCATGCCGAGCGGGTCGCCCGCGTCGGCCAGGAGCTCGGTGAGCGCGGCGGCGCGCGAGCCGATGTCGGCGTCGCGGTGGAGCCGACGCAGCCGGGCCGCGGCCCGGACGCCGGTCGCCGGGTCGCCGTTGGGCGTCGAGGCCGTGAGCAGGAACAGCACGATGCCGGCCTCGCGCGTGAGCCGCTCGGCGGGGGCGTCCGGTGCGCCCCGCACGAGTCGGCCCTGCCAGCCCGCGACGACGCGCAGCACGTCGCGTCCGAGCGCGACGACCTCGGTGTGGGCCCCGCGCAGGGACCAGTGCAGCCCGAGCGCGTGGAAGACGGGCAGCACCACGTCCGCACGGTCGGCCGCGAGCGCCGTGCGCAGCACGTGCAGCAGGTTCTCCTGCTCGACCCGCAGGGCGAGCATCGCGGGGACCTGCGTGGGCCCTTCGAGGCGTGCGACCTCGCGGCGTGCGAGGTCGACGGCCCACCGGTACGTGGCCTCCTGGGCGATCTCGCGCTCGCCGGCCTCGTCGAGCGCGAGGGCGCCGAACTCGCGCACGGTCTCGAGCATGCGGTAGCGGGCCGTGTGGGACAGGGGTTCGTCGGTCACGGTCAGGAGGGACTGGTTGACGAGGGCCTCGACGTCGTCCAGCCCGACGGCGGAGGCCGCCTGGGCGGTCTGCACGCCGAACCCGTCGGGCAGCAGGGACAGGCGGCGCAGGAGCTCCTGCTGGGGTGCGGTGAGGAGGTTCCAGCTCCAGTCGATGACGGCGTGCAGGGTCCGGTGGCGGGCGGGGGCACTGCGGTCCCCTGTGGTGAGCAGCGCGAAGCGGGCGTCGAGCCGGCGCTCGATCTCCTGCACGGAGAGCGTGCGCACGCGTGCCGCGGCGAGCTCGATCGCGAGCGGCAGACCGTCGAGGTGGGTGCAGAGCCGGTCGAGGACGTCGTGGGGCAGGTCGGCGCCGGGGCGGGCCGCGAGCGCCCGCGCGCGGAAGAGCTCGACCGCGGGGCCGTGTCCCCCGGTACCGGTCGTCGCGAGCGGTTCGAGCGGGTGCACCTGCTCTCCTCCGACCTGGAGGGGCGAGCGGCTGGTCGTGAGGATCGTGAGCCCGGGGACGGCGGCGAGCAGCTCGGCGGCCCAGCGGGCGGCCTCGTCCACGACGTGCTCGCAGTTGTCGAGCACGAGCAGGGCCCCGGTCTCCCCGAGGCGGCCGGCGACGAGCTCGTGGACCTCGGCGCGCGCGACCTGGTCGCCGAGTCGCGGGCTGCGCGTGTCCCGGATCTCGAGAGCGGAGGTGAGGGCGATCCCGATGTCCTCGCCGGTGCGCACGCTCGCGAGCTCGACCACGACGACGAGCGCGGTCGTCGCGCTCGCGCGGCGCGCGACCTCCTGGACGACGCGGGTCTTGCCCATCCCCCCGGGGCCCAGCACGGTCACGAGCCGGGCGCGCGCGAGCAGGTCGAGGATCGTGCCGACGTCGGCCTCGCGCCCGACCAGGGCGTTGGGCGCCGCGCGCAGTCCGAGCGCGGTCCCGCGCCTGGGCGCACGGGACGACGGCGAGGGGGCAGCGACACGGTCCGTGGTGCCGCTGCCGCTGTCTGCGCCGCCGGTGATGTCGGTGGCGGTCGCCGTGGCCGTGGCCCGCAGGATGCGGGTGTTGAGCGCGACGAGGTCTGCGCGAGGGTCGGTGCCGAGCTCGGTCGCGAGCCGGGTGCGGAGCGCGCCGAACGCACGCAGCGCGTCGGCGGAGCGACCGCTGCCCGCGTAGGCGCGCAGGAGTGCGAGGTGCGCGTCCTCGTCGAGGGGGGACCTCTCGACCGCGCGCTCGGCCCACTCGACGGCGTCGCGATGGTCGCCGGTCGCGAGGAGCGACGCGACGAGGGCCTGCTCGACCGCGGCGCGCCGACGACCGGCCTGCGCGACGAGCTCGCCCCGGACCGCGGAATCCTCCGGCAGGTCCTCCCCTGGTTCTCCGCGCCAGCGGGCGAGGGCCGATCGTGCGGCGTCCGCGGCGCCCGTCGCGTCGCCGGCCGCGAGCGCGCCGGCCGCCGCCCGTGCGAGCTCGTGGACCTCGTCGAGGTCGCTGCGGGCGTCGAGCGAGTAGCCACCTGGCCCCGAGACCAGGATCCCCTCGGCGAGCACCGCGCGGGTCCGCGAGACGAGACTCTGGAGGGCGGCACGCGGGTCCGCCGGCCGGTCGTCGGGCCACAGGTCGGCCACCAGCGAGGCGGCGCTCACGGTTCGGCCGCGCGCGAGGAGCAGGGCCACCACGAGGTTGCGGGCGCGCGCGCTGGGCGGTGTGACGGGCGTCCCGTCCCGACCGTCGACGAGCACCGGGCCGAGGACGAGGGCGCGGTGGCGTGGGGCCGACGAGGACACCCGCCACACTCTAGTGCGCGTGGCCCGCGCCACCGGGAGGGGGCGCGGGGCCCGACGGCGAGCGCCGCCGTCGGGCCGGTCCGTCCCCGCGGGCGTCAGGCGACCGGACGACCTGCCGCGAGCTCCGCACGGTCCTGGTCGTCGACCGGACGCACCACACGGCACGGCGAACCGAGCGCGACCACGCGCGGCGGGACGTCGCGCGTCACGACGCTGCCCGCGCCGATGACCGAACCCGCGCCGATCGTGACGCCCGGGAGGATCACCACGTTCGAGCCGATCCACACGTCGTCCTCGATGCGCACGGGCAGCGAGAACTGGGCGCCTCCCCGACGAGCCTCGGGCGAGAGGGGGTGTCCGGCCGTGGTGATCGTGACGTGCGGGGCGAACAGGACGCGGTCGCCGACGTGGATGTCGCCGTCGTCGACGAGGACCAGGTCGAAGTTGGCGTAGACGTGGTCCCCGAGGTGCACGTGCGAGCCGTAGGACACGCTCAGCGGGGGCTCGATCCAGACCCCCTCGCCGATCGACCCGAACAGCTCGCCCAGGATCCGGGAACGTTCGGCGACCTGGCTCGGGCGCGAGCGGTTGAAGTCGTACGCGAGCTCCTTGCCCGCGGTCCGCTCGGCCTCGAGGTGCTCGAGGCCGTCCCCGAAGTCCACGTAGGGCTCGCCCGTGTTCATGCGGGCACGGACGGTGCGGTACTGCTCGGTGGTCATGGTCGTCTCCTGGTCGGTCGGTGGTCGTGCCGCGCCGCCGGTCGGTGGCGTCGGGTCCCGCATAGGATCGTCGGGTGGCGAGGGACGGGGTGTACGCGAAGGGGCGGCTGCGGCGTGAGGAGATCCTCGACGTCGCGCTCGAGGTCTTCGCCGACGAGGGGTACCGCGGGACGAGCCTGCGGACGATCGCCGCGCGCTGCGGTCTGACGGTCGCGGGGGTCATGCACTACTTCGACTCGCGCGAGGACCTGCTCACGCAGGTGATCGTCCGACGGGACCAGACCGGTCGCCCGATCTACCACGACGCACCCCGCACGCTCGCCGAGAACGTCCGGGGCAACGCCGAGCGCCCGGGGCTGGTCGAGCTGTTCGTGTCCCTGACGGCAGCGGCCCGCGACCCCGAGCACCCGGCGCGCGAGGTCCTGGCCGGGCGGTACGAGGGACTGCGGGCGACGCTGGGCGAGGACGTGCGCGCACGACAGGAGGCGGGCGAGATCCCCGCGCACCTGGACCCCGAGGCGCTGGCCCGCCTGATCATCGCGGTGACGGACGGGGCTCAGCTCCAGTGGATGGTCGACGACGGTGCGACCTTGGAGGGACCGCTCGGCACGCTGCTGTACGACGTGCTGGGCCTCGCTCGCCCGTAGCCTCCCCGCGTGGCGCGCACGACGTCGGCCGTGCCCCGGCTCGTCGCGGCGACACCCCGGGCGACACCCCATCGCGTCGGTCCTCCGTTCGTCGGATCATTTACCTATCAGTGTATGGTTTTCTCGACCGGCCGAGGTCACCGCACTCCCCACCCCGACCTCCGCCGCTCCCGCGCCACCGTCGTCGTCTCGAAGGGACACCCCCCCATGTCCGACCGCCTGCCCTACCAGGACCCGACCCTCCCGGTCCCCGAGCGCGTCGCCGACCTCGTCGGCCGCATGACGCTCGAGGAGAAGGTCGGTCAGATGATGCAGCTCAACGCGGCGGACGGCGTCGAACGGCTCGTGACCGAGGTCCACGTCGGCTCGATCCTGCACACCTCCCCCGAGAACGTCCTGCGCGCCCACGAGCTCGCCGCCACGACCCGTCTCCGGATCCCCCTGCTCATCGCCGAGGACGCCATCCACGGGCACTCCTTCTGGGAGGGCGCGACCATCTACCCGACCCAGCTCGGCATGGCCGCCACCTGGAGCCCCGACCTGCTCGAGCAGGTCGGGCGCGCCACCGCGGTCGAGGTCGCCGCCACGGGCAACCACTGGACCTTCTCGCCCGTCCTGTGTATCACGCGCGACCTGCGCTGGGGCCGGGTCAGCGAGACGTTCGGCGAGGACCCCTTCCTCATCGGTGAGCTCGCGTCCGCGATGGTGCGCGGCTACCAGGGCGACGGGCTCGACGACCCCACCGCGATCCTCGCGACCGCCAAGCACTTCGCCGGGTACTCCGAGACCCAGGGCGGACGCGACGCGAGCGAGGCGGACATCTCCCGCCGCAAGCTGCGCTCGTGGTTCCTGCCGCCGTTCGAGCGGGTCGCCCGCGAGGGCTGCCGGACGTTCATGCTGGGCTACCAGTCGATGGACGGCGTGCCGGTCACCATCAACGACTGGCTCCTGAGCGAGGTGCTGCGCGGCGAGTGGGGCTACACCGGCACGCTCGTCACCGACTGGGACAACGTGGGCCGCATGGTCTGGGAGCAGCACATCCAGCCCGACCACACGCACGCCGCGGCCGCCGCGGTGCGGGCCGGGAACGACATGGTCATGACGACCCCGCAGTTCTTCGAGGGAGCCCAGGACGCCGTCCGCCAGGGCATGCTCGCCGAGAGCGACCTCGACGCCGCCGTCGCGCGCATCCTCACCCTGAAGTTCGAGCTCGGCCTGTTCGAGGACCCCCGGCGCCCCGACGCCGCCCGCCAGGCCGAGGTCATCGGGTCCGCGCAGCACGCCGCCCTCAACCTCGAGGTCGCCCGCCGTTCGCTCGTCCTGCTCACCAACGACGGCACGCTTCCCCTCGACGGCGGGTACGTGGCCGGGCCGGACGCTCGCGCGGTGCCGGCCGACGACGACGCGGACCGCCCCGTGCGCCGGATCGCGGTCGTCGGCCCCAACGCGGACGACCCGGACACCCAGCTCGGCGACTGGGCCGGGCGTTCGGGCCAGGCCGACTGGCTGCCCGACGGGCACCCGCGCGAGATGACGCAGACCGTGCTCGACGGCTTCCGGGACCACGTCCCCGCCGGGTGGTCCGTCACGCACGCGCGCGGCGCCGACATCCTCACGCTCGTCCCGGACCCCGACGGTGCGTTCTTCCCCGACGGCCAGCCCCGCCCCCAGGTCGTGCTGCCCGCCGAGCCCGACGCGGCCCTGATCGCCGAGGCGGTCGCGGCCGCGCACGACGCCGACTACGTCGTGGCCGTCGTCGGGGACCGGATCGAGCTCGTGGGCGAAGGCAGGTCCACCGCGACGCTCGACCTCGTGGGCGCCCAGGTCGCGCTCCTCGACGCGCTCGCCGCGACCGGTACCCCGCTGGTCGTCGTGGTCGTCGCGTCCAAGCCGCTCGTCCTGCCGCCCTCGGCCCGCTCGGCGGCGGCGATCGTGTGGGCCGCCAACCCCGGGATGCGCGGCGGGCGTGCGGTCGCGGAGCTCGTGCTCGGACTGATCGAACCCTCGGGGCGCCTGCCCCTGTCCTTCGCGGAGCACGTCGGGCAGCTCCCCGTCTACTACAACCAGCTTCCCGGCCAGCACGGGACCCGCTACGCAGACCTCACCCAGCGGCCGCCCTTCGCGTTCGGCGAGGGCCTGAGCTACACGACGCTCGAGTACGCGGCGCTCACCGTCCTCGACACCGCGCTGGGGCTCGACGACACCGTCCGGGCCCAGGTCACGGTCACCAACACGGGCACCCGGCCGGCCCGCGAGACCGTGCAGGTCTACGTCCGCGACACCGTCACCTCCGTCACGTGGGCCGAGAAGGAGCTCAAGACCTACCGGCAGGTCGACCTGTCCCCCGGCGAGTCGCGGATCGTCGAGCTCGAGGTCCCCGTCGCGGACTGCACGCTCGTCGACGCCCAGGGGCACCGCGTCGTCGAGCCCGGCGCGTTCGAGCTGCTCGTCGGGCCGTCCTCGCGCGACGAGTCCCTGCTCGTGGCGGGCTTCACCGTCACGGCCTGAGCGCGGCGCGTCGCCCGGGCGCGGCCCCGGGGACGACGAGGGCCCGACGGCGCGTGACGCCGTCGGGCCCTCGTGTGCTGTCCTGCGGTACCCGGCTCAGCCGCGCGGGTCTCCCCCGCGCCGCTCGGGCCACGGGCTGTCGGCCGGGCGCAGTGCGGACCAGCCGGTCGCGCGCGCCGCGGCAGCCGCCAGGATCCCGACGACGGCCGACGGGTTGTGCAGATCCCCGGCCAGGACCGCGGACACCGCCTCGTCGAGCGGGACCCAGCGCAGCTCCATGCCCAGCTCCTCGGCCTCGCGCTCATGGCGCTCGGCCTCGGGAACCGGCGACAGGTCGCGCGCGAGGAACACGCGCAGGGCCTCGTTGCTGCCACCCGGGGACGTGAAGTAGTCCGCGAGGACGTCCCAGCGCGCGGCGCGCAGGTCCGCCTCCTCGAGCAGCTCGCGCGCGGCCGCGGCCTGCGCGTCCTCCCCGTCGACGTCGAGCAGGCCCGCCGGCGGCTCCCACAGCTCGCGTCGCACCGGGTGCCGGTACTGGTGCAGCAGCAGGACCCGCTCATCCTCGTCGAGGACGATGATCGCGACCGCACCGGGGTGGTCGACGAACTCGCGTGTCACCACGCCGCCCTCACCCAGGTCGACCGACTCCGAGCGCAGGTCGAAGATGCGACCCGCGTGCAGGACACGCGCCTCGCCGACGTCCCGGGAGACCGGGACGTCGGCGAGCGGGCGGGCCGTCACGTCAGGCCGTCCGAGCCTCGAGCGCCGCCGCGACCAGACCCGAGAACAGCGGGTGGGCGCGCGTCGGACGGCTCTTGAACTCGGGGTGCGCCTGCGTGCTCACGTAGTACGGGTGCACGTCCGCAGGGAGCTCGACGAACTCCACGAGCGAGGAGTCGGGCGACGTCCCCGAGATGACCAGGCCGGCCTCCTCGAGCTGCGCGCGGTAGGCGTTGTTGACCTCGTAGCGGTGACGGTGACGCTCCGTGACCGACTTGGCGCCGTAGGTCTTCGCGACCACGGAACCGGGGCGCAGCGCGGCCTCGTACGAGCCCAGGCGCATGGTGCCACCCAGGTCGCCCGCACCGTCGACGATCGCGAGCTGCTCCTCCATCGTGGCGACGACCGGGTTCTTGCTCTCCGGGTCGAACTCGCTCGACGACGCGTCCTCGATGCCCAGCACGTTGCGCGCGTACTCGATGACCATCGACTGCAGACCCAGGCAGATGCCGAGCGTCGGCACCTTGTTCTCCCGCGCCCAGCGCAGCGCGCCGAGCTTGCCCTCGATGCCGCGCACCCCGAAGCCGCCCGGGACCAGGATCGCGTCGGCCCCGCCGAGCGCGTCCGCGGCGCCCTCGGGCGTCTGGCAGTCGTCCGAGGGGACCCAGCGGATCGTGACCTTGGCGTCGTTGGCGAAACCGCCCGCACGCAGGGCCTCGGTCACGGACAGGTACGCGTCCGGCAGGTCGATGTACTTGCCCACGAGCGCGACCTCGACCTGGTGCTCGGGCTGGTGCACGCGCTCGAGGAGCTGCGACCACCCGTCCCAGTCCACGTCGCGGAACGCCAGACCCAGACGGCGCACGACGTACGCGTCGAGGCCCTCCGAGTGCAGCACGCGCGGGATGTCGTAGATGCTCGGCGCGTCGATCGCGTTGACCACGGCCTCGTTGTCCACGTCGCACATGAGCGCGATCTTGCGCTTGACGGGCTCGGGGACCACGCGGTCCGCACGCAGGACGATCGCGTCCGGCTGGATGCCGATCGAGCGCAGGGCTGCGACCGAGTGCTGCGTCGGCTTCGTCTTGAGCTCGCCCGAGGGGCCGATGTACGGCACGAGGGAGACGTGCAGGAAGAAGACGTCGTCGCGGCCGAGCTCGTGCCGGACCTGGCGGGCCGCCTCGAGGAAGGGCTGGGACTCGATGTCGCCGACCGTGCCGCCGATCTCCGTGATGATCACGTCCACGCCCTCGCCCGCCTGGGCGCGCATGCGCGACTTGATCTCGTCGGTGATGTGCGGGATGACCTGCACCGTGTCGCCGAGGTACTCGCCGCGACGCTCCTTGGCGATGACCTGCGAGTAGACCTGGCCGGTCGTCACGTTGGACGAGGCCGGGAGCTCCACGTCGAGGAAGCGCTCGTAGTGCCCGATGTCGAGGTCCGTCTCGGCACCGTCCTCGGTCACGAAGACCTCACCGTGCTGGAACGGGTTCATGGTCCCGGGGTCGACGTTGAGGTAGGGGTCGAGCTTCTGCATCGTGACGCTCAGGCCACGGGATCGGAGCAAGCGACCCAGGCTCGAGGCCGTCAGCCCCTTGCCGAGAGAAGAGGCCACGCCGCCGGTCACGAAGATGTGCCGGGTGCTGTGGTCCGAGCGGCCGCCGCCGAGGGCTTGGGGTCTGTTCAGGTGATCTGCCACGGAACTCCATCCTAACAGTGACTCGTGGGGGCCGCTCCGGATCCAGCGTGGGATGACTCTCAGTCGTGCGCTCGCCCTCCAGTCTGCGCCCGGCGGGCCGGTACCGCCCAGCCCGTCAGGCGTCCGGGCGCGCGTCGGCGGGTGCCGTGCCCCGCCCGCGACGCGCCAGCCCGACGACCGACGACCTGTCCGCGACCAACGTCAGCCCGACCACGACGAGGGCCGCCAGGACGGCGACCCCGATGCCCACGGCGAGCGCCGCCACGACGTGCGCGTCGTCGGGCAGGAGGACCGCGCTGAGTCCCCGGCCTGCCGCACCGCCGAGCGCCACGCCCACGACCAGCACGGCCAGCGTGCGAGGCACGCCGCGCACCGCCTCGGGGCCCGCGTGGCGTCGCACCGCGAGCAGGAGCAGGAGGCCCGCGACGCTCATGCCCACCGCGGTCGCGAGGCCGAGGAGCGCCAGCACCCTCACCTGGGCGCCCTCCCCGAGCACCGCGGGACCCACGACCGCCAGCACGGCGACGACGCCCCACCCGGACGCCGTCGCGACGACCGCCGCGCGCTGCCGGTCCAGGACGTAGAGCGCGCGCGACAGGTGCAGGATCAGGGCGAAGCCCACGATGCCCGGCGCCATGGCGGCCGTGGCCACGCCCAGGCCCTCGACGGACCCGTCGGCGACGACGGCGAAGACCGACTCGACCGCGGCCGAGGCCGCCACGAGCGCCGCCACGCCCACCCCCGACACCAGGAGCAGTGTCCGGGTCGTCGACGCCAGCAGCCTGTCGAAGAGCTCGTGGCTCCCCTGGGCCACGTGCTCCGCGAGCCGCGGGAACGCGCTCGTCGCGAGCGGGAACGCGAGCACGGCGTACGGCAGCAGGTAGACCTGCTGCGCGTAGAAGTACGTCGGGAACGTCGCCTCGGGTCCGAAGGTGTTCGCGGCGTACATGGCCGCGAGCACCGAGACCTGCTGCGCGACGAGCGCGCCCACCCCCGCGAACGCGAGGTTGCGCGCCCGGACCCCCTCACCCCCGGGGAAGCGCAGCGTCGGGCGCAACCGGGTCCCGGTGCGCGCGACGGGCACGACGAGGGGCAGGGCCAGCGCCGCGACCCCGAGCGTCGTCCCCCAGCCGAGCCACGCGATCGCGCTCGACGACAGCGCTGCGACGTCGTTCTGGTCCCCGTCCGCCATGCCCGCGAACACCAGGTAGACCCCGATGACCACGAGGCTCGAGACGAGCGGTGCGAAGGCTTGCCAGAAGAAGCGCTTGTGCGCCTGGAGGATCCCGCCGAGGATCACCGCGAACCCGTACATCGGGATCTGCAGCGCGAAGACGCGCACGAAGAGCGCCGTGACGTCGACCAGGTCGGGATGCTTGGCCATCAGCACGTAGGCGATGGGGTACGCCAGCGCGGCGAGGAGGGCGCCCAGCGGCACCAGGACCAGGAGGGTCCAGCCGAGCAGCGCCGAGGCGATCTTCGAGACGTCGACGCGGGCCCCGCGCGCGATAGGGCCTGCGAGCAGCGGGACCACCGCGCCGGCCAGCGCGCCGCCGGCCGCTACCTCGAACAGGACGTTCGGCAGGATGTTGGCCGACGTGTACGCCGTCCCGATGCCCTCGGTACCCACCGCCGACGCCATGACGAGCGAGCGGGCGAAGCCCACCAGGCGGCTCGCGATCGTCACGACCGTGATCATGAGCGCCGCGCCCGCGAGCGTCTGCGTGCCCGCACGCAGCCGGGAGCCGCGTGCGGGGCGTGGCGCGGGCGCGGTCTCCGGGCCCGGCGTCACGTCCTCGCTCAAGCGGGAGCGTCCTGACTGGACGGCCCCGGGTCGGCGGGGCCGGAGGCGGGGGCGGGCGCAGTGGCGGCCGGGGTGGGCGCCGGACGGCGGCCCCACTGGTCGAACCGGCGCAGCACCTGGTTGCCGTCGATGATCTTCGAGAAGCTGACCTTCTCGCTCGCCACGTTGAGGCCCAGGATGCCGGCGAGCGCGAGCAGCCGGACGGCCCGCGGCGCACCGAACGCGATCTGCGTGCCGACCAGAGCGCCAAGCGCGTTCGCGCCGCCGTCGCCGAGCATGTCGCGCTCGCCCAGGTCCCCGGGAGCGGCCGCGGCAGCAGCGCCGAGCACCGCGCCCGACGTCGCCCCGACGGGCGTCGCCGCGAGCGGCAGCGCCAGGGCGGCCCCCGCCTTGAGCGCACGCCCGGGGCGCAGGTCGAGGAGGTTGAAGAGGTTGGCGCTGAGCGCGACGATCGAGCCGTTGACCGCGACGTCCGTCAGGTAGCCGAACACCGACCCCGTCCGGCGCGTACCGATGAAGGCCGCCGTGAGCGACGTCGTCCCGATCCCCAGGACCTTGAGGCCCCCCGTGGTCACTCGCCCCTCGAGCAGCGCACCGACGTGCCCCTTGATGCCCTTGGTGCGCGTCGAGGTGTCCTCGGCCAGGTCGTCGATCAGGCCGAACGCGCCGCCTCCCGCGGTCGCCAGCGCCGCCGCGGTCCGCGTCCGGGCAGCAGGACCCGCGACGAGGGTTCCCGCCACGAGACCCGCGGCGACCGCCGGCCCCTCGAGGAGGCTGATGGGCTCCCCACGGTGGTTGGTCCGGGTCCAGCGTTCGTCCCCGCCCGGAGGGGTGGCGTCGAGATACGCGCGCGCGGTCGCCGTCGCCGCGGCGGACGTGAGCGCCGCGCCGACGGCGCGCAGAAAGGTGCCCATGCGTCTCAGCCTTCCGTCTGCTCGCCGGCCGTGCCGGTGTCGCCTGCCGTGCCGGTGTCGCCTGCGGTACCTGCGTCGCCGGCAGTGCCCGGGGCGGCGCCCAGGGGCGTACGGTCCACGGGCGGGAGCTGGACGGCCGGCGGGATGACCGCCGTCGCGCCGTCCTCGAAGCCGTACTGCCCGACCTTGTCGCCCAGACGCGCCGCGAGAGCCAGCGGGACCGAGATCTGACCGGCCGCCTCCTCGATGCCGCTCACGGTCGAGAGCACCGCCGCGAGGTCGGCGTCGGCCGTGATCGTGGAGATCAGGTCGCCAGGCACGGGGGTCGAGCCGGCGACGAGCGAACCGTCCGACCGGGCCTGCGCGGCCTGGGCGAGCAGGACCTCGATGTCGACCGCGTAGGCCTTCGCCTCGTCGACCGACGCCTCCTTGGTCGCGTCGGCCGCGGGGACGGCTGCGGGCTGGGGCTCGAGCAGGAGGACGACGTCGGCGGGCACGTCCTGCTGCTGCACGACCTCGATGAGCTCGGCCTCGGCCAGCTTCTGCTCGATCAGCACGGCCTCCGAGGTCCGGGCCTCGGGGGCGGCGAGCTGCTTGGCGCTGAGCGACGTGGTGAGCGCAGCGGCGAGCTTCTCGTCGGTCCCTGCCTCCTCGACGCCGGACACGAGGTTCGTCACCTCGGTCGCCACGGCCTTGCGCGCGTCGGCCTGGTCCTCGGCGGTCCAGGCCCCGTGCAGACGGACGTGCCCGACGACGCTCGCGCCGGCGCTCTCGAGCTGCTTCTGCACGGCCTCGTAGCGGTCGCCGTCGACCTCACCGAGGTCGACCACGGCGACCCGACGGTCCTGGAGCGAGCCGGCGACGAGCTGCGGGCCGGCGGCGACGATGAACTCCTGGTTGTCGGCCGCTTCCAGGTTCGTCGCGTCGAGCTGGTCACGCAGCTCGTTGCGCTCGAGGCGCAGCTGCTCGACCTGTCCCGTGAGCTGGTCGCCGATCGCGCCCTGCAGCGGCCCGGCGCCCAGGATGATCCCGACCGCCAGCGCCAGGAAGACCGAGATCAACGAGACGATGTGGTACCTGAAGTCGATCACTGTGCTGTTGCGTCCTTCGTGTCCGTGCGGGGCGACGTGCGGGCGGCGCGCGTCAGGGAGGAGAGGAGATGGTGGGCTCGGGGGGTCATACGCCCCCGAACAGTGCGCCGATCCACGACGTGAAGTCGTCGAAGCGCGCGCCGATGATGCCGAAGACCGTCTGCCCAGCGGCCGTGGACCACATCGCCATGATCACGGCGAACAGTCCGGCGAGCGAGAGCAGGGTGAGCTGCAGGTTGGAGATCCGGTGCTGGTAGAGGCGTGAGACGCCCTTGGCGTCGACCAGCTTGCCGCCCACGCGCAGGCGCGTGAGGAACGTGCTGGCCATGCCCGAGCGTCCCTTGTCGAGGAACTCGACGAGCGTCGCGTGGGTGCCCACCGCGACGATGAGCTCGGCGCCCTTGTCGTCGGCCATGAGCATCGCGATGTCCTCGCTCGTGCCCGTCGCCGGGAAGACCACCGGCTCGACGCCGAGCGCCTGGACCCGTTCGAGCCCCGGAGCCTTGCCGTCACGGTAGGCGTGCACCACGATCTCGGCACCGCACGAGAGCGCGCGGTCCGAGACCGAGTCCATGTCGCCCACGATCATGTCGGGCTTCCAGCCCGCGTCGAGGATCGCGTCCGCACCGCCGTCGACCCCGATGAGCAGGGGGCGGTACTCCTTGATGTAGGGGCGCAGCGTCGCGAGGTCCTCGCGGTAGTGGTAGCCGCGCACCACGATGAGGACCTGGCGACCCTCGATCACGGTCCGGATGTCAGGCACGCCCACGCCGTCGAGCAGGAGCTCGCGCTCGCGTCGCATGTAGTCCATGGTGTTCTCGGCGAACCGCTCGATCTCCTCCGAGAGCCCGGCACGGGCCTCGTCGAGGCTGACCGCGATGGTCTCGGGGGTCTGCCGCACCCCCTCGGCGAGCAGGTCCTCGCCCGCGTACACCTTGCCGTCCTCGAGCCGCAGCACGCGCCCGTCGGAGATGCTCATGATGCCGCCGCCGAGGTCGTCGATCAGGATGATCCCGGCGTCGACCAGGATCTCCGGACCGAGGTTCGGGTAGCGCCCCGAGATCGACTTCGCGGCGTTGAGCACCGCGAGGGGCTTGGCGGTGACGAGGGCGTCGGCCGCGACCCGGTCGATGTCGAGGTGGTCGATGACCGCGACGTCACCGGGCTTGAGCCGCTTGGTGAGCGCCTTGGTGCGGGCGTCGACCCGGGCGGGGCCGCTGGTCCCGGGCTCCGTCGCGTCGGACGTGGTTCTGCGCAGAGTGATTCTCATCGCCGCTATCGTCCCACGACCGAGGACTCGAGCAGTTCGAGCGCGTGCTGCAGCGCTGCGTCGGACTCGTCCTGGCCGGACAGCATGCGCGCCAGCTCGCGGACCCGGTCGTCACCCGTGACCTCGTGGACTCCCGTGACCGTGACGGGGTCGACACCGTCGGCGCCTCCCGGCGACTTGGTCACCACGAGCTGCGAGTCGGCGAACGCGGCGACCTGGGCGAGGTGCGTCACGACGATCACCTGGGCCGTGCGGGCCAGGGACGCGAGCCGCCGTCCGACCTCGACCGCCGCCCGGCCGCCGACGCCCGCGTCGACCTCGTCGAACACGAACGTGGGCAGCGGTGCCGCGTCGTCGGTGCCTGCGTCGGCGCCCGAGGTGGCCAGCGCCACCTCGATCGCGAGCATCACGCGGGACAGCTCGCCGCCCGACGCTCCCTTGCCGAGCGGACGCGGCGGCGAGCCGGGGTGCGGCACGAGTGAGAGGGTCACGACGTCGGCGCCCCACGGGCCGGGCTCGTCGGCGGGCACCACGTCGACCACGAGGTTCGACCCGGTCATGGCGAGTCCCGCGAGCTCGTCCGTCACCGCTCGGGCCAGGCGCTCCCCCGTGGCGGTGCGTGCGGCGGTGATCCGGGCACCCAGCGCTGACAGGAGTGCGGTGAGCTCGTCGGCGCGCTCGGTCATCGAGCGCAGGCGTTCGCCGCCGTCGTCGAGGTCGAGCAGGCGCAGGCCGGCGTCGCTGGCCCACGCCAGGACGTCGTCGATCGTCTCGCCGTAGGTTCGCGTGAGCGCGCTGAGAGCCGCCAGGCGGGTGTGCGCCTGCTCGAGACCGCCCGGGTCGGCCTGGAGGTCCTCGACGTAGCCCGAGACCTCGGTCGCGATGTCCGCGAGGACGTAGCCGACGCCCGCGATCCGTTCGACGAGCCCGGCCAGGCCCGGGTCGAGGTGGCTCGCGGTCTCGAGCGCACGCCGGGCGCGCTCGACGGCCGACGCCGCGTCGCCGGGCGCGTCCGTCCCGTCGAGGGCGTCGTCACCCACGATCGCGTCGTGGGCCGCCTGGGCGCCCAGGCGCAGCTCCTCGGCATTCCCGAGGCGCGCGACGAGCGAGGTGAGCTCGGTGTCCTCGCCGGGCTGCGGGTCGACCCGCTCGATCTCGGTGAGGCCGATGCGCAGCAGCTCGGCCTCACGCGCCCGCTCCTGGGCGCGGGCCGTGAGGTCGGCGATCTCCTCGAGCAGGCCCGTGCGCTCGGTCCAGGCCGCCCGGTACTCGTCGAGGAGGTCGGCGTGCGCGCGACCCGCGAACGCGTCGAGCGCGGCCCGCTGGTGGCTCGGGGTGCGCAGGCGCAGCTGGTCGGCCTGCCCGTGCACGGTCACGAGGTCGTCGGCGATCTCGGCGAGCACGCCCTGGGGCACGCTGCGCCCACCCAGGTGCGCGCGCGAGCGGCCTTCGGCCGCGACGGTGCGCAGCACGACCACGGTCCCGTCGTCGTCGACGCTCCCGCCGGCCTCGTCGATGCGCTGCCCGACGGCGTCGCGCCCGCTCACGCGCAGGCGGCCCTCGACCACGGCGCCCGTCGCGCCGGGGCGGACCGAGGACGGGTCGGCCTTGCCCCCCATGAGGAGGCCCAGTCCGGTCAGGACCATGGTCTTGCCGGCGCCCGTCTCGCCCGTGATCACGGTCAGGCCGGGGTGGAGCGGGACACGGGCGGAACGGATGACGCCGAGGTTCTCGATCGAGATCTCTTCGAGCACGGTCAGTCCTCCTTCGGGTCGGGGGCGGTGGGGCGCGAGCCGCCGAGCCGGGCGGCGTCCACGGCGTCGGTGGCCGCCTTGCGGGCGACCCGGACCGCGTCCGCGGCGTCCTCGGCGACGCGACCGCGCCAGCCGACCACTGGCAGCGAGAACTTGGAGACGAGCCGGTCCGTGAAGGGGGCCGTGGAGAGCCTCGCCAGGAGGATGGGTGTGTCCCCGCGCGAGACCTCGACGCGGGCGCCTGCCGGCAAGTCGATGCGGCGACGACCGTCGCACGTGAGCACCGCGGCGCCCGAGCGCTGCAACAGCTCGAGCGCGAACGTCGAGCGCGGGCCGACGACGAGCGGGCGGGCGAAGAGCGCGTGCGCCGCGAGGGGGACGAGGAGCATCGCGTCGACGTCGGGCCACACGACCGGCCCACCGGCAGAGAAGGCGTGCGCCGTCGAGCCGGTCGCGGTCGACATAACCACGCCGTCGCAGCCGAACGACGACAACGGCCGCCCGTCGACCCCGATCGCGACCTCGATCATGCGCTCGCGGGACGCCTTCTCGACCGTCGCCTCGTTGAGCGCCCAGCCGATCCGTGGCTCGTCCTCGCCGGGCAGCGTGACGCGGACCTCGAGGACGCCTCGTTCCTCGACCACGTAGTCGCGCGCCGCGAGGCGCTGGACAGCCGCGGGCAGGCCCTCGCGCTCGGCCTCCGCGAGGAAGCCCACATGGCCGAGGTTGACGCCGAGCAGCGGGACACCGGTCCCGTGCGTGAGCTCGGCGGCACGCAGGATGGTCCCGTCTCCGCCGAGGACCATGACGACCTCGGACTCCGCGACCCCTTCACGGGTGCGCAGCTGGGCCATGTGGTCGCCGAAGGTCTCGGCGAGGTCGTCGTCGTGGAGGCCGACTTCGAAGCCCGCGTCCTGGAGCTCCTTGACCGCCTCGTGCAGCGCGACGACCGCCTCGGGTCGTCCACCGTGCGTGACGATCAGCACTCTCCTGGTCACAGGGCTCCTCCGGTCGGTCGTGGGTCCGCGGCGGTGCCGTGGTCCTGGGGCGGCGCGCCGTCGTCGGGCACCGGTTGCGAGTCTGTCAGGTCCCGGCGTCCGGAGGTGCCCGGGGCGGCCGTGAGATCGATGACGTCCGTGCCCTCGCGATCCCCCGGGTGCCCGGTGCGGGCGACGAGCGCGACGACGGGCTCGGTCGTCACGGGAGACGCCGCGGCGTGCTCGACGGCGCGGGCCAGCGCCTCCCGGTCGAGGTCCGCCGGCCCGCCGGTCGCGCGCAACCACACGAAGAACTCGCGGTTGCCGCTGGGTCCGGGCAACGGGCTGGGGATCACGCCGAGCGGTTGCAGGCCCAGGGCGGCGGCGTCGAGCGCCACGTCGAGCACCGCCCGCGCGTGCAGAGCCGGGTCGCGGACCACTCCCCCGGTGCCGAGCCGCTCCCGCCCGACCTCGAACTGCGGCTTGACCATGAGCAGCAGGTCCGTACCGCGCGCCACGACCGCGGCGACGGGGGGCAGGACCAGGCGCAGCGAGATGAAGGACAGGTCGGCCACGACCACGTCGGGGGTCTCGTCGAGGTCGTCCGGGGCGAGGTCGCGGACGTTGAAGCCTTCACGGACCACGACGCGCGGGTCCTCGCGCAACCCGGGCACGAGCTGGTCGTGCCCGACGTCGACCGCCACGACCCGACGTGCCCCGCGGCGCAGCAGGACGTCGGTGAACCCGCCCGTCGAGGCGCCCAGGTCGAGGCACGACGCACCCGCGGTGCGAGGGGCGTCGCCCGGAACCTCGGCAGCGATCGCATCGAGGGCACCGGCCAGCTTGAAAGCGGCCCGCGAGGCGTAGCCGGGGTCGGTGGGGTCCTGCTCGACCGCGACGCTCTGCCCGTCCGTCACCGGGAGGGACGGCTTGGCGACGATCCGGCCGTCGATGGTCACGCGTCCGGCGGCGACGAGCTCGGCGGCCTGACGCCGAGAACGGGCGAGGCCACGGCGGACGAGCTCGGCGTCGACGCGTACGCCCACGCTCAGTCCTCCGCGTCCGCGAGGCGCTCCTGGAGGGCCTCGTGGATCGCGTCGAACACCGCGACGTGATGGGTGAGCGGAGCGTCGGCCAGCTCGTCGAGCCGAGTGAGCGCCTGGGCGACCGAGTCGTCGGCGGTCTCGTCGTCCGACGGCGTCGCGCCGGTCCGTACGTCCCCGGGAGTGGGGACGGGGGTCGGGGTGGGGGCGCCGTCGTCGACGGTGTCCTGCGCCATGTGTGGACCTCCAGTCCGTTCCAGGGTGCGGTGCTGCGCACCGGTGGGCGAGGCCCGGCTCACCGCCGTGCTTCACCGCACCGGTGCAACGCTACCGGTCGGGACGCGATCTCAGGGGTTGCCGACAGCAAGCTCGGGGACGGTGTCGGCCTCCACCGAACCGCCAGCGTCGACCGTCGCCCAGGCCGCGCCGCACGCGGCACGGATCAGGTCGACCCCTTCGGGGCCGGTCAGCTCGAGCGTGCCGTCCGTGACGCGCGCGGCAGAGTCCCCGCACGTCCACCACCCCTCGGGCGCCTCCTGCGGAGCCGCGTGCGGCTCGAGCAGGCTCAGGAGGTCCGCGCCGATGTAGTGCGGGCGCAGGCCGGGCTCGGCGAGGACCGCGTCGCGGCCCCCGTTGACGCCCGTCAGGACGTGCAGCCCCGGGTAGCCGCCTGAGCGCGCACCGGCGAGGTCGGTGTCGAGGCGGTCACCGACGACGAGCGGCGAGGACGCCCCGGCCCGCTCAATCGCGAGCCGGTACATCGTCGGCGAGGGCTTGCCCGCGCTCGACGGCTCGATCCCCGTCGCGGCCTGGACGGCCCGCACGAGCGAGCCGTTGCCCGGCGCGAAGCCCCGGGCCGTGGGCAGCGACAGGTCGAGGTTGCTCGCGACGTGCCAGGCACCACGCTGGATCGCGTACGCGGCCTCGGCGAGCTGGGCCCAGCCGAGCTCCGGGGCGAAGCCCTGCGCGACCGCGACCGGCTCCTCGTCGGCACTCTCGACGATCACGAAGCCCGCGTCGTGCACGGCCGTGAAGAGGCCCGCACCACCGACGACGAGCACGCGGGCGCCCGGCTCCAGACGCGTCCGCAGCAGAGCGGCCGCCGCCTGCGCGGCGGTCATGACCTCCTCGGGCGACGTCGGGATGTCGAGCTCGGTGAGCTGCGAGGCCACCGACTGCGGTTCGCGCGACGCGTTGTTCGTGACGAACACCAGGCGCATGCCCGCGGCGCGGGCCCCCCCGAGGCCGGTCGCGGCGTTCGGGATGGGCTCGTGCCCCCGGTAGGCGACGCCGTCGAGGTCGACGAGAGCCAGGTCGTAGCGTTCCGCGAGCGGGGTGTCGCTCGAGATCAGCCCCAGGCTCACTTGGTCTCCTCGTCGTTCTCCACGCCCGACGCCGTGGCGTCCGTCTCGACCGCAGGCTCGTCCGCCGTCGTGGTGTCCGTGCCGTCGGACTCGTCGTCGGAGTCTGCCTCGTCGTCGGAGTCTGCCTCGTCGTCGCCGTCGATCTCGACGGCGTCCTCGGTCAGGTCGTAGACGACGACGTCCTCGTCGAGGGACGTGCCGAGGGCAGCCGCCAGCGCTCGCGGGTCGACGTCCGCGAGGATCGCGGCCGCCTCCTCGGTCCGGCCTGCGGCCTCGAGGACGCTGGCCTTGGCCTGCAGCACACGAAGCGCAAGGTCACCCGTGGCGTCAGCCGCGGGGATCTGGTCGAGCACCGCCAGCGCGGCCTCGAACTCACCGAGATCGACGCGCGCACCGCTCACGACGAGTGCGAGCTCGGTACGACCCGTGGCGTCGAGAGTGCTCGCCTCCTCCGAGGCAGCCAAGGCGATCGCACGCTCAGGACGCTCCAGACCACGCTCGCAGTCCGCCATGATCGGCAGGTGCTCCGACGAACCGTTGAGCCGACGTACCGTGCGCAGCTCGCGCAGCGCCTCGGCATACCGACCCGTCTGGTACGCCGTCAGGCCCGCAGCCTCACGGACCACGTCGACGCGGCCGGCGCGTCGCACCGCGGCCTGAGCGTGCTCGTAGGCCAGCTCGGGGTCGGTGTCGATCAGCTTGCCTGCCATCACCAGGTGACGGCCGACGACCGTCGCGTTCTCCTTGCTCAGCGTCCGCAGACGACCACGCACGTCACGGTCGAGGTCCGAGAACTGCACGGCCTCGTCGATCTCGGGACCCGCGTGGCGCAGGTCCTGCGGCGGACGCGACTGGCGCTCACCCTGGTCAGCAGAGCGCTGCGGGCGGTCGCCGAAGCTCTTGCGCTCACCAGAGCCCGAGGACTGCGGACGGTCGCCGTAGGAACGGCGCTCACCGCCGCCGGACTGGGGACGGTCGCCGTAGCTCTTGCGCTCGCCGCCACCGGACTGGGGGCGGTCGCCGTAGCTCTTGCGCTCGCCGCCACCCGACTGCGGGCGGTCGCCGTAGCTCTTGCGCTCGCCTCCGCCGTAGGAGCCGCCACCCGACTGGGGACGGTCACCGTAGGAGCGGCGCTCGCCGCCGCCGGACTGGGGACGGTCACCGTAGCTCTTGCGCTCACCAGAGCCCGAGGACTGCGGACGGTCGCCGTACGAGCGACGCTCACCGCCACCGGACTGCGGACGGTCGCCGTAGGAACGACGCTCGCCGCCGCCGGACTGGGGACGGTCACCGTAGCTCTTGCGCTCGCCTCCGCCGTAGGAGCCGCCACCCGACTGGGGACGGTCACCGTAGGAACGGCGCTCGCCAGAGCCCGAGGACTGGGGACGGTCGCCGTACGAGCGGCGCTCGCCAGAGCCCGAGGACTGCGGACGGTCGCCGTACGAGCGACGCTCACCGCCACCGGACTGGGGACGGTCGCCGTAGGAACGACGCTCACCGCCGCCGTAGGAGCTGCCACCCGACTGGGGGCGGTCACCGTAGGAACGACGCTCGCCAGAGCCCGAGGACTGCGGACGGTCGCCGTAGGAGCGACGCTCGCCGCCGCCGGACTGGGGACGGTCGCCGTACGAGCGACGCTCACCGCCACCGGACTGCGGACGGTCACCGTAGCTCTTGCGCTCGCCGCCGCCGGACTGGGGACGGTCGCCGTAGGAACGACGCTCACCGCCGCCGTAGGAGCTGCCACCCGACTGGGGGCGGTCACCGTAGGAACGGCGCTCGCCAGAGCCCGAGGACTGCGGACGGTCGCCGTACGAGCGACGCTCACCGCCGCCGTACGAGCTGCCACCCGACTGCGGACGGTCACCGTACGAGCGACGCTCACCGCCACCGTAAGAGCCGCCTCCCGACTGCGGGCGGTCGCCGTAGGAACGACGGTCTCCAGAGTCCTGGCGGCGGTCCCCGCCGGCTCGCTCAGGCCTGTTCGAGCTTCCGTCTCGACGCGGTGCTCCCTGGCCACGGCCATGGGAGCCGGAGGAACGACCGGTGTCGCCGGACCGCCCTGCCCCGGAAGACCTACGGTCGCGGTCGTCGGCGTGACGTTCTGGGCTGTCGTTCACAGCGGTGTCCCTTCGATATGCACTGACGTTCATCATCCCACGAGCAGGGTCGTGGGGGCTTGCCCGGTAGGTCACAGGCACGCCAAAGGCCCACCCCGTGAGGGGTGGGCCTTTGGTGAATGGTTGTCCGGCGGCGACCTACTCTCCCACCCCGTCTCCAGGGCAGTACCATCGGCGCTGAGAGGCTTAGCTTCCGGGTTCGGAATGGGACCGGGCGTTTCCCTCTCGCTATGACCGCCGTAACTCTATGGAGATGTCGGGACCCTGGTTACGAAGGGTGTGCCCGTATCTCGGGAACCGCACAGTGGACGCGTAGCAAAAAGTTTGAGTGTTATCAAGTTGTCGGCTTATTAGTACCGGTCAGCTTCAGCAGTCTTTAGTCCTGCCTTACACATCCGGCCTATCTACCCAGTGGTCTAGCTGGGAGCCTCTCCCCCTTGCGGGGATGGAAACCTCATCTTGAAGCAGGCTTCCCGCTTAGATGCTTTCAGCGGTTATCCCTTCCGAACGTAGCTAACCAGCCGTGCTCCTGGCGGAACAACTGGCACACCAGAGGTTCGTCCGTCCCGGTCCTCTCGTACTAGGGACAGCCCTTCTCAAGTTTCCTGCGCGCGCAGCGGATAGGGACCGAACTGTCTCACGACGTTCTAAACCCAGCTCGCGTACCGCTTTAATGGGCGAACAGCCCAACCCTTGGGACCTACTCCAGCCCCAGGATGCGACGAGCCGACATCGAGGTGCCAAACCATGCCGTCGATATGGACTCTTGGGCAAGATCAGCCTGTTATCCCCGGGGTACCTTTTATCCGTTGAGCGACGGCGCTTCCACAAGCCACCGCCGGATCACTAGTTCCGACTTTCGTCCCTGCTCGACCTGTCAGTCTCACAGTCAAGCTCCCTTGTGCACTTGCACTCGACACCTGATTGCCAACCAGGCTGAGGGAACCTTTGAGCGCCTCCGTTACATTTTAGGAGGCAACCGCCCCAGTTAAACTACCCACCAGGCACTGTCCCTGATCCGGATTACGGACCGAGGTTAGATATCCAGAGCGACCAGAGTGGTATTTCAACGTTGACTCCACACACACTGGCGTGCATGCTTCACAGTCTCCCACCTATCCTACACAAGCCGCACCGAACACCAATACCAAGCTATAGTAAAGGTCCCGGGGTCTTTCCGTCCTGCTGCGCGTAACGAGCATCTTTACTCGTAGTGCAATTTCGCCGAGTTCGCGGTTGAGACAGCGGAGAAGTCGTTACGCCATTCGTGCAGGTCGGAACTTACCCGACAAGGAATTTCGCTACCTTAGGATGGTTATAGTTACCACCGCCGTTTACTGGGGCTTAAATTCTGAGCTTCGCCCGAAGGCTGACCCGTCCTCTTAACCTTCCAGCACCGGGCAGGCGTCAGTCCGTATACATCGTCTTGCGACTTCGCACGGACCTGTGTTTTTAGTAAACAGTCGCTTCTCCCTGGTCTCTGCGGCCGTCAACGCTCGGGAAGCTAGTTCCGTCACGCATCGGGCCCCCCTTCTCCCGAAGTTACGGGGGCATTTTGCCGAGTTCCTTAACCACGATTCTCTCGATCGCCTTAGTATTCTCTACCTGACCACCTGAGTCGGTTTAGGGTACGGGCGGCTAGAACCTCGCGCCGAGGCTTTTCTTGGCAGCATAGGATCACCCAATTCGCGCATACGCGCTATCTATCAGTTCTCAGGCTATGTGAACAGCGGATTTGCCTACTGTTCGCCCTACAACCTTGGACACGGTCAACCATCGCCGTGCTGGGCTACCTTCCTGCGTCACCCCTGTTAATACGCTTACCTAGTACCGGTTCGGGTCGCGCGCCGCTCCAGCGATGTCTCCCGAAGGAGACGGTGCTGGTTAAGGGCGCTTAGCATCACCGGGTTCGGTATGGGCGGTTCTTCGCCGGTAGGAGAATATCAACTCCTTGTCCATCGACTACGCCTGTCGGCCTCGCCTTAGGTCCCGACTTACCCAGGGCGGATTAGCCTGGCCCTGGAACCCTTGGTCATTCGGCGGACGGGTTTCTCACCCGTCTTTCGCTACTCATGCCTGCATTCTCACTCGTGTAGGCTCCACCGCTGGGTTACCCCGCGACTTCACTGCCCACACGACGCTCCCCTACCCATCCACACGCCTGGACCACGAAGGCCTAGCGTTTGTGTGAATGCCACAGCTTCGGCGGTGTACTTGAGCCCCGCTACATTGTCGGCGCGGAATCACTTGACCAGTGAGCTATTACGCACTCTTTCAAGGGTGGCTGCTTCTAAGCCAACCTCCTGGTTGTCTGTGCAACTCCACATCCTTTCCCACTTAGCACACGCTTAGGGGCCTTAGCTGGTGGTCTGGGCTGTTTCCCTCTCGACTACGGAGCTTATCCCCCGCAGTCTCACTCCCGCGCTCTCACTTACCGGCATTCGGAGTTTGGCTGACGTCAGTAACCTTGTAGGGCCCATCGGCCATCCAGTAGCTCTACCTCCGGCAAGAAACACGCGAGGCTGCACCTAAATGCATTTCGGGGAGAACCAGCTATCACGAAGTTTGATTGGCCTTTCACCCCTAACCACAGGTCATCCCCCAGGTTTTCAACCCTGGTGGGTTCGGTCCTCCACGTAGTCTTACCCACGCTTCAACCTGCCCATGGCTAGATCACTTCGCTTCGGGTCTAGACCCAGCGACTCATTCGCCCTATTCAGACTCGCTTTCGCTACGGCTTCCCCACACGGGTTAACCTTGCCACTGAGCACTAACTCGCAGGCTCATTCTTCAAAAGGCACGCTGTCACCCCTGCTAGGGAGGCTCCAACGGATTGTAGGCACACGGTTTCAGGTACTATTTCACTCCCCTCCCGGGGTACTTTTCACCTTTCCCTCACGGTACTGGTCCGCTATCGGTCACTAGGTAGTATTTAGGCTTAGCAAGTGGTCTTGCCGGATTCACACGGGATTTCTCGGGCCCCGTGCTACTTGGGATCCCCTTCGGGAGGCCGCGTCATTTCGTCTACGGGGGTCGCACCCTCTGTGCCGGGCCTTTCAATGCCCTTCGACTATAACGCGGCTTTCTGACTCCCTGACCAGGTACCAGCCCGGTCTGAAAGGTCCCACAACCCCGCCCATGCAACGCCTGGTAGCTATCACACATGAACGGTTTGGCCTGTTCCGCTTTCGCTCGCCACTACTCACGGAATATCTCTTCCTGTCGGTACTGAGATGTTTCACTTCCCGACGTTCCCTCCACACACCCTATATATTCAGGTGCGGGTCACTGGACATGACTCCAGCGGGGTTTCCCCATTCGGAGATCCTCGGATCACGGTTCGTTTGCCAACTCCCCGAGGCTTATCGCAGGCTACAACGTCCTTCATCGGCTCCTAGTGCCAAGGCATCCACCCTGTGCCCTTAAAAACTTGACAACAAAAAATTGCAGAGAACAAAGATAAATCTTTGATCTTACAAAGATGCTCGCGTCCACTGTGCAGTTCTCAAGCTACGGACGATCCCACCCGCTCCCACGGCCTACCAACACAACGGTTGGCGGTTCACCCAGGAGACGCGATGGCCCGTTCAGAGCGACCCCACCCATGCGGGCGGTTCCCTCAGGACCCAACAGTGTGCTTGGCAAACCCATCCCCCGTACCCGTGATGTTCCACCACCCACACAAGGTGGGCAGGTACTGACACGAACCGTCATGGACGAGCTCTTCGTTAATGTTCCACCCTTGAGCAACCATCCACCCACGCGTTCGGCGGGTGCCATGGCCTCTGCACAACCAGCCCCCGAGGGCGCCGGCTGTGAGTGATGCTCCTTAGAAAGGAGGTGATCCAGCCGCACCTTCCGGTACGGCTACCTTGTTACGACTTAGTCCCAATCGCCAGTCCCACCTTCGACAGCTCCCTCCACAAGGGTTGGGCCACCGGCTTCGGGTGTTACCGACTTTCGTGACTTGACGGGCGGTGTGTACAAGGCCCGGGAACGTATTCACCGCAGCGTTGCTGATCTGCGATTACTAGCGACTCCGACTTCATGGGGTCGAGTTGCAGACCCCAATCCGAACTGAGACCGGCTTTTTGGGATTCGCTCCACCTCGCGGTATCGCAGCCCTTTGTACCGGCCATTGTAGCATGCGTGAAGCCCAAGACATAAGGGGCATGATGATTTGACGTCATCCCCACCTTCCTCCGAGTTGACCCCGGCAGTCTCTTATGAGTCCCCACCATGACGTGCTGGCAACATAAGACGAGGGTTGCGCTCGTTGCGGGACTTAACCCAACATCTCACGACACGAGCTGACGACAACCATGCACCACCTGTACACCGACCTTGCGGGGCAACCATCTCTGGAAGTTTCCGGTGTATGTCAAGCCTTGGTAAGGTTCTTCGCGTTGCATCGAATTAATCCGCATGCTCCGCCGCTTGTGCGGGCCCCCGTCAATTCCTTTGAGTTTTAGCCTTGCGGCCGTACTCCCCAGGCGGGGCACTTAATGCGTTTGCTGCGGCACGGAACTCGTGGAATGAGCCCCACACCTAGTGCCCAACGTTTACGGCATGGACTACCAGGGTATCTAATCCTGTTCGCTCCCCATGCTTTCGCTCCTCAGCGTCAGTTGCGGCCCAGTGACCTGCCTTCGCCATCGGTGTTCCTCCTGATATCTGCGCATTCCACCGCTACACCAGGAATTCCAGTCACCCCTACCGCACTCTAGTCTGCCCGTACCCGATGCAAGCTCAAGGTTGAGCCTTGAGTTTTCACACCAGACGCGACAAACCGCCTACGAGCTCTTTACGCCCAATAATTCCGGACAACGCTTGCGCCCTACGTATTACCGCGGCTGCTGGCACGTAGTTAGCCGGCGCTTCTTCTGCAGGTACCGTCACTTGCGCTTCTTCCCTGCTGAAAGAGGTTTACAACCCGAAGGCCTTCATCCCTCACGCGGCGTCGCTGCATCAGGCTTTCGCCCATTGTGCAATATTCCCCACTGCTGCCTCCCGTAGGAGTCTGGGCCGTGTCTCAGTCCCAGTGTGGCCGGTCGCCCTCTCAGGCCGGCTACCCGTCGTCGCCTTGGTAGGCCATTACCCCACCAACAAGCTGATAGGCCGCGAGTCCATCCCAGACCGATAAATCTTTCCAGACACTCCCCATGCAGGGGCGTCTCGTATCCAGTATTAGACCTCGTTTCCAAGGCTTATCCCGGAGTCTGGGGCAGGTTACTCACGTGTTACTCACCCGTTCGCCACTGATCCGCCCAGCAAGCTGGGCATCACCGTTCGACTTGCATGTGTTAAGCACGCCGCCAGCGTTCGTCCTGAGCCAGGATCAAACTCTCCGTAAATGTTTGCTATCAACCCCGAAGGATTAACAACCATACGAAGCGGACCCGAAGGTCCATAATCATGGCTACAAACCGAAAACATGACGTTTTCAATTCATACCAAAAGAAGTCTCAACACGAACACACAACACACACCGAAGGTGCGCGCCACACGCCCATGCAGGACAATTGGCATTAACTATCAAGCACACTGTTGAGTTCTCAAGCAACCGACACGCACCGACTCCAACCCCTCAGGGGCCTTCACTCGGGGCAACTTCTCTACCTTACCAGGTCTGAGTCAGTGTGTCTACCGCCGAGGCGGGGACAACTCTTCACTGGTTCCCTCACGAGTCGGCAGATCCAGGACCTGCACTTCGTGGGGGCTGTCTGCTCGCGGGACCAGCCACTTCGCGGCGGCTCCGAAGAGCTTCGCAGTGGTGTCTGTTCCTCCCTGTCGGGCTGACATCCAGAAGATTACGTCGAGGTGACCGGCAAGGTCAAACCCGTGCGCGGTGACCCCGGTCACCGCGCACGGCTCGCACCAGCTCTGCCGGCCGTCAGCGGCCCCGGTGACGACGGCGGGGCCGAGGGACGAGTCCCCCGGCCCCGCCGTCATGCACGCGGGTCCGTCACGCGACCTCGGCCACGGCGAGCGTCCGCTTGCCCCGGCGCAGGACGGCGAAACGTCCGTGCAGGAGATCCTCCGCCCCGAGCACGGCGTCCTCGGTCGTCACCTTCACGTTGTTGACGTAGGCGCCGCCCTCGGCGATCGCGCGTCGCGCCGCGCCCTTCGAACCCACGAGGCCCGCCCCCACGAGAAGGTCGACGATCAGGTCGCCGGCAGCCGCCGTCGTACGCGGCAGCTCGGCCACGGCCGCCGCGAGCGTGCCCGCGTCGAGCACCACCAGGTCCCCCCGGCCGAAGAGCGCCTGGCTCGCCACGATGACCGCCTCGGTCGCCGCGGCGCCGTGGACCAGCGTGGTGACGTCGGCCGCGAGCGCCTTCTGCGCCTCGCGCGCCGCAGGGCGCTCGGCGACCGCACGCTCGAGCTCGGCGATCTCCTCCGCGGTACGGAAGGTGAAGATCTTGAGCCAGCCCACCACGTCCGCGTCGTCCGCGTTGACCCAGTACTGGTAGAAGGCGTAGGGGCTCATCATGTCCGGGTCGAGCCACACGGCCCCGCCCTCGGTCTTGCCGAACTTGGTCCCGTCGGCCTTGGTGATGAGCGGCGTCGTCAGGACGTGCACCGACGCACCCTCGGCCTTGCGGATCAGCTCGACGCCCGAGAGCAGGTTGCCCCACTGGTCGTTGCCGCCCGTCTGGAGCGTGACGCCCTCGCGGCGGAAGAGCTCGAGGTAGTCGTTCCCCTGGAGGATCTGGTAGCTGAACTCGGTGAAGCTGATGCCCTCGTCCGACTTCAGGCGGCGCGCCACGGTGTCCTTGGCCAGCATGGTGCCCAGGCGGTAGTGCTTGCCGATCTCCCGCAGGAAGTCGATCGCCGTGAGGCCCGCCGTCCAGTCGAGGTTGTTGACGATGCGTGCCGGGTTGTCACCCTCGAAGTCGAGGAAGCGCGACACCTGTGCCTTGAGCCGCTCGGTCCACTCGGCGACCGTGTCCTTGGTGTTGAGGATCCGCTCGCCCGACTGGCGCGGGTCACCGATCATGCCCGTCGCGCCACCGACGAGCGCGATCGCGCGGTGCCCCGCGAGCTGCAGGTGGCGCAGCAGGATGAGCTGGACCAGGTGACCGTGGTGCAGGCTCGGCGCGGTCGGGTCGAAGCCGCAGTAATAGGTGACGGGTCCCTCGGCCAGCGCAGCACGCAGCGCGGCCTCGTCGGTGGACTGCGCCACCAGGCCTCGCCATTGCAACTCGTCGAGAACGTCGTTCACTGCATCTCCTTCGTCGTGCCCGCGCGCGATGCGGCGCAGGGCGTGGGACGGGCGCGCCGTCGTCCCGCGCGCCCGAGGTCCTAGTCTGCCGTGTCCCACCCTCCAGCACCGACTCCGTCCCGGAGCGGCGCCCTCAGCGGGTGCGGCGGGTCGCGGGCCGGTACGCCGAGACGGTCGGGTCTCCCGTGAGCCACAGGCGCCAGGGGAAGAGTCCCGCGTCGCCTCCGTCGCCGCTCACGCCCACACGTGGTCCGGTCGCGATCGCGGGCCGCAGGGTCCGCACGTCCCGGTGCACGACGACGTCACCCGCCTCGTCCGTCACGTCCAGCCCGTAGTGGGCCAGGTCGAGGCCGAGCGCCACCGCGAGCCGCGCCGGACCGCGCGCGATCTGGCGGTCCGAGTCGCAGACGCCGCTGTCGAGCCTGCGTGCCCGCGCCAGCTCGACGCCGTCGGTCACCTCGCCCGCCCGCAGGAGGACCGCCGACGCGGAGCCCACCGGGCCGCAGACCACGTTGACGCAGTGGTGCAGGCCAAGGTGGCGGTAGACGTACAGGTGTCCCGGCTCGCCGTACATGGCGCGGTTGCGCTCGGTCCGGCCTCGGAAGGCGTGCGACCCCGGGTCCTGCTCACCGTCGTACGCCTCGACCTCGGTCAACCGCACCGTGACGGCCCCCTCGGGGGTGCGGTGCGTGATCGAGGCCCCCAGGAGGTCGCGCGCGACCTCGAGGCTCGGGCGGGCGAACCACCCCCGGGCCGGGACGTCCAGGACGGAGCCGTCGGGATCGGCGGTCCGGGAACGAAGGGACTCGGTCACGTGGGCCTCCTGGCTGGGCGGGCGTCTCCCCCGCAATCTACGCCTCGCATGTTTCGACTTCCGCCCGCGTCCGGCGAGTCAGACGTCGCCGGTGCGCTCGGGCGACGGATCGGTGATCGTGACCGGCTCACCGAAGCCGTCGAGCACCACGTCGGCCCGCTCGGCCGTCCCCTCGGCCGCGTAGACCTCTCGCTCCGAGACCATCCACTCGACCCACGGCCCGCGAGCCTCCTCGCCGTCGCGCGCCAGACCGCGGGCCAGGCGGAGGTCGTCGTCCGCCTCGACCCAGACGAGCAGCGTCGTGAGATCGGCGATCCGCCGGGCACCCGCGCCGCAGCCCTCGACCACGAGGAACGGGGCGAGCGGGACGTCGTGCCACTCGGCGAAGTCCTCGAGCGTCCAGTCGTAGCGCTGGTAGCGCCCCGGTCGGCCGGCCGCCAGCGGGTCGAGGACCTGCTCGACGAGCCGGCCCACCCCTGCCGTCATGCCCGTCCAGCCCTCGTACAGGTCGTCCATGTGGACCACCTGCGCAGGGAGCGCGACCCCGAGCTGCGCGGCCAGCGTCGTCTTGCCCGAGCCCGCCGGGCCGTCGACGACCACCAGGCGGCACCCTGCCCGGCCAGGGACGCCCGGACCTGCCGGACGTCCCTGGCCGAGGCGCGGCGCGCCGTCGTGCACGCGGGCCACGAGGTCCTCGAGGACCGCAGCGCTCACGCTCACGACGACCTCAGCCCTGCACCCAGAAGCGGTACTCGGCCGAACGCACCTTGGCCTCCTCGAGCTGCTCCGCGACGCGCGCGGGCGCGGTGCCGCCGACGGCGTCGCGCGAGGCGAGCGAACCCTCGACCGTGAGCACGTCCCGCACCCCCGGGGTGAGGTGCTCCGAGATGTCCGCGAGGTCCGCGTCCGTCAGGTCCCACAGCTCGATGCCGCGCTCCTCGCACACGCGCACGCACGCCCCGGCGACCTCGTGGGCCACCCGGAACGGCACGCCCTGACGGACGAGCCACTCCGCGATGTCGGTCGCGAGCGAGAAGCCCTGCGGAGCGAGCGAGGCCATGCGTTCGGTGTCGAACGTCAGGGTGCGGACCATGCCCGCGTACGCCGGGAGCAGGACCTTGAGGGTGTCGACCTGGTCGAACACCGGCTCCTTGTCCTCCTGCAGGTCGCGGTTGTACGCGAGCGGCAGGCCCTTGAGCGTGGCCAGCAGCCCCGTCAGGTCCCCGATCAGACGCCCGGCCTTGCCGCGCGCGAGCTCGGCGATGTCCGGGTTCTTCTTCTGCGGCATGATGCTCGACCCCGTGGAGTAGGCGTCGTCCAGGCGGACGAAGCCGAACTCCTTGGTGTTCCAGATGATGATCTCCTCCGCGAAGCGCGAGAGGTCGACCCCCAGCATGGCCGAGACGAACGCGAACTCCGCGACGACGTCGCGCGAGGCCGTGCCGTCGATCGAGTTCTCGACCGGGCCGTCGAAGCCCAGGTCCGCCGCGACGGCCGCCGGGTCCAGACCCAGCGACGAGCCCGCGAGCGCTCCCGAGCCGTACGGCGAGCGCCCGGCCCGCACGTCCCAGTCGATGAAGCGGTCGACGTCGCGCAGCAGGGGCCACGCGTGCGCCAGCAGGTGGTGCGCGAGCAGCACGGGCTGCGCGTGCTGCAGGTGCGTGCGGCCAGGCATCGGGGCGCCGGGGTGCGCCTCGGCCTGCTCGATCAGGGCGTCGACGACGTCCAGCACCAGGAGCCCGATCGCCCGGGCCTCCTCGCGCAGGTACGACCGCACGAGCGTCGCGATCTGGTCGTTGCGCGAACGCCCCGCGCGCAGCTTGCCGCCGAGCTCCGGACCCGCGCGCTCGATGAGCCCGCGCTCGAGGGCCGTGTGCACGTCCTCGTCGGCCAGGACCGGGAGGAACGCCCCCGACCCGACGTCGGCCGAGAGCACGTCCAGCGCCTCGAGCATCGCGGTCAGCTCGTCGTCGTCGAGCAGACCCGCCGCCGCGAGCACCTTGGCGTGGGCCCGCGAGCCCGCGATGTCGTGCTGCGCGAGGCGCCAGTCGAAGTGCGTCGACTGCGAGAGGGCGGCCAGTGCCTCCGCGGGGCCGCCGGCGAACCGGCCGCCCCACAGGCTCACCGGAGCCTGCGACGCACCCTGCACCTCGGCCGCTGCGCCCGCAGCGGCGCCGGACGTGATCTCGTCACCCATGGTTCACAGGCTCCCGGTGCCGAAGTCCACGCCGTTGCCGAACTTCTCGTCGCGGGCCGCGGAGAGCTTGGCCGTGAGGCCGAAGATCTCGATGAAGCCCTTGGCCTGCGACTGGTCGAACGAGTCGCCCTCGTCGTAGGTCGCGAGGTTGAAGTCGTACAGGCTCGACTCGCTGCGGCGGCCCGTGACGGTCGCGCGCCCGCCGTGCAGGACGAGGCGGATGTCGCCCGAGACGTAACGCTGGGTGTCGTCGATGAAGACGTCGAGCGACTTCTTGAGCGGGCTGAACCACATGCCGTCGTAGACCAGCTCGGTCCAGCGCTGCTCGACGCCACGCTTGAAGCGGGCCTGCTCGCGCTCGAGGGTCACGTTCTCGAGCTCCTGGTGCGCCGCGATGAGAGCGATCGCGCCCGGTGCCTCGTAGATCTCGCGGGACTTGATGCCGACCAGGCGGTCCTCGACGATGTCGATGCGGCCCACACCCTGGGCGCCGGCACGACGGTTCATCTCCTGGATGGCCTGCAGCGGGGTCACCGCGACGCCGTCGAGCGCGACCGGCACGCCCTGCTCGAACGTGATGACGACCTCGTCCGCGACGGGCGGGAACGTGGGGTCGTCGGTGTAGTTGTAGACGTCCTTCGTCGGGGCGTTCCAGATGTCCTCGAGGAAGCCCGTCTCGACGGCGCGTCCCCACACGTTCTGGTCGACAGAGAACGGGTTGTGCTTGGTCGTCGCGATCGGCAGCGAGTGCTTCTCGGCGTACGCGATGGCCTTCTCGCGCGTCAGCGCGAGGTCGCGGACCGGCGCGATCGTCTTGAGCTCGGGCGCGAGCGACGTCGTCGCGACCTCGAAGCGGACCTGGTCGTTGCCCTTGCCCGTGCAGCCGTGCGCGACGGTCGTCGCGCCGAACTGGCGGGCCGCGCGCACCAGGTGCTTGACGATCACGGGGCGCGAGATCGCGGAGACCAGCGGGTAGCGGTCGAGGTACAGGCCGTTCGCGCGCAGCGCGGGCATGCAGTACTCCTCGGCGAACTCGTCGCGGGCGTCCGCGACGTAGGCCTCGACGGCGCCGCAGTCGAGGGCGCGCTGGCGGATGACCTCGAGGTCCTCGCCGCCCTGGCCGACGTCGACGGCCACGGCGACGACCTCGGCCCCGGTGGCCTCGCCGATCCAGCCGATGGCAACGGAGGTGTCCAGGCCGCCCGAGTAGGCGAGCACGACGCGTTCAGTCATGACTTGTTCTCTTCCTTGCGTGGGGTGATGGGTCCAAGTGTGGCAGCCGCCGAGGCTCGGCGGTCGCCGTGGTCGCTGCGCGGCCCGGAAGGGCCGTCGCTAGCCAGGAGGTGCTGAGATCGTGGGGGTGGCGGGGGCCACGGGGTTGGTCAGGGCCAGGAAGCGCGCGGCCAGGTCCTCGCCGCCGTCGACGTCGCGCGAGATCACCAGGACGGTGTCGTCGCCCGCGATCGTGCCCAGGACGCCGACGAACACCGAGTGGTCGATCGCCGACGCCAGGTACTGCGCGGCGCCGGGCGGCGTGCGCAGCACGACGAGGTTGCCCGACGCCTCGGCCGAGACCAGGAGCTCGGCGCACAGCCGCGCGAGCCGGGCCGCGACGTACTCGGCGTCGTTCGCGACCTGGACCGAGCGGTCGCCGCCCTCGCCGGGCACCGCGTAGACCAGCGCGCCCGACGCGCTGCGGACCTTCTCGGCCCGCAGCTCGATGAGGTCGCGCGAGAGCGTCGCCTGGGTGACGCTCACCCCGTCCTCGGCGAGCGCCTTGGCGAGCTCGGCCTGGGAGTGGATCTCGTGCCGGGCGACGAGCTGCGCGATGCGCGCGTGGCGTGCCGCCTTGGTGGTGGGCACGCTCCCCGGGCCGAGGGCGGTCGTCACGAGCGTTCCAGCAACCAGGTCAGCAGCGCCTTCTGGGCGTGCAGGCGGTTCTCGGCCTCGTCCCAGACGGCCGACTGCGGGCCGTCGATGACGTCGGCCGTGATCTCCTTGCCGCGGTAGGCGGGCAGGCAGTGCAGCACGAGCGCGTCGTCGGCGGCGACCGCCAGGAGCTCGGCGTTCACCTGGTACGGGACGAACGGCAGCTCGCGCTCGGCCGCGCTCGCCTCGTCGCCCATCGAGACCCAGGTGTCGGTCGCGACGACGTCCGCGCCACGCGTGGCCTCGGCCGCGTCCGTGGTCACGAGCACGGAACCGCCCGTGTCCCGGGCGATGCGCTCGGCGTCGGCGACGACCGCCGGGTCCGGCAGGAAGCCGGCCGGGGCCCCGATGCGCACGTGCATGCCCGCGGTCACGCCGCCCAGGAGGTAGGAGTGCGCCATGTTGTTGGCGCCGTCGCCCAGGTAGACGAGCGACGTCCCGGCGAGCGAGTCGACGCCGCCGCGCAGCTGGGCGACCGTCAGCAGGTCCGCGAGGATCTGGCAGGGGTGGAACTCGTCGGTCAGGGCGTTGACGACCGGGACGGTCGCGACCCGGGCCATCTCCTCGACGCGCTCCTGGCCGAACGTCCGCCACACGATCGCCGACGTCTGACGGTCCAGGACGCGGGCCGTGTCCGCGATGGGCTCGCCGCGCCCGAGCTGGCTCGACGCGGCGTCGATCACGAGCGGGTAGCCGCCGAGCTCGGCGATACCGACCGAGAACGACACGCGCGTGCGGGTCGAGGGCTTGTCGAAGATCACCGCGACGGCCTGGGGACCGCGCAGCGGCGTGCGGATGAACCGGTCCTCGCGGAACCCGAGGCCGAGCTCGAGGACCTCGCGCTGCTCGGCGGGGGTCAGGTCGTCGTCGCGCAGGAAGTGTCGGACGGTGGCGGTCGAGGTCACGGTCAGCCCTTCTGTGGGGTGGCTGGGGTGGTGGGGGCGGTCTGTGCGCTGCCCGGGCCGACGAGGTCGGCGGGGAGCCCCGCGAAGAACGCGACGACCTCGCTCGCCTGGTCGCGCGTCAGGATCAGCGGCGGGGCCAGGCGGATCGCGTCGGGCTGGACCGCGTTGACGATGAACCCGGCGTCGAGCGCCAGGCGTGCGACCTCGGCCGAGACGGGCGCCGAGAGCTGGACCGCGATCAGCAGGCCCAGGCCGCGGGTTCCTGCGACCACGGGGTTGCCGCACGCGGCGATCCCGTCGCGCAGCGCCTCGCCGACCGTGCGCACGTTGGCGAGCAGGCCGTCGCGCTCGATCACGCCGAGCGTCGCGAGCGAGGCGGCCGCCGCGACGGGGTTGCCGCCGAACGTCGTGCCGTGCTGGCCGCGTCCCAGGAGCGTCGCTGCGCGCTCGCCGAACGCCACGACGGCCCCCACGGGGAAGCCGCCGCCGAGCCCCTTGGCGAGCGTGACGACGTCGGGCGTGATGCCCCCGCCGATCTCCTGCTGCTGGAACGCGAACCACGAGCCCGTGCGTCCCACGCCCGTCTGGACCTCGTCGAGGACCAGCAGGGCGCCCGATGCCGCGGTCAGCTCGCGCGCGGCCACGAGGTAGCCGGGCGGCAGCGGGCGCACACCCGCCTCGCCCTGGACCGGCTCGACGACCAGCGCCGCGACCTCGCCGCGCTCGGCGACCGACTCGGCCGAGAAGGCCTCCTCGAGCGCGGCGACGTCACCGAACGGGACGAACTCGACGCCGCCCGGCAGGGGCTCGAAGGGCTCGCGGTACGCGGCCTTCGACGTGAGCGCGAGCGCGCCCATGCTGCGACCGTGGAAGCCCCCCTCGAGCGCGAGGACCCGGGTCCGCGTGCCCGGGCCGGCTGCCCCGTCACGGTTGCGGCGGGCCATCTTGAACGCGGCCTCGTTGGCCTCGGTGCCCGAGTTGGTGAAGAAGACGCGCGAGCCCTCGGGAGCCTGCGCGAGGTCCAGGAGCCGCTCGGCGAGCGCGATCTGCGTGGGCGACCCGAAGAAGTTCGACACGTGCCCGAGCGTCCCGAGCTGCGCGCTGACCGCTGCGGTGAGCGTGGGGTGCGCATGGCCCAGCGCGTTGACCGCGATGCCCGCGAGCAGGTCGAGGTAACGCTTGCCGTCGGCGTCCCACACGTACGCGCCCTCGCCGCGGACCAGCACCTTCTGCGGTGCCCCGAACGTGTCCATGACAGCGTGCGTGTAGCGCTCGGTCCACTGCGCGACGCTCCCCGGTCCGGCCAGGGTCGTGTCCGCGGCTCCCTCGAGGCTCCGGGCGGCGTCGGTGGCCGGGGTATCGGTGGTCGCCGTGGCGACCTCGGCGGGGTGCGTCGACGAGATCTCGCCGGTCGTGCCGTTCATGACTGCTCCTGCGGGCTCGTTGCGTGCGGGGTGGAGGCGAGCGCGTCCGGGACGACCATGGTCCCGTTGCCGCGCGTCGTGAAGACCTCCAGGAGGACCGAGTGCGCGACGCGGCCGTCGATCACGGTCGCGCGCGGGACGCCCCCGGACACGGCCCGCAGGCACGCCTCCATCTTGGGCACCATGCCGGCCTCGAGCGAGGGCAGCAGGTCCGCGAGCTCGGAGCGCGTGATCTCGGCGACGAGCGAGCTCTTGTCCGGCCAGGACGTGTACAGGCCCTCGACGTCGGTCAGGACGATGAGCTTCTTGGCACCGAGCGCGACCGCGAGCGCCGCCGCCGCGGTGTCCGCATTGACGTTGAGGACCTGGGTCGGGTCGTCGATGTCGGGCGCGATGGTCGAGACGACCGGGATGCGTCCGGCGTCGAGCAGGTCCTGGACCGCGGAGGGGTGGACCTCGACGACGTCGCCCACGAGCCCGACGTCCACGGGCTCGCCGTCGACCACGGCGTGGCGACGCCGGGCCTGGAGCAGGCCCCCGTCCTCGCCCGACAGCCCGACCGCGTAGGGGCCGTGCGCGTTGATGAGCCCGACGAGCTCGCGCGAGACCTGGCCCGTGAGGACCATGCGCACGACGTCCATGGCCTCGGGCGTCGTCACGCGCAGACCGCCGCGGAACTCGCTCTCGATGCCGAGGCGCGCGAGCATCGCGGAGATCTGGGGGCCGCCGCCGTGCACCACGACGGGGTGCAGACCGACCTGGCGCAGGAACACCATGTCGCGCGCGAACGCGGCCTTGAGCTCGTCGTCGATCATGGCGTTGCCGCCGTACTTGACGACCACGAGGGCGTCGCGGAACTCCTGCAGCCAGGGCATGGCCTCGAGCAGGACCTCGGCCTTCTGGCCGGGGGTCAGGTCCGTGCGGGTGTCGAACATCGTCGACTGGGCGGCGCCCTCGGACGTCTGGGCGCTCACGACGAGTACGCGCTGTTCTCGTGGACGTAGTCGTGCGTGAGGTCGTTGGTCCAGACCGTGACCTGGGCATCACCCGCGTGCAGGTCGACCTCGACGTGCACCTCGCGGGCCGAGGCGAGGTCGACGAGCTCGCGGGGCTCGCCCACTCCCCCGGCACGGCAGACCTGGACGCCGTTGATCGACACGTCGAGCGCGAGCGCGTCGAAGGGCGCGACGTCCGCGGGGACGGTCCCCACGGCCGACAGGACGCGGCCCCAGTTGGGGTCGTTGCCGAACACCGCGGCCTTGAAGAGGTTCGAACGCGTCACGGCGCGGGCGACCGCGAGCGCCGCGCTCTCGTCGCTCGCGTGGGTGACGGTCACCGCGATGTCGTGGCTCGCGCCCTCGGCGTCCGCGACCAGGGCCCGCGCGAGGTCCGCGCACGCCTCGGTCACGGCCGCTGTGAGCTCCTCGAGGGTCACCGGCACCTGGGACGCACCGGAGGCCAGGAGGATCACCGTGTCGTTCGTCGACATGCAGCCGTCGGAGTCGACCCGGTCGAACGTGGTCGCGGTCGCGGCGCGCAGCGCGGCGTCGGCGGTCGCGGCGTCGACGACGGCGTCGGTGGTCAGCACGCAGAGCATGGTCGCGAGGCCGGGCGCGAGCATCCCGGCTCCCTTGGCCATGCCGCCCACGGACCAGCTCGTGGCGCCGTCGACGCTGTGCTCGTCGGCCACGTCGCGCGTGACGAGGACGGTCTTGGGGACCGTGTCGGTCGTCATGATCGCGAGGGCCGCGTCGGGGCCGCCCTCGGCGTCGGCCGCGCCGGCCGCGGCGTCGCAGCCCGCGAGAAGGTTGCTCATGGGCAGGCGCTCGCCGATGAGGCCCGTCGAGCAGACCAGGACGTCGCCCGCCGAGACCTCGAGGAGGTCCGCGACGTACTCGGCCGTGTGGTGGGTGTCGGCGAAGCCCTCGGGTCCGGTGCAGGCGTTCGCGCCGCCCGAGTTGAGGACGACGGCGCGCGCGATGCCGTCGGCGACAGCCTGGCGCGACCACGCGACGGGGGCCGCGAACACGCGGTTCGACGTGAAGACGGCCGCGGCGACGTCGAGCGGACCCTCGTTGACGACGAGCGCGACGTCCTTCTTCCCGGTGGACTTGAGCCCGGCGGCGACTCCTGCGGCCCGGAAGCCGAGCGGTCCGGTGACGGTCACGGTGCGACCCCTTCGGTGGTCAGGCCCAGGGTCTGCGGCAGTCCCAGGGCGATGTTCATGGACTGCACGGCGCCGCCGGCGGTCCCCTTGACGAGGTTGTCGATCGCGGTCACGGTCACGACGCGGCCCGCGGCGCGGTCGATCGCGACCTGGACCAGGGCCGTGTTGGCTCCCAGCGTCATGGCCGTGGTGGGCCACTGCCCCTCGGGCAGGAGCTCGACGAAGGGCTCGCCGACGTACGCCTGCTCGTAGGCCTGGCGCAGGGCGTCGACGCTCAGGTCCTCGTGGCCCGGGGCCAGGCGAGCCGTCGCGGTCGCGAGGATCCCGCGCGCCATGGGCACGAGGGTGGGCGTGAAGGAGATCGTGACCTCGTCGGCACCGGCAGAGCGCAGGTTCTGCGCGATCTCCGGGATGTGGCGGTGCGAGCCGCCCACGGCGTAGGGCTGGGCGGAGCCGAGCGCCTCGGAGGCGAGCAGGTGCGTCTTGAGCGACTTGCCCGCGCCCGAGTACCCGTTCGCGAGGACCGCGACGACGTCGACCGGGCTGAGGAGCCCCGCGGCGATGCCGGGCTGCAGGCCCAGGGTCACGGCCGTGACGTTGCAGCCGGGGACGGCGATGCGGCGTGCGCCCGCGAGGACCTCGCGCTGCTTGGTGTACTCGACGCCCGCGCCGGTCTGCTCGGTGATCAGGAGCTCGGGCAGGCCGTAGGGCCAGGTGCCCGCGTGCTCGGAGCCGTAGAACGCGGTCCAGTCCGCGGCCGACGCGAGCCGGTGGTCCGCGCCGAGGTCGAGGACCAGGACGTCGGCGGGCAGCTGCGCGGCGATCTCACCCGACGCGCCGTGCGGCAGCGCGAGCACGACGACGTCGTGGCCCACCAGGTGCTCGACGCTCGTGGGCAGCAGCACGCGGTCCGCGAGCGAGCGCAGGTGCGGCTGGTGCAGCCCGAGCAGCGACCCCGCGTTGGAGTGCGCCGTGAGCGCGCCGATCTCGACCTCGGGGTGCCCGACGAGCAGCCGGAGCATCTCCCCGCCCGCGTAGCCGGATGCACCGGCGACTGCCACTGTGATCGTCATATGCAGAACTATACATAGTTATGCAGTCGATGCGGAACCTCTTCGTCCCGGTGCGTCCCGCTGCGGCCTCATGCGCCCCAGACGCCCAGCTCGTTGCCGCTCGGGTCGAGGAAGTGGAAGCGTCGGCCGCCCGGGAAGTCGTAGGGCCCCTCGACGATCTCCCCACCCGCGTCCTGGACCAGCAGCAGCGACTCGTCGAGGTCGGCCGAGAAGAGGAGGACCAGCGGGCCGCCGCGCGTCACCGAGTCCGCGAGCGCCAGCCCACCGGCCTCCGCCTCGCCCTCCTCCGCGGAGGTCCGGAAGCCCGCGTAGCCCGGCCCGTAGGGGACGAACTCCCACCCGAAGGCCTCCGCGTAGAACGACTGTGCGGCCGCCATGTCCGTGACGGAGAGCTCGAGGTAGTCGATCGAGTGGTGGATGCCGTGCGCATGGGTAGCCATGCGGGCAGCGTGCCACGCGGCACCGACACGAGGTCGGCGCACCCCCGACGCTCTCGCTCGACGACTCGTCGACGGCACGCCGACCACGAGGGCGAAGAACCCGCTCAGGAACGCGCCTCGCAGACGCACGAGATCCCTCTGGGGGTGCCCGGGTCCGACCTCCACGGTCAGGCCATCCCGCACGCCCACCACTCCCCCGCGAGCCGCACGGGGTCGGCGCAGACCATGCCGTGCATGTCGAGTCCCGCAGGCGACTCCCCCGGACTGAACCAGAACCCGCCCGCGTCGTCGGGCATCCCGAGCCACTGAGGCACGAAGACCCGGCCGTCCTCGTACCGGTCGACGCGCCCGTTCGCCGAGACGTACCGGAGCGCGTCCGGCAGGAGACCGTCCTCCCCCCGGTCACCGGCACCGTCACCGTCCGGCTCGGCGATCTGCGCCAGTGCCACCCGGTAGGCCGCGAATCTCTCGGCGGTCCCCACGTCTGCGCGAGGCCAGGACGCCGCCACCGCGAGCAATACCAGGGACGTCACGAGCGTCAGCGCGGACCGGCGCCGGACCAGGTGCACCACGACTCCCACGAGCACGATTCCCACGAGCCCCGCGACCAGGCGGACCAGCCACGTCCCGAGACCTGGTCCTGCGGCGACGAGTCCGTGCAGCGGCGCGGGCAGGGCGCCACGGACCGCGAGCGCCCACGCCCACGTCGCGCTGGTCGCATAGGCCAGGGCGAGCAGCGCCAGGCCACCGAGGAGGGCGACGGCGAACACCTGGGTACGTGTCACGGTCGGCGTCACCACGGCGACAGCGTAGTGCTCCGCTCCCCGGGTCGCGGACGGCCTCCGGGCCGGTCGAGCCGGACGTGTCCGGTACCGCTAGGGTCTCGGCATGTCGCGGAGTCGCAGGGGTGGGTCAGGCATGCGGACGATGGAGTTCGAGGAGGAGCACGACGGGCCGGTGGCCGGTCCGCCCGAGCGTCCCGACGGCAGCGGTGACTGCGTCGAGCACGACGGGCTCGACGGGCCCAGGTCCAGGACGCCACGCCGCCCCGGCCTCCCGTGGATCGCCGCGGGGATCGCGGTCGTCGTGGTCGCAGCCGGCCTGGTCGTGGACGGGACGATCGAGGACCGCCGGGAGACCGCCCGGCTCGTCGGGGCTTTCGGCGGCGTCGTGCCCTGGGGCGACGCACCACCCGGCGAGCTGTGGTCGGTGGACGCACCGGGCGGCCGGTTCGCCCAGGCCGGTGCCGACGGGGTGGTCCTGATCGAGGGCGGGACGGTCTCGGGCGTGGACCTCGGTACGGGCGAGATCGCCTGGTCGCGCGACGTCGGCCCGGGGGCGACGTGCGGGACGGACCTCGCCTGGAACGGCAGCACCCAGCGGCGGGACGACCCGCTCGTGTGCGTGTCCAGTGGTTCCGAACGGCTGGTGACCGTGCTGGACGACGACGGCACCGTCCTGGGCTCGCTGTCGCTCGACGGCGTCGTCGGCGCGGAGGCCTTTGCCGTGCCCGGTCCTTCAGGAACGGTGGTGCTGGCGGAGCGGGCCGCCGAGCCCGCTCCGGGCGCGACCGCGACGCCCTACCGGCTCCTGACGATCCAGGGCACGATGGAGGACGTCGTCGTGCCTGCGGGACGGGCGGCGCGCGTCGTCGCGGTCGACGTCGCCACCGGCGAGATGCGCTGGGAACGGGTCGTCGACTTCGTCGCCCCCGAGGGTCGTCCCGGCAGCTGCATGACGTCCACGATCACCGACGGGCTCGACGAGGAGTCCTTCTCGGTCGACGCGGACTCCCTGTCGGTCCTCGTGGTCGACGGTATGGTGCGCGTCCTCGGCTGCGGCGTGGACTCGCTGCTCTCGTCCGCCGGAACCCGGCTCCGGGCACCTGGTGCCGATGACTGGCGTCTGTTCCCCGCCGGGTCGGGCGGGTTCGTCTCGGTCTCCGACACCCCCGAGACCACGCACGCGCTCGACGACGGCGGCGCGGTGCGCTGGGAGACCGGTGGGCGCTACCTCTTCCCGCAGGCCGGGGACGGCTCGGAGCAGGACACGTGGTACCTCGCGAACGCCGGCCGGCTGGTCGCGGTCGACGCCCACGACGGCAGCCGTCGGTGGGCCGCGGACATCCCTGCGGAGCAGGTGCTCGTGCAGACGGACGAACGGGTCGTCGTCACGAGCTTCCTGTATCGCCGGGCGCTCGACCCCGAGACCGGGCAGACCCTCTGGGAGACCGAGGTGACGGATCGCGACCGCTACTCTGTCGGCGCCTTCACGGACGGTCGGCGGTTCTTCGAGGCCACCGTGGTCGGCGACCAGCCCACGGACGCCCGGCTCACCGCCTACGACCTCGCGACGGGCGAGAGGCTGTGGGTCCTGGACGACGTGCCGGTGTCCGAGACGCTGGTCGCGTTCGGCGGGGCGCTGCTGCGAGTCGGCGAGGGCTCGCTCTCCCGCTGGGGGTGAGGTGGCGGCGGTGGGACCCTTCGTCCCCACCGCCGCCACCGGGTCGTGCGGATCGATCAGGAGCGGGGCGCAGCTCCCTCCGGGGCGCGCCGCGCCGCGGCCGTCGCGCGGGGCCGGCTCGCCGCCGCCCGGAGCACAGCGCGCACGCTCGCCCCCAGCACCGACTCGTCCCGGCCCACCGCCCACCCGACCGAGCCGTCGGCGGCGCGGTGCTCCAGGTAGGTCACGGCCCCCGCGTCGGCACCCGAGGTGACCGACTGCTGCGTCAGCCCCAGCACCTCGACCGGCATGCCCAGCCCGGCAAGGACCCGGGTGAGCGCGTCGACCGGCCCGGCCCCGGTGGCGGACCTCTCGACCCGTTCACCGTCCAGGGTCAGCACGACGTCCAGTCGCTCGCGGTCGCTGCCTGCCCCGGGCTGCGCCACGGACCAGGCGAGCGGCACGACCTGGCGCGCTCCGCCGTCGGGCAGGACGTACGCCGCCTCGAAGAGGCGCCACAGCTGCTCGGCCGTGACCTCTCCCCCGCTGTGGTCCGCGTGCGCCTGGACCCGGCGGGCGAAGTCGATCTGGAGCCGCCGCGGCAGCTCCAGGCCGTACGCGGACTCGAGCAGGTACGCGATGCCGCCCTTGCCGGACTGGCTGTTGACGCGCACCACCGCGTCGTACGAGCGCCCGACGTCGGCAGGGTCCACGGGCAGGTACGGCACCTTCCAGGGAGCGTCCGCGGGGTCGACGCCCGCGGCGCGCGCGTCCGCGCGGTGACGCGCGAACCCCTTGCGGATCGCGTCCTGGTGCGTCCCGGAGTAGGCCGTGTGCACGAGGTCGCCCGCATAGGGGTGGCGCTCGTGCACACCGATGCCGTTGCAGTCCACGACCGTGCGGCGGATCTCGTCGATGTCGGCGAAGTCGATCATGGGGTCCACGCCCTGCGCGTGCAGGTTGAGGCCCAGGGTCACCAGGTCGACGTTCCCGGTGCGCTCGCCGTTGCCGAACAGGCACCCCTCGACGCGCTGCGCACCCGCGAGGACCGCGAGCTCGGCGCACGCGACTCCCGTCCCACGGTCGTTGTGGGGGTGGACCGACAGGATCACCGCGTCGCGCCGGTCGAGGTGCCGGTGCATGTACTCGATCTGGTCGGCGTACACGTTGGGGGTCGCGACCTCGACCGTCGCCGGGAGGTTGAGGATCACGGGCCGCTCCGCGGTGGCGTCCCACAGGGTCGTCATGCGCGCGCAGACCTCGAGCACGTAGTCGGGCTCGGTGAGGTTGAAGACCTCGGGCGAGAACTCGAAGCGGACGCGAGGGTCGTCCCCCGCGTGCCGCAGGACCTCGGTGCCGGCGGCGGCGACCAGGTCCGAGAGCTCGGCCCGGTCCTTGCCCAGCACGACATCGCGCCAGGTCGGCGCGGTCGCGGTGTACAGGTGCACCACGACGGGGTTACGCAGGCCGCGGACCGACTCGAACGTCCGGGCGATCAGGTCCGCCCGCGCCGCGGTGAAGACCACGATCGTCACGTGCTCGGGCGCCAGGTCCGTCTCGGCGAGCAGGCGGACGAAGTCGAAGTCGGTCTGCGAGGCGGACGGGTAGCCGACCTCGATCTCGGTGTACCCCATCGCGACGAGCAGCTCGAAGGAGCGCCGCTTGCGGGCGGGGTCCATGGGCTCGGTCAGGGCCTGGTTGCCGTCGCGCAGGTCGACGGGCACCCACAGCGGTGCCGCGGTGAGGCGGTTGCCGGGCCACCGGCGGTCCGTGAGCGGGACGTCGACGCGCGAGAACACGTCCTGGTAGCGGTGCGAGGGCATGCGCGAGGCGCGCTGGCGGTTCCAGGCGGGCTGGCCGGGGGCTCGCGCGCCGTCAGGGGTGCGCAGCGTGGGGAAGGGGCTGGTGGTCATGGTCGTCTGGCTCCGGGGGGCGGGCCGCGCGGTGCACGGCAGGCGTCGTCCGACCGGCGCACGGCAGACCCCCACGGCGGGGAGCCGGTCGGCTCAGGCCCCGCCGCGGCGACCAAGAAGGAGTGCGCTCCACGACATGAGCGGTACGCTATCCGCGATCAAGTCCTCAGACAACCTGAGAGGTTGGCTCCCATGCCCACGCTCCGCCGGCTCCCCCTCGCCGACCAGGCGGCCGAGCTCATGCTCGACCGCGTCCGCACCGGCAGGTGGCCGCTCGACCACCGGCTCCCGGGCGAGCAGACCCTCGCGGCCGAGCTCGGCGTCGGACGCTCGACCGTGCGCGAGGCCATCCGTCAGCTCGCGGGCAAGGGCGTGCTCGAGAGCCGGCAGGGCTCGGGCGTCTACGTCGTCCGGGCCGAGGCGAGCGAGGACTGGGAGGAGGTCCTGCGGCGCGGCGAGGTCGTCGACGTGCTCGAGGTCCGCGGCGCCCTGGAGACCGAGGCCGCCCGGCTCGCCGCGACCCGCCGCACCCCTGCCGACCTCCGCGCCATGGCCGCGGCGCTCGCGGGTCGAGGCACGGTGCCCGCGACCGCGAGCGCCCAGGAGTACGTCGACGCCGACCTGGTCTTCCACCGTGCGGTCGTCGACGCCGCGCACAACGCGGTGCTGACCGACCTGTTCGCCACGTTCGTCCCCCGGCTGCGTCGGGCGATGGTCGACATGATCGAGCTCGACGGCGCGGGCGAGCGCCACCGGCACGACCAGGACGCCCACGAGGCGATCCTCGACGCCGTCCGGGACCGCGACGCCGACGGAGCCGCCGCGACGAGCCGCCGGCACCTCGACGCCGTCCACGCGAAGGTCACCCGTGCGCGCTGACCCCGCCTCTCCCGTCCCCTCGCCCACGACCCCCGCTCCCCGGCTCCTCGTCCCCGGCTCCCCCGGGACGCCCCTGACGGCCGCCGCCACCTAGGCTGACCCCATGCGCGCGATCCAGGCACTCCAGGCAGGTGGCCCCGACGTCCTCGAGCTCGTCGAGCTCCCGACCCCCGTCCCCGGGCCCGGCGAGCTCCTCGTCGACGTCGCGGCGGCCGGCGTCAACTTCATCGACACCTACCGTCGGGCAGGGGTCTACGCGATGGAGTACCCGCACGTGGTCGGGACCGAGGGCGCCGGCGTCGTCGCGGCGGTCGGCCCGGGCGTCGTGGACTTCGAGCCCGGCGACCACGTCGCGTGGACCGACGCGCACGGGTCGTACGCCGAGCAGGTGGTCGTCCCCGCGGACGTCGCGATCCCGGTCCCGGAGTCGGTCGACCTGCGCGTCGCGGCGGCCGTCGGCCTGCAGGGGCTCACGGCCCACTACCTCGTGACCTCGACGTACCCGGTCCAGCCCGGCGACGACGTCCTGCTGCACGCGGGGGCCGGCGGCGTCGGGCTGCTCGCGACCCAGCTCGCGGTGCGCCGCGGCGCGCGGGTCATCACGACCGTCTCGACCGAGGCCAAGGCCGAGCTGTCGCGCGCGGCCGGAGCCTCCGACGTCGTGAACTACGCCGAGCTCGACGACCTCACGACCGAGCTGCCCGCGATCGTGCGCGACCTCACGGGCGGTCGCGGCGTCGCCGTCGTCTACGACTCGGTCGGCAAGGACACGTTCGAGGCGTCGCTCGCGTCGTTGCGCCGCCGCGGCATGCTCGTGCTGTTCGGCGGGTCCTCGGGCCAGGTGCCGCCGTTCGACCTGCAGCGCCTCAACACGGGCGGTTCGCTGTTCGCGACGCGCCCCACGCTCGGCGACTACACCGCGACGCGCGCCGAGCTCCTCGACCGGGCGAGCGAGGTGTACGCGCTCGTCGCCTCGGGGGACCTCGACGTGCGCGTGGGCGCGACGTTCCCGCTCGCGCGCGCCGCCGACGCGCACCGCGCCCTGGAGGGGCGCGCGACGACCGGCAAGGTGCTGCTCGTCCCGGGCACCGGCGCCGGCACCGACGCAGCCGCCGACGCAGCCACCGGGCCGGCCACGGATCCCGCCCCGTGAGCTGGGACTGGGTCCCGCCACGACCCGGCGAGGACGAACCCGCCCGGCGATCCGACCGCCGCCTGCGCCTGGCGCTGACGGTCCTCCTGGTCCTCTTCACGGGCGTGCTCGCGGTGTACTACCTGACCGTCGGGCTCGACCAGATGCGCACGCAGTGCCTGGCCGACCGTCCCGCGGGCGTCTCGACCAGCGAGGTCACCACGACGTGGCGCTGGTGGCCGCCGGGGTACGACTGCGGGTACCCGGCGGACGGCGCGCAGAGCGCGTAGCGATCCCCGCGCCGAGAAGTGAGTTCTCGCCCCGGTTCGAGCCCGGTCCGGGGCGTCTGCTCACTTCTCGGCGGGAGCTCGGTGCGCAGCGAGGGGCGGCGCCGGCCAGGTCGGCCGGGTCAGCCCCTGCTCGAAGAACAGGTACTCGTGCATCGAGGACAGCTCGAACGCGCGCAGCATGCGCTCGCGCTCCGCGGGCGAGGCCCAGCGCGCGGCCTCGTCGGCGAACGAGCACGCGGTGCGCGTCGCCTCGGCGAAGGCCGGGTCGCCGTAGAGCGAGATCCACCGTGCGTAGGGATGGCCGTCGAGGTCTCCTGCCCGGCGCACCAGGACGTCGCCGATGTGCGAGTAGAGCCAGTAGCACGGCAGCAGGGCCGCGACCGTCTCCGCGTAGGACCCGTTCGACGCCGCGTGCAGGTGGTTGGTGTAGGCGGCCGTCACGGGGGACGGGTCGACGCCCTCGACCGCACCCCGGTCCATCCCCGCGTGCTCGCCCAGCCAGTCGCGGTGCAGCGCCTGCTCGACCTCGAGCGAGGTGACCGCAGCCCCCGCGAAGAACTGACGCGCCTCGGGCGTGGGCGCGAACCGGCTCGCCCGCGACAGCACGCGCGAGTACTCGGCGAGGTACGCGGCGTCCTGCGCGAGGTAGAACCCGAAGTCCTCGGCGGCGAGGCTCCCGTCCGCGAGCGCCCGCACGAACCCCATGCTCTCGACGGCCTCGCGCCACCCCTCGATCCGGTCCCAGGCCTCCTCGGAGAACGTCCGCAGCCCGAGCGTGGGCAGGTGCGCCAGGTGGTCGACAGGGCCGCGGCCCGTGCCCACCGCGAGCGCTCCCCCGGCCCGCAGCGCGCCGGTCAGCCAGGTCTTCGCGTCGCGCGTCGCGCTCTCCCAGCCGTCCCGCCGGGGTCGCAGCGCGGCGACCGCTGCCGACAGCGAGCACCCGGTGCCGTGGGTGTGCACGGTGTCGACGCGGGGCGCCGAGAAGGTCGTGACGTCGTCGGGCCCGCGAGCGCCCACCAGGGCGTCGGGTGACTCCTCCCCGGTGAGGTGACCGCCCTTCAGGAGCACGACGGCGCCGCTCGCCACGTGCAGGCGCCTCGCCTGGGCGAGGGCGTCGGGCCAGGTGGTCGCGGCCTGCTCGCCCACGAGGACGGCGAGCTCGGGGAGGTTGGGCGTCACGAGGTCGGCGAGCGCGACCAGCTCGCGCACGGCCTGCTCGGCCCCCTCGTCGAGCAGGCGGTGCCCGCTCGTGGCGACCATGACGGGGTCGAGCACCACGAACGGCGGCTTCGCGCGCCCGAGCCACGCGGCGATCGCGCGCGCGTTGGGCTCGTCGGCGACCATGCCGATCTTCACGGCGTCGATCACCACGTCGTCCGAGACCGCGTCGAGCTGCTCGGCGAGGAAGTCCGCGCCGGGGACGTGCACGGTCCGGACGCCGTGCGTGTTCTGCGCGACCAGGGCGGTCGTGACCGCCATGCCGTACGCGCCGTGCGCCGCGAACGCCTTGAGGTCGGCCTGGATCCCGGCGCCACCGGTCGGGTCGGTGCCCGCGATCGACAGGACGCGGGGACGGGAGGGCTCGGCCCTCCGCGACGCGCCGTGCTCGTCCGCGACCACGGCGTCCGCCGCAGGCGTGCGGGCAGGTGCGGGCAGGACAGGTGTGGTGGCAGCAAGCGACATTGCCGACATCCCTTCGCTAGTGCTAGCTAGATCAGGTTCGACGGGTGTGATCTCAGCCCGGCTCGTGGGAGCGGGCACCCCGTGTCTTCGCAGGGAACTCTAGCGGGCGGACGGCCGGCCCGCGGGCAGGAGGTCGCCACGTGGCACCGGCACGGTCGCCTCGTCCGTCGACGCGGTCAGGGGGACGTCGGGGTCCCGGTCGACACGACACTGATCCGCGACGTCGACACGTACCTCTCGAGACACGTCACGACCCGCTCCAGGTCGGCACGGGTGGCATCGGGAACCAGTCCGAACGACGTCCCGACCGGCGGCATGATCGCCGGGGTCAGGGCGTAGTCGACGGCCGGATCCGCCGCGCACTCCCCGTCGCCCTCCGACGGCCCCTCGACTTGGACGACCCACGGCCCCTCGGCGGGTGCGGCCGCAGGGCCGACCCCGCCGAGCGCGGCCCCGAGCGCGAGCGAGCCGCACGACACGGCCAGGACTCCGACGAGCAGTGCCGTACGGCGGGACATGGCGGTCACCTCGGTGGTCGTCGTCGACGGGGGGAGCAGGTGGGGCAGGTCGGGCCACCACCGTAGCGGACCTGCCGAGAAGAGGCCGTGCGGCGAGCACCCTATGCTCGCCGCATGGTCCGCTGCTCCCACTCCCCCGCGCGTCGGTCGCACGGCTCCGCCGCGCGATGACCGCCGACCTGGTCTCCCGGCTTCTCGACCCGGACCCCGAGGTCCACGAGGACGCAGTCGACGACGCCGCCGCGCGGGCCATGGACGACGATCAGGGCGCCGTCGACGCCCTGCGTGACGTCGTGCTGCACTTCGAGCAGTTCCCGATCGGCACGTTCGAGCGGACTCTCAACCGCCTCTACGCCTTCGCCGACGCCTCGCTCGAACCGTCGATGATGCGGGCCGTCGATGCAGGCGTGTCAGCCACCTGGTACCTCGTGGCGGCCTGCGGGCGCGCTGGGTTCCGGGGAGCCGTACCCAGCGCCGTCGCGCTCCTGGGCTCGCCTGTCACCTCCGAGCGGGTCGTCGCGTGCGAGACGCTCGGCGCCCTCGACGCTCACGAGGCCGTACCGGACCTCGTCGCGCGGCTCGGCGACCCCGAGCACGTCGTGCGGGAGGCCGCGGCCCTCGCGCTGGTCGGCATCGGGGGCACGGACGCCGTCGACGCGCTGCGCCGCGAGCGACCTCGCCCACGAGCGGCTGCTCCAGGTTGCCGCAGACCCGACGGAGGAGACCGCGGCCATCGCGAACCGCAGCACGGTCGCGAGCGCGGCCCGCAAGGCCCTCACGACCTGGCAGCGCGTGCGCCGCGTCCGCGCAGGTACACCGAGCGCGCACGACGACCCCCTGTGATGCTGAGGGCACGATCAGCACCCGTGGGAGGCAGCATGCGCGTCACGACGGCCGACATCCAGCGGATGACCACGGCGTTGTTCATCTCCGAGGGGCCGACGGCGAGGTCCCGCCAGGCCACGTTCTGGACCCTGCTGATCCTCGCGGCCGTCATCGCGTCGGCGGGCGTCGCGGCCGACAGCACGGCCACCGTGATCGGCGCCATGATCGTCGCGCCCCTCATGACGCCCATCGTCGGGACGGCGCTCGCGATCGTCCTCAACGACCATCGGAACCTGACCTCGTCGGCGCTCCTGGTCGTCGCGGGCGCCGCCGGGGTGGTCGCGACCGGCTACCTCGTGGGCCTGTTCGTCCCGATCGAGATCGTCGCGGCGACCAACAGCCAGGTCGCAGGCCGTGTCACGCCGCAGCTCATCGACCTGCTCGCGGCGCTCGCGACCGGGGCCGTCGGGGCGTTCGCCCTGGTGCGGGCCGACGTGTCGGACGCGCTGCCCGGCGTCGCGATCGCGATCTCGCTCGTCCCGCCGCTCGCGGTCGTCGGCCTCACGCTCGAGTCGGGCGCCCCGGACCAGGCCCTGGGAGCTCTGCTGCTGTTCGCGACCAACGTCGCCGCGATCATCGCGACCGGGACGCTCGTCTTCCTGCTGTTCCAGGTCCGCACGGCCGCGGGCGAGGCCGAGAGGTTCGTGGGGCCGCTGCGCGGCGCGAGCCTCGTCACGGTCGCGGCGGCGCTGCTCGTCGTGGCGGTACCGCTCAGCGCGATCAGCCAGCACGTCCTGCGGCAGAACGCCGACAAGATCGCCGCGGCCCCCGTCGCCGCGGCGTGGGCCGAGCAGGAGCAGTGGACGGTCACCGGGATCTCCTTCAGCGGGTCCGTCCTGAGGATCGAGGCGATCGGCCCGGCCCCCGAGGCGGACCCCGGCACCCTGCGCACGGCCCTCGACGAGGCCGGGCTCGCGGACGTCGACGTCGACGTCACGCTCGTCATCGGCGGGACGCGGCGGCTGCCCGCGTCCGAGTGACCGAGGGGTCGACGCGAGCCTCCGGTTGAGCCGGAGCGCGTGGGGGCGGATGCTGGGGGCGACCGTCCGGTCCAGCCACGAGGAGGTCGGCCATGCACCCGACGCACGACGTCTCGCCCCACGAGAGCGCACGTACCGCCCGTCCCGCGCTCACGTCACCACGAGCCCGGCGCATCGCCCTCGCCGCAGCCCTGGTCGTCGGGGCGCTCGCGCTCGCGGCCTGCGCCCCGGGTCCCAATCCCGACGTCGGTACGCCCACCGCGGACGGCAGCCCGGCCGGGTTCTGGCTCGGCCTGTGGCAGGGCATCATCGTGCCCGTGACCTTCGTGGTCTCGCTGTTCACGGACACCGTGAACATCTACGAGGTCCACAACAACGGGAACTGGTACGACTTCGGCTTCGTGCTCGGGCTGGGGCTGTTCGTGGGCGGTCCGTTCGGTGCCTCGCGGGGGCGCCGCAACCACTGACGATGAGTTCCGGCCCGGTCCCGAGTCTGCCCTCGTGACCGCAGGAGCGCGCCGCGCGTCCCTGCCCGAGCCCGCACGGAGGACATCATGACGACACTGCCCGAGGACGTGACCACGCCCCCGACCGGCCGCCCGCCCGTCGTCGACCTGGCCACCTGGGAGGCCACCCGGGACGAGCTCCTGGTCCGCGAGAAGGCGCACACCCACGAGGGGGACGCCATCGCGGCAGCCCGTCGCAGGCTGCCCATGGTGAGGATCGACGGCACCGTGGAGGTCGTCGGCCCCGACGGGCCGGTCCCGTTCGTGGACCTGTTCCAGGGGCGCGACGAGCTCGTGATCTACCAGCACATGTGGCACGACGGCGCGCCGCACCAAGGGCAGTGCGAGGGCTGCACCTGGACTGCCTGGAACCTCAAGGACGCCGTCTACCTCAACGCACGCGGCGTCTCGTTCGCCCTCGTGACGACCGGGGCGTGGGACGAGGTCGCCCCGTACGTCGAGTTCATGGGCTACACCCAGCCCTGGTACTCGGTGCGCGACCTCGACGCGCCCGTGGGCGGCGAGATGGGGTACCTCTCGTGCTTCCTGCGCGACGGCGACGACGTGTTCCTCACCTACCGCACGACGGGCCGCGGCACCGAGCCGACCAACCCGGCCTTCGCCCTGCTCGACATGACGCCCTACGGCCGTGGCGAGACCTGGGAGACACGGCCGGAGGGGTGGCCCGAGGGGCGTGACCCGGGCTGGTTCTGGCGCTCGGACGCGGACGGCGTCGCCGGCTGGAGCGAGACCACCCGTCCCGTGCCGCAGTGGACCCGGCCGGGGGCCACCGCCGTGGAGACCCTCGGCCGCCGCGGTCACCACCACTGATCGTCGGACGGCGCGAGATCAGCGCGCCGGAAGCGCTCCCGGCATGGGGTCGTCGTCGCCGAAGCGCGTCACGCGCAACCGGCGCGCCTCGGGGCCCGGCACGCCCTCCGCGCCCTGGGAGCCGACCGTGGCTGCGGCCCGCAGCGACGCCGGCGAGTCGTGCGTGACCCGCACGAACGTCCCCGACCACGCGTCGAGCTCGCCGGCCGCGATCGCGACGATCATCTCGACCGTGCGCTCCACGGGCGTCCACTCGGTGCGCCCCACGTGCATGTCCATCGACGCGGTCAGGTCGGTCTGCACCACGCCTGGCGAGACCTCGAACGTCCGCAGGCCACGGGCATGGCCCGACAGGTGCAGGTTCGACCCGAGGCGCAGCAGCGCCGTCTTGCTCGCGTTGTAGGCGGTCGCGCCGTTCATGTCGTGCGAGCCGGCACCAGAGTTGAGGTCGACGACCCGTCCCCCACCCCGCGCGAGCATCCCGGGGACCAGCGCCCGCGCGAGCAGGAACGGCCCGCGCACGTTGGTCTCCATGACGGACCACCACTCGTCCGGGTCGGCCTCCCACAGCGGCACCTCGGCGTCGATACGCCCGGCGTTGTTGACCAGGAGGTCGATCCCGCCCAGCTCGGCCTCGGCCCGCGCGACGGCCGCATCCACGGCGGCGGGGTCACCCACGTCCGCGACCAGGCCCACGGAGCGGCGACCCAGGGCGCGGACCTGCGCGACGACGTCGTCCACGCGGGACGCGTCCCGGCCCAGGACCGCGACGTCGAGGCCCGCACGGGCGAGACCCAGCACGACCGCGCGGCCGATCCCGCGCGCACCACCCGTGACGAGGGCGGTGCGCGCGGGGGCCACGGTGGTGACGTCAGCCACGAAGCTCGGCCCCGACCTTCTCGTGCGCCGCGGCGACCGCAGCAGCCCGCACGGCCGCGGAGTCCTCCGCGGTGAGCGTGCGGTCGGTGCCACGCAGGCGCAGCGAGAACGCGAGCGACTTCTTGCCCTCACCGACCTGGGGGCCGGTGTAGACGTCGAACAGCGCGAGCTCCTCGAGCAGGTCCCCCGCGCCTTCCTCGATCGCGGCGCGCACGGCCGCGGCCGGCACGGAGGCGTCGACGACGAGCGCCAGGTCCTCCTTGGCGAGCGGGAACGACGAGACGGGCTCCGCCTGGACGGGCTGCCCCGGGGCGGCGGCGATCAGCGCGTCGAGGTCGACCTCGAACGCCACGGTCCGCGCGGGCAGGCCGAGCGTCTCGAGCACCTTGGGGTGCAGCTCGCCCGCGTGCCCGACGACGGTCCCGTCCGACAGCTCGAGCCTCGCGGTCCGGCCCGGGTGCCAGGGCGCGTGGTCGTGGTCGGCGACCACGCTCACGCGAGCCCCGACGCGCTCGGCCACGAGCCGGGCGGCGGCCAGGGCGTCGGTCCAGTCGGCCGCTCGACCCGCACCCCACCAGCCCGAGGCCACGCGCTGACCGGTCAGGACGCCCGCGACCCGGCGAGGCTGCGGCGGCACCGCGGCCTGCAGCGTCTCGAGGTCCTGCTCGCTCGGGCGGACGCCGCCCGGGAGCTGCGGGGCTGCCGGTGCGCCGGGCACGGGGCGCGTCACGAGACCGATCTCGAAGATCGCGAGGTCCGCGTTGCCGCGCCCTACGTTGCGCTTGAGCGTGCCGAGCAGCGTCGTCAGCAGGTTCGTGCGCATCTCGGGGTGGTCGTCCGCGAGCGGGTTGACGAGCCGCAGCGCTCGGCGACGGTCGTCGTCCGCGGGCAGGCGCAGGTCGTCGTGCGACTGCGGGTTCACGAACGGGTAGCTGAGCGTCTCGACGAACCCGGCCTCTGCGAGGGCGCGCGCGACCGAACGACGCAGCTGCTGCGAGGTCGTGAGCCCCCGACCCGCCGGGGCGGGCGGCAGGATCGACGGGATCTTGTCGTAGCCGACGAGTCGGGCGATCTCCTCGACGAGCTCTGCGGCACCGGTCAGGTCGGGACGCCACGTCGGCGGCGTGACCTCGAGGGTCGTACCGCCGTCGAGGTCGCGGACCGTGCAGCCGATCTCGGCGAGCACGCCACGCACCTGCTCCGAGGTGTACGCGACCCCCACGAGGCGCTCGGCCTCGTGGATCGGGAAGACGATCGGGGTGGCGGGGGCGACCGTGTTGAGGTCGCTCACCGCGTCGTCCACCGTGCCGCCACCGAGCTCGACGAGCAGGTCGACCACGCGCTGGGCCGCGACGGGCGGCAACGCCGGGTCGGCGCCGCGCTCGAACCGCTTGGCCGCCTCGGAGGGCAGCTTGTGACGGCGTGCCGAACGGGCCACGGTGATCGGGTCGAAGTGCGCGGCCTCGACCAGGACGTCGGTCGTGGTCTCGCCGACCTCGCTCGACGCCCCGCCCATGACGCCCGCGATCCCGAGCACGCGCGAGCCGCGCGCCCCCTCGGGCGAGTCGGTGATGAGCAGGTCCTCGACGTCGAGGCGGCGCTCGACCGCGTCGAGCGTCGTGAGCCGCTCCCCCGGCGCCGCGCGGCGCACGACGATCGGCCCCGCGACCTTGGCGAGGTCGTAGGCGTGCAGGGGCTGACCGAGGTCGAGCATGACGTAGTTCGTGATGTCGACCGCGAGCGAGATGGGGCGCATGCCCGCCTGGGTCAGGCGGCGCTGCATCCACGCCGGGGTCGGCGCCTGCGGGTCGATGCCGCGCACGATCCGCGTGACGAAGCGGTCGCAACCGGTCACGCCGTGGATCGGGGCGTCGTCCTCGACCTCGACCGGGAAGCCGTCGGGGGTCACGCCGGGCAGGTCGCCCGTGGGGAGCCCGCGGTCCGTGAAGGCCGCGCCCGTCGAGTGCGAGAACTCGCGGGCCACGCCGCGGTAGGAGAAGCAGTACCCGCGGTCCGGGGTGACGTTGATCTCGAGGACCTCGTCACCCAGCCCCAGGAGCTCGAGCGCGTCGGTGCCGGGAGTCGTGTCGTAGCCGGTCTCCGGGGAGTACCCGTAGCGGTCGAGCACGATGATGCCGTCGTGGTCCTGCCCCAGCCCCAGCTCCTTGGCCGAGCAGATCATGCCGTCCGAGACGTGGCCGTAGGTCTTGCGGCTCGCGATGGGGAAGGGTCCGGGCAGCACGGCGCCGGGCAGCGCGACCACGACGCGGTCCCCCGGGCCGAAGTTGTGCGCGCCGCAGATGATGCCGCGCGGGGTCCCGCCCTCGGCGACGGGGACGCCGTCGACGTTGTGCGCCCCGACGTCGACCTGGCACCAGTTGATGACCTTGCCGTTCTTCTGCTCCTCGGGCTGGACCGAGACGACCTGGCCCACGACGAGCGGGCCCGTGACGGACGACCCGTGGATCGCCTCCTCCTCCAGGCCCACCTTCACGAGCGCGGCGGCCAGCGTCTCGGCCGTCAGGTCGGCCGGCAGCTCGACGTGCTCGCCGAGCCAGTCGATGACGATGTTCGGCATCAGATCCCCATTCCGAACTGGGTCGAGAAGCGGACGTCGCCCTCCACCATGTCGTGCATGTCAGCAATTCCGTGGCGCAGCATGAGCGTGCGCTCGATGCCCATGCCGAACGCGAAGCCCGAGTAGACCTCGGGGTCGATCCCGGCGGAGCGCAGGACGTTCGGGTTGACCATGCCGCAGCCACCCCACTCGATCCAGCCGGCCCCGCCCTTCTTCTGGGGGAACCACAGGTCCATCTCGGCGCTGGGCTCGGTGAAGGGGAAGAACGACGGGCGCAGGCGCGTGCGGGCCTCGGGACCGAACATCGCCTTGGCGAAGTGGTCGAGCGTGCCGAGCAGGTGCGCCATCGTCAGGCCCTTGTCGACCGCGAGGCCCTCGACCTGGTGGAAGACGGGCGTGTGCGTCGCGTCGAGCTCGTCGGTGCGGAAGACCTTGCCGGGGCACGCGATGTACACGGGCAGCTCGCGCTCGAGGAGCGTACGGGCCTGCACGGGCGACGTGTGCGTGCGCAGCACGAGGTTCGACGGCTCGCCGGGCTCGCCGTCGGGTCCCGTGGGGGCCTGGAGGAAGAACGTGTCCTGCATCTGACGGGCCGGGTGGTCGGGGCCGAAGTTGAGCGCGTCGAAGTTGAACCACTCGGCCTCGATCTCCGGGCCCTCCGCGATCTCCCAGCCCATGGCCGTGAAGAAGTCGGCGGCGCGCTCCTGGAGCGTCTCGAGCGGGTGACGGGCACCGGCGGGTGCGCGGTCCACGGGGAGCGTCACGTCGACGGACTCCTCGACCAGGACACGCTCGTCGCGCTCGGCCTCGAGGACCTGGGTGCGTGCGGCGAGCGCCTGGTTGAGGCGGCCGCGGATCGGACCGAGCAGCTTTCCGGCCGCTGCCTTGTCGGCGGGCGCAAGCTGGCCGATCTGGCGGTTGGCGAGCGCGAGGGCGCTGCGGTCGCCGGTGTGCTCGAGGCGTACGGTCTTGAGCTCGTCGAGGTCGCGGGCGGCCTCGACGGCGGCGAGGGCCGCGGAGAGGACGGCCTCGAGCGCGGGGCCGTCGAGCGGCGAGGGCGCGGCGGGCTGGACCGGATCAGGGGTGGACATGCGTGCCTTCCTGGCGGGATCGGGACCGGACGCGCAGAGGTCACCTCGCGCGTCCAACTGAAGATTCTAGAGCGCCCGCCGGGGCACGACCGGTCGATCCGAGGCCACCGAGCGGCGTCCTGTGGTCGACGTGCGCAGCGTCAGCCGCGCGGCCCTCGAGCGGGCCACGTAAATCGGCGATCATCGCGCTGCATGCCCTCATGGTCCCACACCGTCGTATCGCGGGCGTGGGTGATGGCCCGGCGTCCCGGGCGGACCACCCGGCGGCTCGGCGGGTCGAGCGGTCGCCTCAGCGGTGCTCGCCGAGACCGAACGTCCGGAGGACCTCGTACAGCGGACCGCCGCTGCGCCCCGCCCCGGGGGTCGACTCGACGAGACAGAGCTCGGTCGCAGTGAACCGTGGACCCTCGTACACGGCGAGGGCGTGCGCGAGCTCGGCCAGTCCTGGGCCGGTTGGCTGCGGGTCGGTCCGGCGACGGCCCGTCCTGCGCGGACCGGAGGCACGCGCCACGGTCAGGTGGGCGCGCTGGCGGGGCCTGCGGTCGAGCCGCAGCCCGACGTCGGAGGCCGCCTCCGCGGTCCCGGCGCTCAGACGTCGCAGGGCTTCCGCGTCGCCGCCCACGCCCGCGAACAGGATGCGGTCCTCGAACGTCCCGGCACCACGAAGGTGCAGCGACAACGGTTCCGTCGACCGGGCGACCTCGTCGAGGACCCCGGCCAGGTCGTCCGCCGCCCCCTCGGCGACCTCGCCGAAGAACGCGACCGTGAGGTGCATGAGGTCGCGGGGGGTCCAGCGCAGCGAGGGCCGTCCGTCGTCGAGAGCGACCGCGCCGAGCGCGGAGAGCGCGAGGCCCAGGTGGTCGAGAGCCTCGTCCGAGGGGTACAGGGCCGCGAAGAGTCGCGCCGACCGTCCCCTCACAGGGTCCCGTCCGCGCCACCGGTCGGGGCGGACGCACCGGCGCGACGCGGGCGGTGCGCCCGGCTCGACGCGTACAGGCAGACCGTGGCGGCCGTCGCGAGGTTGAGCGACTCGGCCTGCCCGCGGATCGGGACGCTCACGACCGCGTCGGCGAGCTCGCGGTCCTCCGACGGCAGCCCCCACGCCTCGTTCCCGAAGACCCACGCCGTGGGGCGGGCGAGATCGGGCGTGCCGGCCGGCGCGGCACCCGCGACGTCGAGCAGGTCGTCGAGGTCGTGGTCACCGGTCCCGTCAGCGGCCAGGGTCACCAGACCGGCCGCACGCAGCGCGTGGACCGTCTCGGCGAGGGTCACGCCCGTCACGACCGGGACGTGGAAGAGCGAGCCCGCCGTGGAGCGCACGACCTTCGGGTTGTGCACGTCGACGCTCTCGCCCGCGAGCACGACCAGGTCGGCGCCGGCGGCGTCCGCAGCACGGATCACGGTGCCCGCGTTGCCGGGGTCGCGGACGGTCGCGAGGACCGCGACGAGCCGCGGCGAACCCGAGACCGCGTCGTCGAGCGTGAGCTCCTGGGCCCGGACGACCGCGAGGATGCCCTGCGCGTCGGTGCTCATGGCCTCGAACGCGTCGGGCGTCGTGAGGTGGACGCGCAGGTTTCGACCGAGGGCGTCGTCGACGATCTCCGCGTGCCGCTCGGCCGCGGACGACGTCACGTAGACGTCGCGCACCAGGTGTGCGGCATGCCTGACAGCCTCGCGCACCCCCTGCGGGCCCTCGACGAGGAACTGCTGGTGGCGCAGACGCGCCGGACGCCCGGACAGTGCCCGCACCGCCTTGACCCGGTCGCTCCGAGGGTTCGAGACCTCGGGGACACGATGGGAGAACGGTACGGGGCGACCTGAGGACAGATCGTTCACTGTGCGGGCGTCCGGTGGGAAGAGTCGCTGCTCGATGATCAGGCAGCAGCCTTCGGGGCGTTCACGTCGGCAGGCAGAGCGTCCTTCGCAGCCTGGACGAGCGCGTTGAAGACCGTGACGTCGTTGACCGCGAGGTCAGCGAGGACGCGACGGTCGACCTCGATGCCAGCGGCCTTGAGGCCCTGGATGAGGCGGTTGTACGTCAGGCCCTGCGCGCGGGACGCAGCGTTGATGCGCTGGATCCACAGACGACGGAAGTCGCCCTTACGCGCCTTGCGGTCGCGGTAGGAGTAGACGAGGGAGTGGGTGACCTGCTCCTTCGCCTTCCGGTAGAGACGCGAACGCTGGCCGCGGTAACCCGCAGCGCGCTCGAGAGTTGTACGACGCTTCTTCTGGGCGTTGACCGCCCGCTTCACGCGTGCCACGTGATGCTCCTTGCAGTTCGGGGCTCAGGTAGGGACTCAGCGGTGATCAGCGCCAGAGGCGCGATCACCAGGCAGATCACTTACCGAGCAGCTTCTTGATCTTCTTGACGTCAGCGGGGGCGACGACCTGGTCAGCAGACAGGCGACGCGTGCGAGTGCTCGACTTGTGCTCGAGCAGGTGGCGCTTGTTGGCCTGCTCGCGCATGACCTTGCCGCTGCCAGTGATGCGGAACCGCTTCTTGGCGCCGGAGTGCGTCTTGTTCTTCGGCATGGCTGCCGTTTCTCCTTTGTCTGGTCGAGATCCCGGGAGGGACCCGACGTGTTCGGGCCGTGGCCGGTGGGCCTGGCTCGGTGTCAGTTGGTCAGCTGGGCTTGCCGCTGGGCTTCGGCTTGGAGGCCGAGCTCGGCTTGGGCGCCGGGGGACGCGGAGCCGGGGGCTTCGGCATGGCAGCCGGCTTGGGCACCGCGACGGGCTTGGGAGCCACCGCGGGCTTGGGCGTGGCGGCCGGCGCTGCCGGAGCAGCGGCCTGGGGCGCGGGAGCCTTGGGGGCCGACGTGCGCGGAGCAGCTGCCTTGGGCGCTGCCGCACGGGCGGGAGCGGCCTTCGGTGCGGCGGCCGGAGCAGCAGCGGGGGCCGGGGCGGGCTCCGGGGCGGCGGCAGCCTTGACGGCGGCAGCGGCCTCGGCGGACGCGACCATCTCCGCTGCTTCCGCGACCTGCACCTCGAAGGGCACGTCATCGCCGTCTGCCGGCGCCTCGGAGACCTCGACCGGAGCGGGTCGCTCGGACTTCGCCGACTGCGGGTCGGCCTCCTGGGCACGACGACGCTGCTCGCTCTTGGCTTCGGCCTTCTTCTTGACCGGGCCGAGCACCATGATCATGTTGCGCCCGTCCTGCTTCGGCATGCTCTCGATGAAGCCGAGCTCGGAGACGTCGTCCGCCAGACGCTGGAGGAGGCGCACACCCATCTCGGGGCGCGACTGCTCACGGCCACGGAACATGATCATGACCTTGACCTTGTCGCCGGCGGCGAGGAAGCGCTCGACGTGGCCCTTCTTGGTGCCGTAGTCGTGCGGGTCGATCTTCAGACGGAAACGGATCTCCTTGAGGACCGTGTTCGCCTGGTTGCGGCGCGCCTCACGGGCCTTCATGTCCGACTCGTACTTGAACTTGCCGTAGTCCATGAGCTTGCACACCGGCGGGCGTGCGTCGGGGGCGACCTCCACCAGGTCGAGGTCAGCGTCCTGGGCAAGGCTCAGGGCGACCTCAATGCGGACGACGCCGACCTGCTCCCCACCTGGGCCGACAAGTCGGACCTCGGGGACACGGATCCGATCGTTGATGCGAGGCTCGCTGATGTGATGCTCCTAGGAAGTCGTCGGTAGACCACCAGGAACGGGAAAGGCCCCCGTCCCAGAGCGCAGGGAGGAGGCCATCGATCGGATCGTCGCGGGTGCGACGAACACACCGTCGCGCCACCGTGAAGAACGGCGACGCTCCGGACCGAGACCCGGCCTCTGTCGTGACGTTCGTCAGCGGTTGAAGCTCAGGTGGGATGGAATCCACTTTGCGCACCCGTAGTTCACCGGTCCAAGTGCCTGTCGGCGCCTCGACCAGAACCTACGGGTCGGTCAGCCACCAAGAATAGCACGCACCCGACGGGGCTCCGCCCGCCACGCACTCGCCTGGCGGCCGGCGGTCCGCTGGCCGCTGGCCGCTGGCCGCTGGCCGCTGGCCGCTGGCCGCTGGCCGCTGGCCGCTGGCCGCACGCTATCGGATCTCCGGGGCCCCTCCCGTTCCGCCGGTCGCATCGACCTGCCGACCCGTCGGCGACGATGACAACAACAACAACAACGGCAGGGCGAACACGGCCGCGAGACCATCGACCCACCCCGACACGCCACCTACTGGACACCCTCCATCAATGGAGCTCTTCCAGAATGTGTGGGAGAGTGAGGGCGTGCCCACCGAGAAGACGGTCCGCCCCGCGGATCACGAGACCGAGCTCCGCGACAGCGGGCTTCGGGTGACCGCAGCCCGGCTCGCGGTCCTCGACGTCGTCACCCGTCAGCAGCACGCGGACGCGGACGACGTCCTGCGCGCGACTCGCGAGGTGCTCGGGTCGGTCTCGGTGCAGGCCGTCTACGACGTGCTGAACGCTCTCACGGAGCACGGCCTGCTGCGCCGGATCGAACCAGCGGGCCACCCGGCGCGCTACGAGCGACGCCTGGGCGACAACCACCACCACGTCGTCTGTCGGTCGTGCGGCGCGGTCGCCGACATCGACTGCGCCGTCGGTCACGCACCGTGCCTGACCCCCAGCGGGAACAACGGCTTCACGATCGACACCGCCGAGGTCACCTACTGGGGCCTGTGCCCGAGCTGCGCGACCTGACCGTCGGCCGCCGTCGCCGCAGCGTCCCCTGACCAGCCCCGTACCTTCGGGGCGCCCCCGGACCCCCTCACCGCTCCTCGGAGCACCTGTCCCTACCGCCCTCTACCCACGAACAGGTCACGGGCCGCCGAGCCCACCTGAAGGAGAAGACGATGACGAACACCCCCTTCACCACGTCCCAGACGGGTACGCCCGTCCCGAGCGACGCCCATTCGCTGACCGCGGGCGCCGACGGCGCGACCGCGCTGCACGACCGCTACCTGGTCGAGAAGCTCGCGCAGTTCAACCGCGAGCGCATCCCGGAGCGCATCGTGCACGCCAAGGGCGGCGGCGCGTTCGGCGAGTTCGTCGTCACGGAGGACGTCTCGGCGTACACCCGCGCGGCCGTGTTCCAGCCGGGCGCGCGCACCGAGACGCTGCAGCGCTTCTCGAGCGTCGCGGGCGAGCAGGGCTCCCCCGACACCTGGCGCGACGTGCGCGGCTTCTCGGTGAAGTTCTACACGACCGAGGGCAACTACGACATCGTCGGCAACAACACCCCGGTCTTCTTCATCCGCGACGGCATCAAGTTCCCCGACTTCATCCACTCGCAGAAGCGCCTGCCGGGCTCGGGCCTGCGCGACGCCGACATGCAGTGGGACTTCTGGACCCTGTCCCCCGAGTCGGCGCACCAGGTCACCTACCTCATGGGCGACCGCGGCCTGCCGCGGTCGTGGCGCGAGATGCCGGGCTTCGGCTCGCACACCTACCAGTGGATCAACGCCGCGGGCGAGCGCTTCTGGGTCAAGTACCACTTCACGTCGAACCAGGGCAACGTCGAGATGGAGGGCTCGGAGGCCGAGCTCATCGCGGGCGCCGACGCCGACTACTACCGCCGCGACCTCTACGAGGCGATCGAGGCCGGCAGCTTCCCGTCCTGGGACGTGCACGTCCAGGTCATGCCGTACGAGGACGCCAAGACGTACCGCTTCAACCCGTTCGACCTGACGAAGGTCTGGCCGCACGCCGACTACCCGCTCATCAAGGTCGGGACGCACACGCTCAACCGCAACCCGCAGAACTTCTTCGCGGAGATCGAGCAGGCGGCGTTCTCGCCCGCGAACACGGTTCCGGGCATCGACATCAGCCCCGACAAGATGCTGATGGCCCGCGTCTTCTCCTACCCGGACGCGCAGCGCTACCGCGTGGGCACCAACTACAACCAGATCCCGGTCAACGCGCCGCACGCCGCACCGGTCCACAACTACTCGCAGGACGGCGCCCAGCGTCACGGGTTCAACGCGCCCACGACGCCCGTCTACGCGCCCAACAGCCTGGGCGGCCCCGTGGCCGACGAGGCGCGCGCGGGCGTCGGGTCCTGGGAGTCGGACGGTGAGCTGACGCGCGCCGCGGCGACGCTGCACGCGCAGGACGACGACTTCGGTCAGGCCGGCACGCTCTACCGCGAGGTCTTCGACGACGCGGCCAAGGCGCGCTTCCTCGAGACCATCACGGGGGCCGTCGGCGGCGTCCAGAGCCTGGCGATCCGTGAGCGCGCGATCCAGTACTGGACCAACGTCGACGCGAACCTCGGTGCCGCCCTGCGCAGCGCCCTCGAGGTCGCCCCGCTCGCGGCCGACGAGCCCGGCGTCACGTCGGAGCCCGCGCACTCCTGACACCCGCCCTCCGCCCGGCCAACGGTCGTCGGGCAGAGGCGAGGCGTCGTCACGCCCGGAGGCCGGGTCCGCTCAGCGGGCCCGGCCTCCGGGCTGTCGTGACCGCCGCCCGGCCACCACACCGCGCGGCGTCCGACCTGGCCGCTTGGCACACTCTTTGCCCTCCGCGTCCTGCCCGACGCCGGAGCGCGCCGTCACCCCCCGTCGCACCCCGCGTCCGGCCGCCCGGGCGCCCCCGCACGGGTCCCGATCGCGCGTTCCCTCTGGAAGGATGAGCACATGACTACCGAGAACGACCCCATCGCCCAGGACGCCACCCGGGACATCGCCGACGTCGCGGCCGTCGAGGTCATCACCTCCGCCGCCGTCCACCTCATGAGCGCCGCCGCCGTCAAGTGCGGCCTCGCCGACGACGCGGCCGAGAAGGGGCACCTGGACCTCGACGAGGCACGCAAGCTCATCAACGCCCTGGCCGCCCTCGTGACGGCCTCGGCCCCCGACATCGGCAACCAGCACGCCCGGTCGCTCCGCGACGGTCTGCGCTCGCTCCAGCTCGCGTTCCGCGAGGCCTCGATCTACCCCGACGCCCTGGGCGAGGGCCCGGGCGAGAAGTACACGGGCGCGGTCAGTTGAGCATCCCGCCGGGCGGGCAGCCCACGCCCCCTCCCCCGCCGTCGAGCGCGCACCGGGGCGACGGCGTCGTGCCCCCGCCCGGCGGAGCTCCCGACCCGCTGCCGGCCGCTCCCCCGGCGTTCCCGCCGAGCCCTGCTCCTACGCTCCCGCCCAGCCCTGCTCCCTCGCTCCCGCCCAGCCCTGCCCCGCAGACCCAGGCCTACCTCGCCGCCGCGGACAGGACCGGACCGGAGACCGGACCCGCACGAACCCGGACCGGGCGGGGCAGGACGGTCGCGATCCTCGTGCTCGCCGCGGCGCTGGTCGTCGCGCTGGGGCTCGCGGCGTACCTCCTGGTCACGACCCTGAGCTGGCAGGACCGCAGCGCGCAGTGGGAGGAGGAGTCCCGCGAGCTCGGCCGGCAGGTCGCCCAGCTCGACGCCGACCTCGACGGTGCGAACGCCGAGCTCGAGTCCGCGCGCTCCCAGCTCACGACGGCCCAGGAGCGCATCACCGCGCTCGCGAACGAGAAGGCCCAGCTGGGCGACGAGAACGTGGCCTCGCAGCAGTACCTCGACTACCAGGCCCGCATCTCCGAGGCCGCCGGCACGGTCGCCGCGGCCCTCGGCCAGTGCACCACGGCCCAGGACGAGCTCATCGGCTACCTCAACAACCGGGACGCGTACAACCCCGACGACCTCGCGCGCTTCGCGACCCAGGTCGACGACCTGTGCAACGCCGCGACGGCGGCCAACACCGAGCTGCAGAAGGAGCTCGAGAAGTGAGGCGCGCACCACACCCCGGTCGCCGGTCGTCCGCCCGCCCGGCGACCGTGGCCCTCACCGCGGTGCTCGTCGCGGCCCTCGCAGCGGGGTGCGGGGTCCTGCCCGGGCTCCCCGAGCCCATGCCGACCTCGGTCGTCCCCAGCGTGGCACCACAGGTCGACCCCGTCGGGTCGGAGAACCTCTCCCCCGACGGCTTCGACGCGGTCAAGCGCATGGCGGTCCGCATCCGCAACGTCGGGTGCTCGTCGCTCTCGACCGGATCGGGCTTCGCGCTCGACGACCGCACGCTCATCACCAACAAGCACGTGGTCGAGGGGTCGAAGTCCCTCCAGGTCCTCACGTACGACGGCCGCGACATCCAGGTCGAGACGGCGAGCGCTGCCGGGCTCGCCGACCTCGCGATCGTCCGCACGAGCGACGACCTCCCCTCGGCGCCGACGCTCGCCGCCGCGGACCCCGCCCAGGGGGACACCGTGACGGTCGTCGGCTACCCCGAGGGCGGCCAGCTCACCGTGACGCAGGGCAAGGTCGTGGGGACCGCCACCGACCCCCTGCACGAGAACCTGGGCCAGGTCCTCGTGACCGACGCGCAGGTCGAGCCCGGCAGCTCGGGCTCGGCCGCGCTCAACGAGGCCGGCGAGGTGATCGGCGTGGTCTACGCGAAGTCGACCGACGCGTCGCTCCTCGTGCCCGTCTCGACGCTGCGTTCGATGCTCGACGACTCGTCAGCCTTCGCGACCCTGCCGCCCTGCTCGTAGGCTGCGAGGCATGAGCAGCGACAGCAGCAAGGACGCGGCCGGTCGGCCGGACCCCACCTTCGTCACCCGCGCGGCGAGCGACGTCTTCTCGGTGCGCAAGGTCTTCGGCGAGGCCTACGAGCGCGACGGGACCCTCGTGATCCCCGTGGCCAAGGTGTGGGGCGGCACCGGGACGGGCTACGGATACGGTGTCGGTGCGCTCGACGGTTCGGCGGGCTCCTCGACGGGCGACGCCGGACAGGGCACCGGTGAGGGCTCGGGCGAGGGTGCCGGGGGCGGCGGCGGCTACGGCGTGCACGTGCGCCCGGTCGGCGTCTACTCCGTGGGCCCCGACGGCACGCGCTGGCACCCGGCCCTCGACCTCAACCGGGTCATCCTGGGCGGCCAGGCCGTCGCCATGGTGGTCGCGCTCGTGGGCGGCTGGGTCCTGGGACGCCGTCGCCGCTGAACCGCCGCGCACGGGACGTGCGCACTGCGAGGTGCGCGGCGTCGTCGGGCCTCGCGGCGGTGCCCGACGACGTCACGCGAGCCGGTCAGTCCGCGCGACCGATGCGCAGCTCGAGCGAGTCGACGCGCTCCGAGACCAGCTCGCTGCCCGCGAGGGCAGCGTTGACCTGGGCCAGGACGGCGTCCAGGCCGCGCCGGTCGAGCCCCGAGTCGATCGAGAGCACGACCGCGACCTCGGCGCTGCGACCGGTCTCGGCGCGGACGGCAGCGACGTGCTCGATCCCCGAGACCGCTCCCGCGATCTCCGCCGCGACGTCCGCCGCGACCGTTCCGTCCGTGACCGCGGGCGCCCACTGCTTGCCCTGCGCGAGCGCCCAGACCGCAGGGCGCGGGACCAGGACCGTGACCGGTCCCGACGGGTCGAGCACCAGCAGCGACCAGTCCTCGCTCACCGCGGACAACGCGGCGCGGGGGGCGTCGACCGGGACCGGGCGCGCGTCGGGACGCCAGGCGGCCATGCTCGCGACGCTCGAGAACACGGGGAGCGCCCGCCGTCCGTCGGGCGCCTCGAGCGCGACGACGCCGGCCGAGGCCTCCTTGTCGACCTTCTGCCCGTGCTCCCCGACGCCCGACTTCTCGAGCTCGGCCAGGATGGGGATCAGCAGGCGTGTGCGGCCGAGCTGCGCGACGACCTCCGTGAGGCCGGCCGTCCCCTCCGAGAAGTCCGCGAGGACGCTCGTGAGGGCAGGGTCCGCCGAGCCGTCGTCGTCCGAGAAGCCCGAGGACGGGGGCAGCGCCTTGCCCGTCCCCGCGCCCGCCGGGCCCTTCGAGAACGGCGACGCGCCGTGCGCGTGCCCCGCGTGCGGGTCCCCCGAGTCCGCCGAGGCCGAGGCGTCCGCCGAGGGCGAGGTGGACGAGGTCGGCGAGGTCACGGACGACCTGCCACGTCGAGCGCCTGCGGCAGCGTGAAGGCACCCGCGTACAGCGCCTTGCCGACGATGGCTCCCTCGACCCCCTCGCCCACGAGCGCCCGCAGCGCCTCGAGGTCCGCGAGGCTCGAGATGCCGCCCGACGCGACGACGGGGGCGTCGGTGCGGGCAGCGACCTCACGCAGCAGGTCGATGTTCGGGCCGCGCAGCGTGCCGTCCTTGGTCACGTCGGTCACGACGTAGCGCGAGCAGCCGGCCGCGTCGAGTCGCGCGAGGACCTCCCACAGGTCCCCGCCCTCCTGCGTCCAGCCGCGGGCCGCGAGGGTCGTGCCGCGCACGTCGAGCCCGACCGCGATCGCGTCGCCGTGCTCGGCGATGACCTTGGCCGTCCACTCGGGGTTCTCGAGCGCCGCGGTGCCGAGGTTGACGCGCGAGCAGCCCGTCGCGAGCGCACGGGCCAGGGACTCGTCGTCCCGGATACCACCGGAGAGCTCGACCTTGACGTCGAGGCGCGCGACGACGTCGGCCAGGAGCTCGGCGTTCGAGCCGCGACCGAAGGCCGCGTCGAGGTCCACGAGGTGCACCCACTCGGCGCCACCGGCCTGCCAGTCGAGGGCCGCCGACAGCGGGTCGCCGTACGAGGTCTCCGAGCCGGCCTCGCCCTGGACGAGGCGGACCGCCTGCCCGGCGGCGACGTCGACGGCGGGCAGCAGGACGAGACGATCGGTCATGAGGAGGTCCTTCCGAGGGATGCACGAGGTGGGTGGGCACGGGCGCGGTGCGCGGGCGCCGGGTGACGCGGTCGAACGGTCGAGCAGCGGGTCGGGGCGGGCACCCTGCCCGCACGGGGGTCAGAGCGAACGGACCCAGTTCTCCAGGAGACGCGCGCCGGCGTCGCCGGACTTCTCCGGGTGGAACTGCGTCGCGGAGAGCGGGCCGTTCTCGACGGCCGCGACGAACGGGCCGCCGTGGTCCGACCACGTGACGAGCGGCGCGCGGAACGCCGGGCCCACGGGCTCGTCGACGCCGAGCGAGAAGCGGCGGGCCGCGTAGGAGTGGACGAAGTAGAACCGCTCGTCGGCGATCCCGTCGAACAGCACCGACCCGCCGGGGACCTCGACCGTGTCCCAGCCCATGTGCGGGACCACCGGAGCCTCGAGGCGGTCGACGATGCCGGGCCACTCGCCGAGCCCCTCGGTGAGGGTGCCGTGCTCGTCCCCCTCGTCGAACATGACCTGCATGCCGACGCAGATCCCGAGCACGGGGCGACCGCCCGCAAGACGCCGCTCGACGATCTGGTCGCCGCGCACGGCCTTGAGCCCCGCCATGACCGCGGCGAACGCGCCGACGCCGGGCACGACCAGGCCGTCGGCCTCCGACGCGCGCGCACGGTCCGCCGTGAGCTCGACCCGCGCACCGACGCGCTCAAGAGCGCGGACCGCCGAACGGACGTTGCCGAACCCGTAGTCGAGGACGACGACCGAGGGCCCCTCGCTCACTTCTTGCGCGCCTTGCGTGCGGTGGCCGTGAGCAGGCGCATGGCCTTCCAGCGCGAGATCCCCGAGCTGGGGACCACGCCCTGGAGGTCCGCGACGGTCGTGTGGCCCGTGACGAGGTCCTCGAGCTCCTCGGGGGCGCCCCCGAGGACCAGGCCGGGCGCAAGGGTGTCGCCCTCGACCCCGTCCTCCCAGCGCGTCGCGGTGAGCTGCTCGCCGCGACGTGTGAGCAGGATCAGGGGCACGCCCTTGACGAGCGTCGAGATCGCGGCCGCTGCCCGCTGCGGGGCCTCGCCCGACAGGTCGCGCAGGACGGCGAGCGCACCGATGCCCGTGGGCACGGCGTCGACCTCGATCTGCGCGATCGAGCACGCTGCCGCGAGCGGCTCGGCGCCCGCGATCTGGGTCACGAGGACCGCGACCTCGGGGTCGGAGGACGGGGTGAGCAGGCTCGAGATGTCGTCCGGGATCTCCAGGTCCAGCTCGGGCTCGTCGGCGGGGTTCTGCGGGGTGGTCATGTCGTCCGTCTCGGTCGTCCGCGGGTCGCGGGGGTGATCGCCGTGCTCGGGCCCGTCGGGCTGAGCGGGGGTGGTCGGCTCGGAGGTCACAGGGCGCCCTTGGTCGACGGGATGCCGTCGACCCGGGCGTCGGGCGCCACGGCGAAGCGCAGCGCACGGGCGAGCGCCTTGAACTGCGCCTCCACGATGTGGTGGGGGTCGCGGCCCGAGAGCACGCGCACGTGGATGCAGATGGCCGCGTGGTGGGCGATCGACTCGAGCACGTGGCGCGTGAGAGACCCCGTGAAGTGGCCGCCGATCAGGTGGTACTCCTGCCCCGCGGGCTCGCCCTCGTGCACGAGGTACGGGCGGCCCGACACGTCCACGACCGCGAGCGCGAGCGCCTCGTCGAGCGGGACCATCGCGTCGCCGAAGCGGGAGATCCCGGCCTTGTCGCCCAGCGCGATCCGCAGCGCCTCGCCGATCGTGATCGCGACGTCCTCGACCGTGTGGTGCGCGTCGATGTGCGTGTCACCCGTGGCCCTGACCGTGAGGTCGATGAGCGAGTGCTTGCCGAGGGCCGTCAGCATGTGGTCGTAGAACGGGACGGTCGTCGAGATGTCCGTCTTGCCGGTCCCGTCGAGGTCCAGCTCGACGAGCACGCTCGACTCCGACGTCGCGCGCTCGATGCGCGCGGTGCGCTTCACAGTCCTGCCACCTCCACCAGGGCGTCCTTGAACGCCGTCATCTCCTGCGGCGTGCCGATCGACACCCGCAGCCATCCGTCGGGACCAGTCTCCCGGATGAGGACGCCTCGATCCAACAGGCCCTGCCAGATCGCGTGGCGGTCCGGGAAGGTGCCGAACAGCACGAAGTTCGCGTCGGAGTCGGCGACCTGCAGCGCCGCGCCACCCAGGGCCGCCGGGCGCTGGGCCCGCAGCCAGGTGACCGTGGCGTCGCGCTCGGTACGCAGTGCGTCGACCTGGGCCAGCAGCGACGCCGAGTGCTTGAGCGCGGCGCGCGCGACGGCCTGCGTCACGGCCGACAGGTGGTACGGCAGGCGGACCACGCGCAGCGCGTCGACGAGCGGGCGCGCCGCGGCGAGGTATCCCACGCGGGCCCCGGCCAGCGCGAACGCCTTGGACATGGTGCGCGTCACCGCGAGGTTCGGGTAGCGCTCGAGGAGCTCGAGGGCCGAAGGGACCCCCGCGCGCCGGAACTCTCCGTACGCCTCGTCGACCACGACGACCGCGGACGTACCCGGCTCGGCGCCGCGCGGGGTGACCGCGAGCGCCGCCTCGCACACGGCCTCGACGACCTCGCGCGTCAGGGCCGTGCCGGTCGGGTTGTTGGGGCTGGCCAGGAGGATCACGGACGGCGCGTGCTCGACGATCGCGGCGCGGGCGGCGTCGGCGTCGAGCGTGAAGTCCTCCTCGCGGCGCCCGGTGACCCAGGCCGTCGAGGTGTCGCGCGCGTACTCGGGGTACATCGAGTAGGTGGGCGCGAAGGACAGCGCGGTGCGGCCCGGTCCGCCGAAGGCCTGGAGCAGGTGGAGCATGATCTCGTTCGAGCCGTTCGCGGCCCAGACCTGCTCGGGCGCCACGCGCACGCCCGACTCCCCCGCGAGATAGTCGGCGAGGTCCTGGCGAAGCCCCAGGAAGTCGCGGTCCGGGTAGCGGTTGAGGGTCGCGGCAGCAGCGGCGACGTCGGCGGCGACGGTCGCGACGACCTCGGCCGAGGGCGCGTAGGGGTTCTCGTTGACGTTGAGCAGGACGGGGACGTCGAGCTGCGGCGCCCCGTACGGCTCGATCCCCGCGTGCTCGGCCCGCACCGGCAGGTGCACCTCGGAGGCGGCGTGCGCGCGGGGCTGCGAGAGGGAGGCACCCGCCTGGGGTGCGCCGTCCGGGGACTCGAGGAGTGGAGTGGTCACCAGGACAGTCTACGAAGCCGTTCGTGCGGGAGCGGTGGACGTCCGGCAGGCGGGCGGTGAGCCTGCGTGCCGCGGGCCGTGCCCTGCCCTGTCGGCACGTCGGGCACGTCAGGCCGTGACCACGTCGGTCCCGCTCACCGTGACGGCGAGCCGCGGCAGCGGTGAGGGTGCCGGGCCGGCGAGCACGTCGCCCGTGCTCAGGTCGAAGCGTGACCCGTGGCACGGGCAGTCGAGCTCGCCGTCGCCCGGCGCGACGGTGCAGCCCTGGTGGGTGCAGATCGCGCTGAAGGCCTCGAACGTGCCTTCCTCGGGCTGGGTCACGAGGTAGGGCGCGCCGTCGACCTGGACGGAGACCGCGCCGCCCACGGGCACGTCGCCCGTGGCGGTGACCACCGTGCCCGACGGCGCCCCGGCGGTCCCGCTCGTCCCCCCGCCCTGACCCGTGGTCCCGGCGGTACCGCTGCCTCCGCCGCCGCCCGAGCACGCGGCGAGGACCAGCGCGCCCGCGCCCGTGCCCGCGGACACGAGGAGCGAGCGGCGCGAGAGGTCACGGGCGGGCGTCGCGAGGAGCGCCTCCTGCGCCCCCTGCACCGTCGGTGCCGGGATAGGGGTCGCCTGCGTGGTCGAGGTCCTCATGGTCACCCTCCGCCGTGCGTTCCGGGTCGATCGGTCCTTCAATTGAAGCATCGGGCCCTGCGCCGCGCGCGAGCGCGGCGCTGCCGGTCCGGCACGTGCGACCCGCCCGTACCGGAGTGTGCAGCGCACCTGCACCAGAGCACTCGGAGCACCTCATGGACGCGTCCGGCCCTCCTCCCACCGACGGCTCGACCGGCTCGACCGGTTCGACGCCCGGGCGCTCACAGGCGTCGGGCACCCCTCCCACCCCTCCGCCGCTGCCCCGCGGCGCGTGGCTGCTGCGGGGAGTGACGGCCGCGGGGCTGCTGCTGTCGGCCGACGTGCACCTGTTCCTGTACGTGCAGGGGTATCGGGACATCGAGGTCGTGGGTCCGCTGTTCCTGCTCAACGCGGTCGCCGGGTTCGTGCTCGGGCTCCTGGTCCTGGTGTGGCGTCACTGGCTTCCTCTGCTGGGGGCGGTCGGGTTCTCGGTCGCGACGCTGGGCGCGTTCTACCTGTCCACGACGGTCGGCTTCTTCGCGGTCAACGAGACGGTGGGCGGTGTCCAGCAGGTCACGGCAGCCGTGAGCGAGTGGGTCGCGCTCGTCGGGGCGCTGCTCGCGCTCGTGGTCGAGCGGCGCAGGTCCTCAGATCGGCCTCAAAAGGCCGGGTGACCTGCGCAGATGGCGCTTGTGATGATCTTCACAAGACTTTCGCCCGTTCTGCCCTGCCCTCACCGGGCACCCGGCCCCACGCTCGGATACGGTCGAGGAGCCGGACATCATCGGACGCGCAGCGCGTCCCGTCGCGCCTGACGCGCCAGTCGACGAATGGCTCGACCCACCCCGGTGTCCGCTCCTGGAGGAGAGTCATGAGCACCATGAAGGCAGCCGTCGTCCACACGTTCGCCGCACCGCTCACGATCGACGACGTCGAGGTCCCCACCCCCGGCCCCCTCGAAGCACTCGTCAAGGTCGACTACACCGGCGTCTGTCACACCGACCTGCACGCCGCCCACGGCGACTGGCCCGTCAAGCCGTCGCCGCCCTTCGTCCCGGGCCACGAGGGAGTCGGCACCGTCGTCGCGGTCGGCGACCAGGTCACGCGCGTGGCCGTCGGCGACAAGGTCGGCAACGCGTGGCTCTGGAGCGCGTGCGGCGAGTGCGAGTACTGCGAGACCGGGTGGGAGACCCTCTGCCCGCACCAGAAGAACGGCGGCTACTCGGTCGACGGCTCGTTCGGTCAGTACATGCTCGTCGACTCCCGCTACGCCCCGATCATCCCCGAGGGCGTCGAGGACGCGGCCGTGGGGCCCATCCTGTGCGCGGGCGTCACGGTCTACAAGGGCCTCAAGCAGACGGACACCCAGCCCGGCGAGTGGGTCCTGATCTCCGGCATCGGCGGTCTGGGGCACATCGCCGTGCAGTACGCCGTGGCCATGGGCCGCCGTGTCGCCGCGGTCGACGTCGACGACGACAAGCTCGCCCTGGCCCGCAAGCACGGCGCCGAGGTCACGGTCAACGCCGCCACGTCGGCCGACGCCGCGGCCGAGATCCAGGACAAGACCGGTGGCGGCGTGCACGGCGCGCTCGTGACGGCCGTCAACGCCCACGCGTTCCCCCAGGCCGTCGGAGCGCTGCGCCGCGGCGGCACGGTCTCGCTCGTGGGCCTGCCCCCGGAGAAGTTCCCGCTCGACATCTTCACGACCGTGCTGTTCGGCCTCACCGTCCGCGGCTCGATCGTCGGGACCCGCAAGGACATGGCCGAGGCGCTCGACTTCTTCGCCCGCGGCAAGATCACCCCGACCTACACCGTCCGGCCGCTGAGCGACATCAACGACATCTTCAGCGAGATGGAGCAGGGCAAGATCGACGGACGCGTCGTCATGGACATGCACTCCTGACGGCTCCCCGCCCCTCGCGAGGCCCGGTGCGGCCCGACGGACCTCCCGTCCGGACGCACCGGGCCTCGCCTGTGCACGACCGCGCGATGTCCCACCCAGCGCCTACGATCGCTGGGTGACCTCGTTCCCCCGTGACCAGCGTGACCCGTACGCCGACCTCCCGCCCGACTTCGCGTCGGAGCCTCCCGCCGACCTCTACGACGAGCCACCGGTCCCCGACGACGCGGGGGCGGCTCCGGCGCGCCGCGCCGCCTCTCCCGGTGGGGCCCCGGCGCCCTCCGCCGTCCAGGCCACCGCACCGGCCGGTACGCCTGCGGATGCCACGCCCGCCGGCTCTGCCGCCGACGCGGCCGACGCCGCGCGACTCGCCAAGGTCGCCATGCTGCGTGGTCTCCTCGAGGGCAAGGACCTGCGCGAGGAGGCCGAGGCCGCGCTCCGCAGGCTCGTGGGCCGCGAGGACGCCGTGCTGCGCGACGACCAGTGGCTCGCGATCGAGGCCCTGGTCGCGTTCCGCCGTCGGGCCCTGGTGGTCCAGCGCACCGGCTGGGGCAAGTCCGCGGTCTACTTCGTCGCGACCTCGCTGCTGCGCTCGCGCGGCGCGGGCCCCACGGTCATCGTCTCGCCGCTGCTGGCCCTGATGCGCGACCAGATCTCGGCCGCGGCCCGCGCCGGGATCCGCGCCGTGACCATCAACTCCTCGAACATGACCGAGTGGGACGAGGTGCACGCCGCGATCGCCGCGGGCGAGGTCGACGTGCTCCTCTGCTCGCCCGAACGCCTCAACAACCCCGGCTTCCGCGACGAGGTGCTCCCCCGGCTCGCGGCCGACGCGGGCCTGGTCGTGATCGACGAGGCGCACTGCATCTCCGACTGGGGCCACGACTTCCGGCCCGACTACCGGCGCATCCGCACCCTGCTCGCGGACCTGCCCCCGGGCATCCCGGTGCTCGCGACGACCGCGACCGCGAACGAGCGCGTCACCGCGGACGTCGCCGAGCAGCTCGGCGTCACGGGGGCGTCGGTCGGCACGGGAGCCCCGGGCACCGCCGGGCCCGCCGGGGCACCCGGCACCCCTCGTGAGGACGTGCTCGTGCTGCGCGGCGGCCTCGACCGCGAGTCGCTGCACCTGGCCGTGCTGAACCTGCCGGACCAGCCGAGCCGCATCGCGTGGCTCGCGGAGACCCTCCAGGACGTCGACGGCTCGGGGATCGTCTACTGCCTCACGGTCTCGGCCGCCGAGCAGGTCGCGAGCCAGCTCCGCGCGACGGGCCTCGCCGTGGCCGCGTACACGGGTCAGACCGACACGACCGAGCGCGAGCAGCTCGAGGCGGACCTCAAGGAGAACCGGGTCAAGGCGCTCATCGCGACCTCGGCGCTCGGCATGGGCTTCGACAAGCCGGACCTCGCGTTCGTCGTGCACCTCGGCGCGCCCTCGTCCCCCATCGCGTACTACCAGCAGGTCGGCCGTGCGGGGCGCGGCGTCGACAGCGCGGTCGTGGTGCTGCTGCCCGGTGAGGAGGACCGGCGCATCTGGGAGTACTTCGGCTCGCTCGCGTTCCCCGCCGAGCGTCAGGTCCGCGAGACCCTCGCGGCCCTCGAGGCCGGGGGCGGCACCCAGTCGGTCGCGGCCCTCGAGACGCAGGTCGACCTCAAGCGTTCACGTCTCGAGACCATGCTCAAGGTGCTCGACGTCGACGGCGCGGTGCGCCGGGTCAAGGGCGGCTGGGTCTCGACCGGGCAGCCGTGGGTCTACGACGCCGACCGCTACGCGCGCGTCGAGCAGACCCGGCTCGCCGAGCAGCGGTCCATGATCGACTACGAGGCCACGACCGAGTGCCGCATGGCGTTCCTGCGCGCCACGCTCGACGACCCGGAGCTCGAGCCCGGCTGGAGGTGCGGACGGTGCGACCGCTGCGGTGGCGTCGACCTGCCCGCGGCCCCCGACGCCGAGGCCGTGTCCGCCGCGCGTGCCGACATGGACCGACCGGGCGTCGAGGTCGTGGCCCGTCGCCAGTGGCCCACGGGCCTCGACCGCCTGGGGCTCGACCTCAAGGGCCGCCTGTCCCCCGAGGAGCTCGCGTCCCCGGGACGTGCCGTCGCGCGCCTCGACGGGCTGGGTTGGTCGGGTCCGCTGCGTGAGCTCTTCGCGCCCGGTGTGCCCGACGGCGAGACCCCCGTCGCGCTGCGCCGCGCGGCAGCGCGCGTGCTCGACGAGTGGGACGCGCTGTACGCCGCCGCGCCCGCCGCCGACGGCGACGCCGCACCCGACCCGACCGGCACCCGCGCGGCCGACGACGAGGCCCCCGCACGCAGGCTCCTGCTCGACGGCGTCGTGTCGGTCCGGTCGGCCACCCGCCCGCACCTCGTCCAGCACCTCGCGGGCGGGCTCGCGCGCTACCTCGACCGCCCGCTCGTCGGGTCGGTCGGTCCCGTGCCGGGCCGCGAGCAGCCCGGTCGCCACGACGTGAACTCGGCCATGCGACTGGCGGGCGTCGTCGAACGGCTGCAGCTCGAGCTGTCCGGGCCGGCGCTCGCCGGGCTCGCGGGACGCCGGATCCTCCTGGTCGACGACTACACCGACTCGGGCTGGACCCTCACGGTCGCCGCCCGTCTGCTGCGACAGGCGGGCGCCGCGGCGGTCCACCCGTTCGTGCTCGGGGTGCGCTGACGCCCTGCGCGCGACGAGAGCGGGGCGCGGACCGGAGAACAGCTCTCCGGTCCGCGCCCCGCTCCTTCGGGAGGTGCCGCGCCTACTGGAAGCGCGCCTTGATCGCCTCACCGTGCGCGGGCAGGTCCTCGTCGTTCGCGACGGCCACGATGCGGTCGGCCAGCTCCTGGAGCGCATCCGCCGAGTACTCGACGACCTGGACCGCACGCAGGAAGCTGTGCACCCCGAGCCCGCTCGAGTAGTGCGCGCACCCGCCGGTCGGCAGGACGTGGTTGGAGCCCGCCATGTAGTCGCCCAGCGGGACGGGCGAGTACGGACCGACGAAGATCGCGCCCGCGCTCTGCACGCGCTCGGCGACCGCCGCGGCGTCGGCCGTCTGGATCTCGAGGTGCTCGGCACCGTAGGAGTCGACGACGTCGAGGCCCTGCTCCAGGTCGTCGACCACGATGATGGCCGACTGCGGCCCGGACAGCGCCTGCGCCACACGCGCAGCGTGCTTGGTCTCGGGCACCAGGTCCACCAGGCGGGCGTCGACCGCCGCGGCCAGCTCGACCGACGGCGTCACGAGGACGGCCGCGGCGTCGGGCGTGTGCTCTCCCTGGCTGATGAGGTCGAGCGCGACGTGCGTCGGGTTCGCCCCGCCGTCCGCGAGGATCGCGATCTCGGTGGGACCGGCCTCGGAGTCGATCCCGACGACACCCCGCACGAGCCGCTTGGCGGCCGCGACGTAGATGTTCCCCGGACCCGTGATGACGTCGACGGGCTCGCACAGGTAGTCGCCGTCCTGCGGCTCGCTGCCCGCGGCCCCGTACGCGAACATGCCGATCGCCTGCGCCCCGCCGACCGCGTAGACCTCCTCGACCCCCAGCAGCGCGCACGCCGCGAGGATCGTGGGGTGCGGCAGGCCGTCGTTCTCACGCTGCGGCGGGGAGGCCACCGCGAGCTCGCGCACGCCGGCCTCCTGCGCCGCGACCACGCTCATGATGACCGACGACGGGTAGACCGCGATGCCGCCGGGCACGTAGAGCCCCACGCGACGCACCGGGATCCAGCGCTGGCGGACCTGCGCCCCGGGGGCCAGGTCGACCGAGAACGGCTGGGGACGCTGGGCGGCGTGCACCGTGCGGACGCGCCGGATGGCCTCCTCGAGACCCTCGCGCACGAGCGGGTCGAGCGTCTCGAGCGCGGCCGACAGTCGCTCGACCGGGACCCGCAGGTGGACCGGGCGCACGCCGTCGAACCGCTCCGAGAGGTCCCGGAGCGCGGAGGCGCCGTGCAGGCGGACGTCATGCAGGATCGGGGCGACCTTCTCCGCGGCGTCCTCGACGCCGATCTCCGGACGGGGCAGGATCTCCGTGAGCTCACGGGGAGACAGGGAACGACCACGCAGGTCGATGCGATTGATCACCGCTCCATCGTAGGCCGGGCCGAGAGCCGACCTCCAGGCCATTCAGCAGGTGGGCAGTTCCCCGGGACGTCCCGGACGCGAGAGAATGGGTGCATGACCACGACACCCACGGTGGAGATCACCGACGACGTCATCCGCCTCGGCCAGTTCCTCAAGCTCGCGAGCCTCGTCGAGTCCGGCGCCCACGCCCGCGACCTCATCTCCGAGGGAGAGGTCCAGGTCAACGGCGAGGTCGACACGCGTCGCGGCCGCCAGCTCCGCAAGGGCGACGTCGTGACGGTCGACGTCCCGACCGGTCAGATCGGCGCGATCGTCGGCTAGGGCGTCCCGCCCGCCTCTGGTGCGAGGCGGGCGGCAGACTCCCGGCGGGAGTCGGTCCCAGGTTCTGACGACGGCCGTGATCGACGCTGGTACGGAGGAGGACCTCACGCAGGGCCGAACCCTCGCGGGTGCCGGGAGACCCGCCCTCGCCGGAACCGGCTCGCCCGGCCCCGAGACGGTTCGGCCGGCGGCGCCGGCCGCCCACGAGGCGCTCAGAAGGCCATGTAGCTCGAGCTCATGACCTTGTCCGCGACGATCCGCAGGACGACCCGGCGCGGGTTGACGCGCGGCTCCTTGTAGCGCCGCGTGTAGCGGCGCACGGCCTCGGCGACCTCGTCGGGGTCGCGCGAGACCGAGATGGTGCCTTCGAGCGTGATCCAGCGTCCGCCCTCGACCTGGCAGACGGCCGCGCGGGGGTGGGCACCGTCGGCCGTGAGGCGCTCGGCGTTGAGCGCCTTGACCGACGAGTCGTTCGTGGTGATGCGCACGACCCCGGTCTCGGAGTCCCACGTGAAGCCCACGGGCACGACGTGCGGGCTGCCGTCCGCCCGCAGGGTGGTCAGGGTCGCCAGGTGGCGCTCGGTCACGAAGACGCGTTGCTCGGGGGTCAGGTGGATCACGCCCGCGAGTCTACGTCCCGCCCGGGTCCGAGAAGCCGAACGTCATGACCGGCGGCACGGTGCCGGCGGCGAGCGCCCCGAGCACCGCGGCCTCGTGCGGCACGACGGGTGCGGGCAGCGCGGACAGCGCGAACCACCGCAGGTCGGCGGCCTTCTCCCGCTCCGCGATCACCGGGTCACCCGTCCATGTGCGGCACGCGAAGAAGAAGTCGACCCGCTGCTCGATCGGTCCCCCGTCCGGGCGTGTGCGGTGCATCACCGTGAGTGCCTCGAGATCCGTCGTCCCGACGTCGATGCCGAGCTCCTCGCGTGCCTCTCGCCGCGCGGCGTCCAGCACGCTCTCGCCCTCCTCGACGTGCCCCGCCGCGGCAGCGGCCCAGTGACCGTCCATGTACCCGGTGTTCTGCCGGAGCTGGAGCAGGACCTGGTCGTCGCGGCGCAGCAGCACGTACGCGGCCGGGATCACCTGGAACCGTCCCGGAGAGCCGTCGGACACCGGGACGTACCCGCCACCGGCCCCTCGACCCGAGTCCCCGGTCACACCGTGAGGCACGAGGGTCCCAGCAGCGCCTTGAGGTCTCCGTAGAGCGCAGGGCTCTTGGTGACCCGCAGGGTGTCCTCGAGGCGCATGACCTTGGTCCGGCCGGGGCTCGTGAGCTTGAGGTGCACCTCGGTCACCCCCGGGTGGGTCGAGAGGATCTCGCGCAGCCTCTCGACCACGGGCTGGGTGCAGCGCGACTCGGGCAGGCTCACCAGGACCGGGGTCTCGGCGACCGTCGAGATGTCGGGCAGCGAGACCTCCATGGCCTGGAGCTGCATGGTCTCGTCGCGGCGCCGTACGCGCCCGCGCAGGACCACGACCTGGTCCTCGGCGAGGATCGTCGAGTACGCGAGATAGGTCTCGCCGAAGAACATGACCTCGACGCCGCCCTCGAGGTCCTCGATCGTGACCGCGGCCCACGGGTTGCCGTTCTTGCTCATCTTGCGCTGGAGCGAGGTGATGAGTCCCGCGATCACGACGGTCGAGCCGTCGGGGCGGGCCTCGTCGGCCATGAGCGCGGCGATCGACGTGTCGGCCGCGCGCGTCAGCACGTGCTCGAGCCCCGACAGCGGGTGGTCCGACACGTACAGGCCGAGCATCTCGCGCTCGAACGCGAGGCGCTGCTTCTTGTCCCAGTCCGGGATGTCGGGCACGTCGACGCTGAAGGACATGGCGGGGTCCTCGCCACCCAGGTCGGCGAAGAGGTCGAACTGTCCCTTGGCCTCCTCGCGCTTGACGCTGATGACCGAGTCCACGGCCTGCTCGTGCACCACGAGCAGCGCGCGCCGCGCGTGGTCGAGCGAGTCGAACGCCCCCGCCTTGATGAGCGACTCGATGGTCCGCTTGTTGCAGACCACGGCCGGGACCTTGTCGAGGAAGTCGGTGAAGGACCCGAACGTCCCCTTGTCCTCGCGCGTCGCGACGATCGCGTCCACCACGTTGGCGCCGACGTTGCGGACCGCGGTCAGGCCGAAGCGGATGTCCTTGTCGACGGCGGTGAAGTTGGCCGACGACGAGTTCACGTCCGGCGGCAGGACCGTGATCCCCATGCGGCGGCACTCGTTGAGGTACAGGGCCGACTTGTCCTTGTCGTCGCGCACGCTCGTGAGCAGCGCGGCCATGTACTCGGTCGGGTAGTTGGCCTTGAGGTACGCGGTCCAGTACGAGACGACGCCGTAGGCCGCGGAGTGGGCCTTGTTGAACGCGTAGTCGGAGAACGGCAGCAGGATGTCCCACAGCGTCTTGACCGCCGCCATGGAGTAGCCGCGGTCCTTCATGCCGTTCGAGAAGCCCTCGAACTGCTTGTCCAGCTCCGACTTCTTCTTCTTGCCCATCGCGCGGCGCAGGATGTCGGCCTGGCCGAGCGAGTACCCCGCGACCTTCTGCGCGATGGCCATGACCTGCTCCTGGTACACGATCAGGCCGTACGTGGTCCCCAGGATGTCCTCGAGGGCTTCCTCGAGCTCGGGGTGGATGGGAGTGACCTCCTGCATCCCGTTCTTGCGCAGCGCGTAGTTGGTGTGCGAGTTGGCTCCCATGGGGCCGGGGCGGTAGAGCGCGCCCACGGCCGAGATGTCCTCGAAGTTGTCGGGGCGCATGAGCTTGAGCAGGGTCCGCATGCCGCCGCCGTCGAGCTGGAACACGCCCAGGGTGTCGCCGCGCCCCAGGAGCTCGTAGGTCTTGGGGTCGTCGAGCGTCAGGGCCTCGAGCTCGACCGGGTCCTTGCCGTTCATCACGATGTTCTCGAGCGCGTCGTCGAGGATCGTGAGGTTGCGCAGCCCCAGGAAGTCCATCTTGATCAGGCCGAGGCCCTCGCACGTGGGGTAGTCGAACTGCGTGATGACCGCGCCGTCCTGCAGGCGGCGCATGATCGGGATGATGTCGATGAGCGGCTCGCTCGACATGATGACGCCGGCCGCGTGCACGCCCCACTGGCGCTTCAGGCCCTCGATGCCCTTGGCGAGCTCGACGACACGCTGGGCGTCGGGGTCCGCGGCGTGGATCTGACGGAACTCGTCGGCCTCGTTGTACCGCTTGTCGTCGGGGTTGAAGATGCCCGTGAGCGAGATGTCCTTGCCCATGATCGCGGGCGGCATGGCCTTGGTGAGCTTCTCCCCCATCGCGAAGGGGAAGCCCAGGAGACGCGAGGAGTCCTTGAGGGCCTGCTTGGCCTTGATGGTGCCGTACGTGACGATCTGGGCGACGCGGTCCTCGCCGTACTTCTCGGTCACGTAGCGGATGACCTCACCACGACGACGCTCGTCGAAGTCGACGTCGAAGTCGGGCATGGACACACGGTCCGGGTTGAGGAAGCGCTCGAAGATCAGCCCGTGCTGCAGCGGGTCGAGGTCCGTGATGCGCATCGCGTACGCGGCCATCGAGCCCGCACCCGAGCCACGCCCCGGCCCCACGCGGATGCCGTTGTCCTTGGCCCAGTTGATGAAGTCGGCGACGACGAGGAAGTAGCCCGGGAAGCCCATCTGCACGATGACCTGGGTCTCGTACTCGGCCTGCTTGCGCACGGCGTCCGAGATGCCGTCCGGGTAGCGGTAGTGCAGGCCCTTCTCGACCTCCTTGATGAACCAGGAGGTCTCGTCCTCGCCCGGGGGGCAGGGGTAGTTCGGCATGTAGTTGGCCGAGGTGTCGAAGCTGACCTCGCACTGCTCGGCGATGAGCAGCGTGTTGTCGCAGGCCTCGGGCAGCTCTTTCCAGATGTGCCGCATCTCGGCGGCGGACTTCACGTAGTAGCCGTCGCCGTCGAACTTGAAGCGGTCCGGGTCCGCGAGCGTGGAGCCGGAGTTGATGCACAGCAGCGCCTCCTGGGAGTGGCTGTCCTCCTTCTTCACGTAGTGCAGGTCGTTGGTCGCGACGAGCGGTGCCCCGATGGTCTCGGAGAGCCGCAGCAGGTCCTTGATGACGCGACGTTCGATGTCGAGCCCGTGGTCCATGAGCTCGACGTAGAAGTTCTCCTTGCCGAACACGTCCTGGAGCTCGCCCGCGGCCTGCACGGCCGCGTCCCACTGGCCGAGCCGCAACTTGGTCTGGATCTCGCCCGACGGGCAGCCCGACGACGCGATCATGCCCTTGCCGTAGCGCTCGAGCAGGTCACGGTCCATGCGCGGCCACTTGCCCATCTGGCCGTCGAGCGAGGCGAGCGAGCTCGCCCGGAAGAGGTTGTGCAGGCCCTCGTTGTTGCGGGCCCACATCGTCAGGTGCGTGTACGCGCCGCGGGCCGAGACGTCGTCGGACTCCTGGCCCTTCTCGCCGAAGCGCACGCGCGTCTGGTCGAAGCGGCTCGTGCCGGGCGTGACGTACGCCTCGACCCCGATGATGGGCTTGATGCCCGCCTGGGTCGCCTTGGACCAGAAGTCGAACGCCCCGAAGATGTAGCCGTGGTCCGTGGTCGCGATGGCCTTCTGCCCCAGGCGCGCGGTCTCCTCGAAGAGGTCTCCGAGCCGCGCGGCGCCGTCCAGCATCGAGTACTCGGTGTGGACGTGGAGGTGGACGAAGTCGTCGGACTTCTGGGTGCTTCCGGGGGCGACGGCAGACGGCATGCGACGAGTCTAGATCGAGCCACCGACGCCTCTCGGCGTGTCGCCTCCGGGCACGGGCGTGTGCCTCGTCTCATGCCGTCGGGACGCAGGCTCCGTCCCCGCCCGACGGCGCCACGCCCCCTCGCGGCCCCTCGAAGCCTCTCGCGCTCGCTCGTCCCGCACGGCCCGTACGGCCCGTACGGCCTGTCGCGCACGCCAAGGGCGAACCGGCGGCGCCGTCGGCCCGCAGCGCGGTGGAGGGCGTCCTCCTGCGGTCAGTCCTGAGCCGTGAGCGTCTTGGCGGCGTCCCGGTGATCGATCCCGGCGTCGAGGTACACGGGACCGTACGCCTGGTACCCGAGACGCTCGTAGAAGCCGACCGCCTGGGTCTGCGCGCTGAGCTCGATCCGGACGCTGCCGTCCGACGCGTGCTCAGCGAGCGCGATCTCCTCGAGCGCTCGCATGACCGCGGCTCCCGCGCCCGTCCCGCGGGCGGTGCGTGCGACCGCGACCCGTCCGACGTGCACGTCGCCCGGGTGGGCCGGGTCGGTCAGCAGACGCCCCGTCCCGACGACCCGACCCGCGCCGTCGCGCGCGAGGACGTGCGTCGTGGTCGGTGCGAAGTCGGCGTCGTCGATCTCCTCGGCCAGCGGCACGCGCTGCTCGTCGACGAAGACCGTCAGCCGCAGGCCGTGCGCCTCGGCGAGCTGCTCGGGCGTGCGGACCCGTTCCGTCGTCAGCATCCGGCGTCCTTCCGTCGACGGGCCCCTGCGGACCCTCGACCGGTGCTCAGGAGTACGCCCCGCGCACGACCTCGAGCGCGCGCGCCAGGTCGTCGGGGTACTCGCTCGTGACCTGGGTCCACTGCCCCGTCGCGGGGTGCTCGAACCCGAGCTGCACGGCGTGCAGCCACTGTCTCGTCAGTCCGACCTTCTTGGCCAGCACGGGGTCCGCACCGTACGTCAGGTCGCCGACGCACGGGTGCCGCAGCGCGGAGAAGTGCACCCGGATCTGGTGCGTCCGCCCGGTCTCGAGGTGCACCTCGACGAGCGAGGCCGCGGGCAGCATCTCGAGGACCTCGTAGTGCGTCACCGAGGGCTTGCCCTCGGCCGTGACGGCGAACTTGTAGTCGGCCGACGGGTGACGTCCGATGGGCGCGTCGATCGTGCCCGTCGTCGGCTCGGGGTGCCCCTGGACGAGCGCGTGGTAGACCTTCTCGACCGTGCGCTCCTTGAAGGCGCGCTTGAGCACCGAGTACGCGAGCTCGCTCTTGGCCACCACCATGAGTCCCGACGTCCCGACGTCGAGCCGGTGCACGATCCCCTGGCGCTCCGCGGCCCCCGAGGTCGAGATCCGGTACCCCGCGGCGATCAACGCGCCCACGACCGTCGGACCGGTCCAGCCCGGCGAGGGGTGCGCCGCGACACCGACCGGCTTGTCGATGACCACGACGTCGTCGTCGTCGTAGACGATCTTCATGCCCGGCACGGGCTCCGCGACGATCTGCGGCTCCCGGGCCTCGGGCTCGTCGGGGATCTCGACCTCGAGCCAGGCACCGGCGACCAACCGGTCGGACTTGCCGACCTCGCGACCGTCGACCCGCACGCCGCCGAGCGCCGCGACCTCGGCCGCACGCGTGCGTGACAGGCCGAGCAGGCGCGCCAGTGCCGCGTCGACCCGTTCGCCGGCCAGCCCGTCGGGGACCGGGAGCGCGCGCACCTGGCCCATCAGGACTCCGTCCCGGCCGTCGGGCCGGACGTGGACGTCGTGCCCGGAGCGCCCGAACCCTGGGGTCCGGCGCTCGGGGAGGTCGTGGTGGGAGCACCCGGCCCGGGAGCGTCGGTGGTCCGCTCGGGGACGCCGCTCCCCTCCTCGTCGACGTCGCCCTTCGCGTGCGCCTGCTCCTGCTCGACATGGCGCTGCCCGTCGATGCCGATGCCCTGGACCGAGAGGATCGCGATCATCACCGCGGCCGCCACGACCGCGATGTCCGCGACGTTCCCGATGAACAGGTCGCCGTACCCGATGAAGTCGACCACGTGCCCCTGGGCGAAGCCGGGCTCACGGAAGATCCGGTCGATGAGGTTGCCCAGCGCCCCTCCGAGCAGCAGCCCGAGGGCGACCGCCCAGCCGCGCGAGCCGATCTTGCGCATGCTGCGCAGGATGAACACGATCACGACCGTGACGACGATCGTCAGGATCCAGGTGTAGCCCGAGCCGATCCCCAGCGCCGCCCCCTCGTTGCGGATGAACGTCAGGTGGAGCCACTCGCCGAGGAGCTCGATGGTCTCGCGGCCCTCGAGCTCCGCGACGGCCCAGATCTTGGTGACCTGGTCGACCAGGACGACGAGGGCCGCGAGCACCACGACCCACAGGACGAGACGCCGAGGGGCGACGGTCGTGCGCGGCGCGAGGTCGGCGGCCGGGGTCGCGCCGACGGTCTCGGCGCTGCCCTCGGACGGGTCGGCGGGCACGGGCTGCTGGGGTGAGGGAGTCGATGGCATCGGCGGCAAGTCTGCCATGCCCGGTCCCGGGTCAACGATCCGGGACGACGACGGCCGCCGTCCCGGGGGACGGCGGCCGTGGTCCGTACGGCGCAGGGGTCGCGTCAGCGACGTTCCTCGCGCTGCTTGGCCTCGACGGACAGGTTCGCCCGCGGGTAGGCCTGCAGGCGTGCCTTGCCGATCGGCAGCCCCGTGGCCTCGCACGTCGCGTAGGTCCCGGCCGCGATGCGGTCGATCGCGTGCTTGGTCTGTTCGAGCAGGTCCCTCATGTTGTTGACGAGGGTGAGCTCCTGCTCACGTTCGAGCGCGCTCGACCCGGAGTCCGCCTGGTCGTCGCCCGCGCCGTCCCCCGAGTTGCGCAGGAGCTCCGAGAGCTCCTGGTCGGCCTCGGTCAGCTCTCGTTCGAGGCGCTCGCGCTCCTCCAGCAGAGTCGCTGCCTGCTCCTCCGCCTCCTTCACCGTCCACGGCTCCTCGCCGTCACGCACTGGGAAGGACTTGACGTCGCGAGCTAGGTTCGGGAACTGCTGTCGTACGACCGCGCGCGTCGCGGTGCTGAGCTTGGTCATGTCGCCCCTCCGGTTCGAGTTGCGGTGAGAGTAGACGCCGCCTGCCGGTACGCACAACGCACCACGCCGGATGGACCGGCGTGGTGCGTCGTCACGGACCGACCGACGGCGAACCCTGTGGTCCGCACGCCTGGTGTGATCGTCTGCCAGGTGGCAGGTGGACTAGATGCCCGCGCTGAGGTCGCTCGAGCGACCCGCGCCGGAACCGCTGCGCGGCGGGAGTGCGCTGCCGCGGTTGTCGAGGTCGCCCATGAGGTTCTGCAGGTAGCTCTTGAGACGCGTGCGGTAGTCCCGCTCGAAGAGACGGAGCTCGTCGATCTTGCGCTCCAGGAGCGAGCGCTCCTGCTCGAGCTGCGAGAGCGTGCGGTGCGAGGTCTCCTCGGCCTCCTGCACGATCCGGGTCCCCTCCTCCTTCGCTTCCGCGATGAGGCGGTCACCCTCCTGCTGGCCCGAGCGCACGTAGTCGTCGTGCAGCTTCTGGGCGAGCTGGAGCATGCCCGTGGCCGACTCCGGCTCGGCGGTCGACTTGCCCAGGACAGGGGCCGAGCTCGCGACGACGGGGGCGGGCTCCGGAGAGGACACCGCCTCGACCACGGCCGGCTTGGACGGCGCCGAGGCGTCGGCCCGGCTGAGCTCGGCGACGCGTCGCTCCGCTGCGGCCAGCTTGGTCTTGAGGTCGTCGTTCTCCTCCTGCACGGAGTTGAGCGTCCTCACCACCTCGTCCAGGAAGTCATCGACCTCTTCGACGTCGTATCCCTCGCGGAACTTCGTCGCGGAGAACTTCTTGTTCAGGATGTCCTCTGCTGTCAGCAGTGCCATCGTCTCACCTCAATGCGTTTGCGCCGTCAGTCCGGGCGATCTCGAGATCGCCACAGTCCAAAGTAGCGGAGATTGTCAGCGGAGGCGGCCTCCGACCGGAGACCCACCAGGGTCGTCGGGCGCGAGATCGCCGTGATGTCAGATTTCTACGTGTTACACGCCCCTCAGGATCTGTGCCGCGAACGACACTGCGAGGAAGAGCACGATGAAACCGAGGTCGATGCGCACCTGACCGATGGTCAGGGGCGGGATGACCTTGCGCAGCGCTCGCAGCGGCGGGTCGGTCAGGGTGTAGATGGCCTCGGCCAGCACGAGCATGACGCCACGCGGACGCCAGTCGCGCGCGAAGACCTGCACCCAGTCGAACACCACCCGTCCGATGAGCACCACGAGGTAGAGGCCGAGGACGAATGCCAGCAGATCGAAGACGAAATTCACGAGGTCAACTGTGCCAGAGTCCGCGGTCAGCTCTGGTTGAAGAAGCCGGCCCGGTTCACCGGAGGCTCGGGAGCCTGCTCCTCACCGGTGATCTCCACGTGCTCGGGCGAGAGCAGGAAGACCTTGTTGGTCACGCGCTCGATGGCCCCGTGCAGCCCGAAGATGAGACCCGCGGAGAAGTCGACGAGCCGCTTGGCGTCCGCGTCGTCCATGTCGGAGAGGTTCATGATGACCGGCGTGCCGCCTCGGAACGCTTCCCCGATGACGCGGGCGTCGTTGTAGGAGCGCGGGTGCACGGTCGTGATCCTGCGGAGCTCTGCTGCTGACATGCTCGTCTGGGGTACCTCTCGTGGGGCGACCGTCCGGTGCAGGGGGGTCACCTGAGCCTGGTAGTCGGTCGGCACGTCGGCCCCCAAGTCGTCGTACTCGTCGATGAACTCTTCCTGGTCGCCCTCGCCTCGATCATCAGCGAGGCCCAGGTAAAGCATGGTCTTGCGAAGTGCTCCGGCCATCGCCCTCTCTCCGTCCTCATGTCGACTGCTGGTTCCGTGCTTTGCACGCTAGCCCAGCCCTGGACGGGCGCCGGATGCGACACGCCCAGGAGGCGACAACGGGTACGGGGGTGAGAAACGGCACGCTACGGTCTCGCACCGGCCCGCTCCAGGGCGACGACCCCTGCGAACCGGCCCGTGGTGCGGCCGTCGCGCGACGCGAGACGGTGGGAGTAGAACCGCTCGTCCTCGAGGGTGCAGACGTCGGTCGTGGTGATCTCCTGCACCCCGGCGGCGCGCAGCTCGGCGACGACTCCCGCCGGCAGGTCGAGCGCGGGCGTGCCCCAGCTCGTGGTCGACCGCGTGCCGGGACGCACCGCGGCGACCTCCTCGCGCATCCGCGCGGGGACCTCGTAGCAGCGCCCGCACGCCGACGGCCCGACGACGGCGCGCACCCGGTCCGCTCGCGCCCCCTGGGCGAGCAGCGCCCCGAGCGCGGCACCCACGACCCCTGCGAGCAGACCTGCCCGACCCGCGTGGACGACGCCGACGACCCGAGCACCCGGGTCCGCGAGCAGGACCGGGACGCAGTCCGCGACCAGGACGCCGAGCCCGAGGCCTGCCTGGGCCGTCACGAGGGCGTCGTGCTCGCCGCAGGTCGCGGCTCCCTCGCCGTGCTCGAGGCGTGCGGCCCGATCGTCCCGCGAGAGCACGCGGACCCCGGCACCGTGGACCTGCGTGCCGAACACGAGGGGCGCAGCGAGCCACCGACCGACCGACTCCCGGTGAGCGAGGACGCGCCCGGCGTCGTCACCGACCCCCAGGCCGAGGTTGAGACCCGACCAGGGCGCGGGCGAGGTTCCCCCCGTGCGGCCCGTGAACGCAGCACGCACCCCCGGCCCGAGGTCGACCTCGAGAACCGGGGGTGCGGGGAGTGCAGGATCGAGCACGTGCTACTTCAGGAAGTCGGGCACGTCGAGGTCCTCGACCTTGCGCCGGACGGGCTCCTCGTCGTACAGGCGAGGAACCTCGACCTGGGCGGACCGCTCGGCCGCGAGCTGCTCGGCGTTCACGTTCTCGTCGGTCGGCACGACGCTGAACGTCGGGATCGGCGCGTAGCCGGCCGAGACCGTGGCCGCCCCCCCGCCGAAGGTGACGGGCACGTCGTCGGGCTCCGAGGCGATCGGGACCACCGGACGCGGGAGCGTGTGGCTGCCCGTGGCCGTGGGGACCGCCGCGGGCAGCGGCGCCGGTGCCGGCGGTGCCGCTGCCACGCCGGCGACCTGCCCCAGGGCTCGTGCGTCCTTGCGGATCTGGGGCGTGCCCCCGTCGAACCCGGCCGCGATGACGGTGACCCGGACCTCGTCGCCCAGGGCGTCGTCGATCACGGCACCGAAGATGATGTTCGCCTCGGTGTGTGCCGCCTCGTGCACCAGGCGTGCCGCCTCGTTGATCTCGAAGAGTCCGAGGTCGGAGCCGCCCTGGATCGAGAGCAGCACGCCGTGCGCCCCGTCGATGCTGGCCTCGAGCAGCGGCGAGGAGATCGCGAGCTCTGCGGCCTGGACCGCACGATCCTCGCCTCGTGCCGAGCCGATCCCCATGAGGGCGCTGCCCGCGCCCTGCATGACGGACTTCACGTCGGCGAAGTCGAGGTTGATCAACCCCGGGGTCGTGATGAGGTCCGTGATGCCCTGGACGCCCGAGAGCAGGACCTGGTCGGCCGAGTGGAACGCGTCGAGCGCCGAGACGTTGCGGTCCGACATCGACAGGAGCCGGTCGTTGGGGATGACGATGAGGGTGTCGACCTCGTTGCGCAGGGCCTCGATCCCCTGGTCGGCCTGGACGGACCGACGACGCCCCTCGAACGTGAAGGGACGCGTGACGACACCGACGGTCAGGGCGCCCAGCGAACGCGCGATGCGCGCGACCACGGGAGCACCACCGGTCCCGGTGCCACCTCCTTCGCCCGCCGTGACGAAGACCATGTCGGCGCCGCGCAGGACGTCCTCGATCTCCTCGGCGTGGTCCTCGGCCGCCTTCTTGCCCACCTCGGGGTCGGCGCCCGCTCCGAGGCCACGCGTGAGCTCGCGCCCGACGTCGAGCTTGACGTCCGCGTCGGACATCAGCAGCGCCTGCGCGTCGGTGTTGATGGCGATGAACTCGACGCCCTTGAGACCGACCTCGATCATCCGGTTGACGGCGTTCACGCCACCACCGCCGATGCCGACCACCTTGATCACTGCTAGGTAGTTCTGCGGAGTTGCCACGTCAATGCCTCTCGATCCTGTAGCCCTCAACCTTCACCCTCAACTAGAGGGTTATAGTTATGTCAGGTTGTGCTGTGTCGACGGTAGGTGTCCGCCTCTGCCGTATCAACGACCCGACCGCGCGTGTCGGCGAAAACCTCTGCCATGGTTCGTGTCACATCGTCCCGACCCTTCACCGGGTGATGGGCATCGTGGGGGCCGACACGTCGAAGAGCCGGGCTCCCTGGTTCTCCGGCAACCCCCGGAGCGCCTGGAGGACCCTGACCTTGAGCGCCGCGTCCTCCTCGTTGCCCCACTCGACGACCGCGCCGTCGCGCAGCGTCATCGTGACCGCGTCCTGCGTCGGTGCCGTGACCTCGGCGACCTCGGCCCGCAGCTCGGGCGGCAGCGCGTTGAGCACGATCCGCGCTGCCCGCAACGACCGCGCGCCCTTCTCGTCGAGCGTCACACCGATGGCCGGCAAGCCCTCGGGCACCGCGTCGACCGTCGCGACCTGGACCCCGTCACGGTCCAGCAGCGCGAAGGCCCCCTCGTGCGGCACGGCGGCCACCGGCTCCCTGGACTCCAGGGTCACGCTGAGCCCGTCCGGCCACACCCTCAGGATCCGCACGTCGCGCACGCCGTTGAGGTCGAGGATCGCGTCGCGCAGGCCGATCGTGTCCACCCGGGGCAACGGGACCCCCGAGACGCCGCCGACGACCTGCTGGACCTGGGCGATGTCGATCACCGTCCCCTCGCCCGAGATCTCGACCTTGGCCGGGTCCGTCCCGAGCAGCGGCGAGAAGAGCGCGACCCAGACCGCGGTCGCGAGCACGAGCACCCCACCGGCCCAGCCGAGGACCCGGTTCCGGAGACGGTGCCGACGCATCGCGGCCTTCTCGGCAAGCCGGTCCGCCATCCCGGTCGAGACCACGCGGTCGACGGGGCGACCCCGGCCACCCACCGGTCCCCGGACGAGAGGTAGCGGGCCCGACAGGGGCCGCTCGAGCGCCGGGCCTGCCGACGGGCCCGGCGAGTCCGTCCGAGCGACCTCGCTCCCCCGGAGCACGAGCGGCTGGGTCGCGATGTCGTCGTCGGCTCGACCTGACGTCGCGGAGCCCCGCACCGTCGAGCCGCGCGTCGCTCGAGCGCGCTCGTCCACCCCGCGCCCCGACGCCACGACGTCCTCCCCGGGCTCCGCGGCGTCGCCCCGGCCGGAGGTGGCCGGACGAGAACGCACGGGCGGGGCCTGGCGAGACGGCGCCGGAGGGGACGCGGGACGAGGAGCCGCGGGACGAGGGCGGGACGGCGGCCGCATCAGTCCTCGACCTCCCCCGGAGGTGCCGCCGCGTCCCGCCCGGCGAGCGCGTCGAGGACGACCGCACCGAGCTCGGTGACGTCCCCGGCCCCCACCGTGAGCAGCAGGTCGCCAGGACGCGCGTCGGCAGCGAGCACGCGAGCAGCCTCGAGACGGTCCTCGACCCCTCGGGCGCGGGCTCCCGGCATCAGGTCCGTGATGGTCCACGAGCCCGTGGTCGGGTCGGGGTCCTCACGGGCCGCGTAGACACCCGTCACGACGACCTCGTCGGCGAGGGACAGCGCGTCGGCGAACTCCCGTGCGAAGGTGCGCGTACGGGAGAACAGGTGCGGCTGGAAGAGCACGAGCACCCGGCCCCCCGCCGCCACGGGACGCGCCGCGGTCAGGAGCGCCGCGACCTCGGTCGGGTGGTGCGCGTAGTCGTCGACCACCCGCACCCCGCCCGCCTCGCCCCGCGCCTCGAAGCGTCGGCCGGTCCCCAGGAACTCGCCGACCCCCGCCACGGCCTGCTCGGTGCTCACGCCCAGCAGGATCGCGGTCGCCACCGCAGCGGCGGCATTGAGGACGTTGTGCGCGCCGGGCACCTGCAGGCGCAGGTCGAGCCCCCGCGTCGTCGCCCCCTGCCCCCCGCCCGAGAGCGCGCCGGCGCTCCCGCCCACCCGGCCGTCGACGACGGTGAGCCGAGCGGCTGCTCCCGCGGCGCCGTCGGGCCGGACGTCCTCCAGCAGCACGTCGCTGCCCGGGGTCGTGCCGTACGTGACGACTCGCCCGCCCGCTGCGCGGTGCGCCTGCGCCAGGGCGGACGCCCCCGGGTCGTCCGCGCACGCGACGAGGAAACCGCCCGGCACGATGCGCTCCGCGAACGCGACGAACGCCTGCTCGAACGCCTCGCGCGAGCCGTAGTGGTCCAGGTGGTCGGGCTCGACGTTCAGCACGACCGCGATCGTGGGGGCGTAGTTGAGGAACGAGCCGTCGGACTCGTCGGCCTCGGCGACCACGACGTCACCCGCCCCGAGGTGTCCCCCGGGGATCGCGCCGTCGCTCGTGATGACCGAACCCCCGATCGCGAAGGACGGGTCGAGACCCGCCGCGCGCAGGGTCGTCGCGACCATGGCCGACGTCGTGGTCTTGCCGTGCGCCCCCGCGACGGCCACGGACCGCCCCTGGGCCATGAGCACGGCGAGCGCCTCGGACCGGTGCAGCACGCGCAGGCCCGCCGCCCGGGCGGCCACCAGCTCGGGATTGTCGGGGCGCACGGCGCTCGAGAGCACGAGCGTGTCGGCCCCCTCGACGTTGCCCGCGGCATGACCCACGTGCACCACGATCCCGTCCGCGCGCAGGGCCTCGACCACCGCGCTGTCCTTCGCGTCAGAGCCCTGGACCCGCACCCCGCGCGCGGCCAGCAGGCGCGCCACGACGGACATGCCCGCGCCGCCGATGCCGACCAGGTGGACCGTGCCGAGGTCAGCGGGCCCCGCGAGGCCCTCGTCGCCCGTCATCGCGCGCCCCCGGCCGCCCTCGCGACCAGGTCCGCGACCCGTGCCGTCGCGTCCTGGATGCCCGCGCGCGACGCGAGCGAGGCCATGGTGCGCAGCCGGTCGCCGTCGGCGACCAGGGGCGGCACGTTCGCCGCGACCCACGCGGCCGTGAACGCCTCGTCCTCGACGAGGATGCCGCCGCCCGCCCGCACGACCGGCCCGGCGTTGAGCCGCTGCTCGCCGTTCCCGATGGGCAGCGGCACGTAGACCGCCGGGATCCCGAGCGCCGCGAGCTCGCTGACCGTCCCCGCACCCGACCGGCAGACCACGAGGTCCGCGACCGCGTACGCGAGGTGCATCTCCGACAGGTACTCGCGCACGTCGTAGCCCGGCAGACCGTCCACGACGGTGCGCACCGCCTCGGCCTTGCCCCTGCCGGTCAGGTGCAGGACCTGCGCTCCCGTCGCCAGGAGCTCGCGCGCCGCACCCGAGACCGCCTCGTTGAGGCTCTGCGCACCGAGCGAGCCGCCCGTGACCACGACCGTGGGGCGGGCCGGGTCCAGGCCGAGCGACGCCGCGGCGTTCGCCCGGACCGTCGGGGCGTCGACCCCCCGGTCGCGGATCAGGTCGGCGATCTCCCAGCGCAGCGGCAGGCCCGTCACGACACCCCCCTTGAGCGGGGTCCCCTCGAACGTGAGCGCGACCGAGGTCGCCCACCGAGCCCCGGCCCGGTTCGCCAGGCCCGGCCGAGCGTTCTGCTCGTGGATCACGATCGGCACGCCGCGACGGTGGGCCGCGATGTACGCGGGCGTCGAGACGTAGCCGCCGAAGCCCACCACGACCTCGGCCCGCGTCTCGTCGATCACGGCGCCGGCGGCGTCGACCGCGGCCTTGAGCTTGCCCGGCAGCGCGACCCACTCACCGCTGGGGCGTCGCGGCAGCGGCACCTTGGGCACGAAGCGCAGCGGGTACCCGCGAGCGGGCACGAGGTCCGCCTCGAGGCCGCTCTGCGTCCCGAGCACCGTGACGACCGTCTCGGGGTTGCGTGCACGCAGCTCGTCCGCGACCGCGAGCAGCGGGTTGACGTGCCCCGCCGTCCCGCCGCCTGCGAGCACCACCGAGCCGACTGAAGAGCTCACCACGTACCTGTCACCTGTCCTTGCTGTCGCTGCTGATGTCCGTCCCGGAAACGTCCGGGCCCCTGAGAGTAGCCGTGCGCGTCGGCCGGACGCCCCGGTGCGGCACCGCCGCCACGGACCGCCCGCCCGCCGTCATCGCGTCTGGGAGCGTCTGCGCGGGACCGCCCGGCGCCCGGCGTGCCCGACGACGGCGAGCGACCTGCGCACCACGCTCCCCCGGGCGCTGAGCGCCTCGCGCGCCCCCGGCTCGTCGCGCGCGAACGAGATGACCACACCCAGCGCGGCCATGGTCGTGATCAGTGCCGACCCCCCCGAGGAGACCAGGGGCAGCGGTACGCCGATGACGGGGATGATGCCGATCACGACACCGATGTTGATGAACGCCTGCCCGACGATCCAGCACGCGATGCCCGCGGTCGTGATCTTCACGAACGGGTCCGGGTGCCGACGGATCACCCGGCTCATCGCCAGTCCGAGCACCGCGAACAGAGCGAGGACGAGGAGCGTGCCGAGCAGGCCGAGCTCCTCCCCGATCACACCGAAGATGAAGTCGTTGTGCGCCTCGGGAAGGTAGCTCCACTTCTCGCGGCTCGCGCCCAGGCCCACGCCGCCGAGCCCGCCCGTCCCGAGCGCCCACAGGCCGTGGACCGACTGGTAGCACCCCGTGCCGACGTTCGCGTCGGTCGTGTCGCACACGCCCGTGTACGTCGCCAGGAACCGGCTCATGCGGTTGGAGCTCTCCTGCATGGCCACGAACCCGACACCGACCACGACCGCGGAGATCCCGCCCGCCGCCGCCAGGAGCTTCCAGTCGACCCCGGCGACGAAGAACGCCCCCGCCACGAGCAGCAGGATCACGAGCATGGTGCCCAGGTCGTGCCCCGCCAGGACGAGCCCCATGACCAGGAGCGCGCCCGGGACGGCCGGCACGATCGCGTGCTTCCACGAACCCAGCAGCCGCTGCTTGCGACCGAGGACCACCCCGAGCCAGACCGCGAGCGCGAGCTTGGCCGGCTCCGAGGGCTGGACGTAGAACGAGCCGAAGTTCAGCCAGTTGAGGTTGCCGTTGACCTCCTTGCCGAGCGGGCTGAAGATCAGGAGCTGGAGCAGCAGGCTGACGCCCAGGAGCGGCCACGCGGCGTGCCGGTAGAAGCTCGTGGGCAGCCGCGTCGCGAGCAGCAGCACCGGCAGGCCCATGAGGGCGAACCGGGCCTGGGTGAAGAACGCCTCGTACGGCGAGCGGCCTGCGGCGATCTCCGTGACCGCCGAGCTCGACAGCACCATGACCAGACCGATGATCGCGAGCAGGGTCGTGGCACCGACCAGCAGGTAGTAGCTCGTCACCGCACTGTCCCACTGACCGAGCCAGGCACGCTCGTCGGCGACCGAGGCCCTGGTCCCCTTGCTCGCCCGCGACCGCCTGCGGGACGTGCCCGCCTTCGCCGTCGAGGCGGCCTTGCGTCGGCCGAGCAGCCCCGTCGCGGCCGTGCCGGTCGCGCGCGCCGCGGACCCGGCCCTGGCGGTGGACCTGGTGGTCCGCGCCGGCTTCGCCGCGCCCGCGGTCCGCGCCGGCTTCCCGGCGCCCGTCGTCCGCGGCGTCCCGGAGCTGCCGGCGCCCGTCTGCGTGCGCGGCCGGACGCCTTCCCCCGCCTCGCTCCCCTTCGTCCGGACGGGGTTCGAGGGCGCTGCCCGCCCGCCGGTCGTGGACCTTGCGCCGCCCGAGGTCGGGGGCGTCGGCGTGGTGCGGCCCGCGGCCGAGCGGGACGCGGGCCCGCGCCCACTCGTCGTCTGGGCCACCGGGCTACCCCTCCAGCTCGGACGCGGGACCGGCCAGGTCGTGGACGGCGGCCACGAAGGCGTCGCCACGGGCCGCGTAGGACACGAACTGGTCCATCGACGCGCACGCGGGCGCGAGCAGGACCGTGTCCCCGGGGACGGCCAGTCCACGGGCGCTGGAGACCGCGCGCTGCATCACCGTCCCAGTGTCACCGGGATCGACGCGGACCACCGGGACATCGGGTGCGTGTCGGGCCAGTGCACCCGCGAGCGGCTCGGGGTCCACCCCGATCAGCACGACGGCGCGCAGCCTCGACAGGCGCGAGCGCACCAGCTCGTCGAACGTCGCTCCCTTGGCCAGGCCCCCTGCGACCCAGACCACGGACCCCGACGAGAACGACCCGAGCGCCGCGGCCGCGGCGTGCGCGTTCGTCGCCTTCGAGTCGTCGACGTACGCGACGCCGTCGACCGTCGCCACGTGCGCGATCCGGTGGGCACCGGGGCGGAACGAGCGCAGCCCCTCCCGGACGGCGCGCGCGTCGACCCCGTGCGCCCGCGCGAGGGCCGCGGCCGCGAGGGCGTCGGCGACCACGTGGACCGGCACGACGCCGTCCGAGCCGGCGAGGTGCGCCAGGTCCGCGAACGTCGCGAGCTCCTGGGCGCTGCGGTGCCGCGCGGGGTCGTCGGGGGCCGCATGGAACGCACGGTCCACCAGGACGTCCTCGATCACGCCCAGCTGGGCCCGCGCGGGCGCTCCCACCGTGAACCCGATCGCCCGGGCCCCCTCCTCGACGTCGGCCTCCCGGACGAGGTGCTCGGTCCGGGCGTCCGCCACGTTGTACACGCAGGCGACCTGGGCACGCTCGTAGATGCGTCCCTTGTCGCCCGCGTAGGCATCGAGCGAGCCGTGCCAGTCGAGGTGGTCGGGCGCGACGTTGAGCACCGCCGCGGCCTGGGCCGACATGCTGTGCGTGAAGTGGAGCTGGAAGCTCGAGAGCTCGACCGCGAGCACGTCGAGGTCCGGGTCGAGCGCGGCCGTCACCACCGGGGTCCCGACGTTGCCGACGGCGGCGGCGTGCAGCCCCGCGGCGGACAGGATCGACGTGAGCATCTCGACCGTGGTCGTCTTGCCGTTGGTCCCCGTGATCGCGAGCCAGGGGGCGGACGAGCCGTCGGCGCGCGGGGTGCGCAGCTGCCAGGCGAGCTCGACCTCGCTCCAGACGGGCACGCCCGCCTCCCGGGCGGCGACCAGCAGGTCCGACGACGGCGCCCACCCCGGCGAGGCGACCACGAGGTCGATCGTCGACAGGTCGACCCCGGCGGCGTCCGCCACGTCGGCGTCGGGCGCCGCGCGGTCCACCGTGACGACCGAGGCCGCTCGAGGCGTCAGCGCGGCCACCACGGCACGACCGGAGACCCCGAGCCCGGCGACCAGGACACGGGCCTGAGCCCACGGGACGCGGAGCACGTGAGCGGCGGCGTCGCCCGGGGTCCCGGCCACGGGCGCGTCGGCCACTAGCTGACCACCCATTCGGCGTAGAAGATCCCCAGTCCGAGACCCGCGAAGAGCCCGGCGATCAGCCAGAACCGGATGACGATCGTCACCTCTCCCCATCCGGACAGCTCGAAGTGGTGGTGCAGCGGCGCCATCTTGAAGACGCGCTTGCCCGTCATCTTGAAGTACCCGATCTGGATCACGTCGGAGAGCACGATGATGACGAACAGGCCGCCGATGATGACCGCGAGGACCTCGGTGCGGGACAGGATCGTCAGACCGGCCAGCGCCCCGCCGAGCGCGAGCGAGCCCGTGTCGCCCATGAAGATCTTCGCGGGGCTCGCGTTCCACCACAGGAACCCGACGCAGGCACCCATGATGGCCGCGGCGACGATCGCCAGGTCCTGCGGGTCACGGACCTCGTAGCAGCGCGGCCCGGCGGCGTCGAGGATCTGGCAGCTCTGGTTGAGCTGCCAGATGCTGACCAGGATGTAGCTGCCGAACACGATCACGGACACGCCCGTGGCCAGGCCGTCGAGGCCGTCCGTCAGGTTCACCGCGTTCGACCACGCCGTGATGAGGAAGTTCGCCCACAGGACGAAGAGGATCAGGCCGACCGTGGCCCCCGCGAACGCGAGGTCCAGGTTGGTGTCGCGCAGGAAGGAGATGTGCGTCGAGGCCGGTGTCCGGAAGTTCTCGTTGGGGAACTGGAGCGCGAGGACCGCGAACGTGACGCCCACGATCCCCTGGCCGACGATCTTGGCCCGCGGCGAGAGCCCCAGGCTGCGCTGCTTGCGGATCTTCGTGAAGTCGTCGAAGAAACCGACCAGCCCCAGGCCGGTCATGAGGAACAGCACGAGGAGCGAGGACACGCTCGGCGTCCTCGGCGTGTCCGAGACGATCGACGACACGACGTAGGACATCGCCCAGCCGATCAGGGTCGCCCCGATGATGACGACCCCGCCCATGGTGGGCGTACCGCGCTTGGTGAAGTGCGCCGTCGGGCCGTCCTGCCGGACGAACTGACCGTAGTTGCGGTGGACCAGGAACTTGATGAACAGCGGGGTGCCCAGCAGGGCCACGAGCAGCGAGACGCACGCGGAGACGAGGATCGCGATCATGCGCGCACCTCGCCCGCGAGCTCGTCGCCCAGGCGCCACAGGCCCGAGCCGTTCGAGGACTTCACCAGGACCACGTCGCCCGGCAGGAGCTCGTCGCGCAGCAGCACGGACGCCGCCTCGACGTCAGGCACGAACCGAGTCTCATCACCCCAGGACCCCTCTTGGGTGGCGCCGTCGTGGATGCCACCGGCACCGTCACCGACCACGACGAGCAGCTTGATGTTCAATCGGACCACGAGACGACCGATCTCGTCGTGAGCCGCGCGCGAGTCGGGTCCGAGTTCTCGCATCTCCCCCAGGACCGCGACCGACCTGCGCTCGCGTCCCGCCATGACCGCGAGAGCCTTGAGCGCGGCCCTCATCGAGTCGGGGTTGGCGTTGTAGGAGTCGTCGATCACCGTGATGCCGTCAGCGCGCTGCGTGACCGCCATGCGGTGCGGGCTGATCGCGGTCGCCTCGTTCAGACCGGCCGCGACGGCCCGGGGGTCCAGCCCCACCCGGATCGCCGCTGCGGCCGACGCGAGCGCGTTGGCGACGTGGTGCTCGCCCACGAGGCGGAGCTGGACCGGGAAGGTCTCTTCCTCGGCCCCGCGCACCCGCAGGTCGAACGACGCGCACCCGGCGCGGTCCATCCCGATGTTCTCGGCGCGCACGTCGGCCACGGGGATGGTGCCGAACGTCCACACGGGACCGGGCGCGAGCGAAGCCATCGCCGCGACCCGCAGGTCGTCGGCGTTCAGGACGGCCGTGCCGCCCGGGGCGAGCCCCGTGACGATCTCGGCCTTGGCCGTGGCCACGGCCTCGATCCCGCCGAACTCCCCCAGGTGGGCGCTGCCCACCGCGAGGACGACGGAGACGTCCGGGGGCGCGATCCGCGTCAGGTACGTCAGGTGACCGAGGCCGCTCGCCCCCATCTCCAGGACCAGGTAGCGGGTCGAGGCGTCGGCCTCGAGCACGGTCAGCGGCAGCCCGATCTCGTTGTTGAACGAGCCTCGGGGCACGACGGTCCGGCCATGGGGAGCGAGCAGCTGCCCCAGAAGGTCCTTGGTGGTCGTCTTGCCCACCGATCCCGTGATCCCGACCACCTTGAGGTCGCCGGCGACGCGCAGGCGCCGCAGGACCTCACGGGCCAGCGCACCCAGCGCGACCTGCACGTCCTCCACGACGACCGCGGGCGCGTCGACGTCGCGCGCCGCCAGGACGAGCGCCGCGCCGTTGCCGACCGCGACCGGCACGAAGTCGTGCCCGTCGACGTGCTCCCCCGGGAGCGCCACGAAGAGCGAGCCCTCCTGCACCCGTCGGGAGTCGATGACGACCGAGCCGGTCACCCTCACGTCCGGGTCGGCCGCCAGCCGCCCACCGGTCGCTGCGGCGACCTCCGCCGCAGTCAGCTCGATCATTCTCCGTGCTCCTTCGTCGTCTCGTGGCGCGCGGCCAGTGCGGCGCGCGCCTCCACCCTGTCGTCCAGGGCATGGTCCACTCCGGCGATCTCCTGCCAGACCTCGTGGCCACGGCCCGCGATCAGGACGGTGTCCTGCGCGTCGGCCTCCCGGATCGTGTCACGGATCGCGGTGGCCCGCGGTGCGACCTCGACCACGGTGCGCGCCCGTGGCCTCCCGGCCTCGCCGACGGCGTCGCGCGCCCCCGACGGGTCGACCGCCGCGGCGGTCTGCTGTGCCGCCCTGGCACCGGCGAGCACCTCGGCGCGGATCGCAGCCGGGTCCTCCCCGTGCGGGTCGTCGTCCGTGACGACGACCACGTCGGCGCCCTCGACGGCGACCGCCCCCATGCTGGGTCGCTTGCCCTTGTCACGGTCGCCGGTCGCGCCGAACACCACGACGAGGCGGCCCGCCGTCGTCGGGCGCAGCGCTGCCAGGGCGAGCGAGAGCGCGTCCGTGTTGTGCGCGAAGTCGACGACGACGCGTGGCGCGGCCCCCACGACCTCCATGCGCCCGGGGACCTGGGCGCTCACGCCACCCGCACCCTCGAGCGCCGCGGCCACGTCGCGCAGGTCCGCTCCTGCCTCCAGGACCATGACCAACGCCAGGGCGGCGTTGGCGACGTTGAACCCGCCGGGCAGCGTCGTCGAGGTCCGCAGCTCGCGTCCGTCACGGTGGCGCAGGACGAACGCGCTGCCCGTGCCCGTGGCCGCGTCGACGTCGTGCAGGTCGGACACGGTCCAGTCCGCCCCTGCCCCCGTGCCGTCGGCGCTGCCGGCGACGGAGAGCGTCGCGACCGGGATCGTCGCGACCTCGGCCAGGCGTCTGCCCCAGGCGTCGTCCACCACGACCACGCCTCGACGAGCGTGCGCCGGGGTGAAGAGCGCGGCCTTGGCCTCGAAGTACTCCTGCAGGTCCCCGTGGAAGTCGAGGTGGTCCTGGCTCAGGTTGGTGAAGCCCGCCACGTCGAACACGATGCCGTCCACCCGGTGCAACGACAGCGCGTGCGAGGAGACCTCCATCGCCAGGGTCCCGACCCCGTCCTCGCGCATCGTGGCGAGCAGCGCCTGCAGGTCCGCGGCCTCGGGGGTCGTCAGGCGGCTCGGCAGGACGCGGTCGCCCGAGCGCATCTCGACCGTCCCGATCAGCCCGCCCTTCCAGCCGAGCGTGCGCAGCACGTGGTCCAGCAGGTAGGTCGTCGTCGTCTTGCCGTTGGTGCCCGTCACGGCGAACGTCGTCAGCTGCGTCGCGGGCTCCCCGTACACCCAGGCCGCGACGTGCCCCAGGACGGCACGCGGGTCCTGCGTCACGAGGACCGGCACGCGCACCTCCCGGGCGTCCGCGAGCAGGCGGGCCCCCTCCGGATCCGTCAGCACGGCCCGCGCGCCCCGGGAGATCGCGTCGCTCGCGAACCTCGCACCGTGCGTGCCCGCACCGGGCAGCGCGACGAAGAGGTCGCCGTCGGCGACCACGCGGTTGTCCGAGGCCACGGACCAGATCTCGGTCTCCACGAGGGCGTGGGACCCCTGGGCCGACGCCGTCCCCCCGACGTCGGCGACGAGGCCGAAGGCGGTCGCGAGGTCCTGGGCTGTGCGGTGCACGGACGTGGCTGGACGAAGGCGGTCGATCGGGGATGTCACGAGTAGAACCTACCGTGTGTCAGGGTCTCGACCGGTCGGCGGGGATGCCACGACCGGGTACTTCACGGGACCTTCACGCACGCCCCGGCGCCCTCCGTGCGTGACGGGAAGCACCCTGCGCGGGTCCCCACGGGGCCGCCTCCGCCGAGCGTCCCGGCGAGGGCACCGCCGGGCCACGCGGGAGGACGGGACCGCGCCCACCGAGCCCGTTCGGCCGTCCTGCCCGACGACGGCGCGACCGTCCCCCGACGGGGCGCCCTCACCACTCGGTCGCGTAGGGCTCCTCGACCTTCGAGCTCGGGGGCACGTTCATGTGCTGGAGCGTGAAACCCATCACGTCCTTGAACACCGGGGCCGCGACGAGCCCGCCGAAGATGTTCGTCCGAGGGTTCTTGAGGAACACGGACACGGTGTACCGCGGGTCGTCGGCCGGTGCCACACCGATGAACGAGGCCATGATGTCCGTGAGCCGCCCGTCCGCACCGACCTCCTCCGCGGTGCCCGTCTTGCCGGCCACGCGGTAGCCGTCGATCGCCGCCGCGGCGCCCGACCCCTCCTCGACCACGGCCTCCATCATGTGCAGCACCTGGTCCGCCGTCGACTCCGAGACCACCTGGGTCGTCTCGCGCGCCGGCGCAGGGACGAAGACCCCGTCGGGCCCGGTCGTGCCCTTGAGGAGCGTCGGCGCCACCCGCTTGCCGCCGTTGGCGATCGTCGAGAAGACGCTCGTCGCCTGGACCGCGTTGACCGCCAGGCCCTGGCCGAAGAGGACCGCGTACTCGGTCCGCCCGTCCCACTTCTCGGCCGGAGCCAGGATCCCCGCGGACTCGCCCGGGAGCCCGAGCCCTGTCTTGGCGCCGAACCCGAAGGCCCGCAGGTAGTCCTCCCGAGCCTGCTTGGGCAGGTCCTGGCCGACCATGACCGTGCCGGTGTTGGAGGACTCCGCGAGGATGCCCGCGAGGGTCAGCTTCTCCAGCCCGTGGACGTGCGAGTCCCGGAAGGTCTCACCGTTCGCCGTCGTGTACGTGTAGTCGACCTCGTACTGGCTCGCCGGCGTCGCGAGCCCCTCCTCGATCACGGCGGCCATGGTGACGACCTTGCCCGTCGACCCCGGCGCGAACACGTCCTTGACCGCGCGGCTGCCGTCCGCGACCCTCGAGCTCGAACGGTCGTTCGGGTCGATCGCGCCCGAGTCGGCGAGAGCCAGGATCTCCTGGGTCCGGACGTCCTGGACCACCGCGATCCCGTAGTCGGCCCCCGTCTCCAGCACTGCCTTGTCGATCGAGTCCTGGGCCTTCCAGCCGATGTCGCGCACGAGGGTCAGCGCCACGGCGTCACCGGGCACGGCCTCGACGCTCTCCCGGGTGCTCCCGGGGATCCTCACCCCGCCCGCGCCACCCGCACGCTGGAAGCTCTCGCTGCCCGGGGTCCCGGTGAGCAGGTCGTCGTAGGTCGCCTCGATCCCTCCGAGGCCCACGACCTGTTCGGGGGCGCCGTCCTCGGACGGCTCGGCGCCGACGTAGCCGACGATGTTCCCGGCCGTGGTGCCCGCGGGGTAGGTGCGCTCCGTCGTCAGCTTCGTGCTGATGTAGGCCGAGACGCCGAGCTCGACGATCTGGCGCTGCACCTCCGGGACGACGTCCTTCTTGAGCAGCACGTTGCGGTTGACGCGCCCGTTCGTCCCACTGAGCTGGGCCGCGAGCTCGGGGGCCGAGCGGTCGAGGATGGGCGCGAGCAGTCTCGCGAGCGCGACCGCGCCCGTCCCCTCGACCTGCTTCCCGTCGACCGTGTGCCGTGCGGTCGGCACGAAGTCGGGGATGGTCTTCTGGTCCGCCGAGACCGTGTAGCGGTCGATCGACGTGGCGAGCACGACGCCGTCGGCGTCCGTGATGTCCCCCCGGTGCGCCATCGTCACGTGCGACTGCGTGCGCTGGCTCTCGGCGGCCTGGGCCAGGCTCGGGCCGATCACGACCTGGACGTAGACGAGGCGGACCGTGAAGACCAGCAGGACGGCCAGCGCGATCCCCATGATCCAGCGCTGGCGACGTTCCGGACGCCCGGGGGCGGGCAGGGCGACGGCGGCCGGCCGCCCGAGGCCCGTGCCCCGTCCGCCTGCTCCACCGCGCGCCACGGCCGATCCCTGCCCGGCGGACCGCTGGGCGCCGGCCGTGGCGCGTGGGGCCGTCGCCGTGCGCACGGGGCGGTCGGTGGTGGTGCGGGGCTCCTGACCCGACGCCGGCTTTCGCGCGGCGGTTCCTCGGCTCGGCGCCGCGCCCGACGGCCGCGCCGAGGTGCTCCCGCGGGACGAGCCGGCACGGCGCGGCTGCGCGCCACGCCCCTGCCGGTCCGCCCCACGGGTCACGGGACGCTCCCGGCCTCCGGCGCACCCACGATCGCACCGTCCGACAGGCGCAGCATCGTCGGCGCGTCGGACTCGACCATGCCCAGCGCGAGGGCTCGGCTGTGGAGCGAGGTCGCCGCGGCCTGCAGCTGCGAGTGCAAGGACTGCGTGTCCTGCTCGAGCACCCCCGCCGTGGTCCGCAGGGCCGAGAGCTGGTAGGACCCCTTGGCCATGGTCGTGTTGAGCAGCAGCGCTCCCAGGAGCGCGGCCCCGAGGATCGACATGCACAGGACCAGGAACGGGACCCGTGAGCGTACCTGCAGCGGGGCACGCACGGCTTCGAGCCGAGGGCGCTGGGAACGCCCCGCGGCGCCTCCCGGCAGGGCGGTGAGCGACGGCCTGCGGGCAGGTGCCGGGCTCGTCGACGTCAGAGGCCGGGCAGCGGCCTGTCGTGGGCTCATGGCTTGTTCTCCCCTCGCGGGCGGTGACGGAGGTGTTCGGGCGTGGGGCGCAGCCGCTCGGCGGCCCGCAACCGCACCGAGGCGGAACGCGGGTTGCGCTCGAGCTCCTCCGGGGACGCCTCCTCGGCACCCCGGACGAGCAGCTTGAGATAGGGCTTGTGCGTCTCGGGCTCGACCGGCAGGCCCGCCGGCGCGCTCGACGTCGCCCCGCGGGCGAGCTCGCGCTTGACGATGCGGTCCTCGAGGGACTGATAGGACTCGACGACGATCCGGCCACCGACGGCAAGCGCCTCGACCGCCGCCGGGACAGCGCGCTCGAGGACCTCGAGCTCGCCGTTGACCTCGATCCGCAGCGCCTGGAAGGTGCGCTTGGCCGGGTTGCCGCCGGTCTTGCGGGTAGCGGCCGGGATGTTGGCACGCACGAGGTCAACGAGCGCGGCGCTGCGGGTCCACGGCTCGGTCTCACGCCGGCGGACGACGGCCCGCGCGATGCGCTGGGCGAACCGCTCCTCGCCGTACTCCCGCAGGATCCTCGTGAGCTCGCGCTCGTCGTAGGTGTTGAGGACGTCTGCGGCGGTGAGACCCGTCGTGGTGTCCATCCGCATGTCGAGCGGCGCGTCGTGCGCGTACGAGAAGCCGCGCTCCGACTCGTCGATCTGCAGCGACGAGACCCCGAGATCCATCAGGACCCCCTGGACGGCAGGCAGGCCCAGGTCCCCGATCACCTCGCCGATCTCGTCGTACACGGCATGCACCGCCTGGAAGCGGTCGCCGAAGCGGGCGAGCCGCTGCGAGGCGAGCGCGATGGCCTGCGGGTCCCGGTCGATCCCGACGACGCGCGCGGTGGGCACCTGCTCGAGCACGGCCTCCGTGTGCCCTCCCATACCGAGGGTGCAGTCGACGAGCACGGAACCGGGCTCGGCGAGGGCCGGGGCGAGGAGGTCCACGCACCGCTGCAGGAGGACCGGGACGTGACGGTCCTCCGCTCCTGATCCTGACGTGCTGCGAGGTGTGGTCATGACGCCTCCTTCCTGGTCGTTCCTCGTCGGGCTGAAGAGGGATGGTGCATGTGGTGCGTGCCTGCCTGTCCGTCGTGCAGACCGCCGGTCGCTGCGGTCCCGGTGCCGGGCCGCCCGATCAGGTCTCCCTCCGCGTCCTTTCTGGCACCGGGGAAGTGCGCCAGACCGGGCGGGAGGAGGCCTCATCGTGCGGAGCCTGCCCACCTGCTGCTCGTGCTGATCGTGCTGATCGTGCTGGGTCGCTCGGACGGGCCGGACCCGGAGGTCCGTCGGTCAGAAGCGCAACGCGGGAAGCACCTCCTCGGACGTGGCCGCGTACTCGGCCTCCTGGTCGGCGAGGTACGTCTCCCACGCGGCTGCGTCCCAGATCTCGACGCGGGTGCCGGCACCGATCACGGCGACGTCCCGGTCGAGTCCCGCATACGTCCGCAGCGGGGCCGGGATCGAGATCCTGCCCTGCTTGTCCGGGATCTCGTCGCTCGCTCCCGAGAGGAACACGCGCAGGTAGTCCCGCGCCTGCTTGCTCGTGACGGGGGCCTGACGGATCTGGTCGTACATCCGACGGAACTCGTCCATCGGCAGGAGGAAGAGGCACCGCTCCTGCCCCCTGGTCATGACCAGCCCCGGAGCGAGCTGTCCACGGAACTTCGCAGGCAGGATGAGCCGTCCCTTGTCGTCGAGCCGAGGGGTGTACGTCCCGAGGAGCAGGCTCGGAGAACCGCCGAACGACTCGTTCATCAGCCTCCACCTCCCCTCCCGCTCCCTCGTCCTCCACAGTACTCCACAAGCCTCCACCGAGCCCGGGATATGGATCTCATTTCACCCCTCTTCGCAGAATCTCCGCAGGTCAGGACACACAGATCGGTGTGGAGCGCGGCGCGCGTCCTTCCGGGCCCCCGCGGGGGCTTCGCGTGATAAGCCCGGCTCGTCCCGGGTCCTGGCCTGCCCGGACGCGGTCCCGTGATCCGGACGGGGAGGGAAGTGGGGAGAAAGGTCAACTAGGCTCGACCTTCCAGACGCCAGGCGTGACCAACGGAGGTTCTCGTGCTCACCGACTACTCCACCGCGCCTCGGCGCGACGGGATCGATCCGCTCGGCGAGCTCGTCGAGGCGACGGGACGGATCCGGACCCGGATCGAGTCGGTGATCTCCGGACGACCGGAGCTGGTCCACCTGACGGTCGCGGTCCTCCTCGCCGAGGGCCACCTCCTCCTGGAGGACGTCCCCGGAGTCGGCAAGACGACCCTCGCCAAGGCGCTCGCGAGGACGATCGACTGTCATGTCGGGCGCATCCAGTTCACACCGGACCTGCTGCCCAGCGACCTCACCGGGGTCAACATCTTCCGCACCGAGACCCACGACTTCGAGTTCCGTCCCGGTCCGGTCTTCTCCAACATCGTCATCGGTGACGAGATCAACCGGGCATCCCCCAAGACGCAGTCCGCGCTGCTCGAGTGCATGGAGGAGGGACAGACGACGGTCGACGGGACGACGCACCGGCTCCCCCGTCCGTTCCTCGTCGTCGCCACGCAGAACCCCGTCGAGATGGAGGGCACCTATCCCCTTCCCGAGGCACAGCGTGACCGCTTCATGGCCCGGCTCACCGTCGGCTACCCGGACCTCGACGCCGAGCTGGAGATGCTCGACCGCCAGGAGTCGGACACCCCCCTCGAGCACATCGAGCCCGTGGTCGACGGCGCGACGGTCCTGCGCTTCGCCCAGGTCGTCCGGTCCGTCTACGCCTCGCCCGCCGTCAAGCGCTACGTGCTGGCCCTGGTGACCCAGACCAGGGAGCACCCCGGCCTGAAGCTCGGCGCCTCCCCCCGCACCTCGCTCCAGCTGCTGCGCGCCGCGAAGTCGGTCGCCGCGATGGCCGGCCGCGACCACGTCCTTCCCGACGACGTCCAGCTCCTGGCGCAGCCCGTGCTGGCGCACCGGTTGATCCTCTCGACCGAGTCCCGGCTCGCGGGTCGCACGACCGAGCACGTCGTGCGCTCGATCGTCGAAGCCACCCCGATCCCGGCCCGTTCGGCGACGGAACCTCGCTGACGTGCCCGGTCCCCGTCCCGCACCGCGGAGCCCGGGCCGGCTCCTGCGGGTCCGTCCCACCGCCCGCGGGACCGCTGTCCTGGCGGCCAGCGTCGCGCTCGTCGCCACCGGCACCGCGGTCGGCCTCCCGGACCTCGTCGGGCTCGGCGCCGCAGGGCTGCTCGTCGTCGGCGGCGCATGGGCCTGGATGGTCCTGCGCCGGATCGACCGGGGCCGGGGAGCGCTCCAGGTCGCACGTCGCATCGAGCCCGATCCCGCGGTGCGCGGCAACCAGGTCACGACCCGGCTCCTCGTCTCCCCCGTCTCCCCGACCGCGACGGCGCTCGGACGCCTGGGGCGGCTGCAGATCAGCGAGCAGGCCGCCGCCCAGCTGTGCGAGCACGACGCACTGCGCGCGCAGGTCGTCTCGCATCCCGACCGGATCGCCGTCCGCTACCGGCTGCGGCCAGAGCACCGCGGTCGCTGGCCGCTCGGCCCCGTGCTCACCAGCAGGGTGGACGTCTTCGGCCTCGTCCGCGCCGCGCAGCCGCTCGGGGAGCGCAGCACGGTCTCCGTCCGCCCCCGCACGACCGAGCTGGCGACGCGTGGCTCGCGCGCGTTCGGCGACCTCGCCCGGTCCGCGAACGGGGCGCGCACCTCGTCGAGCGACGACAGCATCCTGCGAGAGTACGTCGCGGGCGACGACCCCCGCCGGGTGCACTGGGCCACGGCCGCCCGCCGAGGACAGCTCATGGTGCGCACCGACGAGAACGCCGGCATGCCGCCCGTCACGGTGCTCTTCGACCGGGGGATCCTCCCTCCGCCGGACACCGACAGGGCGTGGCCCGCGGCACAGGACGGGGAGTGGGCGGTCGAAGCGGCGGCCTCGGTCGCGGTCGCGCTCCTGGGGACGGGCCACCCGACCCGGCTCGTCGCGTCGACCGCGGCACCGGCGCTCGAGGCGTATCCCTACTCGACCGGGCGCGGGAGCGACGGTGCCGCGCAGATCCTCGACGACACGATCGATCTCGAGGGCCACGCGAGCCCGCGCGACGCGGAGCACGCTCTCGCCGCCACCGCCGACGCGCTGCGGGCCTCTCGGCGTCCCGGCGAGCTCACGTTCGCCGTGATCGGCCCCCTCGGGCCGATCTCCGGACCCTCCCTCGCGCCCCTGGCGGGCGACGGCAACCACTGGGCGTTCGTCGTCGCACCCGCTCACGACGACCAGGACCCAGCGGTCCGGGACACGCTGTCCATGCTCCGCACCATCGGGTGGCACGCCGTCGCCGTGGACCCGCGCTCGACCGCGATCAGCGACGCATGGAACCGACTCATGGAGGAGCACCGGTGACCGGCACGTCCCCCCAGCCAGCCCCGCACGTCCCGCGCGAGCTCGTCGTGCGGGTCGTCGCGACCTCCGCTCTCGTCACCGTCGCGACGCTCGCCTCGTTCCGAGCCCTCACGGTGCTCATCGGACCAGGACAGTGGACCCTCACCGGGTCGGTCCTGGTGCTGACTCTCGCCCTCGTGACCGGGGGCGCACGGCTCCTGCTCGAGCGCGGTCCCGCTGCTCGTCCCGGACGCCACGGCCTCGGCCTGCGGAGCATCGTCCCCACGCTGGTGGGCCTGACCGTCGGGGCATGGGCGCTGCTCGCCGTGTTCGGCGGGCCCACCTCACGCGGCATCGACCTGGCGATCAGCGGTGCGAGCATCGACCGGCTCCTGGCTCGTCTCGCTGCCGGACGCGCGCTGATCGCCGGGGAGGTCGCACCGATCGACCCCTCGTTCCCCCTCGCGCTGATCGCCGTGGCCGGGGTCGCCCTCGTCCTCCTCGCCACCGACCTGGTCGTGGGCGGCCTGCGTCTGCCCGCGGCGGCAGCGCTCCCGCTCCTCGCCCTGTGGATCCCACCGTTGGTCATCGAAGGCGCGATCCCACCGTCCGTCTTCGTCGTCACGGTCGTCGCGCTCCTCCTCCTCGTGGTGGTCGACAACCCGCACCTCGCCCCACGACGCCGCGGCGCCACGGCTGCCTCCGTCGGGCCGGCCGTGCGGGCCGCGCGGGTCGGCGGCGTCGTGGGCGCCACCGCGGCGATCGCCGTGGTGGCCCTCGTCGCGGGCACCGCGGCCGGCGCGGTCCCCCAGATCCTGAGCTCGCCGTGGTCGTCCTTCTTCACGAGCGCCGGCCCGACCGAACGCCTCGCCAGCGACCTCGACATGGAGGACGACCTCGGCGCACGGTCCCAGGAGGTCGCCCTGACGTACGAGTTCCCGCAGGAGGCGGACGAGGGGGGCGCCAGCACGAGCATCGGCCCCTTGCGCATGTTCACACTGACGGGCTTCGACGGCAAGAGCTGGCGCCGCGGCGACTCGCGGCAAGGACCGCCGGTCGACGCCGGGCAGGTCCTGTGGCCCGACGACTCGGGGATCGGTTCCGGCGAGACCAGGACGGTCGACATCACGCTCCGGACACTGCGCGACGAGAAGCTGGTCCTGCCGACCGAGCCGAGATCGGTCGACGTCGAGGGCGAGTGGTTCTACGACGACTCCCGCGACGAGGTCACGGGGAACTCCGCGACGACGCCCGGGATGACCTACTCGATCGACGTCTTCGCCCGCCCGCTGACCGCCGACGCCCTCCGGACCAGCTCGGGCGACGACCTGGACGACCCGAACGTGGTCGAGGTCCCCGAGAGCGCGCACCGCGACGAGATCCGCACTCTCGCCGAGGAGATCGTCGCGGGTACCACGACGCGCTACGACGCCGCGGTCGCTCTGCAGTCCTACTTTCGCGACGGGAGCAACTTCACCTACTCCACGCAGGTCCCCGACGGCGCGACCGACGACACGGTGTGGAACTTCCTCCAGGACCGCGAGGGGTACTGCGTCCAGTTCGCGACCTCCATGACGCTGATGGCCCGCTCGGTCGGGATACCGGCGCGCCTGGCCGTGGGCTTCCTGCCGGGAGAGCGCACGGGCGACAACGTCTACCAGGTCACGGGCAAGGACTCGCACGCGTGGCCGGAGCTGTACTTCCCCGGTCAGGGATGGGTCAGGTTCGAGCCGACACCTGCGGTGCAGGCGGGTCCCGTCCCGTCCTGGGCCGACCCGTTGCTCGGCCCGTCGGACGACGAGGCCGCCTCCGCACCCGACGACGTGCCGACGAGCCAGGTCGGTCCGAACGCCACGGCAGGGACCGACCAGACCACGGCTCCGGCGCCGGGGGCGGGCGGCGGCGGGGCTGCCGACGAGGCAGCCACCGGTCGCGGGTGGGGCGCGGGCGTCATCACCCTGGTCGTCGTGCTCGTCCTGGCCGTGGTGGGGTGGGTGGCGGTGCGCCGCCGGGGAACGCTGACCCCCGAGCCCGACGTCGAGTCCACGTGGGCCGACCTCGTCCGGCAGCTCGAGGACCTGGGCATCAGCTGGCAGGAGTCGGTGACGCTCCGCAAGGTCCCGTCGGTCGTGGCGAGTCAGTTCGCACAGAAGACCGGTCGCCACCTACCGGACGCGACGATCGACACCCTCGTGGCCCTGGCCGCGGAGGTGGAGTCGGAGCGCTATGCACGCACCTGGTCCCCTCCGCCGCCGAGCGACCTGGCCGCGATGCGCGACAAGGTGGTTGCCGGAGTCCGCGACGGGCTCAGCGACCGCCCTGCTCACGTCGACGGTCCCAACGCTCTTCCAGTCGGTTGAGGAATCCCTGACCGGACGAGCCTCGCTTCGCCGAGGCCTTGGGGGGCGTGACCTTGCCGTGCTCGTCCACGACCCCGACCGGTCCGGTCGTCGACTTGCGGGGCGCGGAGAAGGCGAACGCCACGCCGGCGAACATCACGACGAAGCCGACGACTCCCAGCACGGGCGAGGCGGACGCCGCGCCGAAGACCAGGAGCAACAGCCCCCCGACCACGCCGATGCCTGCGGCAACGTAGCGCAGACCCGACTTGCGGGGGCTCGACTGAAGCGTCGTCGCCAACCGCGGATCATCCGAGGTCAGCGCTCTTTCCATCTGTTCCAGTACGCGCTGCTCGTACTCTGACAGAGGCATGGGCACCCCCGGTTCTCAGCGGTTGATATGTGTCTCCCTCAGGATAGTTCTACATCCGCCCGGGTGGTAGTCGAGCGCCGACGGGTGGACGCCGGGCCGATCGAATTCACCCCAAAACGGTCCCGGATCAGGTCGAGCGCCCGCTCGGCCTCACGCTGGGCACCGGACCCTTCCTGCACCGACTCCTCGAGCGTCGGCTGCTCGACCGAGGCTCCTCGGCGTTCCAGGTTCTCCGCACGCACCCCCACCAGACGCACGGGCAGACCGCGCCGGTCCACGCCTCGGGCGAGCTCGAGTGCCACGGCATGGATCTCCTGGGCCACGTCGGTCGGCGAGGAGAGCGTCCGCGAACGGGTCAGGGTCCGGAAGTCCGCGGTCCTGACCTTCACCGAGACCGTCCGCGCGACGAACCCCTGGCTGCGCAGACGCGTCGCGCACCGGTCCGCGAGCCCCAGCAGGGCTGACCCGATGACCGCGAAGTCGTAGAGGTCCTGCGCGAAGGTCGTCTCGGCGCCGATGCTCTGCTCGGCACGCCCGGGATCGACGGGGCGGGGGTCCCTGCCCCAGGCGAGGTCGTGCAGATGAGCCCCGGCCGCCTTCCCCACCGCGGCCTGCAGCGTCGCGACGTCGGTGTCGGCGAGCTCCGCGACGGTCGTGATGCCCCACCCGGCGAGCGTCTTCTCGGTGCGCTCCCCGACCCCCCACAGCGCACCCACGGGCAGCGTGCGCAAGAAGCGGACGGTCGAGCCGGCCGGGACCAGGAGCAGGCCGTCCGGCTTGGCGTGCGTCGACGCGAGCTTGGCGACGAACTTGGTCGTGGCGATCCCCACCGAGCACGTGATGCCGACCTCTCGCCGTACCCGTTCCCGCAGCTCCCGGCCGATACGAGTGGGCGCCCCGAGCCGGCGCCTGGCACCGCTCACGTCGAGGAACGCCTCGTCGATGCTGATCTGCTCGACGAGCGCCGTGATCTCGTGGACGATCTCCATGACCGCTCGCGAGGCGTCCTGGTACGCACGGTGGTCGGGTGGCACGACGACGGCCTGGGGGCAGAGCCTGCGGGCGAGCGCCATGGGCATGGCCGAGTGGACCCCGAAGGCACGCGCCTCGTAGGTGGCCGCCAGGACGACGCTGCGCTCTGCCCCGCCGACGATCACCGGACGACCGACGAGCTCCGGTCTGCGCGTCAGCTCGACCGAGGCGAAGAAGGCGTCCATGTCGACGTGCAGGATGGAGCAGCCCGTCTCGTCGTCGCCCCAGTCCCGACGAGCCTGGGGGGCCCGCGGGCCGCGGCTCATCGCCCACCGACCAGGAACGAGGTCACGAGGCCACGACCCGCAGGGACGGATGGCGGACGAACCCCACGTCCGGGTCGACGAGCATCGCGACCTCGTCGCGGAAGTCCTCGGCGCAGGCCATGATCTCGTCGGCCTGCCGCGCCTCGACCGCGTCGAAACGCCCCGCGTCGACGGCCGCCCGGATGCGCGCCCCGCCCGCGAAGTAGACCGACCAGGCCGACAGCCCGGGCTCGACGAGCGCGAGCATGTCCCAGACCGACCGGGCGCGCGAACGGGAGGACGGCCTGCCCCGGAGGGCGACGACGGCGGCTGCGGAGCGCAGCGCGCCGAGGTGCGAGTGGACGAACCGCTCGGCCGGGTCGGCGGTGAGCCCGGCGGCGACGAGCTCTGCGTCGGCACGGGCCAGGAGGCGCGCGACCTCGGGCGGCGTGACGCCCCTCGCGCCCGGGAGCGCCCTGTGCTGTGTGGTCATCGGAACACCTCCATGCCAACTATCGAACACCTGTTCGAATCTGTCAATCCGCCGGGGCGGCCGTCCGGACGGTCGAGCGACGAGGGAAGTCCCCTCGCGCCCGCACACCCCCTACGGTTGCCTCATGGGCCGCAAGACCACCGGGCGTTCGTCCCGTCGTTCCTCAGCATCCACCTCCCCACCCACAGAGACCGCCCCGCCGTCGCGGCGCAGCCGTGCCGGTGCCCGGCACCAGGGCGCGGAGTCCGCCCGTGACCTGCCCACCGAGGAGGTCCGCACCTCGACGGGCACGGCCCGGTTGGTGCCGGACCCCGACGGCAGCACCGGGGTCACCCTCCTCGTCAACGGCGTGCCGAGCTCGCACCTGGACCTCGCGGACCCCGGCCTGCTCACGTTCGAGTACATGCAGCAGATGGCGGCCGTCCTGGCCGTGCTCCCCACGGGGCCGCTGCGGGTCGTGCACCTGGGCGCCGCGGGGTGCACGCTCGCCCGGTACGTCGAGCACGAGCGACCGGACTCCCGGCAGATCGCGGTCGACCTGGACGCCGACCTCGTCGCGCGGGTCCGCGAGTGGTTCGCGCTCCCCCGGGCCCCGCGACTGCGCCTTCGCGCGGGGGACGCACGGACCGAGCTGGCCACCCTGCCCGACGCGAGCGCCGACGTCGTCGTGCGGGACGTCTTCGCGGGCGACACCACGCCCGAGCACGTCACCACGGCAGGCTTCGTGCGCGACGTCCTGCGCGTGCTGCGCCCCGGCGGCGTCTATCTCGCGAACTGCGCGGACCGCCCGCCGCTCGCCCTCGTGCGCGCCGAGCTCGCCACCGCCGTCTCGGCCCTCACCTCGGACGGCCGCGCCGAGCGGGGCGTCTGGGACGACGTGGGCCTGATCGCCGAACCCGGGCAGCTCAAGGGGCGCCGCTACGGGAACCTGGTCCTGGTCGCGGTCCGCAGCTCGCCCTCCACCTCGCACGGCCCGGGCGGGGGCTCCACCCACGCAGGGCTCGACCTGCGTGACGCGACGCTCGCTCGCACGCTGCGCAGCCTGCCCGTCCCGGCCACGCTGCTCACGGGCGAGGAGGCCCGCCGGTTCGCCGGCACCGCGGTGCCGCTCGAGGACCCGCCCGCTCCTGCCTCGCCCGGGGACCCGGCGGCCCCGCTCCCTCCCGACGGCGCCACGCACCCGGGCGCGTCCGCGGCGGACGGACGCCGCGCCGTCGGGCAGCCCGAGGGCTGAGCAGCACGGAGGCCGCACCCCGGACGGGGTGCGGCCTCCGACGCCGACCCGCGAGGGCCGGCACACGATCAGGGAGATCAGATCGGGTGGACGTTCTCCGCCTGCGGGCCCTTGGGCCCCTGGGTGATCTCGAACTCGACCCGCTGAGCCTCTTCGAGCGACCGGTAGCCCTGGGCCTCGATCGCGGAGTAGTGGACGAAGACGTCGGCGCCGCCGCCGTCCTGGGCGATGAACCCGTAGCCCTTCTCAGCGTTGAACCACTTCACAGAACCCTGCGCCATGCTGTTCCTCGTACCTTCTGTCCATGCGGGGACATCCGCGAACGGGCCCTTCGCCCGTTCATCGAGCCGCAGCCACGCGGACCCGCGACACGCTCCGCGAGGTCCGGTCGTGGCGACCGCCGGCTGGACTGGCACGACCCCGGCGGACCGGGACCCTGCTGTGTCGATACCGGTTCACGCGAAGGCATGTCTCGAGCACGTCACTGCAACGAGACTTAGTTTTGCACGGTGAAGGTGAAGTTCGCCACGTCAAGCGCCGAGGAAATACCGTGATTCGTCCGCACAACCTCCGCACAACCTCCGCGAGCGGCCGTCACTCCCCCGTCTGCTGGGCAAGGAAGCGTTCGAACTCGGCCCCGAGCTCGTCAGCAGTCGGTATGGGGGCCGACTCCGCGAGCAGGCTCGTGCGACCCACCGAGCGCGCGAACGCGTCGTACTGCTCCTCGAGCGCGCGCACGACCGCCGTGACCTCCTCCGACTCGGCCATCTGACGCTCGACCTCGGCCACGGCCTCCTGAGCCCCCGCGGTGAGCGCGCCGACCCGCAGGTCCAGGCCCGTCGAACGTTGGACGTTCTCGAGCGCCACCACGGCCGCGGGCGGGAACGGCGACTGCGCCAGGTAGTGCGGTACGTGCACCGTGAAGCCCATCGCGTCGTGCCCCGACTCGCCCAGGCGCAGCTCGAGCAACGAGGCCAGCGAGCCCGGGACCTTGACCGTGCCGAACCACGACGTGTGGTCCTCGATCAGCTCGCGCCGTGTCGCGTGCGCCGTCACCGACAGCGGGCGCGTGTGCGGGATGCCCATGGGGATGCCGTGGAACCCGACGACGAGCGACACGTCGAAACGGCTCACGAGCTCGCGCAGCGCCGCGACCACGCGCTCCCACTGCAGGTCCGGCTCCATCCCGTGCAGGAGCAGGAACCCCGTGCCCTCCGCGTCGCGCAGGTGGTCGATCGCGAGGAACGGCTCGTCGTACGACGCCCACCGGTCCGCGTCGAACACCATGGTGACCCGCTTCGAGCGGTAGTCCAGGAGCTGGTCCACGTCGAACGTGACCAGCCGCGTGACCTCGAACTCCTCGAGCAGGTGCTCGACCGCGAGCTCGCCGGCCGTCCCCGCGTCCACGAAACCGCGCACCGAGTGCAGCATGACCGGGCCCGTCGCACGGACCGCGGCCTCTTCCTGCGTCCCCGTCGCCGCGGGCAGGACGCGCGCCACCGCGGCCTCGTCCACCTCGTAGATCTCTCGTGGGTCCAACACCAGATGCTCCTCCGTCGTCGTCCTCGCCCGCCCAGGTCGTCGGCCGGGCGGTGCCGGCACGGTTCTCGGGCAGTTCGCTCACGACAACACCGACCGGTGCCCGATGCTTCCCGCCGGACGGGTCGAGCCGACCGCCGCGCGGTCGCGGGACGCGCTCAGCGAGCGGGCAGGCGGACCACCGTGACGAAGAAGTCGTCGATCTGACGCACGACGTCGATGAACCGGTCGAAGTCGACCGGCTTGGTCACGTAGGCGTTGGCGTGCAGGGAGTACGACCGCACGACGTCCTCCTCGGCCTCCGACGTCGTCAGCACGACCACGGGGATCTGGCGCAGGGCCGGGTCGGACTTGAGCTCACCGAGCACCTCGCGACCGTCCATGCGCGGCAGGTTCAGGTCGAGCAGGATCAGGTCGGGCGTCGGGGCGTCGGCGTACTCGCCCTCCTTGCGCAGGAAGGCCATCGCGCTCACGCCGTCGCTGACCACCGAGAGGCGGTTGGTGACCTTGTGGTCCTCGAAGGCCTCACGCGTCATCAGCACGTCACCGGGGTCGTCCTCGACCAGCAGGACGTCGATCACCTTGTGCCCGTTGCTCATCTCGTCCACCGTGCCGTTCCTCGTGGTCCGGCCCCGGTCCTCCGGAGCCACGCCGTGAGCCTAGTCGACGAGGGGCGTCCGGGCGCGACCTCCCGCGCCGCGCCGGGCCTCATGCTGCCGACGGGGCGGACGGCGCGCTCCCGACCGGGTCGTACCGGTGCGCGATCGTGAACCGGACCGTCGTGCCACCCCCCGGGGTCTGCTCGATCCAGATCCTGCCCCCGTGGTACTCGACGATCCGCTTGCACAGCGCGAGCCCGATCCCGGTCCCCTCGTAGACGTCCTTGGGGTGCAGCCGCTGGAAGATCACGAAGACCCGTTCCGCGTACTGCGCGTCGATGCCGATCCCGTTGTCGCAGACCGCGAACTCCCACTCGGTGCTCAGCGCCCGGACCGTGACCCGCACCTCGGGCGTCCGCTCCGGGTCGCGGAACTTGATCGCGTTCCCCACGAGGTTGACGAAGAGCTGTTCGAGCAGCGCCTTCTCCCCGCGCACCGTGGGCAACGGGTCATGGGTCACCCGTGCGCCCGTCGACGTGATCTTCTCCTCGAGGTCGGAGAGCACCACCGCGAAGGACTTCTCGAGGTCCACGGGCACCCTCTCGGTCCCCGTCCGCCCCACCCGCGAGAAGCCCAGCAGGTCCTGGATGAGCCGCTGCATGCGCTTGGCGCCGTCGACGGCGAACTCGATGTACTGGTCGGCACGGTCGTCGAGCTGGCCCCCGTAGCGCTTCTGCAGGAGCTGGGTGAACGACGCGACCTTGCGCAACGGCTCCTGCAGGTCGTGCGAGGCCACGTAGGCGAACTGCTCGAGGTCACGGTTCGAACGGGCCAGCTCCTGCGCCTGGGCAGCGAGGAGCTCGTGCGAGTGCTCGACCTCCTCGTGCGACGTGCGGATCTCGGCGACCTGGCTCACGAGCTCTCGGCGCATGTGCTCGACGTCGACCGCGAGCGCCCCGATCTCTCCCGGCGCCTGGACGGCCACGGGCTGACGGAGGTTCCCGTCGCTGACGACCCGGACCTGGTGGGCGAGCGTGGTCACGGGGTCCGTGATCCAGCGCTTGAGCACGCTCCAGAGGAACCCTCCGACGAGGATCGCGGCGACGACGAGCACCACGACCGACCCGAACAGCACCTGTGTCCAGAGCTCGAGCGAACGGACCTTCTCCTCCCGGACCTCGCGCAGCACCGCGATGTAGTCCCCCGTCGCGGTGCGGGCGTCCTCGAAGAGTCGGGCGCCCTCGAGCCGTTCGTCGGTCGTCACGGCGTCCGGACCGTCCTGGCGCACCTTCTCGACCGCGGGGCGCGCGAACTCGGTCGACCACTTCTGGACGGCCCGCGTCGCGTGGTCGAGCGCCGTCGCCACCTGCGGCGACCGGACGATGCGCTCGGACGTGGGTTCGTCGTGGATCGCACCGCCCTCCTCGGTCGCGAGCGAACGCTCGAACGCCTCGAGGCTCAGGGCGCTGCCCGTCGCCAGATAGCCACGGACCGAGGACTCGGCGTCGACCAGGGTCACGTACGCGCTGTCGGCCTGCGTGACGGCGGTGAAGTACGGGTTGGTGACCTCGTCCTGGAAGCGCACCACGTTCACGAGCGCCACGACGGAGACGCAGACCACGACGAGGAGGATCGCGGCGGCGAGCACCAGGAGCCCGCCGAGCCGGCGCCGCAGCGAAGGACCCGAGGGAGGTTCGGTGGAAGGTGCCCCGTCGCCCGCCCCGGGGTCGCCGCCCCCCGAGGGCTCGTCGGGGACCGGGTCGCCGCCCGCCGAGGGATCGTCGTCGGGCGCGGGCTCGGGCACGCCACCCGGAGCGGCCGAGGAGAGCCCCGTCACTGCGACCACTCGTCGGAGTCCGCGAGCGTCGCGGTGCGTTCGCCGCGGGCGTCCTGGTCCGGGCCGCCCCACCCGATCACGAGCACCGCCGCGTCGTCCGCCAGAGGCCCGCCGTGCAGGGCGCGCACCCGACGGAAGAGCCGCTCGACGAGCCCCTCCCCGCCGTGCGCGAGCTCGGTGTCGACGGCCGCGACGAGTCCTCGGACGCCGAGGCGTTCTCGCCGACCGGGCGTCCCCGCGGGGACGGGTGCGTCGGTGCCCGCGGCGGACCGGGTGTCCTCGGCGAGCGTCGCCTCGATCAGACCGTCGGTGTAGAGCATGAGCGCCCAGGGGGCGTCGAGCGCCACGCGTTCGGCACGCCACCCGCCCGTGACGGGGATGCCCAGCGCCCGGCCGCGCGAGGTCGTCGGGAGCTCGGTGCACGAGTCCTGCAGGAGCAGCGGCGACATGTGTCCCGCGAGGAAGAGGTCCACGGCCGCCCGGTCCGGCGAGATCACGACCTGGCAGAGGGTCACGAAGACCTCGGGCCGGGCACGCTCGGGGACCAGGACGCGTTCGACGAGAGGGAGGATCTCGGCGGGGTCGACGTCCGACAGGACGAGGGTGCGCCACGCGGTGCGCAGGGTCGCGCCGAGGGCGGCCTCGTCCGGCCCGTGACCCGCGACGTCACCGATCAGGCACAGGACGCTCCCGTCGGGACGCTCGACGGCGTCGTAGAAGTCTCCGCCCAGGAGCCCGTTGCCCCCAGGGATGTAGCCCACCATCACGGCGATCGTCTCGTCGGTCACGAGCGGCTTGGGCAGCAGGGCGCGCTCGAGGCGGGCGGTCTCGGCGGCGCGCACCTCGCTGCGGTAGAGGGCTCGCTGCTGCTCCTTGGAGCGACGGCGCTGGACGGAGTAGCGGACAGAACGCCCCAGCAGATCGCCGTCGACCTCGCCCTTGACCAGGTAGTCGTCGGCGCCCCCTTGACCAGGTAGTCGTCGGCGCCCGCCGCGACGGCCTGGACCCCGAGGTCGATCCCGGTGTGTCCGGTGAGCACGACGAGCGCGGGCGGGTCCGGGCGGGACTGGAGCCGCTCGACGGCGGACAGTCCCACCGCGTCCGGGAGACCGAGGTCGAGCAGGACGCAGTGCACGTCGTGCAGCCGCAGCATCTCGAGGGCCACGTCGAGGCTCCTCGCCCGGTGCAGCTCGACCTTGACCCGCGCGTCGTCGAGGAGCTCCTCGACGAGGATCGCGTCCCCGTCGTCGTCCTCGACGAGCAGGACACGCAGGAGGTCCTCCGGGGACAGCACCCCCGGAGCCCCATCTTCCGGCCGGGGCGACAAGGGATCAGTCACCACGACGCGCGCCTCCGACAGTCGCCATGGTTCCCGATCGTAGAGGACGCGGGCGCCTCGTGCTGGGGAGCGCCGTCCGCGCCGCCCCGGTCCGGGCGACGCGGAGGGAGCGTGTCCACCCACGAGGCCGATGGCGCTCGGTCCGTGCGGGATCAGCAATAATGGACGGCTGCGTCGCGGGGGTGTGCGAGCGGACCGCGAAGGACCAGACGACAGGACGGAACAGCGTGCGCGAGACGAGCGACCGGACGAGCGGGGCACCGACCACCGGTGAGCAGGTCCGGCCGGAGCGGGACGCCCCGACGACGGACCGCCGGCACGAGATCGGCAGGGAACAGGTCGTCGTCGACTCGCTCTACGCCCGTCTCGACGAGCTGCGCGCCTCGACCCGTTCGCGGCTCGCGGGCGTGCGCAGGTCGGGACCCTCGGGGTCTCCGCAGAACCGCAGCGAGCGCGACGCCTTCGCGACCCTCTACGAGGACCGGCTCGCCCAGCTCGAGGCGGTCGAGGACCGGCTCGCGTTCGGTCGGCTCGACCTGGACGACGGCGCGACCCGGTACGTCGGGCGCATCGGTCTGTCCGACGAGGAGCACACGTCGATCCTCACCGACTGGCGCGCACCCGCCGCGCAGTCGTTCTACCGCGCGACCGCGGCACACCCCGACGGGGTCCGTCGCCGTCGCCACCTCGTGACCAGGGGCCGCGCGGTCACGGGCGTCGAGGACGAGGTCCTCGACCTCTCCTCGGGCGCCGCGGCCGACTCGAACCTCTCGGGAGAGGGTGCGCTGCTCGCGGCGATGGCCGCCGGGCGCACGAGCCGCATGGGCGACATCGTCGCCACGATCCAGGCCGAGCAGGACGCGATCATCCGCTCCGAGCTCGCCGGGGCGCTCGTGGTCCAGGGTGGGCCCGGGACGGGCAAGACGGCCGTGGCGCTGCACCGCGCCGCCTACCTGCTGTACGCGCACCGGCGACTGCTCGAACGCTCGGGCGTGCTGCTCGTCGGACCGAGCCTGTCCTTCCTGCACTACATCGACCAGGTCCTGCCCTCGCTCGGTGAGACCGGTGTCGTGAGCACGACCATCTCCGAGCTCCTCCCGGGCCTCGTCGCCGACGGCGAGGAGGCCCCCGAGGTCGCCCGGATCAAGGGGCGCGCGTCGTGGGCCAAGGTCGTGCAGCGCGCGGTCCGCGCGCGCCAGCGCGTGCCTGCCGCGGACCAGCACCTGCGCATCGACGGGCACGACCTCGTGATCCGCCGCTCCGACGTGCGCGACGCGATCGCCAAGGCGCACCGCACGCACAAGCCGCACAACCTCGCGCGCGTCCCGTTCGTGCGCGAGATGCTGGGTCGGCTCGCGGACCAGTACCTGGCCGAGCTCGGCGGGCCGGTCGCGCCCGAGGAGCGGGCCGAGGTGGTCGACGACCTGCGGCGACAGCGCGAGATCAGGATCGCGCTCAACCTGGCGTGGATGCCCCTGACCCCCGAGCGCCTCATCGAGGACCTGTTCGTCAAGCCGCACCGCCTCGCCGAGGCCGCGCCCGACATGTCGCGTGCGGACCGTGCGGCGCTGGTGCGCCCCAAGGGCGCCCCGTGGACCCCCGCGGACGTTCCCCTCCTCGACGAGGCCGCCGAGCTCCTGGGCGAGGACGACCAGGCCGCCCGCGCCCAGGCCAAGGCCGAGGTTGCCGAGCGGGCGGCCAGCCTCGACTACGCACGCCAGGTCCTCGAGTCGTCCGGTGCCGGCGGCGGGATCGTCGGCGCGGAGATCCTCGCCGACCGGTTCGCCGGCGGCGGGTCCCGGCTGACCACGGCCGAGCGCGCGGCCCAGGATCGTACGTGGACCTACGCGCACGTCGTGGTCGACGAGGCGCAGGAGCTGTCCGCGATGGCATGGCGGGCCCTGGTGCGACGCTGCCCCACGCGGTCCATGACTATCGTCGGCGACGTCGCCCAGACGTCCTCGCTCGCGGGAGCCCGGTCGTGGGCGAGCATGCTCGATCCGCTGCTGCGCGGCTCGTGGCGCCTCGCGACCCTCACGGTCAACTACCGCACGCCCACGCAGATCGCGGACACCGCCCAGCGGTTCGCTGCGGCCCATCGGCTCCCGACGTCGTCGCTCACCTCGGCGCGCGACATCCCGGGAGCACTCGTCCTGGCACCGGTCGCGACGGGCGAGGACCTTCTGGACGAGGTGTCGGTCCGCGTCCGGTCGGCCCTCGCGGAGTTCGTGGGACCCGACGGCGCGGGCCGGGTGGCGGTCGTCGCACCTGCCGACCACGTCGTGGGCGTGCGCGACCGCCTGACCCGCGACCACGCCGTCGCCCCGTTGCTGACGGGGCCCGCGGCAGAGGTCGAGGGTGCCCTGGGTGCCGCGCTCACGGTCCTGAGCCCGACGCAGGCCAAGGGCCTCGAGTTCGACGCGGTCGTCCTCCTGGAGCCCGCGGAGATCCTTGCCGGCACGTCGGGAGCCTCCGAGCTCTACGTCGCCATGACCCGCCCGACGCAACGGCTCGTCGTCGTGCACGCCCGCCCCCTCCCCCGAGGCTTCACCGACTGACCGGAGGAGATCGCGTCGTCCGAGGGACAAGACTCGTTTGGTGCTCGCAGCAACTCGGCGCACCATAGACACGTGCTACGTGCCCTCCTCCTTGAAAACCTGCACCCCCTCGCCACCTCGATCCTCGAGTCCGCCGGTATCGACGTGACCGTGCGCACCGGGGCCATGGACGAGTCCGAGCTGATCGAGGCGCTCGAGGGTGTGAACATCCTCGGCATCCGCTCCAAGACCAACGTGACCGCCCGCGTGCTCGAGTCCGCCCCGGACCTGATCGCGATCGGCGCGTTCTGCATCGGGACCAACCAGATCGACCTCAAGGCCGCGGCGTCCCACGGTGTCGCGACCTTCAACGCCCCGTTCTCCAACACGCGCTCGGTCGTCGAGATCGCGCTCGCCGAGATCATCGCGCTGACGCGCCGCCTGACCGAGCGCGACCGTGCACTGCACGAGGGTGTCTGGGACAAGTCCGCCGAGGGTGCCCACGAGGTCCGCGGTCGCACGCTCGGCATCATCGGCTACGGCAACATCGGCACGCAGCTCTCGGTCGTCGCCGAGGCCCTGGGCATGTCGGTCGTCTTCTACGACACCGCCGAGAAGCTCGCCCTGGGCAACGCGCGACGCATGGACAGCCTCGACGAGCTCCTCGAGACGGCGGACGTCGTCACGCTCCACGTGGACGGTCGCGGCGGCAACGCCGGCCTGTTCGGCGAGAAGCAGATCTCGCGCATGCGCCAGGGGGCGATCCTGCTCAACCTGTCGCGCGGCTTCGTCGTGGACACCGGCGCCCTGCGCGAGGCGATCCTCTCCGGGCACCTGTCGGGTGCGGCCATCGACGTGTTCCCCGAGGAGCCCAAGAAGCGCGGTGACCACTTCGACTCGGAGCTGCGCGGCCTGCCGAACGTCATCCTCACCCCGCACATCGGCGGCTCCACCGAGGAGGCCCAGGAGTCGATCGGCCAGTTCGTCGCGGGCAAGCTCCGGGACTACCTCGCCACCGGTTCGACGACCCTGAGCGTCAACATGCCGAACCTCGCGCTCGAGCAGAGCACGGGCGTGAGCCGGATCGCCCACCTGCACCGCAACACCCCGGGCGTGCTCGCGGCCGTGAACGCGGTCCTCGCCGAGCACGGCACGAACATCGAGGGCCAGATGCTCGCGACGCGTGGCGAGCTCGGCTACGTGGTGACCGACGTCGGTGCCGAGCTCCTGCCCGCAGCCATCGAGGAGCTCCTGGCGATGGACGCGACCGTCAAGCTGCGCGTCCTGTCCTGACGGCTCCCGTCGGAGCACGAGGAAGGGGACCAGCCCGTCGGGCCGGTCCCCTTCCTCGTGCTCTGCGGTGCGGGGCCGTGGCCCTGCCGACGATCAGCCGGACTTGCGGCGGAACGTCCGCTGCACAGGTCCGACGGTCTCCGACCCGTGGACGGAGCCCGTGTTCGAGCCGCCGTCCGCGGTGCGGTGGCTGGCGGCGTTCTTGCGGTCAAGCGCCTCGCGGAACTTCGCCTTGGCGTCCTCGGCCGGCGTGGTCGCGGGTGTCTCGTCCTTCGACGTCGTCATCGGCGAGCCTCCTTCTCTCGGTGGATCAGGTGCGCCGTCGGGCGCTCCCGTGCCCCAGCCTGTCGCACCCGGCGAGGTAACGCCAGTGAATACGACCCGGTACGGTCGAGACATGTCGCACAAAACACCGGAGGCGGGCACCGGGATGCCCTTCGCCCGCGTCGGGCGCGCCGGCCTCTCGCTGCCCCGCCTCTCGCTCGGCCTCTGGCAGAACTTCGGGGAGTCGACGCCGTTCGCGGCTCAGCGCGAGCTCGTCCTGCACGCGTTCGACCGTGGGATCGTGCACTTCGACCTCGCGAACAACTACGGTCCGCCACCCGGGTCGGCCGAGGCCGCCTTCGGCCGTCTCCTGGCCGGTGACCTCCGAGGCCGCCGCGACGAGCTCCTGATCTCGACCAAGGCGGGCTACCGCATGGGCCCGGGGCCCTACGGCGAGGGCGGCTCGCGCAAGTACCTGCTCTCGTCCCTCGACGCGTCGTTGCGCCGCCTCGGCACCGACCACGTCGACGTCTTCTACTCCCACCGGTTCGACCCGACGACCCCGCTCGAGGAGACGATCGGTGCGCTCGCCACGGCCGTCTCCTCGGGCCGCGCCACCTACGCCGCGATCTCGTCCTACTCGGCCGGGCGGACGACCGAGGCGCTCGCGATCGCCGCCGACCTCGGCCTGCCCCTGGTCCTGCACCAGCCGTCGTACTCGATGCTGAACCGGTGGATCGAGGCCCCGGGGACCGACGGGCGCAGCCTGCTCGACGTCGCCGGCGACTCGGGGACCGGCCTCATCGTGTTCTCGCCCCTGGCCCAAGGGATGCTCTCCGACAAGTACCTCGACGGCGTGCCGTCCGACTCCCGTGCGGCACGAGCGGTCTCGCTGCGGCCCGAGCACCTCGCCCCCGCGAACCTGGCCAGGATCAGGGCGCTGCGTGACGTGGCGACGGGTCGCGGCGAGCCCCTCGCGCGCACGGCGATCGCGTGGACGCTGCGCGACCGGCGTGTGACGTCCGTGCTCACGGGCGCGCGGACCACGGCCCAGGTCGACGAGAGTCTCACGGCCCTCGAGGCACCGCCGTTCACGACCGACGAGCTCGCGGCGATCGACGCCGTGACGACCGAGGTCGCGCCCGACGGGACCCGTCGTCCGCTGGACGCGGGCATCAACATCTGGGCGGCCCGTTCGAGCGATCTCTAGCCCCGTCGGCCGCCCCCGGTACCGGGGGCTCTGCGTCCGCCCGGTTCCCTCGGCTCAGGCGCGGTCCGGCACCACCTCGGTGGTGGGGTCGGTGTCCGCCGTGCCAGCAGCGGCCGCGCCCTCGCCGAACGCGGCCTCGCGCTCCTCGCGCTCGGCACGGAGCGAGTTGATCGCCGACTCGAAGTCCTCGAGCGAGTCGAACGCCTGGTAGACGCTCGCGAAGCGCAGGTAGGCGACCTCGTCGAGCTCGCGCAGGGGCCCGAGGATCGCCAACCCGATCTCGTACGCGTCCAGCTCTGCGCTGCCACCGGCCCGGAGCGACTCCTCGACCTTCTGCGCGAGCACGGCGAGGTCGTCCTCGTTGACGGGACGTCCCTGGCACGCCTTGCGCACCCCGGTCACGATCTTCTCCCGGCTGAACGGCTCGGTCACGCCCGAGCGCTTGACGACCGACAGGCTCGCGGTCTCGATGGTGGTGAAGCGGCGGTTGCACGCCGGGCACTGTCGACGACGGCGGATGGAGGCCCCGTCGTCGGAGGTCCTCGAGTCGACGACCCGGGAGTCCGCGTGCCGGCAGAACGGACAGTGCATGAGGCGGTACTCCTGGGGTCTGCGCGGGTGCTCCGGGGCGATCGCCGCGGACGGTGCGTCCCGAACCTATGTCTCGACGTCGACGGGACGCAAGGCGCCCCGCCACAGGAGCAGGTCACGACACGCCTCTGCACGCGATCAGCACACAGGAGAGACCAGTGCACATGAGAACGGAGGTGGCCGATGATCGGCCACCTCCGTCGGGACGCCCCCGTCCCCATCTCACGCCCGCGACTCGCCTCGCGAACGTCGACGCAACTGCGGAGGCGCGCGTGGCGCGCCTCCCCCTCACCGACCGACCCCCCAGCCGGGTTGGTGAGGCAGTACTAACTTAGGGGAACCTAATGCGATCGCGCAAGCCCGGTGAGCGGGAGTCCTGCCTGGGGGGCGAGAGCCGCGTCGGAGCGAGCCCCGACCAGGACCACGCGACACCCACCCGCCGCCGGCCCGCGCCCGCGGTCAGCGCCCGAAGTCCGGGTCGACCGGGAGCAGGAGCTGCTGGCCGGCCTGCAGCGCGGTCGAGGAGAGGTTGTTCAGCTCGGCGAGGTCCGCCACCACGTCACGGACGTCCCGACCGCCCGAGGCCAGGGCCGACGCGTGCTGCCAGAGGGTCTCGCCCGCCTCGACGACATGGACACGCACCTCGACCGGCTCGCCCGGGCCCGAGGCGACCGCCCGAGCGCCCCACAGCGCCCCGAGGGCGAGGAACGCCGCGACGAGCAGCGAGAGGACGACGCGGCCCCGCGTCGTGAGCCTCAGCGGCGCCTCGCCGTGCGCACCGGTGCGCCGCTCGAACCGCACACCGTCGCCAGCGCCCATCGCAGTGACTGCACTCATGCCCACTCCTTCGCCCGTGGTGCTCGAACCGCCTTCCCCGGTCGGTTCGAACACCTGTTCGTCGAACACCTGTACGATTTCTATCACCACCTGGCAGCGATGTCGAGACATGCTCGAACATGTGTTTGATTCGTGTCGCCGTGTGACCTACGCTGTTCGAGTACTGGTCGTCCGATATGTCGGACGCTCGAGGACCGGGTGAAGCCGTCCACGAGCCGACGAGGTAGAGCCGGCCACGCTCAGGAGCCCGTGCCCCTCGCGGCACCGCTCCGCAGGGACAGGACCGAGACGGCCGAGCAGGGCGGAGACGACGATGGCGGGACGGGTGGCCGACACCACGGGCAGGCTCGCGAAGGTGCACGAGCTGCCCGACGGCACGACGGGCGGCGACGGCCTCACGCCGCGCCAGCGCCTCGTGCTCGAGACGATCCGTGCATCGGTGGACCAGCGGGGCTACCCGCCGAGCATGCGCGAGATCGGCGAGGCCGTCGGCCTGACGAGCCCCTCGAGCGTCAAGCACCAGCTCACGACCCTCGAGCGCAAGGGCTACCTGCGCAGGGACCCCAACCGCCCCCGGGCGATCGAGGTCGTCCACAACGACGACGCACGGGCCATCTCGGCGCTCCCCGGCAGCGCGTTCGGCCGTGCCGAGGGCATCGATGCGTCCGAGGACTCACCCGAGCGTCCCACCCCGTCGTACGTCCCCGTCGTGGGACGCATCGCGGCCGGTGGCCCCATCCTGGCCGAGCAGGTGGTCGAGGACGTGTTCCCCCTCCCCCGCCAGCTCGTCGGTGACGGCGAGCTCTTCCTGCTCCGTGTGGCCGGAGACTCCATGATCGACGCCGCGATCTGCGACGGCGACTGGGTCGTGGTCCGTCGCCAGCCCGTCGCCGAGAACGGTGAGATCGTCGCGGCGATGATCGACGGCGAGGCCACCGTCAAGACGTTCAAGCGGATCGACAAGCACGTGTGGCTCATGCCGCACAACGCGGCGTACCAGCCCATCTCCGGGGACGACGCCCAGATCCTCGGCCGGGTCGTCTCGGTGCTGCGCAGCCTCTGAGCACAGCGTCCCGCCCGCCCCTCGGGGACCGGCGCTCAGTACGACGAAGGGGACGGCCCGGCGGGCCGTCCCCTTCGTCGTGCCCGGCGCCCGTCGCGGGCCCCGAGGCGACGACTACAGGCCGAAGCTCTTGGCCACGGCGCGCACCGAGTCCGCGGACGCCCGCAGACCCGCGAGCTCGTGGTCCGACAGCGGGACCTCGATCCGCTCGCCGCAGCCACGCCGCTCGAGCAGCGAGGGGACGGAGAGGCAGACGTCGCTGATCCCGTGGAAGTCCTCGAGGAGCGAGGACACCGGCAGGACCCGGTGCTCGTCGTCGAGGACGGCCTCGATGATGCGGGTCGCGGCGAGCGCGACGGCGTAGTTCGTCGCGCCCTTGCCCTCGATGATGCGGTAGGCCGACTGCACGACCTCGTGCGCGATGTCCGCGCGCACCTCGGCCGTGAGCGGTCCTCGACCCTTGAGCCCCTGCCACTCGAGCAGCGGCACCCCGCTGATGGTCGCCGAGCTCCAGAGCGGGATCTCGCTGTCCCCGTGCTCGCCCGCGATGTAGGCGTGCACGTTCTGGACCGCGACCCCGCAGTGCTGCGCCACGAGGAACCGCAGCCTCGAGGAGTCCAGGACCGTGCCGCTGCCGAAGAGCTGGTTCGGCGGCAGTCCCGAGTACTTGAGCGCGGCGTACGTCACCACGTCGACCGGGTTGGTCACCATGATGTAGACGGCGTTGGGTGCCACCTCGACGAGCCCGGGCAGGATCTTGCGCACGAGGGAGATCGTGGCCTCGGCGAGGTCCAGGCGCGTCTGCCCGGGCTTCTGCTTGGCTCCGGCCGTGAACACCACGACGTCGGCGTCGGCACACACCGCGACGTCGTCCGATCCTTCGACCTTGGCCATGGGCATGAACTGGATGCCGTGCTGGAGGTCGAGGACCTCGGCCTCGACCTTGGTCCTGTTGATGTCGAGGAGGCTCACGGTGTGAGCCGCTCCGCGCATGAGCGCCGCATAGGCGAGAGTCGATCCGACGGAACCTGCGCCGACGATCGCGAGCTTGGTGGTACGGGCGGGCACTGTGCCTCCTGGACGTGGTGCGTCGGACGCCGGGTGCTGCACGAGCACCGTGACGTCCGTCGTGTGGACTGCCAGGTCTCAGCCTAGGGCGGAGAGGCGCTCGAGCGCAGAGAGGACGACACGTCGGTCCGTCGTGGTCCAGAAGTCCGGCATCGACTTCGTGAGGTACGAACCGTACCGCGCGGTCGCCAGGCGCGGGTCGAGGACCGCGACGACCCCGCGGTCCGCGGTCGACCGGATGAGCCGCCCTGCGCCCTGCGCGAGCAGGAGCGCGGCGTGGTTGGCCGAGACCTGCATGAAGCCGTTGCCCCCGGCGGCCTCGACCGCCCGCGCGCGCGCCGACTTCACGGGGTCGTCCGGGCGCGGGAAGGGGATCCGGTCGATGAGCACGAGCTGGCAGCTCGGACCGGGCACGTCGACGCCCTGCCAGAGCGAGAGCGTCCCGAACAGGCACGTCGCCGGGTCTGCGGCGAACTCCTTGACGAGCGTCGGGAGCTGGTCCTCCCCCTGGCACAGGATCGGGACGTCGAGGCGCTCACGCATGGCCTCGGCGACGGCGAGCGCAGCCCGCCGTGAGGAGAAGAGCCCGAGGGTCCGGCCCCCGGCAGCGGTGATGAGGTCGGCGATCTCGTCGAGCTGGCCGTCCGTGGCGGCCTCCCGGCCGGGCTGCGGCAGGTGCTTGGCGATGTAGAGGATGCCCTGCTGGGGGTAGTCGAACGGGCTGCCGACGTCCACGCCGGTCCAGGTGGCGCCGTCGTCGTCGAGACCGAGGGACCGGGCCACGGGGTCGAACGTGCCGCCGAGCGCGAGCGTGGCCGACGTGAAGACGCCCGTGCGCTCGGTCAGGAGGTGGGTCCGGATGAGACCGGCGACCGCGAGGGGCGCGGCGTGCAGCTTGCTCACCCCGTCCCCGCTCCACCGACCGTCGTCGCCCGCGCGCGAGCACCACAGGACGTCGTGGCCGGTCGGGTCCTGGGCCATGCGCTCGGCGATCTCGAAGACCTGCAGCATGGTCGCCTGGGCCATCTTCATGCCGGTGTCGGGCTGCGCCTGCGGCCCGCCCGAGGTGTCGGGCTTGAGGGCGCTCAGCACGGTGCGGGCCGCGTCACGGACGGCCGCGACGGTCGAGCGCGCGTCGTCGGGCAGGCCGTCGGGGAAGCGCTCCGCGGGGAGCGACGCGACGACGGTCCCGAACGCCCCGGTCGCCAGGTCGAGGTCCGTCGTCTGGACTCCTCCGTGGCGGCGCGCGAGGCGCGCGGCGTGCTCGATGATCGGCACGGAGAGGTCCGCGGTCGCGGCGGCCGTGACGCGGTCGCTGAGCTCGTGCGCCTCGTCGACGACCACGACACCGTGCTCGGGCAGCACGCCGGGCGACCCCGACGCGGCGATGCCCAGCATCGCGTGGTTGGTCACGACGACGTCGGCCTCGCGGGCGCTCGTGCGCGCCTGGTCGGGGAAGCAGTCGTCGATCAGCGGGCACTTGGAACCCAGGCACTCGAGGGCCGTGACCGAGACCTGGCGCCACGCCTTGTCCGAGACGCCGGGCACGAGGTCGTCCCGGTCCCCGGTCGTGGTCTCCTGGGCCCACTCGCGCAACCGCACGACCTGCTCGCCCAGCGCCGCCGCCCCGGAGGCCGCGCCCGGCGCGGGGTGCTCCGCGACGCCCGCGCGCTCGCCGCCCGTGGGCAGGTCGAACAGCGTGGGCTCGTCGGCCGGGTAGCCGCCCTCGATCTTGTGCTGGCACAGGTAGTTGTGCCAGCCCTTGAGGAGCGCGATCCGCGGCTCGCGCGGCAACCGGTCCGCGACGGCCTGCGCGACGAGCGGCAGGTCGCGCGTGATGATCTGGCGCTGGAGGGCGAGGGTCGCGGTCGAGACGATGACGCGTTCGTCCTCGCAGACCGCGTGGCGCACGGCGGGCACGAGATATCCCAGCGACTTGCCGGTGCCCGTCCCGGCCTGGACGAGCAGGTGGTCGGGTCCGCCCGAGCCGTCGATCGTCCGCGCGACGTTCACGGCCATCTGGTGCTGCCCGGCGCGACGACCGCCGCCCAGGGCGCCGACGGCGAGGTCGAGCAGCTCCTCGACGTCAGGGGTCGCGGGGCCCGTGGTCAGGGTGGTGGTGGTCTCCTCGGGCACCCCGAGAGTCTACGTGGGGCCACCGACACGGCCGGGTGCGCCCCCGTGGTCCCGCCGGGCCGGGCGCGTGCCCGGTCCGCCGGACGCGACCTCAGGCCCGGACCGCCACCGCGTTGAGCTCGAGCGCCAGACCTTCGTCGACGCGCCCGAGCAGGCGCGTGCCGGTCTCGACGTGCTCCTCGAGGTCGATCTCGCCCGTGAGGTGCACCCGGTTGACCAGGTCGCCACGGTGGTAGGGCACCACGACGTCGATCGAGACGTCGGGGCGCGGCAGCTCGTCGGCGATGAGCTGGAGCAGGTCGTCGATCCCCTGCCCGGTGTGCGCCGAGACGAGGATCGTGCGGCGCTCGCGCCCGCGGATGCGTGCGACGACGTCGGGGTCGGCGACGTCGACCTTGTTGAGCACGACGACCTCGAGCACCTGGTCGATGCCCGGGATGTCGGCCAGCACGTGGCGCACTGCCGCGATCTGCCCCTCGGGGTCGGGGTGCGACGCGTCGACGACGTGGAGCAGCAGGTCGGCCTGACCGACCTCCTCGAGCGTCGAGCGGAACGCCTCGACGAGCTGGTGCGGCAGGGACCGCACGAACCCGACCGTGTCGGCGAGCGTGTAGACGCGCCCGTCCTCGGTCTGGGCGCGACGGACCGTGGGGTCCAGGGTCGCGAACAGCGCGTTCTCGACGAGCACGCCCGCGCCCGTGAGGGCGTTGAGCAGGCTCGACTTGCCCGCGTTGGTGTAGCCCGCGATCGCGACCGACGGGATCGCGTGCCGCTTGCGCGAGGACCGCTTGGTCTCGCGGCCCGGGGCCATCGCGGCGATCTCTCGGCGCAGCTTGGTCATGCGGTCGCGGATGCGGCGACGGTCGAGCTCGATCTTGGTCTCACCGGGTCCGCGCGAGCCCATGCCGGCACCTGCGCCACCCACCTGTCCACCGGCCTGCCGGGACATCGACTCGCCCCAGCCGCGCAGGCGCGGCAGGAGGTACTCGAGCTGGGCGAGCTCGACCTGGGCCTTGCCCTCCCGTGACTTGGCGTGCTGGGCGAAGATGTCGAGGATCAGCGCGGTCCGGTCGACGACCTTGACCTTGACGATGTCCTCGAGCGCGCGGCGCTGCGAGGGCGCGAGCTCGCCGTCGATCACGACCGTGTCCGCACCGCTCACGGCCACGACGGACGCGAGCTCCTCGGCCTTGCCCGAGCCGAGGTAGGTGCCGGGGTCCGGCTTCTGGCGGCGCTGGAGCACGCCGTCGAGCACCTGGGAGCCGGCCGTCTCGGCGAGGGCCGCGAGCTCGCGCAGCGAGACCTCGGCCTCGGCCGCCGCGGCGTCACCGCTGCCGCTGTACAGCCCGACGAGCACGACCTTCTCGAGCCGCAGCTGCCGGTACTCGACCTCGGTGACGTCCTCGAGCTCGGTCGACAGGTTCGCGACCCGTCGCAGCGCGGTGCGCTCGGCCAGCTCGAGCTGGTCGCCGTCGTGGACCGAGTGCTGGGTGCCTCCCTCGGCGCGCGCGGTACCCGCCCGTGCGAGCACCCGTGCCACGACGTCACCGGCGATGTCGCGCTCGGGGCGCACGGTCTCCGGTTCGGTCTCAGGGGTGGGGTTCGCGGGGGTCTGGGTCATGGGCCGCCTTTCAGCAGAGGGTCCGGGCGCCGGGTCGGTGCGACCCTGGCCGGTCGTGCCGGGCCGGAGGGGTTCCGGTCGGCATGTCGTACAACAAGCGTGGCATGCCGGATCGTCCCGACGCGAACCAATTCGCCCCGCGGGGCCGTGGTTCATCCCAGGGCGCAGCGTGGACCGGCCGTCCGCACGCTCCCGGGCCACCGCGGCGGGCGGGGTACCGGCCGATAGGATCGGTCCTCGTGACGCCACCCGATCTGCCTCCGGACCTGACCCCCGACGCGACGCCCGACTCCTCCCCCGACCACTACTTCACGGCACGGCCCGCCTCCGCCGAGGAGCGCCGGGAGCTCACGGTCCGGCTCGCGGGCCGCGAGGTCACGGTCGAGGTCGCGTCGGGCATCTTCTCCCCCGGTCGCCTGGACCTCGGCACGCAGGTCCTCCTGCGCTCGGTCCCGCCCCTCCCGCCCGTGACGTCCGGGCCCGACGGCGCCGCGCACCTCCTGGACCTCGGCTGCGGCTGGGGTCCGGTCGCCCTGACCATGGCGCTCGGGTCGCCCGGCGCGACCGTGTGGGCCGTGGACGTCAACGAGCGCGCGCTCGACCTGGTGCGGCGCAACGCCGCACGACTGGAGCTGGAGAACGTCCGCGCGGCGCGCCCCGAGGACGTCCCGGACGACGTCCGGTTCGCCGCGATCTGGTCCAACCCGCCCATCCGGGTCGGCAAGGACGTGCTGCACGACATGCTGCTGCACTGGTTGCCGCGCCTGGAGCCCGGCACCGAGGCCCACCTCGTGGTGCAGCGCAACCTGGGCGCGGACTCGCTCATGGCCTGGCTGAACGAGCACCTCGACGACGACCTGACGGTCAGCAAGCTCGCGAGCGCCAAGGGGTTCCGCGTGCTCGAGGTCGCGCGCGCGGGCTGAGCGCCCGCCGCGCCGACCCGTCGCCTCGCGCGAGGCGACCACGGACGTCGCGCGCCGAGCGCGCCGGTGCGCGACACCGTCGGGCCACGTGACGGTGCCCGAGGTGCCGTGGTCAGCGCGTGAGGGCAGCCAGGTCGATCTCCGCCCCGAACACGATCTCCGCGGGTCCGGCGAGCTCGACGCGGCCGCCCTCCAGGGCGGTCACGCGCACCGTGCCGCCCGGCACGTCGACGAGCCACACGTCGGGCGAGGCCGGGCCGCCCCAGGCACGGACCGCGAGCGCCGCGGCGCAGGCCCCCGTGCCGCAGGACTCGGTCTCGCCCACGCCGCGCTCGTGCACGCGCATCCGCAGGCGTCCGACGACGGTCCCGTCGACCGAGACCTCCTCGCCGAGCGGGACGACCAGCTCGACGTTGGTGCCGTGCGGGGGCAGCGGCGAGACGACCGGTGCCTGCGTGAGGTCGGCCGCCGCGAGCTCGTCCTCCTGCGGCAGCGCGAGGACCGTGTGGGGGTTGCCCAGGTCGACGCTCAGCGCGGGGCGCGGGACCTCCCAGCCCGAGATCGCGACCGCGGCGTCGAAGCCCTCGTCGAGGGCCGTGCGACCGCCCGGCAGGAACCACGGGCCCATGTCCACGGCGTACCAGCCGTTCGCCTCCTTGCGCACGTACTTGACGCCCGCGCGCGTGCCCACCGCGAGCACGCGGGGAGCGGCGGCCTCCGTCGCGTCGTCGCCGGGGGCGGCGTCGGTCGCGTCGAGGTCCACGAGGCCGAGCCGCTCGGCGAAGGCCGCGAAGACGCGCACCCCGTTGCCGCACATCTCGGCGATCGAACCGTCCGCGTTGCGGTAGTCCATGAACCAGATCGCGTCGGGGTCCTCGGCGAGGACCTGCGCGGACTCGGGCACGTAGGCGGTGGGCACGAGCCGGATGACGCCGTCGCCGCCGATCCCGGACCGGCGGTCCGCGAGCGCCCGGACCTGCTCGGCGTCGAGGTCACGGCTTCCCTCGAGGTCCGCGATGAGGACGAAGTCGTTGCGGGTCCCGTGGCCCTTGGCGAAACGGGTCGTGGGACGGGGCGGCGGCTGGCTCATGAGCCCAGACTACGGCGCGTCGGACGGTCGTCGGTGCGCGCGTCCAGGGTGCCCTCGTCCGCCGCCCGGACGATCTCGAGCGCGTCGGTCAGGAGCGTCGGCGACTGTGCGTCGAGCCAGTGGACGCGCGGGTCGCGGCCGAACCAGCCCATCTGCTTGCGGGCCAGGCGGCGCGTGTTGGCGGTGATCTGCTCGCGTGCCTCGTCGGCCGTGATCTCCCCGCGCAGGTGCGCCAGGACCTCGGCGTACCCGACCGCTCGCGCCGCGGTCCGTCCGAGGCTCGGCGCGAGCGCGCGGACCTCGTCGAGGAGCCCGTGCTCCCACATCCGCTCGACGCGGCCCGCGACGCGCGCGTCGAGCGTCTCCCGGTCGCAGTCGAGGCCGATCTGCACGGCCGGGCGCACGTACTCCTGGCGCGGCAGGTTCGCGGTGAAGGGTTCGCCCGTGATCGCGATGACCTCGAGCGCCCGGACGACGCGCCGGGTGTTCGCGGGACCGATCGACGTGGCCGCCGCGGGGTCGCGCCGGGCGAGCTCGGCGTGCAGCGCCCTGGTCCCCTCGCGCTCGGCGCGCTCCTCGAGGCGGGCGCGGACGTCCGGGTCCGTGCCGGGGAAGTTCATCTCGTCGAGCAGCGCACGCACGTAGAGCCCCGAGCCCCCCACCACGACCGGCCGCCCGCCACGGGACGAGATCGCGTCGAGGTCGGCGCGCGCCGCGGTCTGGTAGTCGGCGACCGACGCGTCGTCGGCGGGGTCGAGCACGTCGAGCTCGTGGTGGACGATGCCTCGGCGCTCGGCGACCGGCACCTTGGCGGTCCCCACGTCCATGCCGCGGTAGAGCTGGTAGGCGTCGGCGTTGACGATCTCGGCAGGGGCGAGGGCCTGTGCGAGGTCGAGGGCGAGGTCCGACTTCCCGGTCGCGGTGGGGCCGACGACGGCGACGATGAGCATCCGAGAACCGTACCCGGCGTTCGGGCCCGGTCCCCGAACGCCGGTCGGGCGTCGCCGGCGGGCCGGAGTCCCGTCGGACAAGTCCACCCTGTCCTGGTGTGGGTGGACGTGCGTAGGCTCACCGGGGGGCTGACGGGCGAGAGCGCGCCCGGACGGCCTCCGCCGCCGCACCGCAGCGACGACCGACGACGAGGAACGAGACATGAGCTACTTCACCAAGCCCGGCGACACCCTCCAGGCCCCCAACGCCCCGCTGACGCGTGACCGGATCGAGGCCTTCCTGGCGGGCAAGGGGTGGACCTACGGGATCGACGACGACGGCGACCTCGGCGGCGGGTGGGACGGGAACGTCTTCTACTTCTTCGTGATGGGGAGCAAGGACGAGATCCTGCAGGTCCGCGGACGGTGGCACCGCACGCTGAGCACCTCCGACGAGGCCCAGGTGACCCGGGTCGCCAACGAGTTCAACCAGAGCAGGATCTGGCCCAAGGTGTACACGCGCGTCGAGGGCGAGCACGTGGCCGTCTACACCGAGGTGTCGACGGACCTGGAGCACGGGGTGGCGGACGACCAGCTCGGCCAGCTGATCGAGTGCGGGCTGTACTCGGGGCTGCAGTTCTTCGAGCAGCTCGGCGCACGCTTCCCCGACCCGGACGCCGGCGCGGCCGGCACGAACGTCTTCGTCGAGGACCTGCCGCTGTGACGAGCACGTTCCAGGTCGACCTGCACGGCGTCGTCGACCTGCTCGCCCGTCACCTGTACTCGAGCCCGCGCGTCTACCTGCGCGAGCTCCTGCAGAACGGCGTGGACGCCATCACCGCGCGCCGGGACGTCGCCGGTGAGGACGCCCCTGCCGCGATCCGGCTGCGGCCCCTGCCCGACGGTTCGCTCGAGGTCACCGACACGGGCATCGGGCTGACGCTCGCCGAGGCGGGCGACCTGCTGGCCACGATCGGGCGCAGCTCCAAGCGCGACGTCGAGCTCGGCACGGGCCGCGAGGAGTTCCTGGGCCAGTTCGGCATCGGTCTGCTGTCCGCGTTCATGGTCGCCGACGAGATCGAGCTCACGTCCCGCTCGGCACGCCTCCTGCCCGACGGCGCAGCTCCCGCCCCGGTGCGCTGGCGCGGGTTCGCGGACGGCAGCTACGAGCTGACCGAGGTCGCGGGCGACGACCCCACGGTGCCCGCCGAGCCGGGCAGCGTCGTCCGCCTGCGCCCGCGCCGCGACATGGAGCACTGGCTCGCTCCCGAGACCGTCACGGCTCTCGCGCAGGACTTCGGGTCGCTGCTGCCGGTCGACCTCCAGGTCGAGGTCCGCCTCGACCTGGGCACGACCGACGAGGTTCACGGGGCCGGCGGGGGCGGCACGGCCGACCACGCCGTCGACGGGTCCCTCGCGGCCGCCGTCGGCGAGACGTCGCCCACGGTCTGGCGTCGGCTGAGCGGCAAGGAGCTTCCGTGGAGGGAGCAGCACGCGACGCCCGCCGAGCGCGACGCGGCACTGACGCGGTACGCCGAGCAGACGCTCGGCTTCACGCCGCTGGCCCGCATCGACCTCGACCTCCCGCTCGCGGGCCTGACGGGCGTCGCGTACGTGCTGCCCGCGGCGGTCTCCCCCACGACGCCGTCGAGCCACCGCGTGTACCTCAAGCGCATGCTCCTGGGGACCCGGGTCGACGACCTCCTGCCGCCGTGGGCGTTCTTCGTCCGCTGCGTCCTGGACGCCTCCGCGCTGCGCCCCACCGCGTCGCGCGAGGGGCTCTACGAGGACGAGGTCCTGCTCGCGACGCGCGAGGCCCTCGGCGCCCAGGTCCGGGAGTGGGCGCTGGCCACGCTGGCCGAGAACTCCCCCGCGAGCCGCGCGTTCCTGCGCGTGCACCACCTCGCCGTGCGGGCTCTCGCCCTCCAGGACGACGACATGCTCGACCTCGCGGCCCGGGTCCTGCCGTTCGAGACCACCGAGGGGACGGGCACGCTCACTGACCTGGCCGCCACCCTGCCGGAGGGGGCCCGCCTCCTGTGGACCCCCAGCGTCGAGGAGTTCCGCCGCGTCGCGCCCGTCGCCGCGGCCCAGGGGCTCGGGCTCGTCAACGGCGGGTACGTCTACGACGCGGACCTGCTCGAACGCGTCTCACGACGCTTCCCGCAGTGGCGGTTGTCCCCCGTGACGGCGCACGACGTCTCGCAGGCGCTCCTGGAGGTGGACCCGCTGCGCGAGCTCGAGGTCGCCGACGCCGTCCGGGCCGTCGACGGCGCGCTCGCGCCGCAGGACTGCGAGGCGATCGTGCGCGCGTTCGAGCCCTCGGCGCTGCCCGCGATGCTCCTGCACGACCGCGACGGGGACCACCAGCGCGAGGCGCAGGTCACCGCGGAGGCCGCCGACGACGTCTGGGGTCAGGTGCTCGCGGGACTCGCGGGTCCTGCCCGTTCCCGGCAGCTCGTGCTCAACGACACCAACGAGACCGTCCGGTCGCTCCTCGCGACGACCGACCCGCAGGTGCTCGAGGCCGGCGCCCAGTCCCTGTACGTCACCGCGCTGCTGCTCTCCGGCCGGCCCCTGCGGGCCTCGGAGGCCACCCTCATGAACGGCTCGCTCGGGGTCCTGCTCGACCGCGCGCTGCGCCCCGGCACGACCCCCCTGGAGGAGAACCGATGACCCGCACGGTCCACGAGGCCAACGAAGCGCTGTCCCACGTCCGCGAGATGCCGTACGGCGTGGCCCGGAGCACCGCCGCCGAGGCGGAGCTCGCACGGATCACGGCCGACGGCCCGGTCGAGGCACGGGCGTACGCGCTGTTCGTGCTCGTCGAGTCGTACGTCTGGGGCAACGAGGTCACCAAGGCCTACCTGCCCTTCACCCAGCTCCTGCGGTGGTGGGACGAGCACCCCGAGCACTTCGACGAGCAGGACACGCACTCGCTGTTCTGGTCGTTCAAGTGGATGGTCGGCAACCTCATGGACTTCCCCGCGGTCCCGGCCGCGCAGATCGAGCGGACACTCGACGACATGGAACGTCGGTACGCGGTCGCCGGCAACGGGATGAACGCCGTGACCATGTCCCGGTTCCAGTGGGCTCGTGCCCGGGGGACACAGGACACGGCGACGGCGTACGAGTCCTGGGTCGCGACGCCCCGGGACGACTTCTCGCAGTGCGAGGCGTGCGAACCGGGCGACCGTGCCGCCTACCTGTTCGACGCCGGGCGCCTGGACGAGGGCATCCGTCTCCTGGAGCAGGTCCTCGCGGGCTCCCCCGAGTGCGCGACCGAGCCGGGCGACATGCTCTCCCGGCTCCAGCTCGCCTACCTCGAGACGGGGGACGCGGACAAGGCGGCGGCGACCCACCGCAGGGGCCTGCGGCACCTCGACAACGGGGTCTCGATGGAGGGGCCGCAGGGCCGCCACATCGAGTTCCTCGCGCGGACGGGCAACGTCGAGCGTGCGCTGACCCGGATCGTGGAGCACCAGGACCACCTCGTGACCGCGGACTCCCCTCGCGACCGTTGGGCGTTCCTCCTCAGCGTCGGGACGGCGACGTCGCTGCTCGTGGCGGAGCACGGTGAGCGTCCTGTCGCTCTGCGCGAGGTCCCGGCGTCCACGGTCGCCGAGCTCGACGCCTGGGTGCGCCGTGAGGCCAGGGAGATCGCCGCCGCGTTCGACGCGCGCAACGGCACCGACGCGACGGCCCGGCGCACCGAAGAGGTGTGGGCGAGCGTCCCGACGCTCCTGCCCGTGAGCCTGAGCGTGCTCGGGACCGTGAGGGCCGACGCGCCCGTCCCGGCGACGAGCCGGTCCGCCACGGCCGCGGCCGGAACCACCGAGACCGCCCCGGCGACGGGCGGACCCGCCGACATCTCGGCGTTCACCGCGGGCAGCGCGGTCACGTCCGAGGACCGCGTCGCGCGAGCCGGGGACGCGCCGTCTCTCGTGGCCAGGGCCGAGGACGTCCGGTCCGACGACCCCGCGGGGTCCGCGGGCCTGTACCAGCGGGCCGCCGCACTGCTCGAGGCCGAGGGCGCCCTCGACGAGGCGGGCTTCGCGCTGGCAGAGGCTGCACAGCTCGCGGTGGACGAGCAGGACGTCGAGGGCGCCCTCGCGGCCTTCCCCCGGGCCCTGGCGCTCCTGCGCGCGGGTGGCGTCGCCCCCGCGTACCGGGGGCCGGTCGTGCGGGCCTACGCCCGGCTCACCGCGAGAGCAGGTGACGCGGGCGCAGGGCTCGTGGCCGTCGACAAGGCTCTGGCGGAGGCCGGCGACACGGTCGTCGACGGGACCTCGGGCACCTCGGGTTCAGCGGGTACAGCGGGTACAGCGGGCACAGCGGGCACAGCGGGCACCGTCGGCACTGCGGGTACGGGGATCGCCGCGGCGCAGGAGGAGCGCGCTGCCCGCGAGCGCCGCGAGCTCCTCGACACGCGCGCCCGGCTCCTGGCCACGCTCGGCGAGCACGAGCGAGCGTCCTCGGCCGCCGAGGCCGTCGCCGAGGAGTACGCCCGCGCGGGCGACCTGGGCGGCGCGGCGCACGCGTTCTGGCTCGCCGGGACCACGCGCTCCGACGCGGGCGACCTCGAGAGCGGGGTCCTCGCGCTCGAGTCGGCTCTCGACGGTTTCGGGCTCGCGCAGGACCATGCCTCCCGGGCGCTCGTGGGCAACGAGCTCGTCTCCGTCCTGCGCCGTCTGGGCCGGCACGACGAGGCCGGACAGGTGGCGGAAGCGGTCAGCCACCGCTGACCGCGCGTGCTCGGTGCGCCGACCGGTCCGGGCGACCTGGCCCGGTCGGCGCACCGGTGCGCCCCGCGTGCGCCCCGCGTGCGCCCCGCGTGGATCCCGGCCCCACGGATCCGGTCAGGTCACCCGGCGCGCTGCCGCACGCTGCACACGTCCCAGCCGTGCGTCCCGCATCGCGGCACGGATCGCGGCCACCTCGGCGGGATCGGCCGTGGCGGGCGACCCCGCGTCGAACGGCGGCTGCGGGTCGTACTCCAGCATGAGCTGCAGTCGGCGGGCGACGTCCTCACCGAGCTCCTCGGCCGCGAGGACCAGGGCGAAGTCGATCCCGGACGTGATCCCGGCCCCCGTCATGCGGTCCCGGTCGACGACGACCCGTTCGGCGACCGGGAGCGCTCCGAGCTCTGCGAGCAGCGGCAAGGACGCCCAGTGGGTCGTGGCCCGGTAGCCGTCGAGCAGACCGGCGGCGGCCAGCAGGAACGACCCGGTGCACACCGAGGTCACCCACCGGGCACCGGCCGCCTGCCGGCGCAGGAACGCGAGCACGTCCTCGTCCCCGAGCAGCTCGAACGTCCCGTCCCCACCGGGCACGAAGAGCACGTCGGCCGGGGGTGCGTCGGCGAGCGTCGTGGTCGGGACGATCGACCATCCGCAGTCCGTGGCGACCGGCTCGGTGTCGCGCCACGCCAGGTCCACCTGCGCGCCGGGGAAGCGCGCGAAGACCTGGGCGGGACCCGTCAGGTCGAGCTGGGTGCAGCCGGGGAAGAGCAGGGCGACGACGCGCAGAGGTGGGCTCACCGGGGCACGGTAGCAACCCGCCCGTGCGCCGGGACCCGGAATCTCACGACCTCGTAGGGGCGTTCCTCGTACTCCCCCGTCGCCTGCCGAGCGTCGCGGTCCCAGGCTTCGCCGAGCGCGTGGAGCACCGCGTCCTCGGCTGTGCGGGCCGCCACACCCTCGCCGCCCGCCCTGCCGCCTTCCGCACCCGTGACCGCAGCGCGAGCGGCGCCGTCGGGCCGCGGGGCGCTTCCGCCGGTGACCACGACGAGTCCCGCGCCCGGCTCGGCCAGGACCTCTCGCACGATCCCGACCCCCGCTTCCGGGACCGTCGCGGTCCCGAGCTCGACGACCTCGACGGGACCCTCCCAGCCCGCCGCGTCGAGGGCGAGGAGCGCGACCGACGCGGGGACACCTGCGACGGGCAGCCCCGTGGCCGCCGCCCGCGGAACCCAGCCCCACCAGCGCGGGTCCACGCCTGCCGCCTCCAGGCCCGGACGCATCTCGCCCCGCCGGTCCCCCGCCCGGGGTGCCCCGCAGTCCACGACGACGACGCGCCGGGCATCCCGGACGAGCTCACCGAGCGCGTCGAGAGCCTGGGCGCGGGACTCCACGAGAACCGTGGAGCGGCCCGCGACGCCCGGGACGAGCAGCGGGGTACCGGGCAGGGCGACGGCGCGAACGATCACGCGCGCCACGCTACCCCGCGAGCAGGGCGATCCCCAGCGGGCGCAGGTAGGGTGGACCCATGAGGTTCTTCGGCGGCAGACGGGGACACCAGGCAGGAGACGAGTCGGGCGACCAGAGCAGGCAGGACGCTCCGGACGAGAGCGCCTGGAGCGAGGCGGACGGTCGCTCGGACTCCTCGCTCGACGACGCCGCGCTGCACGCCTCGGTCGAGAGCCTGCTGCTCCGCGAGCTCGGCGGCACCATGATCGCCGACATCGAGCACGACAAGATCCCCACCCCGTTGCACCGCGCACGCGTCCTGGAGTGGATCGCCGACGCCGGGTACAGCTACTTCGTCGACGCCGAGGGTGATGCCGGCGGGCTGTGGCACGGGCGGCTCTTCTACTTCCTGCTGTTCGGCTCCCGGCACGAGATCCTGCAGGTCCGGGGCCAGTGGAACCGGGACATCACGATCGAGCGGCTCGAGGAGATCCTCGAGTTCTGCAACGAGTGGAACGCCGACCGCATCTGGCCCAAGGCCTACACGCGTGTGCGCGACAACGGCATGGTCCACGTGTTCACGGAGGTCACGGTCGACCTCGAGCACGGCGTGAACGACGACCAGCTCGACCAGCTCCTGCAGTGCGGGCTGTCCACCGGATCGATGTTCTTCGACGCCCTCGACGAGTTCTACCCGGACCCCGCGAGGTCGGCACCGTGAGCCCCGCCCCCCGGACGAGCTGGCTCGCGCGCCTGTTCGGCAACCACCGGCCCAAGCCCGTCGAGGACGTCCCCGTCGACGTCGAGCTCCCGTCGCCGCTCTCGACCCGGCGCATCGGCGACTACCTCTCGCGGCGGGGCTACCACTTCCGCATCGACGACGACGGCGACGTCACGGGCACCTGGGACGGGAACCGGTTCTGGTTCCTGCTCCTGGGCGACCACCAGGAGATCGTGCAGGTCCGCGGGCGCTGGTCGACGACCGTGCCCGTCGCGGGCCGGCTCGCGCTCCTGCAGGCGGTCAACGACTGGAACCGTGAACGCATCTGGCCCAAGGTCTACGTCCGCGAGGAGAGCCAGGGGCTCGCCGTGTACGCCGAGGTGTCGGTCGACCTCGAGCAGGGCGTGACCGACGACCAGCTCGGCCAGATCGTGTCGTGCGGGCTGGGCACGGCCGTGCAGCTCTTCAGCACGATCGGTGGGCAGCTCCCGCCCACCTGACCCCGGTCGGTCCCCCGCCTGGCCCCGGTCGCGGCCGAGCGTCACCGAGGCACGCAGTGGCATGCCGTGGCATGCCGTGGCCGAGTCCGCCTGCCCGGCGGCACCCCCGACGGTCAGGCGGCCTCGAGGCCGGCCGTCAGGGGCGGCGCAGGCTCGGCAGCCCGAGGCTCACGGGTCCACCCGTCGCGGGTGCACCGTGCGAGTGGCCGTGGTCGTCGCCGCCGTCCAGACGCGTCTTCTCGCGCGCGACCCAGGCGTCGCCCGAGCGCGTGCGGCGCACCGCGTAGGCGCCGCCGTCGAGCACCGAGTCCGCGACGAGGTGGTACGGCGCGGAGCGGGTGACCTCGACCGTGACCATGTCGCCGGGGCGGGGCAGCCGCGGGTCCAGGTCGTCGGCGAGGCGCGGGTCGTCGGCCGTGACGTCGGCGTCGGAGCGCCCGGCCATGAGCGCGACGACCTCGTCCGGCACCGCGAGGTGGACCAGGCGGTTGTCCGCGGCGCGGCCCGTCAGGCGGTGCGTCGCGCCGTCCTTGCGGCCCGAGCCCTCGGTCACGAGGACCTCGACCGTGCGGCCGACCTGCCGAGCCGACTCCTCCGCGCTCACGCGGTCCTGGAGCGCCTGGAGACGCTCGTAGCGCTCCTGGACGACCTCCTTGGACAGCTGGTCGGGAAGCGAGGCCGCGGGGGTCCCCGGGCGCTGCGAGTACTGGAACGTGAAGGCCGAGGAGAAGCGCGAGGCCTCGACGACCCGCAGCGTCTCCGCGAAGTCCTCCTCGGTCTCCCCGGGGAAGCCCACGATGAGGTCCGTGGTGATCGACGCGTCGGGCATGGCCGCCCGCACCCGGTCGAGGATCCCGAGGAACTTCTCCGAGCGGTAGGAGCGTCGCATGGCCCGCAGGACGCGGTCCGACCCGGCCTGGAGCGGCATGTGGAGCTGGGGCATGACGTTGGGCGTCTCGGCCATGGCGGCGATCACGTCGTCGGTGAAGGCGGCCGGGTGCGGGGACGTGAAGCGCACACGCTCGAGCCCCTCGATCTCACCGCACGCGCGCAGGAGCTTGGCGAACGCGCCGCGGTCACCGAACTCGACGCCGTAGCTGTTGACGTTCTGCCCGAGCAGGGTCACCTCGATCGCGCCCTGGTCGACGAGCGCCTGGACCTCGGCGAGGACCTGGCCCGGTCGCCGGTCGCGCTCCTTGCCGCGCAGGTGCGGCACGATGCAGAACGTGCACGTGTTGTTGCAGCCCACGCTGATCGACACCCAGCCCGCGTACACGGACTCGCGCTTGGTCGGCAGGGTCGACGGGAAGACCTGGAGCGACTCGGCGATCTCGACCTGTGCGGCCTCGTTGTGCCGGGCGCGCTCGAGGAGCACGGGCAGCGCGTCCAGGTTGTGCGTGCCGAACACGACGTCGACCCACGGTGCCTTCTCGACGATGCCCGAGCGGTCCTTCTGCGCGAGGCAGCCACCGACCGCGATCTGCATGCCCGGGCGCTTGGCCTTGATCGACGCGAGCTGGCCGAGGTTCCCGTACAGGCGCGTGGCAGCGTTCTCCCGGACGGCGCACGTGTTGATGACCACGACGTCGGCACGGTGCGCGGCCTCGTCCGCCGCCTCGGCCCGCGTGTACCCGGCCTGCTCGAGCATGCCCGCCATGTGCTCGGAGTCGTGGACGTTCATCTGGCAGCCGAGCGTGCGCACCATGTAGGTCCGCCGCGCCGCAGCGGGCACCTCGCCGCCGGGAACCGCGGCTGCGGGCTCGACGTCCCCCGGCGGGTCGACCGCGAGCACGTCGGCGGGACCCGCGGTGGGGCTGTCTTCGGGGCGGAGGGCGGTGGAGAACATCACCGTCAAGGGTACGGCGCGCCGGGCGCCGGACCGAAACGCTCTTTCGCCGCCAGCCGGGCATCTGTTGCCCGTCCGTTGCCGAACTGTTGCCGGAAACGGTGGCGTGCGCAACAAAACCCCCCTAGGTTCATGAAATGGACGCGCAACCCACCACCCCGAGCGACGCTCACGACGCGTCGCCCACCGCACCCTCGCCACCACCCGACGCGCCCTCGCGTGACGACGAGCTCGGACCTCCGCTCGTCGAGCTCCACGGGGTCAACAAGCACTTCGGGGACCTCCACGTCCTGCAGGACATCGACCTCACGGTCCGGCGCGGCGAGGTGCTCGTCGTGATCGGCCCCTCGGGCTCGGGGAAGTCCACGCTGTGCCGTGCCATCAACCGGCTCGAGACCATCGACTCCGGCACGATCGTGATCGACGGCGAGCCGTTGCCGGAGGAGGGCAAGGAGCTCGCCCGGCTGCGCGCGGACGTCGGCATGGTGTTCCAGTCCTTCAACCTCTTCGCCCACAAGACCATCCTCGACAACGTCACGCTCGGCCCCCTCAAGGTCCGCAGGACGAAGCCCGCGGAGGCCAAGAAGGAGGCTCTGGCCCTGCTCGACCGCGTCGGGATCGGGAACCAGGCCGACAAGATGCCGGCCCAGCTCTCGGGCGGGCAGCAGCAACGCGTCGCCATCGCCCGGGCGCTGGCCATGCACCCCAAGGTCATGCTCTTCGACGAACCGACCTCGGCGCTCGACCCGGAGATGATCAACGAGGTCCTCGACGTCATGGTCGCCCTCGCCAAGGAGGGCATGACCATGATCGTCGTGACGCACGAGATGGGCTTCGCCCGCAAGGCGGCCCACCGCGTGGTCTTCATGGCCGACGGCCAGATCGTCGAGGAGGCCCCGCCCGAGGAGTTCTTCACGAACCCGAAGAGCCACCGCGCCCAGGACTTCCTGTCCAAGATCCTGACCCACTGACCCACTGACCCACTGACCCACTCGACCCGCCGACGCACCGACGCGTCCGCGGCGACCACCCCCACGACCCAGTCTCGCGACCAGCAGTCCCCACAGCACAAGGCACGCCCCACGGTCCTCGGGCTCACCGACGAGCCCGGACCCACCTGTAGCAACCGAACAGCTCGACCGGCAACGACCGCCGGGCGCAGCGGGTGACCACCAGGACTCCCGTGACGGCTCGGCACCGACGAAGGGGAAGACACCATGCGCACACGCACCCGTACCGGAGGACTCGTCGCGCTCGCCGCGACCGCCGCACTCGCCCTGAGCGCGTGCGGGGGCAGCGACGACGGCGGCGGATCGACCGACGGCTCGTCCGCGAGCGCCGGCGGAGAGAAGATCACGATCGGCATCAAGTTCGACCAGCCCGGCCTCGGCTTCAAGGAGGGCGACACCTACACGGGGTTCGACACCGACGTCGCCCGCTACGTCGCCGAGAAGCTCGGCTACTCCGAGGACCAGATCGAGTGGAAGGAAGCGCCGTCGGCCCAGCGCGAGACGCTCCTGAGCACCGACCAGGTCGACATGATCTTCGCGACCTACTCGATCACCGACAAGCGCAAGGAGACCGTCGCGTTCGCCGGTCCGTACTTCGTCGCCGGGCAGGACCTGCTCGTCGCCGAGGACAACACCGACATCAAGGGACCCGAGGACCTCGAGGGCAAGAACCTGTGCTCGGTCACGGGCTCGACCTCGGCCCAGCGCATCAAGGACGAGTACGCCGCGGGCGTCCAGCTCCTCGAGCAGCCGGGCTACGCAGAGTGTGTCACGGCCCTGCTCTCGGGCCAGGTCGACGCGGTCACCACCGACGACATCATCCTGGCCGGCCTCGCGGCCCAGCCCGCGAACAAGGGCAAGGTCAAGGTCGTCGGTGCACCGTTCTCGACCGAGCTCTACGGCGTCGGGATCCCGCAGAGCAGCGACAAGTGCGAGGACATCAACGCCGCGATCACCGAGATGATCGAGGACGGCTCCTGGGAGGAGGCCATCACGGCCAACACCGAGGGCACGGGCTACACGCCCAACGCCTCGGAGAACCCGCCGACGCCGGACGCCTGCGCCTGACAGGTCCGCTGCCGGGCCGGGCTCGTGTCCTCACGGACGCGGGTCCGGCCCGGCACCCGTCCCTGTCCGGTCCCGTGCGGCGTCCGCGCCGCACCTCGCGAAGGGTGACCCGTAGTGGGTGACTACCTCTCTCAGTTCCTGCGACTCTTCGAGTCCTACGACGTGCTGGGCGCGTTCTGGGTCAACATCCAGCTCACGTTCTGGGCCGCGATCCTCGCGCTCGTCCTCGGCACGGCGCTCGCGCTCATGAGGATCTCCCCGATCCCGAGCCTGCAGTGGGCGGGCGCCACGTACGTCACGCTGTTCCGCAACACGCCCCTGACGATCATCATGGTCTTCCTGACCCTCGGGGTCTGGGGCCAGCTCAAGATCCAGCTCGCCGACGACTTCCCGTCGAACTTCTTCCGGTTCGCGGTCCTCGGGCTCGCGGTCTACCACGCGGCGTTCGTGTGCGAGGCGATCCGCTCGGGGGTCAACACGGTCCCGATCGGTCAGGCCGAGGCCGCGCGCGCGATCGGCCTGTCGTTCCTGCCCGCTGCGCGCATCATCATCCTGCCGCAGGCGTTCCGCGGGTCGGTCGCCCCGCTCGGCAACGTGCTCATCGCCCTCATCAAGAACTCGACCGTGGCCGCCGCGGCCGGTGTCGCGACGGAGACCTCAAGCCTCATGAAGACCATGATCGAGTTCGACTCCGACGTCATCATCGCGATCTTCCTGACCTTCGCGATCGGCTACGTGATCCTCGTGATCCCGGTGGGCCTCGCGACGACGGCACTGTCCCGCCGCCTGGCGGTGAAGCGATGACCGCGCAGCAGCAGACGGTCCTGTTCGACGCACCGGGACCCCGAGGGCGCCGCACCATCGTGGTCGGCAACGTCGTGGGCGCGATCGTGGTCGCGGGGGTCGCGGCGTACGCCCTGGTCCTGCTGGGCCGCGAGGGGCAGCTCACCGCGGAGAAGTGGCAACCGATCTTCACGGCCGACGCCTGGGAGAACTTCTACCTGCCCGGGCTGCTCGACACCCTGCGGGCCGCGGGCGTGGCGATCGTCGGGGCGCTCGTCTTCGGGCTGCTCTTCGGCATCGGGCGGCTCTCGCAGATCCGGCTCGTCCGCTGGCTCGCGGGGCTGGTCGTCGAGTTCTTCCGGGCGGTCCCGGTGCTGCTCATGATGATCTTCTTCTGGCTCTTCCTGGCCCAGCTCAAGGTGCCCGACGCCCCGTTCTGGGCCGTCGTGATCGCCCTGATCCTCTACAACGGGTCGGTCGTCGCGGAGCTGGTCCGCTCGGGGGTCTACGGGCTGCCCACGGGCCAGCACGAGGCCGCTCTCGCGGTCGGTCTGACACCGGCACAGTCGCTCCGGTCGGTCGAGGTGCCGCAGGCCCTGATCGCGATGCTCCCGGCCCTGGTCTCCCAGCTCGTCGTGGTCCTCAAGGACACGGCGCTCGGCTACATCATCACGTACACCGAGCTCCTGCAGGAGTCGCGGCGCCTCGGGTCGGCCTACGGCAACATCCTCCAGTCGCTGCTCGTCGCGGCGATCCTGTTCATCACGATCAACTACGTGCTGTCGAAGGTCGCCGAGATCCTCGCCCGGCGCCTCAAGGGACGGACTGCGGGGCCCGTCCGGGCTGCGACGCCGGGCCTCGCGGTCGGGGCTCGTGGTGCGGCTCCGGTGGGCACGGCTCCTGTCGCACCGCCCGCGCCGAAGTAGGCGCCCACCGCGGTGCGAGCACGGCACGGCCGTCCCGGTCCACCACGGACCGGGACGGCCGTCTCGTGCCCGAGCATGCCCGCACGGCCGGAGCGCTCGGGGCGCGGCCCGACGGCGTCGCTCGCCCTCAGAGGTCGTCGAACCCGCCGAAGGGCTCGTCGTCGTCCGCCGGCTCCCCCTCGCGGGCCAGCTCCTCGCGGACCAGGCCGAGCGCGAGCGAGGGGCTGTACCCCTTGCGGGCGAGCATCCCGACGATGCGTCGGGTACGGACCTCGCGGTCGAGCCCGGTCGTGCGGGCGAGGCGCCGCTGGACCAGGTCGCGGGCCGCCGCTGCCTCGTCGTCGTCGTCGACCTGGTCGAGGGCCCCGGTCGCGGTGTCGTCGTCGATACCCTTGCGCCGCAGCTCCTGCGCGATGGCGCGGCGCGAGAGCCCGCGCTCGCCGTGGCGGGTGCGGACGATCATCCCCGCGTACTCGGCGTCGTCGACGAGGCCGACCTCCTCGAAGCGCTCGAGGATCGGTTCGAGGACCTCGGGCGGGTAGCCCTTGCGGGTCATGGCGTCCATGAGCTGACGCCTGCTCTTGGGGGCTGCCGTGAGCGTCCGCAGGATCGCCTCGCGGGCGTGCTCGGTGAGCTCGGGCCCGGCGAGCGCTCCCGACTCGACGCGGTCGGCGACCGTGGGGCGGGGCTTGCGCTCCTTGCGCTCCCCCGAGTACTCCTTGCGGCGCGACCCACCGGCGCCCCGTTGCGAGGACGTGGAGCCGAAGCCGCCGCCCAGCCCGCTGCTGCCGAACCCCGAGGAGCTGCGCTCGCCGAACCCGCCACGGCCGGACGCGCCGCTGCCGCCCTCGCGTGAGCGCGCCGACCCGCCGGCACCGCGCCGGCCGGAGCCGAACCCGCCGGAACCGAACCCGGCTCCGCTCCCCCGACCGGCGGTCCGGGGACCCGTCGCCGAGCGCCCCCCGGTGGCCCCGCCCTGCGGGCCGTCTTCCGGCCCGTCCGTCGCGGGGCGGGAGGCGCGCGCCGGCTTCGCTGCGCCCGGAGACCGCCCGGAAGCGCCGACGGGCGCGTCCCCCTCCTCACCGGGAAGGGGACGCGCCCACTCGGGCATGCGGTCCAGCGGGTCGTCGACGATCAGAGGACGGCCTTCTTGCCCTTACCGGCCGGGGCCGCCGCGGGGGCTGCGGGCACGACCGGCGCACCGGCCGCAGCCGGGTCCGCGGGAGCGTCGAGCTTGGCGCCGACGCCGAGCTTCTCCTTGATGCGCTTCTCGAGCTCGTTGGCGAGGTCCGGGTTGTCGCGCAGGAACGAGCGCGCGTTCTCCTTGCCCTGGCCGAGCTGGTCGCCACCGTAGGTGAACCAGGACCCGGACTTGCGCACGAAGCCGTGCTCGACACCCATGTCGATGAGACCGCCCTCGCGGGAGATGCCCACGCCGTACAGGATGTCGAACTCGGCCTGCTTGAAGGGCGGGGCCATCTTGTTCTTGACGACCTTGACGCGCGTGCGGTTGCCGACCGCGTCGGTGCCTTCCTTGAGCGTCTCGATGCGACGGATGTCGAGGCGGATCGACGCGTAGAACTTGAGCGCCTTGCCACCGGTCGTGGTCTCGGGCGTCCCGAAGAAGACGCCGATCTTCTCGCGGAGCTGGTTGATGAAGATCGCCGTGGTGCCGGACTGGCTGAGGGCACCCGTGAGCTTGCGCAGCGCCTGCGACATGAGACGGGCCTGGAGGCCCACGTGGCTGTCGCCCATCTCGCCCTCGATCTCGGCCTTGGGCACGAGGGCCGCGACCGAGTCGATGACGATGATGTCGATGGCTCCCGAGCGGATCAGCATGTCGGTGATCTCGAGTGCCTGCTCCCCCGTGTCCGGCTGCGAGACGAGCAGCGCGTCGGTGTCGACGCCCAGCTTCTTCGCGTACTCGGGGTCCAGGGCGTGCTCGGCGTCGATGAACGCCGCGATACCGCCCGCGCGCTGGGCGCTCGCGACGGCGTGCAGGGCGACGGTCGTCTTGCCGCTGGACTCGGGGCCGTAGATCTCCACGACGCGACCGCGCGGGAGGCCACCGATGCCGAGCGCGATGTCCAGGGCGATCGACCCCGTGGGGATCACCTCGACGGGCGCACGCCCCTCCTCGCCGAGGCGCATCACCGAGCCCTTGCCGAAGTTGCGGTCGATCTGGGCGAGGGCGGCTTCGAGCGCCTTCTCGCGGTCTGCGGGTGCGGGCATGTCGCTCACCTTTGCGTGCGGGGCACGGAACCGTGCCGAGAGGATGTTCAGGAAGCCTGTGTGGTGTCTCGACGGTACGTGCCGCCACTGACACTCGCCGTCCCCCTGGTCCTGCCTGTGGACGACGGACGGTCAGCTCGTGCTGTGCACAACTCTACCCGAACACCTGTTCGAGAGAACCTCCGCCGTGCGGCGTGTCGGTCGCCTCTCCCCGGCCGCCTCTGCGCCCCCTCGTCTCGCACCGCGCCGCCGCCGCTACCCCTCCCACGACTCCCCCGGCGCCAGCACGACCGGCCGTGTCCCGGGCGACCACCGACGCACCGCCGCGGCGAACGCGAGGCCCGCGTGGTCCATCCAGCCGCGCGGCAGGTTCTGTCCGCCCGGCGTGTGCAGCGTCCCCCAGTGGACCGGGATCGCGACCCGCGCCCCGACGCTCGCGCACACGCGCGCGGCCTCGACCGGCCCCAGGTGCCCGCCCGACAGACGGGGCCCCCAGCCCGCCACGGGCACCAGCACCACGTCGATCGGCCCGCCCGCGAGCGCCGGCAGGTGCGCCATGCCCGGGTACGCCTCGGTGTCCCCCACGGCCCACACGGTCCGACCGTCCGACTGCACCAGATGCCCCACGGCCGCGTTGGGTCGGTGCGGCATGGGCCGGTGACCGTGCACCGCGGGGGTGAGGTGGACGCGCACGTGCGCTCCGACGTCGTGCCAGGCACCGTGCTCCTCGCGCACGGGACCAGGCGGCGGGACACGCGGGCGACCCGGCACGGGGCCGGCGAGCGGCCGGTCGTCGTGCTCGGGCCCTGCGCCCAGCCCCACCCCGGCGAGCCCCTTGGACCGCAGCCAGCGCGCGTTCGCGGGGGCCGTGAGGATGGGGACGTCGCCCAGGAGGCGCAGCGAGCCGAGCTCGGCGTGGTCGTGGTGCAGGTGGGAGAGCAGGACGGCGTCGGCGCCGCGCCACACCTCGGCGGGCCGGACGCCGCGCCGGCGCAGCAGCCCGGCGTGGCGCCTGAGCAGGGGGTCGGTCACGATCCGCACGTGCCCGCCCGGGGTCCGGACGTCGAGCACGACGCTCGAGTGCCCGAGCCACGTCACCCGCCACCCGGGCGCCACCTGCTCGTCCGTCACGTCCGCACCCCCAGCTCGCGCAGCCACCCCACGAGCTCGCGGTGCACGGCCTCTGCCCCCACGAGCATGCGGACCCCGCCCACGTCCTCGCGCGCGCCGTCCGTGACGCGCAGGCTCGCCGGATACAGCAGCATGGCCTCGTTCTGCGCCCCGCCCAGGCCGCCGTGCGACCCGACGAGACCCTCGAACGCGTGCACCAGCCCCGCGTCGTCGACGCTCGAGACCAGCAGCAGGTCACCCGTGTGCTCGAGCGAGGCAGCGCGCAACAGGTCGGGCGCGGCCCGTGGCCCGTACCGGGCGAGCGGGTCCTGCCCGAGGACCTCACCCGTGACCAGGTGGCGGCTGCCCTCCGGGCCGTACGCGACGACGTCGGGCACCTGGCCTTGGACGGGACCGCTCTCCTGCACGACGACGACCCCCACGGCCGGGTTCGCGACCAGTCCCGGCACGAGCGCGGGCCAGCGTGCCCGGATCTCGTCGCCCACGAGCCGGACCGGGGAGCGCGGGAACCACACGAGGCCCAGGTTCCCCGAGCCGACGACCACGACCTCGGGCAGGTCGTGGGGACCGGCGGGCTCGGGCTCACGGTCGGGGCCGACCATCACGCGACCGCCCCTGCCCTCCTCGGTGCCACCGCGCCCGAGCGCGTTGAGCGCGGTGTTGACCGCGCCCCACGTCTCGGAGTCCGCCGACGCGGGCGACCGCACCCCGGACGCCCGACGGCGCCGCTCACCCGCGGTGGGCCGGGTCGCCATGAGCCGGCGCACCTCGTCGAGGAACGAGCGCCCCACGACCTGCTCGAACGTCGCGCCGAGCGACTGACCGTGGTCCGACAGCACGACGATCTCGTAGCGGCGCGGTGCGGCGTGCGCCACCTGCTCCCACAGGCCCACGACCCGGTCGAGTCCCTCGAGCGCGCGCATCGCCTCGGGGCGCAAGGGGCCCGCATGGTGCGCGATCTCGTCGTAGTCGACGAGGTCCACGAACACCACGGGCGCCCCCCGCACGAGCTGCTCCGCGACGAGCGACGTGTTGAGGTCTCGCAGGACGACGTTCGAGACGGCACGCAGGACGGGGTAGGCGCCCAGGCGCGAGACCCGCGGCACGACGTCCCGCACGGCCTGCTGCCACCCCTGGTAGAGCTCCTTGAAGAACTCCCCCACGGTCGCCACGAGCGCCCGGACCAGGACGAACGGGCTCGAGAAGAAGTGCACGAAGAGCTGCCCCGGCCCCAGGCCCGCCCCCGCCCGGCTCATGACGAGGAGGTTCGTCGTGGCGTCGCCCGAGAACATGGTCGAGACCGCGACCCCGTCGTCCGCGAGCAGGCCCCGCCCGTCGCTCGAGAGGGCCTCGACCTGGGCCGCGTCGGCCGGCCGGTTCGTCACGACCAGGCGCCCCTGCGCTCGGTCCCACCACCGGAACGCCGGCACGTGCTCGCTCGTCCCGTGCAGGAGCCCCGCCTGGCTCGCCGGGGTGGTCGACGGGACGCGTGCCCACCACGACTCGAGCTGGTGCGAGCCCGAGCCGAGCCAGCGCGCGAGGTTCGGAGCCAGCCCCGCCTGGACCGCGTGGTCGAAGGTCTCGCGCGCGACGCCGTCGAGCTGGACGACCAGGAGGCCGGCAGGCGGCGCGCCCTCCTCTGCGCGCACGGCGCCGTGCTCGGTGGCCCCCGGTCCGTCGGGCGATCCGTCCGGCCGCGGCCGGGCGTGCCGGGCTGCGGCGCGCTGTGCCCGGCGTGCGCGCCGCAGCAGATGGTCGATCACGTACTCGTTGTCGCTCGCGCCGATCGCCCACCGGCCGATCGCCATGAAGAACGCCGCCAGGACCAGCACCGCCACGACGCTGCCCCAGTCGTCGGTCTCGAAGCCCGGCAGGTACGTCAGGGCGAGCCACGCCACCAGGACCTGTCCCGCGAGCCCCGAGACCAGCGCCCCCAGTACCCCCGCCCGACCCGCGACGACGCGCCACAGCGGCCGCAGGAGCACGTCACCGACGCCGACGACGAGCGCGGCGAGGAACACCGACCACCACGACGTGATCCGCACCCCGGGCACGAACCAGATCGCGAGGCCCAGGCCCGCGGTCGTCGACACCAAGGACCAGAGGGCTCCCGTCAGGTCGTGCACGGAGAACGGGAGACGGGAGCTCATGCGGCCATGATGCCGCGAGGAGGCTCGTGCTGCGCGGGCACCTGGCGCGTGGGCGTCGGGCAGGCTCGCCCGGACGACTCAGCGCAGCTGCCGGATCCTCAGCGCGACCGCCAGGCTCAACCGGTACCGAGGGTCCCGCAGGTCCACCGAGAGGATCTCCTCGATGCGGGCGATGCGGTGCTTCATGGTGTTGTAGTGGATGAAGAGCCCCCGGGCGGCCTCGGCGGCGTTGCCGGTCGCGAGGTACGCCTCGAGCGTCTCGCACAGTCGCGCGCCGCCCGCGCGGTCCGCCTCGACGAGCGGACCGAGCTCGGACACCACGAAGGAGTCCAGCCGGTCGCCCGGGGCAGCGAGAAGCAGTCGCTCGAGCCGGACCATGTGCTGCGTGACGACGGTCCTGCCGGTCGCGCGGGCGATGGACAAGGACTCCCGGGCGGCACCGTGGCTCGACGCGAGCTCGTGCGCGGAGCGTGCGACGGTGCCGCACGCCACGGCCGTCTCGGACTTCCAGGCGGCCGCGAGCGCGCTCTGCCAGCCCTCCGCCGTCGACTCCAGGTCGAGCCCGTCGGACCAGGCCACGAGCGCGACGAGCTCGCGACCCCGGCTCCAGACGATCGACCCGGCAGGCAGCGGCGGCGTCGAGCAGGTCGCGGCCAGGTCCCCCGACTCGCCGGGGTCCGTCCCGGCGTCGGCGATCGCGACGACGTACGACCGCGCGGCGTCCCACCCGAACAGGCGCCCCCGGTCGCGCAGCAGCGACTGGTTCGCGGCCGTGCCGGACACGAGCTCCTCGAGGAACAGGGCGCGCATGCGACGGTCGAGCTCGGCCGAGGCGACGGCCTGCGCCATGTGCATGCCCGCGGCGAAGCACGCCTGCCGGATGAGGCGGCGCTGCCCGAGCGTCGGCTCCTCCGCGCCGCCGACGAGCACCTGCCCACGGCGGCGGCCCGCGATGGTGACGGGGAAGCGCCACCAGGCGTCGGCCTCGGAGTCGTCGAGGGCGGGGTGCGTGCTCGCAGCGAGCCCGGACGCACCCAGGATCCGATGTTCCGTGTCGGAGACGGCCACGGGCCGGGCCAGGGCGCCCGCGAGCGTGCGAGCGATCTCGTCGAGGCCGCCGCCCGCGAGCGCGACGCCCGTCAGACGCTCCCGGATGGCCTCCGCGCGGGCCGGGTCGGCGCCGTACTCGGCGAGCACGACGGCCAGGACCGCACCGATGACCTCGTTGAACGCGGTCGACTCCGGCAGGACCAGGATCGGGAACCCGAGCTCGTCGGCTCGTGCGAGGACGCCCGGCGGGAGCTCCGCGAGGTATCGGCCCGTCTTGACGGCGAGCGCCGCCAGCCCCCTGCGGTGCAGCGCGGTGACGAGGTCGGGCAGGTCCTCGATCCGGTCGCGCAGCGGATAGGTCGTGGTCAGGAGCAGCTCGTCGGGGCGCACGAACTCCTCGATGTCCGGCACCTCCATGACGTTCACGGCGCGGATCGCGCGGTCGAGGCCGGCCTCGCCCGCGACCGTGCGCGCGGCGGCCAGGACCGGCAGGGTCCGGAGGTCTCGGACGGTCAGCATGGGGGCGACATCGCCTGGTTGTCCATAGTGGACACCATCCCACGAGAACGATGTCCTTTCCGCACGCTGCACCGTCGCCACCCGCGTACCTAAGGTCGGTGACATGTCCGATGATGTCGCGCTCCCAGCTCCCCTCGGGCTGCGACGCGACGCCACGTTGTCGCGCGCCGAGCACCTGTCCGCGTTGCAGGTCGTCCATGTCGGACACTCCGCGATCGTCCTGGGCGCACCGGGTCGGCTGGTACCCGTCACCGGTCCGGACCGGTGGCTCGTCCCCGGCGGGCTGCACGTCACCTCCGAGCGCGAGTGGGTCGGCCTGCTGGCCCTGGCCCGGCGCACCGGCGCGACCTGCTCGACCGTCTCGTGCGACACGTGGCTCGACGCCGCGACCCGCTGCGACCTGACGCTCCCCGCTCGCCCGTCCCTGCCGTCCCCCGCTGCCGCCGAGGCCGCCTCGGCGGGCGCGCGCGCGGACGCGCTCGCCGCCTGGTCCGCGTCGTCGCCCCCGCACGCCCCCGCGTCGCTCGACCGGGCCCGCCGTCCCGTGCTCGCGCTCGCCGCAGCAGCCGTCGCCGACCCGTACGAGCCCGACGCCGTCCGCCGGCTCGTCGGGGCGGGCCCCGGCACGACGCCGACGGGCGACGACCTCCTCGTGGGAATGCTCGCCGGCCTCCTCGCCGGCGCGGACCGGTCACGCGCGCACCGCCTCGGCGCGACTGTCCTGGGCCTCCTGCACCGCACCACGCGGGCCTCCCGGCACGAGCTCGCGGCAGCCGTCGACGGGCGGTTCGGCGAGGCGCTCCGCGACGTCGTGACCACCCTCACCGAGCCGGGCGCCACCCCCGACGCCGTGCTTCGCCCCGCCGCACGCCTCGCGACCTGGGGTGCCTCCTCGGGCCGGGACCAGGCGCACGGTGCGGCGCTCGCCGTGAGCGCGCTCCTCGCGACGAGCGGTCCCTCGAGGCTCGCCGACCACCCCCCGCAGACCACCACGTGAAGCACGAGGAACAGGAACCACAGATGACGCAGACAGCAACCCCCGCAGGCACGGAGGTGCTCGCCACGAGAGTCTTCCCGCGGTTCTACCGCGACTCGGTCGCGCTCATGGCGCTGGCCTCCGCGCTCGAGAAGCGCGAGGGCATCGTCCGGGTCGGCGCGGTCATGGCGACCCCGGCCAACCTCACGATCCTCGAGGCCTCGCAGATGCTCCCCGCCGACCTCACCGCAGCCGCCGACGACCTGGTCGTCGTCGCACGCGGGATCGACGAGCCGACCGCGCAGGCCGCGCTCGACGCCGCGGAGGAGGGCCTCGTCACCGTCGAGACCACGGGCGGTGCACGCGTCGAGCGAGCCCCGCAGACGATCGCGGAAGGGATCGCGGCCGCGACCGCGGCCGACCGCCCGGCCACCCTGGCGACGGTCTCGGTGCCCGGGACGTACGCCCCGATCGTCGTCGAGCAGGCGCTCGACGCGGGCCTGCACGTGTTCTGCTTCTCCGACAACGTCTCGGTCGCCGACGAGCGCCGCCTCAAGGAGAAGGCCGTGGCCGCCGGCCTGCTCCTCATGGGCCCCGACTGCGGGACGGCCGTCCTCGACGGGACGCCCCTCGGCTTCGCGAACGCGGTCCGCCCGGGCACGATCGGCATCGTCGCCGCGTCGGGCACGGGCGCGCAGGAGGTCTCGTGCCTCGTCGACCGGGCCGGGGCCGGGGTGTCCCAGCTCATCGGCGTGGGAGGTCGCGACCTGACCGAGGAGATCGGCGGGCTCATGACCCACCTCGCGCTCGACCGGCTCGAGGCCGACGAGGCGACGCGCGCCGTCGTCGTCGTGTCCAAGCCGCCGGCGCCCGCCGTCGCCGCCGCCCTGCTCGCGCGCCTCGAGCGCGTCGCCGCGGGCGGGACCCCCGTCGTCGCGTGCCTCCTGGGTCTCGACGACCGCGGCGAGCCGGGCTCCGACGCCCTCGTCGTGCGGGGCACGCTCGAAGGCGGCGCCCTCGCGGCCGCCGAGCTCGCCGGGCACCCGCTCGTGATCGACGACCCGCTCCTTCCGGCCCCCCGCGCCGGCGCGGGTCGTGTGCTCGGGCTCTACGCGGGCGGGACGCTCGCCTCCGAGGCCACGATCCTCCTCGGCCGGGCGGGGGTCGTCGCCGAGGTGCTCGACCTGGGCGACGACCAGTTCACCGCAGGTCGCCCGCACCCCATGATCGACCCCCAGGCCCGGGCCGAACGGATCGCCGCCGCAGGCTCCGACCCCACGGTCGCGATCGTGCTGTGCGACGTCGTCCTCGGCTTCGGGTCCGCCGCCGACCCCGCCACGCCCGTGGCCGAGGCCGTGCGCACGGCGCGCGAGGCCGCCCGGGCCGACGGGCGCGAGCTCGTCGTCATCGCGTCCGTGTGCGGCGTCGTCGGCGACCACCAAGGACTCGACGCCCAACGGAGCATCCTGCGCGCGGCGGGCATCGTCGTCGCTGACTCCAACGCGGCCGCGGCCCGGGCGGCCATCGCCCTCACGACCACCGACCCCTCGACCACGGAGGTGACCGCGTGACCCCCCACGCCCTCTCAGTACTCAACGTCGGCCTGCCCCTGATCACCGAGGGCGTCGCCCCGGACCGGGTCACCCAGCTCGACTGGCGTCCGCCCGCCTTCGGCGACGTCGAGGCCGGCCAGCTCATGGTTCTGCTGTCCGACGGCGCCACGCGCGAGGCCAACGAGCGCGCCATCGCGGCCGTGCACGCCGTGCGCCCCCAGCTCGTCGGCGTGCGCCCCGCACGCGAGGCGGTCCCGGCGCTCGCCGCGGGCCACCTCCTGCTGCACGCCGGCCCGCCCCTCGAGATGGCCCGCATGAGCGGACCCGTACGAGGCGCGCTCGTCGGCGCGACCCTGTTCGAAGGATGGGCGACCGACCCCGAGGAGGCGGCCCGCCTGCTCGACGACGGGACCGTCCGCGTCGAACCCTGCCACCACCACGGCGCGGTCGGTCCGATGGCAGGCGTGCTGTCCCCCTCGATGCCCGTCCTGGTCGTCACGGACTCGGCCACCGGCACCGACCCCGGAGCGGTGCCGCGAGCCGCCTTCGCGTCGCTCAACGAGGGGCTCGGCAAGGTCCTGCGGTTCGGCGCCTACGACGACGAGGTCCTGACCCGCCTCGCCTGGATGCGCGACGTCCTCGGCCCCGTGCTGGACCAGGCCGTGCGCCTCGCCGGCCCCGTCGACGTCACCGCACTCCTCGGACAAGCACTGTCGATGGGCGACGAGGGCCACAACCGCAACGTCGCCGCGACCAGTCTCCTGGCTCGGCGCTTCGCGCCGACCCTCGCGACCATCGACGGCGGAGTGGAGGTGCTCGCGTTCCTCGCGGGCAACGACCACTTCGCGCTCAACCTCTCGATGGCCGGGGCGAAGCTCTCGATGGACGCCGCGAGCGGCATCGAGAACTCGACCCTCGTGACCGCCATGGCCCGCAACGGCGTCGAGTTCGGGCTGCGCGTCGCGGGCACCGGTGATCGGTGGTTCACCACGCCCGTCGGCCCCGCGGACGGGCTCTTCTTCCCCGGCTACGGCCCCGAGGACGCCAACCCGGACCTGGGCGACTCCGCGATCACCGAGACCCTCGGCATCGGCGGCTTCGCGATGGCAGCCTCACCCGCCATCACCCGGTTCGTCGGCGGGACGCCCGAGGACGCGCTCGACGCGACCCGCTCGATGCGCCGCATCACCCTCGCACCGCATCCCGCCTTCCCGCTGCCACCGCTGAACTTCGCGGGCAGCCCGTCCGGCATCGACGTGCTCAAGGTGCTCGACACCGGCGAGCTCCCCCTCATCAACACCGGCATCGCGCACCGCGAGGCGGGAGTGGGCCAGATCGGTGCGGGCATCGTCACCGCGCCGCCCGGGGTGTTCCTCGCCGCCGTGCGGGGCCTCGCGCAGGCGCGCGGGCTCGCGCCGGTCGATGCCGTCGATGCCACGGTGCCCTCATGACCGCCACCCAGGAGCGGGCGCCCCGGCACCCGATCCCGCGCTCGGTCCTCGTGGCGATCGGCGGCAACGCGCTCGTGATCGACGGTGAAGCCGGCTCCGTGCCTCGCCAGCAGGAACGGGCGCGCGACCTCGCCGCGCTCGTCGCCGACCTCGCCCTGGACGGCTGGACCGTCGTCGTGACCCACGGCAACGGCCCGCAGGTCGGCTACATCGTGCGCCGCGGAGAGCTCGTCGCCCCCGACGCCGCGATCGAAGGTCTGCCCGAGCTGCCCCTGTGGCTCGCGGTCGCCGACTCCCAGGGCGGGATCGGGCACATGCTCACGCTCGCGATCGACTCCGCGCTCGCGGCGCGAGGCGCCACCACCCGGGCGGCGGCCGTCCTCACGCACGCCGTCGTCGAACGCGACGACCCGGCGTTCGCGCGCCCCACCAAGCCCATCGGCGGACAGCTCACGCCCGACGTGGCCAGGGTCCGCGCCGCACAGGAAGGGTGGACCGTCACGGAGATCAGCGCCGGCGTCTTCCGCCGTGTCGTCCCGAGCCCCGTCCCGCGAGAGATCCTCGAGGCCGACAGCCTGCGGACCCTGATCCACGACGGCGCGATCGTCGTCGCCGCCGGTGGCGGCGGTATCCCCGTGGTCCAGGCCGACGGTGGCTACGAAGCCGTCGACGCCGTCATCGACAAGGACCGTGCCTCGGCGCTTCTCGCCGAGCAGATCGGCATAGAGACCCTGGTCCTCGTCACCGGCGTGGACCAGGTCTACGTGGACTACGGGACTCCCGGCCAGCGCGCGCTCGGGACCGTCACGTCGCACGAGATGCGCGAGCACGCGGCCGCGGGGCAGTTCCCGGCGGGATCCATGGGCCCCAAGGTCGAGTCGTCGGTCGAGTTCGTCGATCGCACCGGCGGCCGAGCCGTCATCACGTCGCTGCCCGGAGTCCGGGAGGCGCTCACCGAGTTCTCGGGAACACACATCGTTCCCACATCATCGAAGGAGATCTGATGTTCACGATCGAGGCCGAGCCGTACCCGTTCGACCTGCCACCGACCCGGACGGCACTGCTGTGCATCGACTTCCAGCGCGACTTCGTCGAGGCCGGCGGATTCGGCGAGTCCCTGGGCAACGACGTCTCGACGCTGCGCGGCACGATCGCCCCCACGCGCACCGTCCTCGACGCCTTCCGCGCCAAGGGCTGGCCCGTCATCCACACCCGCGAGGGACACCGGGCCGACCTCACGGACCTCTTCGCCTCCAAGCGCGACCGCGGCAACCCGACGCTGCGCATCGGCGACGAGGGCCCCATGGGGCGCATCCTCACCCGCGGCTCCGCCGGGCACGACATCGTCCCCGAGCTCGCCCCGATCGACGGCGAGGTCGTCCTCGACAAGCCGGGCAAGGGAGCGTTCTACGGCACCGACCTCGAGGTCGTCCTGCGCGCCCAGGGCATCACCCACCTCGTGCTCACGGGCGTCACGACCGAGGTGTGCGTGCAGTCCACCGCACGGGAGGCCAACGACCGCGGCTTCGACTGCCTCGTCCTGTCGGACTGCACGGGCTCCTACTTCCCCGAGTTCCACGAGGTCTCGCTGAAGATGTTCTCGGCCCAGGGCGGCATCGTCGGCTGGGTCACGGCCTCGGCCGACCTGCTGGCCGGCGTGGCCGAACCCGTCCTCGCGGAGGTCTCCCGGTGAGCGTCCACCTCGCGCCGCGCACCGCGCCCGGTGCCGCCCCCGTCAAGGTCCGCTGGTGGGTGCCCGGGGACTGGAACGGCCTGTTCGGGCTCGGCACCAACGTCCTGCTGAACGTCATCGTCCTCACGGGGCTGTCCCTGACCGTCGTGCACATCCCCGAGGACATCGTGTTCGGGCGCCTGCTGCCCGCCCTCGGCATCGCCCTGCCGCTCGGCAACATCTGGTACGCGTTCCTGGCCCGCCAGCTCGCACGCCGTGAGAACCGCACCGACGTCACAGCGCTGCCCTACGGACCGTCCGTGCCGCACACGTTCATCGTGGTCCTCGTCGTCATGCTGCCCGTGTACCTGCAGTCGGGCGACCCCCTCAAGGCCTGGCGAGCCGGGCTCGCCTGGGCCCTGATCATCGGCCTCATCGTCTGCCTCGGTGCCCTCGTGGGGCCCTGGATCCGCAGGTGGACGCCGCGTGCGGCCCTCCTCGGCGCCCTCGCCGGCATCTCGATCACCTTCATCGCGATGCGTCCTGCCGCCCAGATGTGGCAGGCGCCGTGGATCGGGCTCTGCGCGTTCGCGTTCATCCTCGTCGGGTGGATGGCCAACCGGAAGATGCCGTTCAACGCACCGGTCGGCCTCGTCGCCGTCCTCGTCTCGACCGCGCTCGCCTGGTTCGCCGTCGCACTCGGATGGTCCGACATCCTGCAGCCCACCGCAGTCTCCGAGTCGCTGTCGAACCTCTCGCTCAGCCTCCCGATGCCCGGCGGCGAGGTCCTCGAAGGACTCACCGACATCGCCCCGCTGCTCGCGTCCGCGATCCCGCTCGGCATCTACAACTTCACCGAGGGCATGACGAACGTCGAGTCCGCCGCCGCCGCGGGTGACCGCTACTCGATGCGCCAGGTGCTCATGGCCGACGGTCTCGGCGCCGTCGTCGGCTCCTTCCTCGGCTCACCCTTCCCGCCGGCCGTGTACATCGGCCACCCGGGCTGGAAGAAGGTCGGAGGCCGCATCGGATACTCGCTCGTCACCGGCATCGTCGTCGCGATCGTGTGCTTCACCGGACTCGTCGGCACCTTCCTCGTGATCTTCCCCATGCAGGCCCTCGTCCCGGTCCTGCTGTTCATCGGGCTCGTCATGGGAGCGCAGGCCACGAGTGTCTCGGCCCTTCGCTACGCGCCCGCGATCGTCCTGGCGTTCCTGCCCAGCATCGCCGAGTGGGCCACCGGCCAGGTCGACTCCGCGCTCGGCGCGGCCGGGACCAGCGCGGGCGAGGTCGGGCTCGACGCGCTCGTGAGCAACGGCGTGATCTACGACGGCATGAAGCTGCTCGGCCAGGGCGCGGTGCTCGTCGGCGTGCTCCTCGGGGCCATCGCGTGCTTCGTCATCGACCGGCGCATGTACGCCGCCGCGACCACGGCGCTGATCGCCGCGGGCCTGTCGTTCGTGGGTCTCGTCAACGCCTACGAGATCGGGTGGAACGCCTCCCCCGGCGTCACGATCGGCTACGTGATCCTCGCGGCGATCCTCGCGGGCTTCGGCTGGCACGCCCGCGACGTGAAGGACGACGAGCTCGACGACGGCCTCCTGTTCGTCAACGGGACCCTCATGCGCGGACTCGAGCTGCACGGCAACCTGTCCGGTGCCGAGCTCCTCGAAGAGACCTCCACCGCCCCGATCTACCGCGTCCACACCATCGGGGACGTCCACCCCGGCATGTACCCCGTCGACGAGGAGACCGGCGAGAAGGGCGCCTCGATCTCCGGCGAGCTGTACGCCATCCCGCTCGACGTCCTGCTCAAGGTCATCGAAGGAGAGCCGGCGGGCCTGTTCCGCGGCCCGGTCCGGCTCGCCGACGGTCGCGTCGTGCCAGGCATCCGCTACGACCGCGAGATGGCCCAGGCGCACCCCGAGATCACCGATCACGGCGGTTGGCGCGAGTACGTCGCGGCCCGCGACGGGGCCGCCGCGAGCACCTGACCCCACCCGAGGAGCCCGGCCCCCCGTCGACCACCTCTCCACGGACGGCGGGGGGCCGGGCCACGCCCGCGCGCACCTACGGTGCGGGCGGCGCCCGCCGGTGCTCGACAGCCCACCACCCCACCACAGCGGTGAAGACCTACCGCGCGGGCGGCGCCTGCCGGTGCTCGACAGCCCACCACCCCACCACAGCGGTGGAGACCTACCGCGCGGGCGGCGCCTGCCGGTGCTTGTCGGTACCCCACCGCTGTGAGTCCGGCACCTCCAGCGCATCGCAGAGCGCGTGCCACACGTAGCGTGGCTCCACGCCGTCCTCGAGAGCCTGGACCGCGGTGCGGTCGCCGAGGGCGTTCAGCACCTGGTCCCGGGTCAGGGCGCGACCGTATGCCGATCCGAAGACCTCGTCCACCAGCTGCCAGAACTCTCGTAAGCGCACGGGGACAGCCTGCCACGTCGGAGCTCCTCACCTGGACGTGCGCGGGCTTCCCGTGCTCGACGCCTGGCTCACCAAGCTCGAGGACGGCGACCTCGTCGTGCACTACGCCCCGGACACGGAGGCAGGGTTCTTCTACGTCCCGCGCCGCGTGCCGGAGGACCGCGACCTGATCCGTGAACCGGTGCTCAAGACCACGCGGCAGCGGAGCGTCGACTGACGACCGCCCGGCCGAGCGTGCCGTCTGCGTGGCCGGTCGGGCGGCGTTCGTCGACCTGAGAGACCGGCCTCGACCTCGGATCCGTGCCCTGAGCGACCGGTGGAGCGCAGCTGTGGGTGGTAGAGACCACAATGGCGGGGTGACGTCCCCCGCTCCGCTCGCCGGTTTCAGCGCTCCGACCCGTGCCTGGTTCGAGGGCGCGTTCGAGCGCCCGACGGCCGCGCAGGCGGGTGCGTGGGAGGCGATCGGGAGCGGCCGGCACGCCCTGGTCGTCGCCCCGACGGGTTCGGGCAAGACCCTCGCCGCCTTCCTGTGGTCGCTCGACAGGTTGTTGAGCCCCGGGAGCGGCCCCGGGCAGACGGACTCGCCCGACGACCCCGCGCACCGCTGCAAGATCCTGTACGTGTCCCCGCTCAAGGCGCTGGCCGCCGACGTCGAGCGCAACCTGCGCTCCCCGCTCGCGGGCATCCGGCAGGCTGCGGTGCGGCTCGGCACCACGGTCCCGGACGTCGTGGTGGGCACGCGTACCGGTGACACGCCCGCGAGCGAGCGCCGCCGGTTCGGGATCGCTCCCCCGGACATCCTCATCACGACGCCCGAGTCGCTGTTCCTCGTCCTGACGTCCCAGGCGCGCGCGGGTCTGGCGGGGGTGCAGACCGTCATCATCGACGAGATCCACGCCGTGGCCGGGACCAAGCGCGGTGCGCACCTCGCGGTCTCGCTCGAACGCCTCGACGCGCTGCTCCCCGTGCCCGCGCAGCGCGTGGGCCTGTCCGCGACCGTCCGGCCGGTCGAGGCCGTCGCGACCTTCCTCGCGGGGCACCGCAGCCCGCAGGACCAGGGGCGGGAGGTCGTCGTCGTGCAACCGCCGTCCACGAAGAGGATCGAGGTCGACATCGTCGTCCCCGTCCCGGACCTCTCCGACCTGCGCGGCGCTGCGGGCCCGGGCGGGAGCCCGGGCCAGGACGGCCTGCCGCCCCTGCCCGACGGCGAGCCCGACCTCTCGGGACCGGCCACCGGTCGCCCGCAGCGTCCGTCGGTGTGGCCGCACGTCGACGAGCGGGTCGTGGACCTCGTGGCCGAGCACCGCTCGACGCTGGTCTTCACCAACTCCCGGCGCGGGGCCGAGCGCCTCACGGCCCGCATGAACGAGGTCTGGGCCGAGCGGCAGGGTGAGGACGTGCCCGACGTCGGGACCCTCCAGCCCGCGCAGGTGCTGGCCCAGTCGGGGGCGAGCGCGGGTACGGACCCCGTGATCGCGCGCGCGCACCACGGCTCGATGAGCCGGGCCGAGCGCACGCGCACCGAGACCGAGCTCAAGGACGGTCGCCTGCCCGCCGTGGTCGCGACGTCCTCGCTCGAGCTCGGCATCGACATGGGCGCCGTGGACCTCGTGGTCCAGGTCGGGGCGCCCCCCTCGGTCGCGAGCGGGCTCCAGCGCATCGGTCGCGCGGGGCACCAGGTGGGCGCGGTGTCCCACGGCGTGATCTTCCCGACCTTCCGCGGTGACCTGGTGCCCTCGGCCGTCATCGCGGACCGCATGCGGACCGGGCAGATCGAGCACCTGCACGTGCTGTCCAACCCGCTCGACGTCCTCGCGCAGCAGGTCGTGGCCATGGTCGCCCTCGACGACTGGACCGTCGCGGACCTCGCGGCGCTCGTGCGCCGCAGCGCGCCCTACGGCGCACTGGGTGACGCGACGCTGCACGCCGTCCTGGACATGCTCGCGGGCCGCTACCCGAGCGAGGACTTCGGCGAGCTGCGTGCCCGCATCGTGTGGGACCGGACGTCGGGGGTCCTCAGCGGACGTCCCGGCGCCTTGCGGCTGGCGGTCACGAGCGGCGGGACGATCCCGGACCGGGGCCTGTACGGGGTCTTCCTCGCGACGGACTCCTCCACGACCGCAGGCCCCGAGGACACGGCCGGCGTGGTCGGCGACGCCCCCGGGGGTGCCGCGACGGGCTCCCGGGCGCGGGGCGGGCGGCGCGTGGGCGAGCTCGACGAGGAGATGGTCTACGAGTCGCGCGTGGGCGACACGTTCACGCTCGGGTCGAGCACGTGGCGCATCGAGGACATCACCCCGGACCGGGTGCTCGTGACCCCCGCCCCCGGCGCGCCCGGGCGCCTGCCGTTCTGGAAGGGCGACTCGCCGGGCCGCCCCGCCGAGCTCGGGCGGGCGGTCGGCGCCTGGGTCCGCGAGCTCGAGACGCTGGCCGCGACCGACGGTCCGCTCACGGAACGGCTGCGGGGTGCGGGGCTCGACGCCTGGGCGACCGACAACCTCATGGCCTACCTCGCCGGCCAGCGCGAGGCCACGGGGCGCGTGCCCGACGACAGGACGGTCGTCGTCGAGCGCTTCCGCGACGAGCTGGGCGACTGGCGCGTCGTCATCCACTCGCCCTACGGGGCCAAGGTCCACGCGCCGTGGGCGCTGGTCCTGGGCGCGCGGCTGCGCGACCGCTACGGCCTGGACGCCGCGGCCATGCACTCGGACGACGGGATCGTGCTGCGCCTGCCGGACCTGGGCGACGGCGGCTGGGGCGACGAGCGCGGTGGCGCCGGCGGACCGGGTGCCGCTGGACCGGGCGCCACCGGGTCGCCCGTCGTGACGGCCGAGGACCTGCTGCTCGTCCCGGAGGAGGTCCTCGACGAGGTCCGCTCCGAGCTGGGCGGGTCGATCATGTTCGCGGCGCGCTTCCGCGAGGCCGCCGCCCGAGCCCTGCTGCTCCCGCGGCGGCGCCCCGACAAGCGTCAGCCCCTGTGGCAGCAGCGCCAGCGCTCGGCCCAGCTCCTGTCGGTCGCGAGCGAGTACCCCGAGTTCCCGATCGTGCTGGAGGCCGCGCGCGAGTGCCTCCAGGACGACTTCGACGTCGCGGCGCTGACCGAGCTCATGCGGGACCTGGCCGCGGGCCGGGTCCGGTTGGTCGACGTCACGACCCCGACCCCCTCCCCCTTCGCCCAGTCGCTCCTGTTCGGGTACACGGCCCAGTTCCTGTACGACGGCGACGCTCCCCTCGCCGAGCGCCGCGCGGCCGCCCTCTCGCTCGACCCGACGCTCCTGGCCGAGCTGCTCGGCACCGACGGTGGAGCCTCCCAGCTCGCCGACCTGCTGGACCCCGAGTCGGTCGAGCGCACCGAGGCCGAGCTCGGCGCCCTGGTCCCGAACCGCCAGGCCCGCCACGCCGAGGACGTCTGGGACCTGCTGCGCCGTCTGGGGCCGCTGCCCGTCGCGGAGGTGGCCCGGCGCACGCGCGAGGACGTGCGCGACGAGGCGCCCGCGTGGCTCGCCGCCCTGGAGGGGGCGCGCCGGGTCGTCCAGGTGCGTCTGGCCGGGGTGCCCGACGACGCCGCGCAGCAGTGGGCCGTGGTCGAGGACGCCGGGCGGCTCCGGGACGCGCTCGGCGTCGCCCTGCCCACGGGGATTCCCGAGGTGTTCACCGAGCCCGTCCCCGACCCGCTGGGCGACCTCGTGCGACGCCACGCCCGCACGCACGGGCCGTTCTCGGCGCACGAGGTCGCGGCCCGGTTCGGGATCGGGGTGGCCGTGGCCACCGGGGTGCTGCGCCGGCTCGAGGCCGCGCGCGTGCTCGTGTGCGGGCGCCTGCGCCCCGAGTCGCTCGGCGGGACGGGCGAGGAGTGGTGCGACGCCGAGGTCCTGCGGACCCTGCGGCGTCGGTCGCTCGCCGCGCTGCGGGCCGAGGTCGAGCCCGTCGCCCCCGAGGCCCTCGGGGTGTTCCTGCCGCGCTGGCACGGCATCGGCACGCTGCGGGGCACCGACGGGCTGCTGCGCGTCGTCGAGCAGCTCTCGGGTGCCGCGGTCCCCGCCTCGGCCCTCGAGACCCTCGTGCTTCCCTCGCGCGTGACCGACTACTCGCCCGCGCTGCTCGACGAGCTGACCACCACGGGCGAGGTCCTGTGGTGCGGGCACTCGTCGTTGCCCGGCGGCAAGGACGGGCTCGTGAGCCTGCACCTCGCCGACGCCGCTCCCCTCACGCTCCCCGACGCGAGCCCGCTCGAGGAGGACGGCCCGCTCGACAGCGACCTGCACCGGGCCGTCGTGGACCTGCTGACCGGCTCGGGCGGCTTCTTCCTGCCGCGTATCGCGGAGCTCGCGGGCGCGTCCCAGGCGGCGACGCTCGAGGCCCTGTGGGACCTGGTGTGGGCGGGGTGGGTCACGAACGACGGCCTGGGCGCCCTGCGCAGCAGGCTCGGACCGGGTGGTGGCGCCCACCGTGCTCCCCGCGCGCCCGTCCGTGCGCGCCCGCTCGCTCGGGGACGTTTCGCCTCGCTGGGCGCGGGGACGTCCGGCACGGCCCGTGGTGAGAGCGACCTGCGCGGGGGCTCCGGGCGCTGGTCCGCGCTGCCTGCCCGCGAGCTCGACCCGACGCGCCGCACGCACGCCCTGACGCGCGTGCTGCTGGACCGCCACGGCGTCCTGACCCGAGGCGCGGCCCCGTCGGAGGGCGTCACCAACTACTTCCGGGGGGTCTACCGCGTGCTGTCGGAGCTCGAGACCACGGGCACGGTCCGACGCGGGTACTTCGTCGAGCACCTCGGCGGTTCGCAGTTCGCGCTCCCGGGTGCGGTCGACCAGCTCCGCACGGACGCGCAGGACCGTGAGCACGCCGAGGAGTCGCCGGGGCGTCGCGAGCTCGCCGCGCTGCTGCTCGCGGCGACGGACCCGGCCAACCCCTACGGTGCCGCCCTGCCGTGGCCCGAGCCGCACGTGCCGCACGAGCCCGGTGGCGGGTCGCCCGCCGGGATCGTGACACCGGGCGCGGTGAGCGCCGCACGGAAGCCGTCCGCAGCGGTCGACCCCGCGCCGGGAAGTGCGGGTACGACGACGTCGACCGCCGTCCTGCCGTCCACAGGCGCCGCTCGCCCCGCGTCGCGGGCGACGCACCGCCCCGGACGCAAGGTGGGCTCCGTCGTCGTGCTCGTGGGCGGAGACCTGGTCCTGTACGTCGAACGCGGCGGTCGTTCGCTCCTCTCGTTCGGCGACGACTCCGAGTCCTCCGCCCGACGTCTCGCGCTCGCGTGCGCCGAGCTCGCACGCGCCTCCCGGGCCGGGCTGCTCGGCAAGATGGTGATCGGGCGGATCGACGGGATCGACGCCCTGGCGGGAGCGGGCAGCACCGCGTCGCGCGCGTTCGGGGTCACGGCCGCGCTCCTGGAGGCCGGCTTCCGGCCCACGCCGCGAGGGCTGCGCGCATGATGAGCGTCTCGGGTACGCACGTGACGGGGGTCCGTCGTGCCTGAGGGCGACGTCGTCCGGGTCACCGCGCAGCGTCTCGACGCCGCACTGAGCGGGCGCGTCCTGGAACGCGCCGAGCTGCGCTGGGCCGACGCGGGCGGGACCGACCTGACCGGCCGGACCGTGACCCAGGTGCTGGCATACGCCAAGCACCTCCTGACGCGCCTCGACGACGGCACGACCCTGCACACGCACCTGCGGATGGAAGGGCAGTGGCGGGTCGCCCGCACGGGCTCCCCTGCGGCGTCCGCTCGGGGGAGCGACGTGCGGGCGGTGCTCGCGAACGAGATCTGGACGTGCGTGGGCGAGCGGCTCGGGATGCTCGACGTGCTCCGCACGCGGGACGAGCACGTGCTCCTGGGGCATCTGGGCCCCGACATCCTCGCGGACGACTTCCTCACGAACCCCGAGGACGGCGTCCGGCTCGCGCTGTGCAGGCTGCGCGCGGCCGCCGCCGAGGGCGGCTTCCCAGCGCAGGCCACGGTGGGTGGCGGCACGTCGCGGACCCCGCGACCGTGGCCGCTCGCCGACGCCCTGCTCGACCAGCGCGGAGTCTCCGGCCTCGGCACCATCTACACCGCCGAGGGCCTGTTCGCGCAAGGGCTCTGGCCATGGACCCCGGTCGACGACGTCTCCGACCACGACCTGGAGGCCCTGCTGCGCACGACCCGCGGTCTGATGCTCCGCAGCGTCGCGGAGGGCGTGGGCACGGTGCGTCGGCACGTCCACGGCAGAGCACGACGGGCGTGCCACCGCTGTGGCACGCCCGTCGCTGTCGCTCGGGCGAACGAGGCGCCCTTCGAGCGACCGATCTTCTGGTGTCCGAGCTGTCAGAAGCCCTGAGGCACTGTCAGCCGACCGGCTGGAGGTCTTCCCGCATGCGTCGTGCGCTCTCCGCCGCAGCACCGCGGCCCATGAGGCTCGTGGCGAAGTCCGCGGGGATCGTGTCGGGGATCATCAGACCCTCGGCCACGGCGACCCGGTCGCTGACCTCGCGGAGCACGATCGACATGGGGATGTCGAGCGCCTCGCAGATCGAACCCAGGAGCTCGGACGACGCTTCCTTCTGGCCGCGCTCGACCTCACTGAGGTACCCCAGGGAGACGCGTGCGGCCGAGGACACCTCTCGCAGGGTGCGGCCCTGTCGCTGGCGAGCGTCTCGCAGCACGTCCCCGATCTCTCGTCGAAGAACAATCATCTGGCGGCCCCCTTCCGTGTCCTGTGCGACCGTCGGAGCCTGCCTGGCCCCGGTGGTGGTTCGCTGTCCTGTCGTTCCCCGCGCCCCTCGCGCGGGGATCGTCCTACCGTACCCCGCACCCGGGGTTGTCTCATGCGCTGATCTGTTGAATGGCCTCTTGGCGATCACGTGCTGTTCAACGCGCTTCCTGCCAGGGTTGTTCCCGCACCACGGAGTCGTCCACGACCGTGCCGGGAGTTCACGAACTCTCCACGCACTCCCCAGCGCTTGCCCTCGTCCCGGCCACCCGCGGGCAGGCCCGCCGCGCGCTGGTACGCGCAGAGATCACCCGGCGACGACGCGCCGGGCCAGCTCGAGAACCCGGCTGACCGCGGCCTCGCGGACCTCGGCCCGGTCACCCGCGAGGTGCAGCTCTCCCACCTCGGTGCGCTCGGGCGACGACACGGCCACGTACACCAGCCCCGGCTCCTTGCCGTCCTGGGAGTCGGGCCCGGCGACGCCGGTGGTCGCGAGGCCGACGTCGGCGCCCAGGAGGCGCCGTACGCCGCGGGCCATCTGCTGCGCGACCTCCGGGTCGACGGCGCCGCGTTCGGCGAGCAGGTCGGCCTCGACTCCCAGGAGGCTCGCCTTGAGGTCGGTCGCGTACGCCGTGACGCCACCTCGCACCACGGCGGAAGCCCCCGGGACGGCGACCAGGCGGGCCGCGACGAGCCCTCCGGTCAACGACTCGGCGACCGCGAGGGTCCAGTCCCGCGACGCGAGCAACGCCAGGAGGTCGGCGGCGTCGGCGGGCGGCGCGTCAGCGCTCGCCATGCTCACCGGGTCGGTCCTGACCCGCCGTCCTGGCCGCGCGCAGCGCGTCGCGCCTCAGACGCCAGCCCTGGTAGGCGTACTCGACGCCGGTGACCACGGTGACGACCAGGGCGACCAGGAGCACCACCCAGCCGACGACCGAGATCCACCCGGGCATCTGGTCGAGCGGCAGCAGGAAGATCGAGATCGCGACCGACTGCAGCACGGTCTTGAGCTTGCCGCCGCGCGACGCCGGCATGACGGTGTACTTGAGCACCGCGAAGCGCATGAGCGTGATGCCCAGCTCGCGCGCGAGGATGACGATCGTGACCCACCAGGGCAGGTCTCCGAGCGCCGAGAGCAGGACCAGCGCGGCGCCGATCAGCAGCTTGTCCGCAATGGGGTCGAGGAGCTTGCCGAGGTCCGTGACCAGGTCGTACTTCCGGGCCAGGTAACCGTCCACGCGATCCGTGGCGGCCGCGAGGACGAACAGCGCCGTCGCGACCAGTCGCCAGGTCACCGTGTGCCCGCCGTCGGCGAGCAGGGCCCACGCGAAGAAGGGGACCACGGCGATCCGGGCGATAGTGACCGCGTTCGCGGAGTTCCAGGGGGACGGGACGGCTGTGACCACACGACAAGCGTAGGCGCTGCACGGGCGCTCGCCCGACCACGTCCAGATCGCGACCGAACGGACAAGCCGGGGCACAACGGTCGTCGGGGCGCGAGCGATGTCCTGCGCCGTGATCCGAGACGATAGTCTCTGCGCCGTGACACGCCATGCGCGGGGCTCCGGCAGCCACCGCCAACTCGTCCCTCTGCTCGCGGTCGGCGTCGCCGCCTCCGCGCTCGCGGTGATCGGAGCCCTCGCGTTCGACGACGGCACCTCGCCGACGGCCGGCCCGTCCGCGCCCCCGGCCCCCTCGGCGTCCGCGCCGGTGGAGGTCACCCCCGAGCCCGAGCCGGACGCGGTCTTCACCGTGGTCGCGGGCGGCGACGTCCTACCCCATCTCCCGGTCCACACGTCCGCCCGCACGGACGGCGGCTACGACTTCAGCGCCGTGCTCGCAGGGACCGATGCGTGGGTCGGTGGAGCCGATCTCGCCCTGTGCCACCTCGAGGTCCCCCTCACCGCGGCCGGTGAGCGGCCGCGCGGCTACCCCGTGTTCGCGGCCGACGCCCACCTCGCGACCGACCTGCGCGAACAGGGCTGGGACGGCTGCTCGACCGCCTCCAACCACTCCGTCGACCAGGGCGAGGGAGGCGTGGTCGCGACGCTCGACGCCCTGGACTCCGCAGGCCTGGGGCACGTCGGCACCGCACGCAGCGCCGCGGAGGCCGCAGCCCCCGCCCTGTACACGCTCGAACGGGCCGGGCGGACGATCGTCGTGGCTCACATCGCGGGCACCTACGGCACCAACGGCATGCCGATCCCGGCGTCCGCCCCGTGGTCGGTCACGCTGCTCGACGGCGCCGACCTGGTCGGTCGCGCGCAGGCGGCCCGCGCAGCGGGAGCCGACCTGGTGATCGTGAGCATGCACGCCGGCGTCGAGTACTCGACCCCGCCGACCGATCAACAGGTCGAGCTCGCGTCCCTGCTTGCGACCTCGGGCCAGGTCGACCTGCTGATCGGGCACCACGCCCACGTCCCGCAACCGACGGCGCTGCTCCCCGGCGGCCCCGACGGTCAGGGAATGTGGGTGGCCTACGGTCTCGGCAACTACGTGTCCAACCAGGACGCCGACTGCTGCGACGCGCGGACCGACTCGGGGCTGCTCGTCACCGCGACGATCACCCAGCCCGCGGGGGCCCCGGCCCGAGTGACCGGGTTCGAGTGGACCGCGATCACGGTCGACCGGCTCGGCAAGCATGCGGTGCGGGCACTGCCCGACATCACGACGGGAACCGGGAGCCTGACACCGGCGGCCGTCGCCGACCGCTACGACCGCGTCCGGACAGCGGTGGGCGCCGCAGCACCCGAACGACTGTCGCCCCCTGTCCCCACCGGTGGTCCCCCGACGGTCGCGCCGCGGGTGATCGACGCCGCTCCGTCCGCGTCCTTCCCGGGCTCCGGGTCGGCGAGCGGGAGCGTGGACCAGAGCTGACCGGGTCGGACGGGTCGTCGCGCGCGACTGCCTCCCCGGGGCCGGTCGACCGATCCCGGCGAGCCGCACGAGATGCCGCCGGCCGCGACGCGGACCGGACTCAGCGCTCGCGCCAGTCCGCCTCGTCGCCCGCGTCGTCGTGGTACTCCTGCGCGACCGGGGGCATGTGCCCGTCCGCGCCGTCGGAGTAGTCGCGGCCGTTCCCGGACGCAGGCTCGCCGCCCGCGGACTCGCCGTCGTAGACGTCGGGCCCGGGTTCGCCGCGCAGCATCGCGAGGGTCGCAGGGAGGTCCTCGGCCGTGAGCATGACCTCGCGCGCCTTGGAGCCCTCGGAGGGGCCGACGATCTCCCGCGACTCGAGGAGGTCCATGAGACGCCCGGCCTTGGCGAAACCGACGCGCAGCTTGCGCTGGAGCATCGAGGTCGAGCCGAACTGCGTCGTGATGACGAGCTCCGCAGCCTGCAGGAGCAGGTCGAGGTCGTCCCCGATGTCCTCGTCGACCTGCTTCTTGGTCGCGGCCGAGGCCGCGACGTCGGTCCGGTACGACGGCTTGAGCTGGGCCTTGACGTGCTCGACGACCGCGTGGACCTCGCTCTCGCCGACCCACGCCCCCTGCACTCGCATGGGCTTGGCGGCGCCCATGGGCAGGAAGAGCGCGTCGCCCTGACCGATGAGCTTCTCCGCGCCGGGCTGGTCGAGCACGACGCGCGAGTCGGCGAGCGACGACGTCGCGAACGCGAGCCGTGAGGGCACGTTGGCCTTGATGAGTCCCGTGACGACGTCGACCGACGGACGCTGCGTCGCGAGCACCAGGTGGATGCCCGCGGCTCGCGCGAGCTGCGTGATGCGCTGGATCGAGGCCTCGACGTCGCGCGGGGCGACCATCATGAGGTCGGCGAGCTCGTCGACGACCACGAGCAGGTACGGGTAGGTCGCGATCTTGCGCTCCGAGCCCGGCAGCGGCTTGACCTTGCCCGCCCGGACCGCGGCGTTGAAGTCGTCGACGTGCTTGTACCCGAACATCGCGAGGTCGTCGTAGCGCGCGTCCATCTCCCGCACGACCCACTCGAGGGCCTCGGCGGCCTTCTTGGGGCTCGTGATGATGGGGGTGATGAGGTGCGGGATGCCCTCGTAGATCGTGAGCTCGACGCGCTTGGGGTCCACGAGCACCATGCGCACCTCTTCGGGCGTGGCCCGCATGAGGATCGAGACGATCATCGAGTTGATGAAGCTCGACTTGCCGGCGCCCGTGGCTCCTGCGACGAGGATGTGAGGCATCTTCGCGAGGTTGGCGACGACGTACCCGCCCTCGACGTCCTTGCCGACCCCCATGACCATGGGGTGCTCGGTGCGTCGGGCCACGGACGAGCGCAGCACGTCGCCCAGGACCACGGTCTCGCGGTCGGTGTTGGGGATCTCGATGCCGATCGCGGACTTGCCCGGGATGGGCGAGAGGATGCGCACGTCGGCCGACGCCACGGCGTAGGCGATGTTCTTGGACAGGTTCGTGATGCGCTCGACCTTGACGGCCGGGCCGACCTCGACCTCGTAGCGGGTCACGGTCGGTCCGCGCGTGAAGCCCGTGACCTTGGCGTCGATCTCGAACTGCTCGAAGACACGGGTGAGCGACTCGACCACGCGGTCGTTCGCCGCGGAACGCACCTTGTGGGGTGCGCCCTTGACGAGGTCGTCCTCGGAGGGCAGCACGTAGACCGTGTCGCCCTCGAGCATGGGTTGGACGCCACGCGGTACGGGGTTGTTGGGCGGCGGCGGGGGCGCGCCGGGCGAGGGGGACGTGCGACCGGCCGACGGGATCACCTGGGTGGGCAGGTCGGCGGCGTCGTCGTGCGCCTCGGGCGGCGGGGGCGGGACGGCTGCCGAGGCGCGGCGGCTGCGGGCGCTCTTGCGGGCAGCCTCCTCCTCGGCCTCGAGCATCGCGGCCCGCTCGAACGCCTCGTCGCCCACGTAGCCGCCGTCGAGGCGCTCGCGCTCGGCTGCGTCGGCCTCGCGCTCCGCCTTGGTCTTGCGGGTCCGCCCGACGCGGCGCTTGCGCGGCGCCTCGTCGGTGCCGTCGTGGCGCGAGACACCGTCGGCGAGCTGCAGGCCGTCGTCGTCCTGGGGCCCGCGGCCGTCCTCGCCCTCGCGGTGGTTGCCCGTGAGGCGGTCGTAGATGCCGCGCAGGCGGCTCGGGATCGCGTGCACGGGCGTCGCGGTGACCACGAGGATCCCGAAGAAGCCCAGCAGCAGGAAGAGGGGCACGGCGAACCACTCGGTGAGCCCCGTGTGGACCGGGGTCGCGAACAGGTACCCGATCACCCCGCCCGCGTCCTGGACGGCCTCGAAGCCGTCCCGCGGGGCCGGCAGGTCCTCGGCGATGTGCACCAGGGAGCAGACCGAGACGACGATGAACGAGAGCCCGATCGTGACGCGCGAGTTCGCCTGGGTGCGCTCGGGGTGTCGCATGATCCGGACCGCGAGCCAGATGAGCAGGACGGGCAGGGCGACCGCGGCGACGCCGAAGACGCCCGCCGAGACCGCATGGACGGCGGTGCCGAACGCGCCCGCGATCCCCCACCACTCGCGCGCCGCGACGATCACGGCGAGTGCCAGGAGGAGGAACGCGACGCCGTCGCGCCGATGTGAGGGGTCCAGCTCTCTTGCTCCCTTGCCGATGCTGCGGGTGACCGCGCCGATCGCGTGCGCGCACCCCAGCCACAGACCGCGCACCGCGCGGACGGGCCACGGTGCAGGCCGAGCGACCGGTCTGCGTGCCGACGAGCCCCGCGGAGCGCGGGACGCGCTCGAAGATCCCCCCGATCTGCCCGTCGTACCACGCGAGGTGGTCTTGCGGGAGGTCGCGGGCCGTTTCGTCGAGGTGGACGTCCGGGTCGCCATAGTACGCACCACCGTACCTGTGCACGCCAGGCCGGACCCGCACCTCGAGGGTGCGTGTCCTGTGACGAATCCGGCAACGTTCCCGGCCCGCGCCGTGCCGCGACGCCCGGGCACGTCCGGCGGGAGCGGTCGCGACGGGTGGCCTGACCGGGGCAGGATCGGGACATGGACACCACTCCCCCGCTGCGCGAGCTGCACGAGATCGCCGACGGCGTGCACGTCGCGACGGCCGAGATCTGGACGAGCCTCACGACCATCGTCGTGGCCGCGGACGGACGAGCCCTGGTCGTGGACCCCGGCATCACGGTCGCCGAGGTCGAGTCCCTCGCGGCCGCGATCGCCCACCGTGGCTGGCACGTCACGGCCGGGTTCTCGACGCACCCGCACTGGGACCACGTCCTGTGGTCGCGGTCGCTGGGCGACGTCCCGCGCTGGGCCTGCCCGACGGCGGTGCGCGCCCAGGAGCGGAGCCTCGCCGAGGACCTCGTGAAGGTCGAGCGCGAGGCCCCGGGGCACGACCTCACGCTGTTCGGTCTCCTCACCCCCGTTCCCCCGACGCAGACGGGTACCTCCCCAGGGGCCGGACGACCGGACGGGCCGCACCTGCCGTGGCCCGACGGACCCGGGCACGCCACGCCGTCGGGCACCGTGGCGGTTCCCGGCGTGACTCCCGGCGCAGCCGAGCCCGTCGTGCTCGTGGTCGAGCACCAGGCGCACGCGCCGGGCCACGGCGCGCTCGTCCTGCCGGGAGCCGGGGTGATCGTGGTGGGGGACATGCTCTCGGACATCGAGGTGCCGCTCCTGGACCTCGAGTCCCCCGACCCCGTGGGCGCGTACCGCGCGGGCCTCGACGTGCTCGAACGCGCGGTCTCCGAGCACGGTGTGCACACCCTCGTCCCGGGACACGGGCACGTCGCCACGGGCAGCGACGCGATCTGGGAGCGCTTCGGCGCAGACCGTGCCTACCTCGACGCACTGGAGACGGCGGCGAGCGGCGACGCGGACGGCGCCGACGGCTCGGACGACCCCCGCGTCACGGGCGAGTGGGTCGTGGGCGAGCACCGCAAGCAGCTCGACCACCTGCGCGGCGCGTAGCCCCTCGGCCCGGTCCGGGCGGGTACCAGCTCGACGCCGCGCCCTCCCCGCTACCCGGCGCGGGCGGGCACCAGGCACTCGACGTCGGCGACCGCCCGCGCCGCGAACGGCTCGCTCAGCGCGCGCAACCGAGGCAGCGCGAGCGACAACGACGCCCCCAGAAGGGTGAGCCCGTCCAGACCGGTGCTGCACCAGACCGCGAGCTCGCCGTCCCTCCGGGTCGAGGGGTCCCAGAGCAGCGCGTCGCCGTTCTCGCTGAACGCGAAGACGACGAGCCGCCGGGCGGTCGACCAGTCCCCGTCGGGCTCGACCATCCAGTCGAACCCTTCGGCCTGGCCGTCCTCGTAGGTCGCGCGGAAGCGGTCGGTGAGGTGGGCGGCCCGGTGCTGCCAACCGTCCGCGAACCCGTCTCGGGCCGGCGGGTACACGAGCCAGAGCCCGAACAGGCGGCAGAACCCGGCCCGTCCGACGAGCCGCCGGTACGACGACGGGAAGCCCTCTCCGTCGTCGAACCGGAAGCCCTCCAGCAGCTCGGTCGCGACGGCCCCGAGCGCGGGGGTGCCGGTGAGCGTGAGCGCGTCGGTCATTCGAGGCGTCAGTCGTCGAGACCGAGCTCGACCGACCGCGCGAGGGCTGCGTCCAGGGCCGCGTCGTCGGCGATGATCCGCGACAGGTGCCGGGCTGCGACCAGGAGCGCGTCGAGGTCCGTGCCGTAGACGCTCAGCATCCCGCCCTCGGGGTCGAACCCGACGGTGTCGAGCGTCGCGGGCGACTCGTCGGTCAGCACCGCTCGGAGGGCTCCCGCGAAGTCGTAGCCCGACCCCTCGACGCCGTGACGCTCGAGCGCTCCCTTGTGCACGAGGTACTCGGGCCCGCCCGGCGAGTAGATGATGCTCGAGCTCGCGTCGTGGGTCACCAGGAGGACGGGCGCGAGGCCGGAGAAGTCTGCTGAGGTTGCCATGGCCGCGATGCTAGCGACACGCACCCACACGAGCACGGACCCGAGGACCTACGCGACCAGCAGACCCACCCCGAGCGTCACGACCCCTGCGGCGACGCACCCGGCGCCGACCGGCAGCAGCACGACCCACCGGTTGGGCGCCTCACGCCCCACACCGGTCGCGGACAGGAAGAACCCGCCGGGCAGCAGGATCGCCCCGACGAGGACACCCACCCCCGCGAGCCAGCCCCAGAAGCCCGTGAGCCCGGTCGCCTGGCTCAGCACGAGGCACAGCAGCCCCAGGATCACGAGCACCCCGGCGTGCGCGTGCCCGGCCCGGAAGAAGGACGTCTGGAACGACGTGGCCGGGACCTTGCCGGTCACGACCCTGACGAGGAAGAACCCGCCGGACTCGATCCCGACGATCGTCAGGAGCACGATCCCGGCGGTGATGCGGACGGCGTCGGTGAGCTCGAGCACGAGGGCCTCCCCTGGTCGGCCGAGCGGTCTCGGCAGAATTTACGAACACCGTTATAGAACACCGTTCGCAAACCTGCGTCAAGAGATCTAGACTCCTGTCCGTGGCCAGACCCCGACTGCACGACGACTCCCTGCGCGCGTCCCTGCTCGACGTCGCCTCCCGGCAGATCTCCGAGCACGGCGAGTCGGCGGTCACGGTCCGTGGGGTCGCGCAGGCTGCGGGGACCAGCGCCTCCGCGGTCTACGCGCTCTTCGGCAGCCGCGAGGAGCTGGTCGCCGCGGTGAGCGTCGAGGGCTTCCGGCGCTTCGCGGTGCACCTGGGTTCCGCACCGACGACCGGCTCGCCCACCGAGGACCTCCTGCACCTGGGCCTCGCCTACCGGACCAGCGCGCTGGCCGACCCCCACTTCTACCGCGTGATGTTCGAGGGTCCCGCACCCGCCGGCAGCGCGATCCCGGCCGTCGCCGAGCCGACGTTCGACGTCCTGCGGCAGGCGGTGGCGCGGGTGCTCGAGGCCGCCTCACGAGAGGGCAGCAGCACCCCGCTGCCCCGGCGTGCCCTGCAGGCTGCCGCCGAGGAGGCCTCGTTGGTCCTGTGGGGCCTCGTCCACGGACTCGTGAGCCTCGAGCTCGGTGGGCTCCTGCCCGGGGGCCCAGAGACGTCGGCGAGACGCTACGAGCAGGCGATCCTCGCCGTCGGGCCGCCGCTGCTGCGGGCGGCCCCTTCTCTCGCCGCCCCCTGACGACGAAGGGCCCTTCCTCCCGCAGAGCGGGAAGAAGGGCCCTTCGGACGATCCGTCGACTACGCCTCGACGACGACCGGGACGATCATCGGGCGACGACGCAGGCGGTTCGACACCCAGCGCCCGACCACGCGGCGCATGACCTGCTGGAGCTGGTGCACGTCCGTCGCGCCGCCCGAGATGGCGTCCTCGAGGGCCTGCACGACCTGCGGGCGGACGTCCTCGAACACGGCGTCGTCCTCGGCGAAACCACGCGCGAGGATGTGCGGGCCCGCGATGACCTTGCCCGTCGCGGAGTCGACCACGGCGAACAGGGAGATGAAGCCCTCCTCGCCGAGGATCTGGCGGTCCTTGAGCTCGGCGTCCGTGAGCTCGCCGACGCTCGACCCGTCCACGTAGACGTAGCCGCACGGGACGGCGCCGACGACCGAGGCCTTGCCGTCGACGAGGTCGACGACCACGCCGTCCTCGGCGAGGATCACGCGGTCCGCGGGCACACCCGTCTTGACCGCGAGCGCACCGTTGGCCACGAGGTGACGGACCTCGCCGTGCACCGGCATGACGTTCTTGGGCCGCAGGATGTTGTAGCAGTAGATGAGCTCGCCCGCGCTCGCGTGACCCGAGACGTGCACCTTGGCGTTGCCGCCGTGCACGACGCGTGCGCCGAGGCGCGTGAGGCCGTTGATGATGCGGAAGACCGCGTTCTCGTTGCCCGGGATGAGCGAGGACGCGAGGATCACGGTGTCGCCGTGGCTGACCGAGACCTTGTGGTCGCCGTTGGCCATGCGCGACAGCGCGGCCATGGGCTCGCCCTGCGAGCCCGTGCACATGAGGACGATCTCGTCGTCACGCAGCGAGTCGACCTTCTTGAGGTCGATCAGGACGCCGTCCGGCACCTTGAGGTAGCCGAGCTCGGCCGCGATGCCCATGTTGCGGACCATCGACCGCCCCACGAGAGCGACACGGCGCCCGTGGTTGTGCGCGGCGTTGAGGACCTGCTGGACACGGTGCACGTGCGAGGAGAACGACGCGACGATGATCCGCTTGTCCGAGGCGCCGAAGACGCTGTCCAGGACCGGGCCGATCTCGACCTCGGGGGTCACGAAGCCCGGGACCTCGGCGTTGGTCGAGTCGACCATGAACAGGTCGACGCCCTTCTCGCCCAGGCGCGCGAACGCGCGCAGGTCCGTGACGCGTCCGTCGAGCGGCAGCTGGTCCATCTTGAAGTCGCCCGTGTGCAGGACCGTGCCGGCCCCCGTGGTGACCGCGACCGCGAGCGCGTCCGGGATCGAGTGGTTGACCGCGACGAACTCGCAGCTGAAGGGGCCGAACTCGACCGTCTCGTCCTCCTTGACCACGCGGGTCACGGGGGCGATGCGGTGCTCCTTGAGCTTGGCCGAGATGAACGCGAGCGTGAGCTGCGAGCCCACGAGGGGGATGTCGCGGCGCAGGCGCAGCAGGTACGGCACGGCACCGATGTGGTCCTCGTGGCCGTGCGTCAGGATGATCGCCTCGATGTCGTCGAGACGGTCCTTGATGTAGTCGAAGTCCGGCAGGATCAGGTCCACGCCGGGCTGGTTGTCCTCGGGGAAGAGGACGCCGCAGTCGATGACGAGCAGACGCCCGTCGTACTCGAGGACGGCCATGTTGCGTCCGACCTCGCCCAGTCCGCCGAGGGCGACGATGCGCAGGGCACCGGCCGGCAGCGCGGGGGGCAGGGACAGTTCGGGGTGAGGGTGGCTCACGGGGCCTCCTGGCCTGTAGTTCAGCTTGTTCAGCGTGGCCGCGGGGTCACCGGATCCAGCAGGCCGGAGGCCTCCAGACCGGCGCGGACGACGGCGACCTCGTCGTCCGTGGCTGCGACGTACGGCAGCCTGAGGTATCGGTTCTCGGTGACTCCGAGGAGCTGGAGCGCGGCCTTGGCCATGACGGCCTGGAAGCCCGCTCCGTTGATGGCGTCGATCGTGGGGGTGACGGAGCGGAAGGCCGCGAGGGCCGCCGCGTTGTCACCGGCGTCGAACGCCGCGACGACCTGGGCGAAGCGCGCGCCGACCACGTGCGCGGACACGGACACGATGCCGGACGCGCCGTGCGCGAGGAACGGCAGCAGCACGGCGTCGTCCCCGGAGTACCAGGCGAGGCCGGTCGACTCGATGAGCTTGGCCGCGGTGTAGACGTCGCCCGTCGCGTCCTTGTTCGCGACGATGCGCTCGTGCGCCGCGAGGCGCTCGATCGTGGCCGGGGCGATGCGGACGCCCGAGCGGCCCGGGACGTCGTAGATCATCACGGGCAGCGGCGTCGCGTCCGCGACAGCCGTGATGTGGCGGTACAGCCCTTCCTGGGAGGGGCGGGAGTAGTAGGGGCTCACGACGAGGAGCCCGTGCGCACCGGCCTCCGCGGCCTGCTCGGCCATGCGGACGGCGTGCTGGGTGTCGTTCGAGCCGGCCCCGGCCAGGACGTGCGCGCGGTCCCCGACCGCGTCGACGACCGCGCGGATGAGCTCGGCCTTCTCGGGTGCGTGCGTCGTGGGCGACTCCCCCGTGGTCCCGCTCAGGACGATCCCGTCGTTCCCGTTGTCCACGAGGTGCTTCGCGACCTTGGCCGCTGCGTCGAGGTCGATCTCTCCGGCGAGGGTCATCGGGGTGACCATCGCGGTCAGGACGGCGCCGAACGGTCGGGACGTGGTGGGGGGAAGTGCCATGTGCACAAACTACCGCGCGCGCGACCGAAACGGCGTGTCGGTCCACGGGGCGTGCGGGTCCCGGGCGGCGACGACGGGGGCGTCCGTGGCCTGGGTCGCCTCGGCGAGTCGGCGCGGACGCGGACCAGTCGGTGCAATCTCCCGCCGGTCGCGTGATACTCGAACCATGTCGCCCGCCACGAACGCCCTGTCCCCCGCCCTGGTCTCGCACCTGCCGACCGGGCTGCTGATCGGTGGCCAGTGGGGCCCGGCCGAGGACGGTCGGACGTTCGAGGTCGCCGACCCGGCGACCGAGGAGGTCCTGTTCGACGTCTCGGACGCGAGCCCCGCAGACGGCCTGCGCGCGCTCGAGGCCGCGCACGCCGCAGCCCCGGCCTGGCGTGCCGTCGCGCCGCGCGAACGCTCCGAGCTCTTGCGCGCGGTCTTCGCGACGCTGACGGCCCGCGCCGACGACATCTCCGCGCTCATCACGGCCGAGTGCGGCAAGCCGCTTGCCGAGGCGCGTGCCGAGGTCGTGTACGGCGCGGAGTTCCTGCGCTGGTACGCCGAGCAGGCAGTGCGCACCGACGGCCTGGTCCGCACGGCCCCGGGCGGCGCGAACCGGCAGCTCGTATCGCGCCGCCCGGTGGGTCCGGCGCTGCTCATCACGCCCTGGAACTTCCCGATCGCGATGGCGACGCGCAAGATCGGCCCGGCTCTCGCGGCGGGCTGCACGGTCGTGATCAAGCCCGCGCACCTGACCCCCCTCACGACCTCGCTGGTCGCCGAGATCATCCGTGGGCACCTCGAGGACCGCGGCCTGCCGACGGGCGTGGTCAACGTCGTGCCGACGTCGTCGGCAGGAGAGGTGACGACGCCCCTGCTCGCGGACCCGCGTCTGCGCAAGCTCTCCTTCACGGGGTCCACGGGCGTGGGCCGCACGCTCCTCAAGGGGGCAGCGGACCAGGTCCTGCGGACCTCGATGGAGCTCGGCGGCAACGCGCCGTTCCTCGTCTTCGCGGACGCCGACCTCGACGCCGCGGTCGAGGGTGCGCTCGTGGCCAAGCTCCGCAACACGGGTCAGAGCTGCGTCGCGGCCAACCGCTTCCTGGTGCACGACGCCGTCGCGCGCGACTTCGGCCAGCGCCTCGCGCGGGCGTTCTCGGAGCTGCGCGTCGGGCCGGGCAGCGAGGAGGGCGTGCAGGTGGGCCCGCTCATCGAGGCCAAGGCCGTGGACAAGGTCGACGAGCTCGTCGCGGTCGCGTCCGACGAGGGCGCGCAGGTCCTCACGGGCGGCGACCGGCCGCGGTCCCCCGGCCACTTCTACTCCCCCACGGTCCTGACCGGGGTCGACGCGGGCTCGCGCGTGGTGACCGAGGAGATCTTCGGCCCGGTCGCCCCGATCGTCGCGTTCGCCGACGACGACGAGGGCATCGCCCTGGCCAACGACACCGAGTACGGCCTCGCGGCCTACGCCTACACCCGGGACCTCGCGCGCGCGGTGCGCGTGGGCGAGGAGGTCGACGCCGGGATGATCGGGATCAACCGTGGCCTGGTGTCCGACGCGAGCGCCCCCTTCGGCGGCATGAAGCAGTCCGGGCTCGGGCGCGAGGGTGGCGAGGCGGGGCTCGAGGAATACCTCGAGACCGTGTACGTCGCGCTCTGACCCCACCCGTGACGACCTCCCCCGGGGCCGACTCGCCCCTGCCCGCCGAGTCCCCGGCCGACCCCGACGAGCGCACCGAGGTGCGTGCCGCCGTCCGGCAGGCCGTGTCCGTCTCGATCGCGACGGGCCTGTACGGCATCTCGTTCGGTGCGCTGTCCGTGGTCGCCGGGCTGACCCTGCCGCAGACCATGGTCCTGAGCCTGCTCATGTTCTCGGGCGGGTCGCAGTTCGCGCTGCTGGGCGTCGTGGCCTCGGGCGGGACGTCGGCCGCCGCGGTCACGACCGCCGGCCTGCTCGGCCTGCGCAACACCCTGTACGGCGCCCAGCTCTCGCCGCTGCTCGCCCTGCACGGGTGGCGGCGCGTGCTCGCGGCCCATGTCACGATCGACGAGTCGACGGCCGTCGCGACCGCGCAGCGCAGCAAGGCGGCCTTCCGGGCCGGCTTCTGGTGGACCGGGATCGGGATCTTCGTCGTGTGGAACCTGCTCACGCTCGTCGGCGCGCTCGCCGGCGACGCCATGGGCGACCCCAAGGCGTGGGGCCTCGACGCCGCCGCGGGCGCGGCCTTCCTCGCGCTCCTGTGGCCGCGCCTCGCGAGCCGGGTCATGCAGCTCACCGCGGCGCTCGCGGTCGTGGTCGCGGTCGTCCTGCTCCCCTTCGTGCCGCCCGGGGTCCCGGTCCTCGCGGCCGCGGCCGCGGCCATCGTCATCGGCCAGGTCGCCCGGCAGCCCCGCCAGCCGATCACCGTCACGCAGTACGTGCCCGACGGCGCCGCGCACCCCTCGCCCACGGCCTCCCCCGAGGCGCCGCCCGCCACGGCGGGCCCGACCGACCCGGCCGCTCCGGTGGACCCGGCCAACCCACCCGACCCGGCTGCCCCGCCCGACCCGACCACGACGACCGACCGCACCGAGGAGTCCTGATGTCCGACACCGCCCTGTGGGCCACCGTGGTCGCGGCCTCGCTCGTGTGCCTCGGGCTCAAGCTCGCGGGGCACCTGATCCCCGAGCACTGGCTCGCGTCCGACCGCGTCGCGCGCACCGCGGCCCTCGTCACGGCCTCGCTGCTCGCGGCCCTCGTCGCGGTCCAGACCGTGGGCGACGGGCAGGGCATCGCGATCGACGCGAGGCTGCCGGCCCTCGCCGTCGCCGCGGTCGCGCTCGTCCTCCGGGCGCCCTTCCTCGTCGTCGTGGTCCTGGCCGCCGCGACGGCCGCGGGGCTGCGCGCGCTCGGGCTTCCCTGACCGCACGGAGCGGCGTCCAGGCTCGGGTAGGGTCGGCGGATGGCCCTCTTCAGCGAGTCCGCGGACGTCTCGGTCCGCCCGGCGATCCCCGGCGACGAGGTCGCGGTCACCGCGATCCAGGTCGAGTCCTGGCGCTCGGCGCACGCCGAGGTCCTGGGAGAGGCCGTGCTCGACGCGCTCGACGTGCCCCGCATGCAGGAGCAGTGGGCCGGGGCCGTGTCGTCCCCGCCAGGACCAGGCTTCGCGGTGCTCGTGGCCCTGGCGGCGGACCGTGTCGTGGGCTTCGCGGCCGTGGCCCCGGGCCAGCTCGTCGCGCTCGAGGTGCTCCCGACCCACCAGCGCGGGGGGCACGGCTCCCGGCTGCTGTCCGCGGCCGTCGACCGGCTGCGCCAGGACGGGTCCGAGGAGGTCGTGGCCTGGATCCTGGACGGCGACACCGCGCGTGAGCAGTTCCTCGGTGGCGCCGGGCTGGGCCCCGACCAGCGCACCCGGACGCTGGCGACCGGGGTGCGCGACGTCGTCGAGCACCGGTGGAGCGCGTCGATCTGACGCGTGCTCGTCCCGTCCTAGCGGGACGCCCTGCGCTCGGCCCGGTACATCCCGGCGGCCTTGCGCAGCATGGCCCGGGCCCGCTTGCGGTCCCCCGACGCGTCGTACGCGAACGCCACGTGGTACCAGGAGCGCCAGTCGTCCGGGTGCTCCTCCGCGCGGGCCCGGTGCTCCTCGAACGCGGCGTCCGCCGCGGCGCGGTCGATACGCCCCCCGGGCGAGCGCGGCAGGTCGTCGACCGGCAGCTCGCCCGCTGCGGCCAGCTCGTCGGCCATCTTCTGCACCGTGACGGCGAGCCAGAACTCCCAGCCGATGAGCCCGATCACGACGAGCGGGATGAGCAGGACGCCGACCCCGATCGCGATCCCCGCAGGCTCACCGGTCCCCATGAGCGCCTGCGCCCGGCCCAGGATCGCCCAGACGTAGATCGCGAGCAGGGCTGTGACGACCACGGCCCCGATCAGGCCCTTGCGGTTCCTCACGAGAGGTCCATGACGTTCTCGAGACCGACCGTCAGTCCGGGGCGGGAGACGATCTCCCGGATGCCGAGCAGCACGCCGGGCATGAACGACACCCGGTCGAACGAGTCCTGGCGGATGATCAGCTGCTCGCCCTCGTTGCCGAACAGGATCTCCTCGTGCGCGACCAGGCCCCGCAGCCGCACGGCGTGGACCCGGACGCCGTCGACGTCGGCGCCGCGCGCCTCCCAGCCGGACTCGGTCGCGTCGGGGCTCGCCCCGAGGCCCGCCTCCTCGCGTGCCTTCGCGATCGCTCGTGCGGTGTGCGTCGCGGTGCCGCTGGGCGCGTCGACCTTGTTCGGGTGGTGCAGCTCGATGACCTCGGCCGACTCGAAGTAGCGTGCGGCCTTGGCCGCGAACGTCATGGCGAGCACCGCGGACAGGCCGAAGTTGGGGGCGATCAGGACGCCCACGCTCGTGCCCTCGGCGGCCTTGCGGCCCAGGTGCGCGATGAGACGGCCACGGCTCTCGTCGGTCCATCCCGTGGTGCCCACGACCGCGTGGACCCCGAGGTCGATCAGTGCGTGGACGTTGTCCTCGGTGACAGAGGGGATCGTGAAGTCGACCGCGACCTGAGCCCCCGCGGCGGCGACCAGGGACAGGTCGTCCCCCGCGTCGACCCGCGCGACGAGCTCCAGGTCCGGCGCGGCCTCGACCGCTGCGCACACCGTGGCGCCCATGCGCCCTGCCGCGCCGAGGACGGCGACCTTGATCGGCGTCGGGGCTCCGTTCTGCAGGGAGGACTGGTCAGCGCTCTGGCCGGGGTTCACGTCGTTCGAAGTCACCCGCCAACCCTAGCCGCAACGCGAGGAGGGCCGGTGCGCGTGATGCGCACCGGCCCTCCTCGTTCACGCTGTGAGACTCAGTCCCCGAAAGGCCCCACGCGCACGGTCGAGCGCGGACGGGAGGCGAGCTCCTCCGCGAGCTTGCGCACGTCGTCGGAGGTCACCGAACGGATCCGTTCGAGCGACTCCGCGACGCTCAGCAGCTCACCGAACACGAGCTCCGACTTGCCCAGGCGGCTCATGCGCGAACCCGAGTCCTCCAGGCCCAGCACCAGCCCGCCCGAGAGCTGACCGATGCTCCGGTCCAGCTCGGCCTGCGTGATGCCCGACTCGGCGAGCTTCTCGAGCTCGCTCGTCATGAGCTCGGTCACCTGGTCGACCTTCGAGGGCGCACACCCTGCGTACAGGCCGAACGTCCCGATGCCGCCGTGGCCCGACGCGAACGAGTACGTCGAGTACGCCAGGCCCCGCTTCTCACGGATCTCCTGGAAGAGCCGCGAGCTCATGCCGCCGCCGAGGACGGCGCTGAGCACCGAGAGCGTGAAGCGGCGCTCGTCCGTCGCGGACAGGCCCGTGCCACCGATGATGACGTTGGCCTGCTCGACGGTGCGGCGGATCGTGAGCTCGACGCCCTCGATCCCCACGCCCTGCACGTCCGCGTTGTCGCGGCGCGCGCGGGGCGTGCCCGCAGGGTCGAGGTCCCAGCCACCGGTCGTGAGCGCGGTCGCGACCTGCTCGCACAGCGTGTCGTGGTCGACCCCACCGGCCGCGGCGACGACGAGCGTCTCCGGGCGGTAGTGCCACTGGTAGTGCTCCCAGACGGCGCTGCGCGGCACGGCGTTGATGGTGTCCGGCGTCCCGCCGATCGGGCGTCCCAGGGGGTGCCCGGCCAGCACGGCCTGCGCGAACTCCTCGTGCACGACGTCCGACGGGTCGTCGTCGTTCATGGCGAGCTCTTCGAGGATCACGCCCCGCTCGGTCTCGAGCTCGTCCTCGTCGAGACGGGCCGAGGTGACCATGTCGGTGATGACGTCGACCGCCATGGGCAGGTCGGAGTCGAGCACGCGAGCGTAGTAGCAGGTGTGCTCCTTGCCGGTCGCGGCGTTGGCCTCACCGCCGACGGCGTCGAACGCCTCGGCGATGTCCATCGCGGACCGGCGGGCAGTTCCCTTGAAGAGCAGGTGCTCCAGGAAGTGCGTGGAGCCGAAGTGACCGTCTGTCTCGTCGCGCGAGCCGACGCCGACCCATGCTCCGACGGTCGCCGAGCGCAGGCCCGGCATCGACTCGGTGAGGACCCGAACCCCGCCGGGCAGGACCGAGCGACGAATCGTCGCCCCGTCCTGCCCGGCGGTCAGCTCACCCTCGGGCGAACCCGAGGGGACGAGCGGAAGGTTCCAGGGCACGTCAGGCGTCGTCCCCGGCAGGTGCCTCGGCGTCGGCCGGAGCGTCGTCCGAGCCCTCGACGACCGCGTGCAGCGACAGCTTGCCGCGCGGGTCGATCTCGCCGATCTCGACCTGGACCTTCTGGCCGATCGACAGGACGTCCTCGACGTTCTCGACGCGCTTGCCACCGACGAGCTTGCGGATCTGGCTGATGTGCAGCAGACCGTCCTTGCCCGGGGACAGCGAGACGAAGGCGCCGAACGACGTGGTCTTGACGACCGTGCCGACGAAGCGCTCGCCGATCTCGGGGACGTGCGGGTTGGCGATCGCGTTGATCGCCGCGCGGGCGGCCTCTGCGGAGGGGCCGTCGGTGGCACCGATGTACACGGTGCCGTCGTCCTCGATGGAGATGTCCGCGCCCGTCTCCTCCTGGATCTGGTTGATCATCTTGCCCTTCGGGCCGATGACCTCGCCGATCTTGTCCACGGGGACCTTGACCGCGATGACGCGAGGAGCGTTGGGGCTCATCTCGTCGGGCACGTCGATGGCCTCGTTGAGGACGTCCAGGATGGTCAGGCGCGCGTCGCGGGCCTGGGTCAGCGCGCCGGCCAGGACCGAGGCGGGGATGCCGTCGAGCTTGGTGTCGAGCTGGATGGCCGTGATGAACTCACGCGTACCGGCGACCTTGAAGTCCATGTCGCCGAAGGCGTCCTCGGCACCGAGGATGTCGGTCAGCGCTGCATAACGAACCTCCTCGCCGTCGGCCGTGCTCACAGTGTCGGAGACGAGGCCCATCGCGATGCCCGCGACCGCTGCGCGCAGCGGCACACCGGCGTTGAGGAGCGAGAGGGTCGAGGCGCACACGGAGCCCATCGAGGTCGAGCCGTTGGACCCGAGGGCCTCGGAGACCTGACGGATCGCGTAGGGGAACTCCTCGCGACTCGGCAGCACCGGCACGATCGCGCGCTCGGCGAGGGCGCCGTGCCCGATCTCGCGACGCTTCGGGCTACCCACGCGGCCGGTCTCACCGGTCGAGTAGGGCGGGAAGTTGTAGTTGTGCATGTAGCGCTTGCGCGTCTCCGGGGAGAGCGTGTCGAGCTGCTGCTCCATGCGGAGCATGTTCAGCGTGGTGACACCCAGGATCTGGGTCTCGCCGCGCTCGAAGATCGCCGAGCCGTGGACGCGGGGCAGGACCTCGACCTCGGCCGACAGGGTGCGGATGTCCGCGAGCCCACGGCCGTCGATGCGGAAGCCGTCCGTGAGGATGCGCGCGCGGATGAGCTTCTTCTGCACCGAGCGGTACGCGGCGGAGATCTCCTTCTCGCGGCCCGCGAAGTCACCGGCGAGCTCGGCCTGGATCTCGGCCTTGATCTCGTCGAGACGGTTCTCGCGGTCCTGCTTGTCGGCGATGCTCAGGGCCTCGCCCAGGCGGGCCGTCGCAGCGGCCTCGACCGCGGCGTAGACGTCGTCCTGGTAGTCCGGGAACGTCGGGAAGTCCTGCACGGGCTTGGCGGCCTTGGCCGCGAGCTCCTGCTGCGCCTCGACGAGCACGCGGATGAAGGGCTTGGCGGCCTCGAGGCCGCCTGCGACGACCTCTTCGGTCGGGGCGCCGACGCCCTCGTTCTTGATGAGGTTCCAGGAACCCTCGGTGGCCTCGGCCTCGACCATGGTGATCGCGACGTCGTCACCCACGACACGCCCCGCCACGACCATGTCGAAGACGGCGCGCTCCTTGTCGGAGTACTTGGGGAACGCGACCCACTGGCCGTCGATCAGGGCGACGCGGACGGCGCCGATCGGGCCGGAGAACGGCAGGCCGGAGAGCTGCGTCGAGATCGACGCCGCGTTGATGGCCAGGGTGTCGTACGCGTCGTCCGGGTGGATGGCGAGCACGGTGATGACGACCTGGACCTCGTTGCGCAGACCCTTGACGAACAGGGGGCGCAGCGGGCGGTCGATCAGACGGCAGGCCAGGATCGCCTCGGTCGAGGGGCGACCCTCACGACGGAAGAACGAACCGGGGATCTTGCCGGCGGCGTACTGCCGCTCCTCGACGTCCACCGTCAGGGGGAAGAAGTCGAACTGTTCCTTGGGGTGCTTGCCGGCCGTCGTGGTCGACAGCAGCATGGTCTCGCCGTCCAGGTAGGCGGCTGCGGAGCCACCGGCCTGACGCGCGAGGCGTCCGGTCTCGAACCGGACGGTACGGGTTCCGAAGCGACCGTTGTCGATCGTTGCTTCGGTGAATTCGATCTCGGGACCCTCCACGGGTGCCCTCCTCACTCTCGAAGTGCCGCCTTCGGTGCCTGTCGAGGGTGCATCCACTCGACGCTCGGCGGTCTTCGATCGAGGCCCACGGTCTTCCCGCTCGAGGCGGGTTCCGGGAGCCACTACCGAGGACCGAACGAAAGGCTGGCGGCGTGGGTTTCTTACGGGTACTTCACACCGGACCAGCCCGGCCCCGTGCGGGGCCGGGCTGAGTCAGGGGGTGTCAGCGACGCAGACCGAGGCGCTCGATGAGGCTGCGGTAGCGGTTGATGTCGACCTTCTGCAGGTAGCCGAGGAGACGGCGACGCTGGCCGACGAGGAGCAGCAGGCCACGACGGCTGTGGTGGTCGTGCTTGTGCTCCTTGAGGTGCTCGGTGAGGTCCTTGATGCGCTGCGTCAGCATCGCGACCTGGACCTCGGGCGAACCGGTGTCGCCCTCGCTCGTGGCGTACTCGGTCATGATGCGCTGCTTGGTGGCAGTGTCGAGGGGCACGGCTCTCCTTGTGGTGTTCGTTGCGCGGCGCGCCAGGGCTAGATCCCTGGGCTCTTCGGCAGGCTTGCCAGCCTCCGCGGCCGTTCTGACGGCGCCCATAGTCTAGCAGGGTTGCCCGGGGCACGACCCTGACCTCGCGGGACGGCGAGCTTGGTACCTGCACGAGCGTACCGGGATGCTCCCCGGGCCGTCGGGCCTCACTCCCCCAGCAACCCCCGCCGGCGCGCCTCGGCGACCGCGGCCGTGCGCGAGTCGACCCCGAGCTTCTCGTAGACGTGCACCAGGTGGGACTTCACGGTCGCCTTCGACAGGAACAGCCGGCGCGCGACCTCGTCGTTCGAGCAGCCCTGCGCCACGAGCCCGAGCACCTCGAGCTCGCGCAGGGACAGCGAGACGCCGGGGGCCCGCATGCGCCCGAGCAGCCTGCGCTGGACGCTGGGCCCGAGCGCGACCTGTCCGTCGGCCGCCGCCCGGATCGCGGCGGTCAGCTCGTCGGTCGGCGCGTCCTTGAGCAGGTAGCCCGTGGCACCGGCCTCGATCGCGGCGAGGATCTCCTGGTCGGAGTCGTAGGTCGTGAGGATCAGGACGGGCGGCCCGCCCAGGCGCGTGACCTCGCGCGCGGCCTGCGCGCCGCCCATGCGGCCCTCGCCGAAGCGCAGGTCGAGCAGCACGACGTCGGCCTCGAGCCCGGCCCCTACCCGACGGACGAGCTCCTCGGCCGTGGCCAGCTCGTCCACGACCTCCATGTCGGCCTCGGCATCGACGACGGCGCGCAGGCCCGCGCGGACCACGGGGTGGTCGTCGGTCAGCACGACGCGGATGGTCCCGTCGAGGGTCATGGCGGCTCCTGGGGTGGCGGGTGGTCAGCGTGGTTCGACGGCGCCGGAGGCGTCGGCGGGGTCGGCGGGGTCGAGCGGCAGGTGGACCGCGAGCGCCGTGCCCTCGCCGGGCGCGCTCTCGAGGGAGAAGGTCCCGCCGAGCTCGGCGACGCGCGAACGCATCGCGGTCAGCCCGAACCCTGAGCGGGGTGGAGGCGCCGCCCCTGCTGCCGCGCTGTCGCCGCCGTCCTCCGGCCCGACGGCGGAGGGGGCGTCCCGGAGCGGGTCCGGTGCGGCGTGGGTCCGGTCGGCAGCGGTCCGGTCGGCAGGGGCCCGGCCAGCCGCCACGGCGCGCCCGGTCGCCGCGACCAGCCGTGGGTCGAACCCGCGACCGTCGTCGACCACGTCGAGCGCGACGGCGTCCCCGAGGAAGCTGAGCGTGACCGCGGCTCGCGTGGCGGCGGCGTGCTGGACGACGTTGGCGAGCGCGGACTGGGCGATGCGCAGCAGCGCGGTCTCGACGGTCACCGGCAGCGGGCGTGGCTGCCCCGAGGCCTCGACCGTCACGGTCAGAACTCCCCCGGCCGCGAGCGTCGTGCGGTCGGCAACCCGTTCGAGCGCACCCACGAGCGTCGCGGACTCGAGGTCGGCCGGAGACAGGTCGCGCACGAAGCGGCGGGCCTCGGCCAGGTTCTGCTGCGCGGCGAGCCGTGACTGGGTGACGTAGCCGCGCGCGGCGCGTGCCGCCGTCGGGCCGGGGGCTCCCTCCGTGAACGCTCCCGGCGCCTCGACCTCCTCGAGCGCAGCGTCCGCCGCGCGCAGCAGCAGCTCGATCGACGAGAAGCCCTGCGCGAGCGTGTCGTGGATCTCGCGTGCGAGGCGTTCGCGCTCGGTCGCGACCGCGGCCTCGCGCTCGGAGGCCGCGAGGTCCGCGCGGGTGCGGACGAGGTCGTCGATGAGCTCCTGGCGGCCCTGCGACTCGCGCACGATCGTCTCGAAGCCGAGGACGACGGCGATGGCGACGAGGCCGCCGAACGTCGGGCCCAGGATCGAGCCCACGAGCTGCTGGCCGCCCAAGATCGCGCCGCCGATCGCGCACGCCGTGGTCGCCGCCACGGCCACGATCCCGCGGCGGGGTCCGAGCACGTGCATCTCGAGGAACATGAGCGGGAACGCGATCCACAGCGCGACCGGGGTCAGGAGCAGCAGCAGCGCCCACCCCACGATCAGCGCCGAGACCCACGCTCCCGTGGGCCACCAGGCGCCACGCGGGGCGTCGACCGCGGTGTCGCGCACGTTGATCCGCGAGCGCCCCACGCCGTAGACGGCCAGGAGCGCCAGGCCGCACGCGAGCGCGCCCCATGCCCCGGCGTCCAGGCCACCGGCGCTCAGGGCCTCGGCCCAGCGGGAGCCGACCGCGAGCCCGACGAGGGCGACGAGGAGCACGTCGAGCGCGATCTGGAGCCCGAGGGCTGCGGAGATCACGGCGCGAGGCTTCACATCGCCACCCTAGCCACGCGGCGGGCGCGACGTGCCGCGCGCGATCCATCGAAAGGTTGATCCTCGGCCCCACCTCCTGGCCGGGCAGGAGCATCCACGGGCCCGATCCGCGCGAGCCCCTCCAGCGGGAGGCTGGACGCAGATCGATTCCACGCCAACCACCGGAGGCTCTTGATGTTCGTCGCGCTGCGTGACCTGCGCTTCGCCCGGGGACGCTTCGTCCTCATGTCCACCGTCATCGTCCTCATCACGTTCCTCGTGGGCTTCCTGGCCTCGCTGACCGCGGGCCTGGCCCGCGCGAGCACGTCAGGCATCACCGACCTCCCGGTCGACAGCCTCGCGTTCACCGTCACCGGGGACGCCAAGCCGTCCTTCACCGAGTCCCAGGTCGACGCCACGCAGTGGGAGGCGTTCGCCGGCGTGGACGGTGTCTCCTCGGCCGAACCTCTCGGGATCGCGACGACGCGCGCCTCGGTCACCGCGGGCGCCGACGGCGAGGCCGGGACCACCGCGGCCGTCACCGCGTTCGGCTCACGGCCGGGCTCGGGTCTCGTGCCCGACGGCGCCGAGGCCGCCCCCGGCAGCGTGCTGCTGTCGAGCGGCGCGGCCGACGACCTGGGCGCCCAGAAGGGCGACGAGGTCGCCCTGGGCTCGCTGACCCTGACCGTCGCGGGCGTGCTCGACACCCAGGCCGACTTCTCGCACACGCCCGTCGTCTGGATGGACCTGACCGACTGGCAGACCGTCGGAGCCCGTGGGGGCGGCGCGTCCGGTGACGAGGTCGCGACCGTCGTCGCCCTCACCGGCGACCCCAGCGACTCCGCGCTCGCCGCGGCCGAGTCCGAGACCGGCACCACGACCCTGACCCCGATGGGCGCACGCGCCGCCGTCAGCTCGTTCTCGGCCGAGAACATGTCGCTCACCATGATGCAGGGCTTCCTCCTCGCGATCTCGGCCCTCGTCGTGGGCGCGTTCTTCACCGTGTGGACCATCAACCGGGCCGGCGACATCGCCGTCCTCAAGGCGCTCGGCGCCTCGACCTCCTACCTGCTGCGCGACGCGATCGGCCAGGCGCTCGTCCTGCTCGTGCTCGGCGTCGGCGTCGGGACCGCGCTCGCGGCCGGGGCCGGGGCCCTCGCGGCCCAGGTCATGCCCGTCGTCGTCTCCCCCGCCACGACGCTCCTGCCCGCGCTCATCCTCGTGGTCCTCGGCACGGTCGGCGCCGTCGCGGCGATCCTGCGGATCACGCGCATCGACCCGCACGCGGCGCTCGCGGCCCGCTGAGGCGACCCCAGCTCCTTGCTCCTGAAAGCTGCTCCTGAAAGGCACACCATGGACCTCACCCTCGACCACATCACCCTCGTCTACCCCGACGGCGAGTCGACCGTCACCGCGGTAGACGACGTCTCCCTGACCGTCCCCGCCGGGACCACGACTGCGGTGCTCGGCCCGTCGGGCTCGGGCAAGTCCTCACTCCTCGCGGTGGCGGCCACGCTCACGACCCCGACCGCGGGCGAGGTGCGCATCGGGGGCGACGTCGTCAACGCGCCGGCCGGTGCCGCGGGTTCGGCGACCGGTCGTCCGAGCGGCTCGCGGAAGGCGGCCTCGGCCGTGTCGTCGCAGGCCGCGCGGCTGCGGCGCGACCGGATCGGGATCGTGTTCCAGCAGCCGCAGCTCATCACGTCGCTCACCGCGCTCGAGAACCTCGAGCTCATGAGTCACCTGCGCGGCGAGCGCCCCTCGGCGCACCGCGACCGGGCGCTCGACCTGCTCGACGCCGTCGGGCTCCGCGACCAGGCCGCCAAGCGCCCCGGCCAGCTCTCCGGCGGACAGCGCCAACGCGTCGCGATCGCCCGCGCGCTCATGAACAACCCCGAGGTCCTGCTCGTCGACGAGCCCACCTCCGCGCTCGACCACACGCGCGGCGTCCAGATCATCGAGCTCGTCACCCGGCTCACCCGAGAGACCGGCGCCGCGACCATCGTCGTGACCCACGACGAAGCCACCCTCGACTCGGTCGACGCGCGCGTGCACCTGGCGGACGGGCGGCTCGTGGAGGCGGGCGAGGTCGCGTCGTTGGGCGCCTGACCCGAGGACGAGGGCCCTACGACCACACGGTCACAGGACCCTCGTCCCAGATGAGCGGACCTACTTCAGGATCCGCCGCGAGTGCTCCTCGTCCAGCGCAGACACCACGTCGCGCGCCACTCGCCAGGCATTGAAGGAATCCCGCTCGACCGCCACCCGCAGCAGGGACCAGTAGCCCTTCATGGCCTCGGCGTGGCACTGCTCACGAGGATCACCGTTGCCCGCCGCAACCTCGTCCCGATCAGGGTAGCCAGCGACGACCCGACCGAGGACGTCCAACACGGACGCCAGGTTCGCCGCCGGAATCGACCCCTCAGCGACAGCCGCAACGATCACCGAGACGACCGCCGGGGCACACTGAAACAGGTCACCCTGCGACTCGACCTCGTTGTCCAACCGTTCGTAGGCACCGTCGTCCGCATCTCCCTCGGCGAACAGGAGCATTCGAAGATCTTCCCCCACACCGCTGGCGTTTCCCCCGCCAGCGCGGAGCCTGTCCCACGGAACGAGGCACGACTGTTTCTCTGCGAGCACTGAACTCACCTCCCCGCGCTCACCAATCCGGCCGGGGTTTCCTCGGAGACGGTTGGCACCGAGAACCACCATCGCCGCCCCGTCAAGAACGAACACCACGCACGTGCCACTCGGTAGTGTGACACGTGACCGCTAACTGCCGTCCCTCAGGCGCCGAGATCGCTCGAGACGCTCCGTGACTGAGACTTGATGAGGGGGCCTGAAGATGAATTTGTTCTTCTGCTCGTCGAAACAATCCAGGTAACCGCGGACACGATCACCCACCTGGTAGTGATCTCCGTCATCAATATATAGGGCGTCGGTGAGTCCAACGCGCGAAAGTCCGAGGTTCAGGATGATCCCCCAACGGAACACCGCAATGACCTCCCCTTCCATCAGCGAGCCGATCAGTCGCTGCTCATCCGCACTCAACTGCTCACTCATCATCCTCCGATCAAGCTGCCATGCCACCCCTTCTCGGAGAATCAACCTGCCCGCATCTCTCCAATGAGCCGCGCAGCGTCGGGGGCAGCATTTCGGCCTTCCGTGAAGCGGTGGGGGTTCACATCAGCGTAGGTGCCATGCGTGACGATCAGGACGCCGAGACCGAAGGTGTGCGCGCAACTGACGCTGAAGATCTCGTCCCCGCCCGACCGCCCATCCCACGACGGATCCTGCTCAAACCTCTGCAACACATCCCCCGAATCGGCAGGCCCCCTCGCCCCGGCGAGTCGAAGAGCTTCTCCACGGGGGTGCCTCATGCTGTGGTCGGAGCGACTCTATCGCCCGACACGCCCGCCTCGGAGCGTCGTCTGAAGCACCGGACGCGCGTTTACCGCGTCCCCAGCGCCGTCCGGCCGAGCTCACACCCCCACTCGCGCGCCCGCTCGACCTCGCCCGGGCACAGCGGCCCCTCCATGCCCTCGACGTAGAAGGAGTGCGGCGAGCCGGCGGGCGAGAGCCCGCTGCGGCGGACCACCCGGTCGGCCGCCCGCGCGGCGCTGCCCGGGAGGTGCTTGACGGTCTTCACCCGGGTGTCGAACGTCGCCCCGAACCGCCCCGAGGCGCCGTCGGCGAGCGCGGCGAGCCACTCGCGGATGCCTCGTTCGACGACCGGGCTGGCCGGCCGTCGCCCGGCAGCCTCCTCGCGGGAGCCCGGGCGAGACATGCCGAACGCGTGCGTGGGGCCGCCGATGACGATCAGGTCGGCCCCGAGGACGTCGTCTCCCGGCGCTGCCGCGGACACCTCGACCGTGCGCACGTCCACCTGCTCGGACAGCCCGTCGGACACCGCCCGCGCGATCTCGGCAGTGTTCCCGAACATCGACTCGTAGATCACGACTGCTTCCATGGCTCCCGCTCCCGTCGTCAGTTCCAGGCTGCTCGCGGAGCACCCCCACCGCCAGGACCTTTGGTCCGGACGATCCGGGTCCTTGGACCCGGGTCGACGCGTCGCGCGCGGTCCGACGCGGTCCGGCCCGTCCCGGTCACCCCAGCAGCGGCTTGGCCCCCGTGGCCCGCACGTGCGAGGCCACGGCCAGCGCGATCCACACCGCGATCCCCTGGAACACGATGAGGGTCAGCGTGGGCGCACCCACGAGGAGGCAGATGCCGAGCGGGATCGCGCTCAGCACGGCGACGTCGGGCCCCTGGGCGATCATCGAGGTCGCGCCGGTGGGCAGCGCGCCCGCGGGGGTCGCCATGAGCGGGCCGGACCAGTTCGGTGGCTTGCGGTAGGCGCCGCGGATCGCTGCGGCGCCCATGCCGACCGCGACGACGACCACCAGGGCGAACCACAGCCACTCCCCCGTACCCAGCACCAGCGGCACGACCCCCACCACGAGCGCGAGGAGCGCGGTCAGGGCCGGCACGGCGGTCCGGGCCAGCCGCGCGTCGCGCGCGGACAGAGGCATCATCGCGTCGAGGGCGGGCACCATCTCCGCGGTGCGTGCCCCCTCGGCGCCGAGCTGGGCCCCGCGGAACCCCGCGACGACGAGCAGGACGAACAGCCCGAACCCGCCTTCGAACGCGGGCACCTGCTGGGCGACGATCACGAGCGCCGTGAGCCCCACGAGCTGGGCGAGGGCCGACGGGCTGCGCCGCAGGAGGGTGAGGTCGGCCGCGACGAGAGCCGAGACCGGCCCGCGCACGACCGAGAAGCGCGAGGGCCTGCGGGCCCTGCCGCCACGGGTCGAGCCCGCTCGGCTCAGCGCACGACCGAGCTCACGCGTGTCGAGCGACAGGATCGCTCCGCCCGCCTGGTCGGCGACCGCGCTCTGCGTGCGCAGGACCTGGGCCCCGAGCGCCTCGAGCCGGCGCCACCACACGACCGCGAGGGCCAGCGCGCCGGCACCGACGACCACGATCGCCCACGGAGGGACCGAGAGCTCGCGCAGGTCGGACCAGCCCGCCACCACGAGCACGACCCCCGCGACCGGGACCGCGGCGATCAGCACGTCGCTCACCCGCGCGACCGTCGCGGCCACCCGGGTCCGCGGCTGGATGAGTCCGGCGATCCCCACGAGCAGCAGGCCCGCCGCGGCGCCGAGGGCCGCGCTGCGACCGGCCACACCGGGATCGGCACCGGAGGCGAGCGCGATGGCCGCGAGCCCTCCTGCCCCGACGACGACCGCGACCGCGACCCCGCGCCAGTACGACGGCGTGAGCAGGCCGCGCCGGTCGACGGGCATCGGGACCCACCAGCGCACGCCCGCGCTGCCCGTCCCGAGCGGGCCCAGCCGCACCGCCATGCCGGTCAGGAGCGCGAGGAGCGCGACCGAGGCCAGTGCCTGGATCGTGGCGGGTGTCAGGACCGCGGCCCGGCCGTCGACGGGCTCGACGAAGATCGTCTCGCGCAGCACGTTCGCTGCACCGATCACGAACAGCACGGAGATCGCGACCGACACCACGACGTACGCGATGTCCCCGATGAGCTGCCCGGGCCCTGCGTCGGCTCGCGACGCCGTGACCCGGGCCGTGAGCCGCCGGATCTCCCGGCCGGAGAACTCCTCCTCGGGGTCCGCGACGAGGAGCGGCAACGGAGCGTGCTCGACCACGGGCTCGGGCGTCACGGGCTCGGGCGCCGCGCGGTGCGTCGCGTCACCCCCGGGCCCGTGGGGTCCCTGCTTCGCGCCGTGCGACCGCTTCTTGCCCCTGCCCTGTGCCGCGTTCATCGCCGGGCCCTCAACGGACCTGGGCGAGCGCGGTGAGCGCTGCCTGGTGACCCAGTCGCAGGCACTCGTCGTCGCCGACGAGCAGCCCGCGGGCGCCGGTGCGCTCGACCAGGTCGGGGTCGTGCGTCGCGAACACGACGGCGGCTCCGCGCCCGGCCTCCTCGACGAGGATCCGGGCCAGGTCGGCGCGCATCCCGGGGTCGAGCCGCTGCTCGGGCTCGTCGAGCACGAGGACCTCGCGCGGGCGGGCGAACCCGGCCGCGAGCAGGAGACGTCGACGCTGCCCCGAGGACAGCTCGGTCGGCATGGCCCCCGACTGGTCGGCGAGGCCGAAGCGGTCGAGGAGCTGGTCGACGACCTCGCCGGCCCCGGCGACGCCGTGGCCGCGCGCGGTCAGGACGAGGTGCTCACGGGCCGTGAGCCCGGGGAAGTAGGCGTCGTCGTCGAGGATCCCGACGACCTTGGCGCGGAAGTCGCGCTCGCGCTCGTCCACGTCGCGGCCGAACGCCAGCACCTTGCCCGAGAGCGGCGCCAGCACTCCCAGGAGCGCGCGCAGGAGCGTCGACTTGCCGCTGCCGTTGGGTCCGATGATGGCCCACAGCTCGCCCGGGTGGACGGCGAGGTCGACCGGTGCGCACACGGGCGCCTCGGCGTACCCGACGCGCAGCGCCCGGGTCTCGAGCACGGGTTGCTTCTTGCTCGCCACGGCTACTCCCCTCCCCCTGCGCCGGACGCGCCGTCATCGCGAGGCGCAGCGAGCGTCCCCGCGCCCGGGGCGAGGATCACGCGGGCGCGCGCGACGTCGTCGTGCATGGTCTCCACGAGCGCGTCGATGCCGTCGAAGCGCAGCGTGGGACGCAGGTGCTCGACGAACTCCAGGACGACCTCCTCGTCGTACAGGTCGAGGTCGGTGCGGTCCAGGACGTAGGCCTCGACGCGGCGCTCGACGCCGTCGAACGTGGGGTTGGTGCCGATCGAGATGGCCGCGGGCAGCACGCCGTCGCGGTTCCCCGGGTCCGCCGCGAGGAGCTGGGGACGACGCAGCCAGCCCGCGTACACGCCGTCGGCCGGGACCATGCCGCTGATCGCGCCCAGGTTGGCCGTGGGGAACCCGAGCTCACGTCCGCGCGCGTCACCGTGGATCACGACACCGCGCAGGCGGTGGTGGCGTCCGAGCAGCGCTGCGGCCTCGCGGACCTTGCCGTCCGTGAGCAGGCCGCGGATCTCGGTCGAGGACCACCGTCCGCTGGGCACGCCGGCGTCGACGGCGACCGACGCGACCGTCCCGACGTCGTCGATCGCCCGGACCTCGAAGCCGTGCGTCCGGCCGAGCTCGATCATGGTCGCCAGGTTGCCCGCGTTCTCGCGTCCGAAGCGCACGTCGTGACCCACGACGACCGTCCGGGCGCCCAGGCCCTCGACGAGGTAGGTCTGTACGAACTCCTCAGGGCTCTGCCGCGCGAAGTCGAGCGTGTACTCGACGAGCAGCACCGCGTCGAGGCCCGTGGCCTCGAGCAGCTCCAGACGGTCGGCGATACCGGTCAGGAGCTCGGGCGCCTGCTCGGGCCGGTGGACCATCGCGGGATGCGGGTGGAACGTCACGGCCACGGCCTGGGAGCCGGACTCCCGGGCGAGGGACACGATGCGGCCGAGCACCTCGGCATGGCCGCGGTGGACGCCGTCGAAGTTGCCGATCGTCACGACCGACGGTCCGAATCCCGGCGGAACCTGGTCCAGGTCCGTCCACAGGTGCACGCGTACTCCTCGAGATGGGTGTGAGGCGGGCCCGCTCGCAGGCCCGACGACGGCGCGCGCCCACGGCGCGCCTGGTCAAGATTGCCACGACTCGCCCGGGTGTTCCCCATCGAACCGGCCTGCGGTCACCCGCGGTCCAGGCTCGTGCTCACGCCGGGGCGAACACGATCACCGGCTTGGCCTTGTGCTTGCCCTCGCGCACCACGTTCTCGACCAGCGCGACGAGCGACCCGTCGTCGCCGATCGCGGCCGTCGTGGCGTCCTGCGCGGACGGGTCGATCCACTTGCCGTAGGAGAGCGCGGTGCGCTCCTCGGGTGTCAGGTCGCGCGCCGGGAACGTCGCGCGGGCCGCGTCGGCGAGCGGGAGCGTCGCGAGGACGCCGTCGCGCTCGACCTGCGCCTCGAGCTCGTCGAGCGTCGAGGCGCCGGACAGCACGTAGCCGCCCACGCGCGTGCGGCGCAGGGCCGTGAGGTGTCCCCCGACGCCGAGGTCCGCCCCCAGGTCGCGGCCGAGCGCCCGGATGTAGGTCCCCGAGGAGCACACGACCGTGACGTCGACGTCGAGCGCGGGCAGGTCGTCCGGCGCCACGGCCGGGACGGGCCGCACCTCGTGGACGTCGAAGCGCGAGATCGTCACGGGGCGGGCTGTGAGCTCGACCTGCTCGCCCGAGCGCACGAGCGCGTACGCGCGCTGCCCGTCGACCTTGATCGCGGACACCGAGCTCGGCACCTGCTCGATGGGACCGGTCAGGAGCGCGACGCCCGCGTCGATCGCCTCGCGCGTCACAGCCGAGGCGTCCGCGCGCGAGGTGGTCTCGCCCTCGGCGTCGTCCGTGGTCGTGGCGGAGCCCAGCCGGATCGTCGCGGTGTACTCCTTGTCCGCGCCCACGACGTACGTCAGGAGCTTGGTCGCGCGCCCGATCCCCAGGACGAGGACGCCCGTCGCCATGGGGTCGAGCGTGCCCGCGTGGCCGACCTTGCGGGTCCCCGCGAGCCGGCGCAGGCGAGCCACCACGTCGTGGCTCGTGAGCCCCTGGGGCTTGTCGACGATCACGAGGCCGTCGGGGGCGGTGGGGCGGCGCTCGCGCACCGGCTTCTGGTCGTGCGTCATCGTGGTCCTCGTGCTCGGGGTCGGAAGGTGAGGGTCTGGGGGTGGGTCGACGGAGTGAGCGCCGGTCTCAGCGCCGGCCGGACTCCGGCCGCGGCGCGGCCCGGCCCTGGGCCTGGTCTGCGGCTCCCGGATCGGCGCCCGGTCCGCCGGACCCGTCCGCTGCCTGCGCGGCCGGGTCGACCGCGGGCAGCGCCTCGCCGAAGGCGCAGAGCATGAGCTCGGCCAGGCGCGGGTCGTCGCCGAAGTGCTCGGGGGCGCCGATCGCGAGCAGGGTGTTGAGCAGCATGCCCTGCGCGAGGAAGTCCCGGGCCTGTTCGAGCGTGCCGCCCGTGCGGTCCTGGTAGAGCTCGAAGATCTGGACGAAGATCTCGCGCGACCGTGCTCCGAAGACCGGGTCCGCCCCGGCCGCGAAGCCGTGCATGAGGACGAGCAGGAGGTTGCGGTCGGCCAGGAGGCGGACGTACGCCGCGCCGAGCTCGGCCGCTGCCTCAGGGCCGCGCGGCACCTCGGAGAAGGTCCCGACGATGCGGCGGCCGATGCGGTCGAACACCTCGGCGAAGAGCTCGTGCTTGGTGCCGAACATCCGCACGACGTAGGGCTGGGAGACTCCTGCGGCCCGGGCGACCTGGTCGGTGCTGGTCCCGGCGTACCCGCCCGCGGCGAACACCGCGGTCGCCGCGTCGAGGATCTGCTCTCGCCGCTCGTCGCGTGACATGCGGCGACCCGGTACCCCTGCGCCCGTGGCCGGGGACCGCTCGAAGCTCGGTGCGCTCTCCATGTTGACAAGGTTATCAGTTGATAACTAGCGTCGGAGTCGTAGTAATCATCCGATGCTTACCGAACTGAGGAGTCGTCATGTCCACGACCGCCCCACCCGATCGGCCACCGGCCGTCACGACCCCTGCCGGCGTGTCCTCCGACGTCGGCACGGGCACCGGCGGGCCCCTGCCCGCGGGCCTCACCACCGCGATCGACGACGTGCGCTCCCCCGCTGCGCGCCGCCGTCGGCCGCTCGCCCTGGTTCTTGTCGCAGCCTCGCTGCCCATGTTCATGGCCACGCTCGACAACCTCGTCGTCACGGGGGCCCTGCCCGTCATCGCCCGCGCGCTGCGGCCGAGCGTCGAGCAGCTCCAGTGGTTCGTCAACGCCTACACGCTCGCGTTCGCGACGCTCATGCTCGTCGCCGCGTCGCTCGGCGACCGGTTCGGGCGCCGACGCGTCTTCGTCGTCGGCATCGCGGTGTTCACGCTCGCGTCGGTCGCGTGCGCGCTCGCTGACACCCCCTCCGCACTCATCGTGGCCCGCGCGATCCAGGGCGCCGGCGCCGCCGCGATCATGCCGCTGTCCCTCGCCCTCATCGCCGACGCCGTCCCCCGGGCGCGGCGTGCGCTCGCGATCGGGATCTGGGGCGGCGTCTCGGGCCTGGGCGTCGCGCTCGGCCCGCTCGTGGGCGGGGCGGTCGTCGAGGGCATGAGCTGGGAGGCCATCTTCTGGATCAACGTGCCCGTCGCACTCGTCGCGGTCCCGCTCGTGTTCGTCGCGCTGCGGGAGTCGTTCGGTCGCCGCGGTCCGATCGACCTCCTCGGCCTCGCGCTCGCCGGGACCGGGGTCTTCGCGGGGGTCTGGGGCATCATCCGCGGCAACGAGGACGGCTGGACGTCCGCGGTCGTGCTCTCGCTGCTCGTCGGGTCGATCCTCCTCCTCGTGGGGTTCGTCGCGTGGGAGCGGCGCCTCGCTCGCCTCGGCGGCTCGCCGCTGGTCCCCCTGCGCCTGTTCCGCTCGCGCAGCTTCGCGGTCGCGAACGTGTCCGGCTTCGCGTTCTCGCTCGGCATGTTCGGCGCCGTCTTCCTGCTCATCCAGTACTTCCAGATCGCCGAGGGGCTCTCGCCCCTCGAGGCCGGCGTGCGGACCCTGCCGTGGACCGCGGCCCCCATGCTCGTCGCGCCGCTCGCGGGCATGCTCGCGCCCCGGCTGGGGATCCGGACGCTCCTGGTCACGGGCCTCACCCTCCAGACGCTCGCGCTCGCGTGGCTCGCGATCGTGTCCTCGGGCGCGACGTACGCCGAGCTCGTCCCGGCCTTCGTGCTCGCCGGGATCGGCATGGGCTTGACGTTCGCACCGAGCGCCACCGCGGTCCTGGTCGACATGGACGAGTCCGACAACGCGACCGCGAGCTCGACCAACTCGACGCTGCGCGAGATCGGCGTGGCCCTGGGCGTGGCGGTGCTGGTCGCCGTCTTCCAAGCGGCCGGTGGGGCCCTGACCCCGGAGCTGTTCACGGAGGGCCTGCCGGCGGCGCTGTGGGTCGGCGCGGCGAGCGTGGGACTCGGCGCGGTCGCGGCGACGTTCCTCCCGCGCCGCTCCGCCCGCCCGACGGCGTAGCCCACCTCGCCGGCACGGGTCCGGTCCGGCGCCGGGTCCTGGACCCGTCGGACCAGACCCGGGTCGGGTTCCCCCGGACCCGGGTCCGTGACCGGGACCCGAACCGGGACCGGGACAGCAGAACGGCCGGTCCCCTGAGGGGACCGGCCGTTCGTGTGCTCGTGGTGCAGCACCCACCCGATCGCTCGGCCGGGTGCGCGGCTCGCCGTCAGGCGGGCGCGACCTCGTCGGAGTCCGTGGACCCGTCTGCCTCGGTCGCGTCCTCCGCGGAGGGCTTCTTGTACGGGTCGGCATCGCCGGCGTACGTGGCCTTCTCGCGCAGCGCGGCGAGCTCGGCATCGCGACGTGCTGCCTCGTGGAGGGCGACGTCGAGGTGGGCCGCGGTGTCGGGCACCGAGTCGAGGTGGAACTCGAGGGTCGGCGTGAGCCGGATCCCCGTCTGCTTGCCGACCTCGGAACGGATGATGCCCTTGGCGCTCTCGAGCGCCGCGGCGGTCCCTGCCCGCTCCTCGTCGTCGCCGTAGACCGTGTAGAACACCGAGGCGTTCTGCAGGTCACCGGTCACGCGCACGTCGGTGATGGTCACGAACCCCAGACGGGGGTCCTTGATCCGGGTGTCGAGCATCTGCGCCACGATGACCTTGATGCGGTCAGCGAGCTTCCGAGCCCTGGGCTTGTCGACCATGGTCCAGTCCTTTCATCAGGTGTGGCCCTCCGACAACAGTTCTCGGTAGGCCACCATTCAGGCCGTGAAGACGATCAACGCCTCGCCGGACGGTGGGGTGGGTCGTGGTGGGTCTGGCTGGCGGCCGAGGAACGAGGCCGCCTGGTAGACCCACCCCACCGTCCGGCGAGGCGTTACGAGAGATCAGCTACGCGGCTTCTCCCGCATCTCGAACGTCGCGATCGTGTCGCCGACCTGCAGGTCGTTGAACGACCCGAGACCGATACCGCACTCGAAGCCCTCACGGACCTCCGTGGCGTCGTCCTTGAAGCGCTTGAGCGACTCGACCGTGAGGTTGTCGCCCACGACGGTGCCTCCGCGCAGGACTCGTGCCTTGGTGTTCCGTCGGATCTCGCCCGAGCGGACGATCGAACCGGCGATGTTCCCGAACTTGGAGGAACGGAAGACCTCGCGGATCTCGGCGGTGCCGAGCTGCGCCTCTTCGTACTCGGGCTTGAGCATGCCCTTGAGTGCAGCCTCGACGTCGTCGATCGCCTGGTAGATGATCGAGTAGAACCGGACGTCGACGCCTTCGCGCTCCGCCAGTGCCTCGACGCGCTCGCCGTACTTGACGTTGAACCCGATGATGATCGCGTTGTCCACGGTCGCCAGGTTGACGTCGTTCTGGGTGATCGCACCGACGCCGCGGTGGATGATGCGCAGCTGGACCTCGTCGCCGACGTTGATCTGCAGCAGCGCGTCCTCGAGTGCTTCGACAGCACCGGAGACGTCGCCCTTGAGGACCAGGTTGAGGGTCTCGACCTTGCCCTGCTCGAGCGCCTGGGCGAAGTCCTCGAGGCTGACGCGCTTGCGACGCTTGGCCAGGAGGGCTGCACGCTCGGCGGCCTCGCGCTTCTCGGCGATCTGACGGGCGGTGCGCTCGTCGGGCGCCACGAGGAACGTGTCACCGGCGCTGGGCACGGACGCGAGCCCGAGCACCATCACGGGGCGGGCAGGGCCTGCCTCGGTGACGTTGTTGCCGTGCTCGTCGAACATCGCACGGACACGTCCGTGAGCGGTGCCCGCGACGATCGCGTCCCCGACGTGGAGCGTGCCGGACTGGACCAGGACGGTCGCGACGGCGCCGCGGCCCTTGTCGAGGTTCGCCTCGATGGCGACGCCTCGTGCGTCCTTGTCCGGGTTGGCGCGCAGGTCGAGCGAGGCGTCCGCCGTGAGGAGGACGGCCTCGAGGAGCGCGTCGATGCCCTGGTTCTGCTTGGCGGACACGTCGACGAACATGGTGTCGCCGCCGTACTCCTCGGCCACCAGGTTGTACTCGGTGAGCTGCTGGCGGATCTTGGCGGGGTTGGCCCCTTCCTTGTCCACCTTGTTGACCGCGACGACGATCGGCACGCCGGCCGACTGCGCGTGGTTGAGCGCCTCGACCGTCTGCGGCATGACGCCGTCGTCGGCCGCGACCACGAGGATCGCGATGTCGGTCACCTGGGCACCACGAGCACGCATGGCGGTGAACGCCTCGTGACCCGGGGTGTCGATGAAGGTGATGGGACGGTCGACACCCTCGTGCACGTGACGGACCTGGTAAGCACCGATGTGCTGCGTGATGCCGCCGGCCTCGCCGGAGATGACGTCGGTCTGACGGATCGCGTCGAGCAGTCGCGTCTTACCGTGGTCGACGTGGCCCATGACCGTGACGACGGGCGGACGGGCCTGGAGCTCGTCGTCGCCCTCGCCCTCGAGCTCGGCGTCCAGGTCGATGTCGAAGGCACCGAGGAGCTCGCGGTCCTCTTCCTCCGCCGAGACCATCTCGATGACGTACCCGAGCTCCGCGGCGAGCGAACCGAACGTGTCCTCGTCGAGGGACTGCGTGGCGGTCGCCATCTCACCGAGGTGGAACAGCACCGTCACGAGGCTCGCGGGGTTCGCGTCGATCTTGTCGGCGAAGTCGTTGAGCGAGGAGCCGTGACGCAGACGCACGACGGTCGAGCCGTTCCCGCGGGGAACCTGCACGCCACCCAGCGAGGGGGCCTGCATCTGCTCGAACTCCTGGCGCTTCGCCCGCTTGGACTTGCGCCCGCGGACGGGGCGCCCTCCTGCACGACCGAACGCACCCTGGGTGCTGCCACGACCGGCACCGCCGCGACCGCCGCCACCGGGGCGACCGGCGAAACCGCCGCCACCACCGGGAGCGCCACCGCCACCGGGGCCACCGCCGGCGCCACCGGGACGACCGGCGAAGCCGCCGCGACCGCCACCGGCGCCGCCTGCGCCGCCACCCGGACGACCGCCGGGAGCGGGCCGGTCACCGGGGCGACCGATCGAGGTACGACCGGGCATCATGCCCGGGTTGGGACGGGGACCGCCGGGGCGCGGTGCGGGGCGGGGACCACCGGGACGGGGTCCGCCGGAACGCTCCGTGCTGCCTGCTGCGGGGTTCGCGTTGGCCGCGGGGTCCGCGGCACGCTCCGGACGCGCACCGGGTCGGGGCATGCCCTGGCTCGAGGCGAACGGGTTGTTGCCCGGGCGCGGGGAGCCGGAACGCGGCATGCCCTGGCTCGAGGCGAACGGGTTGTTGCCCGGGCGCGGGGCACCGGGACGTGCGCCGCCACCAGCACCGCCGGGGCGGGCTGCTGCGGGGCGCGGGCCGGGCGCGGGGGCGTTGCCGCCACCTGCCGGCTTGGGCGACCCCGACGGCTTGCGCTCGGCTGCCGGCGCGGGGGCCGGTGCTGCGGGCTTCTTGGCCTCGGCGGCGGGCTCGACGAACGCGGGGCTCGCCGGTGCCTCCTTGGCGGGGGCCGGCGCGGGCGCCTTGGGTGCGGCGGGCGCGGGGGCAGCCGGTGCGGGCGCAGCAGGCGCCGGAGCGGCCTCTGCGGCGGGCGCGGGCTTGGGCGCTGCCGGACGTGCCGGTGCCGGCTTGGCGGGAGCGCTTGCGCTCTCCGCACCACCACCGGCCGGGAAGGTGTCGCGCAGCTTGCGGACGACCGGCGGTTCGATGGTCGAGGATGCCGAGCGGACGAACTCACCGAGTTCCGTCAGCTTGGTCATGATGGTCTTGCTCTCCACCCCGAGCTCCTTAGCGAGCTCGTAGACGCGGACCTTTGCCACAACTCTCCTGTCTCGGCCCACCCGAAACAGGGAGGACCGTCTTTAGTGCTGGGTGCTCATCGCTGGGTACTCATCGGGTGCCCATCGGCTTCTAACCCGCTTCCTTGTCGACGATTCGTGCGGTGTTCGTGCGGTACTGGCGCGGTTCGACCTGCGCGGCGCGAGGTGCGCCGCCGGCCGGGACCGCCGACTGACGATGACTGGCGATGACTGACGACAGGTCAGTCCTCTCGGTCGAGACGGGCTCGGGCTCCGGCGAGATCCACGGGACCTGCGAGACGCAGGGCCCGGGGAAAGGCTCGTCGACGCTCGGCCAGCTCGAAGCAACGCCGAGCATCGTGGAGCCAGGCGCCGCGCCCCGGGAGCGACCGGCCGACGTCGACGACGAGCCGAGGCTCTGGGACGTCGTCCTGGTCCACCACGAAGCGGAGAAGAACGGACCGTAGGTCACGTTCCCGGCAACCGACGCACGTTCGAACGGGCGCGTGAGCGCCTGAAGGGTCGTGTGGCGGTGTCCGGACTCGTGGCCCAGTCAGGGACAGTCTAGCGCGCCCGCTCACCTGGTGTTACCCGTTTCCGCCATCAGCGCCCGGTCCGTCCCCCTCGCCCGGGGCCCCGGCCGTACGCGTGGCGTGCGGACCGGCGTGGTCGCCCTCGTCGGAGCGGATGTCGATGCGCCACCCCGTGAGCTTCGCGGCGAGCCGGGCATTCTGCCCTTCCTTGCCGATCGCGAGGGAGAGCTGGAAGTCCGGCACGACCACACGGGCGGCGCGAGCCTCGGCGTCCACGACGGTGACCGACGTCACACGAGCCGGTGACAGTGCGCTGGCCACGAAAGCGGCCGGGTCGTCGCTGAAGTCGACGATGTCGATCTTCTCGCCGTGGAGCTCGGCCATGACCGCGCGGACACGGGCACCCATGGGTCCGATGCAGGCGCCCTTGGCGTTGAGCCCCGCGACGCGCGAGCGCACCGCGACCTTCGACCGGTGGCCGGCCTCACGGGCGATCGCCATGATCTCGACCGAGCCGTCCGCCACCTCCGGCACCTCGAGCTCGAACAGCTTGCGCACGAGGTTGGGGTGGGTCCGGCTCAGCGTGATCTGGGGACCCTTCATGCCGCGCGCCACGTCCAGGACGTAGGCGCGCAGACGCTCACCGTGGACGTAGTCCTCGGTCGGCACCTGCTCGTGCGGCGGCAGGAGCGCCTCGGTGCCCCCGACGTCGACGAGGACCATGCGCGGGTCGTTGCCCTGCTGGATGATGCCCGCCAGGACCTCCCCCTCCTTGCCGCGGAAGGTGCCGAGGATCTGGTCGTCCTCGGCGTCGCGCAGCCGCTGCACGATGACCTGGCGCGCGGTCGCGGTCGCGATGCGGCCGAAGTCCTTGGGCGTGTGGTCGAACTCGGGCCCGAACACCGGGGCCCGGTAACGCCGGACGGGCTCGCCGTCCTCGTCGAGCTCGGGCTCCTCGTCCTCCTCGGCCGGGAGCTCCTCGCGGGCCCAGACCGTGACGTGGCCCGAGCGGCGCTCGAGCTCGACCCGTGCGCGCGCGTAGGCGTCAGGGGTCCGGTGGTAGGCGGAGAGCAGTGCCTGCTCGATCGCCGCCACCAGGATGTCGAGGCTGATGTCCTTCTCGCGCTCCAGCAGGCGCAGCGCGCTCATGTCGATGTCCATCGATCAGACCTCCTCGTCGTTCGGGGCGTCGGCCCCGGGGTTCGCGTCAACAGCCATCTCCGGGCCGAGGTCCACCTCGAGGGCGCGCTTGAGCTCGACCTGGATCGCGCCGCGGACCACGTCGACGAGCGCGACGGACTCCACGGGGGCGTCGGTGAGCAGCAGGTGCCCGTCCTCGACGTCGCGAAGGCGCCCCTCGACGACCCCGCCGTCCTGCAGCGACAGACGCACGATGCGTCCGCGGGCGCGCTTGAAGTGGCGCAGCTCGGTGAGCGGGCGGGAGGTGCCGGGGGTCGAGATCTCGAGCGTGTAGGCGCCCGGGAAGGCGTTCGACGCGTCGAGCGCGGTGTTGATGTCGCGCGAGACCTCGGCGACGCGGTCCAGGTCGAGGTTGCCCAGGGCGTCCTCGGGGAGGTCCAGCGTGATACGGACGACCGAGCGGCTTCCGGCCAGGGAGACGGTCACGTCCTCCAGGTACAGGTCGGCGTCCTGTACGACCGGTTCCACGACCTGGCGGACCCTGTCCGCCCCGGCCTGCTTCGCCTTGTTCATCTCTCGGTCTCCCGTCGGCTCCCACTGCCCACCGGGCAAGGATTCGACCGGTGTGTTGTTGTACGGGATCAGCCTAACGACTCACCCGCCAGGAACGTGACATCATCACCCTCGATGACTGTCGAACCTGCTCCGCGCCAGCACCGCTCGAGCCCCCCGGACACCGTTCCATCGTCCGCTTCCTCACGTTTTCGGCGGCGGAGCGCCCCGGGGCGCCCTTCCGCACGGCGCGGCGTCGTGGTGATCGTCACGTCGCTCGCGCTGCTCGCGGTCGCAGGTTGCGGACTGCGGCTCGAGACACCGCCCCCGACCGAGCCCGTCCCGGACGCCCAGGAGGCGCTGCGCCGGGTCGCCGTCGACGGCGCGCTGCTCGTGGGCGACCTCGCCGACGCGGCGGGCGCGACGGCGTCGGGCCTGGACCAGGCCGCGCTCGACGCCCTGGCGAGCACGAGCACCTCCGCCGACGAGCACGTGACCGAGCTGGGCGGCGTCTACGACTCGGGACTCCCCGAGCCCGACGAGGACGCCGACGAGCCCGCGTCCGGCGCGACCGACCAGCCGACGGCTCCCACGACCGCGACCCCCGCAGAGGTCGTCGAGGCCCTGGCGGCCTCGGCCGTCGCGCTCCGTGATGCCGCCGACCAGACCGAGGACGGCCCGTTCGCACGCCTCGTCGCCTCGATCGCGGCGTCGCAGGACGCCTCGGCACGCCAGGTCGCGGCGACGACGGGCACCGCCCTGCCCGACTCGCTCCCCACCCCCACGGGGCTGCTCGTCCCCGAGGCCGCGCCGGCGGGCCTGAGCGCGACCGACCTGTCCACGATCATCGAGGCCGAGGACGCCGCGGGCTACGCGTACGAGGTCCGTGCGGCGCTCGCCGACGGCGAGCTGCGCGAGGCCGCGCTCGGGCGCGCGGTGCTGCACCGCGCGCGGGCCGAGGCGTGGGCCCAGGCCGCGGGGACCGCGGGCGGCCCGCAGGACCCCCGCCGGGTCGCCTACACGGTCCCGTCCGACGTCCCGACGCCGGAGCTCGCCGCCGGGCTCGAGTCCTCGCTCGCACAGTCGTACGCCGCGCTCGTGGGCGACGCCGGTACGGGGACGAGACTCCCGCTCGTCGACCTGGTGATCGAGGCGAACATCGCCGCGATCGGCTGGGGCGCGCCCGTGAGCGCGTTCCCGGGCCTGCCCGAGCAGGCGGAGCAGACGCCCGCGGCCGGCTGACGAGCGCCAGCACCACGCCGACGAGGCCAAGGAGCGGCCCCCGCCGCTACGCCCTCGCACGCACGACCGCACGCACGACGGCGCACGAGACGGGCCGGGCCCGGGAGCAGCGAACGCTCCCGGGCCCGGCCCGTCTCGTGCGGGAAGAGTGCTACGCGAGCAGCTCGGCGACCTTCTCGGTCACGAGATCGACCACGTCGGCGACGGGGACCTGCACTGCCTCGCCGCCCTGACGCGGGCGCACCTCGACGACGCCGTCCGCGAGACCGCGGCCCACGACCACGACGAGCGGGGCGCCCAGGAGCTCGGCGTCCTTGAACTTCACGCCGGGCGAGACCTTGGGCCGGTCGTCGTACAGGACCTCGACGCCGCGCGCCGAGAGCTCGGCCGTGAGCGACGCGGCGGCCTCGAAGACCGCCTGGTCCTTGCCCGTGGCGATCACCTGGACGTGCATGGGGGCCACGTGCGCGGGCCAGGCGAGCCCGGCCTCGTCGTGGTTGGCCTCGGCCAGCGCCGCGAGCGCGCGCGTCACGCCGATCCCGTACGAGCCCATCGTCACGACGACCTGCTTGCCGTTCTCGTCGAGGACCGTCAGGCCCAGGGCCTGCGCGTACTTGCGTCCGAGCGCGAAGATGTGGCCGATCTCGATGCCGCGCGCCAGCTCGAGCGGGCCCGAGCCGTCTGGCGCGGGGTCGCCAGCACGGACCTCGGCGGCCTCGATCGTGCCGTCGGCCGTGAAGTCGCGCCCGGCGACCAGGTCGAGCACGTGCTTGCCGTGCTGGTTCGCGCCCGTGATCCAGCGGGTCCCCTCGACGACGCGCGGGTCCAGGAGGTAGCGCACGGCCGAGTGCGACGACGCGGGCGTCTTGCCCTCGGCGGGCACGGTCACCTGGGGGCCCTGCGGGCCGAGGACCTCGGGGCCGATGTAGCCCTTGACGAGCTCGGGGTGCGCGGCGAAGTCCGCCTCGCCCGCGGGCTCGACCTCGGCGGGCTCGACCGCCGCCTCGAGACGCTTGAGGTCGACCTCGCGGTCGCCGGGCAGGCCCACGACGAGCACCTCACGACGACCGTCGGGGTGCGTGAGCGCGAGCACCACGTTCTTGAGCGTGTCGGCCGCGGTCCACTCGCGGTCAGGACGCGGGAAGCGCGCGTTGACGAGCGCGACGAGCGAGTCGATCGTCGGGGTGCCAGGGGTGTCCTCGACGTGCGCCGCGGGCGCGTCGTCGAAGGGCAGGGCCTCGGGCACGGGCGTGACGACGGCCTCGACGTTGGCCGCGTAGCCGCCGGGCGAGCGCACGAACGTGTCCTCGCCGATCGCGGTCGGGTTGAGGAACTCCTCGCTGCGCGAGCCGCCCATGGCCCCGGACGTCGCGGCCACGATCACGTACTCGAGGCCCAGGCGCGTGAAGATCCGCTGGTAGGCGGCGCGCTGGTTCTGGTACGAGGCCTCGAGCCCCTCCTCGGTCACGTCGAACGAGTACGCGTCCTTCATGATGAACTCGCGGCCACGGATGAGGCCCGCACGCGGACGCGCCTCGTCGCGGTACTTCGTCTGGATCTGGAACAGCGTGAGCGGCAGCTCCTTGTAGGACGAGTACATGTCCTTGACGAGGAGCGTGAACATCTCCTCGTGCGTGGGGGCGAGCAGGTAGTCGCCGTCCTTGCGGTCCGTGAGGCGGAAGAGGTTGGCGCCGTACTCGTCCCAGCGGCCCGTGGCCTCGTAGGGCTCGCGCGGCAGCAGCGCCGGGAAGTGGACCTCCTGGCCGCCCGCGTCCTCCATCTCCTCGCGGACGATCGCCTCGACCTTGGCGAGCACGCGCAGGCCCAGCGGGAGCCAGGTGTAGATGCCGGGGGCGGCGCGACGGATGTAGCCGGCGCGCACGAGGAGCTTGTGGCTCGCGACCTCGGCGTCGACCGGGTCCTCGCGCAGCGTCCGCAGGAACAGGGAGGTCATCTTGAGGGGCTTGACGGGGGGACCGACCACCCGGCCGGAGGCTGAAGACATGGGCCCGATCCTACCGTCGCCGAACGCCACGTCCCGCAGGGATCGCGTCCCGCCGGCGGTCCCACCCGCCGTCCGACCGGCCGTGCGAGGGACGTCGCCGGTGCGCGCCGGCGCGCGAGCGGGCACCATGGAACCGTGCCCGAGCTCCCCGAGGTCGAGGCGCTCGTCCGCTTCCTCGACGAGCGCACGACCGGTCGTGTCGTCGTCGCGGCGGACCTCGCCTCGATCGTGGCCCTCAAGACCTTCTCTCCCCCGCTCTCCGCCCTGGTGGGCGGCACGGTCACGGGGGCGGCGCGCCACGGCAAGTGGCTCGACCTGGCGGTCCGCCCGGCGCCCGGCGGCGCGGGCGCCGACAGCACCGACGGCACGGGCAGCAGGCCCGACGGCGAGCTCCACCTGGTCTTCCATCTCGCCAGGGCGGGGTGGTTGCGCTGGTCCGAGGACGCGCCCACGACCCCCGTGCGCCCCACCTCGAGCCGAGGCGGCGTCCGGGCCGTGCTCGCGCTGCGGATCCGGTTCGACGACGGGTCCGGCTTCGACCTCACCGAGGCCGGCACGCGCAAACGGCTCGCGGTCCACCTGGTCCACGACCCCGACGAGGTGCCCGCGATCGCGACCCTGGGCGTCGAACCGCTGGGGCCCGACTTCACGCGCGACCGTCTGGCCGAGCTCCTGGGCGCACGCAACCAGCAGCTCAAGGGTGTCCTGCGCGACCAGCGCCTCATCGCGGGGATCGGCAACGCCTACTCCGACGAGATCCTGCACGCCGCGAGGACCAGCCCGTTCCGCCTGAGCCGCACCCTCGACGCCGACGACGTGGCCCACCTGCACCAGGCGATCCGCGACGTGATCACCGAGGCCGTGGCGACGTCGTCGGGCAGACCGGCCGCCGAGCTCAAGGACGCCAAACGGCGCGGCATGCGCGTCCACGGCCGCACGGGCGAGACCTGCCCGGTGTGCGGGGACGTCGTGCGCGAGGTCTCGTTCGCCGACCGCAGCCTGCAGTACTGCGCCACGTGCCAGACCGGCGGGCAGGTCCTCGCCGACCGGCGCATGTCGAAGCTCCTGAAGTAGACCTCAGAACAGGACGGTCGCGAACGTCCCGACCTGCTCGAACCCCACGCGTCGGTACGTCGCGAGCGCACGCTCGTTGTACGCGTTGACGTAGAGCGAGACGATCGGTGCGATCTCGCGACGCGTGATCTCCACGACCGCGGCCATGCCCGACTCGGACAGGCGCCGACCTCGCAGCCGTGGCTCGACCCACACGCCCTGCACCTGCGCGACCTCGGGCGTGACCGCACCGAGCTCGGCCTTGAAGGCGACCGTGCGCTCGTGGAGCGCGACGGCCGCGAGCGGGTCGTCCACCCCGGTCGACGGCGTCGACGACGAGGCGTCCCCGGTCACCCGCACGAACGAGCGACCCGACGTGATGAGCCCGCGCACACGGTCGGTGTAGGCGTTGCCGCCCGCGGCGACCGGCGAGTAGCCGACCTCCTCGACGAACATGCGCACGCACGCCGGCAGCACGAGCGGGAGCTCCGCGGGCACCGAGCGGCGGACCAGCGGGTCCGGCTCGACGTCGGGCGCCCGGTCGATCATGAGCGACGGCTGGTCGTCGCGGACGTCCCGCGCCGCCGGCCAGTGCTCGGCCAGGCGATCCCACAGACCGAGAGCCGCCGAACGCTCGCCCACGATCGACGACGCCCGACGCCCGAACCTGCGGGCGAGGGCCGCGAACGCGTCGAGGGCCTCGGTGTGGTCCGCTCCCTGCGCCGGGACGACGGGCACCAGGTTGGCCCCCGCCCAGCAGATCGCCACGAGCGGTCCCTGCGCGGGAAAGCCCCACACCTGTCCCCCGCTCTGCGAGAGCCGTGCGGCCTCGACGATGCGGGAGGCCGCGAGCACCGACCCCACGGGGTCGAGGGCGCACACCCGCAAGGCGTCCGGGACGTCCGCGTCCCCCAGGACCCGGGCAGCCTGGAGCCGGGACCACGGCCCCGGGGGGTGCCAGCGCGCCATGGCCGTCGACTCAGCCGACGGTGACGACGGGCGGACCGGCCTGTGCGTCGTTCTCCGGTGTCATGGTCTCGGCGATCCGCATGGCCTCCTCGATCAGCGTCTCGACGATCATCGACTCGGGCACCGTCTTGACGACCTCGCCCTTGACGAAGATCTGCCCCTTGCCGTTGCCCGACGCGACGCCGAGGTCCGCCTCGCGAGCCTCGCCCGGTCCGTTCACGACGCAGCCCATGACCGCGACGCGCAGCGGGACCTCCATGCCCTCGAGTCCGGCGGTCACCTTCTCCGCGAGCGTGTACACGTCCACCTGCGCGCGACCGCACGACGGGCACGAGACGATCTCGAGCTTGCGGGGACGCAGGTTGAGCGACTGCAGGATCTGGATGCCGACCTTGACCTCCTCGACGGGCGGAGCCGACAGGGAGACGCGGATCGTGTCGCCGATGCCCTTGCTCAGCAGCGCGCCGAACGCCGTCGCCGACTTGATCGTGCCCTGGAAGGCCGGGCCCGCCTCGGTGACACCCAGGTGCAGCGGCCAGTCGCCGCGCTCGGACAGCAGCTCGTAGGCGCGCACCATGACGACCGGGTCGTTGTGCTTGACCGAGATCTTGAAGTCGTGGAAGCCGTGCTCCTCGAACAGCGACGCCTCCCAGACGGCCGACTCGACGAGCGCCTCCGGGGTGGCCTTGCCGTACTTGGCGAGGAGGCGCGGGTCGAGCGACCCGGCGTTCACGCCGATACGGATCGAGGTGCCCGCGTCCGTGGCGGCGCGGGCGATCTCCTTGATCTGGTCGTCGAACTTGCGGATGTTGCCCGGGTTCACTCGCACGGCCGCGCAGCCCGCGTCGATCGCGGCGAACACGTACTTCGGCTGGAAGTGGATGTCCGCGATCACGGGGATCTGGGACTTCCTCGCGATCGCGGGCAGCGCGAGCGCGTCGTCCTGGCTCGGCACCGCGACGCGCACGATGTCGCAGCCCGACGCGGTCAGCTCGGCGATCTGCTGGAGGGTCGCGTTGATGTCCGTGGTCGGGGTCGTGGTCATCGACTGGACGCTCACGGGGGCGTCACCGCCGACGTCGACCTTGCCGACCTTGATCTTGCGGGTCTTGCGGCGCGGCGCGAGGACAGGCGGAGGTGCTGCTGGCATGCCGAGGCTGATGGGTACGCTCACGGACCTAGTATCCCCCGCTCAGCACCCCTGACGCGCCCGACGCCGCCCCCCGCCCCGCTCGCCCCGTGACTCTTCGCGAGATCTTCACCGAGGTGGCTCAGGTGATGGTCAGGTGAGGCGGATCGGGTTGGCGATGTCCGCGTAGATCAGCAGCACGCCCATCCCGAGCAGGACGACCCACATCGCGAGCCCGAGCGGGACGAGCTTGGCGACGTCCGCGTGCGCGGGGCGCGGGCGGCCGCGGACCTTGGCGACCTGCCTCTTGGCCCCCTCGTACAGCGCACCCGCGATGTGCCCGCCGTCGAGCGGCGGCAACGGGATGAGGTTGAACGCGAACAGAGCGATGTTGAGCGAGGCCAGGAGGCTCAGCATGATCGCCACGCGGTCGACCACGTCGACCTGGTCCGCCCCCACGACGTCCACCGCGATCCGCCCCACGCCCACCGGACCCATGACCGACGCCGGGTCCCGCTCCTCGCCGCCGAACGTCGACTGCACCACGTCGACCAGCTTGGCCGGCAGCTCGACGATGACCGCGGCAGTGCCCGAGACCTGCGCCCAGATGGCCTCCGGCACCGCGCTGAGCGGCTCCGAGACCCGCTCCTGGGTCGGGGCGATCCCGACGTAGCCCGCGGGCTTGAGGACGGGCTCGCCGTCGTCGTCGGTCACGTACTGCCCGTCGTCACCCACGACCGGACGGTCCACCTCGGTCGGGGTGATCTCGAGCGTGACCTGCTCACCCGCCCGCTCGACCACGACCGGGACGGTCTGGCCCGCGGCGCCCGTGATCTTGCCGACCAGCGAGTCCCACGACGTGACCGGCTCGCCGTCGAACGAGACGATCGTGTCCCCGGGCTCGATCCCCGCCAGCGCGGCAGGGGTCGCCGGGTCGCTCGCCGTGCACTCGTAGTCCGCCGGGGCCGCGGCGGGCGTCACGCACGCGGGCACCGTCGCGACCGTCGTGGTCGCCTGCGGCGAACCGATGCCGACCAGCACCACGGTCATGAGCACGAACGCGATCACGAGGTTCATGAACGGACCGCCGAACATCACGACGATCTTCTTGGGCACCGAGAGGTTGTAGAACGCACGCGGCTCCTGACCGGGCAGGATCTCCTCGGCGCTCATCTCCCGCGCGTCCTGCACCATGCGACCGAAGAAGCCGTCGGACTTCTTGGCACCAGGAGGCGCGGGCGGGTACATGCCCACGAGGCGCACGTAGCCGCCCAACGGGATCGCCTTGAGCCCGTACTCGGTCTCCCCCGTGGTCCGCGACCACAACGTGGGTCCGAACCCCACGAAGTAGTGGCTGACCCGGACACCGAACTTCTTCGCCGGGACCATGTGCCCGACCTCGTGCAGGGCGATCGACACCAGGATGCCGACCAGCACGACGAGGATGCCGATCACCGCGGCCATGAGTGCTCCGTTCAGGGGTGCTGCGAGAAGACGAGTACTGCGAGGTGGACCAGTGCTGAGGCCCGAACCTACCGCCGGTTCCTGCGGACGGCCTGAGGATCGTCAGGACCGGAGGCCCTGGACCGTGGACGCCCCTCGCCCGCCGGGGCATCAGCGACGGGCGAGGATCTCGTGAGCCCTGGCCCGGGCCCACCCCTCGGCACCCGTCACGTCCTCCAACGTGACCGCCGCCCGCGGGGTTCCCGTGTGCTCACCCAGGACCCGCTGCACGGTCTCGACGATGTCCAGGAAGCCGATCCGGCCCGAGAGGAACGCGGCGACGCACTCCTCGTTGGCCGCGTTGTACACCGCAGGGTGCGTCGCCGACGCCGAGGCTGCCTCGCGCGCGAGCCCGACGGCCGGGAAGAGAGCCTCGTCGAGCGGCTCGAACGTCCAGGCCGTCGCGGCCGACCAGTCGCACCCGGCTGCCACCTCGCCGAGGCGGTCCGGCCAGCTCAGGCCGAGCGCGATGGGCAGGCGCATGTCCGGCGGGGAGGCCTGCGCGATGGTCGAACCGTCGACGAACTCGACCATCGAGTGGACGACCGACTGCGGGTGCACCACGACCGCGATCTCGTCGGTCGGCACGTCGAACAGCAGGTGCGCCTCGATGAGCTCGAGGCCCTTGTTCATGAGCGTCGCCGAGTTGATCGTCACGACCGGCCCCATGGCCCAGGTCGGGTGCGCGAGCGCCTGCTCCGGGGAGACCGCCTTGACGTCGTCGCGCGACCATCCGCGGAACGGGCCGCCCGACGCCGTCAGCACGAGGCGACGGACCTCCTCGCGGCGCCCGGAGCGCAGTGCCTGCGCGATCGCGGAGTGCTCCGAGTCGACGGGGACGATCTGGTCCGGACGCTGCTTCGCGTCCTGGACCAGCACGCCACCCACGACGAGCGACTCCTTGTTGGCCAGCGCGAGCGTCGAGCCCGCGCCCAGGGCGGCCAGCGTGGGGCCGAGGCCCACCGAGCCCGTGATGCCGTTGAGCACGACGTCGGAGCCGGCACCCGCGAGCTCGGTCGCGGCGTCCGGGCCGACGAGCACCTCGACGGCCGGTGCGCCCGCGCGCGAGGCCCTCGCGGCCAGCGCGGTCTCGACCTCGACGGCTCGTGCAGGGTCCGCGACCCCGACACGTCGCACACCGAGCGCGACCGCCTGCTGGGCGAGGAGCTCGGCGTTCGCGCCACCCGCCGAGATCGCGTCCACGCGGAACCGGTCGGAGTGACGAGAGATCACGTCGATCGCCTGGGTGCCGATGGATCCGGTCGACCCGAGAAGGGTCACGCTGCGCAGACTCATGGGGACATCCTCCCAGGTGCGCGGACCGCCCGAGGCGCGCGGCGCCGTCGGGCAGTCTGCGCGCACGGCGTCACTCGACGCCGAGCAGCACCTCGATGGCCCGGGCGAAGAACGCGTCCACGGGCCCCTCCGCGTAGCCGTCCTTGCCGCGGCGACGAGCGAACGTCGAGTTGCGGATCTCGGCGGCCGTGATGGGCTCCTGGCGGTCGAAGTACGCCACGAGACGGTCGCACAGGTCGTCCACGTCGTCCATGTCGTAGCCCCACTCGCCACGGCCCGCGGGCGCGAAGCGCTCGCCGTCCGGGCGGCCCAGGCGGCCGTACAGGCTGCGCGCCCGCTCGGCGAGCGCGTTCATCCACGCCTGCTGGCCGTTGACCGCGACGTACTCGGCACGCTGGCGGGCGATGAAGGCCCCCTCCAACCGATCGAGGGCCGCGTCGACCTCGTGGGTGTCGTACCCGCCACGGACCAGGTCGAACATCGAGACCTGGATGTCCGTGCTCGTCAGACGCTCCGGCTTCTTGCCCTCGTAGACCTGACGTGCGTGGTCGAAGAACTCGTCCACCTCTTCCGGGTCGTACCCGTTGCGCACCTTCGAGACGGTGCTGAACAACGCACTCACTCTTCCTCCTCAGCTGCCAGCTGCCCGCACGCACCATCGATGTCACTGCCGCGTGTGTCACGAATAGTGGTCGGAATCCCGTGCCCGCGCAAGCGAGCCACGAACTCGTCCTCGACGTCGCGTTCGCTCGCCGTCCAGATCGAGCCCGGCGTCGGGTTCAGCGGGATGGGGTTCACGTGCACCCAGCCCGAGCCACGAGCCGTGAGCTTCTCGCCCAGCAGGTCCGCACGCCAGGCGTGGTCGTTCATGTCCTTGATGAGCGCGTACTCGATGCTCACGCGACGCCCCGTGACCTCGAAGTAGTTGCGCGCCGCGTCGAGCGTCTCGTCGACCGACCACCGGGTGTTGATCGGGACCAGCTCGCTGCGCAGGTCGTCGTCGGGGGCGTGGAGCGAGAGCGCGAGCGTGACCGGGATGCCCTCGGCCGAGAGCTTGTTCATGGCGGGGACGAGCCCCACGGTCGAGACCGTGATGTTGCGCGCCGACATGCCCAGGCCCTCGGGGGCGGGGGCGATGAGCTGGCGGATCGTGCCCATGACGGCCTTGTAGTTGGCCATGGGCTCGCCCATGCCCATGAAGACGAGGTTGTTCAGCCGGGCCGGGCCGCCGGGGATGTCACCGTCGGCGAGCGACTTCGCGGCCGAGCGCACCTGCTCGACGATCTCCGCGGTCGACAGGTTGCGCGTCAGGCCGAGCTGACCGGTCGCGCAGAAGGGGCACGCCATGCCGCACCCGGCCTGGCTCGAGACGCACAGCGTCGACCGGTTCGGGTAGCGCATCAGGACCGACTCGACCTTGGCCGCGTCGAAGAGCTTCCAGAGCGTCTTGACGGTCGTCCCGCCGTCGGCCTGCATGACGCGCGCCGGGGTGAGCAGCGGCGGCATGAGGTTCTCCACGAGCAGGTTCCGCGTCGCCTGGGGGAGGTCGGTCATGTCCTCGGCGTCGTTCGTGAAGTGCGCGTAGTAGTGCGTCGCGAGCTGCTTGGCACGGAAGGGCTTCTCCCCCAGCTCGACGACCGCGGCCGTGCGCTCCTCCGGGGAGAGGTCGGCGAAGTGGCGCGGGGGCTTCCCACGACGAGGTGCCGACATGACGAGCGGCAGCGGCTTCGATTCGACGGACGGGCGAACAGACATGAGAAGGATCCAGAGGTTGGAGCGGGTGGAGCAGGTCAGCGCACCGCGCCGGGTCGACGCGTCAGGTGCGCTCGTGCGAGCGTGCCGGTGCGTTCTCACGCGGTCCGGCACGCGCGCGTGCGCCCGCGCCCTGCCCCGGCCCTCGCGGGCCGCGCCTCAGAGCGAGACGGAGAGCAGCAGGTACACGAACGGAGCGGTCAGGAGCATGGAGTCCAGGCGGTCGAGGACGCCGCCGTGCCCCGGGAGGAGGGACCCCATGTCCTTCAATTCTAGGTCGCGCTTGATCATCGACTCGGCAAGGTCCCCCACGGTCGCCGTGAGCGGCACCATGATGCCGAGCGCGACACCGATCACGGGGCTCGCACCGAGCCCGTAGACCGCGCCCACGACACCGATGGCCGTCGCCAGGACGAACGAGCCCGCCAGCCCCTCCCAGCTCTTCTTGGGACTGATCGAGGGAGCCAGCGGATGACGCCCGAACAGGACCCCGGCGACGTACCCGCCGACGTCGTTGGAGACCGCCAGCAGGATGAACAGCAGGACCTGGATCCGACCGTTGTCCGGGTTCGCGAGCATCATCATGACGAACCCCGCCATGAACGGCAGGTAGGCCGTCGCGAACGTCCCCGCCGCCGCGTCGCGCACCGCGGCCGTGCCCGAGCCGTCGATGACCCGCCAGACCACGACGCCCGCCACGGTCAGCACGAACGAGACCATGAGGGCCTCGGGGCCCGAGTAGTACGACGAGATCAGGATTCCCGCGGCCCCCACCAGGAGCGGCAGGAGCGGGAGGTGGATGTCGCGGCGCAGGAACGCCTGCTTCAGCTCCCACAGCGCAGCCCCCACCGCGGCGGTCGCCAGCAGCACGAACGGCTCCGGGCGGAAGGCCAGCGAGGCCCCCACCAGGACGAGGAGCCCGACCCCGACGGAGATCGCCTTGGGCAGGTCGCGTCCGGCCTTCGGCGTGCGCCGGGGCCGGGACGCGACCGCATCACTTGTCATCGGTGCGTTCGGACTTCTGCATCAGACCTCGAGGAGCTCGCTCTCCTTGCCGGCGAGGAGCGCGTCGATCGTGTCGACGTGGCTCTTCGTGAGTGCCTCGAGCTCCTTCTCGGCGCGCGTGCCCTCGTCCTCGCCCGCCTCGCCGTCCTTGACGATGCGGTCGAGCTGCTCCTTGGCACGACGGCGCACGTTGCGCACCGAGACGCGCGCGTCCTCGGCCTTGCCCTTGGCGAGCTTCACGTAGTCACGGCGACGCTCCTCCGTGAGCACGGGGAGCACGACACGGATGATGTTGCCGTCGTTGCTGGGGTTCACCCCGAGGTCCGAGTCCCGGATGGCCTTCTCGATCGCGCTGAGCGCGGTCTTGTCGAAGGGCGAGATCACGATCGTGCGGGCCTCGGGCGTGTTGAACGAGGCGAGCTGCTGGAGCGGCGTCTGAGCGCCGTAGTACTCGACCGTGATCTTGTTGAACATCGCGCCGCTCGCACGTCCCGTGCGAATGTTCGCGAAGTCCTCCTTGGCGACCTCGATCGCCTTGTCCATCTTCTCTTCGGCCTCGAGGAGGGTCTCGTCGATCACCAGTGCTCCTTCGTCGTGCGTAGCTGGGCTAGCCGTCCTGCGCCGCACGGGGCGGCGCACCCGGGGTCGCGGCGCGGTCCGGGTCGTTCGTCGGTCGTCCGGTCAGTTCGTCGTGACCAGTGTCCCGATATTGTCCCCCAGCAGCGCGCGGGTCACGTTGCCCGGCTCGCTCATCCCGAAGACCCGCATCGTCACGTCGTTGTCGCGGCACAGGCTCAGAGCCGTGGCGTCCATGACGGCCAGGTCCTTGACGAGCGCGTCGGTGTACGTCAGGTGGTCGAGCTTGACGGCGTCAGGGTTCGTGCGCGGGTCCGCGGTGTAGACACCGTCGACACCGTTCTTGCCCATGAGGACCTCCTGGCAGTGCGTCTCCAGGGCGCGCTGGGCGGAGACGGTGTCGGTCGAGAAGTACGGCATGCCCGCTCCCGCGCCGAAGATCACGACGCGACCCTTCTCCAGGTGGCGGATCGCGCGCAGCGGGATGTACGGCTCGGCGACCTGCCCCATGGTGATGGCGGTCTGCACGCGCGTGTCGACGCCGGCCTGCTCGAGGAAGTCCTGGAGGGCGAGGCAGTTCATGACCGTGCCCAGCATGCCCATGTAGTCGGCGCGGGCGCGGTCGAGACCCCGCTGCGAGAGCTCGGCACCACGGAAGAAGTTCCCGCCCCCGACGACGATGGCGACCTGCACACCCTGGCGGACGGCGTCGGCGATCTCACCGGCCACACGCTGCACGACGTCCGGCGCGAGGCCGATCTGTCCGCCTCCGAAGGTCTCCCCGGAGAGCTTGAGCAGCACCCGTCGTGCGGGGGTCTTGGTCTCGATCTTGTCGCCCATGTGCCGAGCCACCTGTCCTTCGTCGTTCCGATCTCCCAGGGTCTGCCCCAGGACGTACCGGGGGCGGTCCTGCTCGTCGTCCCCGGGTGCTGCGTGTGCACCGGGACCCGCCGGGTCCCGGTGCGCGGTGGCCCGGTCCGCGCGAGCGCGGACCGGGCCACCGGAGGAGTGCGTCAGGCGCCGACGCGGTAGCGCACGAACTCGGTGACCGTGCCACCGACCTCGGCGAGAACCTGGCCGACGGTCTTCTTCGGGTCCTTCGCGAGCGGCTGGTCGAGCAGCACGACGTCCTTGAAGAAGCCGTTCAGGCGGCCCTCGATGATCTTCGGCAGCGCGGCCTCGGGCTTGCCCTCGTTGCGCGAGGTCTCCTCGGCGATGCGGCGCTCGCTCGCGACGACGTCCGCGGGGACGTCGTCACGCGTCAGGTACGTCGGGGACATCGCGGCGATGTGCTGCGCGATCTCCTTGGCGACGGCCTCGCCCGCGACGTCCGTCGCGACGACGACGCCGATCGACGGCGGCAGGTCCTTGGCGGTGCGGTGCAGGTACGCGGTGACGCGCTCGCCGGCGATGCGCGTGGTGCGACGCAGCACGATCTTCTCGCCGAGCGACGCGGCGGTGTTGTCGATGACGAGCTGGACGGACTCACCGTCGGCGTCCGCGGCGAGCGCAGCGTCGACGTCAGCGGCACCCGAGGCGGCGACGGCCGTCAGGACGCGGGCCGCGAGGTTCAGGAAGTTCTCGTTCTTCGCGACGAAGTCCGTCTCGGAGTTGAGCTCGATGAGCGTGGCGACCTGGCCACCCTCGGTCTCGGAGACGTCGACGGCCACGAGGCCCTCGGAGGTCGAACGGCCCTCGCGCTTGGCGACGCCCTTCAGCCCCTTGACGCGGATGATCTCGAGCGCCTTCTCGGAGTTGCCGTCGGCCTCGTCGAGCGCCTTCTTGACGTCGAGCATGCCGGCGCCGGTGCGCTCGCGCAGCGCCTTGATGTCGGCTGCGGTGTAGTTCGCCATGGTGGTGTCCTTACCTGTCTGGGGTCCCGGGACTCCCCGGGGAGAACGTGGAGCGGGCGGTGCGGCGGGTGCGCGCCCCTCCGAGGAGGGGCGCGCACCACGTCGTCACTTGGACTCGTCGGCCTCTTCGGCGGCGACCTCGGTCTCGGCGGCGGCCTCGACGGCTGCCTCTGCCTCGACCTCGGCCTCGACGGCAACCTCGGCAGCGGCCTCGGCGACGGCCTCGGCCTCGACAGCCGTCTCGGCTGCGGCCTCGGCGACGACCTCGGCAGCAGCCGCGGTCTCCACGGCGGCCTCGGCCTCGACGGTGGCCTCGGCCTCAGCGCCGGCGAGGAGCTCGCGCTCCCACTCGGCGAGGGGCTCTGCCTCGGCGGCAGAGCCGGCCTCGGCACCCGTGCGGTTGCCCGAGTGGCGCTGGAGCAGGCCCTCGGCGGCGGCGTCGGCGATCACGCGGGTCAGCAGCGTGACGGCGCGGATCGCGTCGTCGTTGCCCGGGATCTTGTAGTCGACGACGTCGGGGTCGCAGTTGGTGTCCAGGATCGCGACGATCGGGATGCGCAGCTTGCGCGCCTCGTCGACGGCCAGGTGCTCCTTGTTGGTGTCGACGATCCACACGGCGGAGGGGACCTTCGCCATGTCGCGGATGCCGCCCAGGGTGCGGGTCAGCTTGTCCTTCTCGCGACGGAGGACGAGCAGCTCCTTCTTGGTGAGCCCGGAGCCTGCGACGTCGTCGAAGTCGATCTCCTCGAGCTCCTTCATGCGCTGCAGACGCTTGTGCACCGTGGTGAAGTTGGTGAGCATGCCACCGAGCCAGCGGTGGTTCACGTAGGGCATGCCGACGCGAGCGGCCTGCTCGGCGACGGGCTCCTGCGCCTGCTTCTTGGTGCCGACGAAGAGGATCGTGCCACCGTGGGCGACGGTCTCCTTGACGAACTCGTACGCGCGGTCGATGTACGACAGCGACTGCTGCAGGTCGACGATGTAGATGCCGTTGCGCTCCGTGAAGATGAAGCGCTTCATCTTCGGGTTCCAGCGGCGGGTCTGGTGTCCGAAGTGGACTCCGCTGTCGAGGAGCTGGCGCATGGTCACGACGGCCATGGCACTTCCTTTCAGGCGTGACGCGGGATCCTCCCGCTGCTCACGCTCATTCGTCCGGCCGGTCGCAGTGCGTCCGGCCGGAGCATTCCGGTTGTCGGTGCCGGCCGGGATTGGCCCTGCACCCCTGGCGCCACACCACCGTCCGACGCCGAGCCCTGGCGAACGAGGGTCCGGACCGTTGTCGGGATGGCCCCTGACGGCGGCCAGCGAAGGCCGGGAGTCGGGGACGTGACGCGCGAAGTCGACGGCGCGCAGCGGGGGGTTCCGGGTGTCCTGCGGGTGACCTGTGGGGTGACCGTCGGGGGTGCCGTGAGCCCGTCCGAGTGAACGTGCCGATCGCGGCGTTAAGTCTACCTGATCGCGGGCCGCAGCCGGACCCGTGCACAGGCCGGGCGCGCGGGGCCTCGTCCACAGCGCGGGTCGGCGGCGCTCCGTACGGTCCCGCGGTACGCGACGCTGCTGCGGTGCCTTCCTCCGCACGGCCCACCGGGCCGCTCCACGACCTCGCCCCACCGGCCCGACGCCGTCGCTCACGTCCGGCTCCCGGCCCCCCGTCCGAGGGGCTCGACCTGGCGGCAGGCCGGCGCCGCCTGTCGCGCGTGACAGCGAGCGACCGGTTGCCCGTGGGCCCGCTCCCGGTCGTGCCCGTGCTCACGCTGGCGGTCCTCGTCGCGTCCCTCCTGCCCGTCCTGCCCGCCCGAGGGTCCGAGGGCCCGGACCCCACGACCACGGGCTGGACGCCCCCGGTCGCCGGCGACCCCGTGGTGCTCCGTGGGTTCCTGCCCCCCGACCAGGACTGGCTCGCCGGACACCGCGGGGTCGACCTCGCGGCGCCTCCCGGATCCGCCGTGGTCGCTCCCGAGGCCGGGGTCGTGACGTTCGTCGGGACGGTCGTGGACCGCGGGGTCGTGGTGGTCCTGCACGACGGGGGCCTGCGCAGCTCGCTCGAGCCGATCGACGGGACGGTCCCGACGGGCACGAGGGTCGGGCGTGGACAGGTCGTGGGGACGGTCCAGGTCGACGACGGGGCCGGCGGTCCCGGAGGTCCCGGTCCTGCGGGGGCCGGACACTGTCGGCCCGCGTCGTGCCTGCACTGGGGTGTGCGCCGCGGGGACACGTACGTCGACCCCCTCGCGCTGCTCGGGCCGCGCGAACCGATCGTGCTGCTCCCGCTGCGCTGAGCGCCGTCCCGCTGCCCGGCGCCCGCCCGGCGTCGACGGCGCACGAGGGACGCGGCAGGCTGCCCGCCGTGGTCCTGACGGGCCGCGAGCGCCGCCCGCGATCCCCCAGCCTCACGCACCTCACGCCCGCGGGAACGCCTGCTCGAACGAGGTCCTCAGCCGGTCGGCACTGACGTGGGTGTACCGCTGCGTCGTGGAGAGCGTGGCGTGGCCGAGCACCTCCTGGACGCTGCGCAGGTCGGAGCCGCCCTGGAGCAGGTGGGTCGCGGCGCTGTGGCGCAGGTCGTGCGGTGCGATGTCGTCGACCCCAGCGAGCGCCGCGAGCCGGTGCACGGTCTCCCGTGCCTGCCGCTGTCCCCACCGGTGTCCACGGTCCCCGAGGAGGAGCGCGGGACCCGAGTCCGCGACGACCAGGGCGGGGCGCCCCACGTCGAGCCAGCGGCGCAGCGCGCGGCCGGCGGGGACCCCGAACGGCACGACCCGCTCCTTGGCGCCCTTGCCGAGCACGCGCAGCGTCCGCTCCCCCAGGTCGACGTCGTCGACGTCGGTGCCCACGAGCTCGGCCACGCGCAGCCCGGAGGCGTAGAGCACCTCGACCGCGACCCACTCGCGCAGGCGGGCGGGGTCGCCGTCGGCGGCGGCGGCGCGCGCTGTCTCCATGAGGTGGGTGGCGGCATCGACGGCGAGGACGGTCGGCAGGTGACGGGCGATCTTGGGGCTCGCGAGCCGCAGGGCCGGGTCGTGCGCCGTGCGCCCGGTGCTCGTCGTCCAGGCGAAGAAGGCCCGAGCGGCCGCGCCGCGCCGCGCCATCGTGGTGCGGGCGAGGTCCCGCGCACCGAGGTCGGCGAGCCAGTCGCGCAGGACGGCGATGTCGACGTCCTCGAGGCTGCGGACCCCTGTCTCGACGGCACGGGACAGCAGCGACCGGACGTCGCCCGTGTAGGCACGCACCGTGTGGGCCGACAGGCCACGCTGGACGTCGAGGTACAGCTCGAACTCGGCGACGGCCGAGGCGAGCGCGGGCGGGAAGGGCGCCTCCTCCCGTGTCGAACCGGCCGGCTCGGGCTCGGCGCGGGTGTTCGCGGCGCTCGTCCTGGCCTCTGCGCGTGCGCCGGTGCCGTCCCGCTCGGTGTCGCTCATCGCCCCAGTCTCGCCGATCACCGCCTCCGCGCCGCGGAGCCCACGCCTTGCGACGACCCTCCTGCCCGCCGCCATCTCCCTCCGGACTGCTCGGCGAGACCCGCGAGCTCGAGGTGGCCGAGGCCACCCAGCGTCTCCTCGAGGCCCAGTCCGGCCACGCGCGCGACCGAGTCCACCGCTGCGTACGCGCGCAACGGCAGGGCGTCCCACACGCTCGTGCCCAGGGGGTCGAGGTCGTCCTGAGGTGCGGGGCGCCCGGGTCGCGGCGCGTGCGCGTCCGCCCCGACGTGCCCGGCCAGCTCCGCGACCTCGTCCGCGTCGGTCACGCAGACGGCCTTCGCGTCCCGCAGGAGCTGGTGGCACCCGCCGGACGCCATCGAGGTCACGGGCCCGGGCACCGCCCCGACGGGGCGCAGCAGCGCGGTCGCGTGGGTCGCGGTGCTCAGCGCACCGGACCGCCACGCCGCCTCGACGACGACCGTCGCCCGGGAGAAGGCTGCGATGAGACGGTTGCGTTGCAGGAAGCGGACCCTGCTCGGGACGGAGCCCGGTGGTACCTCCCCGACGAGGCTCCCGTCGTCCAGGACGGCCTGCAGGAGGTCGGTGTTGCCCGCCGGATAGAGGCGGTCGACGCCCCCCGCGAGGAACGCGACGGTCCGGCCTCGAGCGGCGATCGCTCCTCGGTGCGCGGCGGCGTCGATCCCGTAGGCCCCACCCGAGACGACCGTGAACTGCCGGTCCACCAGGCCCGACGCGAGGTCTGCCGCGACGTGCCGACCGTAGTCGGTGCACGCGCGGGCGCCCACGAGCGCGACCGAGCGGCGCGAGAGGCCCGCGAGGTCGGTCTCGCCCCGCACCCACAACGCGAGCGGCGCCGCAGCTCCGAGCTCGTCGACCGCCGTCGGCCATCGCGGGTCGCCGGGTATCAGGAGCGCGCCGCCCAGCCGGTCGAGCACGCGGAGCTCGCGCGCGGGGTCGAGCGTCGCGAGCCGACCGCGCCACCGTTCCACGGCGCGCAGCACGTGGTCGACCGACGGGCGGTCCTGGCGCTGCGCGAGCACCTCCGGCACGAGCGGGCTCTTTCCCGCCGCCGCCTCGTGGAGCCACGCCAGGGCGTCCCCCGCCCCCAGGTGCGCGACGAGCGCGCCGGCCACCCGGTCCCCCGGCTCGGCGATCCGGCTCCACGCCGCGCGAGCCAGCAGCGGGTCGCCGAGGTCGAACCCCGGCCCGTGCTCAGCCATGATGCCCTCGCGTCCGGAGCGCGAGCCCCTGCCCCACGTCCCCCGAGTCCGGCGCGGCACGTCCGGCCAGGTCGGCCACGGTCCAGGCGAGCCGCAGCACCCGGTCGGCTCCGCGCAGCGAGAGGGTCCCCCGGTCGAGGGCCGCGTCGATGCCGGCGAGCAGGCCCGGGTCAGGGCCGAGGCGCTCCCGGAGCCAGGTGCCCGGGACCTCGGCGTTCGTGACCCACGGCGTCCCCGCGAGCCTGGCCCTCGCCGCTGCGCGAGCGGCGGCGACACGGGCCGCGACGGTCGCGGTCGACTCCACGTCGGCACCTCCCGCCCGGTCGACCCGTGACACGGGACGCACCTCGACCTGGACGTCGACGCGGTCGAGCAGCGGACCCGAGAGCCGGGCGAAGTACCTGCGCCGGACCAGCGGGCTGCACGAGCACTGAAGCCCCTTGCCGATGCCCAGACCGCACGGGCACGGGTTGGCGGCCAGCACGAGCTGGAAGCGGGCGGGGTAGCGCGCGGACCCGGCCGCGCGGTGGATCACGAGCTCCCCGTGCTCGAGCGGCTGGCGCAGGGTCTGCAGGACCCGCGACCCGAACTCGGGCGCCTCGTCGAGGAAGAGCACACCGCGGTGCGCCCGGGACGCGGCGCCGGGCCGCGGCAGCCCGCTGCCTCCGCCGATGATCGAGGCCGGGGTCGCGGTGTGGTGCGGGTCCTCGTAGGGCGGACGGTGGATCAGGCCCTGCCCCGGGTCGAAGACCCCCGCGACCGAGTGGACGGCCGTGACCTCGACCGCCTCGGACTCCTCGAGGTCCGGCAGGATGCCGGTGATCCGGGACGCGAGCATGGTCTTGCCCGCGCCGGGTGGTCCCACGAGCAGCAGGTGGTGCCCGCCCGCGGCGGCGACCTCGAGCGCGCGGCGCGCCTGCTCCTGGCCGAGGACGTCGCGCAGGTCCCCCTCGACGCGTCGCGGAGGCACGCTGCGTCCCGGGCGGGACGTGGTGGTCGGGGTCACGATGCCGGGGACCTCCGCGCCGTACAGGGCCGCGAGCTCGGCCAGGCTCGCCACGCCGACCACCCGCGCCCCGGGTACGAGTCGGGCCTCGTCCGCGTCCTGTGCCGGCACGACGACGTCGCGCAGACCCGCCGCGACCGCGGCGGCGACCGCGGGCAGGATGCCGCGCACGGACTGGAGCCGCCCGTCGAGCCCGAGCTCGCCGAGGTGCACGACGTGCTCGGGGTCCGCGACCGAGATCTTTCGGGCTCCGGCGAGCATCGCGACCGCGATGGCGACGTCGAAGCCGGACCCGGCCTTGGGCAGCGAGGCCGGCGAGAGGTTGACGGTGATCTTGCGCTGTGGCCACTCGATGCCCGACGAGGCGATCGCGGCGCGGACGCGGTCCCTCGACTCGGACAGCGCCGCGTCGGGCAGCCCGACGAGCGTGAAGCCCGGGACCGAGGCCGCCAGGTGCGCCTGCACCTCCACGAGGTGGCCCGAGAGCCCCACGAGCGAGACTGCGAACGTCGTCCCGAGCGACATCAGCCGACTCCCACGAGATGCTCGACCTGCGCGGCGCCGGCGGACGGCAGGATCACGGCCACCACGTCGATCCGTATCGACGCGGGACGGATCGGGTGCGTCGCGACCCACTCCCCGGTCAGTCGTCGCAGCCGGGCCATCTTCTCGGCGGTCACGGCCTCGGCCGGGTGCCCGAAGCCGGTTCCTCGTCGGGTCTTGACCTCGACCACGACCAGGACGTCGCCTTCCCGGGCGACCAGGTCGAGCTCGCCCCGGGTGCCCCGCCAGTTGCGGTCGAGGACCACCCATCCGGCCTCGACCAGGAACGCCGCAGCGACCTTCTCCCCGTACCGACCGACAGCGTCCTTCGCTCTCATGTCCCACCTCCGGCACACACCCTGGCCGGGTCGGAGCGGTGGGGGGAACGGCGCGGACGCCTGCTGTGGGAAAGCGCCTGGGACCGGGTCCTGTGCACGGCTCGGCCCCGCGGGAACGCCCCGCGAGAACACGGCAGTCCTGCGGCCGCCCGGTCAGGAGGCCGCAGGACTGCGAGGGGAACGAGAGCTAGAGCTGGAGCTCGGCCTTGGCCAGCTCCTCGACGTTGACGTCCTTGAACGTGACCACGCGCACGGACTTCACGAAGCGCGCGGAGCGGTACACGTCCCACACCCAGGCGTCGGCGAGCCGCAGCTCGAAGTACACCTCGCCGGCGGCCGACCTGACCTGCAGGTCCACCTGGTTCGCCAGGTAGAAACGTCGCTCTGTCTCGACCACGTAGGAGAACAGGCCCACCACATCGCGATACTCGCGGTAGAGGGCCAGTTCCATCTCGGTCTCATAGTTCTCGAGGTCTTCGGCGCTCACTGCACCATCATGGACCATCGAGTGCCACAACCCCGGATCGTCGGTCCCGTCGCGCGCCGCGCCCAGGTCCCGCCGCACCCAGCCCCCACCGCACGCCCGCTCGGCTCCCGCTGCGGGCAGGCCGCTCGGGCCTCGTCGCGCGCTCAGACCTCGTCGCGCTCGGGGAGCCGCCAGCTCCGCCGGTGCTGCGGCGTCGGGCCGTGGGCCTTGAGGGCTTCCACGTGCACGGCCGCGCCGTACCCCTTGTTGCCGTCCCACCCGTACGCCGGGTACTGACGGGCCAGACCCGTCATGAGGCCGTCGCGCTCGCACTTGGCCAGGACGCTCGCGGCCGCGACCGACGCGCACTGGAGGTCTGCCTTGACGAGCGTGCGCACGGCCGGGTCCGGGAGGGCGGGGTCGTCCTCGGGGTCGAGGTCGAACGCCTCGAAGAGGTCCACGCTCGGCCGTGTCAGCCAGTCGTGCTTGCCGTCGAGCAGGACCGCGTCGACCGGGCCGAGCGTGCGCCGCACCTGCGCGAGCGCACGGCGTCCCGCCAGTCGCAGCGCCACGACGATGCCGTGGGCATCGATCTCGGCCGGTCCCGCGTGCCCCACGGCCCACGCGAGCCCCCAGTCGCGGACCGCGGGAAGCATGGCCTCGCGGGCCGCGGGGGTGAGCATCTTGGAGTCGGTCAGGCCCTTCGGGAACGGGCCCGTGCTCAGGTCGACCACGACGACCCCCACGCTCACCGGTCCTGCGAGCGCACCTCGTCCCACCTCGTCCATGCCCGCGACGAGCTGCGCGCCCGAGTCCAGGATCGCGCGCTCGTGGCGCAGCGTCGGCGGCTTGGGCCCGGTCGATCGCTTGGCGGCCGCCTTGCGGGGCGCGCGCCGGACGGCGGCAGCCTCCGGGTCACCGGCGACGAGCGGCGCACCCAGGTCGGTCGTCACGGCTCCGGCACCTCCGCGAACACGTCGCCCGGGTTGCGCATCAACGTGAGGTCGCTGAGGGGCCAGACCTTGACGAACGCGGTCCCGACGACGTTGTCGATCGGCACGAACCCTCCGCCGGGCTTGCCCGTGTTGTACCGCGAGTCGGCCGAGTGCTGACGGTTGTCGCCCATGACGAACAGCATGCCCTCCGGGACGACCACGTCGAAAGGGTCCTGGCTCGGGACGGACCCCGGCTTGATGTAGGTCTCGTCGATCGGCTGCCCGTTGACGCTCACGCGTCCCTGCGCGTCGCAGCACACGACACGGTCGCCCGGGGTGCCGATGACGCGCTTGATGAGGTGCTCCCCCGTGTCCTGCGGGAGCAGCCCCACGAACGTCATGGCCGACGTGACGGCGTTGCCGACCGTCCCCCGGTCGGGCGCGACGTACGGCGGCAGCCAGTTCCCCGGGTCCTTGAAGACGACCACGTCACCGCGATGCACGTCGAACGCGTCGGGGACGAGGCGCGAGACCATGACGCGGTCTCCCTCGACCAGCGTGTCCTCCATCGACGCGCTCGGGATGAAGAACGCCTGCACCAGGAAGGTCTTGATCAACCACGACAGCACCAGTGCGCTGAGCAGGATGATGACGGTCTCGCGCAGCAGCGAGCCGCGCCGGGGCGCCGGTCGTGCCCGGGACGAGCCCTCGTCCATCCGGCTCCTCGTGTCCGTCTCCGTCGGGGGTACCGCGCCGAAGGCTGGTTCGGGGCGGGGTGCTGCCTGTGCGGCGCTGTCTGTCACGCGCTCACTGTGCCACTGCGTCGCCCGTCCGGCGAAACCGGGGACGTCCCGGAACGCCGACGGGCGACCACCTGCGAGAGGTGGTCGCCCGTGGACGTGTGACGAGGCTGACGCGTGGTCAGGCTCGGATCACTTCGAGGGGAGCGCGTCGCGCTTCTCCTTGATCTTCGCCTTCTTGCCGCGCAGCTTGCGCAGGTAGTACAGCTTGGCGCGACGGACGTCACCGCGCGTGACGAGCTCGATCGACTCGAGGGACGGGGAGTGCACCGGGAAGGTACGCTCCACGCCGACGCTGAAGCTGATCTTGCGGACCGTGAAGGTCTCGCGGATGCCGCCACCCTGGCGGCCGATGACGACGCCCTGGAACGCCTGGATACGAGAGCGGTTGCCCTCGACGACCTTGACGTTGACCTTGACGGTGTCTCCGGCCCGGAAGACCGGGATGTCGCTACGCAGCGATGCTGCGTCGACGCTGTCCAGCGTGTGCATTGATCTCTCCCCGCCCTGCCACAGGTCAGACGCGTTCTCGTGGCCCACCGCGAGGTGGGTCCGGTTCAGTACGTGGGTGGTGCTCGCATGTGATCGGTCGCGCACGCGGACGTGCGGTGGGCTTCCCCTGTGGCAGAGGCCCGACCGGCGCACACCAAGGGTCTATTCTGCCACACCACCGGCGGTGGCTCCGGGGGCGGGCTCGTCACCGCGGGGCGCACGGTGCAGCGTTCCCCCGCGGACCTCCCAGCCGAGCGTCGCGAGGAACGCCCGGTCGTGCTTGTCGAGGCCGCTCGCGTCGAGCGCCGCGATCAGGTCCGGCCGGCGGGCGGAGGTCTTCTCGAGCGCCCGGTCCCGGCGCCAACGACGGATCTTCGCGTGGTGTCCCGAGAGCAGGACGTCGGGCACCTCGAGGTCCGCCCAGACCGGCGGCTTGGTGTAGACGGGGTACTCGAGCAGCCCGGCCGCGCCGTGGGACTCCTCGACGAGCGACTCGGGGTTCCCGATCACGCCCGGCAGCAGCCGCGCCACGGCCTCGACCATGACGAGCGAGGCGACCTCTCCCCCGTTGAGCACGTAGTCGCCGATCGAGAGCTCGCTCACGCGGTGCCCGGCGGCACGGTAGTGCTCGGCCACGCGCGCGTCGATGCCCTCGTAGCGCCCGCACGCGAAGACGAGCTGGTCCTCGGTCGCCAGGGCTTCCGCGGTGCGCTGGGTGAACGTCGTGCCCGACGGCGTCGGCACCACCAGGTGCGCGGGTCCGGTCGCGGTCAGGTCGTCGATGGCCTGCCCCCAGACGTCGGGGCGCATGACCATGCCCGCTCCCCCGCCGAAGGGCGTGTCGTCGACCGTGCGGTGCCGGTCGGCGGTCCAGTCCCGCAGGTCGTGGACGCGCAGGTCGAGCAGGCCGGCGACGCGTGCCTTGCCGACGAGCGAGAGGTCCAGGGCGGCGAGGTACTCGGGGAAGATCGAGACGATGTCGATGCGCACGTCAGTCGTCGGTCCCGTCGGTCGCGTCGTCGGGAGCGTCGTCGTCGGTGCCCGGTGTCGGCTCGGCGACCTCGAGCAGGTCCGCGTCGCGTGCCAGGAGACCGCCCGGCGGGTCGAGCACGACACGACCGCCCGGCACGTCCACCACGGGGACGATCGCGTGCACGAACGGGACGAGCGTGCGCGTGCCGTCGGTCTCCTTGAGCACGAGCAGGTCGTGCGCCGGGAGGTGCTCGAGGCCCAGGACCTCGCCGACGACCGTCCCGTCCTCGAGCTCGGCGCGCAGCCCCACGAGCTCGTGGGGGTACCAGGCGTCCTCCTCGTCGGAGGCGTCGGCCTCGACGACCAGCGTGATCCCGCGCATGCGCTCGGCCGCGGAGCGGTCGCTCACGCCCGCGAACGTCACGAGCCACTTGCCCTGGTGCAGCCGGGCACGCTCGATCGTCAGCGGGCCGGCCTCCGCGGGCTCGGTGTCGATCGTGGACCCGACGACGAGGCGCGCCTCGGGGTTGTCGGTGCGCGTGTCGAGCGCGACCTCGCCGCGCAGTCCGTGGGCGCGGCCGATACGGGCCACCGTGAGCTGCATCGTGTGCTCCTTCTCGTCGTGTACGTGCTCGTCGTGCGGGGACCTGCCCGGCGACCGGGCGCTCCCACGGTGTCACCGGACAGGTGTGGGCGCACGTCCGGGGGGTGCCGCGCGAGCGGGAGCCGGGCGGGGCGCCGGCCGGGGGCAGGCAAGGGCTGGACGGACGACGAGGCCCGGTCCACCCTGAGGGGGACCGGGCCTCGTCAGCGTGCGGTCGGAGACCGTCACGTCGTGCTGTGTATCGGCTCTGCGCTCAGCCGTCGTCAGCGGCGGTCGACGTCGACGACGTCGACCCGCACCGGACCGTCGACCGACAGGGCACCGATGACCGTGCGCAGGGCACGGGCGGTACGCCCACCGCGGCCGATGACGCGGCCGAGGTCCTCGGGGTGCACCCGGACCTCGAGCAGCTCGCCCCGGCGCAGCGGCTTCGCGTTGACCCGGACGGCGTCCGGGTTGTCCACGATGCCGCGCACCAGGTGCTCGAGCGCCTCGCCGAGCATCAGGCCTGCTCTTCGGCTGCCTCAGCCGCGTCAGCGGACTCGGTCTCGACCGGCGCAGCAGCCTTCTTCTCGGCAGCCTTCGCCTTGACCTTCTCGGCGTCCTTGGCGGCGGCCTCGATGGCAGCGGCCGGGTCGACCTTCTCGCCCTTGACGCGCAGGGTGCCCTCGGCGCCCGGAAGGCCCTTGAACTTCTGCCAGTCACCCGTGATCTTGAGGAGCACGAGCACCTGCGGCGACGGCTGCGCGCCGACGCTCAGCCAGTACTGCGCACGCTCGGAGGAGATGTCGATGAGCGACGGCTCCTCGGTCGGGTGGTACTTGCCGATCTCCTCGATGACGCGACCGTCACGCTTGGTGCGCGAGTCGGCGACGACGACACGGTAGTACGGCGCACGGATCTTGCCGAGGCGCTTCAAACGAATTCTGGTGGCCACTGTGGTGGTCTCTCCTGGTTCTGGGTGAGGTGACCCGTGCGTCCCTCCCGGTGGGGACCGGGCGAGCACGAGGTCGGGACACGGCGTTGCGCGGAGAGAGGGGCCGGGCACGCCGAGTACCCGGCTATTGTGCCAGATCCCGCACGTTGCGACCAACCTCCCGCGACAGGACGACGATCACAGGGACCACGACCCGCCGGTGACCTCCCGGGCGGCCGGATCGCGAGGTGGCGGACCGACCTACACGGGCGCCACGATCTCCCCGCGCAGGATCACCGCGGTCGGGTGCCGCAGCACCTCGATGTTCTCGCGCGGGTCCGCCGGGTACACGATCAGGTCCGCGCTCGACCCCTCGACGAGGCCGCCGTAGCCCAGGAACTCGCGTCCCTGCCAGCTCGCGGCCGCGACCACGTCGGCGACCGGGACGCCCGCGGCGACCATCTCGGCGCACTCGTCGGCGATCCGGCCGTGACCGATGGTGCCGCCCGCGTCCGTCCCGACGAGGAGCTGGATGCCCGCCTCGTGGAGCTGGCGGACCTGCTCGTAGCGGCGCTCGTGCAGGTCGCGCAGGCGTGCCGCGAAGAGCGGGTACCTCGCGTCGGCCTGGCGGGCGATGTTCTCGAACTCGTTGATCTGCAGGAGCGTGGGCGTCACGGCGATGCCCCGCTCGGACAGCGTGTACATGTCGTCGGGGTGGATCCCCGTGCCGTGCTCGATGCAGTCGACCCCGGCCGCGAGCAGCGACGGGACGACCTCGCTCGAGAAGGCGTGCACCGTGACCCGCGCGGCCTCGGCGTGCGAGACCGCGACGGCCTCGGTCAGCACGTCCTGGGGCCACAGCGGCCGCAGGTCCCCGTCCGCCCCCAGGTCGCGGTCGATCCAGTCGCCCACGAGCTTGACCCAGCCGTCCCCCGCGCGCGCCTCCTGGCGCACGGCGTCGGGGAGCAGCGCGACGTCGTCGAGCTCGAGCCCGTAGCCGCGCAGGTAGCGCTTGGGGCGTGCGATGTGACGTCCGGCGCGCACGAGGCGTGGCAGGTCGCGCCGCGACCTGACCCAGCGGGTGTCCAGGGGCGACCCGGCGTCACGAAGCAGGAGCGCACCGCTGTCGCGGTCGGCGATCGCCTGCGCCTGGGCCGTCGCGTTGTCGACCGCGCCGTCCTTGCCGAGACCCACGTGGCAGTGGACGTCCACGAGGCCCGGCAGGACCCACCCTTCGAGCGCGACCATGTTGGTGCCCTGCGCCGAGGGGCGCGTCAGCGTGACGTGACCGTCCTTGACCCAGAGGTCGGACACCTCACGGTCGTCTCCCAGGAGGATGTGCCCCCGCAGGTGCAGCGAGGGGCCTTCGAGCGCGGACATCGGACTCCCAGTTCTCGGGCGGTCGGGCTCGCCCGACCTCTGACGGACCGGGGTCGGGCGGGACGGACGGAGGTCGCGGTGAGGGCCACCACGACCTGCAGGACATAACCTAGCGCGCTAGCGCCCCAGGAACTTCTCCAGGTCGGGCGGGAGCTGGAGATCGGCCGGGTCGGTCGACTTCTGGGCGCTCTTGGCGCCACCCAGGGCACCGAACGCCGCGCCGGGCGCCGCGGGGGGCGCGACCGGCCCGCCGAGGGCCCGGGCCTGGCGGGCCGCCTCTTCCGCCGCACGCTTGGCCGGGTTGCCGGACTTCGCCTTGCGCCCCTTGGCGGGCGGCGCGACACGCCCGCGGGCCTTCTTGCCGCCCATGCCCGGCAGGTTGCCCATGCCCGGCATGCCGGGCATGCCGCCGCCACGGCTCATCTGGCGCATCATCTTCTGTGCGCCCGCGAACCGCTCGAGGAGCTGGTTGACGTCGCTCGTCGTGACGCCCGAACCGCGAGCGATGCGCGCACGGCGCGACCCGTTGATGATCTTCGGGTTCTCCCGCTCGCCCGGCGTCATCGAGCGGATGATCGCCTCGACGCGGTCGACCTCGCGCTCGTCGAAGTTGTCGAGCGCCTCGCGCATCTGCCCCATGCCCGGCAGCATGCCGAGCATCTTCTTCATGGAGCCCATGTTCTTCATCTGCTGCATCTGGACGAGGAAGTCCGCGAGCGTGAAGTCCTGCCCGCTGGCGACCTTCTCGGCCATCTTCGCGGCCTCGTCGGCGTCGAACGCCTTCTCGGCCTGCTCGATGAGGGTGAGCACGTCACCCATGTCGAGGATGCGCGACGCCATGCGGTCGGGGTGGAACGGCTCGAAGTCGGTGAGCTTCTCACCGGTCGAGGCGAACAGGATGGGCCGACCCGTGACGCGCGCGACGGACAGCGCCGCGCCACCGCGTGCGTCGCCGTCGAGCTTCGACAGGACGACGCCCGTGAAGTCGACGCCCTCCTCGAAGGCCTTGGCCGTCGCGACCGCGTCCTGGCCGATCATGGCGTCGATGACGAACAGGATCTCGTCGGGGTTCACGGCGTCGCGGATGTCCGCGGCCTGGCGCATGAGCTCGGCGTCGACGCCGAGGCGGCCCGCGGTGTCGACGATCACGACGTCGTGCTGGCGCTGGCGCGCGGTCTCGACACCGTCACGGGCGACCTGGACCGGGTCGCCGACGCTCGTGCCCGACTCGCCCTCCGAGCCCTGGTTGCCGGGCAGCGGGGCGTAGACCGGCACGCCGGCGCGCTCGCCCACCACGGAGAGCTGGTTGACCGCGTTGGGGCGCTGGAGGTCCGCCGCGACGAGCAGCGGCGTGTGCCCCTGCTCGCGCAGGTGCAGCGCCAGCTTGCCGGCCAGGGTCGTCTTGCCGGCGCCCTGGAGGCCCGCGAGCATGATGACGGTCGGCGGGTTCTTCGCCAGGCGCAGCCCACGGCTCTCGCCGCCGAGGATCGCGACGAGCTCCTCGTTGACGATCTTGACGACCTGCTGGGCAGGGTTGAGCGCGCCGGAGACCTCGGACGACAGGGCCCTTCCCCGGATGGCACCGGTGAAGTCCTTGACGACGGGTACGGCGACGTCCGCATCGAGGAGCGCGCGCCGGATCTCACGGATCGTGGCGTCGATGTCCGCCTCGGAGAGACGGCCCTTGCTCCGCAGGTTCTTGAAGGTCGACGACAATCGATCTGACAGCGTGGCGAACACCGCGTCATCCTTACCGCTCGTGAATCAGGGAAGTCCCCAGCCTACCGGTCGGGGACGCTCACTCGGGCAGGGTCGCGCGGGTCGCGGCCGTGAGGTCGTCCACGAGGCGTGCGCGCCACGCGGTCCAGCCCGCCGGACCGAGCGACGCGGAGTCTGCCTCGGTCAACGCGCGGAGCACGTCCAGGAGGTCCCGTCGCTGCCCGACGGCGGCGGCGAGCTCGGCGACGGTCGCCGGGTCGTCCGGGTCCGCCGAGACGGCGAGCCGCGACAACGTGAGGTGGTGACGCACGAGGCGCGCGACGTCGTCGGGCACCCCGTCCCCGAAGCCCATGCGGCGCAGGATGCCCGGGACCAGGCGCGCGCCCTCCTCCGAGTGGTCGGCGGCCCCCGCCCGTTTGCCGATGTCGTGGAAGAGCGCCGACAGCAGCAGCAGGTCGCCGCGCGCGACCGTCTTGCGGTCGCGCGCGGCGCGCGCGACCGTCTCGACGAGGTGACGGTCGACCGTGTGCCGGTGGATCGCCGCGCGCTGGGGGCGGTTGCGCACCCCGGCCCACTCCGGGATCCACGTCGTCACGACCCCCACGAGGTCGAGCGCCTCCCACACCGCGATCTGCGCCGGCCCGCTCCCCAGGAGGGAGAGGAAGGCCGAGCGTGCCAGCGCGGGCCACGGCTCGGGCAGCGGCGGGCAGTGCGCGAGGCTGCTGACCGAGACCGGGGAGAGGGTCAGGCCGGTCCGCGACGCGGTCGCCGCCGCACGCAGCGCGAGCAGGGGGTCCGTCTCGGGGTGCGCGTCGATCGCGAGGACCAGCTCGCCGTCGTGCTCGACCAGGCCGTCACCGACCGAGCGCAGGCGCGGCGCTGCCCGGCGGCCCCGCACGAGGACCGGGCGCCGGGCCACGCTCGGGCGCTGGAGCGCCTGGCGCGCGCGCCGGACGGTCGTGTCGAGCGCGTAGGAGATCTCGCGTCCCGACTCGGCGAGGCTCGCCAGGAGCTCGTCCGGGTCGTCGTCGCCGCACAGCGCCGCCACCTCGTCGAGGTCCGCGAGCAGGAGCTTGTTCGTGTGCCGCCCCGTGACGACCTGGACCGCGTCGCGCACGTCGAGCAGGTGCGCGTACGCGCGGTCGACCGTCCCGTGCGGGCGGTCCGTGAGCCACGTCGCGGCCAGGGCCGACAGGACCACGGCGTCACGGATGCCGCCGCGCGCGTCCTTGAGGTCGGGCTCGATCAGGTAAGCGAGCTCGCCCGACCGCTCGGCGCGGTCCTTGATGGAGGACAACAGCTCGGGCAACCGTCGCCGCGACGCGGACCGCCAGTCGGTGAGGACCGCCGACGCGGCCCGGTGGACCACGAGCGCGTCGCCCGCGACGGCGCGCACGTCGAGCCAGCCCACGGCCGCGGGCACGTCCTTGGACGCCACCTGGCGGCACTGCGACAGCGAGCGGACCGCATGGTCCAGGTCCACCCCGGCGTCCCACAACGGGTACCAGAGCCGCTCCGCGACCGCCGCGACCTGCTCGGCGGAACGGCTGCGGCCGTCGTGCACGAGCACGAGGTCGAGGTCGCTCACCGGACCCATGTCGGCCCGGCCGAGGCTCCCGACCGCAGCGAGCGCGATCCCCTCGCCGCTCTCCCCCGCGATCGCCTCGTCCCACAGCGCCGTGAGCCGTTCGGTCACCAGGGTGCAGACCGCCGAGCGGCGCGCGACCCCCGAGCTCCCCGGCCCGCTGAGACCCCGCGCCACCGTGAGCATCTCGGCCCGCAGGCCCCGCACCCCGAGGGGGTGCGGGGCCTGCGTCGGGTCCTCGGCGTCGCGGGGGGTTCCTGCCTTCGTCGTTCCGGTCATCTCGACCCTTCCGTCGCCCCCGCCGTACCCCGTCGCTGCTGGTCGTGCCGCCCGGCCCGACCGGGCGCCCTAGAGGGCGCCCGCGCCGTGCTCGCCCGTCCGGACCCGGGCGACGTCGTCGACCGTGACGGTCCACACCTTCCCGTCACCGATCCGACCCGTCTGGGCCGCCTTGACGATGACCTCGGTGACCGTGGGCGCGTCCTCGTCGTCGACGAGGACCTCGACACGGACCTTCGGGACCAGGTCCACGGTGTACTCCGCTCCGCGGTAGACCTCGGTGTGGCCCTTCTGCCGGCCGTAGCCGCTGGCCTCGCTGACCGTCATGCCCCGGACCCCTGCGGCCTCGAGCGCGGACTTCACGTCGTCGAGACGGTGCGGCTGGATGATTCCTGTGACGAGCTTCATGCCCTGACCTCCTGGATGACACGACCCTGCGCGATGGTCTCGTATGCGGTCTCTCCGTGCTCTGCCAGGTCGATACCGCCGACCTCGGCCTCCTCGCTGATCCGCCACCCCATCGTCACCTTGATGACGAACCCGATGACGAACGTGAGGACACCGGAGAAGATCACGGCGGCCAGCGCGATGACGATCTGGATCACGAGCTGGTCGATCCCGCCGCCGTAGAGCAGCCCGGTGTCGGTGCCCAGCAGGCCGATCAGGACGGTGCCGACCAGGCCGCCGACCAGGTGGACCCCGACGACGTCGAGCGAGTCGTCGTAGCCGAAGCGGTACTTCAGGCCGACCGCGAGGGCGCACAGGACACCGGCGACGGCACCCAGGGCGATCGCGCCGATCGGGTTGACCGCTGCCGCGGCCGGCGTGATGGCGACGAGCCCGGCGACGACGCCTGACGCCGCGCCCAGGCTCGTGGCGTGCCCGTCGCGCAGACGCTCGGTGACCAGCCAGGCCCCCATCGCGGCGCACGTCGCGACCGTGGTGTTGACCCAGGCGAGGCCGGCGACCTCGTTGGCGGCCCCTGCGGATCCCGCGTTGAAGCCGAACCAGCCGAACCACAGGAGTGCGGCCCCGAGCATCACGAACGGGAGGTTGTGCGGCCGCATGGGCTCCTTGCCGAAGCCCTTGCGCTTGCCGATGATCAGCGCGAGCACCAGGCCCGCGACACCGGCGTTGATGTGGACGACCGTGCCTCCGGCGAAGTCGATGGGCGCCACGTTCGCGATCCCGTCGGTCACGCCGTAGATCGCGGCCGCGATGCCGTTCTCGCCGGCCCCCAGGAGGCCGCCGCCCCACACCATGTGGGCGAGCGGGAAGTAGACCAGGGTGACCCAGACGCCCGCGAAGACGAGCCAGGCGCCGAACCGGGCACGGTCCGCGATCGCACCGCTGATCAGGGCGACCGTGATGATCGCGAAGGTGGCCTGGAAGCCCGCGGCCACGAGGGCCGGGACGCCGCTGCCGGCCAGGAGGCTGTTCGAGTCGTCGGTCAGGGGAGCCAGACCGAAGAACTCGGTCGGGTTGCCGAAGACTCCCGCCACGTCGGACCCGAAGGTCATCGAGTAGCCCCACAGCACCCAGATGATCCCCACGACGGCGATCGCGCCGAAGCTCATCATCATCATGTTCAGGACGCTCTTGCCGCGGACCATGCCGCCGTAGAAGAACGCCAGGGCCGGGGTCATCAGGAGCACCAGGGCGGCCGACGTCAGGAGCCAGGCCGTGTTTCCAGTGTCAAGTTCGAAGGGCATGCGCTGTCGCCTCTCACCTCGCCAGCCGGGCGGCCGGACAGGTCAAGAGTCGTCCAGCGGCGTTTCCCGCCGACGCTCGCACCGTGACGGAGGTGTAACGCGCGGTCCGTGCGTGTAAACGTTGCGTTACCACTCGGTCAGGGGCCACGTGTCAGAACGAGCGTGACCTCGGGGTCACGCTCGTTCTGACACGTCAGCAGTGCGGGCAGCCGGCCGGGCGGGCCTCAGGCGCCGAGCAGGCCGTCGACGAACTCCTGGGGGTCGAAGGGCGCCAGGTCGTCGGGCCCCTCGCCCAGTCCCACGAGCTTGACCGGCACGCCCAGCTCGCGCTGGACCGCGACGACGATCCCGCCCTTGGCCGTGCCGTCGAGCTTGGTCAGCACGATGCCCGTGACGCCGGCGATCTCGCCGAAGACCCGCGCCTGGTTCAGACCGTTCTGGCCCGTCGTGGCGTCCAGGACCAGGAGGACCTCCGAGAGCGGGGCCTCCTTGGTGATGACGCGCCGGATCTTGCCCAGCTCGTCCATGAGGCCCGCCTTGTTCTGGAGGCGGCCGGCCGTGTCGACGAGCACGACGTCGACCCCCTCGGTGCGGCCCTGGCGGACCGCGTCGAACGCGACCGCGGCCGGGTCGGCTCCGTCACGGTCGGAGCGCACGGTGCGCACGCCGACGCGGGCGCCCCACGTCTCGAGCTGGTCGGCGGCCGCAGCGCGGAACGTGTCGGCCGCGCCGAGCACGACCGTGCGGTCCTGCGCGACCAGGACGCGGGCGAGCTTGCCCACCGTCGTCGTCTTGCCCGTGCCGTTGACCCCGACCACGAGCACGACGGCGGGGAGCCGGGACCCGTCGTCGGCCGTCTGCGGGTCCGTGGCGAGCGAGCGGTCGAGGCTCGGGTCGACCAGGGCGACGAGCTCCTCGCGCAGCAGTGCGCGCACGCTCGCCGGGTCACGGACGCCCAGGACCCGCACGCGGGTCCGAAGTGCCTCGATGAGCTCGCCCGCCGGACCGGCCCCGACGTCGGCGAGGAGCAGCGTCTCCTCGAGCTCGTCCCAGTCGTCCTCGGTCAGGTGGTCGCGCGAGAGCACCGCGAGCAGCTTGGAGCCGAGCGGCGACCCGGACCTGGCCAGCCGGCCGCGCAACCGGGCGAGCCGACCCCCGACGGCCTCGGGGACCTCGACCGCGGGCGGGGCCTCCAGGTCGGCCGGGGTCTCGACCGTGGCCACGGCCCCGGGCAGGGGCTCTCCCTCGGTCGCAGGGAGCTCGTCGGGGCTGCTGCCCGGCGTGGGGGGCGGAAGGGTGGCGCGCGCACCGGGGCGACGGCGAAAGCCGACGAGGCCGACCGAGACGACGACGAGGACGGCGAGGGTGATCCAGAGCCAGAGGAGATCGTTCACCGTCGCAGTCTCTCAAATCCGAGCGTGACGTGCGGGCAGCGGGGCCGCTGCCCGGCCGACGGCCCTCGTGGCAGCGAACGACGCTCAGTCCTGGGTCGCGGCCGATCCCTGCGGCGGAGTGGCCGGGACGGAGCGCACGGCTCCCGTGTGCGGTCGCCGGACCACTGCGCCGTGCAGCGTGTGCGTGGCCCTCTCCCGGGCTCGCTGGAGGGCGTCGGTGATCTCGTCGGCGTCCATGTACGCGGGTTCGTCGACCTCGGTCGCCGCGAAGAACTCCTCCATGCCGGTGTCGACCGGTGCGGCGGCGGCCCGCTCCGCGTGGTCCTCGCGTCGGCGCCAGCTCGACAGTCCCGAGCGGAAGTCTCGCCAGAACCCCTTGATCCCGGCCGGCGCGCCCTGACGTTCGTTGCGGTCGTCGGTGCGCGTGACGACGCTCGCGAACAGGAAGACCACGACGGCCGCCACGAGCGCGATCCCGAGGAACACGAACATCCAGAACATCTGTCAAGTATCACCGGGGAGCCCGGTCCCGCACCGACCGGGTGCGGCGAGTCCGATGATCGCTACAGCATCTTCACACCGCACGACCCGCGAGATCTCGCGGGTCCGGGCACCTCTCGCCGGGCCGTCGGGTCGGGGTCCCGTGCGCCACGCCACCCGAGACGTCGGTCACACGCCGACCTCGTCCCGCAGCCGCTGGCTGATGACCGTGGTCACCCCGTCGCCGCGCATCGTCACCCCGTACAGCGCGTCCGCGATCTCCATGGTCCGCTTCTGGTGCGTGATGACGATGAGCTGCGAGTCCTCCTGGAGCTCGCGGAAGATCTCGAGCAGGCGCCCCAGGTTGACGTCGTCGAGCGCGGCCTCGACCTCGTCCATGACGTAGAACGGGCTCGGGCGCGCCTTGAAGATCGCGACGAGGAGCGCGACCGCGGTCAGCGAGCGCTCGCCGCCCGACAGCAGCGAGAGCCGCTTGACCTTCTTCCCCGCCGGACGGGCCTCGACCTCGATGCCGGTCGTGAGCATGTCCTCGGGGTTCGTCAGGACGAGGCGCCCCTCTCCCCCGGGGAACATCCGCTCGAACACGTGCACGAACTGCTCGGCCGTGTCGTGATACGCCTCGGAGAAGACCTGCTCGACGCGCTCGTCGATCTCGCGCACGATCTCCAGCAGGTCCGCCCGGGACTTCTTGAGGTCCGCGAGCTGGGTCGTGAGGAACGTGTGCCGCTCCTCGAGCGCGGCGAACTCCTCGAGCGCGAGGGGGTTGACCTTCCCGAGCTGCCCGAGGGCCCGCTCGGCGGACCGCAGCCGCTTCTCCTGCGCCGCCCGGACGTAGGGCTCGGTCACGGGCTCGCCGTCCTCGTCCTCGCGGACCGCGCCGTCCTCGGCGAGCACGGGGACCGGACGGTCGGGGCCGAACTCGTCGAGCAGGAGCTCCGGGTCCAGCCCGAGCTCGGTCACGCTGCGCTCCTGGAGCTGCTCGATCCGCAGCTGCTGCTGCGTGCGGGCGACCTCGTCGCGGTGCGCCACGTCGGTCAGCTCGCGAAGCCGGCCGGCGAGCGCGTCGACCTCGGCCCGGCGGGCGGCCACCGCGGTGTCCAGCTCGCCGCGCGCCGCCTCGGCCGCAGCCCGCTCGTCACCTGCCCGTTCGAGCGACCGCTCGATCGCCGCCAGCGCGACCTCGGCTCCCGCGCGCACGGCCTCCGCGCGGCCCGCCTGGCGCACACGGGCTGCCTCGCGTGCCGCGGCCCGCTCGCGCGCGGCCCGCTCGGTCGCCGCCGCCCGGGCGAGCGACTGCGCGCGTCCCGCCAGGGCCCGGGCCCGTTCCTCGCTGGTCCGCAGCGCGAGACGGGCCTCGGTCTCGGCCGCGCGCGTCGCGGTCGCGAGCGCGTTCGCCTCGTCGCGCGCAGCGGTCGCCGTCGCGACGGACTCCTCGGTCTGCTCCGGGGCCGACTCGGCCTCGTCGTGCCGGGCGACGAGCGCCGCGAGCTCGGCCTGCTCCGCGACCAGCGTGGCCTGCGCCCGCTCCAGGTTGGCCCGGACACGGGCCGACTCGGCCGCGGCGGCGCGGGCCGTGGCCCCCAGGTGCCCGAGCTGCTCGGCGACCGCGGCCAGTGCGGCGTCGGACTCGTTGAGCCGTTCCAGGGTCGCGTCGTAGCGCTGCTGCGCCTCCTCGGCCTCCTCGAGCGCCCCCACGAGCGCGAACCGCGTACGCTCGCCGCGCGCGGTCGCGTCGTCGCGCGCCGCCTGGGCCTCGTCCAGGGCCGACTGCAGGTGCAGGACGCTCGGCGCGGTCGCCGACCCGCCCCACGCGCCGTGCGCCCCGAGCAGGTCACCTCCCTTGGTCACTGCGGTGACCTGCGGCGACGCCGCCACGAGCGCCCGCGCCTGCGCCAGGTCCTCGACCACGACCACGCCGTCGAGCAGGAACTCGACCGCCGAGGCGACCGAGCGCGCCGGTGCGACCACCCGCACGGCCCACGCGGCGCCGTCGGGCAGCGTGGTGGCCTCCCCCGCTCCCGACGGCGCACGCGTGCCCCCGCCGACCACGAGGCTCGCCCGCCCCGCGTCCTCCTGACGCAGGTGACGGAGCGCGTCGACGGCCGCCTCGAGGCTCTCGACCGCGACCGCGTCCGCCGCGGGACCCAGCGCGGCCGCGATCGCGTCCTCGTATCCCGCGTCGATGCTCAGCAGCGCCGCCAACGACCCGAGCGCGGCCACGCCGTCGGCCGCCAGCAGCGCGCCCGCCCCGTCCTTGCGGACCAGGCTCATCTCGAGCGCCTCGACGCGTGCGCTCCAGGTCGCGCGCTCACGGTCGGCGGTCTGCTCCTCCTCGCGCAGCCGCGCCACCACGGCCGTCGTGCGCTCGACCGCGTCGGCCGCCTCCTCGTGCTCGGCGTCGAGGCCCTCCTCGCCCTCCTCGACGCCCACGACCTGGGTCTCGAGCGACGCGAACTCGACGTTCGCCTGGTTGCCGCGCCGCTCGGTCTCCGCGAGGCTCTCCCGCAGACGCCCGATCTCGGCCTCGGTCGCCTCGACGCGGGACCGGCGCGCCGCGACCTGACCGGCCAGGCGCGCGAGGCCCTCGCGGCGGTCGGCCGCGCCCCGCAGCAGCGTCGCGAGCGCCCGCTCCGCCGTCTGCGCCTGCGCCTCGACCGCGGTCCGCTCCGCCACGGCCGACTCGAGCGTGGCACGGGCGACCGCGACCTCCGACTCGAGCTCCTGCTCGGCGGCACGTGCGCGCGCCGCCTGCGCGTCGAGGTCGTTCGGGTCCTGCCCGCGCTGCACCGTCTCCGGGCGCCCGAGCAGACGCAGTCGCTCGGCGGCGAGCGTCCGGGTCCCGCCCAGGCGGTCCTTGAGCGACGACAACCGGTACCAGACGTCGCTCGCCCGGGACAGGGCCGGGGCGGCCTCGGCGGCCTGCGTCTCCAACGAGCCCAGCGCCTCGCGGGCCGCGGTGAGCGACCGCTCGACCTCGGCCTGCCGCGCCCGCAGCGCCGACTCGTCCGCGATCTCCTGCGCGAGCGTCGCCGTGAGCTGCGCGAGGTCGTCCGCGAGCAGGCGCGCCCGGGCGTCACGCAGGTCACGCTGCACGACCTGCGCCTTGCGCGCGATCTGCGCCTGACGGCCGAGCGGCCCGAGCTGTCGCCGGATCTCGGCCGTCAGGTCGCCGAGCCGCGTGAGGTTCGCCTGCATCGCGTCGAGCTTGCGCAGCGCCTTCTCCTTGCGCTTGCGGTGCTTGAGGACGCCCGCGGCCTCCTCGATGAAGCCGCGCCGCTCCTCGGGGGTCGCACGCAGCACCGCGTCGAGCTGCCCCTGACCCACGATCACGTGCATCTCACGCCCGATGCCCGAGTCCGACAACAGCTCCTGGATGTCGAGGAGCCGGCACGAGGACCCGTTGATCGCGTACTCCGACCCGCCGTTGCGGAACAGGGTCCGGGAGATCGTCACCTCGGAGTACTCGATCGGCAGCGCGCCGTCGGTGTTGTCGATCGTCAGCGACACCTCGGCGCGGCCCAGCGGCGGGCGCCCCGCCGTGCCCGCGAAGATGACGTCCTCCATCTTGCCGCCGCGCAACGACTTGGCGCCCTGCTCCCCCATGACCCAGGACAGGGCGTCGACCACGTTCGACTTGCCCGAACCGTTCGGCCCGACGACGCACGTCACCCCGGGCTCGAAGCGCAGGGTCGTCGCCGACGCGAACGACTTGAACCCGCGGAGGGTCAGGGTCTTGAGGTGCACGGGTCAGAGCCTAGTGCGGATCTGCGGGTGAGACGGGGAGGCGGTGGTGTTCCCCGTTCTCCTCGCCGACGCAGGGCAGGCGCCCCCGTCCTTCGACGGGGGCGCCTGCGGGTGGTGCGGGTGGAGCTCAGAGGCCAGGGAACCAGAGGGCGATCTCGCGGGCCGCCGACTCCGGGGAGTCCGAGCCGTGCACGAGGTTCTGCTGGACCTTCAGGCCCCAGTCGCGACCCAGGTCGCCGCGGATGGTGCCGGGGGCGGCCGCGGTCGGGTCGGTCGTGCCGGCCAGGGAGCGGAAGCCCGGGACGACGCCCTGACCCTCGGCGACGACCGCGAGGATCGGGCCCGAGAGCATGAAGTCGACGAGGGGCGCGAAGAACGGCTTGCCCTCGTGCTCGGCGTAGTGCGCCGCGAGGAGCTCGGGGGTCGCGTCGAGGAGCGCGACGGCGGCCAGGGTGTATCCCTTGGCCTCGATACGGCGCAGGATCTCGCCCGACAGGCCGCGACGGACGCCGTCGGGCTTGACCAGGACGAGGGTGCGCTCGATGGTCTCGGAGAGCGCGTCGGCAACGACGGGGGCTGCAACATCAGTCATGCGCACGACCCTACCGGCCGCGCTCACATGTTCGGTGCGGTCTCCGGGTGCTCGGCGTCGTAGGCCGCCCGCTCGCGGTCGATCCGTCCGCCGAGTCGCAGCGACACGATCCACAGCACCACGAAGATCCCTCCGACCAGGAACATCAGGGGCACCGCGAAACCGCAGGCGATCACGGGGAGCTGCACGACCGAGCCCGCGACGTAGCCGCCCGGCCCGCCGACCATGCGGCTGAGCAGGATCAGCACGACCATGAGCGTGCCGCCCACGATCCAGATCGCGGGGCCCGAGGGCACCTGCAGCCGGTCCGGCCACGCGTAGGGCACGGTCCGCAGGCCGTACGCGACGAGGGTCGCGAACAGGACGAGGAAGGCCTCCAGCAGCAGCGTCGTCGACGTGAACTGGATCTTCGCGGACTTCTTGGCCTTGATGCGGGGCGCGCCCGCCGCGTCCTCGCCCGCGGGGGCGGGGGACGCGGCGGGCGGGGCCTGCGCTGCCGGCTTGTCCGCCGGTTCGATGGTGGAGCTCACGCCGATCAGTTTACCGGCGCGTCCTGCCGCGCGGGGCCGCCCGTCGGGTCGCTGTCGGGCGCGATGCTCACCCCGTCCGGCCCGACGGCGTCGCGCACCGGGGCGTCCTGCGCGCCCTCGACGAGCTCACCCTTCGGGTCGGCGATCGCCTCGCCACGAGCGACCATGCCGGCCTCGCCCGAGAGCTTGACCTCCTTGAGGAACAGCGCGAGCACGAAGCCCACGACGACGAGCGGGACCAGGTACCAGAACGCCGGGGCGAGCGCGTTCGTGAAGGCGTCGATCACGCCCGTCTTGACGGGCTCCGGGAGGGCCTGGACCGCGGCCGGGGTCAGGCTCGAGGCCTCTCCCCCACCCGTGGCCGCGCCGCCGGGGATGACCTCGGCGAGGTTGGCCGACAGCCGCGTCGTGAAGATCGTGCTGAACAGCGCCGTGCCCACCGCCGCACCGATCTCGCGGAAGAAGTTGTTCGCGCTCGTCGCGGTCCCGATCTCGTGGGGGTCCACGGAGTTCTGGACGGCCAGCACGATGGTCTGCATGACGAGCCCCATGCCGGCACCCATCACGAAGATCATGGCGCCGAACAGGACCATGGACATGTCGCCCGTGATCGTCGTGAGCCAGATGATGCCCGCGGTCGTGATCGCGAGGCCCACGACGGGGTAGATCTTGTAGCGACCCGTCTTGGTGATCGCGAACCCGGACCCGATCGCCGTGATCATGACACCGACCATCATGGGGAGCATGAGGAAGCCGGACTCGGTCACGCCCGCACCGGTCGACATCTGCAGGAACGTCGGCAGGAACGCCAGCGCGGAGAACATGCCCATGCCGAGCACGAGGCCGATGAGCGTCGCGATGGTGAACGTGCGGTTCTTGAACAGGTGCAGCGGCAGGAGGGGCTCCTCCGCACGCCGCTCGACCACGATGAACAGGGCGATCGACGCGAGGGTCGCCGCGACCATGCCCAGGAGCTTCGGGTCGGACCAGTCGTAGCCCCGGCTGGAGGTCAGCGACTCCCAGCTCGTGAGCAGGACGATCCCGGACGTGCCGACGACGAGGAAGAAGATGCCCGCGACGTCGATCTTGCGCCCCGAGCGGTGGCTCGGGAGCTTGAGCGTGAACCACGCGACGAGGAACGCCGCGATGCCGATCGGGACGTTGATCCAGAAGGCCCAGCGCCAGCCCGGCCCCTCGGTGAACCAGCCGCCGAGGAGCGGGCCGATCACGGCCGCGACACCGAACAGGGCGCCCATGGGGCCCATGTACTTGCCGCGGTCCTTGGCCGGGACGATGTCCGCGATGATGGCCTGCGACAGGATCATGAGGCCACCGCCACCGAGGCCCTGGACGGCGCGCCACGCGACGAGCTCGGGGAACGTCTGCGCGAAGCCCGCGCCCGCGGAGGCGATCGTGAACAGTCCGATCGCGACGAGGAACGGCCAGCGCCTGCCCCACAGGTCGCCGAACTTGCCGTACAGGGGCATGACGATCGCGATGGCCAGGATGTAGGCCGTGATGACCCAGCCCTGGTGCTCGACGCCGTGCAGCTCACCGACGATCGTGGGCATCGCGGTACCGACGATCGACTGGTCGAGCGAGGACAGGAACATGGAGGCCATGAGCGCGCCGAAGATCAACCAGACGGTGCGCTGCGTCAGCACGATGAGCGGCTTGCCGCTCTCGGCGGGTGACGCGCCGGCCCCGGTCGGCGCGGCCGACGTCGTGGAGCGGGAGGAGGACATGAGGAATCCGTTCAGGTCGGTGGTCGGGTCGTGCGGCACCGGCGGACGCGAGCCGCCGGGCGTGCCGGTGAGGGTGGGCCGAGGGTCAGCCGGGAGAGGGTTCGGGGCGCACGAGCGCGCGGAGCTGGGCGACGACGGAGCCCAGGTGGTCGACCGGCTCGCCCGTGCGGCCGAGCCGCTCCCACTCGAGCGTCGTGGTGCGCAGCAGCGCCATCACGACCATCGCGAGCAGCTCGGGCTCGGGGACGAACGGGTGGTCGGCCCGGCGGCGCTCGAAGACCTCGATGAGCCCTGTGCGCAGGTTCTCGACCCACCACATGTGGCGGGCGAGGAGCCTGTGCTCGCGCTCGACGAGCTTGATGGCCCGGTGCACGCGGTCCAGGGACATGACCTGGTGGGCCAGGAGGTCGGTGACCAGGGCCTGGAGGTCGTCGAGCAGGTCGCCCGTGGGGCCGCCCGCCACGAAGACCTGGACGGCCGCGGGTGAGGGCGAGAACTCCTCGACGCCGAGCACGGCGTCGTCCTTCGACGAGAAGTAGTTGAAGAACGTCCGCGTCGAGACGCCGATCGAGGTGCAGATGTCCTCGACCGTGACCTCGTCCAGCCCGCGTTCGAGCACGAGGGTCTGGGCAGCGTCGATCAGCGCCTCACGGCGTTCGCGCTTCTTGCGCTCGCGCAGCCCGCTGGGCGCGACCGAGGGTTCGACAATGTTCTGCACAGCACGCAACATTACACATCGTGCAACTTTGCAGGCAATGCAATCATCGGGTGACGTCGGTCACGAGCCCCGGGCCGGGACCACCGGGACGGCGGCGTCAGACCTCGCCGAAGCCCCCCTCGACCGCGGCGATCGCCGCGTCCCGTGCCTCGTCCGCCTGGGGTCCCTCGGCCGCGATCACGAGCTCACGCCCGCCCGTCGCGCCCAGCTTCATCATCTCGAGCACGCTCGCCGCGTTGACCCCGTTGATCGTGACCTTCGCGTCGTAGCCCGCGACGAGCCGGGCGAGGATCGCCGCCGGGCGGGCGTGCAGGCCGAGCGGGTTGCGCAGCGTGACCGCGCGCGGGGCGCCGGGCGAGTCGTCCTCGATGCCCGCGGCGCCCGCGAGCTGGTCGGCCGGTCCGGCGGCGGGGACGAACTCTCCCCCGGCTCCCTCCGACCCTCGGGCGCTCTGCGCGAACGTGCTCCCCGCGGCCTCGGCCGAGGCGAGCACCTCGGCGAGACTGCCTCCGCCGTGCGCCGTCACGGCAGCGGCGACCGCCCCCTCGACGAACGGTGCGTCCGCGAGGACGACCCGTCCCTCGAGAGAGTCGTCGAGCTCGATGACCGACTCGATCGTCATGACCGCCGACCCCAGGTCGGCGAGCACCACGACCCCGTCGGTGCCGACGAGCCCCTCGGTGACTGCGGTCGAGACCACGTCGTAGCTCGTCCCCAGGCTGCCGTCGTCCGTGCCGCCGGCAGGCAGGAGCAGCACGCCGGGAGCCATCTGCGCGGCGAGCTCGGCGGCCCCCTGCGCGAGCCGGGCCGAGTGGGACACGAGCACCAGGGCGATCCGGGCGCGGTCGCCGACCTGTGGGGTAGTCATCGGGCCATCATTCACCGGGAGCGGTGGCCGCCGCGACCGCAGCCCGCAGGATCACGACGGTCGACGTCGCGCCCGGGTCCTGGTGCCCGATGCTCCGTTCGCCCAGGTAGCTCGCCCGACCCTTGGTCGCGAGCAGGGGGACCGTCGCGAGGGCCCCGGCCTCGGCCGCGACGAGGGCCGCCTCGAGGACGCCCACGGGATCCGCACCGGAGTCCGCCGCGGCGACCGCGGCGTCGACCGCGGGCTGCCAGGCGTCGACCATGGTCTTCTCCCCCGGCGCGGCCTTGCCGCGCGCGGTGATGCCCTCGAGCGCCCCCTCGAGCAGCGCGACGACGGCCGGGGAGTCGAGCTCGGCCAGACCCGTGACCTTGGCCGCGCGCAGGAACGCGGTGCCGTACAGGGGCCCCGACGCACCGCCCACGGACGACATGAGGGTCGTGGCCACGAGCTTGAGCACGTCGCCGATCTGCGCGGGCTCGGTCTCCAGCCCGTCCAGCTTGGCGACGACCGCCTGGAACCCGCGGTTCAGGTTCTCGCCGTGGTCACCGTCGCCGATCTGACGGTCCAGCTCGGTGAGCTCGTCCCGCGACGCGACGATCATCGCCGCCGCCTCTCGCATCCAGCGCACAGCCCACGCAACGTCCAGCGTCATCAATCGCCCTTTCACTACTGGCCCGGGGGGTTCGTGAGAACCGCCCGCGGGGCGCCGTCCCCCGGCTCTCGGGGTCGGCCGGAGTCACCACCGCAGAGCGGCGGTGTGCACGGGCGCGTCCCAGAGCGCGGTCAGCTCGTCGTCCAGCCGGAGCACGGTGACCGAGGCCCCCTGCATCTCCAGCGAGGTGACGTAGTTGCCCACGAGCGAGCGGGTGACCGCCACGCCGCGCGCCTCGAGCAGCCTCCGTGCCTGACGATAGACGACGTAGAGCTCGGACTGGGGCGTACCACCCATACCGTTAACGAACAGCAACACTCGCTCACCGCCTGCGAGCCGCAGGTCCTCGGCCACGGCGTCGACGAGCATGCCCGTGATCTCGTCCGCGGAGGCCAGCGGGATGCGGTGCCTGCCCGGCTCCCCGTGGATCCCGATGCCGATCTCGATCTCGTCGTCGCCGAGGTCGAAGCTGGGCTTGCCCACGTGCGGCACGGTGCAGGCGCTCAGCGCGACCCCCATGGACCGGACGTTCGCGACGACCCGCCCCGCGATCTCGGTGACCTTACCCAGGTCGTCCCCACGGTCCGCGGCGGCCCCGGCGATCTTCTCGACCGCGACGGTCCCCGCCACGCCACGGCGGCCCGCGGTGTAGAGCGAGTCCTCGACCGCGACGTCGTCGTTGACGAGGATGCTCGCAGCCTGCGTGCCCTCGGCCTCGACGAGCTCGAGCGCGGTCTCGAAGTTGAGCACGTCGCCCGTGTAGTTCTTGACGATCGCGAGGACCCCCGCACCCGAGTCCGCCCCGAGGATCGCGGGCACGATCTGGTCCGGCGTCGGCGAGGTGAACACCGCGCCGGGCACGGCGGCGTCGAGCATCCCCGCGCCCACGAAGCCCGCGTGCAGGGGCTCGTGCCCCGCGCCGCCCCCGCTGACGAGCCCGACCTTGCCCGGCACGGCACCGCCGACGCGCGAGACGTACAACGGCGCGCGGTGGACCTCGACCAGGTCCGCGTGAGCCAGCTCGAACCCGTCGAGCGACTCCGTCACCGCGTCCTGCGGGTCGTTGAGCAGCTTCTTCATGGCGCATCCCTCCGTCGGACTGCTGCGGCGCGAGGCGGCCGCGTGCACTGCTCGCGCACCGGTGCCGCGTGCCCCGGTGCCCGTCCCCCCATCAAACACCCCTGCGCGGCGCACGGCACGCAGGGAGCGGGCCCGTGGCAGGAGGTGGGCCGGCCGTCGCGAGGGGCCCGCCCGACGGCGCAGGGCGCCCCTCGATCGGGGGGCGCCCTGTGCCGTGGTCACGCGAGAGGGGTGGTCAGCCGCGCCCGAGCAGGATCCGGACGTCGGCCGCGGTGATCACGGAGCCGGTGACCAGGACCCCGGTCCCGACCCCCACCCCGACCGAGTCGTCGCGCTCGGCCAGGTCGACCGCGATCGCGAGCGCCTCGTCGAGGCGCTCCGCGGTGTGGACCCGGTCCTCTCCGAAGACCTCGACCGCGATCTCGGCGAGCTCGGCCGGGTCGGCCGAGCGCTCGGCCGAGTTGCGCGTCACGACGATCTCGGCGAGCACGGGCTCGAGCACCGAGAGGATCTGCTCGGAGTCCTTGTCCCCCATGATCGCGACGACCCCGATGAGGTGCTCGAACTCGAACGCCTCGTCGAGGGCGGCCACGAGCGCCTCGGCGCCCGCCGGGTTGTGCGCCGCGTCGACGATCACGGTCGGGCTCGAGCGCAGGACCTCGAGACGTCCGGGAGAGGACACGTCGCCGAACGCGGCCTCGACCACGCCGCCGTCCAGCGCGCGGCCGCCCGAGAGCAGCGCCTCGGTCGCCGAGAGCGCGAGCAGGGCGTTGTGCGCCTGGTGCTCGCCGATCATGGGCAGGAAGATCTGCGTGTACAGGCCCGCGGGCGTGCGCAGGTCGACGACCTGACCGCCGACCGCGGGCGTGCGGCCGGCGATCGCGATGTCATGGCCCTCGCGCAGGACGCGCGCGTCCTTGGCCGCGGCGGCCTCGATCACGATCGCCTCGGCCACGTCGCTCTGCTCGGCGAGCACCACGACGGCGCCCTCCTTGACGATGCCGGCCTTCTCGGTCGCGATCTCCTCGATCGTGTGGCCGAGCCAGCGCGTGTGGTCGATCGAGATGGGCGTCACGATCGCGACGTCACCGTCCACGACGTTGGTCGAGTCCCAGCTGCCGCCCATGCCGACCTCGACGATCGCGACGTCCACGGGGGCGTCGGCGAACGCCGCGAAGGCCATGACGGTGAGCACCTCGAAGAAGCTCAGGCGGGGTCCGCCTGCCTCCTGGGACTCGCGGTCCGCCACGCCGATGTACGGCGCGACGTCCTCCCAGATCTCGACGAAGCGCGCGGGGCTCACGGGCTCCCCGTCGATCGCGATGCGCTCGGTGACCGAGGTCAGGTGCGGGCTCGTGAAGCGTCCCGTGCGCAGGCCGTGCTCGCGCACGAGCCGCTCGACCATGCGCGACGTCGACGTCTTGCCGTTGGTCCCCGTGATGTGGACCGTGCGGTACGCCTTCTGCGGGTCGCCCAGCAGCTCGAGGACCCGCTGCACGCGGTCGAGCGTCGGGTCGATGTCGTGCTCGGGGGCCCGATCCATGATGTGTGCGTACACCGTGGCCAGGTCCTCCAGGGCAGCGGCCTCCTCGGCCGTGCGCTGGTGGGACGCCCCGCCGGGGCGCTTGGCGTCCTTGTCGCCGGGCCGCTCGCCGGCACCCCGGCCCACGCGGATGCCGCTCATCGTGCTGCTCCCGTCGTCTCGGTCGTGCCGGCAGCGGCCTTCGCGACGAGCACGCTGCGCTCGTCGGTGGGCGACAGGTCGACCGTGACGCTCACGGCGAGGGTCTCGCCCGCGATGAGCTCGCGGTGGTCCTCGACCGCGCCCTGCCAGGGCCCGGGCACCGAGAGCGACAGGTCGATCCGGTCGGAGACCTCGAGGCCGGCGGCCTTGCGGGCGTCCTGGACCTCGCGCACGATGTCGCGCGCGTAGCCCTCGGCCAGCAGCGCGTCGTCGAGCTCGAGGTCGAGGACCACGAACCCGCCCGCGGGCAGCACGGCAGCGGCGATCGAGGGCGCTGTCGGGTCGACCACGTCCTGGCCCTGGTCGGCGAGCACCACGGTCGTGAGCTCGTACTCCGAGCCGAGCAGCGGCACGCCGCCGTCGGGCGTCTGCACGACGACGAACCCGTCGTCGCCCACGCGCCACGCCCCGGCCTTGGCGGCCTTGATGACGGCCTGGACCCCACGGCCCAGACGCGGCCCGGCGGCCCGCGCGTTGACCGTGAGCTTCTGCGAGACGCCGAACTCGTCGGCCGCGCCGGACTCCAGGTCGAGGAAGCGCACGGCCTTGACGTTGAGCTCGCGGGCGAGCAGGTCGGCGTAGGGCTCGAGCGCGGCCGGGTCCTCGGTCACGACCGTCAGCGTGCTCAGCGGCTGACGCACGCGCAGCGAGTGCGCCTTGCGCAGACCCAGCGAGAGCGAGGCGACCGAACGGACCAGGTCCATCGACTCGACGAGCGCGGCATCCGCGACCAGGACGCCCGCGAGCGAGTCGGGCACCCCGACCACGACGCTCGGCCAGTCGGTCAGGTGCACGCTGCGCCCGCCCGTGAGCCCGCGCCAGACCTCCTCGGCGAGCAGGGGCGCGAGCGGCGCCATGACGCGCGTGAGGACCTCGAGGGCCGTCCACAACGTGTCGAACGCGTCCGCGTCCTCGTCCCAGAAGCGGTCACGCTGCGTCCGGACGTACCAGTTGGTCAGCAGGTCGAGGTGCTCACGGACCGTCTCGCACGCGCCGGCGATGTCGTACGCGTCGAGCTGGACCGTCACGGTCTCGACCAGGTCGTGCGTGCGGGCCAGCAGGTAGCGGTCGAGGGGCGGGAGGTCCGCGACGCGCTCGGGGGCCACCCGCTGCGCGGTGTACCCCGCGCCGCCGTTCGCGTTGTTCGAGTAGAGCGTGAAGAAGTAGTAGGTGCTCCACAGCGGCAGCAGCACCTGGCGCACCGAGTCGCGGATGCCCTCCTCGGTCACGATGAGGTTCCCGCCGCGCAGGATGGGCGAGCTCATGAGGAACCAGCGCATCGCGTCGGAGCCGTCGCGGTCCAGGACCTCGGACACGTCGGGGTAGTTGCGCAGCGACTTGCTCATCTTGCGCCCGTCGGAGCCGAGCACGATCCCGTGCGAGACGGCCGAGCGGAACGCCGGGCGGTCGAACAGTGCCGTCGCGAGGACGTGCAGCGTGTAGAACCAGCCGCGGGTCTGGCCGATGTACTCGACGATGAAGTCGCCCGGGTAGTGGTGCTCGAACCAGTCGGCGTTCTCGAACGGGTAGTGCACCTGCGCGAACGGCATCGAGCCCGAGTCGAACCACACGTCCAGGACGTCGGGGATGCGGCGCATGACGGACTTCCCGGTGGGGTCGTCCGGGTTGGGGCGCGTCAGGTCGTCGATGAAGGGGCGGTGCAGGTCGGTGACGGGCACGCCGAAGTCCGCCTCGAGCTCGGCGATCGAGCCGTAGACGTCGATGCGCGGGTAGTTCGCGTCGTCCGAGACCCACACGGGGATGGGCGTGCCCCAGTAGCGGTTGCGCGAGATCGACCAGTCGCGTGCGCCGGCGAGCCACTTGCCGAACTGGCCGTCGCGGATGTGCTCGGGCGTCCAGGTGATGTCCTGGTTGAGCTCGACCATGCGGTCGCGGAACTCGGTCACGCGCACGAACCAGCTCGAGACCGCCTTGTAGATCAGGGGGTTCCGGCAGCGCCAGCAGTGCGGGTAGGAGTGCTGGTAGGTCTCGTGGCGCAGCACCACGGCACGCGAGGCCGCGTCGACGCGTGCGAGCGGGCCGGTGCCCTCCTTGAGGTCCTTGATGACCTTGGGGTTGGCGTCGAAGACCTGCTCGCCCGCGTAGTCGGGGACCGCGTTGGTGAAGCGTCCGCGGGCGTCGACGGGCACGACGGGCACGATGCCCGCGGCGTCGCACACGGCCATGTCGTCCTCACCGAAGGCCGGAGCCAGGTGGACGACACCCGTGCCGTCCTCGGTCGTGACGAAGTCGGCCACGAGCACCTGGTGCGCGTTCGGCCAGCCCTCGGCCGACCGGTCCGTGAAGTAGTCGAAGGCCGGGGTGTAGCGCAGGCCCGCGAGGTCGGCGCCCTTGACGGTCGCCAGGACCTCGGCGTCCTCCCCGAGCTCCTTGGCGTAGGCGCCCAGGCGGGCGGCCGCGAGCACGACCTTGTCCCCCGCCACCGCGGAGTCGGCACCCGGGCGCACCACGACGTAGTCGACGTCCGGCCCGACGGCGACCGCCAGGTTCGAGGGCAGCGTCCAGGGGGTCGTGGTCCACACGAGGACGAGCGCGCCGGCGGCGGGAGCGGCGGCGCCGTCCACGGCGTCGCCCGAGAGGCGGAACCCGACCGTGAGGGCCGGGTCCTGGCGCGACTGGTACACGTCGTCGTCCATGCGCAGCTCGTGGTTCGACAGCGGCGTCTCGTCACGCCAGCAGTACGGCAGCACGCGGTAGCCCTCGTACGCGAGACCCTTGTCGTACAGACGCTTGAACGCCCAGATGACCGACTCCATGAACGTGATGTCGAGCGTCTTGTAGTCGTTCTCGAAGTCGACCCAGCGCGCCTGGCGCGTCACGTAGTCCTTCCACTCGTCCGTGTACTTGAGCACGGACTCGCGGCACGCCTCGTTGAACGCGGCGATGCCCATGGCCTCGATCTGCGACTTGTCGGTGATGCCCAGCACGCGCTCGGCCTCGAGCTCGGCGGGCAGGCCGTGCGTGTCCCAGCCGAAGCGGCGCTCGACGCGCTTGCCCCGCATGGTCATGTAGCGCGGCACCACGTCCTTGGCGTAGCCCGTCAGGAGGTGGCCGTAGTGCGGCAGACCGTTCGCGAACGGGGGACCGTCGTAGAAGACGAACTCGTTGTCGCCGTCCTGGCCCGCCTCGCGGCGCTCGACCGACGCGATGAACGTGTCGTCCTTCGACCAGTACGAGAGCACGCCGCGCTCGAGCGCGGGCAGGTTCGGGCTGGCGGGGATCTGGTGGCCCTGACCGTCAGGGGCGGTGTCGTCGGTGCGGTGCAGAGGGTAGGCCATGGCTCAGTGGCTCCATCGTGAGTGGCAGGCGGTGGTCCGGGACGTGCTCGTGCGAGGACGACCACCCTTCCCTGGTTCCCGAGGGAGAAGGCGAGCCGCGGTACCACCCCGCTTGCCGTCGTCGGGCGCCGTGGGCACCCGAGCGGCGACCGCTCGACACGGCTGTGACGGGCCTACCCGTCCGGTTCTACTGGGGCCCCGCGCTGCGGGACCTGTTCTTCCGGAGGCTCGCCGGTGATGGCCGGGTCGATGCCTGTGGCCCCATGATAACGCGCCGCTCCCGCGTGCGCGCCGAGGCCGGTCGGCCCACGGACGGGCGGGTCCCGGCGTCGCGCGGCGCCGGGACCCACCCCTCGTCAGGCCGGGCTCAGGCGCTCGTGCCGTTCGCCGTCGCCAGGAGCTGGTCGACCTGCTCGGGGCCGAAGGCGTCCCCCGCGATCATGCCGATGCGCCCGATCGGGAACGACCCCATCATCTTGGCCATGTCGACGCCCTCGGGCATGATCGACGCCGCGCCCTCCATGGCCGAGGCCATCTGCGCCATGGCCGCCTGCACGACCGGCCCCGCGACCGGGTGCGCGAACACCTCGGCGAGCGAGGACTCGCGCGTGAGCGGCATGACGAGCGGGTCGCCCTCGACCTCGACGGTCGTGGACGAGCGCACGTCACGCGACGACGCGGCCACGTCCACCGTGTACCCGCCGCCCTCGACGACCCAGCGGTCGGCGCGGACGTGCCAGTACGCGAGGTCCGCCCGACGGACCGTGAGGACGACCTCGCGGCTCTCACCCGGCTCGAGCGCGACGAGCGCGAACGCCTTGAGCTCTCGCTCGGGGCGCTGCACGGCCGTCGAGGCCAGCCCCGTGTAGACCTGCACGACCTCGCGGCCCGCCCGCTCCCCCGTGTTCGTGACCGTGACGCGCACCTCGAGGTCACCGTCCGCGCCCACGGTCGCCGCGGCGTCCCCGTACGCGAACGTCGTGTAGGACAGGCCGTGCCCGAACGGGAAGGTCACGTCGATCTTGCGCGCGTCGTACCACCGGTAGCCGACGAACAGACCCTCGCCGTAGCGGACGTGACCGTCCTCGCCGGGGAAGTTGAGGAAGGCCGGGCTGTCCTCCAGGCGTACCGGGATCGTCTCGGTGAGCTTGGCCGACGGGTTCACGTCGCCGTAGAGCACGTCGGCGATCGCGCCGCCGCCGGCCTGGCCGAGCAGCCAGCCCTCGAGGATCGCCGAGACGTCGTCCGCGAACGGGAGCGCGACGACGCTGCCGTTGGACAGGACGACCACGGTGTCGGGGTTGACCTCGAGCACGGCGTCGAGGAGCTCGAGCTGCACGGCAGGCAGGTCGATGTGCTCGCGGTCGTAGCCCTCGGACTCGGCGGCGGCCGGCAGACCGAGGAAGACCACGGCGACGTCGTGCTCCGCCGCGAGGGCGACGGCCTCGGCCCGCAGCGCGGCCGCGTCCCCCGAGCCGTCGAGCGTGAAGCCCTGCGCCCGGGAGACGAGGTCCTCCCCGGCCTTGCCCACGATCTCGTGCGCGACCGAGTCGATCCGGGTCGGGTTGATCATCGAGGACCCGGCCCCCTGGTACCGGGGCTGGTCGACGAAGGCCCCGATGAGGGCCACCGAGCGCTCCGACCGGAGCGGGAGCAGCCCGCCGTCGTTCTTCAGGAGCACGATCGACCGGCCGGCCACCTCGCGCGCGAGGGCGTGGTGCGCGTCGACGTCGAGGGGACCGGCGACGCGCGGCGTGCCCTGCCAGCGCGTCGCGAGGCGAGCGACCCGCGCGGCCGAGGCGTCCACGACGCTCTCGGCGAGCGCGCCGTCGCGCACCGCGGCCACGATCTGCGCGTCGGTCACGCCGCCCGAGGACGGCATCTCCAGGTCCAGGCCCGCCGCGAGCGCCGAGACCCGGTCGTTGACCGCGCCCCAGTCCGAGACGACGAGCCCCTCGAAGCCCCACTCCTCGCGCAGCACGCGGGTGAGCAGGAACGGGTCCTCGGACGCGAAGACGCCGTTGACCCGGTTGTAGGAGCACATCACGGTGTACGGCTGGGCGTCCTCGACGACCCGCTGGAAGCCGCGCAGGTAGATCTCGCGCAGGGGGCGCGGGTCGACGTCGCTCGAGGCCCGCATCCGGTCGTGCTCCTGGTTGTTGGCCGCGAAGTGCTTGAGCGACGTCCCGACGCCCGTCGACTGCGTGCCACGCACCAGCGCGGCCGCCATGGTCCCGGACACGATCGGGTCCTCCGAGAAGTACTCGAAGTTGCGGCCGCACAGCGGCGAGCGCTTGATGTTCACGCCCGGGCCGAGGATGACGGCGACGTCCTCGATCGAGGACTCGACACCCAGGGCCTGACCCACGCGGCGCGCAAGGTCGGTGTCCCACGACGAACCGAGTCCGACGGCCGGGGGGAAGCAGGTCGCCGGGACGCTGTCGCCGATGCCGAGGTGGTCGGCACTGCCACGCTGCTTGCGCAGACCGTGCGGGCCGTCGGTGAGCATCACGGCGGGGATGCCGGCGCGCTCGACCCCCTTGGTCCACCAGAAGCTCGCACCGCTGGTCAGCGACGCCTTCTCCTCGAGCGTCAGGTCGGCGACGGTGGTCGCGCCGTCCTCGATGGTGGTGTCGGTCATGTCCTGTCCTTCTCTCTCGTTCGTCGTTCAGGCTGGGGAGGTCTGGTGGCGGGCGCCGAGGTGGCAGAACCACACGGGCCGCCCGTGGTCACGCTGGAGCAGGGGCCAGAACGCCCACCACACGAGGAGCGCCCCGGCGATTCCCGCGACGAGCCCGAAGACCGTGTCGGAGAGCCAGTGCGCGTTGATGAGGGTGCGCTGCCACACCATGCCCAGCAGCACCAGCCCACCGACGCACCACCAGAGCGTCCGGGCGGTGCGGCGTGCTGCCGGGATCAGGGCCGCAATGCCGACGACGAGCGCGCCCGCCATGACGGCGTGCCCCGAGGGGAACGAGCCGTGGTCGACCCGGAAGAGCGGTCCGAACAGGCCGAGCGTCTCGTCCACGGCGGGACGCGGACGGTCGACCAGGTTCTTCATGCCCTGCGAGAGCAACCCCGGTCCGACCAGGGTCACCGTGAGGAAGAAGAGCGCCGAGCGCCAGCGGCCGACGAACGCGAGGACCCCGGGAATCAGGACCATGCCCACGAGCGCCCCGGGCCCCTCGCCGAGGTGCTGGAAGAACATGGGGAGCGCCGACGGGTACAGGTCGCTGTCGGGCCCGACCCCGACGAGCCCGCGCCACCAGTCGTCGAGCGGCTGCGTGAGGGGCGCCGCGGAGTCCTGCGCGACGAGCAGGCCCATGAGCGCGAAGACCGAGACGAGCCCCACGGACCACCACAGCATCGCCCTCGGGCGCTCGGGTCGGGGCGCCCGGACGTCCGTCTGCTGCGGCTGTGCGACCTCGGCCGTCATCACCGCACCGCCTTGATGGGCCAGACCGCGCAGGCACCGAGGATGCTCAGGACGATCCCCACCGGGAACAGCGCGATGTAGCCCCCGAAGCTCAGGATGATCAGGCCCGCGAACGCGGGGGCGAGCGTCTGCGGCAGGGTCGCGGCGATGTTGACGACACCGAGGTCCTTCGCGAACGACTTCGCGGACGGCAGCACCTCGCTCATGAGCGCCGTGTCGACGGCCTGGAACATCCCGAAGCCGAGGCCCGAGACGAACGTGAAGATCGCCCAGCCCGCGAAGCTCGGCAGGGCCATCGGGATCAGGAGGGCCAGCCCGACGAGGGCCGAGGACAGGAACACGAAGACCTTCCGGCGCTGGAACCGGTCGGAGAGCGGCCCCGAGACGAGCGTCGCGAGCAGTACTCCCGCGAGGCTGATGAGGCTGAACAGCGGCACCGCGGCGACCGCCCCGGCCTGACCGAGACCGATGTAGTCCTGGAGGATGAAGAGCTGGTACCCGGTCACGGCGAAGTACCCGGTGTAGAGCAGCAGGCGCCCGGTGAAGGCCCAGAAGAAGTCGGGGTGCTTGCGGGGGCTGACCCAGAAGGTGCGCAGGAACTCGCCCACGCTGAACGGCTCCTTGACCAGGTCCTTGCTGGAGTGGTCCGGGTTGAAGACGACGAACAGCGTCAGCACGAGGAGCGTGAAGCCCCCGAACACGAGGTAGCCGAGCTGGATCGAGCTCGCGAACTGCGCCCCGACGACCGATCCACCGAGCGCACCGAGCATGAGCCCGAGCCCGGACAGCGCGGCGAACGTTCCGCGCAGGGCGCGCGGGACGCGGTCCGGCATGATCGCGCTGAGCGGTCCCTGCGCGAAGTTGTAGGCGACCTGGACGATCACCCAGCCGATGACGATGCCCACGAGGCTGTTCGCGAAGCCCATGGCCAGCAGGCCCAGCCCGCCGACGAGGGCGCCCAGCACGAGCCACGGCGCGCGACGGCCGAACCGGCTGCGCGTGCGGTCCGAGATCTGGCCCGCGATCGGCTGGGCGAGCAGCGCGGCCAGGGCGCCGAACGTGCCGACGACGGCCAGGTTGCCGACCTTGTCGGCCTCACCGAGCGTCTGCACCTGGAGGGGCATCAGCAGTCCCCCGACGGCTCCCCAGATCATGAAGACCGAGAAGTTGGCGGGGACGATCCAGCCGAGCAGGCGCTTGGGGGTGCCGGTGACGAGCGGGGGCGGGTCGTCCTGGCCGGACGCCTCCTCGATGAAGTCCTCGGCGTCGGCGAAGACGTCGGTCGGTGGTGCCGGTGCTGGGGCTACGGAATCTGACGGCTGTGTCATGGCGGATCCTTCGTCGGACAGGCGCTCATCCTTGAGCGTCGCCAAAACAGTATGGCACTCGGTATTGAAGTGCAAGGGTCTCCGGTCTAGGGTCGACGCATGGCACAGCGAGGTTCATACGCGAAGGGCATCGCCAAGCGGGAGGAGATCCTCTCGACGGCGCTCGAGGTCATCGCCCGCGAGGGATACCGGGGGGCATCGGTCAAGGAGCTCGCCGACGCGGCCGGCCTCAGCCAGGCGGGTCTGCTGCACTACTTCGACAGCAAGGACGAGCTGTTCACCGCGATCCTGCGCAAGCGCGACGAGCTCGATCTGGAGACCTACCGCACGGAGTCCAGGCTCGACCCCTTCCGGGTGTTCCTGCAGGTCATGCGGCACAACGCCGAGGTCCCCGGACTCGTCGAGCTGTACACGCGCCTCAACGCCGAGGCGAGCGAGCACGCGCACCCGGCCCACGCCTTCTTCGCCGAGCGCCGGGCGGGCATGCAGGCGATGTTCACGGGACTCGTCGAGGAGGGCAAGCTCGCCGGGCAGTACCCCGCCGACGTCGACACGGCCTCGCTGGGCCTCGTCATCACCGCCGTCGCCGACGGGCTGCAGACCCTGTGGCTCCAGGACCCCACCATCGACATGGCCTCCGAGCTCGAGCGGCTGCTCGTGTCCCTCGGGGTCCTCTCCCCCGAACGGAGCACCCCCGCATGAGCACCCCCGAGACCGTCACCGAGGCGACCGGCCCCACCCTGGACGGCCCCGTCGTCACGATCGACTCGGGCCAGGTCCGTGGGATCTGGCGCGAGTCCTCCGCAGCGTTCCTCGGCATACCGTTCGCCGAGGCTCCCGTCGGCGCGCTGCGCTTCGAGGCCCCCGTGCCGGTCGCCCCCTGGGACGGCGTGCGGGAGGCCACCGAGCTCGGCGCGACGCCGCAACGCAAGCAGCTCGCCGAGATCACGCTGATCCCGGAGCCGTCGATCCCCGGCGACTCGACCCTGAACGTCAACGTGTACACGCCCGCCCCCGGGAGGCCCGATGCCGGGCTGCCGGTGCTCGTCTACATCCACGGCGGCGGCTACACGGCCGGCTCCCCGGCGAGCCCGTGGTACGACGGACGCTCGTTCAACCGCGACGGCGTCGTGACCGTCTCGATCTCCTACCGCCTCGGGTTCGACGGGTTCGGGTACATCGAGGGCGCGCCGTCCAACCGCGGCGTGCGGGACTGGCTGCTGGCGCTGGACTGGGTCCAGCGCAACGTCGCGGCGTTCGGCGGCGATCCCGCACGCGTCACGCTCGCCGGGCAGTCCGCCGGCGGCGGCGCGGTGCTGACGCTGCTGGGCCTGCCCTCGGCGCAGCACCTGTTCCGATCGGTGTGGTGCCTGTCCGGCGCCGTGGGCGACGTGACCGAGGCGCGCGCGAAGACCTTCGCCGACACGCTCGCCCGCCTCGCCGGGGTCGAGGCGACGCGCGACGGCTTCGCGTCGCTGCCCGAGACCCGCGTCCTCGAGCTGCAGGACGCGGCCTCCAACCCCGACGGCCTCGACCCGATGGCGGGCGTGGCGGCGATGCTCCAGGACGGCCTGCCGTGGGGACCCATGATCGACGGCGACCTGATCACGCGGCCGACGCTCGAGTCGCTGCGCGCCGGGATCGGGGGCGACAAGCCCCTCGTGCTCGGCGCGACCGACGACGAGTTCACGATGGCGACCGACGCCGCGAAGAAGAAGCTGCGCTTCCTGCCCCCGTCCCTCGTCCTCGGCAAGCTCCTCGCCGACCGCTCGCGGCGCGGGGCGTACCTCGCCGCGAACAGGGCCCAGCGCCGCAAGGGCACCGCGGCAGTGCTCGGCCGGTTCATGACCGACAGCATGTTCCGGGCGCCGATCGTCCGGGTCGCCGAGGCCCGCGCCGGCCACCCCACCTGGGTGTACCGCTTCTCGTGGGCGTCCCCGAGGCTCGGTTGGGCCGCCCACTGCCTCGACGTGCCGTTCTGGTTCGACTGCCTCGACGCCGAGAAGGTGGACCTCATCGCGGGCGACCACCCGCCCCAGGCTCTGGCGGACGAGCTCCACGGCGCGGCCGTCGCGCTCGCCCGCGAGGGCGCTCCCGGGTGGCGCGCCTGGTCGGACGCCCCGGGCGCCACACGAGTCTTCGGCGGTGACGCGTCGGCCCCCGCCGTCCTGCCCGACGGCTACGCCGAGGTCCGCGCGCTGGTCTGAGCACCCCACGCCACGGACAGGTTGCTGGACCGGGGTGCCGGACCGGTCACGCGAGGGACGGGGGCGGGCCGCCAGGTTTCCGGGGGGACTCCCCCCTGTCGCGGGCTCGCGCGGGACGGGACGCTGGACGCGAAGGGCGACGGCTTGCCTGCCGGTCCCCTTGCCCAGCACCCCGACCCGAGAACGAGGCGACGATGCCCACTCCTTCCGAGGCGACCGCCTCCCCAGGTGCCACCACCGCGCCCGGCCGCACGAGCGCCACCAGCCCCACCCGTCCCGACCGTCCCGCACGACCCGCGGGTCGTAGCCGACGCTTCCGGCCGGGCCTCGTCTGGATCGCGCTCAGCTCGATCGCCATGGCCGCGGTCCTGCTGACCTCCTACACGGGCGCGACGCTCGACGAGCTCGCCCAGGACGACACGGGCCTCGCCTCGACCTTCGCGAACCGAGCGCCCGCGATCCAGCTCGCGTTCTACCTGCACATCGCGTTCGCCGGGCTCGCGCTGCTGGTCGGCCCGCTGCAGTTCGTCTCCCGCTGGCGCCGCCGCGCCCCGCGCCTGCACCGCGTGCTGGGCAGGGTGTACCTGGTCGGGGTCGGGGTGGGCGCGCTCACGGGGTTCGTCATCTCGACCGCGAGCTCGGTCGCGTTCCTCGGGTTCTTCGGGTTCGGGACGCTCGCGGTCCTGTGGGCGTGGACGGGCTGGAAGGCGTACCGCGCGATCCGTGCGGGCCGCGTCGCCGAGCACCAGGCGTGGATGATCCGCTGCTTCGCCCTGACCTACGCGGCCGTGACGCTGCGCCTGTGGGTCGGGGTCCTCGTGGCCGTCCAGACGCCGTTCGCGGGCCCCGACGCCGACCCAGGGGTGCTGTTCGAGACCGCGTACGCCCCGGTGGCGTTCCTGTGCTGGCTGCCGAACATCGTGGTCGCCGAGTGGCTGATCGCGCGACGGAACCTACCAGGGCTGCGGATGACCACCTCCGCGGCCGTGACCCGCACCGTCGCCCCGTGACCACGTCTCGCCCGCACCGACCACGCCCGCGCTCGTGTGGGAGACGTTCTTCCCGACCGTCGACGCCGTCGTCATGGGACGGGCCACCTACGAGACGGTCCTGGGGTTCGACGAGTGGGCCTTCGAGGGCAAGTCCGTCGTCGTCCTGAGCACGACCCTTCGCACGGACGACCCGCGCGTCGCCGTCGCGACCTCGGTCGAGCAAGCGCGCCGGCTCCTCGACCGGAACGGGCCAGGACGCGTCGACGTCGACGGCGGGCGCACCATCCAGTCGTTCCTCACCGCGGGCCTCGTCGACGAGCTCACGGTCTCGATCGCGCCGGTCCTCCTGGGCCGCGGAAAGCGCCTCTTCGGCGACCTGGACCAGGACGTGCTCCTCACGCTCCGCGGAACGCACGCGACACCCGAGGACGGGCTGGTCCGCGTCACGTACAGCGTGTCCACGGCCTGAGGCCCCGGGGGGCTCAGGCCGTGGACGACCCACCCCGCTCGCCGCGCCGCGCACGGTAGGTGTCGATGTCGCGCGCGACGAGCCACTCGATCGTGAGCGCGGCACCCCCGGTGGGCTGCGCCGTCGGGACGTGGGACGCGGGCGACGCTCCCCCCAGGGAGGCCGCGGCGAACCACGGGTCGTGGGCCACGAGCCGACCGAGAGGGTCGACGGAGCCGGTGGCGTCGAACGGATGAGCGATCAGAGCGAGGTTCATGGGGGGTCCTGGTGTCGAGGCGGGTGCTCACGAGGGCAGACCGACCAGTCCCGGAGAACTGATCGGTGACCATCACGCCCTCTCTGGGAGGGAGGGGCGTGGCACTGCTCGCTGACACCAGGTCGCGCGCTGCTGGAGCGTCAGCGAGCCCTCAACAACAGCTCGACGCGCGGACCGCCCGCGGGCGCACCGGGAGCACGAAGGTGCTCAGGGGGTGCGCGGCGGGGATCACGGGCGTTATCATGCCAGCCGGGCGGCGGCCCGACAAGCGCGTCTCGGCCCGGGGTCCCGGCCCGGTGCTCAGCCCCGGGCAGCTGACGTCAGCTCCGCGTCACGAGCGGCCCGCGGGCCAGCAGCGTCGTGGACGACTGCGCGACGGGGCGCAGCACGAGCGTGTCGATCGCGACGTGCTGGGGCCGGGTCACGGCGAACGTCACGACGTCGGCCACGTCGTCCGCGGTGAGCGGCGCCTCGACGCCGTCGTAGACCGCGTCGGCCCGGGCCTGGTCGCCGTCGAACCGGGTCAGGGAGAACCCCTCGGTGCGGACCATCCCGGGCGCGACCTCCAGGACCCGGACGGGCTCGCCGTTGAGCTCGAGCCGCAGGGTCTCGGCGACCGCGGCCTGGGCGTGCTTGGTCGCGACGTAGCCGGACCCGCCGCTGTACGCGTCGTGCCCCGCGGTCGACGTCAGCACGAGGACCGTGCCGAAACCCGCGCGACGGATCGCGGGCAGGAACGCCTTGGTCACGCGCACCGTGCCCAGCACGTTCGTCTCGAACATCGCCCGCCAGCGGTCCAGGTCGCTCGCGTCGATCGGGTCCGTGCCGCTCGCGAAGCCCGCGATGTTGAGCACCGCGTGGACCGGGCCGCGCGCCTCGGCCTCGCGCACGAGGTGCGCGACGTCATCGTCGCTCGTCACGTCGCCGACCACGGGGTGGGCGCCCGTCTCGACGGCGAGGGCGTCGAGCAGGGCCGCGCGGCGCGCGAACGCGACGACGTCCCACCCCGCGGCGCGCAGGCGTCGCACGGTCGCGGCGCCGATGCCCGACGAGGCGCCGGTGACCACGGCGCGCCGGGCCTCGGGCTCTGGAGCGGACGTCCCGGTGGGCGAGGCCGTCGAGCGGGTGGGCGGGGGCGAGGTCTGAGAGGTCGTCACGTTCCTTACCCTGCCACGCGCGGGCGCACGGCAGGCACCACTCCACGAGGTGCTCGCATGCTGGACGCCCGGCTCACGCCACGGTGATACCGATCGAGTAGATCCCGCTCGACCCGTCCGGCGCGGGAGGTGCCTTGGTGGAGGTCTGCACCGTGCCGTCCGCGTCGGTCGCCCGCACCGAGAGGTCGTGGCGGCCCTTCTCGGGCGACGTCCATCTCCAGGACCACTGCCGCCAGGTGTCGGCCGAGACCGTCTCCGCGAGCAGCGCCTGCTCCCACTCCCCCTCGTCGACCCGCACCTCGACGCCCGCGATCCCGGTGTGCTGGGACCACGCGACGCCCGCGACGACCACGTCACCGTCGTCCCCCGGGGAGACCGACGCACCCGAGCGCGGCACGTCGATGCGCGACGACATCTTGATCGGACCCCGCTGCGACCAGCCGCGCGTCGACCAGTACGCGACGTCGTCGGCGAAGCGTGTGACCTTGAGCTCGACGACCCACTTGGTCGCCGACACGTACCCGTACAGGCCCGGCACGACCATGCGCACGGGGAAGCCGTGCGCGAGCGGCAGGGGCTCGCCGTTCATGCCGACCGCGAGCAGCGACTCCCGGCCCGGGTCCGTGAGCACGTCGAGCGGGGTGCTCGCCGTCCAGCCGTCCGCGCTGCGCGAGAGCACCATGTCGGCGTCGGCGTGCGGCCGGGCCCGCGCGAGCAGGTCGCGCAGCGGGTACCCGAGCCACACCGCATTGCCGACGAGGTCCCCGCCCACCTGGTTGGACACGCACGTCAGGGTCGTCGCGTGCTCGACGAGGGGCAGCGCGAGCAGCTCGTCGAACGAGATCTCGACCTCCTCCTCGACGAGCCCGACGACGCGCAGGCGCCAGTCGTCGGGGTTCACCTCGGGCACGCGCAGGGCCGTGTCGATGCGGTAGAACGCGTCGTTGGGCGTCACGTAGGGCGTGAGGCCGGGCACGTCGAGGCTCGCGCCCGCGGGCACGACGACGGCCGGGCCGACCGGCGCCGGGAGGCGGATCGCGTCCCGCACCGCGGTCAGGGCGCGTGACCCCGCGGACAGCACGCGCGAGGCGCCACCGACCACGAGCGCGGTCGCCGCGGTCAGGCCCGCGAACACCAGGAAGGACCGGCGGTCGAGCGCCGCGCGCCGGTGGGCCGCGCTGAGCGGGGTCTCGGCATCGGCCGTCCGGGCCATGACCGGGCTGAGCGCCGAGGCCCGCCACGTGCGCAGCCGGGCGGCCCCGGTCCGCAGCAGCATGATCCCGACGCCCACTCCCACCACGGTCGGCAGCGCCCACAGGAGGGTCGCATCGGGCCGGGTGACGGCGGCCAGGACGCCCACCGCGCCGACGACCACGAGCAGGACGGTCCCCCACGGCGGTCGGCGCGTCTCGAGGATCCCCGCCGCGAGCGCCGCGACCGCCAGGACGACGACGATCCCGAGGATCAGCACGGTCTTGTCCGCGGTCCCGAACGTCTCGACCGCGAAGTCCTTGAGCCACGGCGGCACCCGGTCGACGACCCCTGCGCCCACGACGAGCACAGGGCTCGACCCCGCCCCCACGACGAGCGCGACGAGCTCGGCCACGGCGAACGCCCCGAGCGCCGCGACGATCCCCAGCAGCGGCGCCCACAGGCGCGCCGGGTCCGCGCCCCTGCCCGCCCTCGGGGACGCGGGACCGGTCGCGCGGGGGGAGGCGGGATCCGCCGTCGGGCTCATGTGCCCACTGTAGGACCGCGCGCCTTCGCCGTCCGCTGAACCGTCGCACCACGCTCGCCCCGACCTACTAGGCTGGGACACGGATCGCGAGCCGCGCTTGGCTCGCCGCAGCGGCCCGTGCTTGGACCGCGGATCCTCGTCGCGGATTGTGGCGCCCTACCCTCTCGCATCTCGCCGCGCCGCCGTGCCCTGCACCGGCAGGCGACCTCCCGACCTGGAGTGCCGTGCTCACGCTGCGCCCTGTCCGACCGTCCGCCCTTCCGTCCCGGCGCGCGCGCCGCGCAGGCCCGACGGCGGCGCTCGTCCTCGTCTCGTCGCTCGCCCTCGCGGGGTGCACGGGCGGCCAGGAGCCCGCGTCCAGCGAACCGAGCCAGGGCCCGTCCGGCGCGGCGGAGACCGCGTCCACGACGTACCCCCTGACGCTCGACAACTGCGGGTTCGACGTCACGTTCGACGCCGCGCCGCGCAAGGTCGTGACGATCAAGTCGAGCACGACCGAGATGATGCTCGCGCTCGGCCTGGGCGACCGGCTCGTGGGCACCGCGTTCCCCGACGGTCCTGTGGCCGAGCAGTGGGCCGACGCCGCGGCGGACCTCCCGGTCGTCGAGACGCCGCTCACCGACAAGGTCCCGGGCGCAGAGGCCGTGCTGACGCTCGCGCCGGACCTCGTGTACGCCGGCTGGGAGTCGAACCTCACGGCCGAGGGCGCGGGCGACCGGGCGACCCTCCAGCAGCTCGGCGTCCAGACCTACGTGTCCCCCTCCGCGTGCAAGGCCGAGGCGTACAAGCCGAACCCCCTGACGTTCGAGGACGTGTTCGCCGAGATCACCGAGGCGGGCACGATCTTCGACGTCGCCGGGACGGCCGCCGACGTGGTCGCGGCCCAGCGCGCCGAGCTCGACGCCGTGGCCCCCGACGACCGCGGGCTCACGGCCCTGTGGTACTCCTCGGGCTCGGACATCCCCTACGTCGGGGCCGGGATCGGCGCCCCGCAGATGATCATGGACGCCGTCGGGCTCGAGAACATCGCCGCCTCGGTCCAGGACACCTGGACGCCGTTCTCGTTCGAGGAGATCATCGCGGCCGACCCCGACGTGATCGTGCTCGTCGACTCGGCGTGGAACACGGCGCAGTCCAAGATCGACGCGCTCGAGGCCAACCCCGCAACCGCGAACCTCACGGCCGTGCAGGGCGACCGTTTCCTGACCGTGCCGTTCCCCGCGACCGAGGCGGGCGTGCGCAACGTCGACGCCGTCAAGGACCTCGGCGCGCAGCTCGCGGCGATCACCGTCCCCTGAGGAGCATCCCGTGCGAACCCTCGTGCCCGTGAGGAGCGCCGGACCGTCGGCGGTCCACGCACCCGCCGGGCGGCCGGCGGGCCGTCGGCGAGCCACCCCGTGGTGGCTCGCCGGGGCCTCGGTCGCGCTCGTCGTGAGCGTCGTGGTCGCCGTGACGATCGGCCCCGCGGACCTCACGTGGGGCGACGTGTGGCGATCGATCGCGACGCACGTCGGGCTGGGCGGGGCTCTGGGGCTCGAACCGCTCCCGCTGCTCCAGGACGGCATGGTGTGGCAGCTTCGCCTGCCGCGCGTCCTGACCGCAGCGGCCGTGGGCGCAGGGCTCGCGATCTGCGGGGCCGTCATGCAGTCCCTCACACGCAACCCGCTCGCCGACCCGTACCTGCTGGGGCTCTCGTCGGGCGCGTCGCTCGGCGCGGTCCTCGTCCTGGTCCTCGGCGTGAGCGTCCTGCTGCCCGTCGCGGCGTTCGGGGGCGCGGTGCTGGCCCTCGTCGCGGCGCTCGCTCTCGCGGGGTCGCTCGGGGCTGTGACCCCGACGCGGACCGTGCTCGCGGGGCTCGCGGTGAGCCAGCTCGCGGCCGCGGCGACGTCGTTCGTCATCTTCTGGTCCGCGACGGGCGACTCCTACCGCGAGATCCTGTCGTGGCTCATGGGCTCGGTCGCGGGCGCCACGTGGACGTCGGTCGCGATCGCGGGCGGGGCCGTGCTGGTCCTCGGGACGCTGCTCGCGTCGACCGGGTCGGTGCTCGACGCGTTCACGTTCGGCGACACGGCCGCCGCGGGCCTCGGCATCGCCGTGAATCGGACGCGCTGGCTGCTGCTCGTGGGGGTCGCCCTGCTCACGGGAGCCCTCGTCTCGGTGTCCGGCGCGATCGGGTTCGTCGGGCTGATCCTGCCGCACGCCGTCCGGCTCCTGACCGGGGCACGCCACCGCGTGCTGCTGCCGCTCGCGGCCCTGCTCGGCGGCTCGTTCCTCGTGTGGGCCGACACGCTCGCCCGCACGATCTTCGCCCCGCGCGAGCTGCCCGTGGGCATCCTGACCGCCGCGATCGGCGCGCCCGTCTTCGCGATCATCCTGTGGCGAGGGAGGCGGGCGCTGTGAGTGCTGCGGCTCCGGGCGCGGACGGCGCACGTGGGCTGGACGCCGCACGTGGACTGGACGCCTCGCGCGTCTCGTGGTCGGCAGGCTCGCGGCTCATCCTCGACGGGGTCGACGCGTCCGCCCCTGCGGGAGCCGTGAGCGGCCTGCTGGGGCCGAACGGGTCCGGGAAGTCGACGCTGCTGCGCGCGATCGCGGCCACGCAGGTCCCGGACGCGGGCGAGGTCCGCTTCGACGGCGAGGACCTGCTGGGCATGCCACGGCGCCGCCGGGCCCGCCGCCTCGCACTCGTCGAGCAGGACGCGTCGACCGACCTGCCGATCTCGGTGCTCGACGCCGTGCTGCTCGGCCGCATCCCCCACCGCTCGTTGCTGGCCGGGGACTCCGAGGCCGACCGGGCCGTGGCGCGCGAGGCCCTGGTCCGGGCCGGGGTCGAGGACCTCGCCGACCGGTCGCTCGCGACGCTGTCCGGCGGCGAGCGCCAGCGTGTGCACATGGCCCGCGCGCTCGCCCAGGACCCGGCGCTGCTGCTGCTCGACGAACCCACCAACCACCTCGACATCGCGGCCCAGCTCGCGGCCATGACGGTGCTGCGCAAGCTCGCGGCGGACGGCGTCACGGTGCTCGCGGCACTCCACGACCTCAACCTCGCGGCATCGTCGTGCGACCACGTGGTGATGGTGGCCGACGGACGCGTCGTCGCGGCGGGTCCGGTGCGCGAGGTGCTGGTCCCGGCGGTGATCGAGCCCGTCTACGGGGTCCGCTGCGACGTGCTGACCCACCCGCGCACGGGTCGCCCGGTCCTGGTCTTCGGCGACTGACCCCGGGTGCCGAGAACGGGGTTGAGGTCGTTCTCGTACTCAGAACGACCTCAACCCCGTTCTCGGCACCCTGCTAGCGCTTGGCGGGGCCCAGGCGCGGCCACTCGATCGCGGGGCAGCGGTCCATGACCATGTCCAGGCCGGCCTCGCGCACGCGGGCGAACGCGTCCTCGTCGATCACCCCGAGCTGGAACCACACGGCCCGGGCCCCGACCTCCACGGCCTGGTCCGCCACCTCGCCCGCGAGGTCGGAGCGCACGAACACGTCCACGACGTCGACCGGGAACGGGATGTCGGCGAGCGAGGCGTACCCCTGCTCGCCGTGCACCGTCTCGGCCGAGGGGTGGACGGGCACGATCCGCTTGCCCTGCCGCTGGAGCAGTCGCGCCACGCCGTACGCCGCGCGGGCCGAGTTGTTCGACAGGCCTACCACGGCCCAGGTCTCGGTGTCCGCGAGGACCGTGCGGATCGTGGCGTCGTCGCCCCAGCTCTGTGCGCTCATACCCGGACAACCCCGGCGAGCGGAGCCCTATTCCACCGCGGAGGGAGGTCCTGCGGGGACGTCGGGCGCCTCCGCAGGACCTCCGCCCTCACGGCCCAGGACCGGGCCCGACGGCGCCGCTCACCCCCCGAGGCGCGTCACCAGTCCCAGGGTCAGGAGCAGCGCGGCCGCTACGCAGGCCAGGGTCCGCACGTGGTTCCAGGCGACCCAGCGCCCGAGGAAGAGCGCCCAGACCCGGTCGCGCTCCGCCGTCGGGCTCGCGGGACGCACCGCCACCCGACCCGACCCTCCACCTGAGGATGAGGCTTCGCCCGGCTGTGAATCCGCGGCCGGGACCGCTGCGTCGGCGGCCTCGAGGCGGTCGTTGAGCGGGACGTTGACGGCAGCGGTCACGCCGATCCCACCGACGAGGTAGACCGCTGCGCCGGCGAGCGCGAGGGGCATGCCTGCCTCACCCAGCCGCGTCGCGGCGACGACACCCAGCACCGCCACGAGCCCGGTCGTGACGAGAAGGAGCGACCCGAAGGGCACCTTGGTCGCGTGCCGGTTGATCGAGGCCATCGCGGCCGCTCCCACCTCCGGGGCGACCGACCGCAGGCCCGCCATGACGAAGGTCGAGAACGCGAACAGCACTCCCCCGACCAGTGCGCAGCCGACGGCCGCCACGACCACGGCCCACCCGAGGGCACCGAGCGTGCCCATCAGTGCACCCCGGGCAGCGGGGCCGAGGCGTCGGTCTGCGCCCACGCCGCGGCCTCGCGCCGCGCGAACTCGGTGAAGTCCCGCGGCTCGCGCCCCAGGACCTCGTGGACCCCGTGGGCCAGAGAGGCGTTGCGCCCGTCCAGGATCTCGGTGAAGAGGTAGCCCATGAGGTCGACGATGTCGGCCGGGAGGCCCGCAGCGGTCAGACCACCCGCGAACTCGTCACCGGTGATGGTCTGCAGCCGGACGTCACGCCCGCTCACCGCCCCGATCTCTGCGAGTGCCGCACCGAAGGTCAGCAGGCGTGGCCCGGTGAGCTCGTAGGTTCGCCCCTCGTGCCCTTCCTGGGTGAGCGCGGCGACGGCGACCTCGGCGACGTCCTCCAGGTCGACGAACGGCTCGACGGCGTCGGAGACGGGCAGCAGGGCGACGCCGTCGAGCACGGGGTCCAGCAGGAAGCCCTCGCTGAAGTTCTGCGCGAACCACGCGCACCGCACGACGGTCCGCGCGGGGAAGACGTCGGCGACGAGCTGCTCGGCGCGCTGCGCCTCGGGCTCGCCCCGGCCGGAGAGCAGGACGAGACGTCGGACCCCCTCGCGGGCGGCGACGCGCGCGAAGTCGGCCACGGTCTCCGGGATCCCGGGGGCCGCGAGGTCGGGGGCGACCGCGACGTACACCGCATCGGCACCCGCGACCGCGGGCGCCCAGGTCGACGGGTCGGCCCAGTCGTGGCGCACCACGGTGCTGCGCGAGACGGGACGGACGGGGATGCCCGCCGTGGCCAGGCGGGCCGCGACCCGGCGGCCCGTCTTGCCCGTCGCGCCGACGACGGCGACGAGAGGCGGGGTGGTGGGGGCTGCGGTCGAGGGCTGGGGCTGGCGCGCGGTCATGTCGGTCTCCAGTGATCGATGGGATGCGGTGGTCTCGGTGGTGCCGTGGTGCCGTGGTGCCGTGGTGCCGTGGTTCGAGTCAACCGGCGCACGTCGAGACGTTCCATAGCCGATCGGCTTGGCTGCATGTCCATTCGTCTTCCGCAGCCGCGGCGAGCGGCGTACCGTCGAGGCATGGACGCTGTCGCCGGACTCCTCGACGGCCCCCGCGCGCGGGGCGCCTTCCTGCTGCGCTCGCTCCTCGCCCCGCCCTGGTCGCTGCGCATCGAGGACGAGGCCCCGCTCACGCTCGTACCCGTCGTGCGCGGGGAGGCGTGGATCGGGATGGACGCCGGCCGTGGACCCGAGGAGCCCCGGCTCGAGGTGCACCTCGACGAGGGCGACGTCGCGCTCGTGCGGGGGCCGCGCCACTACACCGTGGCCGACTCCCCCGGGACACCCCCGCAGATGGTGAGCGACGCCGTCGGGCTCTGCCGGCCCGTCGGCGACGGCCCGTCCCCGCTCGTGGACCTCGGCGTGCGGACCTGGGGCAACGACCCCGACGGGCCGACCGTGCTGCTGACCGGGACCTACCCGCTCGACGGCGAGGTGGGCGGCCGGCTGCTGAGCGTGCTGCCACCGCTGCTCGTGCTGCGGCGCGGCGACCTCGACGCGGACCTCGTGTCGCTGCTCGCGCGCGAGGTCTCCCAGGACCGCCCGGGCCAGGAGGCCGTCCTCGACCGGCTCCTCGACATCCTGCTCATCGGCGCCCTGCGCGCCTGGCTCGACCGCGGCGACGCCCCCGGGTGGTACCGCGCGGACGCCGACCCCGTGGTCGGGCACGCGCTACGGCTCATGCACCACGAACCGGCCCGGCCGTGGACCGTCGAGGCGCTCGCACGGACCGTCGGGCTGTCGCGGGCCGCGTTCTCGCGCCGCTTCACCGAGCTCGTGGGCGAGCCGCCCATGAGCTACCTCACCGGGTGGCGGCTGACCCTCGCGGCCGACCTGCTGCTGGAGCCTGGTGCGACCGTCGGCTCGGTGGCCCGGCAGGTGGGCTACGGGACGCCGTTCGCGCTGAGCGCCGCGTTCACGCGCGTGCGCGGCCTGAGCCCGACGGCACACCGGGAACGAGCGGGGGCGGCCTGACCTGGACGCCGGACGACTCCTCGGCGCCGAACATGCGGTTGGCGTCGTGATACGGGTCCAGGCCGACGACAACCGCATGGTCGTGGGACGACAACCGCATGTTCGTGGGACGACAACCGCATGGTCGGCACGGCGACGCGCCCGCCGACGCATGCGGTGGCCGTGACGCGCGGGTGCGCGCACCATGGCTGACATGCCCATCCCGCACGTGATCACCCGTACCAACCGGCGGTTCCTCAACCCGTTCGTGCTGCGCGTGTCGTCGCGGGTCCCACCGTTCGCGACCGTCCACCACCACGGGCGGCGCAGCGGGCAGCCTTTCGCAACCCCGGTGATGGCGTTCCGCGAACCCCGGTGGGCGGTCGCTCCGCGCGAGGTCCGCGTGATCATCGCGCTCACCTACGGAACGGACGTCGACTGGCTCAAGAACGTCCAGGCCGTCGGCCTGTTCGGGCTGTCACGAGGTGGGCACGGGTACGTCGTCGACGACCTGCGTCGCTTGCACGGGGACGACGGACTGCGGCTCGTGCCCGCCGTGATCCGGGTCGCCCTGCGAGGGCTGCGGGTGGACGATTTCCTCGACGGGCGGGTGGGACCGCCGCGCTGAGCCCCCGACCGGCGCCCCGGCGTCCGCTCGACCCGGCTGCCATGATGGGGACATGGCACACGACCTGTGGTTCACCGGCGACCCGGAAGCCGACACGCTGCTGTCCACCGACCCGTTCGCGCTGCTCGTCGGCATGCTGCTCGACCAGCAGGTCACCATGGAGTCGGCGTTCGCCGGGCCGCTCAAGATCTCCCAGCGCATGGGCGGGTTCGACGTGCACCGCATCGCGACCGCCGAGCCCGAGGCGTTCGCCGCGATGGCTGCCACTCCCCCGGCGGTCCACCGCTACCCGGGTTCCATGGCGGGCCGTGTGCAGGCCGTGGCGCGGGTCGTCGACGAGGAGTACGACGGCGACGTCACGCGGATCTGGACCGACCCCGGGCCCGACGGCGCTGCCCCCGACGGCCCGCTCGTCCTCAAGCGGCTCAAGGCCCTGCCCGGGTTCGGGGAGCAGAAGGCGAAGATCTTCCTCGCCCTCCTCGGCAAGCAACGGGGCGTCACGCCCGAGGGATGGCGCGAGGCGGCAGGGATCTACGGCGAGGACGGCGCACGGCGCTCGATCGCCGACGTCGTCGACCAGCACTCCCTCGATCAGGTCCGCGAGACCAAGAAGTCGGCCAAGGCGGCGGCGAAGGCCGAGCGCGCGGCCAAGGGCTGATCCTCCCGCCGCTGAGACCTCCGCCCCTGCCCGACGGCGTCGCTCCCCCCGGTCCGGCAGGTGCCCGGCGCGCTCGACGGACGTAGCGTGGAGACGTCGGGCGTGCGTCCGTGCGCCCGCTCGCCCTGCGGAGGAGTACTCATGGCTCACGGCGACATCACGCACATCGACATCCCCGTCGGCGACACCGAGGCGGCTCGCGCGTTCTACAGCGGACTGTTCGGCTGGGACATCGCCGAGGTCCCCGGCTTCGAGGGGTACCCCATGTGGCGGGCCCCCAACCAGATCAGCGGTGGCGGGCTCGCGCCGCGCGAGGAGGGGTTCACGAGCCCCCGCAGCTACGTCGAGGTCGACTCGATCGACGACACGCTCGGCCAGGTCGGCTCGCTCGGCGGCAAGGTCCTCATGGCCAGGACGCAGATCAGCCCGACGAGCTGGTGGGCCGTCTTCGAGGACCTCGACGGCAACCAGCTCGGCCTCTACGAGGGCGTCACGACCACGGACTGACCTGGAGCGCAGCGGCCGGGCCGCGCCGGAGGCCGGGCCGCGAGGACCGTCGAGGCGTCGACGGGGAGCGGCCCGTCCCGAGAGGCACTGTCTCCGTCCCGCCCGACCGCCGACCCTGGGACCTGCTCAGCGGGCTCTCGTCGCCGTTCGTCAGGCCGGACCGAAGATCACTCGCCCGTCCGGGTCCTCTGCGCGCCTTCGTCGCAGGCGGGCCGGCGCGGGCCACGGGAGCTCGTACCGGACGACGTGCGCGTCGATCGCCCCGAAGTCGTCGGTCTGGACCACCACGCGCTCTGGTGTGACCTCGACGAGGCGGACCCGCAACGGGTCGTGCTCCTCGTCCTCGAGCATCCACACGTCGGCGAGCCACGACAGGCCGGTGCTGTCGAGCGCCTCTTCGGCGTCGAGCCAGTCGACCTGCTCAGTGACGTCGTGCCCCAGGAGCGAGACGGCCACCCAGCCGTCACCCTCGGGACGGATCCAGCCGACGTGCTCACGGTCGTCGGGTCGGCGGTGCGGGATCCAGTCGGCGGGAAGCATGCCGGAACGATAGCGGCGCCCGGGTCGGCACGACCAGGCGAATATCGGCCCTGCACCGAGATGCTGTTCGTTGTCGCTCGTGGGTGCGACGAGGCGACAACGAGGAGCTTCTCGTTCAGTCGAGGGGTTCGGTGACGAGGCGGGAGCGGGCTTCGTGGATGGTCAGGGGTGGGGCGGTGGTGGTGGTCGTGGCGGTGCCGGTGATGGGGGTCCAGGTGGTGGTGCCCGTGATCTGGAAGCGCCCGTGCCAGGTCGTGCCCAACGTGATGGTCGCGGTCGCTTCCTGGGTGTAGACGTGGGCGACGGTGTGGTCGGGGTAGGGCGCACCAGGGTCGGTCGTGGTGCGCGCGGTGGTGCCGTCGTCGTAGTCCCACGTGTAGGTCGCCGGGGTGGCCTCGATCGTGACGGGGATACCCAGCAACGTGGTCGCGAACACCTGCGGGGCGGGGCTGGTGTAGGTGATCGTGTCGACGTTGACCAGGGTCCACCCGTCCGGCGGCTGGATCGTGATCGGGGACGGGGTGATCGTCAGACGCTGGAACTCGGCCTCGACCAACGGCGCCAGGTCGACCGCGGTCAGACAGTCACCCGGGTCAGCCGGGTCCTGCAGCTCCCACCGGGACAGATCGCTGATCGTGCCATCAGGGTTGTTGACCCAGGTCTGCTTGAAGATCGGGTCCAACGCGACCTGACCCGCCTCACACGTGACCGCCAACGCCCCCTCACGCTCCCCCGCCCTGCATGCCCCCACCTGCCCCTTGGTCGTCGGGAAGTCATCGGTGAAACAGACCGACGCCGGCATCCGCCGATACTCCTCCGACGCCGGCGAACCATCCGCATTCCGCGGCCGATGCGCCGACCCATCAGCCGAGACATCGGTGGCCCGGACGTCAACGCCGTTGCCCTCAGCGTTTCCAAAGATGTCTTTTCCCGTTGGAAGTGCGAACGGTAGCCCGATCATGGTGACAAGTGCCATTGCCCACATCTTCATGACGTCGGCATGTTCGTCGAAACCTCAAGCAAGAGCCACGCCGCACCGTTATGGATGAGCTCGACACGAAGCGGACCCGCAGTGGCCTCGGTTCTGTCGACCGCCCTCCCATTCGCGTCGGTGACCGCTGATTCCGCCTGTGCGAGGCGGACATCGACCGGATAGGCCCCGAGAAGGGTGTCCATCGGATACGTCTTCGTGACCTCGACAGACACCTCTCCGCCAGTGTAGAAACTCCCTGCGGACCGATACTCCTCAACATCGGATGCGACCTTCACACAGAACTCGCAGAGATCCACATAGGAGATCGCATCCCACTCCGTCAGGTCGCCGGTCGCCATGACGTACGGATACAACTCCAGGAAGTACGTCGCCGCCGCAGCCGCCCCGACCTCGTCGGTACGGTCCATGTCCGCCGGCCGCTCGGGCTTGACCGGCCCCGTCGGAGTCGGAGTCGGCGTCGGGTTCGGGGTGGGGCTCGGCTCCTCGCTCACCACCGGTGCCGGCGACTCGATCACCGGATCAGGCGACGAACACCCCACCACCAGCCCGGCGAGCACCGCGCCCACCAGCACCAGCGCACCCCGACGCCGTCGTGCACCTGCAGCGGAAGCACGACCGCTTCCCGGACCAACCCCGCCCACGACCCCCATGGCACGCCCTCGACCACGCCCGACCAACCCCTGCGAACCCATCCCTGCCCCCTCGGTAGGTACCCGGCACAGGGCCACACCGCCCCCACCTTCAAGGAACCTAACGGGTCAAACCACCCCACCGGAACCCCTCGTCCCAGGCTGTGGACAACCACCCTGGCCACGACGGCCCACGACCCGACGCCAACCGCATGCTCGACACCGACACCCCACGACACCGAGACCGAACACGGCCCACGATCACGATGCGACCACCGAGTGTGCAGTTCGGGTCGTCCACACCCCGCCCCGACCGCCCCAACTGCACACTCGACGCCCACCGGCCCCCCCGGCTCCGGCCAGGGCCCAGCGGACGTGCTCGTCACCGAGATCGCCCGAGACCCCGAGAGCTTGAGCGAGCCCCGTCAGCCCCGAGGCGTCCGCCCCGGGCACCTTCTCCGTTGCGCGTCCCATCGACCACGATCTTTCGCGCACTCGAGCACGACGTCGAGGTCGTCAAGGGCCCGAGAACGACCTCAACCACGTTCTCGGCCGGCGGCCAGGCCCCGCGCGTACGCCTCCGCCGATCCTTCCCGGAACATGTCGGTCTCCGAGGCCCGCACGAGCACGCGCGCCCCTGGCCCGTCCTCGTCCGTCACGAACCGTCCGAGCCCGCGCACCACGGCGACCGGTCGCCCTGCGGCCTTGCCGCGCACGAGCTCGGACGCCGCCGCGATCTGGTCGGCGACGGCCGTCACCGTCACGGACAGCTCACGTCCGTGCGAGTCGACCCCGCCACGCAGGTCGTCGAGAACGACGACCCCGGCCGCGCCGATCGCCAGGTCCGTGAGCCCCTCTCGCCAGGCGCGCCCAGAGGTGTCGGACACGACCACCCCGACACGCACCCCGAAACGTTCCGCGAGCGCCGCACGCAGGGCGCGCGCCGAGGCGTCGGGGTCGACGGGCAGCAGCAGCACCGTGCCCTCGGGCGTGTTGGACGCGTCGACGCCCGCGGCGGCCATGACGAGTCCGAGCCGGTTCTCGACGATGCGCAGCACGCCCCCGGGGTAGGGCCGCGTCGCGACGACGCGCACCGTCTCGTCGGTGATGGCCTGCTCGCGGTCGGCGGCCGCGACGACGCGTCCCTCGGCCTTGGACACGACCTTGCTCGTCACGACCACGACGTCCCCGTCGCGCAGCCCGCCCTCGCGGTCGAGCGCGTCCCCCACGATGCGCGCGAGGTCGTCACCGGGCGAGACCTCCCCGATGCCCGACGGCGCCACGACCGAGAAGCGGGTCTCGTCGCCCTCCGCGTGCCCCGCGTCGGGCGACCCGTGCGCACCGGGGTGAGCGGCGCCGTCGGGCGGGAGGAGGGGGGTGGACGTCACCGGACGAGCTTCGGCAGGACGTCGCGCGAGAACGTGTCGATCCACTCGCGCTGGTTGCGGCCCACGTTGTGCAGGTAGATGCGGTCGAAGCCCAGGTCGACGAACTTCTGGATGTAGGCGCGGTGCACGTCGGGGTCGGACGAGATGACCAGGCGCCCCTCGAAGTCCTCGGGACGCACGAGCTTGGCCATCTGCTCGAAGTCGAAGGGCGAGCGGATATCTGCCTTGGGGAACTTCATGCCGCCGTTGGGCCACTCGGTCATGGCGTTGGTGAGCGCCTCCTCGTCGGTCTCGGCCCACGACATGTGGAGCTGGAGAACCTTGGGCATGGTCTGCGGGTCGCGGCCGGACTCGCGGACGCCGTCGTCGAACTTGCCGAAGAGCATCGAGATCTTCTCGAGCGGTGCGCCCACCGTGATGAGGCCGTCGGCGTGCTTGCCCGCGCGCTTCGCGGTGACCGGGCCGGCCGTGGCGACGAGAATCTCGGGGGCGACCTCGGGCATGGTCCACAGGCGCGTCGACTCGTGCTTGTAGAACTGCCCCGAGTGCTTGGTGTCCTTGCCCGCGAGCGATGCGGCGAAGAGCTTCTTGATGATGTCGATGGCCTCGAACATGCGGTTGATGCGCTCGGGCGCCTCGGGCCAGTACTGCGCGGTGACGTGCTCGTTGAGGGCCTCGCCCGAGCCCAGGCCCAGCCAGTGGCGTCCCGGGTACATCGCGGCGAGAGTCGCCGAGGCCTGCGCGACCATCGCAGGGTGCCAGCGGAACGTGGGCGCCGTGACGCCGGGGCCCAGGTCGCCGCGCGTGCGCTCACCCAGGGCCGACAGGACGTTCCACACGAACGCCGAGTGCCCCTGCGCGGGGACCCAGGGCTGGAAGTGGTCCGCGGCCATGACGCCCGAGAAGCCCTTGCTCTCGGCGTACTCCGAGAGGGCGATCACCTCGGTCGGGTGGAACTGCTCGAGCATCGCGGCGTAACCGATCGTCAAGTCCATGGACCGACCTTAGTACGCGTGCCCGGCCCCCGAGCGCCGGTACCGGGTACCTGCCCGAGGACGGCCGCCGGGTCGCGCGGACCGGACGGCCGTCCTCTTCCCAGCAGGAGTCCGCTACGTGAACAGCGGGGTCAGCGCGGCGTACTCCTCGACCGAGCCGTCGCGCAGGCAGACCTCGATGATCTGGCGGCCCAACGGGTCCAGGTCGTCGGTGAGGAACTGCTGGAGCTCGCTCTTGAAGAAGTCGGTGATGATCTTCGCGCCCGCGTCGTACGCCTCGACGCCCACCTGGGACTGCATCTCGGGCTTGAGGAACGTCGGGCGCACGAGCTGCCCGTCGATCTTCATCTCGGTGAGCGTGTACCCGAACAGGGGGCACCGCGAGGGCGTGAGCTCCTCGGTGCGCAGCTTGCCGCCGCCGCGTCGCGCAAGGTACTCACGGGTGAGCCACTCGGCCGCGAAGTCGACCTTGTACGCGCCGATGTGCTGGTTGGGAGTGAGCACGTAGCGCGTGCGGTCCATGTCGACGAGCTGGCGCAGCAGGAGGTTCGCTGCTGCGACCTTGGTGCCGGTCGAGAAGGGCCAGTACGACCCGACCCCCTCGGCGACCATGCCGCCGTGGGCCAGCGCGTCGGTCGCCGACTTCGACTCCCCGATCGAGGGGTTCTTGTCCCCGCGCGGGGCGATGAGCCGCCAGATCCACGCGAGCGACGGCGGCACGATGTGCATCATGCCCATGATCCCGTAGGTCGGGTTGTCGCGGGTGCACGCCGGCATCCGGGCGCCGAACGTGCGCACGTCGACCTCCTCGGCCCCGGTGACGTCGGTCAGCAGGCGGCGGGGCACGACCACGCGCGGGTTGGGGCAGCGCTTGCCGGTCGAGTCGAGCGTGTGCTCCCAGGGCAGCACGGTCGCGTCGGGGACGCCGTCGATGTTGAAGAAGACGAGCGGCTGGTCGGGGTGGATGCAGGCCCGTTCGAGGTGCGCGTCCTGGCCGTAGCCCGTGAGGTTGTCGACGCGCACGAACCACCCGTCCTCGGCGTCGGCGACCACCAGGCGTCCGTCGCCCGTCTGGAGGTCGACGTGGCACAGGGTCATGTCGTCGGTCACGGGGTCCAGGGCGCTCGTCTCGCCGAGGTTGATGACGTAGGGCTCGTGGGTCACGACGTTGGTGCCCAGCAGGATGCGCCCGTCCTCCTGGCGGCGGATCTCCTGGCACATCTCGGACTTGCCACCGCCCGAGGCCCCCTCGTGCATGATCACGGTCTCGTTCTCGTACGGGGTCGTGACCCGCACCGACGACGCGTGCGCGGTGACCCACCCCTCCTGCTCCCCGACGTCGAGCAGGACCGAGAAGACGCCCTTCTTGGCACTGGGGCCCGGGTAGAGGTTGTAGGCGAAGACCTCGTGCAGCGTCTCGGAGCGGTCGTGGACCACGACCTGGCGGCCGTCGAAGTGCGTGTGGCGGAAGGGCGGGGCGACGTAGAGGATCGAGCGCGGCTCGAACGGGCCGATCTCGTCGAACGTGACCCAGCCCTGCAGGTCCACGAGCGTCAGCGCGAAGAACGCGGAGTTGACCGGGCAGATCGCGAGCGACGGGTAGCCGTGCGTGAGACCGCCGGCCTTGAAGGGCACGACGACGAGGTCCTGACCGGCGAGCCAGTCGAGCGTCTCGGCCTTGACGGCGTCGAACTCGGCGTCGAACACGTCGCGGTAGCGCGGCTTGTCGGTCGGCAGGTCGTCGGCGATGCGCATGCAGTCGGGGTCGCGCCGGCGCATGTAGTCCTCGGGGTAGTTCACGGCGATGCCGTTCTTGCAGCGCACCACCTCGGCCTCGGGCACCGGCGTGCCGAACACGTCGTACTCGACGGTGAACCGGGGTCCGCCCTCGGGGCCGAGCGCGAGCTGGTAGAGCTCCTCGCGGGAGGACGGGACGATGACGTTGCCGCACGCATCCAGAGCGGCCTGGACAGCGGGGGGAAGGACCATGCCGGCGGGGAGGCTTCCAGTTCCGTGCACGGCCACGCTGTCGATCACTGTCATAGCTACTCCTGGGTCGGACCTCGAACGAAGGCGTCGAGATGATGGGGCGCGTCCACGTACGCCCTCGCCTTTGCTAGAAGGTTACGAGTCGATGACCATGTCAACCAGGGACCTTTGACCTTTGTTTCATTCGGGAAAACTCGGGCGCACGCCCTGCGTCCGGGGACCGGCCGTTTCACAGGAGCCCCCGAGATTCTGGGAGAATGTCGTCCATGAGTTCACCCGCCGAGGGCACCACGCCCGCACCCGCCTCCCAGACCCCCGCCGCACCCGCCCCCGCCGAGGGCACCCAGGTAGTCCGTGCCGTGGTCGGAGAGGTACCGGACAAGGTGAGCCTCGACGGCCTCGAGACCAAGTTCGACGCCGCCTGGACCGAGCAGGGCACCTACTCGTTCGACCGCTCCAAGACCCGCGAGCAGGTCTACTCGATCGACACCCCGCCGCCCACGGTCTCCGGCTCGCTGCACGTGGGCCACGTGTTCTCCTACACGCACACCGACGTCGTCGCCCGCTTCCAGCGCATGCGCGGCCGTGAGGTCTTCTACCCCATGGGCTGGGACGACAACGGCCTGCCGACCGAGCGCCGCGTGCAGAACTACTACGGCGTGCGCTGCGACCCGTCGCTGCCGTACGTCGAGGGCTACGAGCCCCCGCTCCAGGGGGCCGAAGGGAAGAGCGTCAAGGCCGCCGACCAGCAGCCCGTCTCGCGCCGCAACTTCGTCGAGCTGTGCGAGCGCCTGACGGCCGAGGACGAGGTCCAGTTCGAGGAGCTGTGGCGCCGCCTGGGCCTGTCGGTCGACTGGTCGCACCACTACCAGACCATCGGCGTCCCGGCGCGCATCGTGGCACAGAAGGCGTTCCTGCGGAACCTCTCACGCGGCGAGGCGTACCAGTCCGAGGCCCCGGGCCTGTGGGACGTCACGTTCCAGACGGCCGTCGCGCAGGCCGAGCTCGAGGCGCGCGACTACCCGGGCCACTTCCACAAGGTCGCGTTCCACGCACCGGGCGGCGAGAAGGTCTACATCGAGACCACGCGACCCGAGCTCCTCGCGGCCTGCGTCGCGCTCATCGCGCACCCCGACGACGAGCGCTACCAGGGCCTGTTCGGCACCACGGTCACCTCCCCCCTGTTCGACGTCGAGGTGCCCGTCCTGGCGCACCCCGGCGCGCAGATGGACAAGGGTGCGGGCATCGCGATGTGCTGCACGTTCGGCGACCTGACCGACGTCCAGTGGTGGCGCGAGCTGCAGCTCCCGACCCGCTCGATCATCAACCGTGACGGGCGCATCACGCGCGAGACCCCCGCGTGGCTCACGTCCGAGCGGTCGGTCGCGCTGTTCGAGGAGATCGCGGGCAAGACGACGTTCTCGGCGCGCACGGCCGTCGTCGACGCGCTGCGCGAGGCGGGCGACCTCGACGGCGAGCCCGTCGCGACCCAGCGCAAGGCGAACTTCTTCGAGAAGGGCGACAAGCCCCTCGAGATCGTGACCTCGCGCCAGTGGTACATCCGCAACGGCGGTCGGGACGTGGCGCTGCGCGAGGAGCTGCTCGCGCGCGGCAAGGAGCTGAACTTCCACCCCGAGTTCATGCAGGTGCGCTACGAGAACTGGGTCGGTGGCCTCAACGGCGACTGGCTCGTCTCGCGCCAGCGCTTCTTCGGCGTCGCGATCCCGCTGTGGTACCCCGTCCTGGAGTCGGGCGAGACCGACTACGAGCACCCGATCGTCCCCGACGAGGCGCTCCTGCCGGTCGACCCGTCCTCCGACGTGCCGGCGGGCTACACGGCCGACCAGCGCGGCGTCCCGGGCGGCTTCGTGGGCGAGCCCGACGTCATGGACACCTGGGCCACGTCGTCCCTGACCCCGCAGATCGCGGGCGGCTGGGAGTCCGACCCGGACCTGTTCGAGCGCGTCTTCCCCATGGACCTGCGCCCCCAGGGCCAGGACATCATCCGTACGTGGCTCTTCTCGACGGTCGTCCGCTCGCACCTCGAGCACGGCTCGCTGCCCTGGACCAACGCCGCGATCTCGGGCTGGATCCTGGACCCCGACCGCAAGAAGATGTCCAAGTCCAAGGGCAACGTCGTCACGCCCCTGGGCCTGCTCGAGGAGCACGGCTCCGACGCGGTCCGCTACTGGGCGGCCTCGGCACGCCTGGGCACCGACGCGGCGTTCGAGGTCGGCCAGATGAAGATCGGCCGCCGCCTCGCGATCAAGGTCCTCAACGCGTCCAAGTTCGCGCTGTCGTTCGGCGGCAGCGAGATCACGCTCGACCCGGCCCTGGTGACCGAGACGATCGACCGCGCGATGCTCGCGGGCCTCGCCGACGTCGTGGACCGCGCGACCGAGGCGCTCGAGAGCTACGACCACACGCGCGCCCTGGAGCTCTCGGAGACGTTCTTCTGGGCGTTCTGCGACGACTACCTCGAGCTCGTCAAGGACCGCGCCTACGGCGCCGGAACGACGAACGGAGCGACCGACGCGGTGCCGTCCGCGACGCAGTCGGCTCGCGTCGCGCTCGCCCTGGCTCTCGACACGATGCTGCGGCTGTTCGCGCCGTACCTGCCGTTCGCGACCGAAGAGGTGTGGTCGTGGTGGCGCACGGGCTCCGTGCACCGCGCGCCGTGGCCCACGTCGACCGGTCTGCGCACGGGCGCGGGCGACGCCGACCCTGCGGTCCTGACCGCCGCGGGTCACGCGCTGGCCGCGCTGCGCAAGGTCAAGTCCGAGGCCAAGGTCTCGATGCGCACCCCGATCCTCGCCGTGACGCTGGCCGTCCCCGCCACCTCGATCGAGGGCGTGCGCGCTGCGGCGGAGGACGTCCGTGGGGCAGGCCGCGTGACCGGGGCGCTCGACCTGGTCGAGGCGAGCGAGGGCCAGGGCGACCCGGCCGTCCAGGGCGGCATCGTCGTCGTGCACTCCGAGCTCGGTGAGCCCGAGGTCCGCAACCGCGGCTGACGCTCCCCCGCTCCACGAGGTAGGGCCCCGACCGCACGTGCGGTCGGGGCCCTACCTCGTGCGCACGCTCCAGCGTGCCGAGCGCGGTCACACCATCTCGCCCCGCAGCCTCGCGTCGTCGCCCGACATGGTCGCGGCCACCTCGTTGGGCGTGCCGTCGTCGTTCCAGCGCAGCGTCGCACCGACCCCCTCGATGAGCTCGACGCTGCCGTCGGGCGAGAACGTGAGCCCCGCGTCCTGGCCGATCGCGGCCCGCACGAGGGCCACGGTCGCGGGCAGCTCCTCGATCCCCTCGCTCACACCCAGGTCGGTGATGTCGGAGCGGGAGGACCCGATGTGCAGCGGGCTCGGCCCGACCCACAGGGTGCGTCCGTCGAGCTCGGTGTCCTGCCCGTACTCGTCCGCCAGGATCAGCTCCTTGACCTGGCCGCGCGAGAGCACCGCGACCACGTCCTCGAGCGACGTCACGGCGGCCGCCTCGCGTCCCTGCTCCTGCCGGAACTCGGCGAGCACGGCCTCACGGCGCCGCTCGCGGAAGCTCTCGAGCGCGTCGGCGACCTTCGCCTCGAACGCCGCCTCGTTGATCCCGGCGCCGCGTCCGCCGCCCGCGACCTCGACCACGAGCTCGTCGGTGGCCTTGGTGAGCGCAGCCCGCACCAGCGGCACGGCACGCACGTCGCCCGTGACGAGGATCAGCTCCGGACGGTGCTCGAGGACCTGGCGGTCGAGCTCGGCCGCGACCGCCTCGGCGTTGCGCTCCCAGGAGTCCTCGGCGCGCGCCTCGATCCGCTTGTGGGACAGGCCGCCCGTGCGGACCTTGTTGATGACGTCGTGCCCGCCCTCGACCGACTCGGCGTCGCCGTAGGGCAGGTGGCCACCCGCGACGGACCACGTGAGGTCGGCTCCCTGGCGGTCGACCACGACGCGGACGTAGTCGACCGACTCGTCCGCCGCGCGCGCCGCCTGGAGCAGAGCGGGGACGGGGCCCCAGAGCCCCTTGGTGACAGCGGGCGGGTCCTTCAGGACCCGGTCGACGAGGACACCTTCCTCGTCGGCGATGAGGACGCGGCCGTGCGGGCCGGGCATCCTCGTGGGGAGGGTGACGGACTCCTCGAGCTCGTCGATGATGCTCGCCGGGGCTCCCGCTGCGGCGAGCGCCCGGCGTACTCCCTTCCACCGGTTCTCGACCTCGCGTGCGGTGGCCTCGTCGCCACGTGTCGCGTCGAGGTAGACGGTCGCGAACGGGCCGGGGTGGCCGAGCAGGGGCTTGAGCCAGTCGATCTTCATGCAGGCACCTCTAGACATCCATCGTCGGAGGGACGGTCGGAGGCCGACCGCCCCGATGTCCTCCCCAGCCTGCGGCACGTGGCCGACGATCGCCACCGGGGAGGGGTGCCCCCGGCGTGGCCCGCTCCCGGCGCACGACGGCCTCGCACCGAGCCCGCGCCGGCCTCGTCCCGGCGAGCACGAGGCGTGCGAGAGGCGTGCGACGGCCGCCCGCCCCCGCACGCCCCCGCCGTCGTGCGCGCGGCCCTCAGGAGTAGGTGTCCAGCACGGGAGCCTGGTCCTCGTGGTCGCGCGCGATCTGCCGGTGGTGCCGGATGACCTCGTTCACGATGAACTCGCGGAACTGCTCGGCGAACGCCGGGTCCAGCCCCGAGGACTCCGCGATGGCGGTCAGGCGGGCGATCTGCTGCTGGTCCCTGGCCGGGTCCGCGGGCGGCAGGCCGCCCTGCGCCTTGAGCTCGCCCACCCGGCGCGTGAACTTGAAGCGCTCGGCGAGCAGGTGCATGAGGGCGGCGTCGATGTTGTCGATGCTCTCGCGCAGCCTGAGGATCTCTGCGGGGACGGGGGGTGGCGACGCGGCGGGGGCGTGGGACTCGCTCATCCGTCGATCCTAGGCATCTGCTGCGACGCCCTGCATCGACCGACGGAACGTGGGACGCCCGGTACACAGTAAAATCGGTCCTTGCCCCACCACTCAGCGGAGAGTTGACATGACCGAATTCGCGTCGCCGAGCCTCGTCGAGGTACCGGCCACCAGCAGCATCAGCACGCTTCTCACCGACCGCGTCGAGCGTTCCGGGGACGACGCGGTGATCGAGCGACGCCTGACGCCGGGCGGCCCGTGGCAGCCCGTCAGCGCCCGCGCCTTCGACGACGACGCGGTCGCCGTCGCCCGCGGACTCGTGGCGCGCGGCGTGCAGGCCGGGGACCGGGTCGCCATCATGTCGCGCACCCGCTACGAGTGGACGCTGCTCGACTTCGCGGTCTGGGCCGCCGGAGGGGTGCCCATCCCCGTCTACGAGACCTCCTCGGCCGACCAGGTCGAGTGGATCCTGTCGGACGCGGGCGTGAGCGTGGCCCTCGTCGAGACGTCCTCGCACGCCGCGATCGTCGAGAGCGTCCGCGAGCGGCTCCCGCTCCTGCGCGAGGTCCTGGTGATCGACGACGGCGCGGTCGACGACCTGCGGACCGGCGGCGCAGAGGTGTCTCGTGAGGTGGTCGACGCTCGTCGCGCCGCCACCGGGCGCGAGGACCTCGCGACGATCATCTACACGTCGGGGGCCACCGGTCGTCCCAAGGGGGTCGAGCTCACGCACCTGAACTTCGTGCACCTGACCCGCAACGGTGTCGCGGGCCTCGCCGAGATCGTCGCGACGCCCGACGCGCGCACGCTCCTGTTCCTGCCCCTCGCCCACGTCTTCGCCCGGTTCGTGCAGGTCGTGTGCATCGCCTCCCCGACCGCGGTCCTGGCGCACAGCTCCGACATCAAGAAGCTCGTCCCGGACCTGGGGTCGTTCAAGCCGACGTTCCTCCTCGCGGTCCCCCGCGTGTTCGAGAAGGTCTACAACGCCGCCGAGCAGAAGGCCGGCGCAGGGGCCAAGCGGCGCATCTTCCACTGGTCGGCCAAGGTCGCCATCACCTACTCGCGCGCGCTCGACTCGGCGGGCGGCCCGTCGATCGTCCTCAAGGCCCAGCACGCCCTCGCGGACCGGCTCGTGTTCGGCTCGATGCGCGCGGCCCTCGGCGGTGACCTCACGCACTCGATCTCGGGTGGCGCCCCCCTGGGCGAGCGGCTGGGCCACTTCTTCCGCGGCGTCGGCCTGACCATCCTCGAGGGCTACGGCCTGACCGAGACCACGGCCCCCTCGGCCGTGAACCTGCCCAGCCGGCTCAAGATCGGCACGGTCGGCCCGGCGTTCCCCGGCACCGCGCTCAAGGTCGACGCCGAGGGCGAGCTCTTCGTCAAGGGCGACCACGTCTTCCGCGGCTACCACAACCAGCCCGACCTGACGGCCGAGGTCCTCCAGGACGGCTGGTTCCGCACCGGAGACCTCGCCTCGCTCGACGAGGACGGCTACCTGCGGATCACCGGGCGCAAGAAGGAGATCATCGTGACGGCGGGTGGGAAGAACGTCGCACCGGCCCAGCTCGAGGACCGTCTGCGCGCCCACCCGCTCGTGAGCCAGGTCGTCGTGGTCGGCGACCAGCGGCCCTTCATCGGTGCCCTGGTCACGATCGACCCCGAGATGCTCCCCGGGTGGCTCACGACGCACGGCCTGCCGCCCATGGACGTCGCGACGGCCGCGACCGACCCGACCGTCCTCGCGGCCCTCGACCGGGCCGTCACGCGGGCCAACGAGGCCGTGTCACGCGCCGAGTCGATCCGCAAGATCCAGGTGCTCACGACCGACTTCACCGAGCAGAACGGGTATCTGACCCCGTCGCTCAAGGTCAAGCGCAACCTGGTGCTGCGCGACTTCACCTCGACCATCGACGACCTGTACGGAGCCCCCGCGAACGCGGACGCCTGACGCTCGGGCCGCACGGGCCGCACGGGCCGCACGGGCCGCACGGGGCCACGCTCTCCCCCGCACGCCACGGCCCGCGCCGAACAGCCCTGCCCCGCGCACAGCAGGGCGGGCACATGACGAAGGGCCCCGGAACCGAGGTTCCGGGGCCCTTCGTCGTGCGTGCGTCCTACGCGCTCTTCTCGCGCGGTGCCCGCTTGATCGCGGTGCGCGGGACGAGCGTCGGGTTGACGTTGTCCAGCACGGCCTCGCGCGTGATGACCACGCGCTCGACGTCGTCCCGGCTCGGGACGTCGAACATGGCCTGCTGGAGGACCTCCTCCATGATGGCGCGGAGCCCACGAGCACCCGTGCCACGCAGCAGCGCCTGGTCGGCGATGGCGCTGATCGCGTCGTCCTCGAACTCGAGCTCGACGCCGTCGATCTGGAACATGCGCTGGTACTGCTTGACCAGGGCGTTGCGCGGCTCCGTCAGGATGCGCACCAGCGCCTCCTGGTCGAGCTTCGCGACCGACGTGATGATGGGCAGGCGGCCGATGAACTCGGGGATGAGGCCGTACTTCTGCAGGTCCTCGGGACGCACCTCGGCGAAGAGGTCCGCCTCCTCGTGCGTGTCCATGGGGGCGCCGAAGCCGACGCCGCGCTTGCGCGAACGGGTCGCCACGATCTCGTCGAGCCCTGCGAACGCCCCGGCCACGATGAACAGGACGTTGGTCGTGTCGATCTGGATGAACTCCTGGTGGGGGTGCTTGCGCCCGCCCTGCGGCGGCACCGAGGCCGTGGTGCCCTCGATGATCTTCAGCAGGGCCTGCTGCACTCCCTCGCCGGACACGTCTCGCGTGATCGAGGGGTTCTCCGACTTGCGGGCGACCTTGTCGACCTCGTCGATGTAGATGATGCCCGTCTCGGCCTTCTTGACGTCGTAGTCCGCGGCCTGGATGAGCTTGAGGAGGATGTTCTCGACGTCCTCGCCGACGTACCCCGCCTCCGTGAGCGCCGTGGCGTCCGCGATCGCGAACGGCACGTTGAGCATCTTCGCGAGCGTCTGGGCCAGGTACGTCTTGCCGGTGCCCGTGGGGCCGATCAGCAGGATGTTCGACTTGGCGATCTCCACCTGCGAGTCGTCCGAGGGGCGTGCGTGCTCCCCGGCCTGGATCCGCTTGTAGTGGTTGTACACCGCGACGGCCAGCGCCCGCTTGGCGGCGTCCTGCCCGATGATGTACTGCTCGAGGAAGTCGAAGATCTCCCGCGGCTTGGGGAGCTCCACGAGCCCGAGCTCGGCCGCTTCCGACAGCTCTTCCTCGATGATCTCGTTGCAGAGCTCGATGCACTCGTCGCAGATGTACACGCCGGGGCCCGCGATGAGCTTCTTGACCTGCTTCTGGGACTTACCGCAGAAGGAACACTTCAGCAGGTCTGCACCATCTCCGATCCGAGCCACTACGAGCCTCCTAGCCTCGGTCTTGCTCTTGCGCTGGGACTGAGGCCCCCGCGATCTGGGACGACACGTGCCGACCTACCACCATTGCACACCACCGGGGGCCCGTTGTCAGCCGGGCACCCCGGTGGGTCGGGGGGAAATGTCGAGATCAGGGCTTGTTCTGGATGACCGGCTTGCGGCTCTCCAGGACCTGGTCGACCAGGCCGTACTCCTTGGCCTGCTTGGCCGTGAGGATCTTGTCGCGCTCGATGTCCTCGCGCACCTGGGCGACGTCGCGCCCCGAGTGCATGGCCAGGGTGTCCTCGAGCCACTCACGCATGCGGATGAGCTCGTTCGCGTGGATCTCGATGTCCGACGCCTGCGCGTAGCCGCCACCCTCCATCGCGGGCTGGTGGATCAGCACGCGGGCGTTGGGGAGCGCGAGACGCTTGCCGGGCTGGCCGGCCGCGAGCAGCACGGCCGCGGCGGAGGCCGCCTGTCCCAGGCACACGGTCTGGATCTGCGGCTTGATGTACTGCATGGTGTCGTACAGCGCCGTCATGGCCGTGAACGAGCCACCGGGCGAGTTGATGTACAGGATGATGTCGCGGTCCGGGTCCTGGCTCTCCAGGACGAGGAGCTGGGCCATGACGTCGTCCGCGGACGCGTCGTCGACCTGGACGCCCAGGAAGATGATGCGGTCCTCGAACAGCTTGGTGTACGGGTCCTGGCGCTTGAAGCCGTAGGCCGTGCGCTCCTCGAACTGCGGGAGCACGTAGCGCGAGGACGGCGCGCCGTGCGGGAGGGCGATGCCGCCGCCGGCGCCCGCGCCCGCGAGGCGCTGAGCGGTCGAGATGTACTGGGATTCCTGGCTTGCGTAGCTCAAGGTGTCTCCTCGGGTGGGATCGTGGGTGGGGGGCCGGGGCGTCGGTGAGCTCAGCTGCTCGCCGTGCCGCCGCCACCCGTCACCGACGAAGCGTTCGTCACGACGTGGTCGATGAAGCCGTACTCGAGGGCTTCGGGCGCCGTGAACCAGCTGTCACGGTCGTTGTCCTTGAGGATCTTCTCGAGCGGCTGACCGGTCTGCTCGGCCGTGAGCTCGGAGAGCACCTTCTTCATGTGCATGATGAGCTGCGCGTTGATGCGGACGTCCGTCGCCGTACCACCGATGCCGCCCGAGGGCTGGTGCATCATGACGCGGGCGTGGGGCGTCGCGTAGCGCTTGCCCTTGGTGCCCGAGGAGAGCAGGAACTGCCCCATCGAGGCGGCCATGCCCATCGCGATGGTCGCGACGTCGGGCTGGATGTACTGCATGGTGTCGTAGATCGCCATGCCGGCCGTGATCGACCCGCCCGGCGAGTTGATGTAGAGCCAGATGTCCTTCTCTGGGTCCTCGGCCGCGAGCAGCATCATCTGGGCGCAGATGGCGTTCGCGTTCTCGTCGCGCACCTCCGAGCCCAACCAGATGATGCGCTCCTTGAGCAGCCGGTTGTAGATGGAGTCGTTCAGGCCGAGCCCCGGCCCCTCGCCTCGTGCCACCGGAAACTGATCGCTCACGTCCATCTCCTTCGTCGATCCCTCTGTCGCTCGCGACGCTCGAACGTCGCGGCTGGTCGGTTCCTCCGTCTGGACGGACTCACCGTTGCTGTGACCCTAACGCGGGCGGGGAGCGGAAACCGTCCCGATATCCGGGGTTTTCGCTGTGGGCGCAGGAAGGGCGCCCAGGCTGCCCGACGGCGTCGCTCACCGACACTTCCCGGGCCCCGTGGCCGCAGGTCGCGCTGGGCCGTCGCGTCGACCCCGCCGGACGCGACGGGCGCGCTCCGTGCGGTGCGACGCTCCCTCGGCCATGCGCGACGGCCCCCACCTCCGCAGGGAGGTGGGGGCCGTCGTCGGGCTCGCTGGACGGTGCCGTGACCGGGAGGTCAGGCCTTGTCGGCGGGCGCCTCGTCCTCGGAGACGACCTCGATACCGTCTTCGTCGGTGATGCCGGTGACGTCCTCGCCCGCGGCGGCGGCCGCTGCGTCAGCGGCAGCGTCCTCCTCGTCCGAGCCGATGAACTCGCTCAGGTCCACGACGTTGCCCTCGGAGTCCTTGACCTCGACCTGGCGCAGGGCCACGGCGAGGGACTTCGAGCGGGCGACCTCGCCGACCATGGCGGGGATCTGGCCGCCCTGGTCGAGCGACTGGATGAACTGGTTCGGGTCCATACCGTACTGGCGCGAGGCGTTGACCAGGTAGTCCAGGAGCTCGTTCTGGGCGACCTTGATCTCGAGCTGCTCCGCGAGGGTGTCGAGCAGGATCTGGTTCTTGAGCGCGTTGGTCGCGTCGACCACGACCTCGGCACGGTGCGCGTCGTCCTCGAGACGACCCTCGGACTCGAGGTGACGGTGCACCTCGGCCTCGACAGCGCCCTCGGGCACGGGGATCTCGGTGTTCTCGACGAGGTACTTGACGAGGGCGTCGCGGGCCTCGACGGCCTGGTTCGAGGTCTTGATGCTCGCGACCTGCTCGCGCAGGTCCGCCTTGAGCTCCTCGATCGTGTCGAACTCGGACGCGAGCTCGGCGAACTCGTTGTCGGCCTCGGGCAGGTCGCGCTGCTTGACCGAGGTGGCCGTGACGGTGACCTCAGACTCCTTGCCCTCGTGGTCGCCACCCGCGAGCGGCGCCTTGAAGGTGGTCGTCTCGCCGGCCGAGAGGCCGGTCAGCGCCTCGTCGAGGCCCTCGAGCATGTTGCCCGAGCCGATCTGGTAGCTGATGCCCGAGACCGAGTCGATCTCCTCGTCGCCGATGACGGCCTTGAGGTCGATGACGACGAAGTCGCCCTCGGCGGCGGGGCGGTCGACGCCGACCAGCGTGCCGAAACGCTCGCGCAGCGCGTCGAGGCGCTCGGCGATGTCGTCGGCGGAGACCTCGGCGGCCTCGACCGTGAGCTTCACGGTGTCGAGCGCGGGGATCTCGATCTCCGGGCGGACCTCGACCGTGGCCGTGAAGTGCAGCGCACCCTCGGCGTCGAGCGGGACCTCGGTCACCTCGACGTCGGGCTGGCCGAGCGGGCGGATGCCCGTCTCGTTGACGGCCTGGCGGTAGAAGCCGGAGAGGCCGTCGTTGATGGCGTGCTCGAGCACGGCAGCACGACCGACGCGCTGGTCGATGATGCGCGCGGGGATCTTGCCCTTGCGGAAGCCGGGGACGTTCACCTGCTCCGCGATGTGCTTGTAGGCGTGGTCGATGCTCGGCTTGAGCTCGTCGTACTCCACCTCGACGGTCAACTTGACCTTGGTGGGGTCCAGGGTCTCGACGGCGCTCTTCACTTCGATGATCTCCAACTGATCGGGGAGCCGACGTGCGGCAACGGGGTGCGTGCTCGTCCCGCCGGTTGCAGCGGGACCTGTTCGAACGTTCATCGATCGGTGGCAGGCGCCGGGCGCCTGGTCGATCGCGTCGCCTCGAGCGGTGCGGCGGGAGCCCCGGAGGGCGTCCACCGGAAAGGGCGCACGGACAACCCGTCCATGGTACGCCACACCTCGTGGGCGCAGGCGCGCCCGGTGCGAGGACGGCGGACCGGGCGGGACGTCGGCGCCGCTCCGGCACCGACGTCCCGCCCAGGTCGTCCTGCTGCGGTCAGCCCCCGAGCGCGCTCGTCTCGACCAGCCGACGTTCGAGCTCGGGGCGCAGCGCCTGGACGGCGGTGGCCGTGAGGTGGCTGCCGTCGCGGTACAGCAGGAGCCCGCCCAGGACGGCCGGGCACCGGTCCGCCTGCGCGCACACGACCCCCGAGACGTCGACGACCTCGACCCCCGGCACGTCACCGAGCGCCACGTCGACGAGCAACGGGTCGGTCGGCAGCGCCTCGGCGCGCGAGAACGAGCACGCGTCCCAGTCGTCGAGCGCCCCCGAGACACAGCTCGGGACGTCGGTCACGGGCGTGGGCGTGTCTCGCAGGTAGACCACGGGCACTCCCGCGGCGGCGAACCGCCCGAGGGTGCTCGCCCAGGCGCGCTCTCGTCGGTCGGCGCCCTCCGCGCCCTCGAAGTACGCGGCGCTCGACCCCACGATCACGACGTCGGCGCGATCGGCGATCCGGTCGATCTGCGCGTCACGCCACGTCTCGCAGTGCTGCGACTCGTCGAGCATCTCCTGCGGCAGGTCGGCCGGGGTGCAGCCGCCCTTGGTCACGATCGACAGGCGCCACCCCTGCGCGAGCGCGATGTCGCGCAGCGCCCCGCTCCACTGGAACGCCTTCGAGTCGCCGAACAGCACGACCGCACGCCCGTCGGCCGGCCCGACGACGCACTCGGCCGGCCAGTTCGTCGAGCTCAGGCTCAGCGACCCCAGGCACGGGGTCTCCGCGGGCGGGGCGTCGAGCGCGGCCTGCGTCAGCCCGGGCGTCACCGGGCCCCCCGTCCGCGCGAGCGCGGCCGGTTCGAAGATCGTGTCGAGCCTCACCTGAGCGGACGCGACCTCCTCCCCCTCCAGGTCCGCGTACACGGCCGAGCCCGCCCCGAGGCTCGCCGTCAGGGCGAGCACGACCCCCGTGAAGCCCACCGAGTAGCTGGCAGAGGGCCGCAGCGCCACGACGTGCGAGCGCCGCAACGGAGACTCGACCCCCTGCAGGACGAGCCAGGCCACGCCCCCCGCACCGATCGTCAGGACCACACGCTGGGGCCACGTGAGCGGCCCCCACGCGGCGTCGGCCAGGACGAGGACGGGCCAGTGGACGAGGTACCAGGCGAAGGACAACCGCCCGACCGCCCGGACCGGCGCCAGCGCGAGCAGGTGGCCCACGCTCCCCCGGGCCGTCCGGACCGCAGCGGGGACCGCCAGGACCGCGACCGTCCCGAGGGTCGGCCAGGCAGCCGCCGTCCCCGGGAAGGGCGTCGACTCGTCGTAGGCCAGAGCCGACCACACCACGACGCCGAGCCCGGCCCACCCGGTCAGGGTCCACGCGACGCGCCTCAGGACGAGACGACCACGCGCCGGGACGACGTCGCCCACCGCGAGGGGAGCGACGCCGTCGGGCCTGCGGAGCAGAGCAGCCGCCAGGAGACCGCCCAGCCCGAACTGCCACGCCCGCGTGAGCGGCGACATGTACGCCACCGCGGGGTCGCTCGACGTCAGCGCGAGCGAGACGACGAACGACGCGACCGTGCCGACCGCCAGCACGGCGACCGCCGCGGGCACCGGGCTGCGACGCGTGCGCGACGCGACCGCTCCCACGAGCGCGAGCAGCAACGGCACCACGACGTAGAACTGCTCCTCGACCGCGAGCGACCAGTAGTGCAGCACGGGGCTCGGCGCCGCTGCGGCCGCCATGTAGTCGGTCTCCTGCGCGATGAAGCGCAGGTTCGCGACCTGGAGCGCGCTCGCGACGACGTCGACCATGGTGTCGCGCGCCCGCAGCGGCGGCAGCACGAGCCAGGCCGCGAGCGCCGTCCCGGCCAGGACCACGGACGCGGCGGGCAGGATGCGGCGAGCACGGCCCGCGAAGAACGCGGGCAGCGCGATCCGCCCCGTCGACGCGAGCTGGCGCAGCAGGATCCCCGTGATGAGGAAGCCCGAGATCGCGAAGAAGACGTCGACTCCCACGTACCCGCCGAGCACGCCCGGCACCTGCGCGTGGAAGAGCAGGACGAGCACGACGGCGAGCGCGCGCAGGCCCTCGACGTCCCCCCGGAAGCCGGGCCGCTCCCGCCCGGTCCGCGCGCTCACAGCGCCGCGATCATGGGGTCGAAGACACCGGCCGCGACGAGCCCGGCGAACGCCAGGGCCGCCGTGAGGGCCACGACCGCGGGCCACCGCAGGGAGCTGTGCGCCCGGGGCGACCCGGTCGTCGCCGCGGGGACGACCGCGCGGTCGCTCTCGGGGGACGCGTCGTCCTGCCCGGCGCGACCGCTCGGCGCCGTCATGCCTGCACCTGCGTCGCGACGGCCGAGGCAGGGGCGGAGTCCTGCGCACCCGCGAGGGTCGTCCTCACGAGCTCCACGGGGGCGGCCGAGGCCCGACGCGCCCCCAGCACCTGGAGTCCGGCGACGACGAGCGGCACCGAGACGTAGGCGTAGAAGGCCGCGAGCACGATCATGGCCCAGTAGCTGTCGACGCCGTGCGCGGCGACCCCCCGGGCGATCCCCACGGTCCACGTGAGGGTCCCGACGAGGAGCGTCGCCACCATGACGCGCGAGATGGTCCGCGCGAGGGCGCTCGACGACCCCTTGCCACCTGTCGGGACCCAGCCCGCGTGATGTCCGGTCACGGCGTGCCCCAGCACCACGAGGTGGCTGAAGCTCTGGGCGAGCTGGACCCGCAGGACCTCGGGCCGCCACCGGGTCCGGTGGACCACCGGGTACAGGACGAGGAGCACCCACAGGCTCGGGAGGAAGACCAGGAAGCTGGTCGGGCTGACCTGCTCGGGGTACCAGAAGCACATGACGACCGAGGGCACGTACAGGTTGAGCGCGAACAACGCCGTCTCGGAGTAGTAGACGAAGCCTGCCCACACCGCGAGACGTTGGCGTCGGTCGAGACCCGCCCTGGCCTTCGCCCCGTCCGCGACGAGGGCCACCGAACCGTTGGCCCAGCGGTACTGCTGGGTCAGGAACGGACCGAGCTCGTCAGGGCACAGCCCGCGCGCCAGACGGACCGGGACGAAGCGGGTCACGAAGCCCGTGCGCAGCAGCCCGATCCCGGTGTACATGTCCTCGCTGTGGTCGATCTCGGGGAACCCGCCGATCGTGTCGAGCGCCGAGCGCCGGTACAGGGCGTTGGTGCCGCAGCAGACCGTGGCCCCGTAGCGGTCGCGCGACGGCTGGACCCAGCGGTAGAAGATCTCCTGGGTCGCGCCCGCCGTCCGCTGGAGCCACCCCATGCGCTCGTCGGTGTCGAAGTCCTGCGGGCTCTGGACGATGCCGACGGCCGGGTCGTCCAGGTACGGGACCAGGTGGTGCAGGAAGTCGGGTCGCGGGCAGAAGTCGGCGTCGAAGATCGCGATCACGTCACCCTCGGTCACCGCGTAGGCCGACCGCAGATTCCCGGCCTTCTTGAGGTGCCCACGGTCGGGCCGGACCCGGTAGCGGAAGCCGTGGCGCTCGGCCAGGGCTGCGACCCGGGGGTCGGCGCCGTCGTCGAGCACCCACACCTCGACCACGCCGGGCCACTCGAGCCGCGCGACGTGACCGAAGGTGTTGTCGAGGACGTCGCCGGCCTCGCCGCACACGGGCAGGTAGACGTCGATGCTCGGAGGGGTCCCGGGCGCCCAGGCGGCGATCTTCCGCTCGTGCGAGTCACGCGTGACGCGTCCTCTGGCGGTCCCCGTCAGGAGCCACAGCGTGATGCTCACGAGCGTCAGCCCGACCGTGAGGTAGAGCCACCACAGCCACGGCGAGCGCGCTGCGAAGACGCACACCGCGACGAGGATCGGGAGCGTCGCGACGACCCCCACGGGCTGGACCCAGCGCTGGACGCGCGCGAGGTCCTGGTAGACGTCCTCGTCGGCGGGCGGCGAGGGCAGCAGGTGGTGGGCCCCGGTCGGCGGGCGCGTCGGCGGGGCGGGGAGCCGGTCGGGTTCCGGGGAGGGGGTCGCGTCCCCGTGGACCGGGCGACCCGACCGGTCATGGGGAGCCGGTGGACGACCGGCCTGGTGAGGGCTGGGTCTCGTGCCGTGCAGCAGTGTCACAGGTGTTCTCCGCTTCGATACCAAGTGACGCCCGAGGGCGTGGATGGCTCGCCGCGGCGACGCTGACTCGGCGGCAATCGGCTGGGCCGATATGGGAGGAACGCTAACGATTTACGCATGGCCGCGCCTGACAAAACGACCAAAACCACCCGACCGTCTCATCCCATAAGACAGATTGATACGGTTTGTCAGATTGCTGCAGCGCACAGCATCCGTTGCAGGCGCGATCAGAGCCGCCTGGTCGGGTTTGAGAGACGCTCGGTCCGCGACACTGCGGACCCGCGCCGCGGGTCGTCCACCGGGAGGTGACGAGGCGCCCGGTCCTGCGCCGAGGCGGGGGCGAGGACCGTCTTCTCGTCACGCTGTCGAGGGCCGCCGGGACGGGCGTCTGGGCCGGCGTCGCACCGCTCGCGACCGGCACCGACCCCGTCGAGGTGCGAGGCGGCGACGGCTACGGGTTCGAGACGACCGTCGACACCGCGATCCAGGTGGTCCGAGCCGCCCAGGACGGACGGGGCTCCGCGGCCGCCCCCACGACGAAGGCCCGGAACCGTCGAGGTTCCGGGCCTTCGTCACATGTCGGGGTGACAGGATTTGAACCTGCGACCTTCCGCTCCCAAAGCGGACGCGCTACCAACCTGCGCCACACCCCGAACGTGCCGTCGTGCGACGACGGCCTCCGGTGCGTCACGTCGGGCAGACCCGCCGCGCAGCACCGGCAACGGCCAAGTGTACGGGGTCCCGAGGAGGGGCGAGCGCCACCCCTGCCCGGCAGGTCACCGCACTGACCAGCGAGAGCACGCTCACGAGCACCGAGTCCCGCGACCGGCCCGACCTTTGCTAAGGTAGCGCCGCAGACCTCGCCACCACGGCGGGCGTTCTTCTGCGCGGATGTAGCTCAATGGTAGAGCCTCAGTCTTCCAAACTGATCACGCGGGTTCGATTCCCGTCATCCGCTCCAGCACGACACGACGGCGGCCCGAGGATCCTCGGGCCGCCGTCGTCGTTCCCCCTCCCCCGCGGGCCCGCGCGGCACACCCTCTCCCCGGTCGAACCGATGAGACAGCATTGCAGCGCGGTGCGGGGGCCGATAGCCTCGGGCCAGACACCAGGACTTCGCAGGGCACCGCGCCGACAAGGCCGCGGACGGCGACTGCGAGCGATGGCAGCACAGGGCGAGGAGGGCGATCATGACCACGTGTCACGCCACCTCCTCCCGCGCGGTGAGCACCCCCGCGCACTCCCGGTCCTGTTGTCCGTGTCGCACCTGTCGCTAGAGCGCCCCCTCCCCCCGCAGGCGGCGCTCCACCCGACGACAGGCCCTCCGTGGCGCGTCCCCTGCCCTGGTGCAGCCCCGCCGCCCCCCGCACAGCTCCCGCTGATCCCCCCTCGGCCCCGGTCCTCCGCCGCAGGCCACCAACGATGAAGAGGAAGTCATGGCACGCATCTACGACGACGTCACCAAGCTCGTCGGCAACACGCCCCTCGTCCGCCTGAACAAGCTCACCGAGGGCCTCGGCGCCACGGTCGTGGGCAAGCTCGAGTTCTACAACCCGGCCAGCTCGGTCAAGGACCGCATCGGCGTGGCCATCATCGACGCCGCAGAGGCGTCGGGCGACCTCAAGCCGGGCGGCACCATCGTCGAGGCGACCTCCGGCAACACGGGCATCGCCCTGGCCATGGTCGGCGCGGCCCGCGGCTACGACGTCGTCCTGACGATGCCCGAGACCATGTCGAAGGAGCGTCGCGCCCTGCTGCGCGCGTTCGGGGCCGAGCTCATCCTCACGCCGGGCTCCGAAGGCATGAAGGGCGCCGTCAACAAGGCCGACGAGATCGTGGCCGAGCGCGAGGGCGCCATCCTCGCCCGCCAGTTCGCCAACGAGGCCAACCCCGCGATCCACCGCGCCACGACGGCCGAGGAGATCTGGGCCGACACGGACGGCGAGGTCGACATCCTCGTCGCCGGCATCGGCACGGGCGGCACCATCACGGGCGTCGGTCAGGTCCTCAAGGAGCGCAAGCCCGGCGTGCAGATCGTCGCGGTCGAGCCCGAGGAGTCCGCGATCCTCAACGGCGGCGCCCCCGGCCCGCACAAGATCCAGGGCATCGGCGCCAACTTCGTGCCGGAGATCCTCGACACGACCGTGTACGACGAGGTCATCGACGTCAACGCCGAGACCGCGGTCGAGTACGCGCGTCGCGCCGCCAAGGAGGAGGGCCTGCTCGTGGGCATCTCGTCCGGTGCCGCGATCGCCGCAGCGCTGCGCCTCGCGGAGCGCCCCGAGAACGCGGGCAAGCTGATCGTCGTGATCATCCCGTCGTTCGGCGAGCGCTACCTGACCTCCGTGCTGTACGCCGACCTGCTGGACTGATGAGGCCCCCCAGTCCCCTGCGACGCTTCCTGAGGGTTCTCAGGGAGGACCTCGAGGCCGCCCGCCACCGCGATCCCGCGGCGCGCAACGGCCTCGAGGTCGCGCTCGTCTACCCCGGTCTGCACGCGGTGTGGACCTACCGGCTCACGCACCGCATGTGGCGCGAGCCGGCCCTGCGCCTGCCCGCGCGCGTCATCGCCCAGATCGCACGGGCGGCCACGGGCGTGGAGATCCACCCGGGCGCCAAGATCGGACGGCGGCTGTTCATCGACCACGGCATGGGCGTGGTCATCGGGGAGACCGCCGTCGTGGGCGACGACGTGCTGCTCTTCCACGGGTCCACCCTGGGCGGGCGGTCGATGAAGCGCGGCAAGCGTCACCCGACGTTGGGCGACCGGGTCGTCGTGGGGGCCGGGGCCAAGATCCTCGGACCGGTCTGGGTCGGGGACGACGTCCAGGTCGGGGCCAACGCCGTGGTCGTCAAGGACGTGCCGGCCGGCGCCGTCGCCGTGGGGGTCCCCGCGCGCAACCGCATCCCCCACCCGGCCGTGCCGCCGGCCGCCGAGCCCGTCGAGGACCCGTCGCTGCTCATCGAGTACGTGATCTGAGGGTCGCTCCACGAGAGGGGCGACGCCGTGCGCGTCGCCCCTCTCGTCGACCCTCATTGTTCTAGTTGCACAGTAACAACTAGTAGTATGGCGCCATGATCTTCCGCATCGACCCCACCGCCGGCGAGCCGCTCTTCGCGCAGCTCGCGGCCCAGGTGCGGCTCGCGGTCGCTGCGGGCACCGTGCGCCCGGGCGAGCGGCTCCCCGCGGCCCGCGACCTCGCGGCCTCGCTCGACCTCAACGTCCACACCGTGCTCCGCGCCTACCAGGACCTGCGCGACGAGGGCCTCGTCGACCTGCGCCGCGGTCGTGGCGCCGTCGTCACGGCCCAGGCCGCGCACGACTACACGAACCTGCGAGCGGCGATCGACGCCGTCGTGCGGGAGAGCCACGCCCTCTCCCTGCCCCCCGAGACCACCCTCGCCCTGCTCAAGGAGGCACTGCGATGACCACCACCCCGACCGGCACCCGCCGCCGGACCCCCGCACCGCACCGGCTGTCCACCACGCTCCTGGGGCTCGTGCTGCCCCTCGCGGTCCTGGCCGCGAGCGCCGCGGTCGCGTTCTCGTGGCGCGACGACCTGCCCGACCCGGTCGCGACGCACTGGGACGCCGCCGGGAACGTCGACGGGTTCGGGTCGCTCGCGGCGAGCGCCGCGGTCCCGCTCACGATCGGCGCGGTCCTCGCGGTGGGCTTCTGGCTCGTCGGCTGGTTCTTCGGCCAGTCCGCGTCGAACCGCAGGATGGCCGTGGGGGTGAGCGCGGGGACAGCGACGTTCCTGGGCGCGACGCTGCTCGGCACGCTCTGGGTGCAGCGCGGGCTCGACGACGCCGCACAGGCCGCCGACGTGGGCGCGGCCATCGCGGTGGCCCTCGGCGCGGGCCTCCTGGTGGGTGTCCTGGCCGGGCTCGTCGCACCGCGCGACGCCCGCCTGCCCGCCGTGGGACCGGTCTCTCCGGCCGACCCCCGCGCCCCGCTGGGCGAGGGCGAGCGTGCCGCCTGGATCCGCACGTCCCGCGGCGGGCCGGGCATGGCCGTCGCCGGAGCCGCCGTGGTCGGCACGCTCGTCCTCGTCGTGGTCACGGGCCTGTGGTGGATGATCCTGCTCCCCGTGGTCCTAGGGCTGGTCATGGCCTCGATGATGTCGTGGACCGTGACGGTCGACGACTCGGGGCTCGAGGTCCGCTCGGCGCTCGGGCTGCCGCGGACCTTCGTGCCGCTCGACGAGGTCGAGGGCGCGCGCGAGGTCATGGTCGACCCGTTCCGCGAGTTCGGCGGCTGGGGCTGGCGCGCGGGACGCGGGGGCCGCGTGGGCATCGTGGTCCGCAAGGGGCCGGGCCTGGAGGTCCGGCGCACGGGCGGACGCGTGCTCGTCGTGACGGTCGACGACGCCGCGGCCGGGGCGGCGCTCCTCACCTCGCTCGCGGACCGGGCACGGCACGCCTGACCACCGCGGCCCGCCGCGCACCGCGCGGGAAGCACCCGGCGGCGGCCCGGCGCCGTCGGGATCGGCACTCTCGATCGGCATCTCGATCGGCACGGTAGATTGAGCGGCGGTTCCTAGGACTCTCGGTCCTGGGAACCGCCGCTCGACGCACGTCGGGCACGCGGACCCGTCCGCACCTCAGCGCCGAGGAACACACGAGGAGAACGCATGCGCATCGGCATCCACACCGGCTACTGGTCGGCCGGTCCCCCACCCGGGATCCAGGAGGCGGTCGTCGCCGCGGACCGCCTCGGGGTCGACTCCGTCTGGACCGCGGAGGCCTACGGGTCCGACGCGTTCACGCCCCTCGCCTGGTGGGGCTCGCACACCTCGCGCATCCGGCTCGGCACCGCGGTCGCGCAGATGTCCGCGCGCACCCCCACCGCGACCGCCATGGCCGCCCTGACGCTCGACCACCTCTCGGGTGGCCGGGCGATCCTCGGGCTGGGCGTCTCGGGTCCGCAGGTCGTCGAGGGCTGGTACGGCCAGCCCTACCCCCGGCCGCTGGCCCGCACGCGCGAGTACGTCGAGATCGTGCGCGAGGTGATCGCCCGCCAGGGCCCCGTGACCTACGACGGCCAGTTCTACCAGCTCCCCCTCACGGGCGAGGGCACCACGGGTCTCGGCAAGGCGCTGCGCTCGACGGTCCACCCGCTGCGGACCGAGATCCCGATCCACCTCGCGGCCGAGGGACCCAAGAACGTCGCGCTCGCGGCCGAGGTGGCCGACGGCTGGCTGCCCCTGTTCTACAGCCCCCGCATGGACGCGATGTTCCGCGGGCTGCTCGACGACGGCTTCGCGAAGCGCTCGGCCGAACGGTCCCCCGCGGCCGACTTCGAGGTCTCGGCGACCGTCCCGGTCGTGGTGGCGGACGACGTCGAGCAGGCCGCCGACAAGGTACGGCCCTTCATCGCGCTCTACGTGGGCGGCATGGGCGCCAAGGGCGCGAACTTCCACCGCGACGCGCTCGACCGGCTCGGGTACTCGGACGCGTGCGACGAGATCCAGGCGCACTACCTCGCGGGACGCAAGGCCGAGGCCGTCGCGGCGGTTCCTACGGCCCTGGTCGAGGACGTGGCCCTCGTCGGGCCCGCGGCCAAGATCGCGCGCGACCTCGAGGCGTGGCGCGCGACGGCCGTCACGACGCTCCTGGTCCAGGGGGACCCGACGGCGGTGCGCACCGTCGCAGGACTGCTCACCCCGGTACCGGGCCGCTGAGCCGGACGCGCGGCCTGACGAGCCGTTGAGTGCGGAGCAGCTGTCGCGCCCGGTCGCGGGTCACGACAGCTGCTCCGCACTCAGCGCTCCGGGGCCGGCTCCGGGAACCAGACCGCCCTCCGCAGGTCCACGCGCTCGCCGCCCGGGCGCAGCGGGCAGCCCTCGGCCCGCAGGTTCGCCAGGGCCGTGCTCAGGTGGTGCGCAGGGGGCGAGCCGGCCGCGTTGACGACCCGCCACCACGGCAGTCCCTCACCGCTGGGCCCGTCGCCGTCGGACGTCGCGAGCACCTGCCCCACCTGCCGCGGGCCGCCCCGCCCGAGGGTCTCCGCGACGATCTCCGCGACGAGCCCGTACGTCATGGCCCGCCCGGGCGGGATCGACTCGACGAGGGCCAGGACGGCGTCGGCGTACTCCTGGCGGGCGTCCTCCGCGCCCGCCGACCGTCCGGCCCCCCGCTCCTGCTCGCGCGCCTGGTTCACCGGGCGAGCGTACCCGCGCTCGTCCCCGCTCCGCCGAGAAGTGAGTTGACGCCCCCGATTCGGGCAGATCACGGGCATCTACTCACTTCTCGGCGGCACTATTCCTCTGGCCTCGGCCCCACCAGCCCAGCAGGATGAGGGCATGACCGAACGCTCCCCCCACCCCCTGCCCGCCGGCTATCGCCTGACTCCGCTGACCGAGGCGGACAAGCGCGCCGTCCTCGACGTCGACACCTGGGCCTTCCCGTCGGAGATCGACCTCGACGAGCAGGTCCAGCACCCGTTGCCCCTCACCTGGTCCCGGACCTTCGGGGTGGTGAGCGAGCACCAGGACGCCGACGCGGTGCCGCTCGACGGCGCCGTGCCGACCGTGAGCGAGCTCGCGGCCATGCACGCCTCGTACCCGTTCGCCGAGTTCCCCGTGCCGGGCGCGACGCTGCCCGTGAGCGGTCTGACGTGGGTGGGCGTGCACCCGCAGCACCGGCGTCGCGGCATCCTGAGCGCCATGATCGACGTCCACTTCGAGCAGGCCCGGGCCGCGGGCGAGCCCGTCTCGGCGCTCTTCGCGGCCGAGGCCGCCATCTACGGCCGGTTCGGCTACGGCCAGGCCGCGCAGGACCTGCGCCTGACGATCCCCCGGGGCGCGGCACTGCGCGACGTCGAGGGAGCCGACGAGCACACGGTCCGTATCGAGAAGGCCGACCGGGCGCGCCACGGCGAGCTCGTCGACTCGCTGCACCGGGCGGCGGGCGCGGACCCGGGTGGGCACGGCACGGGCGTCAACCGGCCCGGCTGGGTCACGCGTGAGTCGCCCGAGCTCCAGGAGGCCTGGTGGTCCGACCCGGCGGCGTTCCGTCGTGGCCGCGAGTCGCAGCGCATCGTGGTCGTCGAGCGCGACGGTGAGCCGCGCGGCTACGCGACGTTCCGCCGCAAGGTGTCGTGGGAGACCACCGGTCCGCGCGGCACGGTCAGCACGGGCGAGGTCGTGGCGCTCGACGCCGCGGCCGCGCGCTCCCTGTGGGGCGTCCTGACGGACCTCGACCTGACGAGCGAGGTCGAGCCGTTCATGATCCCTGTGGACGACGTCGTCACGCACCTGCTCGTGAACCCGCGAGCCGCCGCGGGGCGGGTAGCGGACAACCTGTGGGTCCGCGTGCTCGACGTCCCCGTGGCCCTCGCGGGTCGGCGCTACGCGGGGGACGCCGACGTGGTGCTGCGCGTGAGCGACGAGCGCATCCCGGAGAACGCCGGCCACTGGCGGCTGCGGGCCACGGCGTTCGGCGAGGCGACGTGCGAGCGCACCGAGGACCCGGCCGACGTGTCGCTCGACGTGCGCGAGCTGGGCTCGGCGTTCCTGGGCGGGGTCTCGCTGGCCTCGCTCGCGACGGCAGGGCTCGTGTCCGAGCACCGTCCGGGCGCCCTCGCCGCGGCGAGCGCCGCGTTCGGCTGGCCCGTGGCGCCCGTCTCGAGCTGGGTGTTCTGACGGGTCCCGCGCCGAGTGCGTGGTTCGGCGGCGACACGCCCGGCGAGTCGCCGCCGAACCACGCACTCAGCGGTCGGCCAGGACCCGGGTCACCGCTGGCACGTCGGGCACCAGTAGAGCTTGCGCGCCGCGAGGTCCTTCATGAGGACCGGCGTCCCGCACACGCGGCACGGCAGCCCGTCACGGTGGTAGACGTAGAACGCCTGGTCGGCAGGCACGGCCCCCGCGGTGCCGTCGGTGTTCTGGCGCACCCCCGCTCGCCCCGTCCCGGGGCGAGACGGCGCTCCCGGGGAGGTGGCGCCGTCGGGCTCGCGGTCCTGGGGGCGGGTCGTGACGATCGCGCCCGTGGTCGCGCCGTCACGCATGAGGACGACCAGGTCGTCCCAGATCCCCCGCAGCGTCTCGGCGGGCACGTCCTTGCCCGGGGTCAGCGGGTCCAGGCCCGCGCGGAACAGCACCTCGGCGCGGTAGATGTTGCCCACCCCCGCGACGACGTCCTGGTTCATGAGGAGCTGCCCGACGGTCGTGCGCGAGCGCCGCACGGCCGTCACGAAGCGGTCGGGCCCGCCCGCCGGGGCGGGGTCGTCCCGGATCGGGTCGGGGCCCAGGCGCGCCTCGACCGCGCGCACCTCGTCCGCCGAGACGACCTCGCAGGCCGTGGGACCCGTGAGGTCCGCGACCGCGTGCTCGCCGACCAGACGCACCCGCACCGCGCCCCGGGGTGCGGGAGGATCCCAGTCGTCGCCTGCGGCAGGGAGCGACGCGAGCGGACCGGCCGGCACCGAGTCCCGCTCGCCGATGCGCTTGCGGGGTGCGCCGATCGCGTGCACGACGGCGGCGCTCCCGTCGCCCGCGAACGTCCAGGCCCCGTAGAGGCCGAGGTGGACGCGCAGCCAGCGCAGATCGTCGTCGCTCAGCGCCTCGGGGCGCGCTGAGGGTTCCGCGAAGCCCAGGAACATCTGCTTGCCCCATGCCCGGGCCGCGACGAGGCGAGCGCCGTCGAGCAGCGCGGCCCCGGCCGCGAACCGGCCCTGCGGGCTCGAGGCGGCCAGGACCTGCCCCGCGAAGAGCTCGGCGAACGTGTGCGCGAGCCGGTGGACGGTGTGGCCCTCAGGCACGGGCCGCACCGTCCACCGCGCGCACGGGGAGGACGGACGTCACGCCTGGTGGCGCGAGGCCTCGTAGGCCGCGAGCTGGTCGATGCGACGCTGGTGGCGCTCGTCACCGCTGAACGGCTCGGCGAGGAACGCGTCGACGAACGACGTCGCCTCCTCGACCGTGTGCTGACGCCCGCCGACCGAGATGACGTTGGCGTCGTTGTGCTGGCGGGCCAGCCTCGCGGTGTCGAGGTTCCAGGCCAGGGCGGCGCGCACGCCGTCGACCTTGTTGGCGGCGATCTGCTCGCCGTTGCCCGAGCCGCCGATCACGACGCCCAGGCTGCCCGGCTCCGCGACGACGGCCTCGCCGGCCGCGATGCAGAACGACGGGTAGTCGTCGAGGGCGTCGTACTCGTGGGCGCCATGGTCCACGACGTCGTGGCCCGAGCTCTCGAGGTGCGTGACGAGGTGAGCCTTGAGCTCGTACCCCGCGTGGTCCGCTGCAATGTGAACGCGCATGGGACCATCATCCCCGATGCGCTCCCCGCTCGCGCCCCTGCTCGCATAACCTGAGACGCATGACACAGACCACACCCTCCGTCGCAGACGGTGACCTGACCGCCGCGGACACCGCGCGCACGGTGGCCTCCGGCATCGACCTGTCCGCTCTCGATCCCGCCGTCCGCCCGCAGGACGACCTGTACCGGCACGTCAACGGCCGCTGGCTCGAGACGCACGAGATCCCCGCCGACCGGTCGATGGACGGCGCGTTCCGTGCGCTGCACGACCAGGCCGAGGAGCACGTGCGCGAGATCATCAAGGACGCTGCGGCCGCGGTCGAGGCCGGGAACGCCACGGGCGTCCAGGCGCAGATCGGCGCGCTCTTCGCGAGCTTCATGGACACCGACACGATCGAGGCGCGCGGCGTGAGCCCGCTCGCACCGGACCTCGCGCTGCTCGCAGCCGCCACGAGCCAGGCCGAGCTCACGGGCGCCCTGGGCGCGCTGCAGCGCACGGGGGGCGCGGGCGCGTTCGGGTTCTGGGTCGACAACGACGCCAAGGACCCCGAGAAGTACGTCGCCTACCTGTACCAGGGTGGGTTGGGCCTGCCCGACGAGGCGTACTACCGCGAGGACCAGTACGCCGAGATCCGCGCCAAGTACGTGCCGCACGTCGCGCGCATGCTCACGCTCGCGGGCGTCACGCCGGACACGTGGGGAGCGTCCCCGCAGGACGCGGCCGAGCGCGTGCTCGCCCTCGAGACGCAGCTCGCGGCACACCACTGGGACGTCGTGCGGGACCGCGACGCCGACCTCACGTACAACCCCATGACGCTGCGGGCCCTGGCCGACGCGGCCCCGGGCTTCGACTGGCACGCGTGGGCCCTGGCCCTGGCCGCCCCGGCGGGCTCGCTCGACTCGCTCGTGGTCCGCGAGCCCGGCTTCGCGACGGGCTTCGCGGAGCTGTGGCAGTCGGTCCCGGTCGAGGACTGGAAGCTGTGGGCGGTCTACCACCTGGTCTCGGCGCGCGCGCCGTACCTCACGGACGAGCTGGTCGAGGCGAACTTCGACTTCTACGGCCGCACGCTGTCGGGGGCGCAGGAGGTCCGTGAGCGCTGGAAGCGCGGAGTCTCGCTCGTCGAGGGCGCCCTGGGCGAGGCCGTGGGCGCGGTGTACGTCGAGCGGCACTTCCCGCCCGCGCACAAGGCGCGCATGGAGGAGCTCGTCGCGTATCTCGTCGCGGCCTACCGCGAGTCCATCGAGGGCCTCGACTGGATGACCGAGGAGACCAAGGTCAAGGCGCTCGCCAAGCTCGAGGCGTTCACGCCCAAGATCGGGTACCCCGTCACGTGGCGCGACTACTCGGCGCTCGTGATCGAGGCCGACGACCTGCTGGGCAACGTGCGCCGCTCCAACGCGTTCGACCAGGACCGCGAGCTGGGCAAGATCGGCAAGCCGCTCGACCGCGACGAGTGGTTCATGACCCCGCAGACGGTCAACGCGTACTACAACCCGGGCATGAACGAGATCGTCTTCCCCGCGGCGATCCTCCAGCCGCCGTTCTTCGACCCGGATGCCGAGGACGCGGTCAACTACGGCGGGATCGGGGCCGTGATCGGCCACGAGATCGGGCACGGGTTCGACGACCAGGGCTCCAAGTACGACGGCGACGGGCGCCTCGAGGACTGGTGGACGCCGCAGGACCGGGCCGAGTTCGAGGTCCGCACCAAGGCCCTCATCGCCCAGTACGACGCGTTCCGCCCGGTCCAGCTGCCCGACGACGGCCCGCACGTCAACGGAGCGCTGACGATCGGTGAGAACATCGGCGACCTGGGCGGTCTGTCGATCGCGCTCAAGGCGTACCGCATCGCGCTGGGCCGCCCCTTGTCCGAGGCGCCCGTGATCGACGGGCTGACGGGCATCGAGCGCGTCTTCCTCGGCTGGGCCCAGGTGTGGCAGTCGAAGGGACGCGACGAGGAGGTCGTGCGTCGTCTCGCGACCGACCCGCACTCGCCCAACGAGTTCCGCTGCAACGGCGTGGTGCGCAACCTCGACGAGTTCTACGAGGCGTACGACGTGTCGGAGTCCGACGCGCTGTACCTCGCCCCGGCCGAGCGCGTCCGCATCTGGTGACGCACGTCGCCCCGGCCCCGCAGGCGGGGTCGGGGCGAGGTGTTCCGGGCGCTGCGGCTCACGGCACGCACCAGGTCCGACGGCGCCGCTCGCCCCGGTGCGTCACGCACCCGGGCGCGCGACGCCGTCGGGCAGGGGGCGAGCCTTCACGGCCCGGCCCTCTCAGAACGAGGAGAGTCCGGCCTTGGCCACGTTGAACCCCTTGCCGGTGTCGGCGTCGGCGCAGCGCATCCCGGTCTTCGAGCTCGTGCACGTGAACGACCCGACGGTCTTCGTCTGGTCGTAGTCGAGCACGGCCACGTCGTCCCCGGCCTTCGTGGGCTGGTCCGCGGTCGGGACGCAGGGGATCTCGACGCCGCTCGACGTGAGCGTCACCAGGTATCCCGTGGTGCCCGTGCACCCGTCGACCGGTGCGGGCTGGGTCGCGAGCTCGGCGATGCCGCACGAGACACCCTGCTCACCGATCGTGCAGGTGATGTTCCTGCTCGGGGTGGTGACCGACTCCCCCGCGACCACGACCGGGCCCGGCTTCTCGGCCGGGGAGTCGGGGGTCGCGGCCGGCGCCTCGGCCGACGTGCCCGGTCCCTCGGACGGGGCCTCGCCGGAAGCACCTCCCGCGAGGTTGATCGCGAACGCGACCACGATGCCCACCAGGATCACGTCGAGCGCGATGAAGGCGATCCACCCCGGGCTGAGCCGCCCTCCACGCTTGCCGGGTCGCCCGCCCGAGCCGCCACCCGGGGCGGCCGCTGCCGGGGGCTGCTCGGCGTACGCCTGCTGGTACTGCTGCGGCGCCTGCTGGGCGGCGTACTGCTGCGGCGCCTGCTGGGCCGGGTACTGCTGCGGCGCCGGCTGGGCGTACTGCGGGGCCGTGGGTTGCGGTGCGTAGGCGGGCTGCGGGGTGGCCGGTGGAGCCTGGTAGGCGGCCTGCTGGCCGCTGCCCGGGGCGAACGTGGGCGGCGGTGCCTGGTAGGCGGGCTGCTGGTACGCGGGCTGCTGCTGGTAGGCCGGGGGCTGGTACGCGGGCTGCGCCGGTGGGTAGGCCGTCGCCTGGTCCTGTCCGTACGCGGGCTGCACCGGCTGGTACGCCGTGGCCTGCTGGTCGGACGCCGCGGAGAGCGGTGGCACCGGGGCCGCGGGAGGCGTCGCGGGCTGCTGCGACCTGGGCTGGAAGACCGGAGGCTGCTGGGCAGGCTCGGAGTGCGGGGGCGGCGGAGGCACGGGGGCGTTGCCGGACATCACAGCTCCTCAGAGGACTCGGACCCCGCAGATTCGGGGCAGAAGTACGCAGCATTGCACGGCCGTCCTGCCCTGGTCGAACTGCGCACATGTCCGATCGGTCCCGTATGCGGTCGACGAGAGGTCCGTTCCTCCCGGCCCTTCCACGCCGCGGGCCCCTGCCTCACCCCCGCTGCTCGACGACGTGGACCCCGCTCCCCGGACGCCAGGTCTCGACCCGGATCAGGTCGCCCTCGACCGTGGTGAGCACGACCCGGTCGAGGTCGAGCCAGAAGAGCTGGAACGGCTCCTCGACCCCTCCTGCCGCGAGGACCTCGGCCCGGCGCCGGTCGCCCGGCGGGGCGCTGCGGACGGTCCCGTCGATCTTGACGTCCCCGTCGGCCCTCGACCCGTCGCCGGGGTTCGAGTGGAGCACGCACCGTGGGTCGACGAGGAGGTCCATGGACTTGCCGGAGCGCGAGGTGGAACCGATCCACGCGTCGTCCTCCCAGAAGCCGACCTCGGTGCCGCTCACCCGCGGCGAGCCCGTGAGCGTCCGGGTCGCGAGGACGTGCGAGGGGGCCGCCGCGAAGCGGGCACGGACGCGCGCGGCGAGGTCGGGGGCGTCGTCGACGAGCTGCTTCCAGGAGACCATGGCGACGATCCTTCCACGGCCCGCCGGGTCCGGTGGCCCCTCCGGTCCGCTCAGGTCACCCGACCGGCTCCTGGAGGACGAACCCGAGCTCGGCGGCGGCCGCCGCCCACTCGGCCTCCCAGGGCGCGCGGGCACCGGGACGCGACGGGCCGTCCCACCACTCGACCTGTCCGCCCGACACCCCGATCCGCGCGACCTCCCCGAACAGCACGGAAGACCGCGTCATCTCGACGAGGTCGGTGATCGCAGGGGCGAAGCCGGGGTCGTGGCACGTGATCCGGACCGTGACCCCGCCGGCGTCCAGGACGGCCGAGTAGAGGACGTCGAGGTCCACCTCGGCCTGCGCGCGCTCGCACACCGCCAGGACGAGAGCCCCCACCTCCTCAGGAGTCGCGTCGTGGTCGAGGACCGGCTCGAGCAGCACGTGGCCTGGGTTCCTGAGGAAGCCGTGGTAGACGGTGCCCGGTGCGGGCACCGAGGTCACTCCCGGGAGTCGCCCGAGCTCTGCGGCGAACGCCCGCGCACGGTCCGTGGCGGCAGAGTCGAGCCCTTTCATCTCCTCGTTCCCCCGGGTCGCAGCCGGCACGGCGACGCTCAGGAAGCGTCCCACGACGAGCATGACCGACAGGACGAAAGCCAGCAGGACGAGCCCGCTCACGACGACGGCGACCACGGACCTGCGGCTACCGGACCCCGAGCTGCTCGCCGACAGGTCGAGGAGTCCCCCCGGACGACCTCGACCGCTCGCCCCCTGCCCCTGTCCCGACGCCATGCCCGGAGCCTACCGAGTGCCACGGCGGCCTCGGCGGCCTCGGCGGCCTCGGCGGCCTCGGCGGCCTCGGCGGCCTCGGCACGACCGTCACCGACACCGCCCCCTCCACCCGTGGCGCAGGAACGGCGCACCCTCGCGCGGGAGCGAGGATGCGCCGTCGGGCGTGCGCCGAGGTCAGTCGAAGACCGGGCCCTGCGTGCGCGTGCGCTTGAGCTCGAAGAAGCCGGGCGTCGAGGCGACCAGGATGCACCCGTCCCACAGCCGGCCCGCGTCCTCGCCCGTGGGCGCGGGCGTCACGACGGGGCCGAAGAACGCGACGTCGCCGAACGCGACGACGGGCGTCCCGACGTCCTCACCCACGCGCGAGATGCCCTCGGCGTGCGAGGCGCGCAGCTTGGCGTCGTAGCGGTCGCTCGTCGCGTGCTCGGCGAGCGAGGCGGGCAGACCGACCTCCGCGAGCGCCTCGGCGATCACCGCGTCGAAGTCGCTGCGCCCGCCCGGGTGCAGGCGCGTGCCGATCGCGTCGTAGAGCGGCTTGACGACCTGGTCGCCGTGCTCCTGCTGCGCCGCGATCACGACGCGGACCGGGCCCCAGCCGCGCTCCATGAGGTCCTGGTACTTCTCGGGCAGCTCGCGGCCCTCGTTGAGGACCGACAGGCTCATGACGTGCCAGCGCACGCTCACGTCGCGGACCTTCGAGACCTCGTCCATCCACCGGCTCGTCATCCAGGCCCACGGACACAGCGGGTCGAACCAGAAGTCGGCGGTGCGTACGGGGGCGTCGCTCTCGTGCAGGTCTCGCGTGGTGTCCGACGTCGTCACAGCAGTCACGGGGCAGGTCTCCTCAGCGGGTGGGCAGGGCGGTCGGGGTCGCGCAACCACGCCCCGGGAGGCTCAACACGCCCGCCGACCCGGACATTCCGGCTCCTGGGAGGATGCGCCAAACACGGCGACCAGCGAGACGCCCCGTGGGAGAATCGACGCGGCCCACCCGGCCAGCCCGATCCGTACTGAGGAGATGTTTGTGCCCGGAGAGAACCTCACCCGCGCCGAAGCCGCCGAGCGCGCCGGTGTCGTCACCGTCCGTTCCTACGAGGTCGCCCTCGACCTCACGACCGGACCCACGACGTTCGGCTCGACCACGGTGGTGCGGTTCGCCGCGACCGCCGGGGCGAGCACCTTCATCGACCTGATCGCACCGACGGTGCGTGAGGTCGTGCTCAACGGCGAGACGCTCGACGTCGCCCGCGTCTTCGCCGACTCCCGCATCCAGCTCGACGGTCTCGCCGCCCAGAACGAGCTCCGCGTCGTCGCGGACGCCGCCTACACCAACTCGGGCGAGGGCCTGCACCGCTTCGTCGACCCGGTCGACGGCGAGGTCTACCTGTACAGCCAGTTCGAGGTCCCCGACTCGCGCCGCGTGTTCGCCGCGTTCGAGCAGCCCGACCTCAAGGCCACGTTCCAGTTCACGGTCACGGCGCCCTCCGCCTGGCAGGTCGTGTCCAACTCGCCCACGCCCGAGCCCGTCCCCGCGACCCACGCGACCGACTCCGCCGTGGACGCCTCGACCTGGACGTTCGAGCCCACGCAGGTCATCTCGACCTACATCACCGCGATCGTCGCGGGCCCCTACGTGGTCGAGCGCAGCGAGCTCACGTCCTCGGACGGCCGCGTGATCCCGCTCGGCGTGTTCGCGCGCAAGTCCCTCGCGCCGCACCTGGACGCCGACTACATCTTCGCCAAGACCCGTCAGGGCTTCGCGTTCTTCGAGGAGAAGTTCGACTACCCGTACCCGTTCGCGAAGTACGACCAGCTCTTCGTGCCCGAGTTCAACGCCGGGGCCATGGAGAACGCGGGCGCCGTGACGTTCACCGAGACGTACGTCTTCCGGTCCAAGGTCACCGACGCGATCAAGGAGCGTCGTGTCGTGACGGTCCTGCACGAGCTCGCGCACATGTGGTTCGGCGACCTGGTCACCATGAAGTGGTGGAACGACCTGTGGCTCAACGAGTCCTTCGCGGAGTGGGCCTCGACGCTCGCGACCGCCGAGGCCACCGAGTGGCACGAGGCCTGGACGACGTTCGCGGCCATGGAGAAGTCCTGGGCCTACCGCCAGGACCAGCTCCCCTCGACGCACCCGATCGTCGCGACCATCAACGACCTCGAGGACGTGCAGGTCAACTTCGACGGCATCACCTACGCCAAGGGCGGCTCGGTCCTCAAGCAGCTCGTGGCCTGGGTCGGGATCGACGCGTTCATGGCGGGCGTCGCGCAGTACTTCAAGAAGCACGAGTACAAGAACACCGAGCTCACCGACCTCCTGACCGAGCTCGAGGCCACGAGCGGTCGCGAGCTCGGCTCGTGGGCGCGCCTGTGGCTCGAGACCGCGGGCGTCAACACGCTGCGCCCCGAGATCGAGCTCGACGCGCACGGCCGCATCGTGTCGTTCGCGGTGCTGCAGGAGGCCCCGGCCGACTACCCGACGATCCGCCCGCACCGCCTCGCGATCGGCTTCTACAACGTGGTCGACGGGAGCCTGGTGCGCGAGCACCGCGTCGAGATCGACGTCGACGGCGAGCGCACCGAGGTCCCCGAGCTCGCGGGCCTCGACCGGCCGCAGCTCGTCCTGCTCAACGACGACGACCTCGCGTACGCCAAGATCCGGCTCGACGAGGCGTCGCTCGCGGTCGCGGTCGAGCACCTCGCCGACATCACCGACCCGCTCGCACGCTCGCTCGTGTGGGGCTCGGTGTGGGACGCCACCCGCGACGGCGAGACGCCGGCGAGCGAGTACGTGCGCCTGGTCCTGGGCAACATCGCCCGCGAGACCGAGTCCACGACGATCCGCACGACGCTCAACCAGCTCGCGCTGGCCGCGAAGTCCTACGTGACGCCGGGCAAGCAGGCCGCGACGCTCGCGGTCGTCGGGGACGAGCTGTGGCGCCTGGCCCAGTCGGCGCAGGCCGGCACGGACTCCCAGTTCCAGTTCGTGAAGTTCTTCGCGCACCTGGCCTCGACGCCCGCGCACGCCGACGCGCTGCGCGGCCTGCTCGACGGCACGGTCGCCCTGGAGGGCCTCGAGATCGACACGGACCTGCGCTGGGAGATCCTCGAGGGCCTCGTCCTCCTGGGCCGCGCGGACCAGGCCGAGGTCGACGCCGCGCTCGCGCAGGACCACACGGCCACGGGCCAGCAGTCCGCTGCCCGTGCGACCGCGACGGCCCCCTCGACCGAGTCCAAGCTCGCTGCGTTCGCCTCGCTCGTCGACTCGGACGAGGCCCCCAACGCGATCGTGCGCGCCACGACGCAGGGCTTCCAGCACGTCAACGACCCCGCGGTCCTGGCGCCCCTGGTCGAGAAGTACTTCTCCTCGCTGACCACGCTGTGGGCCGAGCGGAGCTACCACATCGCCGAGACGCTGGTCGTGGGCCTGTACCCCGCGCCGCTCGCGAACGCCGCGCTGCGCGACGCGACGCAGGCCTGGCTCGACGCCCACACCGACGCGGCCCCGGCGCTGCGCCGTCTGGTCGTCGAGAACCTCGCGGGCGTCGAGCGGGCGCTCACGGCCCAGGGCGCGGACGCCTGACGGCCTGACGAACGGCCCACGGCCGGGGTGGGGGGACGCTTCCCTCCACCCCGGCCGTAGCCCGGAGCGCGAGGTAGAGGGGTCACGTCGAGGTAGAGGGCTGGAACCCTCTACCTCGACGACAGGCCTCTACCTCGGGGCGCGCGTCAGGACAACGACTCCCGCATGACCTTCGCGAGCGAGAGCAGGCGGGCGTTGTCGAACAGGTCCTCGAGCAGCACCACGTTGCCCGAAGGGTCCCCCAGCGGCACCTTCCAGTTGGGGTACTCCTGGTCCGTCCCGGGCTGGTTCTGCGTGCGACGCTCCCCCACCGCGTCGGCGAGCGAGACGCCGACCAGCACCGCGGGCGTCTGGGCGATCAGGACGTGCAACGCCTCGACGAGCTCGCGCTCGGACGGGTCGTCACCGATCAGACCGCGCTCGGCGAGGAACGCGACCATGCCGTCCCGTTCCGCACGCGCCGCCTGGCGGACCTGGGCGGCCGGCTCCGTGAGCAGGCCGAGGCGTTCGCGCAGGTCGACGTGCTCGCCCGCGAGGTACCCCGCGGTCGGCGGCAGGTCGTGGGTCGTGACCGTCGCGAGCGCGAGCCGGCGGAACGCCTCGGGGGCCAACGGGCCGCCGCCCTCGCCCTTCTCGAACCACAGCACCGAGGTCCCGAGGATGCCCCGCTCCGCAAGGTAGTCGCGCACCCAGGGCTCATACACCCCGAGGTCCTCACCGATGACCATCGCACCGGCGCGCTGGGCCTCGAGGCACAGGATGCCCACGAGCGCCTCGTGGTCGTAGCGGACGTAGGCTCCCGCATCGGCCCGCGCCGCGCCCGGGATCCACCAGAGGCGGAAGAGGCCGATGACGTGGTCGACCCGGATCGCGCCCGCGTGACGCAGCACAGTGCGCAGCAGGTCACGGAAGGGGGCGTACCCGGCACGCGCCAGCGCGCGCGGGTCCCACGGCGGCTGCGACCAGTTCTGACCCTGCTGGTTGTACATGTCGGGCGGCGCACCGACCGTCACGCCGCCCGCGAGGACGCCGCGGTGCGCCCAGGCGTCGGCGCCGTGGGGGTGCACGCCCACCGCGAGGTCGTGCATGATCCCGATCGACATCCCGGCGTCCAGGGCCGTGCGCTGCGCGACCTCGAGCTGCTCGTCGGCGACCCACTGGAGCCAGCAGTAGAACTCGACCTGGTCGTCGAGCTGCTCGCGCAGCGCCGCGACCGCGGGCGACGCCGGGTCGAGGGCCAGGGGTGGCCAGTCGCGGTCACCGAAGTGGTCGGCCAGCGCGCACCACGTCGCGAAGTCCTCGAGCCCCTTGCCCTGCTCGGCACGGAAGGCGTCGAACGCGGCCTGGCGCGCGGTGGACCGGGGAGCCGCGAAGACGACCTCGAGCGCGGCTTTCTTGGCCTCCCACGCCGCGTCGCGGTCGATCGGCCCGGCGTCGGAGCTCAGGTCACGGACCGGGTCGAACGCCCACTCGACGAGCGAGCGGTCCGCCGCCGAGAGGTAGGCCGTCTCGCGCACGTCCTCGACGCGGATGTACAACGGGTTCACGAAGCGCCTGCTCGTGGGCAGGTACGGCGACGGGGTCATGGGCGTGCGTGGCTCGGCCGCGGCCAGCGGGTTGACGAGCACGAAGTCGGCCCCGGCGCGGTGCGCGCCGAGCCAGGCGAGGTCCGCGAGGTCCGCGAGGTCGCCCACGCCCCACGACGCCCTGGACCGCACCGAGTAGAGCTGGGCCATGAGCCCCCAGGCCCGCCCCTCGCGCACGGCCGGGGGCAGCTCGAGCCGCTGCGGGGTCACGACCAGGGTCGCCCGCGCGCCCGTGCCCTCGCTCGTGGCGTGGAGCTCGTGCCAGCCCAACGGGAAGTCTGCCGGGACGGCGAACGTCGCACGCCCGATCGCGCGCCCGTCGACCGTGCGTGGTTCGACGTAGGCGTCGACCTGCACCAGCGCGCGGCGTTCGCGCACCGCCGGTGCGGTCGACCGGAAGCCGGGCTCCTCGACGGGTTCGAGCTCTGCCCACACCTCGACCGGCGCACCGTCCGCGACGTGCACGGGGAACCGCACCTCGTCGCCCTGGCGCACCACGACCGTCGGGGGCAGCATCTGCCGCCACTCGTCGTCGACCGAGTGCTCGAGGCTCACGGCGACCTTCTCGGGGGACGACGCCGGCACGCCCAGCGCCTCGAGCACCGCGACCAGCGTCTGCGCGCTCACCTGGCGCCGTGTGCCGTCGAAGCCCCAGAAGTCGGGCGCGACACCATGGGCCGCGGCCAGCTGGACCAGCGGTTCGGGCACGTCGGCCGTGACATGTTGTGGAACGCTCACGAGGGTGATCCTGCCAGAGCGCGGGGGCCACGGCAGACCTTGGGCGCGGTGTGGCGCGCGTGGTCGCCAGGTTCAGCCCCCCGAGCGCCCGCGCACACCCCCCGCCCACCCTCCACACCGGCCCTCCGCAGGACCCGCCCGCCGGCTCCCGGTGAGGCTCGTCACGTGCGGCGGGAGACGCCGTCGGGGGCCGGGTCGAGGCAGGTAACCTGCCCAGATGGCTTCTCCGACCCCGTCCCCCACCGACCTCGGCGACCAGATCGCCGGGCAGGCCAACGTCTGGCTCGAGTGGTTCCTCGGCACGCCGCTGCGGATCATCCTCATCGTCGTCATCGGCTCGATCCTGCTCGCGGTCCTGCGCCGTCTCATCAACCGCGTCACGGAGCACATCGCCGACGGCACGCCCTTGACCGAGCGCCGCGGCATGAAGGGGCTCAAGGGCCTCAGCCAGTCCGCGGTCGGCACCGTCCTGCTGCGCGCCAACCCCCTCGCGAACGCGCGGCGCGCACAGCGGGCCCGCACGATCGGCTCCGTGCTGCGCTCGACCGCGAACATCCTCATCGGGTCGATCCTCGTCCTCATGGTCCTGACCGAGCTGGGCATGAACATCGCCCCGTTCCTCGCGTCGGCCGGGATCGTGGGCGTCGCCCTGGGCTTCGGCGCGCAGAGCCTCGTCAAGGACTTCCTGTCGGGCACGTTCATGCTGCTCGAGGACCAGTACGGGGTCGGGGACTCGGTCGACTTCGGGGTCGTGGCCGGGACGGTCGAGGAGGTCGCGCTGCGTGTGACGAAGGTCCGCGACGCCGACGGCACGCTCTGGTACATCCGCAACGGCGAGATCCTGCGCACGGGCAACAAGTCGCAGGAGTGGGGACGGGCCTCGGCCGAGGTGCACGTCGCGTACTTCGCCGACCTCGACCAGGTGGAGCGCGTCCTGCGGGAAGCGGGCGAGGCGGTCGCCGCGGACCCCGTGCTGGGCACCTACCTCCTGGAGCCGCCGGCCGTGTCCGGCATCGAGTCCATGACACCCGAGGAGATGGTCCTCAAGGTCTCGGTCAAGACCCAGGCGTCGATGCAGGGCGAGATCTCCCGCGCACTGCGCACGACGGTCCGCGAGCGCCTCGCCGCCGCCGACGTGCCGCTGGCCGGGGCCGAGCGTCCGGGAGCCGTCGCCGAGGCTCCCGAGGACGGAGCAGCGCAGGTCGGCGGCCCGGCCCCGGTGCCCGCCCACGGCACGGCCCCCGCGCCCGCCGCGGTCCCTGCCCGGGACGCGGTGCACAACCGCGACACCGCGCAGAACCGGGACGCCCTGCAGGCGCGCGACACGGTGCAGCCGAAGGACGAGGTGCAGGTCAAGGACTCCGTCCAGACCCGCGACGCCCTGCGCGACGACCCGTCGCAGTCCGACCGGTAGCGGCTACGCGCTCAGGTCCAGGACAGGAGGGGCTCCCCGGCCTCGACCCTCCGGCCCGGCTCGACGAGCAGCGTCAGGAGCGACGGGTCCCCCTGGAGCGCGATGACCGAGCACACGGTCGCCAGCCCCAGGGCAGCCACCCGCAGCGGCTCCCAGGAGAGCAGGGTCGCACCGGCCTCGACACGGTCCCCCGGCTCGACGTGGAGCTGGAGCCCCTCTCCTCCGAGCCGGACCGTGTCGACGCCCAGGTGGACCAGGACCGTGCGGCCACCGTCGACCTCGAGCGCGAAGGCGTGCGGGAAGAGGGAGCCGACCGTGCCCGTCGCAGGGGCCACGACGGTCGAGATCCCGTCCCCGTCGAGCGCAGGTTCGATCGCGAGGCCGGGCCCCGCGAACGACTGGGCGAACACCGGGTCGGGGACGTCGGCCAGTGCCACGACCGTGCCGCTCAACGGGGCACCGACGCCCAGGACCGGCCTGTCCGTGGACGGGCCGGTCCGCGCGGAGGGATCGGTCGGTGGCATCAGCCGGGTCAGCGCAGGGCGTCGAGCTCGGCCGCGAGGTTGTCGGCCTCGGGGCCCACGATCACCTGGATGACCCGGCCCGAGCGGACCACGCCGAAGGCCCCCGTGGCCTTGAGCCCGACCTCGTCGACGAGGGCCGGGTTGGTCACCTCGACGCGCAGCCTGGTGATGCAGGGTTCGAGGTCGATCACGTTCGACTGTCCGCCGAGCGCCTCGAGGATCTGCTGTGCCTTGCTCATCTACGAACTCCTGACTCCTGTGCTGCGGGGCGCCGTTGCCGGGGCGAAAGCCTGCGAACAGGCCTCTTTCTCTCACCCTAGTCTCACGAAGCGTGGTGACGAGGGACAACTGCGGGCGATTTCCGTCGCCAGACGGCGCCACGCACCCTGCGCGAGCCACGCACGGTGCAGGCTGGTCCCGCCACACGCGGCCCGTCCCGCCCGGCCGCACCGCCGCCGCGGGCGACCCGCACGCCCGGGCCGGGCGACGCCGTCGGGCCGTATCGCGTCCTCCGCCGGGCGGCCCGCACGACCCGTGGCCCGCTTGGCGCTCCGCTCGCGGCTGGGGAACACTGCGAGGTAGGGGAACCCGGCCGACCGTCGGGACCGGACGAGCTCAGGAGGACGTCGTGGCCAGCGAGGAACAGCGGACGATCACCGGTATCGGGGTGTGCCCCGGGAAGGTCGTCGGGCCGGTCGTCTTCCTGCCCGAACCGCTCGCCGAGCCCTCCCCCGGACTCCGGCTGGCGCCCACGGCCGACCTGCGCGCCGAGGCCGACCGCATCCCGGTCGCGGCCGCCCAGGTGCAGGCCGACCTCGACCGCGCCGCGGCCTCCGCGACCGGGGACACGCGAGACGTCCTGGAGGCCACGGCCGCCATGGCCACCGACCCCACGCTCGCGGCCGACGCCGAACGGCGGGTCGTCGAGGAGCACCTCATCGCCGAGCGCGCCGTGTGGGAGGCCGCCGAGTCGGTCGCCCAGCAGTTCGAGGCCCTCGGCGGGTACTTCGCCGAGCGCGCGCACGACATCGCGGACGTGCGCGACCGGATCGTCGCGGCGCTCTCGGGACGCCCCGCCCCCGGCGTCCCCGACCACTCCGAGCCCTTCGTCCTCGTCGCGCTCGACCTGGCCCCGTCGGTCACGGCGAGCCTCGACCCGGCGCGCGTGCTCGCGATCGTCACGGACGGCGCCGGACCGACCTCGCACACCGCGATCGTCGCCAACGCCATGGGCATCCCCGCGGTCGTCGCCGCGGCCGGGGCGAGCGCGGCGCTCAGCGCCGGGGACACCGTCCTCGTGGACGGGTCGGCCGGGACCGTCCTGGTCCGACCGACCGACGAGCAGGTCGCGGCCGCCCGCGCGCTGGCCGCGACGGTGCGGACCTTCTCGGGCGAGGGACGCACCGCGGACGGTCACCGGGTCCAGCTCCTGGCCAACATCGGCGACCCGGCGGGGGCCGCGCCCGCCGCCGCTGCCGGGGCCGAGGGTGTGGGGCTCTTCCGGTCCGAGTTCGCGTTCCTCGACCGCGAGGAGCCGCCCACGATCGCCGAGCAGGTCGCGGCCTACCGCACGGTCTTCCACGCCTTCCCCGGCCGCAAGGTCGTGATCCGCACGCTCGACTCGGGCGCCGACAAGCCCCTGCACTTCCTGTCGGTCGACGACGAGGAGAACCCTGCCCTGGGGGTGCGCGGGCTGCGCACGGCCGAGAAGTGGCCCGACCTCCTGGAGCAGCAGCTCGAGGCAGTCTCGCTCGCGGCCGCGGCCGAGGAGGCCGTGGTGTGGGTCATGGCCCCCATGGTCTCGACCGTCGCCGAGGCCGAGTGGTTCGTCGCCCGGTGCGCGGCCCACGGGCTCGACACCGCGGGCGTCATGATCGAGGTGCCCAGCGCGGCCCTGCTCGCCGGTCCCGTGCTCGCCCGCGCGCACTTCGCCTCGATCGGCACCAACGACCTCACGCAGTACACCATGGCGGCCGACCGCCTCCTCGGCTCGCTCGCCGAGCTCAGCGACCCCTGGCAGCCCGCGGTCCTCCAGCTCGTCGCAGCGACCTGCCGCGGCGGGGACCTCCAGGGGCGGCCCGTGGGCGTGTGCGGCGAGGCGGCGTCGAACCCCGTGCTCGCGGCCGTGCTCGTCGGGCTGGGCGTGTCCTCGCTGTCGATGACGGCGCGCGCGATCCCCGACGTCGCCGCGCTGCTCGGTGCGGTCACGATCGCCGAGTGCCGCGAGGTCGCACAGCTCGCGCTCGCGGCCGAGAGCGCGGCCGACGCGCGTGCCGCGGTGCGGGCGGCCCTCCCGCAGCTCGACGACCTGGGGCTGTGAGCAGCGCGACAGCGGCGAGCGTCACGTCGCCCGGGCGCCACGACCCGTCGGGCCGGATGGGATGATGGCCGCGTGACCAGCGATCCCGTCCCCCACCCCGGTGGCTCGCCCGCGCCGGCTCCTGGCGGCTCCCCCGCTGCCCTCCCGGTGAGCGCCACGACCCCGCGCCTGCGCGAGTCCGTCGCGTCCTCGGACAGCTTCTACGACGCGATCGGGGGGCACGAGACCTTCGTGCGGCTCGTCGACGTGTTCTACGAGGGCGTGGCTGCGGACCCCGTGCTCAAGCCCATGTACCCCGAGGAGGACCTCGGCCCCGCCAAGGTCCGGCTGACGATGTTCCTCGAGCAGTACTGGGGCGGACCCACGACCTACTCGGAGCAGCGCGGCCACCCCCGCCTGCGCATGCGCCACGCCCCGTTCAAGGTCAACCCCGACGCGAGGGACCGCTGGCTCGCCCACATGCGCGCCGGGGTCGACTCGCTCGACCTCGCCCCGCTGCACGAGGCCACGCTCTGGGACTACCTGGAGCGGGCCGCCCACTCGCTGATCAACACCTTCGAGGAGTGACGTGACCGACGTGACGGCCCCCCAGACCCAGCAGCCCGACCAGCCCGACGAGACCGCCCGCGATGCCCAGGCCACCCAGCCTCAGCCCCTGCGTACCAAGGTCACGGCCGACGAGCTCGCGCGCGACCCGCTCGGCAACCTGCTGCGTGCGCTCCGGCTCGAGCAGAAGCCCGCCGACGACTCGCGCTCCGACGGGGCCGACGTGCGCTTCGGCGGCCTGAGCGTCGACCAGCCCAACGCCCGCATCTACGGCGGTCAGGTGCTCGCCCAGGCGCTCATGGCCGCGGGCCTGACGGTCGAGGGCGACCGCCGGCCCCACTCGATGCACGGCTACTTCCTGCGCGCGGGCGACCTCGACGCCCCCATCGAGTTCGCGGTCGAGAAACTGCGCGACGGCCGCTCGTTCAGCGCACGCCGCACGCACGCCGTCCAGCACGGCAAGCCGATCCTGTCGATGATCGCGTCGTTCCAGGAGGAGCAGGACGGCGTCGAGCACACCTCGCCCATGCCCGAGGCCCCGGATCCCGAGACCCTGCCGTCGGCGTTCGACGAGCTCGGCAAGATCCCGCACCCCGCCGCGCGCTCGCGCTCGCACGAGGCCGCGTTCGACCTGCGCCACGTGGGCGGCTCGCTCTACCTGGGCCCCGGTGCCGAGCGCACCGACCAGCAGATGGTCTGGATGAAGGCCCGCGGCCCGGTCGAGGGCGACCAGCTCCTGCACCGCGCCCTCATGGCGTACGCGTGCGACCAGATCATGCTCGAGCCCGTGCTGCGCAAGACCGGGTCCAGCTGGGTCACGCCCGGTGCGTCGATCGCGAGCCTCGACCACGCCATGTGGTGGCACCGCGACGCACGCGTCGACGAGTGGCTCCTCTACGTCCAGTCCTCCCCGAGCGCGCAGGGCGGGCGGGGCCTCGGCGCCGCGCGCGTCTTCACGCGCGACGGTCGCCTCGTGGCGAGCATCGCGCAGGAGGGCATGCTGCGGCTGCCGGTCTGATCGAACCCCTGACGAGCGAGTCGCCGGGGCGCGGGGCAGGATGACCGGATGGTCCGCCTGCGCCGTGTCTCGGTCTCCTCTCCCGGGTACGGCCGACGCCGCCGTGGCAAGGGGTTCTCGTACCTCGACGTGGACGGCTCGCGCCTGACCGACCCGGACGAGCTCGCGCGGTGCACGCGCCTGGTCGTCCCGCCCGCCTGGTCCCAGGTGTGGATCTGCCGGTACCCGGACGGTCACATCCAGGCGTTCGGGTACGACGACGCAGGGCGCGGCCAGTACCTGTACCACGACCAGTGGCGCGAGCGCAGGGCCCGTCGCAAGTTCGACCACGTCCTGGCGGTCGGTGCCCGGCTCCCGGCCGCGCGCCGCCGGGTCGCCAAGGACCTCGCGGCGGACGGGATGCCACGGGCCAAGGTCCTTGCGCTCGCGTTCCGGCTCCTGGACCTCGCGTACTTCCGGGCCGGCAGCGAGGCGTACGCGAAGCGCAACGGCAGCTACGGGCTCGCGACGCTGCGCACCGAGCACGTGCGCGTGCGGCGCGACGGCTCCGTCCACTTCCACTACCCCGCGAAGTCGGGGCAGGTGCGTGACGTCGTCGTCGAGGACGAACGGGTCCGCGAGGTCGTCACGACGCTCGTGCGGCGTCGGGACGCGGGCGACCTGCTCGCGTGGCGCGAGGAGACACCGGACGGCGTCGTCTGGCACGACGTGACGAGCTCGGACGTGACCGCCTACCTCAAGGAGCGCCTGGGCGAGGACGCGACCGCGAAGGACTTCCGCACCTGGCACGCCACGGTCCTCGCGGCGCGTGCACTGGCCGACGCCGGTCCCCCGCCCCGGTCCGATCGCGCCCGGCGTGCGGTGGTCGCGGGCGTGGTCCGGGACGTCGCCGACGAGCTCGGCAACACCCCGGCCGTCGCGCGCTCGTCGTACATCGACCCTCGCCTGGTCGACCTCTGGGAGCGTGGGCAGACCATCGCACCGCTCCTGGGCGGGCGCCGCGGCCAGGCCGCGGCCGAGCGCGCGGTGCTGGACCTGCTGGCCTAGGCGCGCACCCGGTCCGGGCGCCTCGGGGCCGCACGTGCCTCACGGGACGAACGGCCCTTCCTGAGAGTCTCCTGGACGTGCTACGTTCTGCCGCCATCTCTTCACGTTCAAGCACGGAGCATCGACGATGATCTTCTTCGGCTGGGGCCGCAAGGCCAAGTCTCAGCACATCTCTCCAGAGCAGGCGCTGGTCCTCGCCTACACCTACGTCCACATCTTCTGGCTCTTCCGCATCACGGTGCCGCGGGAGTACAGCCTCGCGACGCTCACGCCGTCGGGCTGGGCCCAGCGCCCCCTGACCGCGGACGAGACGACCAGCGCCCGGGGCGAGCTCTCGATCCACTGGTGGTGGAAGTGGGGGCTCGCGATCATCGGCGTGCCGTTCTTCGCGATCTTCGTCCTGGCGCTCGCCCTGCCCGCCTGACGCTCGCAGGCCCCAGGGGGCGGCCGGTCGCGAGCGGCCGCCCCCCGGGTCACCATGGGGAGCACCATGACTCCCACCGATGACGCCGCTCCCCAGTCCACCGCCACCACCCCTGCCGGCGGGCCCGCCGTACCCGTCGCGGGGGCCCGACCCCTGACCGTCGCCGTCACGGGGGTGACGGGCTACGTCGGCGGCCGCCTCGTCCCCGAGCTCCTGGACGCCGGGCACCACGTCCGCGCGATCGCCCGCCGCCCCGAACGCCTGGCCGGGCGCGACTGGGCGCAGCACGTGGACCTGGTCCGGGCCGACGCGGCGGACCTCGACCAGATCCGCGACGCCCTGCGGGGTGCGGACGTCGCGTACTACCTGATCCACTCGCTCGGCACGGGCCGCTCGTTCGCGGCCCGGGACCGGCGTACGGCCCTGACGTTCGCCCGGGCGGCCCGCGAGGCGGGGGTCGGGCGGATCGTCTACCTGGGGGGGCTCTTCCCCGACGTCGACGACGCAGACCTGTCCCCGCACCTGGCCTCGCGCAAGGAGGTGGGCGAGATCCTGCTCGCCTCGGGCGTCCCGACGACGGTCCTGCAGGCCGCGGTCATCCTCGGCTCGGGCTCGGCGTCTTTCGAGATGATGCGCTACCTCACCGAGCGCCTGCCCGCGATGACGACACCGCGCTGGGTCGACAACCGCATCCAGCCGATCGCGATCCGTGACGTGCTGCGCTACCTGGTCGGCAGCGCGACGATGCCCCCGGACGTCTCGCGCGCGTTCGACATCGGCGGGCCCGACGTCCTGACGTACCGACAGATGATGCAGGGCTACGCCCAGGTCGCCGGGCTCCCGCGACGGGTCATCGTGAGCGTGCCGGTCCTGACGCCGCGCCTGTCGAGCCACTGGGTGGGCCTCGTGACCCCCGTGCCCGCGAGCATCGCTCGCCCGCTCGTCGAGTCGCTCGTCCACGAGGTCGTGTGCGACGAGCACGACATCGCGCAGTACGTCCCCGACCCGCCCGGCGGGCTGATCGGCTTCCGCCGCGCGGTCGAGCTCGCGCTCCAGCGCGTCCACGACGGCGAGGTGACCACGCGCTGGTCGTCGGCCGCGGTCGAGGGGGCGCCGAGCGACCCCCTGCCCTCGGACCCCGACTGGGCGGGCGGCTCGCTCTACGTCGACGAGCGCCGTCGGGTCGTCGACGCCCCGGCCGACGTCCTGTGGTCCGTGATCGAGTCGATCGGCGGGCAGCGCGGCTGGTACTCGTGGTCGCTCGCGTGGCGGGTGCGCGGACTGCTCGACCGGCTCTCGGGCGGGCCGGGCCTACGACGCGGACGCCGCGACGAGCGCACGCTCGTGGTCGACGACGTCCTGGACTTCTGGCGGGTCGAGGCGATCGAACCCGGCCGGCGCCTGCTGCTGCGCGCCGAGATGCGGCTGCCGGGCCTCGCGTGGCTCGAGCTGCGCGTCGACGAGTCGGCCGAGGAGATCACCGGGCCCGACGACGTCGGTCCCGCTCCCGAGGACGCGTCCGGGCCGGGCCGGTCCTACTTCGCGCAACGGGCGCTGTTCCACCCGCACGGGCTCGCCGGGCAGGCGTACTGGTGGTCGGTCAAGCCGTTCCACGGGGTCGTGTTCGGGGGCATGCAGAAGAACATCGCCGAGGCCGCGGAGCGGGCTGCGCAGCAGCAGGCCGGGAGGCAGCCCCAGGAACAGGCCGGGCGGACCGCCGCTACTCCTCGAGCGCGGTGAGCATCCGGTCGACGAGGGCGAACGCTGTCTCGCTGACGACCATCCCGGCGAGCGTGACGTCGGTCAGGTCCGCGTAGTCCTCGATGAGCTCGCGGATGTCCTCGTCGAGCACGCCGGGCCGGTGCACCGCCCCGCGCGCCGGGACCGCGCCCGAGACGAGGTCGAACGTCAGGGACGCGATCGCGGCGAGCAGGGGCTCGTCGGCCGCGACGAGCCGCGCGATCGCCGCGCGGCCCGCGGCGGAGGTGGCCTCCCCCGTGACGGCCTGGAACGCGAGCAGCGCGACCTGGAGCGTCGCGGGACCGTGCAGGAAGGACGCGTCGAGGCCCGGCAGGACCTCCTGCGCGGCGAGCAGCACCTCGAGCTGGAGGTCCACCTGGTCGGCAGGCTCGCCGGGGAGGTGCGCCGCGCCCATGGTCAGCAGGAGCAGCGCGACCCCGCTGCGCACGTCCTCGGGCTGGCGGTCGTCCCGGACGACGGCCGCGAGCACGCGCAGCGCGGGTACCGACACCTCGTAGAGCGCACCCTCGTGGTTCACGACCTGCCACAGCAGGTCCAGGGCCTCGTCCTGCTCGGCACCCGCCGGCCCCACCACGGCACGCACCAGGGCAGGGATCACGTCGGCCGCGCCGAACGCCCCCTGGTAGGCGGCCCAGTCCACGGCGCCGAGCTCGATCTCGACGTCCGAGACGGTCGGCTCAGGATGGGGCAGAACGGGCAGAACGTCTTCGGGTCCGGCGTCGACGGCCACGTCGGCGCCCACAACCTCTACGGTGTCCACGCGCGCATCATGACATCTACCGGGGGCATCCGTCACGGTCGTGTTCGTCACCGGACCTGCGGACGTCCCACCTCGGGGGGCGAGAGCGTCCCCGACGTCGACCGAGCGGTGGTGCTCAACGCCCCCGGCGACGGAACTCGAGCGGCTCCTCGACGAACGGCTGCCAGGCCGCGCGCTCGGCGTCGGTGATCCGTCGGGGCGCTCCGCTCGCCGCGTCCACGACCACGATCGTCGTCGCGGCCTTGGCGTACGGCCTGCTGCCGATCGACGGCCCCGTGCGCTCCGCGCCGTCGGGCCACTCGGTGTGCACCTCGTAGCAGACCTCGAGGCTCGCCCCGCCCAGGTGCCCGAGCCACATCTCGACGCGCACCGGGCTCCGCGTGAACCCCAGGGGCCGCAGGTACTCGATCTCCTGCCGAGCGACCAGGGTGTGCGACGTCGCGTGCGGCCCCGTGTCGAGGACCGCCGTCGGCCAGCTCTCCTCGATCGAGGCCTCGGGGTGACGCCAGAACGCGGTGATGCGGGCATCCTCCAGGAGCCGCAGCATCTCGACGTTGTTGACGTGCTGGTAGGCGTCGAGGTCGGACCAGCGCAGGGCTACGGGGACGTGCAGGCGGGTCATGGAAGTCCTTTCTTCGCGTGGGCTCGCGCCTCTCGTCCGCCGGTGATCGGCGGCGAGGCACCCGGGTCACCTTACGCCCGCCTCAGGTCGCCGCGACCTGGGCGGCCACGCGGCACGTCGTGAGCGCCGAGAGCTCCTCCGCGACGGGAAGCCAGACGAGGCGCCCGGCGACCTTCCCGATGCTCTCCCGCAGCCTGCGCCGGGCACGTGCGGCTCGCCGTCGGGCACCGAGCGCGCTCGCCGCGCGCGCGACCAGCGCCAGCGCCAGGCCGACCACCACCCCGCCCACGACCATCACCGTCGGCCACGGGAAGCCTCGCCACACCGGGGTCTCGGGGGCCGGGAGCTGAAGGTACGCGAGCACCGCGAGCACCCCCAGCCACACCAGCCCGGCGAGCAGGAGGGCCAGCACGACCCACTGGAGGAAGCCCGCGACGCCCCACCAGCGCGGCCGTCGAGCCGCCTCGAGCTCGGTGCTCGCCACGGCCTGGTCCAGCGCGTCGGCCAGTCCCCCGGTGCTGTCCGTCACGCGCGCCCGCGCCGCGAGCGCCCAGTCCTGCGGAGCACCGGCCGTCATGGTCGCGACGTACTCCCGGACCGCGACCTGCGCACGGGCCGCGACCGTGGGCGAGGCCCGCGGGATCGACGTGCGTGCAAGGTCCGGTCGGTCCGAGCCGCGCGTGAGCCCGAGGCGACGCAGCGGGTCGACCCGGAGCCTCCCGATCCAGCGCGTGGGAGGCCAACCGGTCGCGGCGCGGGCGCGCCGGTTCGCCGAGCCCCGGACGGCGTCGACCACCGTGGGCACCCCGGCCGCCGCCTCGAGGGCGTCCACGAGGCGGGCCCGGGCCACGTCCTGCGACCGCTCGGACACCTTGTCGCCGCACGCGTCCGCGACCCGTCGCGCGACACCGCGCACGTCCGCGACCAGGCGGGCGACCGCGGCCTCACGCCGCGCAGCGGCCTGGTCCAGGAGCGCGTCGAGCTCGTCGACCCCCTGCCCCGTGAGCGCCGAGACGCCCAGCACGCGCGCCGCGGCGAGGCCGTCCTCGGCCACGAGCCGGCGCAGGTCCGCGAGGCACGCGGTCGCCTCCTCGGGGGTCAGGCGGTCGATCTGGTTGAGCACGACCACGACGACGTCCCCGTGCCCCGCGAGCGGGCGCAGGTAGCGCTCGTGGAGCGCCGCGTCCGCGTACTTCTGCGGGTCGACGACCCACACCAGCAGGTCGACGCGCTCGACCAGCCGCTCCGCGACCGCCCGGTGCTCGGTCACGACCGAGTCGTGGTCGGGCAGGTCGAGCAGCACGAGCCCGTCGGTGGCCACGGCCGCACGGTCCGCGGCGTGGTGCCGTTCACCGACCTCGAGCCAGTTCAGAAGAGGGTCCGCACCCGGTCCCCAGACGACCGCCAGGGGCCGTGACGTCGTCGGGCGCGTGACGCCCGCGCGGGCGAGCGGCGCGCGCGCGACCGCGTTGAACAACGACGACTTGCCCGAACCCGTGGACCCCGCGAGCGCCACGACCGTGTGCTCGGCCGAGAGCGCGCTGCGCGTCGCGGTCCGCGCGAGGACGGCGCGCGCGTCGTCGAGCAGGTCGTCGGGCACGCGCCCCGTGCCGGCCGAGACCGCGGTCTCGAGCGCGGCGACGCGCGCCGTGAGGTCGAGGCGGGCCATCAGCTCTCGTCCTCGGTGGGTAGGGTCTCGCCGGGCCCGTCGTCGCGGGCACCGAAGAGCCTGCGCCAGAAGCCGGGGCGCCCGGCGGCCGGGGCCTCGCCCGGCGCGTCCTGGGGCGCGGGCGACGGAGAGGCGTGCGCGCCGCGCAGGGCCCCCGCCGGCCCGACGACGACGCTCGCGTCCCCCGTCGCGTCCGCCACCCGGTCGCGGGCCCTCCGTTCGCTCCGCGCGGCCCTGCGCACCTCGTGCGCCGCGGCGCGCAGCGGGTCTCCCGTCGCGCTCCCCGTGCCGAGCGCGTCGAGCTGGACGGTGTAGCGCTGGGCCTCGGAGCCGAGGACCGCACCGACGCGGTCCGCGAGCCGGTCCTGCGCGGTGCGGGTCAGGCGACGGACCGCGTCGTCGCCGAACACGGCCTCGAGGAGCTTCTGCGCGAGCACCGCGGTCCCGCCCGCGATCCCGATCTCCGCCCCCGTGATCCCACCCGTCGAGGCGAACACGAGGATCATGAGCGCGACGCCCAGACCGTTGAGACCGAACGAGAGCGCGCGGGCCGTGCCCCGCCTGGCGGCGGCCTGCTCGCTCACCAGGGCCAGGACGTCGGACTGCCAGCCCCGGATCTCCTCCGCGACCCGCGTCCGCAGCGAGGCCGAGGCGCGGGACAGGTCGAGACCTTCGAGCAGCACGGCTCCGGCCGGGTCGGCGCGCCACGCGCGGTAGGTCCGCTCGGCAGCCTCCTCGGCCGCGTCGAGCACCACGGACTCGAGGCCGTGCGTGATCGCCTCCTCGACCTCCGGGACCTTGCGGCCCCGGCCGCGGAAGAATCCGCTGATCGCGTCGCGGACCGACCCGACCTTCTGCTCGACCGCCCGGAAGAACTCGCCCGTACCCACGAAGTCCTGCCAGCGCGCGAGGACCTCGCCGCGCAGCATGGCGCCGTCGCTCGTCGCGGCCAGGACCGTGCGCCGGGCGTCCTCGTACGCCGCGTCCACGATCGCCCGGAGGTGGACGTCGGCCTCGTGCTGGGCGTCTACCGCCGTCGCGAGCTCGCTCGCGCGACGGACCAGGTCGTCGACCACCCCGTCGCGCGTCGCGTCGATCACGGCCGAGCGCGCGCCCGCGTCACCACCGAGCGCGGTCAACCAGCGCGAGATCTCGCTCACCGCCGGCTCGGGAAGGAAGCCGTCGACGAGCCGCGCCTCGGGGACGAGGAAGATCGGCGCGTCGCCCAGGCCGTTCTCCGAGGCCAGACGCCGAAGGTCGGCACCGACGGCCTCCGCGCCGGGGTCGACGCGGTCCAGCACGAGCGCGACCTGCGCTCGCCGGGTCGCGGCCTCGTGGAGCAGGTCCCACGGCACGGCGTCGGCGTAGCGCGCGGCCGTCGTCACGAAGAGCCACAGGTCCGCGGCCCCCAGGAGCTGCGCCGCGAGCTCACGGTTCTCGACGACGACCGAGTCGACGTCGGGGGCGTCGAGGAGCGCGAGGCCCTGCGGCAGGACCTCGGACGCGACCAGCCGCACCGAACGGTGCGCCCCGTCCCCCGCCCCGTGGTCGACCGGGCCCAGTGCGCGCGCGAGCCCGGGCAGGATGCGGTCGGTGCTGAACCAGCGCGCGTCGAGCGGGTGGTGCACCAGCACCGGGGAACGGGTCGTGGGTCGCAGGACCCCCGGCACCGTGACCTTCTCCCCCAGGACCGAGTTCACGAGCGTCGACTTGCCCGCCCCCGTCGAACCTCCCACCACCACGAGCAGCGGTGCGCTGCGCGACCGCAGGCGCGGCAGCAGGTAGTCGTCGAGCTGGTCGACCGCGAGCGCGAGGGTCCGACGGTCCTCCTCGACACCCGGCGTGACCAGCGGCAGGCGCTGCGCGGCGAGCTCGCCGCGCAGGACGTCGAGGGCCGCGACGAGATCGTCGGTGCCCTGCGCCGTCCGCGCGGGCGCGTGCTCCGAGCCGGGATCCGCCGCGACGTGGCGGCCGTGACCGGCGTCGTCGGGCCGCTCACCGCCGGTGCTGGACGCGCGGGAGACGCCGTCTTCGCCGTCGGGGGCACCACCTGCGGGCGGGCCGGCGTCGTCGGTCGGGTGGGTCATGGGCCTCAGTCTGCCCGACGCGGCGCCCGGGCGACCGGTGAGCGCGCCGGGACGCCGAAGGGCCCCGGCGGATCGCCGGGGCCCTTCGGTCGTGGTGCCGCCCGTCAGGGGACGAGCACCGGTCGTGCGCTGGTCAGTCGCGCGTCAGCTTGCGGTACGTGACGCGGTGCGGGCGCGCCGCGTCGGCACCGAGGCGGCTGATCTTGTTCTCCTCGTACGAGGCGAAGTTGCCCTCGAACCAGTACCAGTTCGCCGGGTCCTCCTCGGTGCCCTCGTACGCGAGGATGTGCGTCGCGACGCGGTCGAGGAACCACCGGTCGTGCGAGACCACGACGGCGCAGCCCGGGAACTCGAGCAGGGCGTTCTCGAGCGAGCCCAGGGTCTCGACGTCGAGGTCGTTGGTGGGCTCGTCGAGCAGCAGGAGGTTTCCACCCTGCTTGAGGGTCAGCGCGAGGTTCAGACGGTTGCGCTCACCACCCGAGAGCACGCCGGCCGGCTTCTGCTGGTCCGGGCCCTTGAAGCCGAACGCCGCGACGTACGCGCGCGAGGGCATCTCGACGTTGCCGACCTTGATGAAGTCGAGCCCGTCCGAGACGACCTCGAACAGCGTCTTCTTGGGGTCGATCCCGCCGCGCGACTGGTCGACGTAGGAGATCGACACGGTCTCTCCGACCTTGAGGTCGCCGCCGTCGAGGGGCTCGAGGCCCACGATGGTCTTGAAGAGGGTCGTCTTGCCGACACCGTTGGGGCCGATGACCCCCACGATGCCGTTGCGCGGCAGCGTGAAGCTCAGCCCGTCGATGAGCCGGCGGCCGTCGAAGCCCTTCTGCAGGTTCTCGGCCTCCAGCACGACCGAGCCCAGACGCGGGCCCGGCGGGATCTGGATCTCCTCGAAGTCCAGCTTCCTGGTGCGGTCCGCCTCGGCAGCCATCTCCTCGTAGCGCGCCAGACGCGCCTTCGACTTGGTCTGGCGGCCCTTCGCGTTGGAGCGGACCCACTCGAGCTCGTCCTTGAGACGCTTCGCGAGCTTCTGGTCCTTCTTGCCCTGGATCGCCAGGCGCTCCTGCTTCTTCTCCAGGTACGTGGAGTAGTTGCCCTCGTAGGGGTACAGGCGACCGCGGTCGACCTCGCAGATCCACTCCGCGACGTGGTCGAGGAAGTAGCGGTCGTGGGTCACGGCGAGGATCGCGCCGGGGTACGACGCGAGGTGCTGCTCGAGCCACAGGACGGACTCGGCGTCCAGGTGGTTGGTGGGCTCGTCGAGGAGCAGCAGGTCGGGCTTCTCGAGGAGGAGCTTGCACAGGGCGACACGGCGGCGCTCACCACCCGAGAGCACCGACACGTCGGCGTCCGGCGGCGGGCAGCGCAGAGCGTCCATGGCCTGCTCGAGCTGGGAGTCGAGGTCCCAGGCGTCGGCCGCGTCGATGGCCTCCTGCAGGGTGCCCATCTCGGCGAGCAGGGCGTCGAAGTCCGCGTCCGGCTCGGCCATGAGCGCCGAGATCTCGTTGAACCGGTCGAGCTTGCCCTTGATCTCGGCCACGCCCTCCTCGACGTTGCCGAGGACCGTCTTCTCCTCGTTCAGCGGCGGCTCCTGCAGCAGGATGCCGACCGAGTAGCCCGGGGAGAGGCGGGCGTCACCGTTCGAGGGCTGCTCGAGGCCGGCCATGATCTTCAGGATCGTGGACTTGCCGGCACCGTTGGGGCCGACCACACCGATCTTGGCCCCGGGAAGGAAGTTCAGGGTGACGTCGTCGAGGATGACCTTGTCACCGTGCGCCTTGCGCGCCTTGTACATGGAGTAGATGAACTCAGCCACTGGCTCTGTTCCACCGTTCGATCGCTCGCGGGATGCTGTGCGCCCGCCCCGGACCCGGGGGTGCCCCGGTCGGGGCGGGCGTCTTCGACCCCCCAGCCTACGCGGTCGGGCCTCAGCGCGTCGCCAGGAGCCGGCCCGTCGAGGTGTCCGCGGGGTTGTCTGCGTCCACGCCGTCGGTGAGGTCCGCGCCGTCGTCCGACGAGCCCCCGACGTCCCCGGCGCCCGACGGTGCGGCGACGTCGTCCACGAGACCGTGCTCGGCGTCGTCGTCCTCCGGGAAGGGATCGTCCCCCACCCCGCCCAGGTCCCACATGCTGCCGTCGCCAGGGCCCGGTCGCAGGCTGCCCGTCGGCTCGCCGGACCCCGAGGTCCCCGAGCCCGGGACGGCCCCGAGCGACCCGGATGCCGGGGCGTCCTGGGCACCGTCGGGCTGGGCGGGGCGGACGACCGTGTTGGTGAACTGCGCGCGACCGCGCGTCAGGTCCGGCCCGAGCGCGCTCGCCTCGATCACGAGGTTGGTGCGCGGGCCCTCGGGGCTCGTCCACTCGTCGACCGCGAGGCGGCCCGTGACCACGACCGCGTCGCCCTTGCGCAGCGACGCCGCGACGTTCTGGGCCATGGCGCGCCACGCCTTGACGGTGAACCAGATGGTCCGCCCGTCGACCCACTCGCCGCGCGAGCGGTCGAGGTAGCGCGTGGTGCTCGCGATGCGGAAGCTCGTGAAGTCGTTGCCGGTCGGGGACGTGAAGAGCTTGGGGGTCGTGCCCATGAAGCCTGCGAGCGTCACCGTGACGTCGTTGCCCATCGTTCCTCCTGGGTGCGGGGTCGGCCTGGTGCCGACCGCGCGCTCAGGCTGACGGTTCGCGCGTCGCGGCGTCCTGGGCCGAGGGCCCGGCTGTGGACACGTCGCTCAGATCCCTGGCTGTGGGCAACGTCAGAGGCCCGGTGAGCGGTGACGCCTTGCCCGTGTCACGCGCCGACTGCGCCAGCTCGCGGACCCGGCGGTGCTCGTCGAGGAGCTTCTGCGTGGGCCTGCCCATGGTCTCCTGCACCACCCGCTCGACGGCGCCACGGCCCGACGCCAGCACCGTCGCCTCCCGGCGACGCGCCAGCGTGCGGCGGATCTGGATCCCGGCCAGGAAGAAGCCCAGCGCGACCAGGACCGCTGCCCCCGCCACGATCGCGGACGTCGCGACGAGCGCCCGGTCCAGGTCCAGCACCCCCGCCGAGCTGAGGATCGCGAGCGCCCCCGTGAGCACGGCGACGCCGATCGCCACGAGCGCCGTGGTGCGCGTCACGCGGGCCGAGGACGGCCCGCGGGTGTCGAGCGAGACCTTCGACAACGCGCGCTGCGTCTCCTCGACCAGCCGGTCCGCGGGGGCCACTGCCTCGTCGAGCGCGCGCTTCCAGCCCGGACGCAACGCCTTGCCCGCCCGGGCAAGCCACCGGCTGCGGGACAGCGCGACCGCGTCGGTCTGCGGCGGGGCGAACTCGGGACGGCCGTAGCCGTTGCGGACCGCTGCCGCGACCTGTCCCGCGACGGCCGCCAGTCCCGTGGCCTCGCCGATCGCGACGACCTCCTCCTCGACCGCGGTGCTCATGGTCCACGGCACCTCGCCCGGCGTCTGCTCGAGCAGCAGCGCGCCCGCCCGGTCGAGCTCGCCCGCGACCCGGCTCGCCGCCACGCTCCGGCGCGCCACGGCCTGCTCCAGGAGCTCGCGCACCTGCCCCAGCCCCTCGCCCGTGCGCGCCGAGACCATGGTCACGTACACGCCCGAGAGCCCGTCCTCCTCCAGGAGGCGCCCCATGTCCGCGACCAGGTTCCCGCGCTGCGTCGTGGGCACCGTGTCGATCTGGTTGAGCGCCACGACCATCGACGCCTCGAGCCCGACCGACTTCTGCAGGTAGCCCGAGTGCAGGGCGTCGTCCGCGTACTTCTGCGGGTCCACGACCCACACGAGCAGGTCCACGAGCGGCAGGACGCGGTTCACGACCTCCTGGTGCGCAGGCTGGATCGAGTCGTGGTCGGGCAGGTCCAGCAGGACCAGGCCCTCCAGGCCCTGCTCGGCGTCACCGTCGAGCTCGCTGCCGCGCGTGATCCGGCGCTCGGGGTCGACGTCCAGCCAGTCGAGCAGGGCCGTCGCCCGGTCGCTCCACGAGCACGCCGTGATGCGGGCCGTCGTGGGCCGCTTGGCACCGACGTCCGCGAAGTTGAGGCGCGAGACGCGGTTGAACAGGCTCGACTTGCCGGAACCCGTGCCGCCCGCGAGCGCCACGACCGTGTGGTCCACGCCGAGCGCGAGGCGCTCGCGCACCCCACCGATCGCGGTCCGGATGCGGGCCGCGACCTCCGGGTCGAGCCGGTCCCCGGCAAGGTCCAGAGCCCTCGCGAGGTCGTCGGCACGGGCACGGAGCTGGGTGTCGTGGGACGTCATGAGAGCCTCCTGAGCTCGGCGAGGCGTAGGCGCAGCCCGACGGCGGCATCCGGTGCGAGGGCGGGGACGTCGAGACGTTCGTGCAGGTCGACGGCCTCTCGGGCCACCAGGACGGCAGCACGGTCCGCGAGGTCCGAGGACAGGGTCGCGACCGACGCGTCCCCGGCGTCGCCGAGCAGGCTGCGCACGAGGCGAGCGGCGTCGTCGGACCCCGCGGCGGCCGTGAGCAGGAGCGCCGCGACGCCCGTGGGTCCGAACGCCTTGACGGCGGCCTCGGCCCGGCGCGTCTCGGCGGTCTCCTGCGGTGCGATACCGGGCTCGTCGATGCCCCGCAGGGCCTCGACGGCGCGGTCGGCGACGGCGACCCACTCGTGGACCTGCGTCGCCGCAGCCTTCTCACGCGCGGCCTCACGGACCGGGTCGCCGTGCTCGGGGGCGAACGCCGGTCCACCGGGGGGTGCTCCCGGGCCGGACAGCGCGGTGCGCAGGGCATCGTCGGCGATCGCCCCCGCCGCGACGAGCGTCCGGGTCGCCGCGGCGCGCACCTCGTCGAGCAGCGGTTCGAGCGCGGCCTCCCGCGAACGACCCCTGCGCCGGGTCGAGCGCGCCAGGCCGTGCCGGACCTTGACACGGTCGATCTTCTCGGCGCCCGCGAGCTGGGCCCAGCGCGAGGCGACCGAGCCCTCCGCCACGACGCCCGCGACGACGGCCCCACGTGCCGCGGACTCCGCGTCCGGCAGGGCGCGCTCGACGGTCTCGCGCAGGACCTCCGCGGCCTCGACCTGCTCCTGCACCGCGTCCGCGATCCCCGTGACCCAGGCGGGCAGCGCGGCGAGCGAGCCCTTGAGCGTGCGCACGATCACGGCGCGCGAGCGGTCCGGGCCCGCGAGCATGGTCAGCCAGCGCGCGATGGGCGCGACCGTCGCGCGGTCGAGCATGCCCTCGTGCGGGCCGACATCGGGGATCACGAAGAGCGGGACCCCCTCCATGCCGTGCTCGCGCAGACGCGCCAGGAGGTCACCACGGATCGTCGTGAGGTTGTGCTGCGGGACGCGGTTGAGGACCATCGCGACGCTCGCGCCACGCTCCATGGCCTGCCCGAGCGCGACCCAGGGCAGGGCGTCCCCGTAGCGCGCGGCCGTGGTCACGAAGAGCCACAGGTCCGCGGCCTCGAGCAGCTGGGCCGCGGTCGACCGGTTCTCCGCGAGGAGCGAGTCCAGGTCCGGGGCGTCGAGCAGCGCGGTGCCGCGCGGCACGCCGTCGTGCTCGACGACGCGTGACATCGCGGTCGTGGGGCTGTGCACCAGGACGTCCACGTCGAGCGGGTTGTACGCGAAGACGGGCTCGCGCGTCGTCGGGCGCAGGACCCCGGCCTGCGAGACCTCCTCGCCCAGCAACGAGTTGTACAACGTCGACTTGCCCGCGCCCGTGGACCCCGCGACCACGACGACCGCGGGCGAGGACAGCTCCTTGAGGCGCGGCAGCAGGTGCTCGTCGAGCTGGTTCAGGAGGCGCTTGCGGGCCTCCTCGACGTCGGCGGCACCCGCCAGGTCGAGAGGGAGCCGGACGTCGGCGACGTCCCGGCGCAGGTCCCGGCCCACGTCGTAGACCGTCGTCCCGAGCTCCTCGGGGGCGTTTCCAGGCGTGTTGCCGGGCGTCCTGCCCGAGGCGGAAAAAGCCCGCGGGGCACGGTCGGCAGCATGTCGGGTCGTCACCCGTTCATCTTCTGTGGTTACCGAGGCGATGCCAAACGCGCGCGCCGATGACCGGGTGACGGAGTGCGGCCGACCCGGGTGAGATGGCTGGCCGGGGACGTGCGGCAGGTACGAGGTGGCGTGCGACACGTCCGCCTCGCGCGCGTGCGCGCAGGTCACGGCCGGATCCCACTACGATGGTCCCCGCGCCCCGATAGCTCAATGGATAGAGCAACGGCCTTCTAATCCGTAGGTTGCAGGTTCGAGTCCTGCTCGGGGCACCCCTACGCCTGACGCGAGATCTCACGTCCCGCGCCCTCACCGCGTCTTCAGGACGAGCCCGTCCACCCGTCGCGGAGGTACTCCCATGCTGGCCGTCCAGAACTCCACCCACGTCACGATCGACCCGTCCATCCTCTACTTCGGGACCCCGGTCGTCCTCGTCAGCACCGTCGGCGCCGACGGACGGCCCAACCTCGCCCCGTTGTCGTCGATCTTCTGGTTGGGCCACACCGCGGTGATCGGGGTGGGGGCCAGGTCGCAGACGGCGATCAACCTTCGGGAGACGGGCGAGGTCGTGCTCAACCTCCCGTCGGTCGAGCAGGTCTCGGCGGTCGACCGGATCGCGCTCACGACGGGCCGCGACCCGGTCTCGGCACGCAAGTCGTCCGTGGGGTACCGGTACGAGCCGGACAAGTTCGGGCGCGCTGGCCTGATGCCCGTCGCGTCGGACACGGTGTCGGCGCCGAGGGCGGGCGAGTGCCCCGTGCAGCTCGAGGGTCACGTGGTGGACGTCCATCCGTTGCGCGGCGACGACCCGGTCGCCGCGGGGAGCATCCTCGCGGTCGAGATCGCGGTCACGCGGGTGCACGTGCACGAGTCGATCCGGCTCGCGGGCTCGACCCACCGGATCGACCCCGACCGGTGGCGCCCGCTCATCATGAGCTTCCAGCAGTTCTACGGGCTGGGCGACCGGGTGCTGCCGTCGAGGCTCTCGTCGATCGACGAGGAGTGGTACCGCTAGCAGTCGTCGCCTCGCCGCCCAGGCGATCTCCGCCGTCGGGGCGACCGTGCTGACGGCTCCCCTGTGGGCGGCCGCCCGGCCCGTCGTGACGGTCCGGTGACGGGCACCGTGCCCGTGGTCGGCTGAGCGCGGCACGCTCGGGTCGGGGGTCGTGCCCACGAAGCGACAACAATTGTTGGCGCTCTGCGGCAACACCACCCCGCCCCCCAGCCACTGGTGAAGCCCCAGGAGAAGGTGCGCCGTCCAGCGGAAGGAGGCGTCAGCCCCCGAGCCCGGCGCCTTCGAGCACCCCGTCCAGGAACACCGACACGTCGGCGAGCTCCTCGGCGCTGATCGAGTGCGGCAGCCCCGCGTACTCGACGTCGGTCACGTCGGTGAACCGCGGGAGCCAGGCCGAGGTCCGCTCGGTCGCGTCACGCGAGATGACCGGGTCCGCGTCGCCGTGCCCGAAGAAGACGGCCGGCCGGCGCTCCGCGAGCGCGTCGTCACCGGGCAGCGCCGCGTCGAGCACGAAGCCCGAGAGCACGACCCCCGCCGCGAAGCGCTCGGGGGCCGTGCGCAGGAGCTGGGTCACCATCAGGCCGCCCTGCGAGAAGCCCACGGGCACGACGACCGTCCCGGGGGTCACGTTCGCGTCGAGCCACGCGAGCACCGCGTCGGTGGACTCCGCGACGGGTGCGGGGTCGGGACGTCCCGGCACGCCCAGCGGGAACCACGAGAACCCGCCGATGCCCGCGTCGAGAGGCGCGCGCAGCGACGCCCAGTCCCAGACCGGGTGAAGATGACCGGCGATCGCGGGCAGGTCGTGCTCGTGCGAGCCGAACCCGTGGAGCAGGAGGAGGAGGGGGCGGCCCGCCTGGTTGCTGCCGCGGACGTGGACCGTGATCGGGGAGCTCATGCCGAGAATCCTGACATGGGGAGTTCTCTCCCTTCCCAGGCCGTGAAAGAGTAAAGAACCGGCCACCCGTCGCGGATATACTCCCCGGACCGGCCGGTCGACCGGCTTGCCCGGTTCGCCGGGTTCCAGGGGTGGGTCCCGCACCGACCTCCGTCAGAGACGAGCGAAGGATCACGATGACCGAGGCAGCACCGCTCCAGCCCCCCGCCGCGACCGAGCACCTGGTGCTCTCCGCGCCCGAGCCCGTGAAGCCCGTCGCGACCACGCAGGCTCCCGCGATGGCTCCGCGCGTCGACGAGGCCGCGATCCCGGGACTGGACCAGAAGGTCACGTCGTACCTGGACGCGCTCATGGCCTCCGACGCCCGCTCCCCCGAGTTCGCGGCCAAGGCCAACGACGTGCGCACCATGGGCGACCAGGACATCCGTACCGCCGCCGACGCGTCGAACCGCCTGCTGGCCACTCCCGTGCGCGCGCTCAAGGAGGGCGGCTTGTCGGAGGGCTCCAAGGTCGGCAGCACGCTCCTGGAACTGCGCCGCACGGTCGAGAACCTGGACCCGTCCGAGGCGAGCATGGGCCGCAAGATCCTCGGCTTCATCCCGTTCGGCGACAAGCTGACCGACTACTTCCGCCGGTACGAGAGCGCACAGGGGCACCTCAACGCGATCATCCGCGCGCTCTACGACGGCCAGGACGAGCTCCGCAAGGACAACGCCGCTCTCAACCTCGAGAAGCAGCACCTGTGGGACACCATGGCGCGCCTCAACCAGTACATCTACGTGGCCGAGCGCCTCGACGCGCAGCTCTCCGCGAAGACCGCCGAGCTCGACGCGACGGACCCGGAGAAGGCCAAGGCGCTGCGCGAGGACGTGCTGTTCTACGTGCGCCAGAAGCACCAGGACCTCCTGACGCAGCTCGCGGTGTCGATCCAGGGCTACCTCGCGATCGACATCGTCATCAAGAACAACGTCGAGCTCATCAAGGGCGTCGACCGCGCGACCACCACGACCGTCTCGGCGCTGCGCACGGCCGTGATCGTGGCGCAGGCCCTCGCGAACCAGAAGCTCGTCCTGGACCAGATCACGGCGCTCAACACGACGACGTCGAACATGATCGCCTCGACGTCCAAGATGCTCGCGGACCAGTCGGCGACCATCCAGGCGCAGGCGGCGAGCGCCACGGTCGGTCTGCCCCAGCTTCAGGCCGCGTTCCAGAACATCTACGCGACCATGGACTCGATCTCCACGTTCAAGGTCCAGGCGCTGGACTCGATGGCGCAGACCATCGGTGTCCTGGAGACCGAGACGACCAAGGCCCGCGAGTACCTGGACCGCGTGGCCCAGGGCGACCAGTCGGGTGCGGCCTCGGGCGCGCTCGACCTCGGGAAGGTCTGACCCGGACGCCATGGGCTGGTTCCAGAACCTGTTCGGCGGCGGGCGCAGTCGCCCGCCGGAGGTCCCCGTGCTGCCCCCGGCACCCACGAGCGCGGACATCCTGGCCTCGGTCGACGCCGTGCAGGCGCAGATCGAGGGCCGGGTCCCGCCCGCGGTCACGGCGCGCGTGAACCGCATCGCGAAGACGGTCGACGACATGGCTCCGCGCCTGGACCGCCTGGGCGGCGGCAGCGCGCAGGCTCACACGGTCGTCGCGACGGCCACGAGCTACCTGCCGGAGGCCGTGGGCGGGTACCTGCGCCTGCCGCGCGACTTCGCGGACACGCGCGCGGTCAACCGTGGCAAGACGTCGCTCATGATCCTGTGCGACCAGCTCGACCTGCTGGGCGTGACGCTCGACAAGATCTCGGACGCGGTCTCGCGTGCGGACGCCGCGGCGCTCGTGGCGCACGGGCAGTTCCTCGCGGAGAAGTTCCAGTCCTCCTCGATCGCGCTCGCCCCGGACGCCGGGGTGGGTACGGCCCAACCCCAGGCGCCGGGTACCCCGGGCGGGTTGGAACGGCCGTGAGCGCCGCGCGCCAGGGGGCGCTCGCACGGAGCATCGAGGCGCTCGTGGCGGTGGGCCGTGGCGCGGGCCTGGTGCCCGACGACGTCACGCACGAGGGCGAGCGGCTCGCCGCCGCGGTGGCCGAGTCGTCCACGGGTGCGGCCCCGGCGTGGCTCGAGGCCGTGGGGCGCGACCCGAGCGACTTCACGGCGTTCTTCGAGGCCGCGCAGCGGGGCCGGCGGTGGCGTTCGGCCCCGACGGACCAGCTCACGGCCCTCGTGGTCGCGGGCTCGGAGCACGCGGCCGCGTATGCGGAGGCCCTCGCGGCCGTGATCTCCGCGGCCGGCGCGCTGGGCTCCCCCGGGCTCTCGTCCTCGGCCAACGCGGCGTCCACGACGGCCGTCCAACGAGCCGCGGCCCAGCCGCACACCGCGACGCCGCGCCCTGCGGCCGGACCGAGCGCACCCGTCCCGCAGGACCCCGTGGCGACGGGCACCGGCGGGCACGTGCCCGGCGTACCGGGCGGCGCGACGCGCTTCCCCTCGCCCACGTTCGACCCCACGCTCCCGAGCACCACGAACCCGTTCGACCTCGGCGCGCTCCTGGGCGCCGGGGGCCTGCGTCCACCGGCGCAGGACGTCGTCCCGACCGTGGACGCGATCCTCGACGCGCTGGGTGCCCGGACGCCGGGCGAACCCGGTGGTGGGCCGACCTCCGCGACGCACGCGGCGCCGTCGGGCACCCCTGTCGACCCGGCCTCCGGCGGCGCGCAGAGCGCGACCACGGGCGACTCCCCCGCCGAGGAGGAGACCGAGGCCGAGCCGCCCCGCTCGCTCGAGGTCCTGCTCGCCGAGCTCGACGCGCTCATCGGGCTCGACCGGGTCAAGCACGAGATCCGCCAGCAGACCGAGCTCCTGCGCATCGAGAAGCTCCGCACGGCCGCGGGCCTGACCACGCCCACGCTCACGCGCCACCTCGTGTTCCTCGGCAACCCCGGGACGGGCAAGACGACCGTCGCGCGCCTGGTCGCCGGGATCTACCGCGCGCTCGGGCTGCTCAGCAAGGGGCACCTGGTCGAGGTCGACCGCTCCGAGCTCGTCGCCGGATACCTGGGACAGACCGCCGTCAAGACGTCCGAGGTCGTGGCGACCGCGATCGGCGGCGTGCTGTTCATCGACGAGGCGTACGGCCTCGCGGAAGATCAGTACGGCGCCGAGGCCATCAACACGCTCGTCAAGGACATGGAGGACCACCGCGACGACCTCGTGGTGATCGTCGCCGGGTATCCCGGCCCCATGGCCGGGTTCATCGCGACGAACCCGGGCCTCGAGTCCCGCTTCTCCACGACCATCACGTTCGACGACTACTCGGACGCCGAGCTGCGCGGCATCTTCGAGCGCATGGCGACCTCGGCGGACTTCGAGGCGCTGCCCGAGACCCTCGACCGGTTCGAGGAGATGGTCTCGCTCGTGCCCCGCACCGAGGGGTTCGGCAACGGGCGCCACGCGCGCAACGTCCTGGACGGCGCGATAGCCCGCCACGCCTGGCGGCTCAAGGACACCGCGGAACCCTCGCTCGACGAGCTGCGCCGGCTCGTGCCCGCGGACCTGCTCCCCGAGAGCACCGAGGACGTCGAGGGCGTCCTGGCCGTGCCCGACGAGCCGACCAACGAGACGACCGACGAGCCCGCCGACGAGACCGCCCCGCCCGCGCGGGGCGACGCACCCGATCACCTGCCCGAGAACCCGCCCGTCTCCCCTCAGGAGGAGCCCGCATGAGCCAGACCCTGACACCGCCGCCCGGGTCCGCCCCGGCGACCGGTCGGGCCGTCCAGCCCGCCACCGCCGGGCAGCCGGGCCAGCAGGGCGCACCTGCCGCCACGCAGGCCGAGGAGCGGGCCGCCCGCCGCGCGGGGGTGCGCAGCGCGCTGCGCCGCTCCCCCGGCAAGCTGCGGATCGCGCTCGCGCTGTGCGTGCTCGCCTCGGTGCTCTTCGGTGCGCTCGGTTTTCAGGCCGCACGCGTCCAGGGGATCGCGCTCGACGACGCCCGTGCGGACACGAGCCAGCTCCTCGGCATCCAGGACGTGCGCAACAACCTGGTCGTCGCGGACGCCGCGGCGACCAACGCGTTCCTCGTCGGCGGCCTCGAGCCCGCGGACCAGCGCACCCGCTACGACGACGCGATCGCGAACGCCTCGATCCGCATCGCGGAGCTCGCGGGCTCCAACAGCGCCGACGCGACCGAGCTCGGACAGGTCGCCTCGCAGGTCGCGGTGTACACGGGCCTGATCGAGCAGGCACGCGCGAACAACCGCCAGGGCTTCCCGGTCGGCTCGGCCTACCTGGACCAGGCCTCGACGCTGCTGCGCGAGGAGATCCTGCCGACGCTCACGACGCTCGTGGACGACAACGCCGACCGTGTGGCGTCCGACCTGTCGATGGTGCGCAACGCGCTGTGGATCCTCGCTGCGGGCGTGCTGTGCCTGGCTCTGCTGATCGGCACCCAGGTGTGGCTCGCGAAGCGCACGCACCGCTTGCTCAACGTGGGCCTGCTCGCGGCGAGCGCGGTCGTGCTGGTCGTGGGGGTCGTGGGCGCGGTCCTGCTGAGCCAGACCAACGGCGCGGCCGCCGCGGTCCGGGACGGCCCGTACGCGGCGACGCTCGCGGCCTCGACCGCGTACTCCGAGGCCAACGACGCCAAGGCCATGGAGAGCTTCACGCTCATCAAGCGCGGCTCCGGCCAGGCGTACGAGGAGTCCTTCGTCGAGCTCACGGCCGACGCGACGCAGCGCCTCGACGACGCGGGCGCGGCCGGGGTCCTCGACGGGACCGCGGCCGGGTACCTGGCCGACTGGGTCACGCAGCACCAGGCGATCCGTGCGCTCGACGACGCGGGCGACTGGGACGGGGCGGTCGCGCTCGCGACGGGCTCGGCCGAGGGCAGCCCGAACGCCGCGTTCGCGGCCTTCTCCCAGTCCGTCACGAACGACATCACCGACAACATCCGGGCCACGCAGGCCGACCTCGCCTCGGCGGGCACGAAGTCCGCCCTCGCGGGCTGGCTCCTGCTGGCCGCGGGCCTCGTCGCGGCGGTCCTCGCCTGGCGCGGCCTGAACGTCCGACTGGAGGAGTACCGGTGATCACCACGACCTTCCGCAAGAGCGGGCGCCTGGGCGCCCTGGTGGCGCTGGGCGTCTCGGGCGTCCTGGTCCTGGCGGGCTGCGCCACGCCCGACGCCGGATCGTCCGCGGGCGCGCCCGTGGCCTCGGTCGTCGGCACCGCGGGCAGTGCCGGCCCGGTCTCGTCCGGGACCCTCGCCTCGGCCGCGGCGTGCGAGAACCCCGTCGCGTCCTACGCGCCCGACGGGCCGTTGCCCGGACCGGGGGCCCTGCCGGCCGGCAGCACCATGGCCGCGATCCGCGACCGCGGCTCGTTGATCGTGGGCGTCTCGGCCGACACCCTGCAGCTCGGTGCGCGCAACCCCTTGTCGGGGCAGATCGAGGGCTTCGACATCGACGTGCTCCACGAGGTGTCGACCGCGATCTTCGGCGACCCGGACCGGCTGCAGTTCCGCGTCATCACGTCGGGGCAGCGCCTCGAGGCCCTGGAGAAGGGCGAGGTGGACATCGTCGCCCGCGCGTTCACGATCAACTGCGAGCGCTGGGAGACCATCGCGTTCTCCTCGGAGTACTACCACGCGGGCCAGAAGGTCCTCGTGACGCGTGACTCCGAGGCGCAGGGCATCGCGGACCTCGCGGGCCAGCGGGTCTGCGCCCCGGACGGCACCACGACGCTCGAACGCCTCCAGGAGTACCCGGACATCGAGGCCGTGCCCGCGACGACCCACACGGGCTGCCTCGCACTCTTCCAGCAGGGCAAGGTCGACGCGATCACGGGCGACGACACGATCCTCGCGGGCTTCGCCGCGCAGGACCCGTACGCCAAGGTCGTCGGGCAGGCGATCTCCGACGAGCCGTACGGTCTGGGCATCCCGGCCGCGAACGTCGACATGGTCAAGTTCGTCAACGGCGTCCTGGAGCAGATGCGCACCGACGGCACCTGGACGGCGCTGTACGACGAGTGGCTCGGCGTCCTCGGCCCGGCCCCGACCCCGCCGGTCGCCGTGTACGGCCGCACGCCGTGACGCCAGGCTCCTCGTCCTCACCTGCTGCTGCCGGGCCGCCCGTGGCCCCGCGCACGCAGCAGGCCCCGACCGCGCCCGGACGCCTGGGCGAGGCGAGCCCCGCCGCCGAGCTCTTCACGTACCTCGCGGCGCTCGAGGAGTGGCTGCGGGCTCGCCGCACCGAGCTCGACCGCCTCGACGCCGCAGCCCAGGCCGCGGCGTCCCCCGAGACGTACACCGCGGACCTGCTGCTCGCCATGACCCTGTGGCAGGCGGCCCGCACGCGCGCCGACGAGATGGCCGTGGTCTGGGACTCGGGGCGCGCGGACACGGTCGCGCGCGAGAAGATCTCACAGCTGGTCTGGGGTCGGCTCAGCTCGCCCGACGGCTCGTCGCTCGTGTCCTTGGTCGAGGCGACGCGGCTGTGCGACGCGATCGTGGCCGCGCTGCGCACGCGCCTGTCGTTCGACCCGAACGCCGCCGACGAGGTCGCCCGGTTCCGCGGGCTGCGCGCCGAGCTGGCCCGGTGCGACGAGCTCGCCGGCTCCGACACCTCGGCGCGTGGCCGGGTGGAAAAGCTCCGTGAGCGCTGGACGCGCCTGCGGGACAAGGCGTCGCACGGCGCCGACGTGACCGGCCCCCTGACCGAGCTCGAGGCCGAGGTCGCGCGCACCGAGCGGGACCTCATCGTGGGCGCGTCCGAGCGTCGCGAGCTGGCCCGCGACCGCAAGCAGGCCGTCGAGCGCTACGCGGCCCTGGAGGCGCGCGAACCCTCGCTGCGCGAGCTCGCGGCCCGTGCCCGCCGCGAGATCGCCGCTCCCCCGCGCCTCGCGGTGCCCGACGTGTCACGCCTCGGTGAGGTCCCGCACGACCGTTCGGGGCTCGACGGGTTCCTGACCCGGCTCGCGACCGTCGCGCGCGCGTTCGACACGGTCGAGTCCGCGTACACCGCGCCGCTGCGCGAACGGGCCGAGCTCCGCTACCGGCTCGACGCCTACCGCGTGAAGGCCGACGCCAACGGCCGCAGCGCCTCCCCCACGGTCCGCTCCGGGCTGGCCGAGGCCCGCGAGGCGGGAGAGGCCGTGCCCTGCGACGTGGTCCTCCTGCGCTTCCTCGTCGAGCAGTACCAGTTCCTGTCCCGTGACCTGCCCGCACACCTCTCGTCGCCCGGACCGTCGCCCGCCCCGGGCCAGGAAGGATCGTCCCGATGACCACGACCGCTCAGGAGCCCTGCTCCCAGCCGGGCTGCCCCGGCTTCATCGAGGACGGCTACTGCAACGTCTGCGGCTCGCCCGCCGCGCCGTCGGGCGCGGCCGGTGCTCCCGGCCCGGCAGGGTCGTCGACGACGGCGACCGCTGCCGCCGCGTCGCCGTCGGCCATGCTCGGCACGGGCATCGCGCAGGCCGCGCCGAACTACGCGGCCGGCCCCGGCCCCGAGGGCGAGGCCGTCTCGACCCGCACCGGGCGCACGAGCTCGACCCAGCTCGCGAGCGCCGCGCTCGGCTCGGCCCGCTCGGCCGTGACGGGCACCAAGTCCACGCGGCGCGTGGGGACGTCCTCGACCCGCCTGCGCGGCCACCGCCTGGGCGCAGGCCTGACGACCGTGCCCAGCGCGCCGGTCCGCGACCCGCTCCAGGCCATCATGGCCGTGCCCGAGCTCGCGGAGTCCAAGCGCTTCTGCCCCACGTGCGGCGCCAAGGTCGGCAGGTCGCGCGACGGCGTCCCGGGCCGCACCTCGGGCTTCTGCCCGCAGTGCCGCACCGCGTTCTCGTTCGACCCGCAGCTCTCGCCGGGCGACGTCGTGGGCGGCCAGTACGAGGTCGTGGGCTGCCTCGCGCACGGTGGCCTCGGCTGGATCTACCTGGCCCGCGACCAGAACGTGTCGGGCCGGTGGGTCGTGCTCAAGGGTCTGCTCAACTCGGGCGACCCCGACGCGTTCGCGGCCGCGATCTCCGAGCGCCAGTTCCTGGCCGAGGTCGAGCACCCGCTGATCGTCGAGATCTACAACTTCGTGATGCACGACGGCGCGGGCTACACCGTCATGGAGTACGTGGGCGGCAAGTCGCTCAAGGAGATCCTCAAGGACCGCCGCGACGACAACAGCGGCGTGGTGAACCCGCTGCCCGTGGACCAGGCGCTCGCGTTCGTCCTGGAGATCCTCCCGGCGTTCGCGTACCTGCACGACCTGGGCCTGATCTTCTGCGACTTCAAGCCCGACAACATGATCCAGCAGGGCGACGGCGTCAAGCTCATCGACCTGGGCGGCGTGCGGCGCCTGGACGACCTGACCTCCGCCATCTTCGGCACGGTCGGCTACCAGGCTCCCGAGGTCGCGGAGATCGGGACGTCCGTCGCGTCCGACATCTACACGATCGGGCGCACGCTCGCCACGCTCGTGCTGGACTTCCGGGGGAACCAGACGACGTACGTCGCCTCCCTGCCGCCGGTCGCCGAGACCCCGGTCTTCCAGCAGTACGACTCGTTCTACCGCCTGCTCGCCAAGGCGTGCGCGCTCGACCCGTCGGACCGCTTCGCGACGGTCGACGAGATGCGCGCCCAGCTCATCGGCGTGCTGCGCGAGGTCGTCGCGACCGACCGCGGCCCGGGCAGCGGCGCGCTGCACTCGGCGGCCTCCGTGCTCTTCGAGGCGCCCGTGTCCGACGACGCCGACCACCCGCTGACGTGGGACGCGCTGCCGACGCTCAAGATCGACGAGTCCGACCCCATGGCGAGCTGGCTCGCGGGCGTCAACATCGCCGACCCGGCCGCGCGCATGGCCGCCCTGGCGGCGGCCCCCGAGGCCACGGTCGAGGTGCGGCTCGCGTACGCCAAGGCCGCGATCGAGCACCGCCGGTTCGCCGAGGTCGACAAGACGATCGTCGAGATCCTCGCGGACGACCCGTGGGAGTGGCGTGCCGCCTGGATCGGCGGGCTGGCCGAGCTCGCGCGCGGCGAGGCCGCGGACGCCCGCGCCTCGTTCAACGCGGTCTACGGCCAGGTGCCCGGCGAGCTCGCGCCCAAGCTCGCCCTCGCGGTCGCGTGCGAGGTCAGCGGCGAGCCGGACATCGCCGAGTCGCTGTACGTGATCTGCGCCCGGTCGGACGCCAACTACACCGCGCCCGCGGCGTTCGGGCTCGCCCGCATCCGGCAGGCGCGCGGCGACCTCGACGGGGCGCTGCACGCCCTGGACCTCGTGACCCCGACCCGCAGCTCGTACACCGATGCGCGCATGCGGCGCGCGCGTCTCCTCGCCGGTTCCGACCGCGGGCTCACGGCCCTGGCCGAGGCCCTCGCGAGCGTCGAGTCGGTCGCGATCCCCCAGCGCGACCGCGTGGCCCTCTCGATCGACGTGCTGCGCTCCGCGCTCGAGGAGGTCACGGTCAAGAAGCAGGTCGGCACGGCGCGCCTCGGCGGGGTCGAGCCCAAGGAGCCACCGCTGCGCGACGCCCTCGAGGGCGCGTACCGCGAGATGGCGACGCTCACCGAGGACCGGGTCGCGAAGATCGACCTGGTCGACCAGGCGAACGCCGTGCGCCGCTGGACGACGACGTGAGCGCGCAGGAGAGCTCGCCGGGCCTGCTCGCGCCGTGCGCCACGTGCGGTGAGGTGCCCGCGCCCGGCGCGAGGTTCTGCGAGAGGTGCGGCTCCGACGTCGGGCCTGCGGTGGCAGCCGGTGACGGGCCGCCCATCCTGGCGCGCCCGCCCGTGCCCGCGCTGCCTCCCCTGACCCTGCCGCCACCCCCGCCGGACCTCAAGCCCACGGACCCCGACTCGGGCGCGGTGCCGCCGCCCCCTCCTCCGCCGCCGCCCCCCGCTGCCCGACGCCCCTGCACGAGCTGCGGCGGGACCGTCGCGGACGACGGCTACTGCGAGCAGTGCGGCGAGAAGGCCCAGGTCGAGCGCGACCACTGGGCCGAGCAGCCCGCGCCCTGGGTCGCGGGCGTGTGCGACCGCGGCATCCGCCACGCGCGCAACGAGGACGCCATGGCGCTCGCCGCGTCCGGTGACCCGGCCACGGCCGGGCGGTTCGCGGCCCTCGTGGTGTGCGACGGTGTCTCGGCCGCGCCGGACTCGGACGTCGCGAGCCTCGCGGCCGCGCGTGCGGCCCGCGACGTGCTCGCGTCCGGCGGGCCCGACGGCGCCGCCCCCGTCACGGGGGACGTCACCGAGCGCATCCGGGCGTGGCAGGCCCTCATGGTCGCCGCGTCGACGACCGCGAACGACGCGGTCCTGGTCGCGGTGGGCGACAAGGCCGAGCGCGCCGAGCCGCCGTCGTGCACGTTCGTCGCGGCCGTCGCCGACGGCCCGCTGATCGTGGCCGGGTGGGTGGGCGACTCGCGCGCCTACTGGATCCCCGACGCCGGGACGGCCCGCCAGCTCAGCGTCGACGACTCGTGGGCCCACGAGCTCATGGCCATGGGCACCCCGCGCCACGTCGCCGAGAACGCGCCCCAGGCGCACGCGATCACGCGCTGGCTCGGGCCCGACTCGACCGACCCGGCGGCCCGCTGCGCCCCGACCGTCCCCGACTCCTCGGGCTGGCTGCTGGTCTGCTCGGACGGGCTGTGGAACTACTGCTCGGCGGCCGACGACCTCGCGGACCTCGTGCGCTCGACCGAGGCCACGACGGGACGCGAGCCCCGCGCGCTGGCCGCCGAGCTCGTCCGCTGGGCCAACGCCCAGGGCGGCCGGGACAACATCACCGCGACCCTCGCGCGTTTCGAGGCGCTCCCCGCCTCGACCAGCTCCGATAACCTGCACACAGACGCTGTATCGGGCGACGAGCCCGCGACGCGCGCCCTCTGATCCACGAAGGAGCCCAGAACCCATGGCCGAGTTCTCCGCCGAGGTCTTCCAGAACGAGTTCCTGTCCGAGGGCGCCACGGATGTGCACGCCATCGTGACGGTGACCGCCCGAGGGGCAGGTCAGGCGGGGGCCGCGACCTCGGGCGGCGGCGTCGCCGAGATCATCATGGTCGACACGTCCGGTTCGATGTCCGGGCGCAACATGGAGTCCGCCAAGTACGCCGCGCAGGTCGCGGTCGACCAGATCCTCGACGGGACCTGGTTCGCGATCGTCGGCGGGAGCCACGTCGCGCAGCGCGCGTTCCCCTACCCCAACGCACGCGTCGCGATGGTCCAGATGGAGCCCGCGGCGCGCGAGGAGGCCAAGCGCGCCATCGCCATGATGAGCCCCTCGGGCGGCACCGCGATGAGCACGTGGCTCCAGCTCGCGGCCCAGCTCTTCGACACCGTGCCCCAGGCCGCCCAGCGCCACGCGATCCTGCTGACGGACGGCAAGAACGAGTCCGAGCCGCGCGAGAACCTGTCGCAGGTCGTGCGCGCCGTGACCGGGAAGTTCCAGTGCGACGCGCGCGGCGTCGGTTCGCGCTGGCAGGTCGACGAGCTGCGCGAGATCTCGACGGCCCTGCTCGGGACGGTCGACCTCATCGCCGACCCGAGCGAGATCGCGGCCGACTTCTCCTCGCTCGTCCAGAAGTCCATGTCGCGTGGCGTCGCCTCCGCGGACCTGCGCGTGTGGGCCCCGCAGGGCGCCCAGGTGCTGTTCGTGCGCCAGGTCGCCCCGACGGTCGAGGACCTCACGACGCGCCGCGCCGTGGTCAACCCGTTGACCGGCTCGTACCCCACGGGGTCGTGGGGCGACGAGACGCGCGACTACCACGTGGCCGTGCGCGTGGCCTCGAAGCCCGTGGGCTCCGAGCAGCTCGCGGCGCGCGTCCAGCTCGCCGTGAACGGCGAGGTGGTCTCGTCGGGTCTGGTCAAGGCCAAGTGGTCCGACGACGGCGCGCTCACCACGCGCATCAACCCGGAAGTCGCGCACTACACGGGTCAGGCCGAGCTCGCGTCCGCGATCCAGGAGGGCCTCGCGGCCAAGGCGGCAGGTGACGAGGCCACGGCGACCGTCAAGCTCGGGCGCGCCGTCCAGCTCGCGGCCGAGACCGGCAACGACGAGGCGACCTCGCGCCTGCGCAAGGTCGTCGAGATCGAGAGCGAGGAGCAGGGCACCGTGCGCCTCAAGCGCAACACCGACAAGCTCGACGAGATGGCCCTCGACACCGCCTCGACCAAGACCACGCGGGTCAAGCGATGAGCGCGATCTGCCCCAACGGGCACGCCTCCGAGTCGACCGACTACTGCGACGTGTGCGGCGAGCCCATGGGGGCCGCGTCGAACGGCGCGTCGGCGGCCGTGGCCTCCGGGTCCGTCGGGGCCGCGGCCGGTGCTGCCGGCAGTGGTGGCGCGGCTGCGGGTGGCGAGCCCATCACGTGCCCGCACTGCTCGTTCCCGGCTGCGGCCGGTGCGCTGTTCTGCGAGAACTGCGGCTACGACTTCACGACGGGCTCGCTGCCCGAGCCCGCCGGGGCACCGTCGGCCGCGACCCCGGTGCCAGCCGGTGCGCCCGCCGGGTCGCCGGGGCCGCTCGATCCCCCGCCGTCGTCGCTCGACCTCGACCCGGTCGCACCTCCCGCGGGGTCGCCCGCGGCCGCGCCGTCGGCGGACCCGCTGTCGGCGCCTGCCGCGCTCACGCCGCCCGTCGGCGGCCCGGAGGCAGGTGACCCGTCGTCGGCCCCGGTCGCTGGTGGCGGCCCGGGAACCGGACCTCTCGTCGCTCCGGGCGCTCCTGCCGACCCGACCGCGGGCGAGGCGACGTCTGGGACGGGCGCAACGCCGTCGGGCACGGGGACGCACCTGCCGACCCCGCCCGTGCCGGGCGAGGACCAGTGGGTCGTCGAGGTGTGGATCGACCCCGACTGGTACCAGGCGCAGAAGGCCGAGGACCCGCTGCCGTCGGCCGGGCTGCCCGGTCTCGTGGTGCTGCGCGAGCGCAGCGTGCTCGTGGGACGCCCGTCGGTGTCGCGCAACATCCACCCGCAGATCGACTGCGGCGCCGACACCGGTGTCTCGCGGCGGCACTGCCAGCTCAACACCGACGGGCAGCGCTGGTGGGTCGAGGACCTCCAGTCGTCCAACGGGACCTACCTGAGCCCCGCGGGCGGCGAGCTGCCGATCGACCCGATCCCGGCCGGTCAGCGCCGCGAGGTCGCCGACGGCGACCGCATCTACCTCGGCGGCTGGACGCGGCTCGTGATCCGCAAGGCGCTGCCTGGGGAGGTCTGAGCCTCGTGGTGTGACGGACGATGGCGACGAAGGCCGCCGTGGTTCAGCTCCGCTGGGGCGGGGTGTGGTGTGTTCGTGGATCACCCACAATTGTGGGTGATCCACGAACACCACATAGCGGCTGAGGCCGGGGGTGCGTCCTCCCCACGTGGTGCTACGCGGGCACGGCCTGTGCACCTGCGGCCAGGCGCGTGTTCACCGACATCCGCTCCCCCGCGGCCTGGATCTACAGGAGCATCGCGGCCGAGGGGACGACCTTGCCCGTCATGTACGTCGAGAGTCGCGAGGGCGACGTGCCGACGTGCGCGGCGAACTCCTTGGCGCTCAGACCGGATCGCAGGAGGGCCTGACGCACCAGGCGCGCCACCCGGGCCTCCGGCCCTCTGCGAGCATCCGCCAGCACCTGAGCGAGCAGCATCGCGGCCCCGCTGTCGGCGTCGACGATGCTCAATGCCTCCTCCAGGTCGACGGCCACCGGACCGTCCGGGTCGGCCTGGACGGCCTGGACGGCTCGCGTGATACGACGCCAGTGCGGCAGGTAGCCGCGTTCGATCGCGGTGGAGATCCCCTCCACTCCCCACTCGGAGACGGGATCCTCCGGAGTAGCGTCGATGTTCCGGAATCGCAGCGCCATCTCAGCTCCCTTCCTCGACCATCGCGCGCGCAACCTGCTGACAGACGTCGACGACGCTCTGCCACTGCCACCAGCGAGAGTCCAGCCCCTTGTAGGTCGACAGGCGTCGAGTGACCGAGACGTCCTTCGGGTTCGGAGCCGCGAGCTGGATCGCGACCTGGGTCGCTACGGGGCTCTCGTCATGGGCTCGGTCGCTGTAGTACTCGTCGATCCTCGCCAACGTCCCCGCGGCGTGGGGGATGCCCATGCGACAACCACCCTCAGGGGAAGCGCCTGCACCGTCCTCGCGCGATGCCATCGTGTATGCGCCGATCCCCCGAATCTGGTGGCGGCGCCTGGAGGTTTCCTCCAACCGGTTGTCGACTTCCGCCAACGCACCCTGCTCTCCCTGATTCGTGGCGCCGACGCGCCGGCATCCCGTCTCCGACAAGAGTGGACTCGTGCCACCCGGCACCTCACGCCTTTCCCGAGGAGAACCCGTGGCCCGCCCAGTGCGCACCGCCCCGCCCGCAGACGTCCCCCCTGACGCGCCCGACGTGCCGACCGCGCCGCACCAGTCGGCCGCGGCCCCGGCCCCCGCGCCTTCCCGCTGGCACATCTCCGCAGCCGACGCGGCCCGCATCGCGACCTTCGCCGCGCTCACCGCGGTCCTCGGCATGCCGGGGAGCCTGGCCCTGTTCGGCAACGCCGTCCCGATCACGCTCCAGACCCTCGGCGTCATGCTCGCCGGTGCGCTCCTCGGCGCGTGGCGCGGCGCGCTCGCGATGCTCACGTTCCTGGCCCTGGTCGCGACGGGCCTCCCGCTCCTGTCGGGCGGCCGCGGCGGTCCCGGTGTCTTCGTGGGCCCGTCGGCCGGCTACCTGATCGGGTTCGTGGTGGGCGCCGCGGTGATCGGTCTGATCGTCGAGCGCTTCCGCACCCTGACGTTCTGGCGGGTCCTGGCTGCCAGCGTCGTGGGCGGCATGCTCGTCATGTACGCCCTGGGCATCCCGTTGCAGTCCCTCGTCACGGGCTTCTCGCTCCAGACGGTCGCGACCGGCTCGCTCATGTACCTCCCGGGCGACCTCGTCAAGGCCGTGATCGCGGCCTCGGTCACGGTCGGCGTGGTCCGCGCCTACCCCGCGGCCTCCCCGCTGCGCCACGGTGCGAAGACGCCGAAGACGCCGCCCGCCACGAGCCCCGCGGCCTGATCGACCTACGATCCCCTCATGCCCGTCGCCCACGCCGTCATCGCGCACGCCCGCAGCTCCGCAGGGGCGCGCTGCGCGCTGCGCTCCCCCGATCGCTCTCGCACCTACCGAGCCCTCGCCGCGGACGTCGCGGCAGGAGCGGAGTTCTTGCGGGCGACCGGGACGGTCGTGGGCGACGTCGTCGCGATCTCCCTGCCCGACCCGGTCGACCTCCTCACCGCTCTCCTCGCGGTCGACCTCGCGGGCGCGACGCCTCTCGTCTGCGACCACACGTGGTCGCGCGCCCAGCGCGCCGAGGTCCTGCGGACCATCGCCCCGGCGGGCTTCGTCGAGGTCCCGCTCCCGCGCGGCAGCGCCGGGGACGCGCTCGCCCCGCTCAGCGGCCCGGTCGCGAGCAGCCTGCCCGACGACGTCGCTCCCCCCGAGCCCTCGGCATCGGCCCTCGCGTGGGCCGGGTTCTCGTCGGGGAGCACGGGTCGCCCGCGCGCGGTCGTCCGCACGCGTGGTTCCTGGACGGGCTCGTTCCCGGCTGCCGCGCGCCTCACGGGCACAAGGCCCGAGGACACCGTGCTGGTGCCGGGTCCGCTCGCGTCGTCGCTGTACTGCTTCGCGGCCGTGCACGCGCTCGCGACGGGAGCGTGCGTCCAGCTCGCCAAGGGCGACGCCGCGATCACGACTGCCCTGGCGACCTCCGACGTCGTGCATCTCGTCCCCTCGGCGCTCGAACCGATCCTCGACGCGATCGAGGCGGGCGCCCCGAGCCGCCTGCGGACCGCCGTGGTCGGCGGCGCCTCGCTCCCCGCGGACGTGCGCGGGCGCGCGGCCCGCGCGGAGGTGGGCGTCGTGACGTACTACGGGGCCGTCGAGCTGTCGTTCGTCGCGATCGACACCGACGGCACGGGCCTGCGTCCCTTCCCCGGGGTCGAGGTCGAGGTGCGCGAGCTGCCGGGAGCGACGCTCGGCGAGGTCTGGGTGCGGTCGCCGTGGGTCGCGCAGGGGTACCTCGCCCGGGCGACCGGCCCGTTCCGCCGCGAGGGCGAATGGTGCACCGTCGGTGACCTCGCGCAGGTCCCCACCTCGGGGAGCGAGGGCACCCCGCTCGTCCTGCGTGGCCGCGGAGACGGCGCGATCCTCACGGGCGGTGCGACGGTCGTCCCGGAGGACGTCGAGGTCGTGCTGCGCGCGATCCCGGGCGTCGAGGACGTCGTGGTCGTCGGGACCCCGCACCGCCGGTTGGGCGCGGTCGTGACGGCCGTGGTGCAGTGCGCGGACCGGCCGGGGCTGCGCGCGCACCTCGAACGCGTGGCCCGGGCCTCGCTGTCCTCGGCCCAGCGCCCGCGCCACTGGTACGGCGTGCGCGAGCTGCCGCGGACGCCGTCGGGCAAGGCCGCGCGCGGTGCGATCAGCGAGGCGCTGCTGTCCGGCGAGGCGGCGTACGAGGCGCTGCGGTGAGCGCGTCGCCCGACTCCCCCGTCATCGTCGCCGCGCGGCGGACCTGGACCGGTACGGCGGGCCACGGGCATGCGGACCTCTCGGTGACCGACCTCGCCGCCCCCGTCCTGAGCGCGGCGCTCGCCGACCTCCCCGCGGCCCACGGCCTCGACGTGAGCGACGTCGTGCTCGGGAACTGCACGGGGCCGGGCGGGAACCTCGCACGCGTCGCGGTGCTCGCGGCCTCGCTGCGCGACCCGGACGGGCCGTTGACCGAGCACGTCCCCGGCGTCACGGTCGACCGGCAGTGCGGCAGCGGCCTGGCCGCGATCCTGCTCGCGGCCCAGGGCGTCCGCGCCGGGGACGGCGACCTGGTGCTCGCCGGAGGGGTGGAGAGCGCCTCGACCTCTCCGCTGCGTGCCCACCGACCACCCCGCGGATCGAGGGCCGAGCCGGTCCCGTACGACCGCGCCCCCTTCACCCCGGCCGAGCTCGGCGACCCGGACATGGGCGCCGCCGCCGACGCCCTGGCGCGCGAGCGGGGCATCGGCCGCGAGCGCCAGGACGCCTACGCCGCACGCTCGCACGCGCTCGCCCTCGCCGCCCACGCGGCGGGCCGCTTCGCCGAGGAGACCGTCCCTGTCGGGAGGCTCGCCCGCGACGAGCGCGCTCGCCCGCTCGACCGCGCGCTGCTCGCGCGCCTCCCGTCGGCGTTCACGCCGGGCGGCACGGTGACGGCGGGCAACGCGAGCCCGATCAGCGACGGGGCCGCGGTCGTCGCGATCGTCCCGGAGCGCCTGCGTGCGCGCCTCGGGGTGCCCGGCCTGCGGCTCGTGGGCGGCGTGACGCGCGGCTGCGACCCGCGCCTGCCGGGCTGGGGTCCGGTCCCGGCCGTGCGCGAGCTCCTGGCCCGCACGGGCCGGAGCATCGACGACCTCGCCGCGATCGAGCTCGTCGAGGCCTTCGCGGCGCAGGTCCTGGCATTCACGGGAGCGTTCTCCCTGCCCGACGACGACGCTCGCCTGTGCGCGGACGGCGGCGCCCTGGCGCTGGGGCACCCGTGGGCGGCGAGCGGAGCCGTGTCGGTCGTGCGGCTGTTCAGCAGGCTCGTGCGCGCGGGTGCCCCGGCGGGCTCGCTCGGTCTCACGGCCGCAGCCGTGGGCGGCGGCCTGGGTGTGGCCGGGTTGTTCGAGGTGGTCCGATGAGAGGGGCACGCATGCACAGGTCGACCATCGAGAACCCGGCCCGGGATCCGGCGGCCGCCCCACCCGAGGTGGGCTGCGTCGTCGGGCTCGAGGACGTGCACGTGCGCCTGGGCGAGCGCGAGGTCCTGCGCGGGGTCACCACGGAGCTGCGCGAGCGGCGCATCGGGATCGTCGGCGCGAACGGCTCGGGGAAGAGCACCCTCGCGCGGCTGCTCAACGGGCTCGTCCTGCCCACGCGCGGCACCGTGCGGGTCGACGGCCTCGACACGCGACGCTCGGGGGCCCAGGTCAGGCGACGCGTCGGCTTCGTGTTCTCCGACCCCGACGCGCAGATCGTCATGCCGACCGTCGCCGAGGACGTCGCCTACTCGCTGCGACGCAGCGAGCCCGACCGCGCCGCCCGCGACCGGCTCGTCGCGGACTGGCTCGCACGCCACGGGCTCGACGGCCACGCCGACCACCCCGCGCACCTGCTCTCGGGCGGCCAGAAGCAGCTCCTCGCGCTCACGTCGGTCCTCGTGACCTCGCCGCGCCTCGTCGTCGCCGACGAGCCCACGACCCTGCTCGACCTGCGCAACACGCGACGCGTCGCGGCGCTGCTGGCCGAGATCCCGCAGCAGGTCGTGCTCGTCTCGCACGACCTCGACCTCATGACGGGCTACGACCGCGTGCTCGTGGTCGACGAGGGCCGGGTCGTGGCCGACGACGAGCCCGTACCGGCCGTCGCGTACTACCGGCGGCTCCTGGACGACCGGCCGTGACCGACCCGAGCCCCCCACGTGGCGCGACACACCCCACGGCCGGCGCCTACGTCGTCGGGCGCTCGCTGCTGCACCGCGCACCCGCCGGCCCCAAGCTCGCCGCGCTCATGGTGTGCTCGCTCGCCCTGCTGCTCGTGCGCGACGCCGTGGGCGTGGGCCTCGCGGCCCTCGCCGTCGCGGGGCTCTACGCGCTCGCGGGCCTCGGGTGGCGCGCCGCGTGGGGCCAGGTGCGGCCCCTGCGCCTGTTCCTGCCCGTCGTGTTCGCGCTCCAGTGGTGGCTCATGGACCTCACGTCCGCCGCCGTCCTCAGCACGCGCCTCCTGGTGCTCGTGGCGCTCGCGGGCCTCGTGACCTGCACGACGCGGGTCGCCGACCTGCTCGCGGCCATCGAGCGCGGGCTCTGGCCGCTCGGTCGCGTCGGTGTGGACGTCGAGCGCATCGCGCTCGTGCTGGCCCTCGCGCTGCGCAGCGTGCCCGTGATCGCGGACCTGGCGGGACGGGTTCGCGACGCGCAACGAGCCCGAGGACACGAGCGCGACGTGCGGGCCTTCGCGGTGCCGCTCGTCGTGGGCGCGATGCGGCAGGCCGACGCGCTCGGCGAGGCCCTGCGGGCGCGCGGCTTCGACGACTGACCGTCAGGACCGCCGCTGCTCGAGCCACTCGATCGCGACGACGCCCTGCCGTCGCTGGAACGCGCGCAGGGTCGGCATGTTCAGCGGGGCGGGGTGGCGCACCGCGTCGAAGAAGTACCCGGCGAGGCCCGCGAGGAAGGCGTCGACGTCCTCGCGCGTGGCCTCCCGGAACAGCGGGTGGGTCGCCGCGATCCGGTCGAGGTCGACCGTGCTGCCGTTGACCCGTGCGTCGAGCAGCAGGGTCACGCCGTCGATCCAGCGCGCGCCCGTCCCGGCCCACGGCCAGTCCACGACCCACACGCGCGCGGAGGTGTCGACCAGCAGGTTGTCGAACCGCAGGTCGAGGTGGACGAGCCGGTCGCCGTGCGCGGCGCGGGCCGCCCCGGCCGCGAGCGCCTCGAGCTCGTCGAGGTGGCCGGCGGCCCAGGCCGGGAGCGCCGACAGGTCACCGTCGGAGCGCAGCCGCGTCCAGCCGTCGAACGACGGGGCGAGCTCGGCCGTCGCGTCGGGGAACGGCGAGGAGCCCGAGGGGTCCCGGACCACGGGCTGCTCGAGGAGCGCACCGAGGAGCGCGATGAGCTCGCGGCGCTCGGGCGGCAGGCCGGGGTGCCGCCCGTCGACGTCCTCGATCACGAGCGCGACCCACTCGTCGGACTCGTGCGCGCCCAGGAGCCGGGGGGCCGGCGCAGCGCCGGGCAGGCGGCGCAGCACGTCGAGCTCGCGACGGTGGAGGTCGTAGGCGTCGGCGCTGCGGGTGCGGCTCACGGCCTTGACGAAGGCCCGCTCCCCCGCGGCCGTGCGCACGCGGTCGGCGCTGCCCGGGGAGTACCCCTGGGCCTGGCTCTCGGCCAGGACCACCTCGCCGCCCAGGATCTTCTCGACGTCCGCGCGCACGTGCGGTGCGAGCTCCTGCCAGGGCGTGCGCCGCGTCGAGACGGTGCGTCGTGTCGAGTCCATCCGGGTGACAGTAGTCGGCGCGCGGGGCGGGACCGCAGAGCGCGCGCCAGCGAGTCCTGTCCTGTTCTCGCTGGTCACCGCATCTCACCCGCACCCCCACCCGACGGGCACCTGACGCGCACCCGGCATGCGCTGCCTGCTCCCGGGCCCTACGGCGCCCTGGGGGTCGGCTGCTTCTCGATCTCGACCCGCGTGAGCTCGGGCGTGAACGCGTACACGTCCTCACCGTCGGCGGAGATCCACCACTTGCCGCACATCACGGTGCTCGACGTCTCCTGCCCGTCGGGCCACCACGTGGCCAGCAGCGTGGCGTCCGTCCGGTAGTCCTCGGCCGTGAACCCTTCGCGCTCGGGCTGCGGGGTGAGGGGGTTCTCGGCCGAGACGGTCGTGCAGTCGGCCGGCAGACCGTCGAGGCTCCCCTGGAACGTGAGCAGGCGCTCCGTGCCCGTGGTGCGGAAGATCCCCTGGACCTTCGCGGCGTCGTCGGGCACCCAGGTCGGGACGACCTCCTCGGCCTTGCCCTCCTTGCCGGTGTCGAAAGCGTAGGTCTTGGTGTGGCCGTCGTTGCGCTCCGCGAGGCTCTCGGAGAGGCCCCCGCACGCGCTGAGCGTGAGGGCAGCGAGGCCGCCGAGGGCGACGACGGCGAGCGTGCGGGAGCGGCGGGCGAGGGACGGGGACGTGGTGTTCGTGGTCATGGCATCGACGCTACGGACGCCGCCCCGTGCGTCGCGTCGGGTCCTGGGCGGGTCCTGCGGACGGGCATCTGCACCCCTCGCGGTACCTCGCCGCCCCCGGTCTCCACCTCTCGTCGCACGCCGAGCACCGGCGTCCCAGGGTCATCCCCCACCCGGCGCCGTGTCGGATTCGTCACGTACGCCCCATCGGCCATCGGGCGGCCCTCGTCCCGTCGGCCGCCGTTCACCGGCCGGTCACCGCCCGGGCCTAGGTTCCGAGCGTCTGCCCTGCACCCTGCGGGGCCATCGGAACGAGGAGCACGGAATGCGCGTGGTTCACCAGTCCCGCCTGCCGCACCCGAGGGCGATCGGGGTCGCGGCCGCCGGCCTCGCGGTCGCGGTCGCCGCCGGGACGTTCGGGGGCGTCGGCACGGCCGTCGCGGCCCCCGACCCGTCCGTCCCCCCGCCCGTCACGCTCTCGCCGCTCGGCACGTACTCGACGGGCCAGCTCGACGAGTCCGCGGCGGAGATCGTCGCGTTCCACGCGGCCTCCCAGCGCCTGTTCGTCGTCAACGCCCAGTCCGGGAGGGTCGACGTCCTCGACGCCCGGGACCCCTCGGCCCCGACCCGGCTGTTCGAGCTCGCGGTCGGCGGCACGGCCTCCGCGGACGGCTCGGTCGTCGCGGCGGACGCCGTCGTGAACTCGGTCGCGATCCGTCCCGACGGGCTCGCGGTGGCCGCGGTCGAGTCGAGCCCCAAGACCGACGACGGCTGGCTCGTCCTCTTCGACGCCGCCGCTCCGGTGACCACCCCGGGCACGGCCCCGGTGGACGCGATCCTCGGTGCCGTGCGCGTGGGCGCGCTGCCCGACATGGTGACGTTCTCGCCCGACGGCACGCGCATCGCGGTCGCGAACGAGGGCGAGCCCGCGGACGACCACAGCGTCGACCCCGAGGGCTCGATCTCGATCGTCACGGCGCCCGCCGGCCTCACGAGCGCCGCCCAGGGCGACGTCCGCACGGCGACGTTCCACGCGTTCGAGGCGGGCGGCACTGCGCCCCTCCCGGCGGGGGTCCGCGTGTTCGGCGGCCGGGAGGCGGCGGGGACCGGCACACCCGCGCGCCCGGTGTCCGAGAACCTCGAGCCCGAGTACATCGCGTGGGACGCGACCGGCACGGTCGCCTACGCGAGCGTCCAGGAGGCGAACGCGCTCGCGGTCGTCGACGTCGCGAGCGCGACCGTGACCGACCTGCTGCCGCTCGGGACGCAGGACCACCTCGCCGCGGGCAAGGGCCTCGACGCGTCCGACAAGGACGGGAAGATCGACATCCGCTCCTGGCCCGTCAAGGGCCTCTACCAGCCCGACACGATCGCCTCCTACCAGGCGGGCGGCGCGACGTACCTCGTCACGGCCAACGAGGGCGACTCGCGCGACTGGGCCGGGTACTCCGAGGTCAGTCGCGTCAAGGACCTCGGCAAGAAGGGCGTGCCCGGCCTGTGCTCCGACGCGTTCTCGTCGTTCCTCGGCACGCCCGGCAACCCCGCGACGCTCGCCGAGCTCACCGCGGACGCCCACCTGGGACGCCTCAACGTCAGCACCGCGAGCGGGCTGCGCGCCGACGGCTCGTGCTACGAGGAGCTCTCCTCGTACGGGTCGCGCTCGTTCTCGATCTGGTCGACCGACGGCCGGCAGATCTTCGACTCGGGCGACGCGTTCGAGCAGCTCGTGGCCTCGGTCAACCCCGACTTCTTCAACTCGAACCACACCGCGTCCGGGTTCGACGGGCGCAGCGACGACAAGGGCCCCGAGCCCGAGGGCCTGACGCTGGGCGAGGTCGGCGGACGTACGTACGCGTTCATCGGCTTCGAGCGCGTGGGCGGGATCGCGGTCTTCGACGTCACCGACCCCGCGCGCGCGACCTACGTCTCCTACGTCAACCACCGCGACTTCTCGGTGAGCGCCGAGGCGACGCCCGAGAAGCTCGCCGAGGCGGGCGACCTGGGTCCCGAGGGCCTCACGTTCGTCCCCGCGAACGACTCGCCCACGGGCGCCCCGCTGCTCGTGGTCGGGAACGAGGTCTCGGGCACGACGACGTTCTACGGCGTCGACGTCCGCGGGGCCGAGCCCGACGACGGGCGGATCGACCTCACGGTCACCATCCCGGCCGCGCCCGTCGAGCCGGGCGAGTTCGTGTGGACGGTCGACGGCGGCAGCCGCGTCGTGGATCTCGGCACGGCCGGGCTCGCGGGCGACCACCTCGCGGCGACCGGGCGCCTGGGCGCGGTGACCGTCACCGACACCCGCGCGACGGCCCCTGCGTGGTCCGTCTCGGCGCAGGTCGGGGACTTCACCACGACCGCCGGGGCCCGCACGCTGCCCGGCAAGCACCTCGGGTGGACGCCTGCCCTGGTCACGGCGGGCGGCGGGACGCTCGCGGGCGCCCCCGTGGCCTCGGGCCTCGTGAGCGGCAACGGCCTCGCCGACTCGGCCCTCCTGGGCTCGGCCGCGGCCGGGCACGAGCCGGGCAGCGCGGTCCTCGGCGCCGACCTCGACCTGCGTCTTCCGGTCGACGCCGCCGCGGGCACCTACACCGCGACGCTCACGCTGACCGCGATCGGCTGACCGACATGACCCGTCGCCTCGTGAACGGTGGCACCGTCTCCACCCCCTCCCGCGTCGCGACGGCGATCCTGGTCGGGGCGGCGACAGCGCTGCTGTCCGCCGCCCCGGCCGGGGCCGGGCTCCAGGACGAGGGCTCCTCGCCGTCGACGTCTGCGGCGTCGTCCGCCGTCGAGACGACCACGACCCGGCCTGATGCCCACCCGGTGACCTGGGGCGTGGCCCCCGCCGCTGCCCCGACCTTCGACTTCACCCTGGACCCCGGGGACACGGTCACGGACGAGCTCGTCGTGACCAACCACGGCGACGTGCCGCTCGACCTCGCGGTCTACGCCGCCGACGCCTTCACCTCCCCCACGGGTGCGCTCGACGTCCTGCCGACGGGCACGCCGTCCGAGGACCTGGGCGCCTGGATCACCGCCGACGTCCCGCGCGTCGTGGTGGACCCCGGCGGACGGGGCACGGTCCCCTTCACGCTGACCGTCCCGGCCGACGCGACGCCCGGCGACCACACGGCCGCGATCGTGACCTCGCTCGTGACGGGCGCGGGCGAGGGCGGGGTCGCGGTCGACCGACGTCTCGGCACGCGCGTCCTGGTCCGGGTCGCGGGAGACCTCGCCCCGTCGGCGACCGTCACGGAGGTCGACGCCGACTACGCCGGGTCGTGGAACCCCGTGGGCACCGGGGACGCGGAGCTCACCTTCACGGTGACCAACACGGGCAACGTGCGCCTGGCGGGTCCGCTCTCGGCGACGGTCGCGGGCCCGGCGGGAGTCGGCAGCGTGGTGGTCCCGCTGGGCGACCTGCCCGAGCTCCTGCCGGGCGACCCGCTCACCCTCACCGGGACGGTGAGCGGCGTCGCGCCGCTCGGGCGGCTCAGCGCGTCGGTGACCCTCGCGCCCGTCGTCGCCACGACGGCGAGCACCACCCTGCCCGACGGCGCCGCCTCCCCCTCCCTCGATCTCGCCACGGGCCAGGGTCACCTGTGGGCGGTCCCGTGGTCCGCGTTCGCCCTGGCGACCCTGCTGGTGGGTGCGGTGCTGGGCCTGCGGGCGCTGCGCCGTCGGGCACGCGTGCGCTTCGAGGCCGCGGTCGACGCGGCGCTCGCGGCCCGCTGAGTGCGTGGTTCGGCGGCGACCAGCCGGGCGTGTCGCGGCCGAACCACGCACTCACCGGCCGTCGGCCTGCGCGGGCTCCGCGGCCTCCTCGGCCGCCGGTGCGCGCGAGCCCTTGAGCGAGAGCAGCATCGAGACCGCGAGCCCCGCCGCGGTGACCCCGACGAGCAGGCGGTAGTCGACCGCACCGACGACGGCCGCCGCGACGACGGTCATGGCGAGCTGCGGCACGTTGAGCAGCATGTTCGTGGCGGCCGAGGTGCGGCCCTGGAGCGTCGGCGGGGTCTTGAGCTGGCGCTCGGTCACGAAGCCCACGATCGCCCACGTGACGCCCAGCCCGATCGCGCCCATCCCCACGATGATCGCGACGAGGTTCGTCCCCAGGGCGGGCAGGATCCCGAGAGTCACGATCCCGAGCGCGAGCGCGACCAGGCGCTGCGACCCGATCCGCTTGATCATGCGCGCGGCCGTGAGGCCCGCGACGATCGCTGTGACGCCCTGGACGCTCGAGATCGGACCGAGCATCTCCGGGCCCAGCCCCAGGCCGTTCTCGATGACCGCGAAGCTCACCGCGTTGAGGACGCCCACGGCCCCGAACGCGACCGCGAGCGCGACGGTCAGGACCCCGAGCGGCGCCGTGCGGATCAGGTGCCGGAAGCCCGCGGTGATCTCGGCGAGGAACGGCTCGCGCTCGTCCTGCGGCGTCGGCGGGGTCTCGACGAGCACGATCCGGGACACGACGAACGCCGCGACCACGAACGCGACGACGGCCGAGACGACGAGCGGCAGCGGGCCGACGGCGACGTACACGCCCGCACCGATGACCGGCATGACGAGACGGAACGTCTGGTCGATCGTCGTGAGCCGGCCGTTCGCGGACCCGAGCGCCTCGTCGGGCACGAGGTCGCGGATCAGGCCGGACTGGGCCGCGGCCGTCGCGAACCCGATCCCGGAGTAGAGCACCGTGACGACGAAGATGAGCCACACCTGGTCCGGGCCGCGGACCGCGAAGAGCGAGAGCAGCGAGAGCGCGCCGACGAGGTAGGCGACGGTCATCATGCGGCGGCGCGAGACGCGGTCCGCGACCTGGCCGAGCAGCGGCGAGACGAGCGCCGGGAGGCCCAGCGCCGCGAACACGAGGCCCGCGGTGCCGTTCGATCCCGTGAGGTCCTTGACCCACACCGCGAAGATGACCGCGAGGACCGAGTCCGCGAAGTTCGTGAAGCCCCACGCGACCGTCAGGAGGCGGAAGGGGCGCGTGCGCAGCGCCTGCTTGACCAGTGCCGCGGTGTCGGTGTCCGTGCTCATGCGCCGGCCTCCTCGCCGGTCGGCAGCTCGATCGTGACCGAGCCGGGGGTGGACGTGCCCGCGCCGGGAGCGGCCGGGGCTGCCGCGGGTGCGGGAGCGTCCGGGTCGAAGGGGTCCGCGTTGACGACGCCGAAGAGCCGGGCGGGCCGTGCCCCCTCGGGGCGCAGCTCGGGGTGTGCCCAGCGGCCCTCGAAGCGGTCGGTGATCGCCTGGAGCTCGCGCGAGAGCTCGGTGAGCTCGGCGGGGGTCGCCCAGAACGAGCTCTTGGTCATGACGGACGCGAGCAACCACTCGTGGGGCTGGCGAGGCGCGCCGTCGATCCAGTGCGCGATCCGCGCGGCCTCCTGGTCGACGACGATCCGTGCGAGCTCGCCCGCGGCGCGCAGCGACTCGGGCTGCTCGGGGTCGTAGCGGCTGGTGCGCCCCGTGCCCACGGGCTTCCACGGCTTCTCGCGCCCGACCCGCTCGGCGGGCTCGACGAACCCGTACTTGGCGAGCATGCGCAGGTGGAACGAGCAGCTCGCGACCGACTCCCCCGTGACCTGCGCGCAGCGCGTGGCGGTGGCCTGGCCCTCGTCGTCGAGCAGGTCGAGGATCGCGAGGCGCAGCGGGTGCGCCAGGGCGCGGATGCGCTCCGGGTCGGAGGTCGTGACGGCCTCGTCGCGCTGCGCCGGACGCGGCGGCTGCGTGGGCTGGTGAGCGGCGTCGTCGGGCGGGGTGGTCTGCGGCATGGCAGCCACCGTACAACTCTAAAGAAGTCTTGCGCAAGACTTCTTTAGAATGATTCCTGAGGCTTCCGCGCCGCCTCGTGGCACTCCGGCGAACCCCCGGACGGCACCCGGCGACCGTCGCCCCTCGAACCGGCGGCACCCCAGGCCCCGAGTCCCGCTAGGGTCCTGCTCGTGCCCATCGACGACCGGATGCCCACCGAGACCTCTGCGCAGCGCGACGTACTGGCGTTCTGGCGGCTCGTCGAGCTCTTCAGCCCCCAACGCGTCGCGTCGCCCGGACGCGGCGACGAGAGGCGCCAGGTCGTCTCCTGGAGCCCGGGTCGCCCCCTTCCGTGGGACACGCTCCCCGCCCCTCGTCCGAGCGGGCGGAACAGACTGGTGTGGCAGCACACCGTCTTCCTGGGCGTCTACCCGATCGACGGGGTCTACGAGCACCTGCACACGGTCTTCCCTCAGGACCTCGACGCCTTCGACGAGCGCGTAGGCGGCCACAGCGCCTGCGCCGCCCTGGTCGTGGACGACCGCGGTGCTCTCGTGCCCACCTCCCCCACGCTGTCCTCCGCGCTCTGGGGGCTGGGCCGACTGCGCGTCCCTGACGCCGATCCCTCGGCGCTGACCGGCTTCGGCGACGCACAGGAGCTCTTCGCGAGCTCCGTCGTCGAGCACGTCGCAGACGTACGGGCCGCGCTCGGGGCCGACGAGAGCCCCCGCGTCGACGAGCCCATGCTGACCGCGCTCCGCTCTCTCGCGCACGCTGCAGCCGGGGTCGTGGGCCTGAACCAGGTCTGGAACGCCGACATCACCGTCGCCAGCGTCCAGGTGCGCGCCGACCGCGCCCAGGACCTGCCGGACTTCGACTTCCTCAACAGCTTCGTGCTGAAGGACCTCGGGACCGTCGCCGGCTCCCCCTTCTCCCCCGCCCTCGCGACCTACCTCACGCACGACCGAGACCTCGCCACCGACCACCGGGTCGACGTCCGCCGACAGCCCGGCGCCGTCGTCGACGGGACGAGGATCGAGCACCTCCCCCTGGGACGCTGGCCGTCCGACCCCTCGCACCCCCTGGCCAGCAGCCAGCAGTTCGCCGTGAACCTGGCGCTCGGAGCCACCGACGAGCCCTCCGGGCTCATCGGGGTCAACGGCCCGCCCGGAACCGGCAAGACCACGATGCTGCGCGACCTGGTCGCGGGGAACGTCGTCCGGCGAGCCGAGGCACTGGCCTCGCTGAGCCACCCCGACAGCGCGTACACCTCGACGGTCCACACCTGGAAGTCCGGCGACTACCCGCGACGCATCAAGCAGCTCAAGGACGAGCTCACGGGCTTCGAGATGCTGATCGCCTCCTCGAACAACGCTGCCGTCGAGAACGTCTCCGACGAGCTCCCGCAACGGAAGGCCATCGACTCCTGCTTCAGCACCGCCGACTACTTCGGCGACCTCGCGACCGAGATCTCTCGGCGCAGCACGACGTCGGACTCGGGCCCACCGCAGGCGTGGGGCCTCCTGGCCGCTCGGCTGGGCAACTCCCGCAACCGGTCGGCGTTCAACTCCGCCTTCTGGTTCGGCACGGGCGCGCAGGACCAACCGCACGACCCGTCCGTCGGCGTCGTCCACGGGATGCAGCAGCGCCTCAAGAACTGGGAGAAGGAGCCGAGCACCCGACCCTCCTGGTCGGGCGCTCGCGCCGCGTTCGAACGAGCGCGCACCACGGTCGACGAGCTGGTCTCCGAACGGACGGCCGCAGCACGTCGGATCACCCGTCGGGTGGAGGTCAGCAGCGAGATCGCACGGACCGAGCGGGAGGTCGGTGACCTGCGGACCGCGGCCGACGAGGCAGCGAACGACCGGGCCGTCCTGTCCGGGCAGCTGGTCTGGCTCCGTCAGGCGACCGCCGACCACCTGACCCGACGCCAGCGGCACCTCGAGACCCGGCCCAGCCTCCTGGAGATCGTCTTCACCTGGGGACGCGTGTCACGAGAGTGGCGAGCCGCTCTGCGGCCGATCGACGACGAGCTGCGCGGTGCAGAGTCCCGGGAGCACGCGGCCACCGCAGACCTCGGCGCGGTCGACGAGCGCGCCACCCGGATCGCGATCGACCTCGCCGCCCGGGCGGACGCCCTGGCGCGCCTCACGACGGAGCACGACCGCCTCGTGACTACGACGACCGCCGACGCCGCCAGGTACGGACCGACCTACCCCGGTCCGAGCTGGCTCGCGGACGACACCGCGCGTGAGCTGCACGGTGCGTGGCTCGACCCCGACCTGAACGCCGCACGGTCCCGGCTCTTCCTCGCCGCGCTGGACCTGCACCGGGCGTTCCTGGCCCATGCCTCGGGCGCGCGCCAAGGGCTCCAGGCGGCCCTCGACGTCGTCACGGGAGCCGCCCCGCGGGCGCTCGGCGCGGACGTCCGGCGAGCGGCCTGGCAGACGTTCTTCCTGGTCGTCCCCCTCGTCTCCACGACCTTCGCGTCGGTGGGCACGATGCTGCGGGGACTCGACGCGGAGGCACTGGGCTGGCTCCTCGTCGACGAGGCAGGGCAGGCGACGCCTCAGTCCGCCGTCGGCGCGATCTGGCGTTCGCGGCGCGTGATCGCCGTGGGCGACCCCCTCCAGCTGACCCCGATCGTGAGCATCCCGAACCGGGCCCAGCACGACCTCGCCAAGCACTTCCGGGTCTCGTCGACGTGGGTGCCCTCCAGCACGTCCGTCCAGGTGCTCGCCGACCGCGTGGGACGTTTCGGGACGACGATCGCGTCAGGTCGCGAGCCCGTCTGGGTCAGTGCGCCGCTGCGCGTGCACCGCCGGTGCGGAGCGCCCATGTTCGAGATCTCCAACGAGATCGCGTACGAGGGCCTCATGATCGACGGCGTCGTCGGCCGCAAGGCCCTCGACGCGCCACCGAGCCAGTGGATCGACACCCCCGACCCCCGACCGGGCAGCCACCTGCAGGTCGCCGAGATCGACGCGCTGCGCAGCAGGCTCGGCCACCTGAACGCCCTGGGCATCCCGTCGAGCTCGATCATCGCGATCTCGCCGTTCCGTGCGGTCGCCGACCAGCTCCGGCGCGTCGCCGAGGACTTCCCGGGTCTGAGGGGCGGCACCATCCACACCGCTCAGGGGCGCGAGGCGTCGGTGGTCTTCCTCGTCCTGGGCGGCGACCCGCAGCGACCGGGTGCGGTCCGGTGGGCCGCGAGCGCACCGAACCTCGTCAACGTCGCCGCCAGCCGGGCCAAGGACCGGTTGTACGTGATCGGCGACCACGGACGCTGGAGCACCGCCCCCTACTTCGAGACCCTCGCACGGTTGCTGCCGGCAAGCGGGCGCCCGACACAGGTCGCCTCGGGATCCGGCAGGGCCGGCGCGTCGTAGCGCCCGCCCGTCGAGATCCCCGCCCGCAGGTGCACCGGCCGTGGAGGGATCGCCGATCTCCCTGCGGGGCTACTCGCAGCCCACCCCGTCGTTGTCGCGGTCGAACTTGCCCTGGAACCCCGGGTCGCCGGGACGGATCGGGGCCGCACCCGCGGCCCGCACGGCGTCGCAGTTCTGGTAGAAGACGTCGGCCGGTGCGGGCGCGGGCACCGGGGCGGGGGCCGGAGCAGGCGCCGGAGCGGGAGCAGGTGCTGGGGCCGGAGCGGGGGCCGGGGCCGGGGCGGGGGCCGGGGCCGGGACCACCGGCGCGGGAGCGGGGACCGGCACGACCGGTGCAGGCTCGACCACGGTCTCGACGGTCGCCTGCGCGGCGTACGCACTGTCCCCGGTCGGCAGGAGCTGCCCGGGGCACGACGACAGGACGCGGGCGATCGCGTCGCGCTCGGCCTGCGTGACCCACAGGCCGTAGCCGGCCTTGACCGCGACCTGCCGGGCGACGTACTCGCACCGGTAGGCAGTGTTCGACGGCAGCCAGGTCGCGGCATCGCCCGCACCCTTGACCTGGTTGGACGGTCCGTCGACGGCGAGCAGGTTGAGCGGGTCGTTCGCGAACCTCTTGCGCGTGTCGGCGTCGAGCTGCTGGGCGCCCTTCTGCCAGGCGTCGGACAGGGCGACGACGTGGTCGATCTGCACGGCGCTCGACGTGGCGTTGCCACGCTGGAAGGCGATGGTCGTGGCCGTGTACGGGTCGGCGAGAGTGCCGGTGAGCACGACGCAGTCCTTGGTCCCGGGCTTGAAGGTCTCGTCGACGAGGTCCCGCGCCAGCATGTCGTTGCGGGTGTCGCAGCCGTTGCGGTCGACGTCCGCCCAGGCCGGGCCGAACTGGTCGCGGTCGTACCCGGTCTTGGGGGCACGCCCCTTGACCTCGAGCGTCCCGAGCGCGGCGAGCGCGGTCTCGGCACCCGCGGTGGTCACGGCGTCGTCGAAGCGGACGAGCTCGGCCGGGTCGGCCGTCGCGGCGTCCCCCGCGGCGACCACCTCGGGATCGGCCTCGACGAGTGCCGTCTCAGGGGCGTCGAGCAGGTCGACGGGCGCGTCCTCCTCCGCCACGAGCGCGGGCGCCGCGGAGGGCGCGACCTTGATCCCGACCGCGACGGCGCCCGTGGACACGAGGGCCGTCGCGGCGACGACGGCGACGCCGATCCCGAGGACGCGTCCCGGCACCGGCCTGGTCCGGGCGCCGGCCGGGGAGCGGCGCGTCGTGAGCCAGCGGACCCCGACGACCGCGAGCACCCCGAGGTACAGCACCTCGAAGACCCACCCCAGGACGGACCGCTGCGTCGAGGGGAGCCCGGCCCCCATCTCGACGGCGAGCCACGTGCCCAGCAGGTAGGGCCAGGCCAGCGCGTGGTACGCGACCGCGACCCCGACGATCAGGGCGATCATGCCCGGGGCTCCACCGGCAGTCTTCTTCGCCATCGCTCAGTCCTTCTGTTCGTGCCGAGCGGTGCGGTGAAACCGGCGCGCGGGGTCGGGGGGTGCGCGCTCAAGGTAGTGGACGACGCACGGGCCCTTCAGCGCCGCTCGGCTCGGGACCGAGGCGGCACAAGGAAACGAGCCGGTCCACAGGCGTCGCGGCCCACAGAATTCACCCGCGAGGGGGCCTCAGGCGGCGCTCCGGGCACGCGGCTGGTCGTCCCGCAGGTCGTGCAGCCGGTCGATCACGACCACGCCCCCGAGCACCGCCACGGCCAGGCTCGCACCGGCCAGGACGTCGGTCACGAAGTGGTAGCCGAGGTAGAGCCTGCTCCCGCCGACCACGACGATCACGACGACGCTCACCACGACCCACACCGCGAACACGATCCGGCGCTGCCGCCCTTCCTGCCACTGCCGCCACACGAGGTATCCCCCGACGAGCACGAGGGTCGCGGCACCGATCGTGTGCCCCGACGGGAACGAGAAGCTGCGCTCGACTCCTGCCACGACCATCGAGGCCTCGTCGGGTCGCGGCCTGGCGACGAGCGCCTTGAGAAGCGTCGAGGTGAGCGTCGAGGTGATCATGGCCCCCACGAGCAGACCTGGCTCCCACCAGCGCTTGGTCGCGAGCCCCCACCACAGACAGCCCACGGCCACGAGGATCGGGAGCACCACGGGCCCGAACATGTTGGTGATGAACGTCAGCACGGTCGTCGCGGTCGCCGTCCGGTGCGCGACCATCCACTCCAGCACGACGTCGTCGGTGAACCAGAGGTCGTCGCGCTCGCGCACCGAGTCGTAGACGACCAGGAAGCCCAGGACGCCGATCACGATCAGGACCAGGCCGGGCAGCGCGGCGACGAGCCGCGAGCGCCACACGTCCCGCCCGCCCGACGGCGCCGCCTCCCGCGCACTCAGGTCACCTCGGGCGCCGCGCGCCTCGTCGTCAGGGTTCATCCCGAGAGCCTAGGGAGAAAAAGGGGTGCGCCGCTCGGTGAGGAGGTGGAAGTGTGGCACCCATCACCGCGGTGGCGTCCGTCCGGTCAGAACCGGGCGGTGGAGGACCCGGCCAGGTCCACGAATCCGACGTCACGAAAGACACACCACCATGCATCCGCAGCTCATGTACGACGTCGCCGACCTCGGCCGGCGCGAACAGCTCCAGGAGCAGACCCGTCGCCGCAGCTCCCTGCGCCGGACGACGACGCGCCTCCCGGAGCACACCCGGCGATCCCGCCGACCCCGTCACACCGCATGACGCGGCTCGACCCACCGGCGCAGCCCGCCGACCGGGTCCCCGCACACCGAAGGCCCTGACCCCCTCACGGGAGCCAGGGCCTTCGTGCTGTCCGCGGACGCCCGTCAGGCACGCTCGGCCAGCACGGCGTCGATCTCACGCAGGAAGTCGGGGAGGTCCCCCGGGGTGCGGGACGTCACGAGCGTCCACCCGCCGGCGTCGTCCCGGACGACGGACCGGTCCTCCCAGGTGCCGCCCGCGTTGCGCACGTCGGTACGCAACGACGGGTAGGTCGTCAAGGTCTTGCCCGCGAGCACGCCCGCCTCGACGAGCACCCACGGACCGTGGCAGATGGCCGCGACCGGTCGGCCGGACGTCGTGAACGACGTCACGGCGGCGATCGCCGCGTCCTCGAGCCGCAGGGAGTCGGCGTTGAGCGTGCCGCCGGGGACGAGCAGCAGGTCGTAGCCCGCGGGGTCGACGTCCTGCAGCCGGAGCGTCGGCGGGACGGTGGTCCCCGGGTCCTTGTCCCCCACGAGGGTCTCGACGGGGTCGATCGTCACGGCGGCGACGTCCACGTCCGCCCCTGCCGAGCGCAGGTGCTCGAGCGGCACCACCAGCTCGTCCTGCTCGACGCCGTAGTTCGTCACGATCGCCAGGACGCGACGGCCCGCCAGGTCCGGGTCAGCCATGGTTGTCTCCTTCTCGTCGTCGTGGGAGCACCCGGGTGCGGTCGCATCCAGGTCCTCCTCGACCGTAGGTCGGGCCCGTCCGGCTCGCAGCACGGGCGTCCCGGGCCTCGGCCCCGGCCCCCACGGCCTAGGCTGTGGGCGTGAGCCCTGTGAACACCAACGACCGCATCGTGTGGATCGACTGCGAGATGACCGGCCTCGACCTGGGCGCCGACGCGCTCATCGAGGTCGCCGCCGTCGTCACCGACTCCGAGCTGAACGTCCTGGGCGAAGGGATCGACGTCCTCATCACCCCGCCGGACGAGGCGATCGAGCAGATGGGTGACTTCGTCCGCGAGATGCACACGACCTCGGGGCTGCTCGAGGAGCTGCCGGGCGGCACGACCATGGCCGACGCCCAGGCCCGCGTGCTGGAGTACATCCGCACCTGGGTGCCCGAGCCCGGCAAGGCCCCGCTCGCGGGGAACTCGGTCGGCACGGACAAGACGTTCCTCGAGCGGGACATGCCGGAGCTCGTCGGGCACCTGCACTACCGGATCGTCGACGTCTCCTCGATCAAGGAGCTCGCGCGCCGCTGGTACCCGCGCGTCTACTTCGCATCCCCCGCCAAGACGGGCGGCCACCGCGCGCTGGGCGACATCCTCGACAGCATCGACGAGCTGCGCTACTACCGCGAGGCGCTGTTCGTGCCCCAGCCCGGCACGGACTCGCGGACCGCGAAGGCGATCGCCGAGCGCGTCAAGGCGACGAGCGTCGGGACGACGCTCGGGACGATCGTCGCTCCCCTGCCAGGAGCCGCCGCGACCCCTGGTTCGGCGCCCACCGGGGCCGACGCCGAAAACCTGTCCTGAGACCCCTCAGAAACCAGGTACACTTTTCGACGGCTGCTAGAACGGTTCCTCGGAACCCGAGCAGGCCGTGGTGGGTATAGCTCAGCTGGTAGAGCACCTGGTTGTGGTCCAGGGGGTCGCGGGTTCAAGTCCCGTTACTCACCCCACGGGAAGAGGCTCCTCGCGTTCGCGCGAGGGGCCTCTTCTGCTTCCAGCACCCCCGCACCACCCCGCAGGACGCCCGCGCAGCGACTGTGATCCCGCTCACCGGTGGCGGCTCCGTCAGCCTTCCCTACAGTGGGTGGGGTGTCAGCCCCCGCGAACACTGCCGTCCGTGGTGAGCACCAGCACACGCGAGCCGTGGACACGTTGGTGCGCTCCGCCGCTGCCGTCGACCCAGGCAGTCCTCTGCGCCTGTCGAAGCGGACGACGAACCTGTTCCGCCCTCGACGCCCGTCGCCGGGTCCGGGTCTGGACGCGTCGGGGCTCACGGGCGTCGTCTGGATCGACCCCGTGACGGGCACGGCCGACGTGCAGGGCATGTGCACGTACGAGGACCTCGTCGCCGCGACCCTCCCCCACGGCCTGGTCCCGACGGTCGTGCCTCAGCTCCGCACGATCACGGTGGGTGGCGCCCTCGCGGGGCTCGGCATCGAGTCGAGCTCGCTGCGCAACGGCCTGCCGCACGAGGCGGTCGTGGAGCTCGACGTCCTGACGCCGTCCGGCGAGCTCGTCACGGCCGGGCCGACGGGCGAGCACGCCGACCTCTTCCACGCGTTCCCCAACTCGTACGGGACCCTCGGGTACGCGACGCGCGTGCGGCTGCGCCTGGACCGGGCCGAGCCGTTCGTCGTGGTCCGCAACGTGCGCTTCGGGTCGGTCGCGGAGGTTGCCGCTGCGGTGGGCAAGATCGCGGCGGACGGGTCGTGGGAGGGGGAACGGGTCGACTTCTGCGACGGCGTCCTGTTCGGCCCGGGCGAGGCGTACCTGTGCCTGGGCCGCTTCGCGTCGCGCGAGCAGGCGCAGCGGCTCGCCCCTGCGCCGAGCGACTACACGGGGCAGCGGATCTACTACCGCTCGGTGCGCGAGCGGTCGATCGACGTCCTGCGCACGATCGACTACCTGTGGCGCTGGGACACCGACTGGTTCTGGTGCTCGCGCGCTCTCGGGGTCCAGAACCCGGTGGTGCGCAGGCTCTGGCCGCGTCGGTGGCGACGTTCGGACGTCTACCGCCGGCTCGTGGGCCTCGACGAGCGCCTGGACCTGACGGGCCGGCTCGCGGACCTGCGGCGTCGGCCCCGTGCCGAGCGCGTGGTCCAGGACGTCGAGGTGCCGCTCGACCAGCTCGAGAGCTTCATGGCGTGGTTCACGGGCCACGTCCCCATGACGCCCGTGTGGTTGTGCCCCCTGCGGCTCACCTCGCCCGAGCCGTGGCCGCTGTACCCGCTCGAGCCACGGCGGGTGTACGTGAACGTGGGTTTCTGGGGCGGCGTCCCGATCGCACCGGGGGCCCGCGACGGCGACGTGAACCGTCAGATCGAGATGGCGGTCGCGGTCCGCCACGGTCACAAGTCGCTCTACTCCACGTCGACGTACGGCCGCGAGACGTTCGACACCCTCTACGGCGGCCTCGACTACGCGGCGGTCAAGGAGCGGTACGACCCGGCGGGACGCACGCCGACGCTCTACGAGAAGGCGGTGCTGGGAGCATGACGCAGATCGCGGTGGCCGAGATCCTCGACCGGCTGACGGAGGGACCGCTGCCGTTCGGCTTCAGCGCGTACGACGGTTCGAGCGCCGGTCCGGCCGACGCCCCGGTCCACGTGCACCTGGCGAACGAGCGGGGCCTGCGGTACGTCGCGACGTCGCCCGGTGGGCTGGGCCTCGGTCGTGCGTACGTCGCGGGCGACCTGCAGGTGGACGGCGTGCCGGGCGGGGACCCGTACCCGTTGCTCAAGGCTGCTGCCGACGGGCTGCGGTTGCGCCGCCCGACTCCCGCCGAGGTCGCGCGGTGGGCACGCGGTCTGGGTCTGGGCGTCCTGCGGCCCCCCGCACCGCCGCCCGAGGAGCACCTGTCGCGCCTGCGTCGGCTGACCGAAGGGCTGCGGCACTCGCGGCAGCGGGACGCCGAGGCGATCAGCCACCACTACGACGTCTCGAACACGTTCTACGAGCACGTCCTGGGCCCGTCCATGACGTACACGTGCGCGTGCTTCCCCACGCCGCAGTCGACGCTCGAGGAGGCGCAGGAGCACAAGTACGCACTCGTCGCGGGCAAGCTGGGGCTGCACCCGGGCATGCGGCTGCTCGACGTCGGGTGCGGCTGGGGCGGGATGGTCCGGCACGCGGCCCGCTCCGGGGTCCGGGCTCTGGGGGTCACGCTGTCCCGGCAGCAGGCCGGGTGGGCGCAGGCCCGGATCGAGGCCGAGGGGCTGTCCGACCTCGCGGAGGTCCGGTACGGCGACTATCGCGACGTGACCGACGGCGGCTTCGACGCCGTGAGCTCGATCGGGCTGACCGAGCACATCGGGGTCGCGAACTACCGTGCGTACTTCACGTTCCTCCAGGGGCGCCTGCGTGACGGCGGCCGGTTGCTCAACCACTCGATCACGCGCCCGACGAACACGGCCCGTCCCCGCGCGGGCGGCTTCATCGACCGGTACGTCTTCCCTGACGGCGAGCTCACGGGCTCGGGTCGGATCATCTCGACCATGCAGGACGTGGGCCTCGAGGTGCGGCACGAGGAGAACCTGCGCGAGCACTACGCGATGACCTTGCGCGAGTGGGGTGCGAACCTCACGCGCCACTGGGACGAGTGCGTGGCCGACGTCGGGATCGGTACGGCCCGCGTGTGGGGCCTGTACATGGCGGGGTCGCGGCTCGCGTTCGAGCGCAACGAGATCCAGCTCCACCAGGTGCTCGCGGTGCGCCCCGAACCCGGCGGGGCGTCGGGCTTCCCGCTGCGCCCGGACTGGACCCCGTAGGCCCGACGGCGTCCCGCACAGTGGCCTGCTCGCCCACGCCGGGCGAGAGTCAGGCCCGCACCGCTGGACGCACGTGGAACCACAGGGTGTTCGCCCAGCCCCACCCTCGCTCGGCTGCTTCGCGGTCCCGGCGGGCGACGAGCTCGACGTGGAGGTCGTCCGGCGGTCCCCAGGGCGTGGTCGGGTACGGGAGGTGGAGGCGGTCGCTGGTGTCAGGTCCCAGGAGGAGATGCTTCTCGCCGAGCACGTAGATCGACGGCGGTTCGTCCACGTCGAGCACCAGGTCGTGGAGCTCGGGCCTGCGCCGAGGCGGGTCCTCGGACTCGACCAGCGGTATGGCCAGGGCTACCCGACAGGCAGCCGACTGGCCGCGGGTCGCCGTCACGAGGGTCTCGAGGACGCGGGGGACGTCCGCGAGCCCGTCCCAGCCCCAGCCCAGCTCGTCGAGATGCCTCGTGTCGAAGTGGTGGGGCACCTGTCCTGCCTGGATGCGACCGACAGCGGTCTCCAGCCAGGTTATCGTGTCGCTCATCGGGCCTTCCTGGTCGTCGTTCGTGCGGGCGCGAGCATGTCGGCCCCTGCCCCGCCCAGCAGGGTATCGGCGGGCGACTCGTCGGCCGCGGCCCGACGGCGGAGCTCGCCCGAGCCTACGGGTCCACTCGTCGCGGCTCAGGACGCGTCGCGGGCCGCCGTGAGGTGCGTGCGCACGCACCGCCACCCGTCGGGGCCACGGACGAAGACGTCGGTGATCCACTCGTCGGAGGCGAACGCCTGCCCCTGGTAGTGCCCGGTGTTGGCACCTCGTCCGACGAGGACCGCGGCGTCCCCGAGCGCGCGCACGCTGCCGGTGATCTTGCTCATCGACTCGTGCGTGAGGTCGCCCGAGCGCACGAGCGCCAGGAAGTCCTCCCGGGACGTGATGCCGTCCTCGCCCACGATCTGCCAGTCGTCGGTCATGAATCGGCCGATCGCGTCGGCGTCGTTGGCGACGATGGCCCGTCCCCACGCCGCCTCGACCGCGTCCAGCGCGTTCCGGAGGTCGTCCTCGGTGCCGTGTCCCATGCCACCCTCCTGGTGCTGACGGAGCTGCCCTGACGGGCTGCTCGGGACCTTCGTCCCGAGGCTCGGAACCGTTGGACCCTACGCTCCGCGGGGCCTCGCTCGATCACGGTTCCCGCCGTTGACACTCTGTCATCTCCGCGTGACGGAGGCCACAGTTTCTCGCTTGTGAAGGCATTCACAAGGTCTGTAGGGTCGACTTATCGAAGCGCTCCCAGCATAGGGATCGCAACGAAGTCAGACCCCTTCTGCACCTCATCTCAGGTCGCCTCGACCTCTTCTTCTGGGAGTCACACCATGAGCACCAGCACCGCTGGTACCGCCCGGTCCGTCCGCCTCATCGGCCTCGTCACGATGATCGCAGGCCTCGTGCTGCTGCTCGCCGGCGCAGCCACCTGGGCCACCATCACCTCGCAGCTGGCCGCCGAGAAGATCACGGTCTCCGAGGACGCCTCGATGCTCGCCGGCTCGCCGGTCCGCGGCCCCTTCAGCGCCTACGCCCAGGCCGAGATCATCAACGAGCACGCGCTCAAGATGAGCGAGGGCAAGACCTACGCCGAGCTCGACAAGGAAGACCCGACCCGCGCGACGGTCATGAACGGCTCGTTCCTCCGCGCCTCGCTCTTCACCTCGGTCGTCTCCTACGGCGTCAGCGCACTGGTCATGGGTCTCGGTGTCCTGTTCGGCCTCCTCGGCTACGCCCTGCGTCGCATCGGAGCATCCCCCGCACTGAGCACCGGCACCGCGAAGCCCACCCCTGAGGTCGTCAACGCCTGACGCACCGCACCAGCACGACCAGCTCGGCAGATCACCCGGCAAGAATCTCCCGGCATGGTGAAGGCCCGACGAGCAACCGCTCGCCGGGCCTTCATCACGTCCAGGGTCGGACGCCGTGACGTGCGCCCACCGGTCGAGGACCGGTCGGTCAGACCTCGGGGGTCGACCCGAGCCGCCCCGCCACCGCGTCGACGAAGCGGTCGAGCGACCCCTTGCCGAGCGAGAAGAAGAGCGAGGGCTCGGTGAGCTCGGCCTCGATGACCATGGGCGCGCCGTCGTCCCCGTTCACGAGGTCGACGCGTGCGTAGAGGTTCGGCTCCTGCCCGGGGACGGCCTGCGCCGCGACCGCGAGCGCCTGCTGGGCGACCGCGAGCTGCTCGGGAGTCGCCTCGAAGCGGCTCATCTCCTCCTGCTTGTACAGGCCCTGGGTGGGACGGTGCGGGCCCGTGAGCAGCGCGTTCTTGCGGACCGCGTGCGAGAACTCGCCGTCGATGAAGATCAGGCCGGTCTCGCCCGCGGTGTCGACGCTGCGGACGTACGGCTGGACCATGACCTGACGGCCGGAGGCGAGGAGGTTCTTGGCGTGCTGGATCGCGAGGCCGCGCGAGTGCGCCTCGCCCGACTGGTAGCGCCCGGTGTCCTTGGCGCCGGCGCTCACGACGGGCTTGATGACGAAGTCCCCCTGGGCCGGCAGGCGCGTGTGGATGGCACGCGAGGACAGGTTCTGGCTCGGGTCGAGCCAGAGCGTCGGGATGACCGGGACGCCCTGCTCCTCGAGCTCCTTGAGGTAGCGCTTGTCGGTGTTCCAGCTGATGACCGCGGCGGGGTTGAGCACGCGGCCCGCACGCTCGGCCCAGGCGACGAACTCGTCGCGGCGCGGGGCGTAGTCCCAGGCCGAGCGCACGACGACCGCGTCGAACGAGGCCCAGTCGACCGACTCGTCGTCCCAGACCGACGGCACGGCTTCGATCCCCCGGGCGGCGAGCGCTCCCACGAGGGGGGCGTCGTCGGGATCGAGGCGGGGCAGGACGGAGCAGGTGGCGAGGGCGATGCGCGCTGTGGTGGTCACGCGTACGAGCCTAGACGCCCCGCGCGCGCCGTACACGCGCGGGCGGTGAGATCTCCGTCGCGCCCGCTAGACCGCGGCGGCGTCCGCGGTGCGCCGCAGCGCGGCGAGGATCCCGTCCGCGGTCAGGGACCCGACGACGTCGCCCGCCTCGTCCGCGACGGGCACCCGGCCCATCGCGGAGCCGGGCAGCGCCGCGATCGCCTCGAAGGCGACGGACAGCGGCGCGCCCAGGCGGATCGCGTCGGGGGCGGGCGCGGAGATGAGGTCCGCACCCTCGAGGTCCGCGCGCTGCACCATGGCCAGCCCGAGCATGCGGACCGGCGCGCCCTCCCCGATGAACTCCCGGACGGCGTCGCTCGCGGGGTGCGCCAGGACCGTCAGGGGCTCGGCGAGCTGTTCGAGGTGGCCGCCGAAGCTGAAGACCGCGATGCGGTCGGCGAGGTGGACGGCCTCGTCGATGTCGTGGGTCACGAACAGGACGGTGGTCCCGAGCTCGCGCTGGATGCGCCGGAACTCGGTCTGGAGCCGGCGCCGCCCTGCGGGGTCGACGGCACCGAAGGGCTCGTCCATGAGCAGGACCGGCGGGTCGGTCGCGAGCGCCCGGGCCACGCCGACGCGCTGGCGCTCGCCGCCCGACAGCTCGTGCGGGTAGCGCTTGGCGTAGGTGTCGGGGGCCAGGCCGACGAGCTCGAGCAGCTCACCGACCCGGGAGCGCGTGCGCGCCTTGTCCCAGCCGAGCAGCCCGGGGACGGTCGCGACGTTCTGGGCGACCGTGCGGTGCGGGAACAGGCCCACGTTCTGGATCACGTAGCCGATCCGCCGCCGCAGTGCCACGGGATCGCCCTGCGTGATGTCCTCGCCGCTCAGCAGGATGCGCCCGGCAGAGGGTTCGACGAGACGGTTGGTCATGCGCAGCGTCGTGGACTTCCCGCAGCCGGAGGGCCCGACGAGCGCGAGCATCTCGTGCTCGCGCACGCTCAGGGACAGGTCGCCCACGGCGACGGTCCCGTTGGGGTACTCCTTGCGGACGCCGTCGAACACGATGGCCGTCTCGTCGGTGATCGTCGGGAACGCTCTGGTGGCCTCGGTGGTGCCGGTCGGGGTGCTCGCCATGCCTCGACGCTACCTGGCGCGCCACCCCGTCGCGCGAGCGGTGGGTGGCTCGGGATAGGTTCGACGGCATGCCGCCCAACCCGTGGTTCTCGTGGAGCTACGTCCAGAACAACTGGGGAGAGATCTCCCAGGCGCTCGTCGAGCACACGACGATCACCATCCAGGCCGTGCTCATCGCGCTCGTCATCGCCCTGCCGCTCGCGGCACTCGCGCACCGCGTGCGCTGGCTCGCGGTCCCCGTGCTCGGCACGACGGGCGTCATGTACACGATCCCCTCGCTCGCACTGTTCTCGATCCTCGTCCCGTTCACGGGCATCGGTCGGACGCCCGTGCTCATCGGTCTCGTGATGTACGCCCTGCTCATCCTGGTGCGCAACATCCTGGTGGGCCTGCAGGGCGTCGACCCCGACGTGCGCGACGCGGCCAAGGGTCTGGGCTACGGTCCCACGCGGCTGCTGACCTCGGTCGAGATCCCCAACGCGCTGCCGAGCATCATGACCGGGGTACGGCTCGCGACGGTCTCGACCGTGGCGCTCGTCACGGTCGGGTTCGTCGCGGGGTACGGCGGGCTGGGCACCCTGATGTTCCGCGGCTTCCGGTCGAGCTACAACGCCCAGATCATGACGGCGACGCTGCTGTGCCTGCTGCTGGCGGTCGTGCTCGACCTGCTCCTCCTGCTGCTGGGCCGGGCCCTGACCCCGTGGTCACGGACCCGTGCGCCGGGCTCGACGGACCGCTCGACGGGGCGGGGCGCGCGCGAGGCGGCCGTCGCCCACGCGGCCGAAGCGGCGAGCGAGCGGACCGCATGAACGTCGTCCAGGAAGCCCTGATCTGGCTCAACGACCCGCTCAACTGGACGGGACCCGACGGGCTGCTCGTGCGCACGGGCGAGCACCTGGAGATGACCGCGATCGCGGTCCTGCTGGCGGCGCTCATCGCGCTGCCCGCGGGGATCTGGCTCGGCCACTCGGGCAAGGGCGCGGGTCCGACGATCGTGGTCGTGAACACCTCGCGCGCCCTGCCGACGTTCGGGATCCTGCTGATCCTCGCGGCAGGCGGGCTGTTCGGGGATCGCGCCGCGGTCATCTCGGCCGTGATCTTCGCCATCCCGCTCATCCTCGCCAACGCCTACACGGGCGTCGCCGAGGTCGACCCCGACGTCAAGGACGCTGCCCGTGGCATGGGCATGAGCTCGCAGCGCTCGCTGTGGCTCGTCGAGGTGCCGCTCGCGGTGCCGTTGATCGCCGCCGGGCTGCGGACCGCGATCGTGCAGGTCATCGCGGTGCTCACGCTCGCGGCGTTCGTCGGCGGCGGGGGGCTCGGCGTCCCCCTGCGGGTCGGGTTCTCGAACCAGCGTTACGGGCAGGTCCTCGCGGTCGGCGTCGTGATCGCGGTGCTCTGCCTCGTGGTGGACGCGGTGCTGGCCCTCGTCCAGCGCGCGGTGACGCCCGCGCCGCTGCGCGTGAAGGCGGGCACCGTGCGCTGAGGCGGCCTCGGGTTGCCGGTGCCCTCCCCGGGGGGTGGAATGGGTTGTCCGTGCGAGCCGACGACCCGAGAGGCACCTGACACCCATGTCACGGCGATCCACCACCTTCCGCACCCTGACCGTTTCCGCCCTCCTAGTCGTCGCTCTCGCGGCGTGCGGCGACGCCGGCTCCTCCGGCACCGAGGCGTCCGGCGGATCCACGTCGACCGCGAGCGGGACCGTGTGCGAGCCCGTCGCGGGCAAGGAGCTCGTCGTCCTCGAGGACGACAAGCACCTGCAGACCGTCGACAACATCATCCCGGCCGCCAATGCCGCGGCCGTCGCGAACCAGCCGGCCGTCCTGGAGCTGCTCGACACGGTGTCGGCGGCTCTCACCACCGACAAGCTCATCGCGCTCAACAAGGCCGTCGACGTGGACCGGCAGACGTCCTCGCAGGCCGCGCAGAAGTTCGTCGAGGACGAGGGCCTCGCGGCGACCTCGACCCCGGGGGCCGGCACGTCGCTCGTCGTGGGCGCGGCCAACTTCTCCGAGAGCACGACGCTCGCCGAGATCTACGCGGCGGTCCTGCGCTCGGGCGGCTACGACGTCACGGTGCAGACCGTCGACGCGCGCGAGACGTACCTGCCCGCGCTCGAGTCGGGCCAGCTCAGCGTGTTCCCCGAGTACGTGGGGACGCTGACCGAGTTCCTCAACAAGGAGATCAACGGCCCCGACGCCGAGCCCCTCGCGAGCGGGGACCTCGACACCACGGTGACCGCGCTGCGTGACCTGGGCACCCAGAAGGGCCTGACCTTCGGCGAACCGTCGGCGGCCCAGGACCAGAACGCGTTCGCCGTCACCACGGCCTTCGCCGAGGAGCACGACGTCTCGACCCTCAGCGAGCTGGCCGAGGCCTGCCCCGGCGGCATCACGCTGGGCGCCGGACCGGAGTGCCCCGAGCGCGCGTTCTGCCAGCCGGGGCTCGAGGAGACCTACGGCCTCAACATCACCAACTTCGTGAACCTCGACGTGGGCGGACCGCTGACCAAGTCGGCGCTCCTCCAGGGCGAGATCGTGCTCGGGCTCGTGTTCTCCTCGGACGGCCAGCTCGGCTGACCGAGCAGGCGGCTGCTCGGGACCCTGCGGCTACAGGCCGTAGGTCTCGAGCAGCCGTAGCCAGACCTCGCTGATCGTCGGGTAGGCGGGCACAGCGTGCCACAAGCGTGCAAGCGGCACCTGCCCGACGATCGCGATGGTCGCGGCGTGCAGCATCTCCGCCGCGTCCGGCCCGACGAACGTCGCGCCCACGATCACCTGCCGGTCGGTGTCGACCACGATCTGCGCGGTCCCCTCGTAGCCTTCGGCGACGAGGACGGCCCCCGACACCGAGCCGAGCTTGTACGAGACCGCCTTGACCGCGAGCCCGGCCTTCCTGGCCTCGGCCTCGGTCAGTCCCACCGAGGCGACCTCGGGGCGGGAGAACACGACCTGGGTCTTCGCGGCGTGGTCGGCGGTCGCGGCGTAGCGGCTCCAGGGCTCGGGGGTCTCACCGTCCGCCCCGGCAGCCGCAGCCTCCCCCGGCTTCGCCCTCCCGAACCTCGCCGCGACCACGTCGCCCACGACGCGCCCCTGGTACTTGCCCTGGTGCGTGGTCGCCACGCGGCCCGTCACGTCACCGCACGCGAACAGCCAGCCGCCGTCGACACCCTCGACCTCGAGCTGGTCGTCGACCGCGAGCGCCTTCCCGGGTTCGAGCCCGACGGCGTCGACCCCCAGGTCCGCGGTACGCGGCACCCGCCCGGTCGCGACGAGCACCTGCGCGGCCGCGACCGACCCCTTGCCCTGGGGGCCGTCGTACGCGAGGCGCGCGCCGCCGTCGGGCAGGGACGTCGCTCCCGTGACGCTCACGCCCAGACGCACGTCCACGCCGATCGTCTTCAGGCCCGCCGCGACGGCCTCGCTCGCGAAGGGCTCCGAGCGACCGAGCAGTCGTCCGCGCGAGAGCAGCGTGACCTGCGAGCCCAGGTCGCGGAACGCCGTCGCCATCTCGACGCCCACGACTCCCCCGCCCAGGATCACGATCGAGGTCGGGACGTCCTGGACGCTCGTGGCCTCGCGGCTGCTCCACGGGTCGATCTCGGCCAGGCCCGGGGTGTCGGGCAGGACGGGCACGCTGCCCGTCGCGACGATCACGGCGTGCCGGGCGGCGAGCAGGCGGGTCTCGGGGAGGTCGTCGACGTCGGCGTCGGGGTCCTCGGGGCTGACCTCGACGAGCCGTGGCCCGACCAGCCGGCCGAGCCCGCGCACGAGCGAGATCCCGGCGCCGTCGAGCCACTGGACCTGCCCCGCGTCGTCCCAGTGCGAGACCATCTCGTCGCGCCGCGCCAGGATCGGTGCGGGGTCGAGCACGGGGCTCGCCTCGACCCCGGGGACCGCGCGCGCGGCCGCGAGGGCCGCGCCGGGGCGCAGCAGCGCCTTGGACGGCATGCACGCCCAGTAGGAGCACTCGCCGCCGACGAGCTCGGCCTCGACCACGGCGACGCTCAGCCCGGTGCGGCTCGCGCGGTCGGCGGCGTTCTCGCCGACGGGCCCACCACCGATCACGATCACGTCGTAGGTCTCGTCCGGGGTCTTGGTCTGCGGGTCGGCGCTCATGCCTCCCATCGTGACCCGGGGACGGCGCGGCTGCCTGCCGGGGCGCACGGGCGGGTGCCCCGGTAGGAGCGCGCCCTCCTAGCGGCGCGCGTCGCTCCCGGTGACCAGCGCACGCAGCAGAGCGACCAGCGCGTCGCGGTCCTCGTCCGGCAGCGCCGAGAGGAGCACGTCCTGCGCGTCGCCGAGCACGGCGCTGAGCTCGTCGAGCCGTCGCACCCCCCGGGGGGTCAGCGTGACGATGTTGCGACGCCGGTCGGACGGGTCGGGTCGGCGCTCGACGTCGCCGTCGGCCACCAGCCTGTCGAGCAGGGCGACCAGGTCGCTCCGGTCGATCCCGCACCGGCGCCCGAGCGCGGCCTGGCTCGCCGGGCCGAACTCCTCCAGGGCGGCGAGCACGGCGTAGTGGGACCGGTGCGCCCCCACGGCCGCGAGGTGCTCCGAGACGACGCGGGACGCCTCGAGCGCCGCCTGGGCGAGCAGCCAGCTGGGCAGTGCACGGAGGCGTTCGGGGGCGGTCTGGGTCTGCATCCCCCGATCCTACGCTTCGTTGGCGTTACCCATTGTGGGCACGACCAACGATGGGTAACGTGGGCGTCTCCAACGATTCGCCGTGGTACCCGACCCTCGGAGGCCGTCATGCCCGACCACGACCACGCCCACCTTCCTGCCACGCACCAGGACGCCCTGCGCGACCTGCTCGACCGGGAGGAGATCACCCGCCTCGTCTCCCGGCTCACGGCCGCCCTCGACGAGGGCGACACCGAACGGCTCCGCGACCTGCTCACCGCGGACGGACGAGCCAGCACCCCCGGTGGCACCGCGCAGGGGATCGACGCCGTCGTCGCCCAGGCCGCGCGCAACCATCGGCCGGAGGACGGCGTCCAGCACCTCGTCGGCAACGTCCTGGTCGATCTCGCGCACGACCACGCAGACGTCCGGGCGAACGTGGTCGCCACGTTCGCCCGGCGCGAGCCGCAGGCGGACAGGCCCGTCACCCTCGGAGCGGTCTACCGGCTCAGGGCGCGCAGGACCGGCACCGGTTGGCGACTGACGCACATCACGACGGACCCGATCTGGACCTCGACCACACCCGTCACGCGCGTCGGGTCGGCCTAGCGGGACCTCGCGCGGTCGCCCGCCGCGGGGTGGCGCCCGCCTCAGGTCGCGTCGTCGACGCGGGCCTCGTCGAGACGGTCGAGGATCTGGGCGACCGTCTCCGCGACGGTCCACCCGGTCGTGTCGAGGTGCAGCCCGCCCGGGGTCTCGCGCGCGTACGCGGCGAACTCGTCCGGGGTCCACGCGCCGTAGGCCCGCTTGTGCCGGGCGGCGTCACGCGCCGCGAGGGCCGCGGCGTCGGGCACCAGCACGACGGCGTAGCGTGGGCGGGTGCGCAGGCTCGCCGTGAAGCGGGCCAGGTCGGGCCCCAGCAGGATGTCCTGGACCACGGCCGTGATCCCCGCGGCCGCGTAGGTGTCGGCGACCTGGGCGGCGAGCGAGTGCCGCAGGTCGAGCTGGGCGCGGGCCGGCACCGAGAGCGGCGGGTCCATCGACGCCTGCCCGCTCACGACGAAGCGGCGGAACATGTCACCCCGCACGTGGGCCGCGAGGGGGAAGGACCGGGCCAGGGCCTCGGCGACCGTCGACTTGCCGGAGGCCATGGCCCCGGTGACGACGAGGACGGGAGCCGGCTCGCCGACGCGAGCGCCGCCGTCGGGCAGGGAGGTCTCAGGAGGCATGCCCGGACCCTAGGACGGAGGGCGGACCGGACGCGAGCGAATTGTGGGTACTCGCCGGGTGCGCGGCTCGGGCCGTCGTGGACGCCCACGACGACCCGAGCCACACCCTCGGCACGCGCGATCTAGTGGACGACCGCCTTCTCGGAGCCCGCTCCCGTCAAGGACCGAACCTCCATCTCGGCGAACTTCTCCGGGTGCGACGTCTCCTTGCTCAGGAACGTCCCCAGGACTCCCAGGAGGAACGCGAGCGGGATCGAGATCAGGCCCGGGTTCTCGAGCGGGATGATCGCGAAGTCGATGCTCGTGTCCTTGATCATCGACAGGCTCGCGCCCGTGACCGGGTCCACCTTGCCCGAGACGACGGGCGAGAACGCGATGAGCACCAGGCACGAGACCAGGCCCCCGTACATGCTCCACAGCGCGCCCGACGTGTTGAACCGCTTCCAGAACAGGGAGTAGATGATGGTCGGCAGGTTCGCGCTCGCCGCGACCGCGAAGGCCAGCGCCACGAGGAACGCGATGTTCTGGCCCTGCGCGAAGATGCCTCCCACGATCGCGAGGACGCCGATCACGAGCACCGTGAGGCGCGCGACCTTGACCTCGCCGTCGGGCTTGACCTCGCCCTTCTTGATGACGTTGGCGTAGATGTCGTGTGCGAAGCTCGTCGCGGCCGTGATCGTCAGACCCGCGACGACCGCGAGGATCGTCGCGAACGCGACCGCCGAGATGATGCCCAGCAGGATCTCGCCGCCCAGCTCGTAGGCGAGCAGGAGTGCCGCGGAGTTCACGCCGCCGGGGGCCGACGAGATCGCCTCGGGACCCACGAGCGCGCCCGCGCCGTAGCCCAGCACGAGCGTGAACAGGTAGAAGATGCCGATGAGCCAGATCGCCCACACCACGCTGCGACGGGCCTCCTTGCCCGTCGGCACCGTGTAGAAGCGGGTCAGGACGTGCGGCAGGCCCGCGGTGCCGAGGACCAGGGCCAGCGCGAGCGACAGGAAGTTGAGCTGCGACATGGGCGTCGCCCCGTACTGCTTGCCCGGCTCGATGAGCGCCTCCCCGCCCGGGCCTGCCTTGTCGATCGCACCCTGGAACAGGTCCGACAGGTTGAAGCCGAACTTCGCGAGCACCCAGAACGTCATGATCCCGGCGCCCGCGATGAGCAGGACCGCCTTGATGATCTGCACCCACGTGGTGCCCTTCATGCCGCCGATCATCACGTACGCGATCATCAGGATCCCCACGATCGCGATGACGACGGACTGCCCCGCGGTCGACGAGATGCCGAGCAGCAGCGCGACCAGGCCGCCCGCCCCCGCCATCTGGGCCAGCAGGTAGAAGAACACGACCATGAGCGTCGCGAGCGCCGCCGCCATGCGCACCGGGCGCTGACGCAGGCGGAAGCTCAGGACGTCGGCCATGGTGAACTTGCCCGTGTTGCGCAACAGCTCGGCCACGAGCAGCAGCGCCACGAGCCACGCCACGAGGAAGCCGATCGAGTACAGGAACCCGTCGTAGCCGTTGATCGCGATGGCCCCGCAGATGCCCAGGAAGCTCGCGGCCGACAGGTAGTCGCCCGCGATCGCCGTCCCGTTCTGCGGGCCCGTGAAGTTACGCCCGCCCGCGTAGAAGTCCGCGGCGGACCGGTTCTGCTTCGAGGCCCGCAGCACGATCACCAAGGTCACCGCGACGAAGGCCGCGAAGATCCCGATGTTGATCCACGGGTTGCCGACGTCGGACGCCTCCGCGGCCAGGATCGCGACGGGCGGCTCCGCCCCCACGGCCCCGCTCACTGGTCCTCCCCCTCGATCTGGCGGCGCATGTCGTCGGCGACCGGGTCGAACCGCTTGTTCGCCCAGCGTGCGTAGATCATGGTGATCGCGAACGTCGAGACGAACTGGCCCAGCCCGAACAGCAGCCCGACCGTGATGTTGCCCGACACCCTGATGCTCATGAAGTCGTGCGCGTAGTCCGCGAGCAGGACGTACACCAGGTACCAGACCAGGAACAGGGCCGTGACGGGGAAGACGAACAGACGGAACCTGCGGCGCAGGTCCTGGAACTCGGGAGAACGTTGGACCCGCTGGTAGTCGGTCTCCGCGACGGGATCGTCCGTCGAGATGTCGGTCATGATGCCTCCGTTGGCTCATGCGTGCGGCACGCGGCGTTGCGTGCCTCGGGCGGCTTTTTCACCCGCTCCGCCAATGTGCCGTACATCACTCTTGTCGCCAAACACCCGATCCGGGCGTGTCGGCGACGGAGGCTCCGGGCGTCCCCGCTCAGACCCGGCGGAACTCCAGGTCGGTGATGACCCGGCCGGCCGCGTGGCCCTTGTTCTCGAAGCTCGTGAGCACGCGTCCCTCGAAGCGCGGCGCGACCGCACCGACCCCGTGGACGTTCTCGAACGACGGGTTCGCGCCGACGACCTCCAGCATCCGGTCCGCGTACTCGGCCCAGTCGGTCGCGAGCCGCCACGTCCCCCCGGGGCGGATCGCGCGCGCCGCGAGCCCCGCGAGCTCGGGCGTCACGAGGCGACGCTTGTGGTGGCGGGCCTTGTGCCACGGGTCGGGGAAGAAGACCCAGAGCTCGTCGACCGAGCCCGCGGGCAGGGTCGTCGTGAGCACCTCGGCCGCGTTCGCCTGCAGCAGGCGCAGATTCGTCAACCCCCGCTGCGTCGCCCGCAGCACCGTCTGCGCGAGGCCCGGCGTGTAGACCTCGACGGCCAGGAAGTCGCGCTCCGGGGTGGTCTCGGCGGCGTGGACCACGGCCTCCCCCAGGCCCGACCCGACCTCCACCACGACCGGAGCCGTCCGCCCGAACGTCGCTGCGACGTCGAGCACGAAGGACGGGTCGACGGACGTGCGCGCGATCGACCGGGGGACGTCCAGGACGAACCGGTCGGCGTGGTCGTCCCACGCGCGCTGCTGGCGGGTGTTGAGGCGGCCGCTGCGGCGGACGAAGGACACGATGTCGGTACGGAAGCCCTGCTCGCGGGCCTCGGAGAGGGTCTCGGGCACGCGACCAGTCTAGGCGGGCCGTCGGGGTGTCCCCGGGGCGCGCGGCGACTCGCCGCGTCCCGGGTCCGCCCCGACGGCCGGACCGTCACACGTACTGCGCGTACGCCGGCAGGTCGAGCTGACCGTTGCCCGACAGGCCGATGACGACGACCTCGGGCTCGGTGAGCGTGCGCGCGTACGCGATGGCGGCAGCCACCGCGTGCGTCGACTCGGGCGCCGGGAGGATGCCCTCCGAGCGGGCGAACTCGAGCCCCGCCCGGAACGCCTCGTCCTGGTCGATCGCGATCGCGTCCATGAGCCCCAGGTTCACGGCGTGCGAGACCATGGGCGACATGCCGTGGTAGCGCAGACCGCCCGCGTGGATGGCCGGCGGCACGAAGTCCTTGCCCAGCGTGTGCATCTTGAGCAGCGGCGTGAGCCCCGCGACGTCGCCGTGGTCGTAGCGGTACTCGCCCCGCGTGAGCGACGGGCACGCCGAGGGCTCGCACGCGACGAGCCGCGTCGTCGTGCCCTCGCGCAGGTTGCGCCCCAGGAACGGGAACGTGAGCCCCGCGAGGTTGGACCCTCCGCCCGCGCACCCGAACACGACGTCGGCGACCGGCTCCCCCGCCTCCTCGAGCTGGACCAGTGCCTCCTGACCGATGACCGTCTGGTGCAGCATCACGTGGTTGAGCACGCTGCCCAGCGAGTAGTGCGCCTGCGGGTCCTGCGCCGCGACCTCGACGGCCTCGCTGATCGCCATGCCGAGCGAGCCCGTGGTGTCCGGGTCGCTCGCGAGGATCGCACGGCCCGACGCCGTCAGCTCCGAGGGCGACGAGTGGCACACGCCCCCGTAGGCCTCCATCTGGAAGCGGCGGTACGGCTTCGAGTCGTACGACGCCCGCACCTGCCACACCTCGCACGTGAGCCCCAGCAGGGCTGCGGCCATCGACAGCGAGGCCCCCCACTGCCCCGCGCCGGTCTCGGTCGTGAGCCGCGTCGTGCCCTCCATCGCGTTGTAGTACGCCTGCGCGATCGCCGTGTTGGGCTTGTGCGACCCGACCGGGCTCACGCCCTCGTACTTGTAGTAGATCCGGGCGGGCGTGCCGAGCGCGCGCTCGAGGCGGTGCGCGCGGATGAGCGGCGCGGGCCTCCACATCGCGTAGATCTCACGGATCGTCTGCGGGATCTCGATGTAGCGCTCGGTGCTGACCTCCTGCTCGATCAGCGCCAGGGGGAACAGCGGCGCCAGGTCCGCGGGCACGAGCGGCTCGAGCGTGCCCGGGTGCAGGTGCGGCGGCACGGGCTCGGGCAGGTCCGCGTTGAGGTTGTACCAGTGCGTCGGGACGGTGGAGGGGACCTCGACGCCGAGCGGCTCGAGCGAGCGAGCGGTCGGGGCGGCCGGCGCCGAGGGCGCCGAGGTGGGGAGGGGGGACGTCGACAAGGAACTCTCTCCTTCGTGGATGGGCACGTGCGGGGGCACGTTCCGGGCGATCCACTCCGGGAGACCTGCTGGACCGCCCGTCGTCGGGCTCGGTCAGCACGCCACAGCGTCCGACCGTCAGCGGTCGGGCCACCAGGTGTGTGCGGTGAGCAGGTTCACGGGCAGACCATAGCCCGCGGGGCGCCGAGTTGTGAAGCGCGTCTCACGGAGAGGCCGTGCACCGGGGACGACGAAGGCCCCTCCCCCGCGTCTCCGCAGGTGAGGGGCCTTCGTGGTGGTGCGCCATCATGGACTCGAACCATGAACCCGCTGATTAAGAGTCAGCTGCTCTGCCAATTGAGCTAATGGCGCGTGGTGGTGCTGGTCGTGCGGTGCTGCGTGCCCGCCGCTGCGGACGTCACGACGGCCCCGTCCCCGGGGCCGTGATCGTGGTGCGCCATCATGGACTCGAACCATGAACCCGCTGATTAAGAGTCAGCTGCTCTGCCAATTGAGCTAATGGCGCGCGAGAAGAAACACTACTGAACCGGCCCCCTGGAGACAAATCAGGGGGCCTCGCGAGGCTGTGACCTGCACGACAACCGGCTGCGCGGGCCCCCGCCCGGGTGCCCGCGCCCGCTACAGGTACAGCCCGGTCTTGCCGCTCGTCTCCTCGGGCTGGGACACCGCGCTGACGTCCTTCTCGCGCAGCAGCACGAAGCTCTTGCCGTTCAGCTCGACCTCGGCCCGCTCCTCGGGGTCGAACAGCACGCGGTCGCCCCGGCTCACGTGCCGCACGTTCTCGCCCGTCGCCACGACCTGGGCCCACGCGAGCCGCTTGGGCCCGACGGCCGTCGCGGGGATCACGAGCCCCGCCGACGACTGCCGCTCGGACGAGTCGACCTCGGGAAGGACCAGGAGGCGGTCGTGCAGCATGCGCAGCGGCAGCCGCTCGGGCTCGCTGCCCGACGACGTCGCACGCGTCGCGGAGGTCTTCTTCCGGGAGGTCGTGGCCGGGGTGGCGGCCTGCTCGGGCCGTGCGTCCGGCTCGGGTGCGGGGGCGTCGTTCGGAGTGGGGGTCGTCATGCTCACGGTCCCACGCTACCGGTGTCCTCTAGGCTCGGTGTGAACCGCGAACGCACCACGAGGAGTCCCATGACCACGCGCCTTGCCGTCGGAGACGACGCCCCCGACTTCACCCTCCCGACCGCCGACGGCGGCTCCGTGACCCTGTCCGAGCTGCGTGGCAGCTCGGTCATCGTCTACTTCTACCCGGCGGCCTCGACCCCCGGCTGCACCAAGGAGGCGTGCGACTTCCGCGACTCTCTCGCGTCGCTCCAGGGCGCGGGCTACAAGGTCGTCGGGATCTCGCCCGACGCGCTGCCCAAGCTCGTGAAGTTCGCCGAGGAGGAGGCGCTGACGTTCCCGCTCGCGTCCGACGAGTCCAAGGAGACGCTCGAGGCGTACGGGGCGTGGGGCGAGAAGAAGCTCTACGGCAAGACCGTGACGGGCGTGATCCGCTCGACCGTCGTCGTCGACCCCGACGGCAAGGTCGCGCTCGCGCAGTACAACGTCAAGGCGACCGGTCACGTGGCCAAGCTCCGCCGTGACCTCGGGATCGACCCCACGAAGTAGGTCGCCCGGCCTGCGAGCCGACGACCGACCCACGCCTCGCGCGCCCGTAGACTGTGCGGGCGCGCGAGTGGCGTAATTGGCAGCCGCGCCAGGTTTAGGTCCTGGTGTCTTCGGACGTGCGGGTTCGAGTCCCGCCTCGCGCACCACGGTCGGTGTGCTGCGGAACCCTCGGCGAGCCGCCTGAAACGGGCTGGTGTCGCTCGACCCCGGACCGGGCTTCGTACGCAAGGGGAGACGATGATGCACGATCATGAGTCCGTCGTGCCGGTGTGGACCCTGACGACCGGCGAGGCACGTCTGCCCTCGGTGCCCCTCGAAGGGGCGATGACGGCAGAGCGACTTGCGGAGCTGCGGGGCGTTCTGGCGACCTTGGCCGACCAGCCGATCACCACCCTCGAACAGCACCCGCTGCCGCACCAGCTCGACCGGAGCCGGGGCCTCGCCCTGGACGCGGCGAGCCCCCTGGCTCAGCACCTGTCGCAGCTCGTCACACAGACAGCCCGCACCTCGTCGACGGTGACCACGGCACCGGCCACCGGCGAGGCCCTGTACCGCATGGTGGTGCCCGCGAAGGTCGCCGCCCAGTTCGGTCAAGGTCTCGTTCGCCCGATGAAGGCCGCCACGGGTGGCATCCACAGCGCCCTCTTGGGCGCGTCGGGGATCAAGGCCAACGCGTCGTTCATCCCTGTCGGCGGTGCGGCCACCGCGGGCGCCGTGGGTGGGGCCGGCGCGACAGCCGGCGTGGCGGTCGGTGGTAGCGCCGCGCTCACCGTGGCCGCACCGCTCGTACTCATGGCCGTCGCGGTGGGGTTCAGCGCGTACGCCGACCACAAGCGCCAGGAGTCCATCGAGCACATCACCAAGCTGCTGGAGAGCCTGCACGAGCAGACGCTCGACGACGAGCGCAACGAGCTCGACGGGTGCCGCGACGCCATCGACAAGGCGACCGCCATCCTGCTGGACCAGGGCACGCTCGGCGTCTCGCTCGGGCTCGACTCGGCGGTGCACGCGATCGGCAAGGCGCTCGCCGCGGCCGACCGACGACTCGACCGGTGGCGGGGCGCACTCGACGCGCTGCCGGAAGGCAAGGGCATCGACGTCGGCACACTGTCCAAGTCGTTCCCCGGCATCTCCGAGGACGGAGGCACCTTCCGTGCCCACCTCGAGCTCGCCGCACTAGCCATCGCGCTGAAGCAGCGGGTGATCGTCCTGCAGGCCGTGGAGCACGCCCAGCTGGACCAGGGGAACCTGTTCGAGAACTTCGCACGAGCTCTGAAGGGCGACGGGCAGCGGCTCGAACGGCTCGAATCGGGGATCGCGGGCGTCCTGGTTCGTCTCTCGGCGCTCGAGCTGGCGCGACCGCACGGCCTCCGGGCTCCCGTCTTCACCGCCCCTGAGGTCGATCGACTGTTGCGTGCCGCGCACCGGATACGTGCACTGGGGGACGGCGTCGATGTCGGCGGCCGGACGACCGACGTGGCGATCGAGATCGCCCGGGAGAAGGACGGCTCCGTGGTCGTCTTTCCCGCCGCGCCCGCGCAGGTCGCGCCCCTCGGCGCCTGAGGCGTCCTGCCGTGGCCGCGTCCGACGTTCGGCCACGCGGCTCCCCGGTTACCCTGGAAAGTGGTCCCGAGGAGGCGATCCCCAGTGCCGAACGGTCGGAGAACCCAGGCCATCTACGCGCACGAGGTCTCGGCGGCGATGTCGGCGATCGACCGGCGGCGCTTCCTGCCGCGCAACCAGCGCCCGTACGCCCGTGACGACCGGCCGCTGCCGATCGGTCACGGCCAGACGAACTCCCAGCCCCGGACGGTCGCCGACACGCTGCGCCTGCTCCAGGTGCCACGGGGCGCGCGCGTCCTGGACGTGGGGTCCGGCTCGGGCTGGACGACGGCGCTGCTCGCCCACCTGGTCGGGTCGAGCGGGAGCGTCGTGGGGGTCGAGATCGACCCGGACCTCGCGGAGTGGGGGGCGGCGAACCTCGCGACCTACCCCCTGTCGTGGGCGCGGATCGAGGTCGCCGAGCCGGGAGTGCTCGGGCGCCCGACCATGGGCGGCTACGACCGCATCCTCGTCTCCGCGGCGGCGCAGGTGCTCCCGCAGACCCTGGTCGACCAGCTCGCGATCGGTGGGCGCCTCGTCATCCCGGTCCAGCACGTCCTGGTCCTCGTGGAGCAGCACCTCACGGGCACCGTCACGAGCAGGCACGGGACCTACAGCTTCGTGCCGCTCGTCGGGTCGTGACGCGGCCGGCACCCCATGCGGTCGCCACGGGTCAGGACGTCGACGCACCCTCGCGCCAGCGTGCGGCCGAGAAGTGGACCCGGCACCGCGCCTGGTAGGACTCGACGCCCCCGACGTGCTCGGCCCCCGCCGTGAGGGCGTCGCCACGTCCGTCGTCGCCACGTCCGACCACGACGCGCTCGTGGAAGGGGGCGTCCTCGCCGCAGACCGTGCAGACGGCCGTGAGGCGGTCGGACCGCTCGGCCAGCGCGCCGAGCGCCGGGATCGGCTCGAAGGGTCGTCCGTCGAACGTCACGTCGAGCCCCGCGACGATCATCACGAGGCCGCTGTCCGCGGCGCGCTGGACGACGTCGAGGAGGTCGGGACCGAAGAACTGCGCCTCGTCGACCGCGACGAGCTCGACCGCGGGGTCGATCAGGTCGAGGATCTCCGCGGCGGACGTCGCCGCGCGCGAGGGGAGGTCGAGGCCCGAGTGCGAGCTCACGACGCCCTCGCCACGCCGGTCGTCGAGCGCGTGGTGCACGACCTCGACGCGGCGACCAGCGATCTGCGCCCGGCGCACGCGCCGCAGCAGCTCCTCGGTCTTGCCCGCGAACATGGGCCCGCTGATGACCTCGACCCGTCCCCGCCGCACGTCGTCCACGCAGCCAGTAGACCATGTCGCGGCCCCGGGAGCGGGTCGGTCCAGCGCCCCACGAGGCTCAGCCCCGCGCGTCCCACTCGGAGCGCAGCACACCCATGACGACCGAGTCGTACCGCCGCCCACGCACGATCCGCGCGTCCCGGAAGCGGCCCTCCTCGACGAATCCGAGGCGTCGGCCGACGCCCAGCATCGGCGCGTTGCCGGACCACGTCGCGAAGTCCAGCCGCGCCCAGTCGGTCGCCGAGAACAGGTAGGTCGTCCACAGCGCGAGCGCCTCGCGACCGATCCCTCGCCCGCGCACGGCCGGGTCGTAGACACCGATGCCCATGCGCGCCCACGCGGTCTCCTGCGACTCCCAGTACCAGGAGACGGTGCCGACGAGGTGGTCGTCGGCGTCCGCGATCACGGCCGAGCGGGGTGGCAGACCGTCCACCACCCCGTGCGGTGTCTGCGCGATGGCGGCGACGCGCGCGTCGGCCTGCGCGTCGTCGGGCACGGGGTAGTACGGCCCGTCCCACTCGTGCCACTCGTGGTGGGGACGCAGCCACTCACGGAAGACGGCGAGGTCCGCGGGCCGCCAGCCTCGGAGCCGGGCAGCATGCCCGACGCCGTAGACCGGCACCTGCGGATCCCTCGCCGTCATCGGTGGTACAGCGCGTGCGTCAGTCGGCGTCGCCCTGCGGCGCGGCGCCCTCGTCGGGCGCCTCGTCGGTCACGTCAGCCGCCGACGCAGCCTCCCCAGCAGGCGTCTCGTCAGCGGCGGCCTGCTCGACCGGAAACGAGTCCTGGTCGTCGGCGACCTCCGGGGCACCCTCCGTGGACTCGGCGTCCGTCAGCGCGGTCTCGATCCCGACCGCCTCGGCCTCGGCCGACTCGGTCCCGACCTCGGTGACCTCGGTGACCTCGGTGACCGAGGCCTCGGCGACCGTGACCTGCTCGGCCGGCGCGACGCCGTCGTGCTCGTGGTCGTGCTCGTGGGCGTGCGCCGCCGCGGCCGCGATCGTGGCGAGCGTGGCCTTGACGGCCTCGCGCGCCTCCGAGGTGACCTCGGGCAGCACCGGGACCACGGGGGCGGCAGCCGGCGCCGTCTCCTTGGTCGCACGCTTGCGGCGCGACCGGGAGCGCGAGCCCTCCGACTCGGCCGGCTCCTCCTGCTCGGCGACGGGCGCGGCGACGTGCTGGTGACCGCCGCCGTTGTTCGAGCCGCCCGACTTCTCGATCGGGTCGGTGTGCACGATGAACCCGCGACCGTTGCAGTGGTCGCACGTCTCGCTGAACGCCTCGACCAGGCCCTGGCCCACGCGCTTGCGGGTCATCTGGACCAGGCCGAGCGAGGTGACCTCGGCGACCTGGTGCTTGGTGCGGTCGCGGCCCAGGCACTCGACGAGGCGACGCAGCACCAGGTCACGGTTGGACTCGAGCACCATGTCGATGAAGTCGATGACGATGATGCCGCCGATGTCGCGCAGGCGGAGCTGACGGACGATCTCCTCGGCCGCTTCGAGGTTGTTGCGCGTCACGGTCTCCTCGAGCGTGCCACCGGAACCGGTGAACTTGCCCGTGTTGACGTCGACGACCGTCATGGCCTCGGTGCGGTCGATCACGAGCGAACCGCCCGAGGGCAGCCAGACCTTGCGGTCCATGCCCTTGGCGAGCTGCTCGTCGACGCGGTGCGCCGAGAAAGCGTCCTTCTCGGACGTCCAGCGCGAGACGCGCTCCTTGAGGTCCGGTGCGAGCTCGGCGACGTAGCTCGAGATCTCGTTCCAGGCGTTGTCGCCCGAGACGACGAGCGAGCTGAAGTCGTCGTTGAAGATGTCGCGGACGACGCGGATCGCGAGGTCCGGCTCACCCTGGAGCAGCGCCGGGGCGGAGACCGACTTGGCCTTCTTCTCGATCGCCTCCCACTGGCTCTGCAGGCGCTCGACGTCGGCGCGCAGCTCGTCCTCGCTCGCGCCCTCGGCGGCCGTGCGCACGATCACGCCCGAGCCCTCGGGGACGACCTCGCGCAGGATCTTCTTGAGCCGGGCACGCTCGGTGTCCGGGAGCTTGCGCGAGATGCCGGTCATGCCGCCGCCCGGCACGAACACGAGGTAGCGGCCCGCGAGCGTGATCTGCGACGTCAGGCGAGCGCCCTTGTGACCGATCGGGTCCTTGGTGACCTGGACCAGCACGGAGTCGCCCGACTTGAGCGCCTGCTCGATACGACGCGGCTGCCCGTCGAGGCCCACGGCGTCCCAGTTGACCTCGCCCGCGTACAGGACCGCGTTGCGGCCCTTGCCGACGTCGATGAACGCGGCCTCCATGGACGGCAGGACGTTCTGGACGCGGCCCAGGTAGACGTTGCCGGCCATCGAGACCTGCGACTGCTGCGAGACGTAGTGCTCGACGAGCACACCGTCCTCGAGCACCGCGATCTGGGTACGGCCGTTCTTCTCGCGCACGATCATCGAGCGCTCGACCGACTCGCGGCGGGCCAGGAACTCGGCCTCGGTGATGATCTGACGGCGACGGCCGGCGTCGCGGCCCTCACGGCGGCGCTGACGCTTGGCCTCGAGGCGCGTCGAGCCCTTGAGCGCGGTCACCTCGTCCGAGGACGTGCTGCCGCTGCGCTCGCGGGTGCGGGTGCGGGTCGACGAGGACGTCGAGACCGTCGTGGAGACGCTCGCACCGTCGCCGCCCTCGGCACGGCCCCCACGACGACGACGGCGGCGGCGACGGCTCGATCCCGAGCCCTCCTCGCCGTCGTGCTCGTCGTGCTCCTCGGAGGTCGGCTCGTCGGCGTGCTCGTCCCTGTCTCCTGCTCCTCCTGCGGCCGTGTCCGACGGCTGCTCGGAGCTGTCGTCGGAGGGCTCGTCGTCCCCGTCGTCGTCGCCGTCCGTGCGCAGGTCACCGCCGCGCGAGCGGCGGCCGCGGCCACCGCGTCGACGGCGACGGCGCGGCGCGCCCTGCTCGTCGTCCTCGTCGGACGCCGGCTGCTCGTCGGTCTCGACGACGATCTCGAGGTCGTCGGCCTCGAACGCGTCGGCGGGGATCTCGACGCCCTCGGCGACGAGCTCGGCCTCGATCAGCTCGATCTCCTCGACCGCGGCGAGGTCCGCCCCGGCGAGCTCGACCTCCACGGCGGGCGACGGGTCGGCTGCGGGCTCCGCGACGGGAGCCGCGGGGCCCTGGGCGGAGGGCGTCGTCGACCCGCTGGTCGACGGTGCGCCCGCGCCACGGCGGGCCGACCGGCCACGTCCGCCGCGCGTGCGTGCGGGGGCCTCACGCTGCTCGACCTGGGCCGGCTCGGCGGGCGCCTGCGTGGCCTGCGCGGCGGGAGCCTCGGGGGCCGGCGTCTCCTCGCGGGCGGGTGCCTCCTCGACCGAGCGCGTGCCCGGCGTGGCGAAGCTCGGCATGGCGTCGGTGGGCGACGTCGTGGGGCGCACGACACGGCGCGAACGGCGCGGCGCGGCCGCCGGGTCCGGCGCCTGGAACAGGAGCGCGGTCGTCGCGAGACGCGGCGTGGCCGAGCCGCCGCCGGTCGAGGCGGTGGACGCCGTCGGCGCCGGGGTCTCGTCGGTGGCGGGCACCTCGGCCTCTGCCTCGGCCTTGGCCGCTGCCGAGACCTTGTTGACGCGGCGCGAACGCACCTTGGGCGCGACGGGCTCGGCGGGAACCTCGACCACGGGCGCGGTCTCCTCGACGGGGGCCTTGGACGTCGCACGGCGACGCTTGGCGGGCGCCTTCTCGGCGGGAGCGTCGACGGGCGCCTGCGTGGTGGTCTCCTCGACCGACGGTGCGAGGGTCTGCGCCGCGGAGGAGCGCGTGGCCCGACGGCGCGTCGTCGCCGGGGCGGCCGGCTCGTCCACGGCAGGGGTCGCCTCGGCGGCAGGGGCAGCTGCGGGCACCTCGACCGCGGGCTCCGCTGCGGGCTTGCGGGTACGACGGGCGCGGGCGGGCTTCTCGGCCGGCTCCTGCTCGGCGGCGGGCTTGAGCCCGAGCTCGGAGAGCACGTCGAGGACCGGCGCGTCAGCGGCGGCGCGGGCCGCGGCACCGCGCTTGCCGCCACGGCGGGGAGCGTCGGCCGTCGTGGACGGGGCGGACGCCTGCGCCGAGGCGGTCGGGGCCTTCTCGGCGGGCGCGTCGACCGGCGTGCTCGTCCGAGCGCTCGTGACGGGCGCGGCGTCGTCGGCGGTGGGCGCCGAGGCGGGGGTCGTCGTCGGGCGCACGACACGACGCGAGCGGCGCGGCGCGGCCTCGGCGGAGGGGAGCTCGATCCCGAGCGAGCCCGTGGGGGCCTCGGGGTTGACGGGGTTGACGGCCGCGGCCTGCGCGGGGGCCTTCGCGGCGGGGAGGGAGAGCTGGACCGCGGGCGCCTGGGCGGCGACCTCGGCAGAACCGGGCGCTGCCGCGGTCCGGGTGACCCGTCGTCGGGCCGGCTTCTTGGTGGGTGCTGCGTCCTGGCCGGCGGTCGAGCTCGTCGAGTCAGGGGTGTTGTCGAGGGTCACGCGATGCGCTCCTGGTACCCCGAAGGTCCGTCCCACATCGTGCGGCCCGTTCGGGCGGTTGTCGTCGCTCGGGACGTGCGCATCGCAGCGCTGTCGTCCCCGCGACGGAAGTCGGCGGTGGCGGCTCGGGCAAGGGCGGGCGGCGGGGGGCGCCTCGCCGTCCGGGCCATTCATCCCGTCCGGCGGCGCTCCGCGAGCCGCGGACTGCGGTTGCGTCGAGCACGTACTGGGCGCGGAGGAGATGTGGTCCCCCTTGCTGGGTCAAGTATCGCACAGCCGACGTCGATCAGATGGGCATCTACCGGTCCGTCGTCCGTGTCGTCCAGAGGACCAAGGTCCCGACTCGGACCTTGTGAAGGTTCTCACAAACTGTCGTTTCCCGAGAGTTTTGGCGCCTGCTCCCCTCGCCGATGGTGCAGATTGGTCATAGCGTCGGCAGTAGGAACGCTGACCCTGCCCTGAGACCCCCCTCAGGATCCCCCGGTAGCCCCCAGGAACCCCCCAGGAGCGTTTGTGGACGTCCTCGATCTCGCGAGGTGGCAGTTCGCCATCACGACCGTCTACCACTTCATCTTCGTGCCGTTGACGATCGGGCTCGCTCCTCTCGTCGCCATCATGCAGACCGCATGGGTGCGCACGGGGAACGAGCGGTGGCTCAAGCTCACCAAGTTCTTCGGCAAGCTCCTCCTGATCAACTTCGCGATCGGCGTCGTGACCGGGATCGTGCAGGAGTTCCAGTTCGGCATGAACTGGAGCGAGTACTCGCGCTTCGTCGGAGACGTCTTCGGTGCCCCGCTCGCCATGGAGGCGCTCGCCGCGTTCTTCATCGAGTCCACGTTCCTGGGCCTGTGGATCTTCGGCTGGGACCGCCTGTCCAAGAAGGTGCACCTCGCGTGCATCTGGGCCGTGGCGATCGCCGTGAACCTCTCCGCGTTCTTCATCCTCGCGGCCAACTCCTGGATGCAGCACCCCGTCGGGACCATCTACAACCCCGAGACCGGGCGCGCCGAGATGAACGACATCTGGGCCGTGCTGTCCAACAACACGCTGTGGGCCGCGTTCCCGCACACCATCACCGCGGCGTTCCTCACCGCGGGCACCTTCGTCGCCGGCATCGCCGCCTGGTGGATGGTGCGCCTCGTGCGCACCAAGAAGGCCGAGAACATCGAGCTCGCGCGCAACGTCTACCGCCCGGCCATCACACTCGGCGTCATCGCGATGATCGTCGGCGGGCTCGGGGTCGCGGTCAGCGGCGACTTCCAGGCCAAGCTCATGTTCCAGCAGCAGCCCATGAAGATGGCCGCCGCCGAGGCCCTGTGCGAGAGCTCGCCCGACGGCGCCCCCTTCTCGATCCTCGCGATCGGCGACCTGTCCGACTCGTGCGAGGGCGTCAACCACATCCTCGAGATCCCGGGCCTGACGTCCTACCTCGCCGAGGGCAGCTTCAACGCTCCCCTCCCGGGCGTCGACGAGGTCCAGCAGTCCATGACCGAGCGGTACGGCGACGTCACCGCGGACGGCGAGCCCGTCAACTACTCCCCCAACCTGGCCCTGACCTACTGGAGCTTCCGGCTCATGATCGGCTTCGCGATCGGGTCGATCGTCCTGTCCGCCATGGCGCTGTGGCTGACCCGCAAGGGCCGGGTCACGGACAACAAGTGGTTCGCCCGCGTCGGCATCTGGGCCATCCCCATGCCGTTCATCGCGTCGTCCTTCGGCTGGATCTTCACCGAGACAGGGCGCCAGCCGTGGGTCGTCGCGCCCAACCCGTCGGGCATCGACTCGATCCGCCTGCTGACCGAGCGTGGCGTGTCGACGGTCGTCAGTCCCGGCATGGTGCTGACCTCGATGATCGTCTTCACGCTGGTCTACGGAGCCCTCGCGGTCGTGTGGTTCAAGCTCATCCACCGCTACTCGGTCGAGGGCGTGCCCGAGATCGTGCACGACGACTCCCCCGAGGCGCGCGCCAAGGGCGACCCCGACGACCCGGACTCGGCCGACGAGTCCGACCGCCCCCTGTCCTTCGCGTACTGACGCGCTCTGACGGCTCAAGGAGACCCAGTACTCATGGAACTCACCATTCTCTGGTTCGTGCTCATCGCGATCCTGTGGATCGGCTACCTGGTCCTCGAAGGCTTCGACTTCGGCGTGGGCATGCTCCTGCCGATCCTGTCCCGCAGCAAGGACAAGGCGAAGAAGGACACCGAGCGTCGGCTCGTCATCAACACGATCGGCCCGGTCTGGGACGGCAACGAGGTCTGGCTCATCACCGCCGGTGGTGCGACGTTCGCGGCCTTCCCCGAGTGGTACGCCACGCTCTTCTCCGGGTTCTACATCCCGCTCTTCCTGATCCTGCTCGCGCTCATCGTGCGCGGCGTCGCGTTCGAGTACCGCGGCAAGATCAACGACGACCGGTGGCGTGCCCGGTGCGACCAGGCGATCGTCTTCGGGTCGTGGATCCCCGCGATCCTGTGGGGCGTCGCGTTCGCCAACCTCGTCCGGGGCGTCGAGCTCGACGCCGCGCACCAGTACGTGGGCGGCTTCTGGGCCCTGCTCAACCCGTTCGCGCTGCTGGGCGGCCTGACCACGACGCTCCTGTTCCTCATGCACGGTGCCGTGTTCATCGCGCTCAAGACCGACGGCGAGATCCGCGTCAAGGCCCGCCGCCTGGCCGGGTACTTCTCGATCGCCTCGGTCGTCGTGGCCGGTGGTTGGGCCGTGTGGGCGCAGGTCGCCTACTCGGTGCCGTGGACCTGGGCAGCGGTCGCCGTGGCGGCCCTCTCGCTCATCGGCGTGGTGCTCGCCAACGCCAAGGCCCGCGAGGGCTGGGCGTTCCTGTTCTCCGCGCTCGCGATCCTCTCCGCGACCGTGCTGATCTTCGGGTCGATGTACCCCGACGTGATGCCGGCGCTCGACCCCGCGAACTCGCTGAACATCGACAACGCGTCCTCGACGCAGTACACGTTGACCGTCATGACGTGGGTCGCCGTGTTCCTGGTACCGCTCGTGCTGGTCTACCAGTCGTGGACGTACTGGGTGTTCCGCCGTCGCCTGTCGACCAAGGACATCCCGCCGCCCATCGGGCTCTCGCTCAAGAAGCTCAAGGACTCGGCGTTCGGCGGGCCGTCCTCGGGCAGCGCCAAGAACCTGGACCTGACCCCCGCCACGGGTGAGCGGGACCCGGGGACGGACGCGGCGGCGTCGGGCCGGACGAACGACGACCCCGGCAGCACCTCCGCGTGAAGCCCCTCGATCCACGGCTCCTGCGTCAGGCGCGGGCGGCCCGCGGGTACGTCGTGCTCACGGCGGTGCTCGGCCTCTTCACGGCCGGGCTCGTCGTGGCCCAGGCGCTGCTCATCGCGAGCGTCCTCGCCCCCGCGATCCAGGGCAGCCTCTCGCTGCCCGACGTCGCCACCCCCCTCACGTGGCTCGCCGCGGTCGTGGTGGCGCGCGCCGTGGTCGCGTGGGCGCAGGAACGGTTCGCGCTCAAGGCCGCGATCACGACCGTCGCGGAGCTCCGCGAGCAGGTCGTCAGCCACGCGGTGGCCCTCGGGCCCCGCTGGCTGGCGACCGGCCGCGGGCCGGCCGTCGCGACGCTCGCCACGCGCGGGCTCGACGACCTCGAGCCCTACATGGTCCGGTACCTGCCCCAGCTCCTGCTGGCCGCGACCGTCACCCCCGCGACGCTCGCCGTCGTGCTGGGCCTCGACTGGATCTCCGCGATCATCATCGCGGTCACGATCCCCCTCGTCCCGCTCTTCATGATCCTCGTCGGGCAGCTCACGGCCGGGACCTCCGAGCGACGCCTCCAGGTCATGCAGCGGCTCGGCTCCCAGGTCCTGGACCTGCTGGCCGGTCTCCCGACCCTGCGCGCGTTCGGGCGCGAGCACGGCCCCGAGAAGCGCGTGCGCGCGCTCGGCGACGCCAACCGCCGCGCGACCATGGGGACCCTGCGCGTCGCCTTCCTGTCCGGCATGGTCCTCGAGCTGCTCACGACGCTGTCGGTCGCGCTCGTCGCGGTCGGGATCGGGCTGCGCCTGGTGTACGGCGAGGTCGGGCTCGAACCCGCGATCGCCGTCCTGGTCCTGGCGCCCGAGGTCTACCTGCCGCTGCGGCAGGTCGGCCTGCACTTCCACGCCTCGACCGACGGGATCGCCGCGGCCAACCAGGTGTTCGAGGTGCTCGACGAGCCGCTGCGGCCCGTCGGGACCACCCCGGCCCCCGCCCTGGCCGGGGCCCGGATCACGTTCGACGGGGTGAGCGTGCGTGCGGGAGACCGCGACGTGCTGGCCCCGGCCGCGCTGACGGCGTCGTTCGGGACCCCGCCGACGCCGGGGGGTGACGGGGCCTCCGGAACCGGCGCGGCGCCGTCGGGCACCGTGGTGGCGCTGACCGGGCCCAGCGGCTCCGGCAAGACGACCACGGCCCTGGTGCTCCTCGGCCTGCTCGCGCCCGACGCGGGACGCGTCCTGGTGACCCCCGCGGACGGCGAGCCCGTCGACCTCGCGGACGTCGACCCCAGCACGTGGTGGCCGCAGGTCGCCTGGGTGCCGCAGCGCCCCACGCTCACCCCGGGCACCGTGCGCGACGTGGTCCTCGACGGTCGCGACGTCTCCGAGCACGAGCTCGCCGACGCAGCCCGCCTGTCCGGGCTCGACGCCGTGCTCGAGACCCTGCCCGACGGCTGGGCGACCAGGATCGGCCAAGGCGGGGTGGGCCTGAGCGTGGGCCAGCGCCAGCGCGTGGCCCTCACGTCCGCGCTGCTGGGGGACCCCTCCCGCGTCCCCCTCGTGGTGCTCGACGAGCCCACGGCCCACCTCGACGCGCGCGGGGAGCAGGCCGTGCTCGACGCGGTCCGTGCCTGGCGCGACCAGGGACGCACGGTCGTCGTCGTCGCGCACCGCACGAGCCTCGTCGAGCTCGCCGACCAGGTCGTGACGGTGGCCTCGGCCGCGCTCCCGCCCTCCTCCCCGGACGGGGCTCCCGACGGCGATCCCGTCGCACCCGCGTCGTCCGCCCCGTCGTCAGGAGCCGTCGCATGAGCGACCTCGACCAGTCCCCCGGCGCCACCGCCACCGGCCGCGCGAACCGCGGCGGCACGTCGACCACGTCCGGCACCGACCCGCTGTGGCGCGCGGTCCGGCTCCTCGACGTGAGCTGGGGCCGGGCCGCCAAGGCCGTCGGCCTCGGGTCGCTGGCCCTGGCGAGCTCGGTGGGCCTCGCGGCCGTGGCCGCCTGGCTCATCGCGCGCGCCTCGCAGATGCCCCCCGTGCTCCAGCTGTCCATGGCGACCGTGGCCGTGCGCGCGTTCGGCATCTCGCGCGGCGTGTTCCGCTACCTCGAACGCCTGGCCTCGCACGACGTGGCGCTGCGCGGCATGGCCTCGCTGCGCGCGAACGTGTACACCTCGTTGGCCTCGGGGCGTACAGCAGCCGTGGCAGGTGTACGACGCGGCGACCTGCTCGCCCGCGTGGGGGCCGACGTCGACTCCGTGGGCGACGTCGTCGTCAAGGCCATGATCCCCGCCGGGGTCGCGCTCGTGGTGTCGGTCGGGTCGGTGGTCCTGGTCGGGGCGTTCCTGCCCTCGGCCGGCCTGGCCCTGCTCGCGTGCCTGCTCCTCGCCGGGGTCCTGGGGCCGTGGCTCTCCGCGCTGGCCGCCCGCCGGACCGAGGAGCGCGGGGCCACGGCGCGCGCCGAGATGACCTCGACCGTGCTCGAGACGCTCGAAGGAGCGGGTCCCCTGACCGTCTCGGGGCGCCTCGCCCAGCGGATGGACGCGCTGCGGCGCACCGACCACGAGCTGGCGGCCGTCACGAACTCGGGCGCGCGGACCTCGGGCACGGCTGCCGCGATCAACAACGCGGCGATCGGGCTCGCGGTCCTGGCCGCGCTGCTGCTCGGCATCCCCGCCGTCGCGGCAGGGACGCTGACCCCGGTCGAGCTCGCCGTCGTCGTGCTCACGCCGCTCGCGGTGTTCGAGGCTGCGGGTGTGCTGCCCGGCGCGGCCGTACAGATGCACCGCTCGCGCCAGGCCGCCCGCCGCATCATGGAGCTGCTGGACGCCGCGGCCGCCCCCGGACCGGGAGACGTGTCAGAACCAGCGAGCGCCAGAGGTCACGCTCGTTCTGACAAGCCGGCAGTCAGCCTCCGCAGCGCGGCGTGCGGCTGGGACGGTCGAGCGGCCGTGGCCGGGGTCGACCTCGTGGTGCGCCCGGGCCGTGCGGTCGCGGTCGTCGGCCCGTCCGGTGTGGGCAAGACGACCCTGCTCATGACGACCGCGGGGCTCATCCCGCAGGTCGCGGGGAGCGTGTCCCTCGACGACGCACCGATCGCGACCTTCCCGCCCGACGACGTCGCGCACCAGGTCGTCTTCGTCGCCGAGGACGGGCACGTCTTCGACACCACGGTGCTCGAGAACCTGCGGGTCGCCCGGGGCGACGTGACCCCGGACGAGGCGTCGGCCGCGCTGGTCGACGTGGGCCTCGGCGAGTGGCTCGCGGGGCTGCCCGAGGGCGTCGACACGACCCTCGGGCCGGACGCGACGACGATCTCCGGCGGGGAACGCCGCCGGCTCCTCGTCGCACGGGCACTGCTGGCTCCCGCTCCCCTGCTGCTCGTCGACGAGCCCGCCGAGCACCTCGACCCGGCGACCGCCGACGAGCTGCTCACCCACCTCGTGCAGACCACCCGCACCGGCGAGCGCGGGATCGTGATCGCGACGCACCGGTTGTCGGCGCTCGCCGCGGTCGACGAGGTGCTGCTCCTGGGGCGGGCGGCCGACGCGTCACCCGACGCACCGGCGACCGTGCTGGCCCGGGGCACCCACGCGGAGCTGCTGGCACACGACGAGGGCTACCGCTGGGCGCTGGCGCAAGAGGCCGTCTGACCCCCGGCAGCCGTGCTCCTGGGCCTCAGGCTCCGGACGCCCCCAGGCGAGACAGGAACAGTGCCTCGCCGACCGCGAGCTGCTCGATCTCGCTCGGTGCGACCGACTCGTTGGGCGCGTGGATGAGGCACGCGGGCTCCTCGACGCCGAGCAGCACGATCTGCGCGTCGGGATACCCGGACGCGAGCACGTTGCACAGCGGGATCGAGCCGCCCTGCCCGGCCGTCACGGTCTCCTTGCCGAACGCGTCGGCCAGGGCTCGCGAGAGCGTGTCGAACACGGGCCCGTCGGTCCGTGCCTGGAACGGCTGTCCGACGGCGTCGCGCACCGTCGTGACCTTGACCCCCCAAGGCGCGTGCGCCTCCAGGTGGGCCACGAGCTTGTCCTGGAGGTCGCGCGCGTCCGCGCCCGGCGGGATGCGCAGGTTGAGGCGGGCGGCCGCGCGCGGCTGGATCGCGGCGGCCGAGCCCACGACGCTCGGTGCGTCGATGCCCAGGATCGTCACGGCCGGACGTGCCCAGAGCTGGTCGGAGACGCGCCCCGACCCGAGGAGGCGCGTGCCGGGAAGCATCCCGGCGTCGCTGCGGAACTGGTCCGGGTCGTAGTCGACCCCGGGCCACGTCGCGTCGGCGATCTCCGCCGGGATGCCGTCGATCGTGGTGTTGCCGACCTCGTCGCGCAACGAGGACAGGAGGTGGACGAGGGCCGCGAGCGCGTCGGGGGCCGCGCCCCCGAACATGCCCGAGTGGATCTCCCCCTCGAGGGCCTCGACCGTCACGACCACGTTGGCCGCGCCGCGCAGCGACACGGTGAGCGTCGGCAGGCCCAGCGTCGCGTTGCCCGTGTCCGCGACGAGGATCGCGTCCGCGGAGAGGTCGCCCGGGTGGGCCTCGACGTACTGGTCGAGCCCTGCGGTGCCCTGCTCCTCGGAGCCCTCGATGACGATACGGATGCCGACCGGGTAGTCGTCGCCGCCGAGCGCTCGCAGGGCCCGCAGCGCCGTGAGGTGCGTGACGATGTTGCCCTTGCAGTCCGCGGAGCCCCGGCCGTAGAGGCGCCCGTCCCGCTCGGTCAGCTCGAACGGGGGTGTGCGCCACGCCGCGTCGTCGAGCGGCGGCTGCACGTCGTAGTGCGAGTACAGCAGGACGGTCGGCGCCCCGGGAGGCCCGGGGCGGTACCCCAGGACCACGTGCGACCCGTCGGGGGTCTCCTCGAGGTGCGCGTCGTCGATCCCCTCGGCCCGGAACGCGTCGGCGACCCAGTGGGCCGCCCGCTCGCAGTTCTCCTTCGGGAACAGCCGTTCGTCGGCGACCGACGGGATCGCGACGAGCGTCCGCAGGTCGTCGAGCGCTCGAGGCAGCAGCGACGCCACCTGCTGCTGGACAGGGGTCAGGTCTACCGGTGTGCTGGTCACGAGTCCTCCGGGGTGGTCGTGTTCTCGTCGAGGTTGAGGGAGTCGACGTAGGCGTCGAAGTCGTCGAGCTGCTCGGGGCAGTACACCTCGATCACGAGGCGGTCCCCGGCGAGTCGTCGCTCGTCGACGAGCGACGGCCTGCTGCCCGGCCCCGTGGCCCCGTTCGTGGACCCGAGGTTGGCCGTCGCCTTCACCAGGGCGGCCGGGTCGGTGCAGAACCCGCCACCGTCGGCGCCGAGGACCGCGACGATCTGGTCCTCGTCGAAGGCCGTGATGCCGATCGCCTCGAACTCGGCGTGCAGCTCGGCGGCCCGCTGCTCCGCGAGCTCACGGTCCTGCGCGGCGTGGTAGTTGGTGTAGAGCACCGCCATGAGGAGTCCCACCGCGACCGCGAGCAGCGCTGCGGCGGTGTAGAGGATCCACCGTCGGGAGTCGCCCGGCTCGTCCTCGTGCTGTGGCAGGCCACCCGGGCCGTCCGTCGTCGACGTCGTGGTCATGTCAGCCCTCCTGCGGTCCGTCGGCGGGGGCGTCGACGAGCGGTTCCTCCGGCCTCCCGACGTTGGCCGGGTTCTTCCACCCCGGCTTGCGCAGGAAGTAGAAGAGCGCGGGCACCAGGATCCCGACGACCCCGAGACCGCCGCCCACGATCAGCAGGTAGGCCCCGCCGCTGCCGCTCGAGAACTGCGCAGGCGGCACGAAGCCGATGATCATGGCCGCGACCGACGCGAGGAAGCCGACCGTGCACAGCAGCGTGAGCGCCGGTGCGCGATACCGCGCGGGTGGTCGGGCTGGTTGCGTCGCAGCCGGACGGCCGCGACGAACAGCAGCAGGTACATGATCAGGTAGACCTGCGTCGTGATGACCGACAGGATCCAGTACGAGCTCGACACGTCGGGGATGAACGCGTACAGCAGGGCGATCACCGTCGTCACGAGGCCCTGCGAGACCAGGATGTTCTGCTGGACGCCGTGCTTGTTGAGCTTCTGCAGGAAGGGCGGCAGGTAGCCCTCCTCGCGCGCCACGGTCAGCAGGCCCTTGGACGGTCCGGCGAGCCACGTGAGCATGCCACCGAGCGAGGCCGCGATGAGCATGAGGCCCAGGATCGGGGTCAGCCAGCTCACACCGAAGTTGGCGAAGAACGCGTCGAAGGCCTGCATGACGCCCGCCGTGAGGCTGAGCTGGTCGGCCGGGATGACCCAGCTGATCGCGAGCGCCGGGAGGATGAAGATCACCAGGACCAGGCCGATCGCGAGGAACATCGAGCGCGGGAACTCCTTGGCCGGCTTGCGCAGGCTCGTCACGTGCACCGCGTTCATCTCCATGCCCGCGTACGACAGGAAGTTGTTGACGATGAGCACGAGGGACGCGATCCCGGTCCACTGCGGCAGCAGGTGGGAGGCGTCCATCGGGGCGGCCGAGGTGTTGCCCTGCCCGAGGAACACGAGCCCCAGGACGACGAGCAGTGCGCCGGGCACCAGCGTCCCGATGACGAGCCCGAAGCTCGACAGCCCTGCGACGGCCTTGGTGCCCTGCGACGAGACCCAGACCCCCGTCCAGAACAGCACCACGATGACGATCGCGACGTAGACCCCGTTGCTCGCGAGCGACGGGTTGATGACGTACGCGAAGGTGCTCGCCACGTACCCGAGCAGGCTCGGGTAGTAGAAGATCGTCATCGCGAACTGGCACCAGATCGCGAGGAAGCCCGCGGGCTTCGAGATGCCGTCCGCGACCCAGCGGTAGACACCTCCGGACCAGCCGGACGCGAGCTCGGCCGAGACGAGCGACGTCGGCAGCAGGAACACGAGCGCGGGCACGATGTAGAGGAACACCGCCGCCAGCCCGTAGACCGCCATGGTCGGCGCGGCACGCAGGCTCGCGACCGACGACGTGATCATGAAGGCGAGCATCAGCCACGTGATGTAGTTCTTGGGGGTCCTCGCCGTGATCGCCGCGCGCATCTCCTCACGGGTGGGCGGGGTCCCGCGGGTGCCTGTCGCGGCCGTCGAGGTCGCCCCCGTCTCGCCCGACTCCGCAGTGGATGAGGCCATCGTTCCTCCGTGCCGCCAAGACCCCCGGGACGGGCGGGTCGCCGTGAACCGCTGGGATGTGCCAGACGTTGCGAACATATCGCCAGGGACCGGTTTGCGCCCCTGGAACGCGAGGAGCCCCGCACGGTGGTCCGCCTGGTCGGATCGGACGGCGTCGGCGCTGGTAGCGTCGGCGTGTCCGTCGCACCGCGGGCCGCGAGCCGCTCGGCGCCCGACGTCCGCACCACGACCGCCCGCCGCACCTGCCCCCGTCTGGAGCCCCGTGAAGATCCTCGTCCCCGACACGATCTCGCTCGATCTCGTCCCGGGACCCGAGGACGGCCCGACGGGGGCCGGCTCGACTCCCCCGGACCTGACGGCCGCCACGGACGAGGTCGTCGAGTACGACGCCGCCGCTCCCCTCCCCGTCGAGCACCGCGACGCGGACGTCCTGGTCGCCTGGGCCAACACCCCCGAGAACCTCTCCGACGCAGCGGCCCACCTCCCTCGGCTCCGCTGGGTCCAGACGCTCGCGGCCGGTCCGGACGCGGTCCTGGCGGCCGGCTTCGCCCACGAGGTGGTCGTGACGAACGGCCGGTCGCTGCACGACGGCCCGGTGGCCGAGCACGCCCTGGCGCTCACGCTCGCGGCCGTCCGACGCCTCGACCGGACCGGCGTGGCACAGCGCGAGCACCGGTGGGACTCCGCGATGGTCGACGAGCAGGCAGACCCGGCGACGAGCGGACGATTCACACTGCACGGCGCGCGCGTGACGATCTGGGGGTTCGGGTCGATCGCGTCGGCCCTCGCGCCCCTCTACGCGGCACTGGGAGCGCACGTCACCGGGGTCGCGAGCACGGCGGGCGACCGGCACGGCTTCCCGGTCGTGACGGACGAGGACCTGCCGTGGGTCCTCGCCACGACCGACGTCCTGGTCTCGTTGCTGCCCGCGGTCCCCGCCACGCGGCACGCGTTCGACGCGACGCGCATCGGTCAGCTCCCCGCGCACGCGTGGTTCGTCAACGTCGGGCGGGGGGCCACGGTCGACGAGGGTGCCCTGGTCGCCGCGCTGCGCGAGGGCCGGCTCGGCGGCGCGGCCCTGGACGTGACGGAGACCGAGCCTCTGCCCGCAGACTCCCCGCTCTGGGACGCCCCGCGCACGATCATCACGCCGCACGTCGCGGGCGGGCGTCCGCAGGGCGCGGCGGCCCTGGTCCGGGAGAACCTGGCGAACCTGCGTGCGGGCCGACCGCTGCGCAACGTGGTCCCGCGCGGCTGAGAACGGTCCGGCCGCGCCCGACCCACCTCGGCCGCGCCCGGGTCGACCGGCTCGTCCGGCTCGGCCGGCTCGTCCGGGCGCCTACCAGCGAGCGTTCCGCGGCACCTTCTGGCACACGGGGCACGTGTACGACGACCGGTTCATGAACTCGTCCCGCCGCACGAGCGCCCCGCAGCGCGTGCACTCCTCGCCCTCGCGCCCGTACACCGCGAGCGAGCGCGAGAAGTACCCGGACTGCCCGTTGACGTTGACGTAGAGCTCGTCGAAGCTGGTCCCGCCCTGGGCGAGGGCCTCACGCATGACCTCCTCGGCGGCGTCGAGCACGCGGTGCGCCTCGGCGAGCCGGAGGGTGTCGGTGGGGCGCGCGTAGTGCAGGCCGGCGCGCCACAGCGCTTCGTCGGCGTAGATGTTCCCCACCCCGGACACGAGGCGCTGGTCGAGGAGGGCTCGCTTGATGCCGGTCCGACGACGGCGGATCGCCCTCGCGAGGTCGTCACGCCGCAGCGCGGGGTCGAGCAGGTCGCGCGCGATGTGGGCGGCGGGCTCGGGGATCTCCGCGAGCGCGGAGCCCCAGCCTCCGGGACCACCGTCGGCGGTCGGCGCGAGGTCTGTCACGGACAGGTGCCCGAAGGTCCGCTGGTCCACGAAGTCGAGGGTTCGCGGCGTCCCGGGCTCCCCGGGGAGCGCGGACAGCTCGAGCCGGACGCGCAGGTGCGGCACCTTGTCCACCGCAGCCGTACCCGAGCGGACCAGCAGCTGGCCGCTCATGCCCAGGTGCGCCATGAGCGCGGTGACGTGCGCGCCCGCGGGCGCCGCGCCGTCGGGCAGGGGGATGCGACCCGAGGCGTCGGCGGGCGCCTGCGACAGAAGCAGCCACAGGTACTTGCCGCGGCGCACCGCCGCGCCCACGTGCTGGCCGACGAGCTGGCCGCGGAAGCTCTCGGGGCCGCCCTCGTGGCGACGGACCGAGTAGTCGCGCAGGACCTCGACGCCCGTGACGACCCGGCCCGTGACGTGCCGGGCGAGGCCGTCCCGGACGGTCTCGACCTCGGGGAGCTCAGGCAACGGTGGTGCCCGGCTCGTCGGGCTCGTCCTGGTCCTGGTCGGGTGCCCGCGAGGCGGGCAGCGGCAGCTCGACGATCGCCCGGTAGGCCATCTCGGCGGCGTCCTGCTCGGCGTACTTCTTGGCCGAGCCGTTGCCCGTGCCGTAGACGACGCCGTCGAGCGAGACCTCGGACATGAAGGTGCGGGCGTGGTCGGGTCCGTCACCCTGGCTCGTGTAGGCGGGCGCACCGAGGTTCCGTGCGGCCGCGGCCTCCTGGAGCGACGTCTTCCAGTCGAGGCCCGCACCCAGGTCTGCGGCGACGGCGAGCGTCGGGTCCACGAGCCGGTGCACCAGCTCGCGCGTGACCTCGAGGCCGTGGCTCAGGTAGGTCGCGCCGATGAGGGCCTCGACGGTGTCCGACAGGATCGAGTCCTTGTCGTTCCCGCGCGTGCGCACCTCGCCCTTGCCGAGCAGGATGTACCCGCCGAGCCCCAGGGTGCGCGCGATCGCGGCGAGGGACTTCTGCGAGACCGTGGCGGCACGCATCTTGGCGAGCTCACCCTCGGGGAGGTCCGGGTGTCGGCGGTACAGGGCCTCGGTCACGACCAGGCCCAGGACCGCGTCGCCGAGGAACTCGAGGCGCTCGTTGGTGGGGATCCCGCCGTGCTCGTGCGCGAAGGAACGGTGCGTCAGTGCAAGCACGAGAAGCTCGGGATCCAGGTGGATCCCGAGCCTCTCGAGAAGACCGGCGGCCGCGGGGGCGTCCGGCGTCACGCTATTCAGCCTGCGTGCTCGGTGCGCAGCGCCTCGACGTACTGACGGCTCTTGTAGGTGCCGCAGGTCGGGCACGCAGCGTGCGACAGCTTGTCGCCCTTGCACTGCGGGCAGGTCGTGAGGTTCGCGGCGGTGGTCTTCCACTGCGAACGACGCGCACGGGTGTTGCTGCGCGACATCTTGCGCTTCGGAACAGCCACGGCTAGCTCTCTTTCGTCTCGTCGGACACGCTCGGATCCTCGAGCATGCTCTGTAGTGCCGACCACCGGGGATCGACAATGTCGTGCGAGTGATCAGGATCCTCAGCCAGACGTGCTCCGCACTCGGAGCACAGGCCCTGGCAATCGGGCTGACACAACGGTCTGAATGGTAGTGCAGTGACGACGGAATCCCGAAGCGCGGGCTCGAGATCGATCAGGTCGCCCTCGAGCTCGTACACCTCGTCCTCGTCGTCACCGGACTCTGCCGCGGCCTTCGCACGCTCGGGATACACGAACAGCTCCTGGATGTCCGCGACGACGTCAGCCGTCACCGGTTCCAAGCACCGCACGCATTCCCCGACCGCCTGGGCCTGAGCAGTCCCCGTCACCAGCACACCGTCCATCACCGATTCGAGCCGGACGTCCAGCTCGAGGTCGGTGCCTTCAGGGATGCCGATCACGACGGTTCCGAGGTCGGCCGGGGCCTTGACCGAGCGAGTCACCTCACGCATCGATCCGGGACGCCGACCGAGCTCGTACGTGTCGAGCACAAGAGGCGAGCGCGAGTCGAGAGTGATGGGTTCCTCCACAGGGTTTCGACGACCCGAGCGGGCCATCGGTGTTCAAGGTCACAGCACACGAGCCGTCCCCGCGAGAAGTCGGGGGATGGACAGGTGTCCTCGGTCCCAGCCGATGACAGGCAGGACCAACGGACTATCTTACGGCATCCCCGAACCACCGTCGAACCTCGCGAACTGCCCGACGTGCGGCGCACCGCACCCCGCGACGACCCGCCCCCGGGAGGCCCGGGCTACTCCCCCGACCCCTGGTAGTCCCCGATGCGCTGGGCGAGCTTGGCACGCCCCGCGTGGACCTGCGCCATGATCTTGCCCAGGTCCACCTCGAACTCCGCGAGGCGACGGTCGCAGTAGTCGTCGGCGTCGACACGCAGCTCGGCCGCGGTGCGTTCGGCCTCCGCGACGATGGACCGCGCCTGCGCCTCGGCCTGGACCGTGACCTGCTCCTTCTGGACCAGCTCGATCGCCCGTGCCCGCGCCGTGGTGAGGATGTCCTCGGCCTGCCGGTTGGCGTCCTCCAGGACCGTGTTGGCCTCGGCCAGGACCTCGTCCGCGTGCGCGAGCTGCTCGGGCAACGCCTGACGCATCTCGTCGACGAGCGCCAGGGCGTCGGCCTTGTGCACGAGGACCGAGGACGACATGGGCATGGCCCGGGCGTTCTCGACGAGCAGCGCGAGGTCGTCGAGGATCACGTGGAGACCCGCCTCGGTCTGCGCCTCGTCCTCGGTCTGCCCGAGCGGGTGGTCGTTCATCGGCCTGTTCCTTCCGTGGTGGGGGTGCCCTGCTGCGACTGCTCGCCGGCCGGCGACGCGCCTGCCGCGCGGTCCGCGAGCGCCTGGCGGACGAGGTCACCGACGCCCGCGGGCACCAGGTCGTCGACGGGACCGCCGAAGCGGGCCACGTCCTTGACGAGCGAGGACGCGACGTGGGCGAGCGCGGGGTCGCCGGGCACGAACACGGTCTCGACGCCCACGAGGTGGCGGTTCATGAGGGCCATGGGCAGCTCGGCGTCGAAGTCCGCGCCGCCGCGCAGCCCCTTGACGACGGCCGCCGCCCCGACCTCGCGGCAGAAGTCCACGAGCAGACCGGGCACGATCTCGACGCGGACGTCCTCGAGCCCCGGGCTCACGGCGAGCGCCGCGCGGGCGATCTCGACACGCTGCTCGGCGGTCAGCAGGGCGGACTTGGACGAGTTGCGGGCGACCCCCAGGACGACCTCGTCGAACAGGGACCGCGCTCGGCGGACGATGTCGAGGTGGCCGAGGGTGAGGGGGTCGAACGACCCCGGGCAGACGGCGATGGTCACCTCGCCACGGTAGTACACGCCCCGCAGGATTCCGGGCAGGTCAGGGGGGTCGGGCGCCGTGCGGACCGGCCGAGGTGGGCGGACGAGGCCCTGGCAGCCGCGCTGCGGGCCGGTCCGGGGAGCGGCAGGATGGGGGCCATGCCTCCCGAGTCCGGTCCCGTCGTCGTCCCCCTGCGTTCCGTCGAGCAGCTCACGCAGCTCTACCGGGACGTGCTCAGCCCGTCCTTCCCGCCCGCCGAGCTCGTCTCGCTCGACTCGTTCCTCGCGGACCACGCGGCGGGGCACCTGGAGTCGTTGGGCGTCGTCGAGGTGCCCGACGGCGCCGCTCCCCCGGCCGGTCCGGCCACGGCGGGCTCGGGGCCGGGCGGGGCAGGCACCGGGCCGGGCGGGGCAGGCACCGGCTCGGGCGGGTCCGGCGGGGCGAGCACCGCGTCGGACGAGACCGGTCCGGGATCGAGCACCCGTGTGGTGGCGGGCGTCGTCGGGTCGTGGTCGGCCGAGGCGCGCGTCCTGCTGGTGCAGTACCTGGCGATCGCCCCGGGGCGCCGCGGGGGCGGCATCGGTGCCGCGCTGCTCGGGGCCGCGGTCTCCGCGTGGCTCACGAACCTGCGCCCGGTCATGGTGCTCGGCGAGGTCGAGCACCCGCGGTTCCACGCCGCGAGCGAGGCGCACGGCGATCCCGAGGCGCGGCTGCGGTTCTACGCGCGCCACGGTGGGCGCGTGCTCGCGGTGCCGTACTTCCAGCCGGGCAACGAGCCCGGGGCCGAGCGGGTCCCCGCGCTGCTGCTCATGACGCTCGCGACCGAGGACCCGGACGCGACGAGCGTCCCCGCCGCGCCGCTGCGCACGTTCCTGCGGGAGTACTTCGAGGGCAGCGAGGGATCCCTCGCGGACGACGCGCCCACGCGCGCCCTGCTCGACGCGGTGTCGGGCGACCGGGTCGAGCTGCTCGGGGTGGACGAGCTCGACCGGGTGCCCGTGGGGCTGCTCGACGGGTCGTCGCTGCGGGCGCCTGCTGCGGGCTGAGCCCGACCGCCCGTGAGACGGGTGGTCCGGTCCGGGACGGGCGCCGCGGCCCGTGACGGGAGGACCGTCTCGGACCTCAGCACCCGTCCGTCGCCGGCAGGAGGCGAACCGGCCTCAGGAGGCGTCGGTCTGCGACTCCTCGGCCGGCGCGGGGCCCGCGTAGTACACCGCGGTCTCGCCGTAGTCCTTGCGGGCGAGCAGCTCCCACCCGGTCGGCCAGGTCGGCTCGGGGCTGCGCGTCGACCGCTCGACCACGACGACCGCGTCCTCGACGAGCGCCGAGGTGTGCGCGAGCTGGCGCAGGAGCTCGGCGACGACGTCCTCGGAGACGTCGTAGGGCGGGTCGATGAAGACGACGTCCCACGTGGTCGACGGGCGGGACTGGACGAACTTCTCGGCCTTGTCCTGGACGACCTGCACGTTCGTCAGGCCCAGCGTCCTGACGTTGGCCCGGCAGACCTCGGCCGCGACGCGCGCCGCGTCCACGAGCACGACCCGCTGAGCCCCTCGCGAGGCCGCCTCGAGCCCGAGCGCGCCCGATCCCGCGTACAGGTCCAGGACGTAGGCGCCGTCGAGCACCCCGTAGTGCTCGAGCCGCGAGAAGATCGCCTCGCGCACCCGGTCGCTCGTGGGTCGCGTCCCCCTGGGGGGCACCTGCAGGCTGCGTCCACCGACCGTCCCGGCCACGATCCTCGTCATGCGGACAGCCTAGACGGGCGGCACGGTCACCCTCGGCGGGCGAGCCGGTCACCCTCGGCAGGCAGAACCGTCACGCGCGTTCCAGGAACTCCTCGCGCTCGGGGTCGAGCCCGCTCGCGATCGCGGCGCGCAGCTCGGGGTGCTGCTCGAGGTCCGGGTCGGCGGCGACGACCTCGGCCGCGTCGGCGCGCGCCTGCTCGATCACCGCGACGTCCTTGACGACGCGCAGCAGCCGCAGCGAGCTCGCTCTGCCGGACTGCGCCGCGCCGAGCACGTCGCCCTCGCTGCGCAGCTCGAGGTCCACGGTCGCGAGGCGGAAGCCGTCGGTCGTCTCGGCCATGGTCTCGACGCGCACGGCCGCGGGCGTCCCGGGCTCGACGGTCGAGACGAGCAGGCACAGCCCCGGCGCGGACCCACGGCCCACGCGCCCGCGGAGCTGGTGGAGCTGCGAGAGGCCGAAGCGGTCGGCGTCGAACACGACCATGACGGTGGCCTCGGGGACGTCCACGCCGACCTCGACCACGGTCGTGGAGACCAGCACCTGGACGACCCCGGACGCGAAGTCGGCCATGACCTTCTCCTTGTCCGCGGGGGGCATCTGCCCGTGCAGGACCCCGACGGCGAGCCCCCGCAGGGCCGGCACGCTCGCGAGCTCCTCGGCGACCTCGAGCACCGCGCGCAGCGGTGGGCGGTCGGAGCCGGTGGCGCTCTCGTCGAGGTCGAGGAAGTCGGGCACCTCGTCGAAGTCGTCGGTCCGGGTCTTCCTCTTCGCGGTGGCGCCCGGTCCGTCGACGGCTCCCGGGCCCGCCGCGGGCTCGTCGGGGTGGATCCGCGCGCACACCACATAGGCGCGGTGGCCTGCGTCGACCTCCTCCCGCACACGCTGCCACGTCCGGTTCATCCAGGCCTCGTTGTCCGCGGGGACGACGTGCGTCGTGATGCCCGCTCGTCCGGCCGGGATCTCGGTGAGCGAGGACGTCTCGAGGTCGCCGAACACCGTCATCGCGACCGTGCGTGGGATGGGGGTCGCGGTCATGACGAGCAGGTGCGGGCTGGTGCGGGCCTTGGCGCGCAGCGCGTCGCGCTGCTCGACGCCGAACCGGTGCTGCTCGTCGACCACGACGAGGCCGAGATCCGCGAACTGCACGTTCTCGCTCAGCAGCGCGTGGGTCCCGACGACGATCCCCGCCCGGCCGCTCGCCGCGTCGAGCAGCGCGCCCTTCTTGGCCGCGGCACTCATCGACCCCGTGAGGAGCGCGACGCGCGTGCCGTGGTCGGCCCCGCCCAGCATCCCTTCTTCCGCGAGCGGCCCCAGCAGGGTCCGCAGCGTGCGGGCGTGCTGGGAGGCGAGCACCTCGGTGGGCGCCAGGAGCGCGGCCTGCCCTCCGGCGTCGACCACCTGGAGCATCGCGCGCAGCGCGACGACCGTCTTGCCCGAGCCCACCTCGCCCTGGAGCAGACGCTGCATGGGCCGCGAGCGAGCGAGCTCGCCGGAGATCTCCTCGCCGATCTCGCGCTGGCCGGCCGTGAGCGTGAACGGCAGGGACGCGTCGAAGTCCGTGAGCGCGCTGGGCTCGCCCGGTGCGCGCAGCGGCCGCGCCGTCGCCTCCTCGGCCTCGGCCCGTGCGCGCCGCTGGGCCAGCGCGGCCTGGAGCACGAACGCCTCCTCGTAGCGCAGCCGGTCGCGGCCGTGCTGCCACTGGCGGGTGTCGAAGGGCTCGTGGACGTCCTTGAGCGCACCGTGTCGCGACCCGAACCCTCGGGCCTCGCGCACGTGGGGTGGCAGCGGGTCCGGCACCTCGTCCTCGGTCAGCGGGTCGAGGACCTGCCGGACGGCCTTCTGGATGCGCCAGCTCGGGATCGAGGCGCTCGCCGGGTAGAGCGGGATGGGGCGGCGCGCCTCGATGAGGGCGGCCTCCTCGTCGTCGGCGTCGACCCCGATGATCAGGTAGTCCGGGTGCGTGAGCTGGCGGGCCCCCCGGTAGGCGCTCACCACGCCGGTGAACAGGCCCGTGCGGCCGGGCTGGAGACGGCTCTCGTGGGTCCGGAGCGCGCCCGTGCCCTTGGCGAAGAACGTCAGCGAGAGGCGGTGGACGCCGTCGGTGACCTCGGCCTGGAGCATGGCCCCGCCGCGCGAGCGCATGGCCCGCACGGTCGCCTGGACGACGCGCGCCATGATCGTGACGTGCTCGCCCAGCACCAGGCCGCCGAGGTCGGTGAGCCTGCCCGGGTCGCCGTAGCGGCGCGGGTAGTGGCCCAGCAGGTCGCCCGTGGTCTCGAGACCCAGCTTGGCGAGGGCACCCGCCGAGCGCGGGCCGAGCACCTTGGTCAGGGGTTCGGCGAAGCGGTCCACGGATCCCGTGACGAGGTCACCGGCCAGCACCCCAGGTGCGGTCACGTGGTCCGGACTCTCGGACGTGAGGTCCTTGCTCATTCGGCACCCAGCTCCAGGTCGGCGTGGTCGCGACCCGAGTCGAGGACGACGACCTCGATGCCCGGGACGCACTGGCGGGCGATGCCGGCGACGACCTCGATCACGACCGGGTCGACGTGCCGCCCCGGCAGGACGGTCAGCACCTCGTCGTCGCTGCGCAGGAGCCCTTCGAGCGCGGGCCGGACGAGCGTCCCGTCGGCAGGGACCTGGACCGCGCGGACGTCCTCGAGGGTCGATCGCATGAGGGAGACGACGTCGTCGCCGCCCAGGGTCGCCGTGGCGAGCGCGGCCACGACGTGCAGGTCGGTGGGGGCGTCGAGCACCTCGATGCCGCGCAGGTCTCCGGCTCCCGGGCCGACGAGCCCCCCGGCCGCACGGGCCGCGTCGGCCGCGAGCACGCTCCCGGGCAGGACCACGACCTGTCGCGCTCCGGTGTCCACCGAGACACGCAGCACCTCCCCCGGCGTCGGCGCGTGGTCGGTCGCCAGGAGGACGACCGCGCCGCTGCGCGCCAGGTCCGGCACGAGGCCGGGGGCCGACGTGATGGCCACGACGCCCTGCTCAGGGGCCTCCCCCGGCACCGGGACCGCGTGCTCGTGCAGGCCGCGCGCCGCGACCTGGGTCGCGAGGTGGCGCACGCACACCTGGCGCACCCGGGCGTCACCGGCCACGGTCCGGGCGGCGTGCACGGCACGCGCCGGGTCGTCGGTGTGCACGTGCGCCTGCCAGACGCCCTCGCCCACGACCACGACCGAGTCCCCGACCTGCGTGAGGGCTGCGCGCAGCGCGTCGGCCAGGGGCCGCGTCGCGAGGCCCGGGGAGCTCGTGCCGTCGACCACGAGCATGACCTCGAACTCGCCGTCGATCCCCACGGGGGCGTGCTCGGGGAGCGTCGGACCGGCCCCCGGCCCGACCCCGTCGCTCCCGTCCACGGTCGCCCCCGCCGGAGCGGCGCCTCCTGTCGTGAGGTACCTCACGTCGCCGACGTCGGTCACCCTGCTCACCATGGGGGTCATGGTGCCGCCCGCCACCGACACGTCACCGGGGCCGGGGCCGAGCACGTCGACGGCGTCGACGGCGTCGGCCGGGTCGACGACGACCCCCAGCGCCCGGCACAGCGCGTCGAGGACGAGGACGAGCCCGCACGCCCCGGCGTCGAGCACTCCCGCACGCGAGAGGACGTCGAGCTCGCGGGGGCTGCGCAGCATGGCCTCGCGGGCCCCCGTGCGCGCCGCGAGCACGACGCCGCCCAGGTCCGCCCCGGCGCCCGCCGCCGTGCGGGCCGCGACGGCGGCCCCGTCGGCCGCGGTGAGGATCGTGCCGGGGACGGGGACGGCGACGGCCGCGTAGGACGAGCGGGCCGCGGCCTCGAGCCGGGTCGCGACCCGTAGCGAGCCCACGGGTTCGTCGGCGACCGTGGTCGCCCCCGCGAACCCCCGCAGGAACTCGCTCAGGATCACGCCCGAGTTGCCGCGGGCCCCGATCAGGGCGCCCCGCGCGAACGCGAGCAGCAACGTGTCCACGGGCGCGCCGTCGGGCACCTCACGCACAGCGCGCGCCCCCTCGGTGACGGTCAGGAACAGGTTGGTGCCCGTGTCCGCGTCCGCGACGGGGAACACGTTCGCGCTGTCGATGCGCCCCCTGGCCTCTCCCAGCGTCCGGACCGTCTCCGCCACCCATGCCCGCACCACCGCGGGCTCGATGTGTTCCGTGCCGTCCGTCACGCTCGTGGGGCTCCTTGATCGAGGTCGGGGCACGCGAGGGTGCCGAACCCCCGCAGAGCCTGCGATACTTACCGGACCACCGTAGTCCGCCCCGCTCGCTGCTCACCGCACGCGCTCGGGTCGGTTTGGGGTGGAGGGCGGCCATCGGCTACCCTATGGAGGTTGCCCGGACAGATCCGGGCGACCACGGACGTTCCCTGGCCCTGTGCCGGTTCGGAACGTTCACCCCACAGACCATTCACTACGTCGCCGCTGTCCTTTCGCGGAGGCGTGCACGACGATCAGGAGAAATCGTGGCTGCCAACTGCGAAGTCTGCGGCAAGGGCCCGAGCTTCGGGCACAGCATCTCGCACTCGCACATCCGTACGAAGCGTCGCTGGAACCCGAACATCCAGCGCGTCCGTGCGATCGTCTCGGGTACCCCGAAGCGTCTCTACGTGTGCACCTCGTGCCTGAAGGCCGGCAAGGTCGTCCGTCACGTCTGAGCCTCACCGCTCGTTCGCCGAAAGCCCGCCAGGACTCGTCCTGGCGGGCTTTCGCGTTCCTCGACCACGGTCCTGCCCCGTTCCTCGACCACAGGCCCGCCCCACGGTGGCGGCCCCGGCACCGGGTCAGGGCACGGCCGGGTCGCCGCGGCGAGCGAGGTCCGGCCGGTTCAGTCGCGTCGCCGCTTGGGCCGCGCCCGGAAGTGGGCCCGCTCCCCCTGGGGTCCGTGCAGCACGAGCAGCTCGACCGGGTGCTCGTCGGCGTTGAGGACCGCGTGCGGGGTGCGCGTGTCGAACTCGGCGGCCTCCCCCTCGCCCAGGACGAGGTCGTGCTCGCCGAGCAGGAGCCGCAACCGCCCGCCCAGGACGTACAACCACTCGTACCCCTCGTGCACCTTGGTCTCCGGCAGCACGTCCGAGGCGCGCCCGTGCAGGACCTGCTTGTAGGCCTGCACCCCGCCGGGCCGGCGGGACAGCGGCAGGATCGTCGAGTCGCCCCGTTTCACGGGCCGTGCGTGGATGCGCGGGTCGCCCGTGGGCGGGGCGCCGACGAGCTCGTCGAGCGGTACCTCGTGCTCGCGGGCGAGCGGCAGCAGCAGCTCGAGCGTGGGGCGCCGCCCGCCCGACTCCAGGCGGGACAGGGTGCTCACCGAGATGCCCGTGCGGTCCGAGAGCTCGGCGAGGGTGAGGTGACGCCGCTGCCTCAGCGCGCGCAGTCGTGGCCCGACGGCCTCGAGTGCTGCGGCGAAGGGGTCGTCCACGGGTGCATCCATGCCTGCGAGTTTGCCACTCCGGCAAGCAGAATTGCCAACGATCCTCCCCAGCGCAGATGCTCGGAACGGAGGTGGTCCCCATGACCCGAGAGAGCACGGCACCCACGACGGGTGCGAACCCCGCGACCGACGAGGCGCAGGTCACCTACGACGTGGTCGTCGTCGGAGGCGGAGCAGCCGGACTGAGCGGAGCGCTGACGCTCGCCCGCGCGCGCCGTACCGTCCTGGTCGTCGACGCGGGTCGCCCCCGCAACGCCCCCGCCGCGCACCTGCACGGCTACCTGTCCCGCGACGGCGAGGACCCGTCCGCGCTGCTGGCGGGGGGCCGGGGCGAGGTCGCGGCGTACGGCGGCCGGATCACGCAGGGCACGGTCGAGGCGGCGGCCCCGTTGCCGGACGGCGGGTTCGTGGTCCGGCTCACCGACGGCCGGGACGTCCACGCCCGTCACCTGCTCGTGACGACAGGTCTGGTCGACGAGCTGCCCGAGGTCCCCGGGGTCGCCGAGCGCTGGGGCCAGGACGTCCTGCACTGCCCGTACTGCCACGGGTGGGAGGTGCGCGACCAGGCAGTGGGCATCCTCGCGACGAGCCCCATGGCGCTCCACCAGGCCCAGATGTGGCGGCAGTGGACCGAGGACGTGACGCTCTTCCTGCACGGGTCGCCCACCCCGGACCCGGCGTCCCTGGCCGCGCTCGACGCTCGTGGCGTCCGGGTGGTCGAGGGCCGGGTCGAGGCGCTGGAGATCGCGGGCGACACGCTGAGCGGGGTCCGGCTCGAGTCCGGGGAGACCGTGCCCTGCGCGGCCCTCGTGGTCGCTCCCCGCTTCACGGCCCGGTCCGCGGTCCTGGAGTCCCTCGGCATCGAGACCGCGGAGCAGGTCGTCGACGGCACCGTGGTCGGGACGTACGTGCCCTCCGACCCGACGGGCGCGACCACGCTGCCCGGCGTCCGCGTCGCGGGCAACGTCACGAACATCATGGCGCAGGTCGTCGCCGCCGCTGCGGCAGGGGTCCAGGCCGCGGCGGCGATCAACGGCGACCTGATCGCCGACGAGGTCCAGCGGGCCGTCGCCGGGCGTCCCACCCGGCAGGCGGTGGTCGCCAAAGGCTGAGAGGATCGGTGGACGGCGAGCCGGACTCCGGCTCCGAAGAACGCGCCCGGCCCGTCTCCTCGCCGACAACAGGTCCCGTTGGGGAGATTTGCTGAAGATCCGGACAAAAGTCTTGGCGGATCTCCACGGAAGTGGCAGGATTTGGTCATGGTGACGGAACTCAACGAGGTAACGATCCGCACGGCGACACCGCAGGACGCGGCGTCGATCGCCCAGGTCCACATCGCCTCCTGGCGTGGGGCCTATGCCGGGATCGTCCCCGACGACTACCTGGCCTCTCTCGACCACGACCAGCGCGAGGCCGCCTGGACCACGAACCTCACGAACTCCGGGGCGGACATCCTGCTCGCCGAGGCCGACGGGCGAGCGCTCGGCTTCGCCAGCATCGGGCCGGCGCGCGACGAGGACGCCGAGGACGGGGACCTCGAGATCTACGCGATCTACCTCGATCCCGAGGCCTGGGGCCGCGGCGTGGCACGCGACCTCATGCGCACCATGCTCGGCAAGGTTCCTCCGCGGGTCCCGGTCTCCCTGTGGGTGCTCAAGGACAACGACCGCGCCCAGCACTTCTACCGACGCCACGGTTTCGCCCCGGACGGGGTCGAGCGCCGCGACGACATCGGTGGTCGTGACCTCACCCAGGTCCGGTACCGCCGCAGGTCCTGAGAGGGCGCGATCGCCCGGACTCGGTCTCCCGTCGAGGGGGTCGTCCCGCGAGGGGCGACCCCCTCGGTCGTCCGCAAGCCCTGCGCTCAGCCTCGGAAGTGGTCCCACCCCACGCCGTGCGCGCGCGGCGCGGCCCCGTCGACGGTGACGGACGATCCCGCGGCCACCACACGCCCCACCGCACGGAACGGCCCGGGGAGCGCTGTTCCGACGGGGAAGGTCGCGAGCAGCCCGTGGTCCTCGCCACCTGTCAGGACCCAGTCGCGCGCCAGCGCGGACGCCTCCCCGGCGCCTCCGACGCCGGGTCCCGCAGACGGCCACTCCCCGGCCGGCCGCGTGCCGGCCGACGCGCTCACCGCGGACGCCGCACCGGCCAACCGCGTCAGGTCGGCCGCGAACGCGCCGAGATCCAGGTCGATGCCGACGCCGCTCGCGCGTGCCACACGCCCTGCGTCCCGCAGCAGGCCGTCGGACAGGTCGAGCATCGCGGTCGCCCCGGCGTCGGCGGCGGCAGGCCCGGCCTCGAGCGGCGGCTCGGGCCGCAGGTACGCGTCGACCAGCTCCCGGTCCACGTCCCCCAGGTCGTGGTCGAGCAGGGCGAGCCCCGCGGCGGACCACCCCCTGCGCCCGGCGTGCGCGACGACGTCGGACACCTGGGCACCCGAGCGCAGGACCGGCGCCCGCCCGCCCAGGTCCCCGTGGACCGTGACGGCGACGACCACGTCGTCGCCACTCGACAGGTCTCCCCCGACGACGGCGGCACCGCTCGGCGCACAGGCCGCGGCGAGGCCGCGAGCCAGTCCCGTGACCCACTCGACGGGCAGGTGCCCGGGGATCACGAGCGAGACCACGAGCGACGTCGGACGCGCGCCCATGGCCGCGATGTCCGCGAGGTTCTGCATCGCGGCGCGCCACCCGACGTCGTACCCCGTGGACCACTCCGGCCGGAAGTGACGGCGCTCGACCAGGACGTCCGTCGAGACGACGAAACGCCCGTCCGGCGCTCTCACCACGGCGGAGTCGTCGCCCGGGCCCACGAGGGTCGCCGCCCCCGTCGGCAGGAGCGGGAAGATCGCCGCGAGCAGCTCCTCCTCCGAGGTCTCGCGCACCAGGGTCGGGTTCACGTTCGGATCGGTCACGGCGCCACCTTACGCGGGACCGGCGCACCTGCCGGAGCGGCTACCGTTGGAGGGTGCTGAACGCCCCCCGTACCCCTGCCCGACGCCGGACGCTCACCGGGATCCTGCTGGTCGCCGTGGCCGCGGGCCTCAGTGCCTGCACCCCCACGATCGGCGTCCCGGTCGCGGACGACGCCGCGAACCCGAAGTGCGCCGAGGTCGTCCTCGCGCTGCCCGACGAGCTCGGCGAGATGCCGAAGGTCAAGACCGACAGCCAGGCCACCGCCGCGTGGGGCGAGCCCGGCGCGGCCGTGACGCTGCGGTGCGGCGTGACGCCGCCCGAGCCCACCACGGACCTCTGCCAGAGCGTGTCCAGCACTGCGGGCAGCGTCGACTGGATCGTGACCGACGACGGCAAGGACACCTGGACGTTCGTCACCTACGGACGCGACCCCGCGGTCGAGGTCCAGATCTCCCCTGCCGTGAAGAACTCCCGGTCCACGGACTTCGTCTCCGACCTCAACCGCGCGGTGTCCAAGGTCGGGCAGACGCGCTACTGCATGTAGGTCGGCGCAGCACCTGGGCAAGCGCCGCCAGGACGCGACGACGCGAGGAGCGCGCCGCCCCGTGAGGGGTGGCGCGCTCCTCGCGTCGACCGGGTCAGGCGGCCGGGACCGTCAGCGCAGGCCCGTGGGGCGCTGCAACGCGAGCTGGATGAGTTCGTCGATCAGCTCCGGGTACGTGATCCCCGACTTCTCCCACATGCGCGGGTACATCGAGAACGGCGTGAAGCCCGGCATCGTGTTGATCTCGTTGACGATGACCTGACCGTCCGTCGTCACGAAGACATCGACGCGCGAGAGACCCTCCGCGCCCACGGCCTCGAACGTGCGGACCGCGATGTCACGGACCTCGTCGACGAGGTGCGGGGGCAGGTCGGCCGGGCAGCTCAGCTCGACGCCCGCCTCGTCGAGGTACTTGGCCTCGAAGTCGTAGAAGGCGTGGTGCGCGTCGGTCACGACGATCTCGCCGGGCAGGGAGGCGCGCGGCCGCTCGCCCTCGCGCCCGCCGAGGACCGCGCACTCGATCTCGCGTCCCACGACCCCGGCCTCGACCACGACCTTCGGGTCGTGCCGGCGCGCCTCGGCGATCGCCGCGGGCAGGTCCGCGAGGTCGTCGACCTTGGTGATCCCGAGGCTCGACCCGGCACGGGCGGGCTTGACGAACACGGGCAGGCCCAGGCCGGCGACGGTCTCGGTCCAGGCGGCCGGGTTGCGGTCCCACTCCCCCGGGCGGATGACCGTGTACGGAGCGATGGGCAGGCCCTGACCCGCGAGCACGAGTTTCATGAACTGCTTGTCCATCCCCACGGCCGACGCGAGCACGCCCGCGCCCACGTAGGGGACGTCGGCGAGCTCGAGCAGGCCCTGGAGCGTGCCGTCCTCGCCGAACGGCCCGTGGAGCAGCGGGAAGACGACGTCGACCTCGCCCAGCTCGCGCGGGAACTGGCCCGGCTCCAGGACGCGCAGCGCGCGCTGACCCACCGCGAGCGGCAGCAGCACCTCACCACCCGTCGCCGTGACCTCCGGCAGGTTGCCGGGCGTGATCTCCCAGCGCTCGGGCTCGTCGGCCGCGAGGACCCACTGCCCCGCCTTGGTGATCCCGACGGGGATGACCTCGTAGCGCTCGCGGTCGATCGCGCGCATCACGCCACCCGCGGTGGCGCACGAGATCACGTGCTCGCCGGAGCGTCCGCCGAAGAGGAGGAGGACGCGCGTCTTGCGCGCGGGAGCACTGGGTTCTGGCTGGCTGGACATCGCCGACGACCCTACCGGAACCGCGCTCGACACCGTGAACAGGAGCGGGCCGCGGAGGTGCCCGGGAGGTGGAGAAGCAGTGATAGAACGAAGGCATGACCTCTCCGCTGCTGACCGACGACCTGCTCGACCGCATCCGCTCACGCGCCGCGACCTACGACCGGGAGAACACGTTCTTCACCGAGGACTTCGAGGAGCTGACCGCGGCCGGCTACCTGCAGGCGTTCGTGCCCGCGGCGATGGGCGGCCCGGGCCTGGGCCTGCGCGACGTGGCGCACGAGCAGATCCGCCTCGCGGGAGCGGCACCGGCGACCGCGCTCGCCGTGAACATGCACCACGTGTGGACCGGCGTCGCGCGCTACCTGTACGAGCGGGGCGACCACTCGCTCGACTTCGTCCTGGAGGAGGCCGCGCGCGGCGAGGTCTTCGCGTTCGGCTACTCCGAGCCGGGCAACGACCTGGTGCTGTTCGGCTCGCGGACGCAGGCCCGCCCCGACGGTGAGGGCGGCTACTCCTTCCACGGCCGGAAGATCTTCACGTCGCTGTCGCCCGCGTGGACCCGGCTCGGGGTGCTCGGGATCGAGACGGCCACCGAGGACGGCCCCGGGCCGGCGGGCGACCCGCGCCTCGTGCACGCGTTCGTGACGCGCGAGGGTGGCGGCGTCGACGTCCTCGACGACTGGGACACCGTGGGCATGCGCGCGAGCCAGAGCCGCACGACCCTGCTCGTGGGCGCGCACGCCCCGGCGGACCGGGTGGTCCGGCGCCTCGCCCCCGGGCCCTCGACCGACCCGCTCGTGCTCGCGATCTTCACGACGTTCGAGGTCCTCCTGGCGTCGGTGTACACGGGCATCGGCAGGCGCGCCCTGGAGCTCGCGGTCGAGAACGCTCGCCGGCGCACCTCGATGAAGAACGGTGGCAGGCCGCTCTCCCAGGACCCCGACATCCGTTGGCGGGTCGCCGACGCGGGCATCGCGATGGACGGCATCTACCCGCAGATCGACCAGCTCGCGGGCGAGATCGACGCCCTCGTGGACCGGGGCGCGGGCTGGTTCACGGCCGTCGCGGGGCTCAAGGTGCGGGCCACCGAGACGGCGCGCGTCGTCGTCGACCAGGCGATCCGGGTGTCCGGCGGGTCGTCGTACTTCGCGTCCTCCGAGCTCGGGCGGCTGTACCGCGACGTGCTCGCAGGCATCTTCCACCCCTCCGACGACGAGTCGGCGCACTCGACGTTCGCGAGCGCGCTCCTGGGCCCGGTCGAGGAGTGAGCGAGGACTGACCGGCGCGGGCGTCGGGCGTGCGGCGCGGACCGTCCTGCCGCGGCAGACGGTCCGCGCCGCATCCTCGACGCCCCCGTCTTCACCTGCGGTTGCCCGCGGCACCCACCCGGCCGCCAGGCGTAATCTCACCTCCATGACGACCGAGCCGACCGAGCCGACCGAGCCCACCGTCCACCGCTCACCGCTGTCCCCCGCCACGATCGCGGTCGCGGCGGGGCGCCCGCCCCGCGAGCAGGGCGGGCCGGTCAACCCGCCCGTGGTCCTGTCCTCGACGTACGTGTCGCGCGGGGTGCAGCAGCCGGGCGAGCTCCTCTACACACGCATGGACACCGAGACGTGGCACCCGTTCGAGGAGGCGCTCGCGACCCTGGAGGGCGCGGCCGAGCCCGGCATCGTGTTCAGCAGCGGCATGGCCGCGATCGCGGCGGTCTTCGCGTTCGTCCCCGCGGGCGGCAAGGTCGTGCTGCCGCGGCACGCCTACCAGGTGACGCTGGGCTTCGCGGACGACCTCGCGGCCCGGCACGGGGTCGAGGTCGTCCGGGTCGACGTCGCTGACACCGACCAGGTGCTCGCCGCGATCGACGGCGCGGACCTGTTGCTCGTCGAGTCGCCGACCAACCCCATGCTCGAGGTCGCGGACCTGCCCGTGCTCCTCGCCGCCGCCCGCGAGCGCGGGGTGCTCACGGCGGTCGACAACACGTTCGCGACGCCGCTCGGCCAGCAGCCGCTCGCCCTGGGCGCGGACCTCGTCGTGCACTCGGTCACGAAGTACCTCGCGGGACACTCCGACGTCGTGCTCGGGGCCGTCGTCACGAACGACGCGGAGCTGGCCGCGAAGGTGCGTGCCTACCGGACGCTGCACGGCGCGATCGCCGGGCCGTGGGAGGTGTGGCTCGCGCTGCGCGGGCTGCGCACGCTCGCGCTGCGCGTCGAGCGCTCGCAGGCCAACGCCGCGGAGATCGCGCGGCGCCTCGCGGAGCACCCGCTCGTCGAGGAGGTCCGGCACCCGAGCCTGCCGACCGACCCAGGACACGAGCGCGCGGCCCGCACCATGACGGGCTTCGGGGCGATCCTCGGCCTGCGCCCCCGTGGGGGGCGCGAGGCCGCGGACGCGCTCGTCGAGGCCGTCGAGCTGTGGGTTCCCGCGACGAGCCTCGGAGGGGTCGAGTCGAGCCTCGAGCGGCGGCGTCGGTTCGCGACCGAGTCGCACACGGTCCCCGACGACCTGCTGCGTCTGAGCGTCGGCATCGAGGACGTCGAGGACCTGTGGGCGGACCTCGACCGGGCGCTGCGGGCGGCGGCCCGCGCCTAGGGGGCCCGACGGCGCCACTCGCCCCGGCCACCCGGCACCGGGTCGCGTGCTGGTCAGGTCCGCGACGACACGGCGCGGGAGTCGGCTCCTGCCGAGATCAGGGACGCGCGGGCGCCGGGCCTGCGGCGTCCTGCGGCTCGGCGTCCGGCGAACCGGTGGTCGGTGCCTCGTGGACGTCCGCGCTGAAGACGACGACGCCAGACTCGAGGTCCACGTCGATCGGCGGAGCCGTGGACGGCGCCTGCGCGATGTCGAGCCGCTGCCGCTCCTTCTCCTCGGTGAGGTGGACCCGGCTGGGCTGGAACACGTCGACGAGCTCGCCGAACGCGCCCGCTCCGGCGCTCTCGCCCGACCCGCGCCCGTCGCCCTGCCGCCGCTCCTCGGCTCGTCCGCCGACCATGCGCTCGATCGCGACGACGGCGACGATCACGACCACGACGACGACGAACAGGGGTGCGCCCGCGCTGCTGATCCACTCCATGAGGCCACGGTAGGGCGGGCTGGAGCCCCAGTCATCCCACGTGCGAGGGAGTGTCGACGGGCGGCGACGACGGCCGGGACCGGTCTTCCTCGTGGGAGCCCGTGCGGCCGCGCCTGTGCACGCCTAGGCTCGAAGGTCACCCGGGAAGAGGTCCCGGACGGACTCTCTCGGAGGCGAAACCCATGAAGGGCACGACCCGACGTCGGCGAACCGCAGCACTCACCGCTGGGAGCGTGACCGCGGTCCTTGTGCTCACGGCGTGCTCGGGCGGGGACGACCGGGACGACGAGGGACCGAGCACCCCGTCCCCGGCCGCCTCGTCGCCCCTCGACCCGTCCGCGTCGGCGGGCGCGACGGACACCCCGACCGGGTCCACGGACGACGACGGCTCGACCTCCGCTGCCCCGTTCCCCGCGGACACCGAGCCCGACACGTCGGAGCCCTCCGCGGGCGCGGCCCTGACCGTGACCGACGTGCGCGTCGGGCGGCACGACGGGTTCGACCGCGTGGTCTTCGAGCTCGGCGGGACGGGCACACCCGGCTGGCGGGTCGAGTACGTGCCGGAAGCGGTCGAGGACGGGAGCGGGAACGTGGTCCACCTCGACGGCGACGGCACCCTGCAGGTCATGATCTCCGGCTCGGGCTACCCCACGGACACGGGCGTGGCCGAGTACTCGGGGCCCAACCCCGTGCGGGTCGCCGAGACCGACGAGGTCGAGGAGGTCCTGCTCGGCAGCGTCTTCGAGGGGTCCACCCAGGCGTTCGTCGGGACGGACGAGGTCAGCCCGTTCCGGGTCTACGCCCTGACCGACCCGACGCGGGTCGTGGTCGAGGTGCGCAACGACGACGTGTGACGGCTGCCGGCTCGGCGCCCGTCAGGGCGCCGAGCCGGCGGAGCGGCGCGGTCGCCTCAGCGCCCCGACGTCACGCCCTCGGACTTCTGCGGCCGCGCGAGCAGTCCGCGGGCCATGTCGTCGACCGGCATGCCCTGGTGCAGGACGGCGACCACACCGGCCGTGATGGGCATGTCGACGCCCACCTTCTGCGCGAGCTCGAGCACCGACCGGCAGGACTTGACTCCCTCTGCCGTGCCGCCCGTGGCCGCGACGGCCTCGTCGAGGCTCATGCCACGGCCGATGTGCTTGCCCAGCGTGTGGTTGCGCGACAAGGGGGACGTGCACGTCGCGACCAGGTCCCCCATGCCCGCGAGGCCCGAGAACGTCTCGGCGTCGGCACCGAGCGCGAGCCCGAGCCGGGTGATCTCCACCAGGCCGCGCGTGATGACCGTCGCGGTCGTGTTGTACCCGAACCCTCGCCCCTGGGCGATGCCCACGGCGAGCGCGATGACGTTCTTCACGGCTCCGCACAGCTCCACGCCCACGACGTCGGAGTTGGTGTACGGGCGGAAGTACGACGACGAGCAGGCCGCCGCGACGAAGCGCGCGGTCTCCTCGTTCGTCGCCGAGACGACGGTCGCGGTCGGCTGGTGCTCGGCGATCTCGCGGGCGAGGTTCGGTCCGGACACGACCGCGACCCGGTCGAGCGGCAGGTCCCAGACCTCGGCGACGACCTCGCTCATGCGACGGTCGGTGCTGAGCTCGACGCCCTTCATGAGCGAGACCGCGACGACCCCCTCGGCGAGGTGCTCTCGCAGCGGCGCGAGCGTCGCACGGGCACTCTGCGACGGGATCGCGACCACGACGAGCTGCGCACCGGCGAGAGCCTGCGCGGCGTCGGTCGTGGCTGTGAGCCCCGCGGGCAGGTCGATGTCGGGCAGGTACGCGGAGTTGCGCCGGGTCGCGTTGATGTCCGCGGCGACGTCGGCGTTGCGACCCCACAGACGGACCTCGCACCCCGCGTCGGCCAGGACCGCGGCGAAGGTCGTGCCCCACGCCCCGGACCCCAGGACGGTCGCGGTGATCTGCTGGGCGCTCACTTGCGTTCCTCCGAGCCGGGGTTCTTGCGGACGTCGAACCGCTCGGCCGGGGCCTTCTCGCCGCGGATCTCCTCGAGCAGCGCCGTGATGGCGTCCATGATGCGGTTGGTGGCCTCTCGCAGGGTCACGGTGTCGACGGGACGCTCGTAGAGGTCCGACAGGTCGACGGGCGGGCCCGCGTGCACCGCGACGTTCTTGGGCGGGATCGGCCGGAACCGCTTGCTGTAGCGCGGCAGGATGTCCTGCATGCCCCACTGCGCGATCGGCACCACGGGCATGCGGCTCGCCAGGGCCAGGCGTGCTGCGCCCGTCTTGCCGACCATGGGCCACAGGTCCGGGTCACGGGTCAGGGTGCCCTCGGGGAAGACCGCGACGCACTCGCCCAGCGCGAGCTGGTCGACCGCCGCGCTCACCGAGGACGCAGCCCCTGCCGTGTTGCGCTGCACCGGGATCATCCCGGTGCGGTCCAGGAGCAGACGCAGGCCGGGGATCTTCCAGAGCGACGCCTTGGCGAGGATCTTGGGCGCCCGGCCGTGGTCGTACAGGAAGTGGGCGAACGTCAACGGGTCGATGTTCGACATGTGGTTGCCGGCAGCGATGAATCCGCCCGAGGCAGGGATGTTCTCCGCACCCTGCCAGTCGCGGCGGGTGATGGCGAACATGAGGGGTCGCACGATGAGCGCGACGATGCGGTACGCGCGGCTGTCAGGATGAGCTTTCGGCACGGTCACCGAGCCTACCGGGCGACGTGGCGTCGTCGGGCCCGACGACGCCGCGCGCCCCGGGTGCGCAGGATCGAGATGCGGCCATCTGGGGTTCTGGCGGGCTCTCGACCCCCGTTGGCCGCATCTCGACGGACGGTCACGCCCGTGACCCCGAGCCCACGCGGCGAGCCCGGCAGGTCAGATCCAGCCGTGCCGCCGCGCGAGGTGCACGGCCTCGTGCCGGTTGGTCGCCCCGAGCTTCGCGGCGGCCGAGGACAGGTAGTTGCGCACCGTGCCCGGGGCGAGCGACGCGCGGGTCGCGATCTCCTCGACGGGGGCTCCCCCGGCCGCGAGCTCCAGGACGTCGGCCTCGCGAGGCGTCAGCGGGCTCGAGCCCGCCGCGATGGCCTCGGCCGCGAGCTCGGGGTCGACGTAGCGTCCGCCGGCCTGGACCTGGCGCACCACGTCCGCGAGGACGCGCGAGGAGACCGTCTTGGGCAGGAAGGCCCCGACACCCGCCTCGAGCGCGCGCTTGAGATACCCGGGGCGACCGTGGCTCGTGACCATGACGACCCTGCACCCCGGCACCTCGACGGCCAGTGCCCGGGCGACCTCGATGCCGTCGAGGCCGGGCATCTGGAGGTCGAGCACCGCGACGTCCGGGGTGTGCTTGCGCGCGGCCGCGAGCGCCTCCGGCCCGGACGCGGCCTGGACGACGACCTCGAGGTCGTCCTCGAGCGAGAGCAGGGTGGCCAGGGCGTCGCGGATGAGGTTCTCGTCGTCGGCGAGCAGGATGCGGATCACGCGGTGGGGCCTTCCTCGGTGGGGCTGGGGGTTCCTGTGCTACGGCCCCGGGAGCCGCGCGGCAGGCGCGGGACGAGGCTACCCATGCCGGGGCTCGGCAGCGGGACGCTGGCCGTGAGGCGGAAGACGGGCGGCAGGAGATGGGTCTCGAGGCGCCCACCGGTCTCGGCGAGCCGTTCGCCCAGGCCGATCAGGCCGGACCCGCTGGGGCTCCCCGGGCTGGTGGTGGTGCGGTCGAGGTCGGGGACGCCGTCGTTCGTGACGGTCAGCACCGCCTCGCCGCGGTCGACGCGCAGCGTGATCTCGCACCGGGCGGCGTCCGAGTGCCGCACCACGTTGGTCACGGCCTCGCGCACGACCCAGGCGAGCGCCTCCTGCGTGGCCAGGGGCAGCGCTGTCTCCTGCTCGTCGCCGCAGGACTCGATCGTGGTCTCGATGTCGGCCGACCGCAGGACCGAGCGGGCTCCGCTGAGCTCCGCCGGCAGGTCCGTGGCCCGGTACCCGGCGACCACGGCCCGCACCTCGCGCAGCGAGTCCTGCGCGATCTGGCGCACCTCGAGCATCTGCTCGGCCGCTCCCGGGCGACCGCGTGCGGCGAGCTCGGCGGCCAGCTCGCTCTTGACGGCCACGACCGAGAGCGTGCGGCCGAACACGTCGTGCAGGTCGCGCGAGAACCGCAGCCGCTCCTCGGCGACGGCCAGGCGCGCGTGCAGGACACGGTTGCGCTCCTGCTCCCACACGATCCCCAGCATCCAGACGGACACGCGGTAGGACGCGAAGATGCCGACGCACATGAGGACGACGCCGATGCCCTGGCCCACCGCGATGCCCGCCGCCGTCTCGTCGCGGACCGGGGCGACGACCCACGAGACGAGCCCCGAGACCGCCGCGACACCGACCGCCCCGAGCGCCAACCACCGGAAGGCCAGGAGCGGCGCGCAGGCCGCGACCGAGAACGCGGTCGCCGCGGTCACGACCAGGACCGGGGTGTTGCCCTGGAACATGGACCCCTCACCCGTGGGGTACGCCGCGAGGCCGACCACGCAGGTCGCGAGCGCGAGCCCCCACATGGCGCCCAGGGCCCACCGGGGAGGCACCGGGCCGCCGAGGAACCGGGTGACCCCGTACCGGATCACGACGACGCACGACGCGGTGTGCGCGAGGCACAGCCCGATCAGGGGGGCGAGCAGGGCCGGGTGCCCCGTGGGTACCTCACCGACGACCCAGAGCACCACGAAGAGCTCGAACGTCGCCACCACGTACAGCGACCAGCGCGTGTAGGTGTCGAACCGTTCGGGGTTGGAGCGGCGCGACCACGCGCCGACGAAGGGGTTCCGGCTCACGGGCACCACCCTTTCATGCGCGCGGGCGGCGCCCACGGTGCCGAGGACGAGGTCGCGGTCGTCCTCGGCAGGGGAACGACCACGACCTCGTCCTCGGCGGCCCCCTCGAGGGAGCCGCCGGCAGGACTCAACGACGCGGCTCCCACCGCATGTACCGGGTCGCGAGCCACGCGCCGAGCACGCACCAGGCGGCCAGGACCGCGAGGGGCTCCGCCGCCAGGGCGAACGTCTCCCCGAAGCCCACCGCGACGCCGTCGGGACCGAGACCCGTGAGGCCGATCGTCAGGAGCTCGGCGACCGGGTGCAGGGGCGTGAGCTCGGCGAGGGTCTGGACGCGCTCGGGGAGCAACGTGAGCGGGAGCGTCGTCCCGGACAGGAGCAGCGCGAGCGCCATGATCGGCAGCGTCGAGAGCTGCGCGGACTCGAGCGTGCGAGTGAACGCGGTGCTCGCGGCCGCGAGCGCCGTGAAGACGAACGTCCCCCCGAGGACCGCGACGAGCAGCAGCAGGACGTTCGCCGGGGCGTCGAGCCCGATCCAGAGCGCGATCGCGACCCCACCCAGGACGAGCTGTCCCAGCATGGTCACGACCGCGGGCGTCGCGGCTCCCGCCAGGATCTCCGCGTCGGAGCACTGCCCGGTCCGCAGCCGCTTGAGCACGAGCTCCTCGCGCCGGGCCACGTAGGCGCTGGCCAGGTTGTAGTAGACGACGAACATGAGGGCGAAGCAGACGAGGCTCGTGAGCGCGAACGCGCCGATGATCGAGTCTCCCGCGTCGTCGCCCACGAAGGCCCCGAACGCGCCCGAGAAGTGCAGGAAGGCCACCATGGCCGGGGCGAGCAGCACCCCGTTGAACAGGGCCGTCCGGTTGCGCAGGAGGAGGGTGGTCTCGGCGCGGACGAGCGCGGAGACGCGGCGCAGCGAGCCGGTGAGGCCGCTCGCTGCTCGCGGCGTCGACCGGGCGCCCGGGGCGCGGGTCGAGGTGGGGGCGAGGGTGGTCATGCGGCACGCTCCGTCGGGTCGGTGGTGGACGCGGACGCGGTGCGGGCGGCGCCCGGCCCGTCCGCGATGGCGAGGAACGCCTGCTCGAGCGACGCGGGGCGCGCCTCGATGCGTCCGAAGGTCACGTCGCGGTCGGTCGCCCAGGCGAGCAGCACCGCGAGGCTGCGCTGGAGGTCGCGGGTCGCGATCGCCACGGTGCCGCCCTCGACACGCGTGAGCGTCTCCCCGGGCAGCAACGGAAGGTCGGCCAGGTGGGGGCGCACGCTCGCCTCGTCGACGTACACGTGCGCGGGCTCGGCCTCGACGATCTCCGCGACCGTCCCCTCCTGCACGATCCGGCCACCGTGCATGATCGCGAGGCGGTCGGCGAGGCGCTCGGCCTCCTCCAGGTAGTGGGTCGTCAGGACGACGGTCGTGCCGTCGTCGAGCAGTCCCCGGACCAGGTCCCAGGCCGAGCGGCGGCTCTCGGGGTCGAGCCCCGTGGTCGGCTCGTCGAGGAACAGGACCTCGGGGCGACCGAGGAGCGCCAGGGCGAGGTCCAGACGGCGTCGCTCACCACCCGAGAGCGAGCTCACCGTGACGTCGGCGCGGCCGCGCAGCGCGACGAGGTCGAGGGCCTCCTCGACGCGGCGGGGCGCGGCGAGCGTCCCGGCCCACATGCGCGCGGTCTCGATCGCCGTCAGGTCGGACGGGAAGCCCGCCTCCTGCAGCATGATCCCGATGCGAGGGCGGACCTGGGCGCGCTGGCGGTAGGGGTCCTTGCCGAAGACCTGGACCGTGCCGCCCGTGGGGCGAGCCAGCCCCTCGACGACCTCGAGGAGCGAGGTCTTGCCCGCGCCGTTGGTCCCGAGGAGTGCGAAGAGCTCGCCGCGCCGGACCTGGAGGTCCACGCCCGCGACGGCCTCGAAGCCCGTGGCGCCGCGAGAGCTGCTCGCGTAGCGGCGGCGTAGGCCGCGCACGTCGATGACGAGGTCGTCCCGGGAGGCAGCGCGGCCCGGGGCGCCGCTGCCGAAGGTGTCGTTGTCCATGCCTCCAGCCTGGCGCCGACAGGAGAGGTCAGGCAGTGCGCCCCGTCACCCGTTCCGTCGGGTTCGTCACCGGTGCTCGGTGACGTTTGTCATGTCGTCCGCGCCGGTGTCCGCGCTGGTGACCGAGGCCGCCGGTGCGACCGAGGCCCCCGGGCCGGCGTCCGTCGCGGGCGTGCTCCCGCCGGTCCCCGCGGGTGCGCTCAGCGCGAGCCCGCCCAGGGTCAGGACGCTGAAGGTGAGCGCTCCCGCTCCCCAGGTCAGCGCCCGCCGACGGGGCGCGCGCGGTTCGGGGGTGTTCTCGGGGGACGTCTCGGACGGCCGCTCGCTCGACATGTCGCTCCTCCAGCCCGGGCGAGCCGTTCGCCCGTGCCCCCACTGTGGTCCCCGGACCTGCGCGGAGGATGACGTGAGCCTGTGGAACGCCTGGGAGGACGACGACGGGCGCGGTGCGTGCCGTCGCACGTACCGCGCCCGTCGGGTGTCGGGACCCTCCGATCGGCCCTGCGGCCGCCGGAGGAGCCGGGTCAGCCGCGGCTGACGTCCGCGCCCAGCGCCTCGAGCTTGTCCTGGAAGTACTCGTACCCGCGGTCGATCAGACCGATCCCCCGCACGGTCGAGGTGCCCTTGGCCGCGAGCGCCGCGATGAGGTGGCTGAACCCGCCGCGCAGGTCCGGGACCTCGATGTCGGCCGCGGACAGGGGCGTCGGGCCGGAGATGACGGCCGAGTGGTGGAAGTTGCGCTGCCCGAACCGGCACGGCAGCCCACCCAGGCACTCCTTGTAGACCTGGATGGTCGCGCCCATGCCCCGCAGGGCGTCGGTGAAGCCGAAGCGGTTCTCGTAGACCGTCTCGTGGACGATCGACAGGCCCTTGGCCTGCGTGAGCGCCACGACGAGCGGCTGCTGCCAGTCCGTCATGAAGCCGGGGTGCACCGCGGTCTCGAGCACGATCGCGTTGAGGTCGCCGCCCGGGTGGTAGAACCGGATGCCGTCCTCCTCGACCTCGAACTCGCCGCCGACCTTGCGGAACGTGTTGAGGAACGTCATCATCTCGGGCTGCGTCGCACCCTTGACCGTGATGTCGCCGCCGGTCGCGAGCGCCGCCGAGCCCCAGGACGCCGCCTCGATGCGGTCGCCGAGGGCCGTGTGCTGGTAGCCCATGAGCTTGTCGACGCCCTCGATGCGGATCACGCGGTCGGTGTCGACCGAGATGATCGCGCCCATCTTCTGCAGGACGGCGATGAGGTCCATGATCTCGGGCTCGATCGCGGCGCCCGACAGCTCGGTGATGCCCTCGGCGCGCACGGCCGTGAGCAGGAGCTGCTCGGTCGCGCCCACGCTCGGGTACGGCAGGGAGATCTTGGTGCCCTGGAGGCGGCGCGGGGCACGGATGTGGATGCCCTGCTCACGCTTGTCCACCACGGCGCCGAACTGACGCAGGATGTCCAGGTGGTAGTTGATGGGCCGGTCGCCGATGCGGCAGCCGCCCAGGTCCGGGATGAACGCCTCGCCCAGACGGTGCAGCAGCGGGCCGCAGAACAGGATCGGGATGCGGCTCGACCCGGCGTGCGCGTCGATGTCCGCGACGTGCGCGGACTCGACGTCGGTCGGGTCGAGGTGCAGGACGCCGCCCGCCTCGTCCGCGACGACCTTGACGCCGTGCAGCTCGAGCAGTCCCGTCACGACGCCGACGTCGCGGATCTGCGGCACGTTCCGCAGCACGCTCGGCCCCTCGCCGAGCAGGGAGGCCACCATCGCCTTGGAGACGAAGTTCTTCGCCCCCCGCACGGTGATGGTCCCGTTGAGCGGAGTGCCGCCGTTGACGTACAGCAGATCGTTCATGTGGTCGTGGTCGCCTAGCTCTCGTGGTCGGTTCGATGGACGTTCGACGGACTGTGCGTCCGGCCGCCGTGCGGCGGCCTGACGGGCCGCCCCGCGTCGACTAGTGCGGCGCCGCTCGCGGTGCCGCACTCCCCCGTCCCCCAACGCAGGGCATCCGAAGATTATTCACCCACCGGGGACCGCCCGACGACGCCGCTCGCCCCGGGACGCCGCTGACCGGTGCAGACGTGGTCGGCCCGCGCGGGGCGCTCGCTGCCGGACATGCCGGACGGGCCTGACATGCCCGACGGCGGAGCGCACCTCACGCGCGAGGCGCGCTCCGCCGTCGGGCACCTGGCTCCTGCTACGGCCGGGTGGGCTCGTACTGCTCGACGTAGCGGTCGATCTCCTCGAGGTACGCCGCACGAGCCTCCGCGTCGATCCAGGAGGCCTCGAACGAGTTCCTCGCGAGCGTCACGACCTCCTCGGACGTGAGGCCGGCCTTGGCCGCGACCGCGGCGTAGTTGTCGGCCACGTACCCGCCGAAGTACGCCGGGTCGTCGGAGTTGATCGTGATCTTGACGCCGTCGCGCAGGAGCTGGGCGACCTCGACGGCCTTCATGTCGTCGGTCACGAAGCTGTTCGACACGGGGCAGCTCGTCAGGCCGATGCCGCGGGCCTTGACCTCGGCCACGAGCGCGGGGTCCTCGACGATGTTGGTGCCGTGGTCGATGCGGTCGACCTCGATGGTCTCCAGCACCGTGCGGATGTTGTCGATGCTGCCGACCTGGTCGATGTCGCAGTGCATCGTCAGGCGGTAGCCGAGCTCACGTGCCCGGGCGAAGACCGCGGTGAACTTCTCGGGCGGGTTGCCGCGCTCGTCGGAGTCCAGGCCGACGCCCAGGATCAGGTCCTTGAACGGCACCGAGGCCTCGAGCGTCTCGGCGGCGCTCTCGGCGGAGAGGTCACGCAGGAAGCACAGGATGAGGTCGGCGTCGACGCCGAAGTCGGCCGCGGCGGCCGCGGCCCGGTGGTAGCCCTTGACGACGGCCTCGAACGGGACGCCGCGCGCGGTGTGCGCCTGCGGGTCGAAGAACATCTCGGCGCGCTTGACGCCGTTCGCGGCCGCGCGCAGGAGATAGGCGTGGGCGAGCTCGAAGAAGTCGTCCTCGGTCTGCAGCACGTCCATGGCCGGGTAGTACACCGCGAGGAAGCTCGTGAGGTCGGTGAACTTGTACGTCGCCTGGACCTCCTCGACCGTGGTCTGACCGATGTCGATGCCGTTGCGCCCGGCGAGGCGGAGCTTGAGGTCCGGCTCGAGGGTGCCCTCGAGGTGCAGGTGGAGCTCGGCCTTGGGCAGCCCGGTGACGAAGTCCAGGGTGGGCTGGAGGGGCAGGGGCATGGTTCTCCTTCGTGTGGGGGTCGTCCTCCCATCATGCCCTGCGGGTCGTGGTGGTCCTGGGTGACCTCGGGCCGACCTCGGGACGGGTGCCCACATCGCGAGACGGTCTGCTCGCCCTGTGGCCCCGGTCCTTACCGTGGGGCGCGAAGTTACCGGGTAGTACGGTCCCCCTCGATGCCCAGGGACCTCCCCGACGCTTCCCCGAACCCCTGCACAGGAGCCCTCCCCGTGACCACGACGGCAGCACACCCGACCGGCGACGCCGCGGGCGCACCGGATGCGCCCGGCGCGTCCGACGCCCCGACCAACAGCAAGGGGCGCGTGATCTTCGCGAGCCTCATCGGCACGTCCATCGAGTTCTACGACTTCTACGCCTACGCGACCGCCGCGGTCCTCGTCTTCCCGGCCGTGTTCTTCTCGGCCCTCGACGGCAGCACGTCCCAGCTCCTCGCCTCGTTCGCGGTGTTCGGCGTCGCGTTCGTCGCGCGGCCCCTCGGGTCGATCGTGTTCGGCCACTACGGCGACCGGATCGGCCGCAAGGGCACGCTCGTCGCCTCGCTCCTGACCATGGGCGTCGCGACGTTCCTCATCGGCCTGCTGCCCCCGTCGTCGACCCCGGGCTGGTCCGTGCTCGCGCCCGCGCTGCTCGTCCTCATGCGCTTCTGCCAGGGCCTGGGCCTCGGCGGCGAGTGGAGCGGCGCGGCGCTGCTCGCGACCGAGAACGCCCCCGCGGGCAAGCGCGCGATCTGGGGCACGTTCCCCCAGCTCGGCGCGCCCATCGGCTTCATCCTCGCGAACACCACGTTCCTGGTCCTGGCCGAGACGCTGACCGACGAGCAGTTCTCCTCGTGGGGCTGGCGCGTGCCGTTCCTGGCCAGTGCGCTCCTGGTGATCGTGGGCCTGTGGGTCCGGCTGCGCCTGGTCGAGAGCCCCTCGTTCCAGAAGGTCGTCGAGACCGGCGCGGTCGCCAAGCTGCCCGTGGCGCAGGTGTTCCGCTCCTCGTGGCGCCAGATCGTGCTCGGCACGTTCATCATGCTCGCGACCTACGTGCTGTTCTACCTCATGACGACGTTCACGCTGACGTTCGGCACCGCGCCCGCCGAGGTCCCCGCGGGGAGCGGCGGCGCGCCGGGACTCGGCTACGAGCGCACCGACTTCCTCGTGATGCTCATCGTCGGCGTCGTGTTCTTCGGGATCTTCACGCTCGTCTCCGGGCCGATGGCCGAGAGGTTCGGGCGGCGCAAGCACCTGATCTGGACGACCGTCGCGATCATCGCGTTCGGCGCCCTGTTCGTGCCGCTGTTCACGGGCGGGACCGTGGGCGTCATGACGCTCCTGATCGTGGGCTTCACGCTCATGGGCCTGACGTTCGGCCCCATGGCCGCGATCCTGCCCGAGCTCTTCCCCGCCAACGTCCGCTACACGGGCTCGGCGATCGCCTACAACCTGTCGTCGATCCTCGGGGCGGCCGTCGCGCCGTTCATCGCGGTCGCGCTGTGGGAGCAGGCCGACGGCTCGCCCGTGCTCGTCGGGGTCTACCTGTCGGCCATGTCGGTCCTGACGCTCGTCGCGCTGCTCGTGAGCAAGGAGACCAAGGACGTGGAGTACACGGACAACGTGGCCTGACGCTCCGGGTCGCGCCGCGCCACGAGCGCCGTGCCCGCTCACGCCCGACGGCGGAGCGCACCTTCCCCGCGGAGGTGCGCTCCGCCGTCGGTCGTCCGGGCCGCGCGGCTCCCGCGCGACGGCAGTCCTGCTGCGGGATCGTGACGACTCGGCCATGCTGAGGAGACACGCGGGGGAAGAGGCGATCCGATGACGGACGACGCGGAAGGCCCGGCGAGCGTCACGCACGAGCCGGCGGCCCGGCGCGCGGTCGCGACGCCGGACTCGGACCCGACGCGACCGCACGGCGCCGCACCCGACTACCGCGCGGTGTTCGCCGCACTCTCGGCCCCCAAGGTCCTCCTCGCGACCGACCTCACCGTGCTCGACGTCAACGACGCCTACCTCGACATGCTGGAGGTGCCCGCGCGGGCGCTGGTCGGGCGCCCGCTCAACGACGGCTTCGACTTCTCGCCCGAGGACCGGGAACGTGTGGACCGCGTCGTCGCCTCGCTGCGCCGCGTCCTGCAGACGGGACGCATCGAGCTGCTCGAACCGCTGCGGATCGACGTACCGGGGCGTCGGCCCGGCGAGTGGGTCGAGCACCACTGGCTCATGACCAACATCCCCGTCTTCGACGCGAGCGGCCGGGTCACGGCCCTCCTGCACCGCGCCGAGGACGTCACCGACATCGTGCAGACCTCGCAGCGGGCGGCGGTCGACAAGCGGATCGGGCTCGATGCCGCCGTGGTCGACCACGCGATGCACATGGGTTCGTCGGTCGGGAGGTTCCAGGAGAGCCTCGACCGCGAACGGCGAGCCGCCCTCCAGCTCCAGGACTCGATCCTCACGCCCCCCGCTCAGCCCGCCGGCCTGCGCATCGACGTCCGCTACCGTCCCGCGTCGCGCGACATGCACGTCGGCGGCGACTGGTACGACGCGTTCGAGCAGTCGTGCGGGTGCACGTTCGTCGTCGTCGGGGACGTCGTGGGGCACGACATCCGCGCGGCCGCGGCCATGGGCCAGCTCCGCGGCGTCATGCGGGGGCTCGCCTACGACTCGGTCGAGTCCCCCGCCGCGATCCTCGACCGGACCGAGCGCGCGGCCGGGGGGCTCGGCGTCGAGGCCGTCGCGACCGTCGCCGCCGCGCGGATCGGCCTGCCCGGCCCCACCGCGGAGCGCACCCTCACGTGGGTCTCCGCAGGGCACCCGCCGCCCGCCCTCGTGCGGTCCGACGGTTCGGTCGACCTGCTGTGGGCACGCAACGACCGGCTGCTCGGGCTCGGTGCGGGGGACGTGCGAGCGGACCACACGACGCTCCTGCGCCCCGGCGACACGTTGCTCCTCTACACCGACGGCCTCGTCGAGAGGCGTGACGTGCCGTTGCGCGCAGGGCTGGACCACCTGCCGGGGATCGTCGAGGAGGTCGTGCGGTCCTCCCCCGACGACCTCCTCGACGCCCTGCTGGCCCGGCTCGTCCCACGGACCCGCGAGGACGACGTGGCGCTCGTGTCGGTCGAGGTGCTGGCTCCCGACGGCCCGACGAGCTAGAGGGCCGGCGTCCTCGGCCTCGACGCGGCGTCCCGTGCCGCGTCCAGGCTCTCGCGCACCAGGCCCAGGACGACAGCGAGCTCGTCCGCGTCGCGCGGTCCGTAGACCATGATCTCGGTCGCGTGGTCCGCGTACTGGTGCGGCTCGCCCCAGCCCGCCGCGCAGACCTCCTCGGCCCGCTCGCGCGGCAGGCACAGGTGCAGGCTCGTGTCCCCCACGCCGTGCAGGTGGACCGGTTCGAGGCGCTGGTCGGGCGTCGCGAGCGACGTCTCGGGGCGCGTCGTGCGGTCGAGGCCGTCGAGGAACAGCGCGCGGGACGTCGCCGGGGACACCGAGCTGTGGCCCTCCTGGACCCCGTCGATCGTGGTCGCCGCGAGCACCAGCTCACCCCACAGCGCGGCGGACGAGAGCTGGTCGACCTGCCGGTGCGGGCCCTCGTCGGACGTGGTCGGTCGGGGTCCTCGACGAGGGGTGAGTGTCATGGCCGGAGGCTAGCGGGCGCGGGGGGCCGCGGCGAGCGAATTGTCCGTGGGACGACCGGTACGCCACAGGCGCCCGACGCCAGAGCGCGCCTTCGCGGGGAAGGTGCGCTCCGGCGTCGGGCGCCTGGAGGGAGCTCTCCGGGTCAGTCGAAGAGGTTCGTCTGCAGCACGGTGTACAGGACCGTGTGGACGCGGTCGCGCAGGGCGTTCCCGACCCCCACCGGGTCCTCGTCCACCGCAGCCTTCGTGGCCTTGTCGGAGCCCGGGAGCATCGCGAGCATGAGGTCGTTGCCGTAGCGGGCCGCGAGGCCGGGGTCCATCCAGGCCCCGAGCACCGCGTCGGTCGAGACGACGCCCTCGAAGCCCCACTCGCCGCGGAGCACGTCCTGCAGGAGCTGCTCGTTGGCACCTGCCCACACGCCGCCCATGTTGATGAACGAGCTCATGGCGCCGGTCGGGCCGGCCTCCTTGACCGTGATCTCGAACGGCTTGAGGTACAGCTCGCGCAGCGCCTGCTCGTCGACGAACACGTTCACGCCGCTGCGGGCGTTGACCTCCTGCTCGTTGAGCGCGAAGTGCTTCATGAAGGTCAGCACGCCCTTGCTCTCGGCCCCCGAGACCATCGCGGCCGACATCTTGCCCGACAGGTGCGGGTCCTCCGAGAAGTACTCGAAGTCACGCCCGCCCAGGGCCGTGCGGTGCAGGTTCATGCCGGGGGCGTACCAGCCCTCGATGCCGTAGGCGTTCGCCTCGGTCCCCACGGACTCGCCCAGCGCGCGGGCCAGGTCGTCGTTCCAGGTCGAGGCCACGACGATCTGGGTCGGGTAGGCGGCCGCCTCGAGCGGGCTGAACAGGGAGTTCAGCCCGGCGGGCCCGTCGAGCAGGTCCATGGCGGGGATGCCCAGGCGGTCGACGGCATGCGTGCGGTACGCACCCTTGGCGAAGAGGTCGACCTGCTCGTCGAGCGTGAGCTGGTCGAGGAACTCCTCCCACTGCGGGTCGTCGTGGTCGAGACCGGCGAGGTCGGCCAGGACGAGACCGTTGTCGGCGCCGTACGTCGGCGTCTGGCCCTCGGCGGGCTCGATCTGCGGGTCCATGCGTGCGAGCAGCTCGTCGGAGGCCATGGCACCTGCCTCGGGTGCCTGCGGGTACGTGCCCTCCCAGTCGGCGCGCGAGAGGTACGTCAGGTCACCCTCGACGTAGTCGAAGCGGTTCGTGAGCTCGGCCCCTGTGTCGGCGTCCGTCGCGTAGACGACGTCCTCGGCCACCACGTGGTCGAATTGCGCGACCGGCGTGTGGACGTCGGTGCGCACCGAGACCTGGTAGGTCCCGGCCTCGAGCAGGTAGGCGCCGTGCCCCTCGGTGTCCCACGAGGCCATGTCGCGCACGTCGAACGTGACGGTCACGGTCTCGGACTCCCCCGGCTGGAGCATCGCCGTCTTGTCGTAGCCCGCGAGCTCGATCGCCGACTTCTCGATGCCGCCCGGCGTGTACGGAGCGGAGAAGTACACCTGCACGACGTCCTTGCCCGCGACGTCGCCCGTGTTGGTCACCGTGACGTCGATGCTGATCGTGTCGCCCTCGACGCGCGGCGCCGTGGCCTCGTGCGCGAACGTCGTGTAGCTCAGGCCGTGACCGAACGGGAACTGGACGGCCTGCGCGTAGCCCGCCTCGTCCCCCGCGTAGCGGGTCTCGTAGTAGCGGTAGCCGACGTAGATGCTCTCCTCGTAGTCCATGTAGGCGCGCTTGGTGTTGGCGTAGTCGAAGTCGCCGACGTTGGCGATCGCCGGGGCGCTCGTCACGTCGTAGGCGTAGGTGTCGGTCAGGCGGCCGGACGGGTTCACGTCGCCCGTCAGCACCTTCGCGAGCGAGACCGCGCCGCGCGGACCCGGCGTGCCGATCCACACCGCGGACTTGATCTGCGGGCACTCGTCGAGGAAGCCGAGCTCCATCTGGTTGCCCGAGTTCACGACCACCACGACGTCGTCGAACGAGGCCGTGACACGGTCGAACAGGGCACGCTGCTCGTCGGTCAGGCGCAGCTGCTCGGCGCTCATGTCCGACCCCTCGACGCCGTCGTTCCCGATGACCACCACGGCGGTGCCGGAGAACTCCGCGGCCTGGGCCATGACGTCGTCGGTGAGGTAGTCGGGAGCGGGCTCGCCCTCGGCCGGGCTCAGCATCGAGCTCGCGATCTGCAGGAGGCCGTTGCCGCCGCCCGTGCTGGTCTCGGCCCCGGCCTCCTCCATGGTCGCCTTGAGCTCGGGGTTGACCGTGACGCCCTGCTCGGCGAGGGCGTCGTAGAAGGTCACGGCCTGCGACTGGTTGCTGCCGCCCGACCCGCCGCCCCCGAGGATGAGGTTGAAGGACGCGAAGCTGAACACGTTGAGGTCGTCCTCCGCCAGCGGCAGGAGGTCGTCCTGGTTCTTCAGCAGGACGATCCCCTCGTCGGAGATGTCCTCCGAGACCTGGGCGGCGTTCTCGCGGGCGGCCACGCCCGCCGGTGAGGACGAGTCGTACTCGATCGTCATGAGGCGGCCGAACGCGCTCGCGAACGGCGCGACCAGTCCCCCGATCGCGATCACGGCCACGGCCGTGATCCCCCAGCCGACCGCGCGGCGCGGGCGGTGCTCGACCTTGCGGTCGATGCGCGCGCGGCGCCTGTCCTCGCGACGCTCGGCCCGGGTCATCCCGGCGCGGGCCTCCTTGCGCTCCGCCGTGGCGGCCTTGCGCGTCTGACGGGCCGCACGCTTGTCGGCGGCCTTGGCCGCCCTGCGCTCCTGCGGCTCCATCGCCTTCAGCTCGGCGCGTCGGGCCCGCCTGGTCGCGCGCAGCTCCTGTGCGCGCGCGACGGCGTCCCGCTTGATCTCTGTGCGTGTCGCCATTCCTTCTCAGTCCTTCTTCCGAGCCCGCGCGGCCATCGCGTGGGCACGCCATGCCGGGACCAGGCGGCGTACGCCGCGCCAGAACCGGCCGTTGACCATCAGCAGCAGGCCGTCGAGCATCGCCTCGTCGACCGTGCCCGCGCTCATCCGCGACACCGACCGGAACGGCAGGTCGAGGACGAAACGGGTGTTGTTCGCCGCGTGGGGGCGCCCCAGCAGCATGAGCAGCCGTCCGGCCGTGTCGATGAGCCGGACGAGCAGACCCCCGACGCCGCCACGACCGCGCGCCTGGGCGATGATGTCGGCGCGCGTGAGCGGGCTCCCGGCGGGCCAGTCGGCGGGCGGGGGCGTGCGCCCCAGCAGCGCGGCGAACTCGGCGGCGGGGACGCGGTCCACCTGGCCGCTGACGTAGTGCGGGAGGCCCGTGGTGTCGGGCGCCCAGGGCTCGCCGTCGACCACGACGGGCGCGGACAGCCGCAGGTCGCGCGACGACGCGCCGACCTGCACGGTGTAGGTGCCGGGCACGGTGCGCCACTCGTGTGCGCCCGTGTCGTAGGCGGCGAACGCGTGCTCGGCCAGGTCGACCGTCACGGTCGCGCTCTCCCCCGGTTCCAGGGTGACCTTCGCGAACCCGGCCAGCTCGCGGGGCGCACGGAACTCGCCCTCGGCCGCGCCGGGCGCCTCGACGTAGACCTGCACGGTCTCGGTCCCGGCACGGTCGCCGGTGTTGGTGACCGTGACCTGGACGCTCTCGCGGTCCGCCACGAGATCGCTGTGCTCGAACGTCGTGTAGCTCAGCCCGTGCCCGAACGGGTAGCGGACCGGCAGCCCGACCTTGTCGGCGTAGCGGTAGCCGACGTAGATGCTCTCGCGGTGCTCGGACGTCGCCTCGGTCCGCCCGAACGTCGCCGACGACGGCACGTCCGTGTAGCGCAGCGGGTACGTCTCGGCGAGGCGTCCTGCGGGGTCCGCCCGGCCGGTCAGCACGTCGGCGATCGCCTGCCCGCCGCCCTGGCCACCGAGGTAGCCGTGCACGATCGCGTCGACGTGCTCGGCGAACGGCAGCTCGACGGGCGCGCCGCCGGCCAGCACGACCACGACCGGCACCCCGAGCGCCGTGAGCTCCCTCGTGAGGGCGAGCTGGTTGCGGGCGATCCGCAGGTGCGTCCGGTCGACGCCCTCGGCCTCGGCGGACTCGTCCAGGCCGAGGAAGAGCAGCACGACGTCGGCGCGCTCCGCGAGGTGCACGGCGCGCCGGCGACGGCGGGCCGACGACGCGGAGTCCCAGGCGCCCCGGCCCGCGTCCCGGCGGGCGAAGCCCTGCTCGTAGCCCACGACGTCCAGGCCGCTGGCCCGCAGCGCGTCGAGCGGCACGTCCACCCGGGTCGGGTTGACGAGCGAGCTGCCCGCCCCCTGGAACCGAGGGTCGGCCGCGAAGTCGCCGATCACGGCGACCCGTCCGGAGTGCGGCCCGAGCGGCAGGGTCCCGCGCGCGTTGCGCAGCAGGACGACCGAGCGGCGTGCCGCCTCGACCGCGAGCTCGTGGTGCGCGTCGAGATCGACCGGCGCGGCGCCGTCGGGCGTGCGGGCGGACCCGGCGAGCGTGGCGCCGTCGGGCGTGGTCGCGGCCGTGTGGGCACGGGCGCGCTCCGTGCGCTCGATCAGCGTCAGCAGCTCGTCGACACGGGCGTCGAGGACCGCCTCGTCGAGGCTCCCCTCCTCGACCGCGCGCACGACCTCGGCGTCGGTCGCCCCGTCGGTCGACGGCATCTCGAGCGCGTTGCCCGCGACCAGGCCCGCGACGCGGTCGTTATTGCCGCCCCAGTCGGTGACGACCAGGCCGTCGAAGCCCCAGCGCTTGCGCAGGATCTCGTCGAGGAGCTCGCGGTGCTCGTTCGCGTAGGTGCCGTTGACCTTGTTGTACGAGCTCATGACGGTCCAGGGCCGGCCCTCGGTCACCGCGATGCGGAACGCCTCGAGGTAGGTCTCGTGGAGCGCGCGCTCGTCGACGACCTCGTCCATCGTCATGCGGTGCGTCTCCTGGCTGTTCACCGCGAAGTGCTTGGCGCTCGCGGCCACGCCGCGGGACTGGATGCCGCGGATCTGCGCCGCGGCGAGCCGGCCCGCGAGCAGCGGGTCCTCGGAGAAGTACTCGAAGTTGCGGCCCGCGAGCGGGTTGCGCTTGATGTTGAGGCCGGGGCCCAGCAGGACGCTCACGTTCTCGGCGGCAGCCTCGGCGCCGAGCGCCTCGCCGACCCGCTCCACCAGGCCCGGGTCCCAGCTGTTGGCGAGCGTGGCGGCCGTCGGGAAGCACGTGGCGGGGATGCTCGCGTTGAGACCGAGGTGGTCCGCCGCCCCGCCCTGCTTGCGCAGACCGTGCGGGCCGTCGGTGAGCATGATCGAGGGAACGCCGAGCCGGTCGACCGGCTTGGTGTTCCAGAAGTTCGCGCCTGAGGTGAGCGAGGCCTTCTCGGTGAGGGTCATCTCGCTACGGGCACGTCGTCGGGCGTCAGGAGTGAGCACGGCGCCAGGATAGCCCAACCTCCACCAGTTGGTGGAATTCTGGGAGGGGGTAGCCTCTGACCTCGGAGGGGATGCACCGTGACCACGCAGCAAGCAGCCACGACCGGGCGGCCCGACGGGTACGCCACCGGCCGGGCGACCAAGCAGTCGATCGTCGCCCGCGCGGCCGAAGCGTTCGCCCAGAAGGGGTTCTACGGGGCGTCCCTGCGCGGCATCGCGCGCGAGGCCGGGGTCGACCACTCGACCCTCCTGCACCACTTCGGCAACAAGACCGCGCTCCTCCTGGCCGTCATCGAGTGGCACGACGCGCAGCACGCACCGCCCTCGATGCCCTCGGAGTTCACCGCCGAGGACCTCGTCGACGGGTTCGTCAGCACCGCGGAACGCAACCGGGAGGCGCCCGGGTTGGTGCAGCTCCTCTCGACCCTCTCGGCCGAGGCCGGGACGCCAGGCCATCCCGCTCGGCCGGTGCTGCAGGAGCGGCACCAGGTCCTCGTCGGGGTCATCGGCGGGATGATCCGGACGCAGCGTTCACGTAGCGTGCTGGACGACGCCGGGGCCTCGCCCGAAGCCCGCGCCGCGCTCGTCATCTCCACCTGGGAAGGGCTCCAGGTCTTCGACGCGCTCCACCCTGGGGAGGTCGACGTCCCGGCGATGGTCGGGGAGATGCTGCGGCGGGAGTTCGGGGTCGGGTGACGGAGCAGTTCGCACCAAAACTGTGCACTAAGCCACCTTCTCGCGATTCGACCGCCTGAGGGAAATAGAGGCACCGACCATGAATGCAATCTGAGAGAATATTCCTAAAAGCAGGACCCACCCCATGGCAGTGCCGAAAATGCTACTACTGAGGACCTCGCTGCCGACAAGCATTCCCACCATGCCGAAGCCAAAGAGGATCAGTAGGACCGCGCCGAGAATGACATATCTAAGTACGTGATTTGCGCGGAGATTGAACGCTCCACGGTACACCGCCCACACGACCGTCACCGCATGGCACACCATGAGGCAAAGCAACAGCATGACGGCTCGCGGAATGATCGTTGCAGGGTCGCTCACAATCATCCATGCAAGCATATTTGCAAGCCATAGTGCCAAACCTACGGCAATGCCAGATTTTGCAGCTCGCCGCCCGAAGCGCGCCTCGTCCACGGCCTGGGCGGAGCGGAACTCGGCGGCGGTCGACTGCATTGCCGCGTTAGCAAGCCGGTTCCCCCACGAGACGTCTAGGACTTTCACATGGGCTCGCCATTCGTCATCTCGGGCCTTCACATAGGCTTTCCAGTCGTCTCGCTGCGCACCAAAAACGGCCACTTCTCTGCGCAACCTTGCATTCTCCTCCCGACAGAGGTTAATGATTGACAGGAGATCTGGTTCACAGTCACCCGGCAACGCTCCGGAAGGATATCCGGAGGAGACGTTTCGAGAGTATCGATTGAAGCCCTCCAAACGCCCCCTCCCTTGATACCGCTGGCTAAGGCGAGCCAAGACCGCAGGGGACTCTGTTCGATAGTCAGAAAACCTATCATCCACCGCTCTAGATTCAAGAACGTTGCATCGATTGCAAAGCCAACCTCGAACAAGCCCGCAGAAGTGGCAGTGATCGAGAACTATTCGCGAACTCGGTTCCCGAAGATTCGTTCCACACATCGCGCACGCAAACCCCTGCGCAGCCAGCAACTCGTCCGCATCAGCGCACACCGGCCATGAGCGGCCCGAATATAAGCGCCTATACGCGCCGAGATCTTCGCGCCTTGGCTCGAACGACCCCGCTTCGAGTCGATTTTCACGCCCGCCATCGTTCAATTGCCCTTTAAGCAAGAACCCAACCCTTCTCCCCCTGTGACCGTCCGAGACAAGGTATCCGCGGGCACTGACACAGGCAGAACGTTCCCGGCTTCTTCGCGAGGGAGACCTCAGGCAGGAGCTCACCGTGGCGGGCGCAGGCTACAAGATCGGCCAAGCCCGTGCGCTCGCCGAGGTCGCAGGCCCTGCCATTGCCCTGCCCTTCTACTCGAAGCAGGGCTTCGAACCGACCGGGTGGCGAAGGCGGATGACCGAGTGAGCGAGGTGCGCATGGCGCGAGGCCCGGGCTAGCTCGCACCTGTGCGGCCAGCGTGAGCCGCGATCAGCGCAACAACAGGTCGAGGTACTGCGCACGCGCCTTCATGGCGTGAATGACCATCTCCTCACCGGAGTCGAACACCAGGATCACGATCTCCAGGATCCTCCCGCCGTCGTCGAAGCCCAGAAGGAGCCAGCGTCGCGGGTCGTCCTCGTCATCGAGCGGGGCTCGGAACACCGGGCCCTGGGCAGCGCACAGGATGCCGGACTCGGTCAGCCTGTCGCGTCGAAAGTGCTTTCGGGCCGAGGCATGCAGCTTCACGCCACGTGGGTCCAGGCGCGCACCGCAGCACGGATCGCCTCGGAACGGTTCGCCAGCCCCTCGGCCCGGGCACGCTCGGTGAGCGCCTCGAGCGTTCGCGCATCCAGCCGCACCGGCACCACGATCCCCGGGCCGTCACCCGTAGTGGGGCGTCCGCGACGCCGCAGCGCGCCGACGTCGTAGCCGGCCTCGGCCTCGTCGGCCCACGCCTGGACCTGGTCGTCGTCGACGGCCCCTCCGTGCACCTTCTTCTCAGCCATAGCGATTATCGTATACGCATTGCTGTATGGAGGCTAGAGTCTGCGCGGCGCCAGGTTGCTGTAGACCCGCATGGCCGCGTTCGCGAGACGCGGTGGCTCCCCGCCCAGCAGAGCGAGGCCCGGACCCACGACGACGTCGCAGGCCCGGGCCCTTCCTACCGATCGCCCGACCGACCAAACAGCCAGGTCAGAAGTTGATCATGTGCCCCGCGAGCCCGTGAATCGCTTCCTGCACGGCCTCCGACAGCGTCGGGTGCGTGTGCACGTTGCGCCCCAGCTCGGACGCCGTGAGGTCCCACTTCTGCGCGAGCGTGAGCTCGGGCAGCAGCTCGGACGCGTCGGGGCCGATCAGGTGGCCACCGAGGAGCTCGCCGTAGCGGGCGTCGGCGACGAGCTTGACGAAGCCCGTGGGCTCGCCCAGGCCGTGCGCCTTGCCGTTGGCGGTGAAGGGGAACTTGGAGACCTTGACGTCGTAGCCCTCGTCGCGGGCCTGCTGCTCGGTGAGGCCGAAGCTCGCGATCTGCGGCTGGCAGAACGTCGCGCGCGGCATCATGCGGTAGTCGCCCAGCGTCATGGTCTCGGCGCCGCCGATGGTCTCGGACGCGACGACGCCCTGCGCCTCGGCGACGTGCGCGAGCATGAGCTTCGCGGTGACGTCACCGATCGCGTAGATGTGGGGGACGTTGGTGCGCATGACGTCGTCGATCGCGATCGCGCCGCGGTCGGTCAACGCAACACCCGTGTTCTCGAGGCCGAAGCCCTCGACGTTGGGCGCGAAGCCCACGGCCATGAGGACCTTGTCGACCTCGATCGAGCCGGGCTTGTCGTCCTTGACACCCTTGTAGGAGACGGTCACGGACGAGCCGCCATCAACGACGGTCTGCACCGCGGTCGACGTCAGGATGTTCACGCCGAGCTTCTTGTACTGCTTGGCGATCTCCTTGGAGACCTCGATGTCCTCGTTCGGCAGCGCACGGTCGAGGAACTCGATGATCGTCACGTCGACGCCGTAGTTCTTGAGGACGTACGCGAACTCCATGCCGATCGCGCCGGCCCCGACGATCGCGATCGAGCGCGGCAGCTCGCGCGTCAGGATCTGCTTCTCGTACGTGACGACGTTCTCGCTCAGCTCGACGCCCGGCAGCAGGCGGACCTTCGAACCGGTCGCGATGATGACGTTCGCGAACGTCACGGTCTCGGTCTGGCCCGAGGACAGCGCGACGTCGATCGAGTTCGCGTCGCGGAACGTGCCGCGCCCGTCGTACTCGGTGATCTTGTTCTTCTTCATGAGGAAGTGCACGCCCTTGACGCGGCCGTCGGCGACGTCGCGGCTGCGGTCGAACGCCTTGCCGAAGTCGAACGACACGTCCCCCGACATGCCGAAGAAGTCGGCCTGGTGCGTGAACAGGTGGGCGAGCTCCGCGTTGCGCAGGAGCGCCTTGGAGGGGATGCACCCGACGTTGAGGCACACACCGCCCCAGTACTTCTCCTCGATGATCGCGACGGACTGGCCGAGCTGGGCCGCGCGGATGGCGGCGACGTAGCCGCCGGGGCCCGCGCCGAGGACGACGACGTCGTAGTGGTTAGCCATGGGGACCAGCCTAGGACGTCTGCCCGACGGCGGTGCGACCGATCGCGTCACACGTCACCGGAGGAGCGCCGAGGGTGACGTCCAGAACGGCCCGGGCGACGCCGTCGGGAAGCAGCGTGCCCCTCGGCGGGCATGCCCGCACGGACGGGCCGCGACGGCGGGGCGCCCGAGTCGTTACGATGCGTGACAGCCGCGTCGATTCCCGACCTCAGGGCTCGTGGGCGGCGACACGGGCCTCGTGGAGACCTCATGGCCGTTGGACTCGTAGCCCTCCTGGACGACATCGCAGCGTTCGCCAAGCTGGCGGCCGCGTCCGTCGACGACATCGGCGCCGCTGCGGGGCGGGCGAGCGTCAAGGCGACCGGCGTCGTGATCGACGACACCGCGGTCACTCCCCAGTACGTCGCCGGGCTGGCCGCGAAGCGCGAGCTGCCCGTCATCAAGCGCATCGCGATGGGCTCGCTGCGCAACAAGCTCCTGTTCATCCTCCCCGCGGCCCTGCTGCTGAGCCAGTTCCTGCCGTGGCTGCTCACCCCGCTGCTCATGGTCGGCGGCGCCTATCTCGCGTTCGAGGGCGCCGAGAAGCTCTGGGAGATGGTCTCGGGCAAGCACGCCGAGGCCGTCGACGAGGCCGCCGCGAAGAAGGCCGTCGACGAGGACCACGTCGTGTCGAGCGCGGTGCGCACCGACTTCATCCTCAGCGCCGAGATCATGGTCATCGCGCTCAACGAGGTCGCGACGGAGGGCTTCTGGGCCCGCGCGATCATCCTGGTCGTCGTCGCGCTGCTCATCACGGCGGTCGTCTACGGGATCGTCGGGCTCATCGTGAAGATGGACGACATCGGCCTGCACCTCGCAGGGCGCGAGACCGGCTGGGTCAAGTCGTTCGGCCACGGCCTGGTCACGGCGATGCCGCGCGTCATGGCCGTCATCTCGATCGTGGGCACCGTCGCGATGCTGTGGGTCGGTGGCCACATCCTGCTGCAGGGCACGTACGACCTGGGCTGGCACGCGCCCTACGACCTCCTGCACGTCCTCGAGGACGCCGTCCACGGCGTCCCGGCGGTCGGCGGGTTCCTGGTGTGGCTCGTCGACACCCTGGGGTCGGCGATCGTCGGCGTCGTGGCGGGGGCGGTCGTCGTGACGGTCGTGCACTTCATCCCGCGCAAGACCAAGCACTGATCCACGCCCTCGCAGGGCGCTGCGGGCGGGTTCCCGGTCCTCCGGGAGCCCGCCCGTCCTCGTTCTCGGGGCGCGCGTGGGTGGCCGCCCCTACCGTGGGAGGACCGCCAACGAGTCGCAGGAGGATGTCATGGGCTTGCAGTTCGGTTTCGTCGGGAGCTTCGGTTCCGCGTCAGAGCTTGTCACGATGGCCCGCGAGGCCGAGGAGCACGGCTGGGACGGGTACTTCACGTGGGACGGCATCAGCCTGCCCGGCATGGAGGGGTACGACCCGTGGGGCATCCTCGCCGCGGCGGCCGTCCAGACGCAGCGTGTGACGCTCGGAGCTCTCGTGTTCGCCCTGCCGCGCAGGCGCCCGTGGGAGCTCGCGCGCCAGGCGCTGACGATCGACCACCTCTCGGGCGGCCGGCTGGTCCTGCCCGCAGGGGTCGGGGTGCTCGACGACGCCGCCTTCAGCGCCGTCCCCGGTCAGCTCACGTCGCTGCGTGAGCGGGCCGAGCTGCTCGACGACGTCCTCGCCTTCCTGGAGCGTTCCTGGTCGGGTGAGGCGTTCTCGTTCGACGGGAAGCACATCTCAACCGGCGAGATGACGATCTCACCCCAGCCCGTCAACGGACGCATCCCGGTGTGGCCCGTGGGGGTCTTCCCGAGCGAGAGGTCGATGAGCCGCGCGGTGCGCTGGGACGGCGTGACCGTCCAGCTCCGCGGGGACCGCGGCATGGACCCGCTCACTCCCGTCGAGGTACGCGAGGTCGCGAGCTGGGTCGCCGAGCACCGCGACCCGGGCGCCGGGCCGTTCGAGCTCGTCGTGCAGCGCGACTTCGCGACGGACCTCGACGCCGCCGCCGAGGACGCGCGGGCTCTCGAGGCGGCGGGCGCGACCTGGTGGATCGAGGCCGGCTGGGACCCGACGAAGGTCACTGCGGAGTCGCAGCTCGCCAGGATCCGCCAGGGCCCACCGCGCCCCTGAGCGGCGCGCCCGCCGAGGCCCCGGCGCGCACGTCCCCACGCCCCCGAACGCCGACGGCGCCGCTCCCCACCCAGGGGAGCGGCGCCGTCGGGCCGGTTCAGTCGCGCGTCACGCGGACGGGCGCGCCGCCTCGATCTCGACCGTCGGCAGGTGCTTGGCCGGCAGCGTCCTGGGACGCCATGACGCACGCGTCTGCTCGAACGCCGTGATGTCGGCCTCGTGCTGAAGGGTCAGGCCGATGTCGTCGAGGCCCTCCATGAGGCGCCAGCGCGTGTAGTCGTCGATCTGGAACCGGACCACGACGTCGTCGGCCGTGGCGGTGCGCTCGACCAGGTCGACCGTGACCTCGGTGCCGGGCTTGGTCTCGAGGACCTTCCACAGCAGCTCGATGTCCTCCTGCGCGACGATGCCCGCGACGAGGCCCTGCTTGCCCGAGTTGCCGCGGAAGATGTCCGCGAAGCGCGAGGCCAGGACCACCTTGAAGCCGTAGTCCTTCAGGGCCCACACGGCGTGCTCGCGCGACGAGCCGGTGCCGAAGTCGGGGCCTGCGACCAGCACCGAGCCGGACGTGTACGCGGGCTGGTTCAGGACGAACGCGGGGTCCCCGCGCCACGCCGCGAACAGCGCGTCCTCGAAGCCCGTGCGCGTCACGCGCTTGAGGTAGACGGCGGGGATGATCTGGTCCGTGTCGACGTTGCTGCGGCGCAGCGGGACACCGACACCGGTGTGGGTGGTGAACTTCTCCATGATGCTTCTGCTTCCTCGATGAGTGTCGTCAGGGGGCCGGTGTCAGACCTGCAGCGGGACGCGCGGGTCGAGCGGCGCGAGCGGGGTGCCGTCGAACGACGTGATGTCGACGTCGGCGGGCAGGTCCAGGTCCGCCAGCGAGGACAGGGTCCCGCGGATGGCGGTCGCGGCCGCGACGAGCGGCGACACGAGGTGCGTGCGTCCACCCTTGCCCTGGCGACCCTCGAAGTTGCGGTTGGACGTGGAGGCCGAGCGCTCCCCCGGGGCGAGCTGGTCCGGGTTCATGCCGAGGCACATGGAGCAGCCGGCGTTGCGCCACTCGGCACCGAAGTCGAGGAAGATTTGGTCGAGGCCCTCGGCCTCGGCCTGGAGGCGCACGCGAGCCGAGGCGGGCACGACGAGCACGCGCAGCGAGTCGGCCTTCTTCTTGCCCTGGACGACCTTGGCGACCGAGCGCAGGTCCTCGATGCGGCCGTTGGTGCACGAGCCGATGAAGACCGTGTCGATCGCGAGCTCGCGCAGCGGCGCGCCCGGGGTCAGGCCCATGTACTCGATCGCGCGCTCGGCGGCCACGCGCTCGTTCTCGTCGGCGATCTCGGCGGGGATCGGGACGTTCGCGGACAGCGGCAGCCCCTGGCCGGGGTTGGTGCCCCACGTGATGAACGGTTCGAGGTCGGCGGCCTCGAGCACGACCTCCTCGTCGAACGTGGCGTCGTCGTCGGTCTTGAGGGTCTTCCAGTACTCGACCGCGGCGTCCCAGTCGGCGCCCTCGGGCGCGTGCGGACGGCCCTTGAGGTACTCGAACGTGGTCTCGTCGGGGGCGATCATGCCGGCGCGCGCACCGGCCTCGATCGACATGTTGCAGACCGTCATGCGGGCTTCCATGGTCAGCTTGCGGATGGCGTCGCCGCGGTACTCCAGGACGTAGCCCTGTCCGCCGCCCGTGCCGATCTTCGCGATGATCGCGAGGATGATGTCCTTGGACGTCGCTCCCGGGGGCAGCTCGCCGTTGACCGTGATGGCCATGGTCTTGAAGGGCGCGAGCGGGAGGGTCTGGGTCGCGAGCACGTGCTCGACCTCGGAGGTCCCGATACCGAATGCGAGGGCCCCGAACGCACCGTGCGTGGAGGTGTGGGAGTCGCCGCACACGACGGTGAGGCCGGGCATTGTCAGCCCGAGCTGGGGGCCGACCTGGTGGACGATGCCCTGGTCCGCGTCCCCGAGCGAGTGGATGCGCACGCCGAACTCCTTGGCGTTGTTGCGCAGCGTGTCGATCTGGGTGCGGCTCGTGAGGTCCGCGATCGGCAGGTCGATGTCGAGCGTGGGGGTGTTGTGGTCCTCGGTCGCGATCGTCAGGTCGGTGCGGCGCACCTGTCGGCCGGCGAGCCGCAGGCCCTCGAAGGCCTGAGGACTGGTGACCTCGTGGATGAGGTGCAGATCGATGTAGAGGAGGTCGGGCGACCCGTCGGTGCCACGTCGCACCAGGTGCGCGTCCCAGACCTTCTCCGCCAGCGTGCCGGCCATGTTGGTTCTCTCCTACCTGTGTCCTGCGGTGGTCGCTCACGCGGGGGCCGTGGGCGACGATCGGGGGGTACATCTCGGTCCTGGGCCGGGGCGAATCTCCCGGTCCTTCGTCGACACGACACCCGCTGACTTGCATCTCACTGTGCGAGACGTCAATATCGACCTATGGACAATTCTAGCGGAGTCGGCGTGCTGGACAAGGCGGCGTCCGTTCTGGGCGCTCTGGAGTCCGGACCAGCCACTTTGGCCCAGCTCGTCACCGCCACCGGACTCGCTCGTCCGACGGCCCATCGCCTCGCGGTCGCCCTCGAGCACCACCGCATGGTGGCCCGCGACATGCAGGGCCGTTTCGTCCTCGGGCCGCGCCTGAACGAGCTCGCGACGGCAGCCGGCGAGGACCGCCTGCTCGCCGCCGCGAACCCCGTTCTGACGGCGCTGCGCGACCACACGGGCGAGAGCGCCCAGCTCTACCGACGCCAGGGTGATCATCGCATCTGCGTCGCCGCGGCCGAGCGTCCCGTCGGCCTGCGAGACTCGATCCCCGTGGGGGCGACGCTCACCATGGGCGCGGGCTCCGCGGCCCAGGTGCTGCTCGCGTGGGAGGAGCCGGACCGCCTGCACCGCGGCCTGCGCGAGGCAGTCTTCACGGCCACGATCCTCTCGGGTGTCCGACGGCGCGGCTGGGCCCAGTCCGTCTCGGAGCGCGAGCTCGGGGTCGCCTCGGTGTCGGCCCCCGTGCGCGGCCCGTCGGGGCGCATCGTCGCCGCCGTCTCGATCTCGGGACCGGTCGAGCGCCTCACGCGCCAGCCCGGCCGCCTGCACTCGGGCTCGGTCGTCGCCGCGGCCAACCGGCTGACCGAGGTCCTGCGCCGCGCGGGAGAGTGATCACCCACCGACGACCCTGAGTCCCCGAGACCTGGAGCCCGTGAGGGGCGGGTGCCGCGAGGCACCCGCCCCTCGCTGCGTCCCACCACCGGGCACCCGCCTTGTCATGACACGGGACCCACGACCGATTCGGGCGAAACGCTAGACTCGTCGTCGGCGCGCCTCCGACGGTGCTCCGTCCGCTCTGGTCACCATGGCGAGCAGAGCCGACAACCGCCCCCGATCGACGACGTGAGGACCACACGATGCCCGGCAAGGCCAAGACCATCCTGATGTGGGTCGTCATCGTCTTCCTGCTGTACGCGGTCGTCCAGAGCCCCGACCGCGCGGCGGACATCGTCCAGGCGATCTGGGACGTCATCCTGGGCGCCTTCGAGAGCTTCGGGCAGTTCGTCCAGTCGCTCATGAAGTAGGCGCACGGTGGCGCAGGACCTCCCCTCGCAGGCGTACGAGACCGCGCCGCGCCTGAGCGCGCGCCACCTGCGGCGCTACATCCTGCCCGGCGAGCGCGTGGTCCTGGCCACGCGCGCCCACTGGGGCAAGCTCGCCGAGCCCGTCGCCACGACGTTCGCCGCCTTCCTGCTCGCGGCCTGGCTCGTCAGCGTCCTGGCTCCGGCCGTAGGCGAGGGCTCGCTGCTGCTCTGGTGGGCGTGGGTGCTGGTCGCGCTCCGCCTGCTGTGGAAGGTGCTCGACTGGCGCAACGAGTGGTTCGTCGCGACCGACAAGCGCATGCTCCTGATGTTCGGGCTCGTGACCCACAAGGTCGCGATGATGCCCCTCGGCAAGGTCACCGACATGAGCTACAGCCGCTCGATCCTCGGGCGGATCCTCGGCTACGGCCAGTTCATCCTCGAGTCGGCCGGGCAGGACCAGGCCATGAGCCGGATCAACTGGGTCGCCAACCCGGACGTCACGTACCGCAGGCTGTGCGACACGATCTTCATCCCCGGCGGGCGTGGCGGGCCGTGGGGCCAGCAGCCGCAGGGGTCCACCCCTCACGGAGGCCCGACTCCCCCGCCCCCTGCGCGGCCCACGCCCCCCTCCTTCGGGGCACCCCCTCAGGCGCCGACCCCCGTCCCCGGTCGGTTGAGCTGGGCGCCGACGAGCGACGGTCCGGAGGGCGACCTCTCGGCCGCCGCGACCCAGCCCATCGCCGTGCGACCGGTGCAGGGGGGCCAGGGACACCTGTTCGTCGCTCCTCGCGGCAGCTCGCCCCGGCTGTCGGGGGCGGACCGGCCGGTCATGGCGCCTCCGCCGCCTCCGGCAAAGGAGACGTCCACGCCCGTCCCCGCGAGGCTGGACGTGCACGACGGCGAGACCGACGGCGAGTCGGACGGTCCGGCGTGGGAGGTCTCCGACGACGACCGCGGCACGTTCGTCCCCGTGACGGCGTGGGACCCGCGGACCGGGTGGCAGGCCACGGACCCCTGGGCCCGGCCCGAGAACCCCACGGGTCCGTCCACGACGACGGGGCCACCCGTCCCGCAGCCACCGGGCTGACGGGGGCCCGCAGCCCACGACGCCTCCACCACGTTCGGGTCCTTCGACCCTGTTCGCGGGTGCGCTCGCCAACCTACGGTGCAGTAACCACCCGCCACCAGGCCTGAGAAGGGTCCACCTGTGACCACGCTGTCCCTGCCCGTCCCCTCGTCCTTCCCGCCCCTGCCTCGTGTCATCCAGGGCGGGATGGGCATGGCGGTCTCTTCCTGGCGCCTCGCCTCGGCCGTCGCGCGCACCGGTCAGCTCGGCCTGGTCTCCGGCACCGCGCTGGACCTGGTCCTCGCACGCAGGCTGCAGAACGGCGACCGCGACGGTGCCGTGCGCAGGGCGCTCGACGCCTTCCCCGTGCCCCGCTTCGCCCAGCGGGTGCTCTCGCGCTACTTCCGTCCCGAAGGACGCGGCGAGGGTCAGCCCTACACGCCCGTCCCGCGGCTCGCCCTGCGACAGACCCGTCTGGCGCAGGAGCTCATGATCCTGGGCAGCTTCGTCGAGGTGTGGCTCGCCAAGGAGGGGCACGACGGGCCGGTGGGGATCAACTTCCTCGAGAAGATCCAGATGGCGGCCCCCGCGGCCGCCTACGGCTCGATGCTCGCCGGGGCCGACTACGTCGTGACGGGCGCGGGCATCCCGCGCGACATCCCCCACCTCCTGGACCAGCTCGCGGGGCACGAAGCCGTGCAGTTCCCCGTCACGGTCGTCGGTGGCGGTCGGCACACGGTCGACCTCGACCCCGACACGCTCCTCGGCCGGACGCCGCCACCCGTGGCCCGACCGACGTTCCTCGCCGTCGTCTCGGCGCACGCCCTGGCCGAGCACCTGGTGCGCGAGGACCGGACCCGGCCCGACGGGTTCGTGGTCGAAGGACCACCCGCAGGTGGGCACAACGCCCCTCCTCGCGGGCGCCTGACCCTCGACGACGTCGGGCAGCCGGTGTTCGGTCCCCGCGACCAGGCCGACCTGACGAAGGTCGCGGCGATCGGGTTGCCGTTCTGGCTGGCGGGGGCCCAGGGCACCCCGGAGGCGTTGGCGGCCGCGCGCGAGGCCGGGGCGACAGGGATCCAGGTCGGGACGCTCTTCGCCCTCTCGACCGACTCGGGGCTCGAGGCGTCCGTGCGCGAGGACGTGCTCGCGCGGCTGCGGGCCGGGACGCTCGACGTGCGCACCGAGGCGCTGACCTCGCCGACCGGCTTCCCGTTCAAGGTCGCCCAGCTTCCGGGGACGCTCTCGGACGCGGGCGTCGCGGCGGCGCGTCCGCGGCTGTGCGACCTGGGCTACCTCCGCACCCCGGTCGAGAAGGACGACGGCAAGGTCACCTATCGTTGCCCCGCCGAGCCGGCCCACATGTTCGAGCGCAAGGGCGGTCAGGCGGCCGACACGGACGGCCGACAGTGCTTGTGCAACTCGCTCGCGGCCGACGTCGGGCTCGGGCAGACGCGCGCGGACGGGTACGTCGAGCTGCCGCTGGTCACGCTCGGGGCGGACGTCGCGGGTGCGGCGCGCCTCGCGGAGCGGCACGACGGCGCCTGGTCGGCCGGCGACGTGCTCGACTGGCTCCTCGACGAGGAGGGGTCGGCACGACGGGCCTGACGTCCAGCCGGGGCGCCCGCCTCAGCCCGCGTCCGGGTCACGGCGGGACCTGACGCGCTGGAGCTGCGCCACGAGGTCCCAGTCCGCCGGGCGCGCCTCGGGGGCGGACCAGCGTGCGCCCGCGTCGACCCAGGCCTTGCGGGCGCGCAGGGCGGTGCGCCAGGAGACGTCCTCCACGCCGCTCTCGGACCCGCAGCAGTCGCAGATGGCGTAGAGAGGGATTCCCCCGTGCCAGTATTCCTCGGGGGCGGCCGGGTCGTACCAGCCGCACACCCTGCACGTCTCGTCGATGAGCATCGCAGGAACCTAGCATCTTGCCGGTGCCCGGCGAGCGGTCGACCGGCTCCCGGACCGTGCGCGCCGGCACGTACGTCCCTGCCGTGAGCACCAGCACGTGAGCACCCGCTCCAGAGACGACGAAAGCTCGATCATCTTCCGATGATCGAGCTCTGCGTTGGTACCCCCAACGGGATTTGAACCCGTGTTACCGCCGTGAGAGGGCGGCGTCCTAGGCCGCTAGACGATGGGGGCCAGGACCGCTCCCCCACTCCGAGGAGTGAGTGAGCGTCATCGAGGCCCGGTCATCTGACGATGGCCAGGCCTCGTACGTACCCCCAACGGGATTTGAACCCGTGTTACCGCCGTGAGAGGGCGGCGTCCTAGGCCGCTAGACGATGGGGGCCTAAGCTCGTCACCCCGAGGGGCGCCGTGCCGTTGAGAACTCTACTGCACGTTTCGTGTCGGTTTGACCGACTCGATGCGCTGCATGCTCTGCGCTGGGGTACCAGGACTCGAACCTAGAATGACGGTACCAGAAACCGTTGTGTTGCCAATTACACCATACCCCAAGGAGGTATCAGCGCCGCGCCCTCGTCCCGTTCCCGGGCCGCGGGTGAGCGCCTCACCGAGAGAAAACATTACCGGACACTTCCGGCCCCACCAAATCGCCCCTCCGGATCGGGGGGACCGAGGTGCCCGGCGCACGGCCGGGCGGCGTACGACCCGGTCGTGCACGAACCTGTCCCCAGGCCCCGGTCCCCCACGCCCCGGATGCGGGGCCCGTCCCGTCACCGCTGGGCACGCACCCGCCCGACGACGCATCGTGAGCACCCTGTGGACCTCGCCGCCCGGACGTGGCACCGTCGAGGACGTGAGCACCGACGACACCTCGACCCCCGACTCCCCGCACGCCTCGCACGCCCAGCGCGCGTCCTCGTTCGGCGCCGGAGCGGGCGAGTACCGCGCCGTCCGGCCGTCCTACCCGGACGCGGCGATCGACTGGCTGCTCCCTGCGGGCGCCCGGCACGTCCTCGACCTCGCGGCGGGTACCGGCAAGCTCACCGAACGCCTCGTGGCGCGCGGGCTCCACGTGACCGCCGTCGAGCCCTCCGAGGGCATGCGCGCCGAGCTGCAGGACGCCGTCCCAGGCGCCCACGTCCTGCCGGGGACGGCCGAGCGCATCCCGCTCGAGGACGGGAGCGTCGACGCGGTCCTGGTCGCCCAGGCGTGGCACTGGTTCGACCTCGCGGCGGCGGTCCCCGAGATCGCGCGCGTCCTGCGCCCGGGTGGACGCCTGGGCATCGTGTGGAACGTCCGTGACGACACGGTCGACTGGGTCGAGCGCTTCACGGAGATCATCCATCGGGGCGACACGCTCGAGCCTGTCCGTCGGAGCGTCGAGGTCGTCGGGACCGACGTCGCAGGCGGATCCTTCGCCCCGCTCGAGCACGAGACCTTCTCGTGGCTGGACCGCCTGCCGGCCGGGGCGTTGCGGACGCTCGCGTCCACACGCAGCCATCTCCTGACCCTGCCGGCGGACGAGCGCGACGAGCTGCTCGACGACGTCGACGAGCTCGTGGCCACGCACCCGGCCCTCGCCGGCCGGTCCGAGATCGACCTCCCGTACCGCGCCGAGTGCTGGCGTGCCGACCGCGTCCGCGGCACCGACGACGGCTCGGTCGACGCATGAGCGCCCAGCCGGAGGACGTCGCGACCACGCTGACTCCGGGGCCCGTCACTCCCGACGACGTGCGGACCGCGTCCCGCTGGCTCGCCGACGGCGTCGCACGGCACCCTGACGCGGCCTTCGACGCGCAGGCGGGCCCCGTGCGGTGGTCGTGCTGGGCGACCGCCGAGCACGTCGTCGACGACCTCCTGGCCTACGCGCTCCAGGTCGCGGGCCTCCCGCTGCTCGACTACCTGCCGCTGACGGGCCCCAAGGGTGAGGACGAGATCGCGCACGTCAAGCGCGAGGCGGGGCCCGCGGGTCTGGCCGAGGTCATCGTCGCGGGCGGCGAGCTGCTCGCCGCCCAGGTGTCGGCCAGACCGCCCACGGCCCGCGCGTACCACCCGTACGGGCTCTCGGACCCGGCGGGGTTCGCGGCCATGGGGGTCGTGGAGATCCTCGTGCACGGCCGGGACGTCTTCCTGGGGCTCACGGGCACGGTCCCGACGCTGCCGCAGGGACTCAGCGCCCGGGTGCTCGCGCGCCTCTTCCCCGACCTGCCGGCGGCCGCGCTCGACCTCCCCGCCGACGACGCCCTCGTGTGGGCAACGGGTCGCTGCGACCTGCCGGGCCTGCCGCGGCGGACCCGGTGGCGCTGGGACGCGACGGTGCGGTAGCCGTCGAGTCCGGGTCGGCTCGGGTCTGGTCGGCTCGGCTCCGCTCCGCTCGCCTCAGGTCAGCAGCAGCACGGCGACGAGCGAGGTCCCGGTCACGACCGCGGCCGACGCGGTGCCGAGCACGAGGGCGCGACGCCCCGTGCGGACCAGGTGTGCGGCATCGACGCCGAGCCCCATCGCGAACATCGCGGCGGTGAACAGCAGCGTGGTCACCATGGTCGTGACCTCGACGACCGACGCGGGCAGGATCCCCGTGCTCCGCACCAGCACGGCCACGAGGAACCCGACGACGAAGAGCGGCACGGGCGGCGTCCGGCGGGCGGCCGATGCCCCGGTGGCCCCCGCGGCGGTCTCGACGTCCGCGGGGCGCGCGACCCGCGCGCGCCGCGCCGTCAGCACCCCGGCGCCCGCCACGAGCGGCGCGAGCAGGACGACACGGGCCAGCTTGCTCACGGTCGCGGTCGCGAGCGCGGCGGCAGAGACGGCGCCGCCCGCGGTCACGACCTGCGCGACCTCCTGGACGCTCGCCCCGATCCACAGCCCGGCGCGGTCGTCAGCGAGGCCCAGCAGACCGGCGAGCCACGGCAGCACGAAGATCGCGAGCGACCCGAAGATCGTCACGAGGGCCAGCGCGGTCGCGACGGCGTCGTCGGCCTCGCGGCGCGACTCGTCGTCGTCGCCGCCCCCGACCACGCCCTGCATGGCCGAGATCGCGGCCGCGCCGCAGATCGAGAACCCGGTCGCGACGAGCAGCGACGTGACGCGTGGGACGCGCAGGACGCGCCCCAGGGCGAGCGTCGCACTGAAGGTCACGGCGACGGTGATCCCGACGACCGCGAGCCCTCGCCACCCGAGCGCGAGGACCTCGGGCAGCGAGAGCTGGAGCCCGAGCAGCACGACCCCGGCCCGCAGGACGCGCGTCGCGGTCCACCGCGTGCCGTCCTGGGTGCGGGACGTGAGAGCGGTGGCCCACCGCGCAGCCCCTGGCCGCCGCCCGACGGCGTCGCTCGCCCCGCCCGCGCGCCGCAGGCTCCCGAGCACCGAGCCGACGACGGCGCCCACCAGGAGCGAGAGCACGAGCGGTGAGAGCGGGACCACCTGCGCGAGCAGGTAGGCCAGGACGGTCGCGAGGGCACAGAGCACGAGCCCGGGGGCCGCGCGGTGGAGCCACGACGTGGGGCCCGTGCTCGGGGCGGGTCGGTCCGGCGTCCGTGTCGCGCCCGGGATGTGGGCTGCGGGGTCGTTCGTGGGGGTCATGCTTCCACTGTCGCGCGACCGGCCTCGCGCCAGAAGGCCCACTTCACGACCGAGCCATAGGATGAGGCTATGACCGAGCCCGAGAGGCGGACGCCCGCGAGCCCTGCTCCCCCACGTCGCGAGCGCACGTCGCTCGCGCTGCTCGAGCTGCTCGTCGCGACCGACCGTCACGGGTCCATCAGTGCCGCCGCCCGTGCGCTGGGGGTCTCGCAACCCAGCGCCTCGGCCGGCATGCGGCGCCTCGAGAGGCACCTGGACCTCGAGCTCGTGACCCGCTCGACGCGCGGCGCCCGCCTGACCGAGACCGGGCGCGCGGCCGCCACCTGGGCCCGCGAGGTCGTCGAGGCCTCGGACCGGTTCGAGACCTCGGCCGCAGCGCTGCGCGAGGCCCCCTCGGCCCGCATCCGGCTCGCGGCGAGCCTCACGATCGCCGAGTACCTCGCTCCTCGGTGGCTCGCGACGCTGGCGGCATCGGCATCGGCATCGACATCGGCAGCGACATCGGCGGCAGCGTCGACGGTGGCGGGAACCGCGCCGGGCGCGGCGGCTCCACCAGGATGGCCGGGCACGGCGGGCGGCCCGGCCGCCGCCGACGCCCTCGCCCCCGACGTCGAGCTGCTCGTGCGCAACTCGCGCAACGTCATGGAGCTCGTGCTCGCGGACCAGGCCGACCTCGGTTTCATCGAGAGCTCGACCCTGCAGCGGGGCCTGCGCAGCCGCACCCTCGCGCGCGACGAGCTGCTCGTCGTCGTCGCACCGACGCACCCGTGGGCGTCCCGGAGGCGACGCACGGCGACGGTCGACGAGCTGCTGGGCGGCGGCCTGGTCGTGCGCGAGCGCGGCTCAGGCACGCGCGAGACGCTCGAGAAGGCCCTGGTGGCGGCAGGCACCCGGCTCCCCGAGCACCTGCCCTACCTGGGCTCGACCGCGTCGCTCAAGACGGCCGTGCAGTACGGCGGGGCCGTCGCGGTGCTGTCCCGGCTGACGGTGGCCGACGACCTGGCTCGCGGCACGCTCGCCGAGATCCAGGTGCCCGGCCTCGACCTCTCGCGGCGGCTGCGCATGGTCTGGAAGGACGGCACCGAGCTCTCGGCGGCGGCCAGCCGCATCGCGGCGGTCGCGACGGCAGGCCACCGGTCACCGGTCACCACGAGATAGAGGGTTCTGGTCGAGGTAGAGGGCTGTTGCCCTCTACCTCGACCAGAACCCTCTACGTCGGCACGGGCCTGCGACCGGTCAGCGGACGGCGAGCACCAGGTCGCCGACCTCGTCGAGCGTCGCCACGACGTGCACCCCCGCGGCGCGAGCCGCGTCCGGGTCCTCCTCGGCCGGGCCGCCGCGCCGGGTCCCCGGCCGGTCGATCCACACGCCCGTCAGGCCTGCGGCGGCAGCCGCTCGGGCGTCGACGTCGAGCTCGTCGCCCACGTAGACCGTGCGGGCGGGGTCGGTACCCAGGCGCGCGCACGCCTCGACGAAGACCCGCGGGTCCGGCTTGCCGAACCCCAGGGTGTCGACGCCCACGAGCATCGGCACCTCGGACAGCCCCGACCGTGACAGCTTGTCCGTCTGGAGCGCGACGGCCGCGTTCGACAGGGCGCCCACCTTGACCCCTGCGGCGGCGAGCCGCTTCAGGACGGGAGCGGCGTCGTCGTGCGCGCGCCAGCTCTCCTCGAACGTGCCCCAGAAGACCGTCTTCCACGCCGCGTACCCGTCCTCGTCGAGGACCGCGCCGCCGAACGTCTCCTGCAGCTCGTTCGCGCGCAGCATGCGCTGACCGTCGAACGTCAGCTCGCCGCGCGTGTACGCCCGGTACCAGCCGTGCGGGTCGCTGCGCCAGAGCGCGAGGACCTCGCCGTACCGCTCGACCGGCAGGTGCGGCAGGTGCACCGCGCACACCGCGTCGATCGCGAGCGCGAAGGCGCCGCGGGTGTCGACGAGCGTGTCGTCGACGTCGAACAGGACCCCGTCGACACCGTCGACCGCACCGGGTGCCACGTCCCCCGCGAGGGGAGCGACGCCGTCGGGCAGTGCGGGCAGCGTGGGCTCAGGGGCGCTCACAGCGACGCGCGCAGCGCGCGCAGGCGTGCCAGGGTCGACTCCTTGCCGAGGATCTCCATCGACTCGAACAGCGGCGGCGACACGCGACGGCCCGTCACGGCCACGCGCAGCGGCGTGAACGCGAAGCGCGGCTTGATGCCCATCTCCTCGACCAGGACGGCCTTGAGGGCCTCCTGGATCGGGTCGGTCGAGAAGTCGTCGAGGGCGTCGAGCACACGGATCGCGGCGTCGAGCACGGCCGGGGCCTCCTCGCGCAGCGCGGCGCGCGCCTCGTCCTCGACGGGCACGGCGTCGTCGGCCACGAACAGGAAGCCCAGCATGCCCTTGGCCTCACCGAGCAGGACCATGCGCTCCTGCACGAGCGGGGCTCCCGCCGTGACGAGCGCCTGGTGCTCGGCCGAGAGGTCCGCGAACGAGTCCGCCGGGACGAACCCACCCTGGTGCAGGTACGGGACCAGGCGGTCGCGGAAGTCCTCGGGGGCCAGCATGCGCAGGTGCGTCGCGTTGATCGCCTCGGCCTTCTTCAGGTCGAAACGGGCCGGGTTCGGGTTGACGTCGGCGACGTCGAACGCCGCGACCATCTCCTCGACCGTGAAGATGTCGTTGTCCGCAGAGATGCTCCAGCCCAGCAGCGCGAGGTAGTTCAGCAGGCCCTCGGGCGTGAAGCCGCGCTCCTTGTGCAGGAACAGGTTGGACTCGGGGTCGCGCTTGGACAGCTTCTTGTTGCCCTCGCCCATGACGTACGGCAGGTGGCCGAACTCGGGCATGACCTGCGCGACGCCCAGCTCGAGCAGCGCGCGGTACAGCACGACCTGGCGCGGCGTCGAGGACAGCAGGTCCTCGCCGCGCAGCACGTGCGTGATGCCCATGAGCGCGTCGTCGACCGGGTTGACCAGCGTGTACAGGGGCTGGCCGTTGCCGCGCACGATCACGTAGTCCGGGACCGAGCCCGCACCGAACGAGATCTCGCCGCGCACCAGGTCCGTGAACGACACGTCGGTGTCGGGCATGCGCATGCGCAGCACGGGCTCGCGGCCCTCGGCGCGGAACGCGGCCTTCTGCTCGTCCGTCAGGGTGCGGTCGAACCCGTCGTAGCCCATGGCCTTGGGGCGACCGGCCGCGACGTTGCGCGCCTCGATCTCCTCGGGCGTCGAGAACGACTCGTACGCGTACCCGCCCTCGACGAGGCGGCGGATGACGTCCTGGTAGAGGTCACCGCGCTGCGACTGGCGGTAGGGCTCGTGCGGGCCGCCGACCTCGACGCCCTCGTCCCAGTCCATGCCGAGCCAGCGCAGCGCCTCGAGGAGCTGCTGGTAGCTCTCCTCGGAGTCGCGCGCGGCGTCCGTGTCCTCGATGCGGAAGACGAACGTGCCGCCGACGTGCCGGGCGTAGGCCCAGTTGAACAGCGCCGTGCGGATGAGGCCGACGTGCGGCGTGCCGGTGGGCGAGGGGCAGAAGCGGACGCGGACGGGCGAGGAACCAGGTGCAGGGATCACGTCCGACAGCCTATCGCCGCTCGGTCGGGCGGGCCGTGCGCGGGCCCACGGCCCACCGGGCACGGGGAGCGCGCGGGGCGCACAATCGCGTACATGGCAGGTTCTCCGCAGTCCCCGTCCGCAGCCCCGCGCGACCCCGGCGCCCCGGGGCGCCCCGCCCACCCGGGCAGCACGGGCGCGAGCGACCTCATCGCGGACGCGCTCGCGGCGGTGCACGAGGCGTTCCGCGACCTCGACGAGGGCACGGTCGCGACGTACATCCCCGAGCTCGCCACGGCCGACCGCGCGCTGTTCGGCGTGGCCCTCGCGGGCGTCACGGGCAGCATCTACACCGCAGGCGACGCCGACGTCCCGTTCACGATCCAGTCCCTGTCGAAGCCCTTCGTGTTCGCCCTGGCGCTCATGGACCGGGGGCTGGCCGAGGTGCTCGCGCACGTCGGCGCCGAGCCCAGCGGCGAGGGCTTCAGCTCGATCCGCCTCGACCCGGTCACGGGACGCCCACCGAACCCCATGGTCAACGCGGGGGCGATCGTCACGACGTCGCTCGTGCACGGTGCCACCGAGGAGGAGCGGTTCGCCCGCATCCTGCACGTCCTCGGCGCGTTCGCCGGGCACCCGCTCGAGGTCGACGGCCGCGTGTACGTCAGCGAGTCGGAGACGGGAGACCGCAACCGTGCGATCGCCTACCTCATGCACAGCACGGGCGCACTGGCCTCGGACGTCGAGGCCACGCTCGACACGTACTTCCGCCAGTGCTCGGTCCTGGTCACGGCCCGCGACCTCGCGGTCATGTCCGCGACGCTCGCCAACGGGGGCGTCAACCCGGTCACGGGCGAGCACGTGGTCGACGAGGTCGTGACGGAGTGGGTGCTCTCGGTCATGGCGACGAGCGGCATGTACGACTACGCGGGCGAGTGGCTCCTGCGAGCCGGGCTGCCCGCGAAGAGCGGCGTCTCGGGCGGGCTCGTCTCGGTGGGCGTGGGCCAGTTCGGCCTGGGTCTGTTCAGCCCGCCGCTCGACGCGCGCGGCAACAGCGTGCGCTCGGTCGCGGCCGCGCAGGAGATCTCGCGGCAGTTCGACCTGCACCTCATGCACCGCCCCGACCGCGACGTGCCCACGCTCTACCGCTCGACGCGCGCCGACCGCCTGCGCCACCTCGCGCACCGGACGCCCGCCCAGATCCTGCGGCTGCGGGAGGTGGGGTCGGCGATCTCGGTGCGCGCGGTCCAGGGCACGGTCGAGTTCGCGGCCGCGGAGACGATCCTGCGCTCGGTCGACGACCTGCCGTCACCGTTGCCGAGCGGCGAGCGATGGCTGATCCTCGACCTGCACCGCACGTCGCGAGTGGTCACGCTCGGGGCCCAGCTCCTGCGCGGTCTCGTGTCCCGGCTGCAGGGCCAAGGGGTGCACGTGGTCGTGGTGGACCCGTTCGAGCGTCGCCTGCTCGCGGGCGTGGACCACGAGTTCACGTCCTTCGAGCACGCACAGCGCTGGTGCGAGGACCGCCTCCTGGAGGCGGCCCGAGCCGTCTGAGGAGCCCCGACCGCGGGGGTGGAGCCGTGGGCCACGTCCCGCCAGGAACGGCGGCGCCGGCTCCCCCCACGACGGCTCGAGCGAGGTCAGCGGCGGACGACCGGGTTCGCGAGCACGCCCAGGCCCTCGACCTCGCACTCGACACGGTCGCCCGCGTCGATGCGGCCCACGCCCGCGGGCGTCCCCGTGAGGATGACGTCGCCGGGCAGGAGGGTGAACGCCTCGGAGATGTACGACACGAGGTAGGGGATGTCGAAGATCAGGTCGCGCGTACGACCGTCCTGGCGGGTCTCGCCGTTGACGCGCGAGGTCACCGCGAGGTCCTCGACGTCGAGGTCGGTGTCGATCCACGGACCCAGCGGGCACGCCGAGTCGAAGCCCTTCGCGCGAGCCCACTGGCCGTCGGTGCGCTGCGCGTCGCGCGCGGTCACGTCGTTGGCCACGGTGTACCCGAGGATGTAGGACGCCGCGTCCTCGGGGCGCACGTCCTTGGCGATGCGGCCGATCACGACCGCGAGCTCGGCCTCGTAGCTGGCCTCCTCGGTGAAGTCGGGCAGCACGATGGGGTCGTCCGGGCCCACGACCGAGGTGTTGGGCTTGAAGAAGATGAGCGGCGTCGTCGGGACGTCGTTGCCCAGCTCGGCCGCGTGGGCCGCGTAGTTGCGGCCGACCCCGACGACCTTGGAGCGCGGGATGACGGGCGCGAGGAGGCGCACGCCGTCCCCGAGCTCGATCCGCTCACCCGTCGGCAGGACGGGCATGTAGAGGGGGTCGCCGTTGAGGACGGCGAGGTAGGTCTTGCCCGCCTCCTCCTGCACGAGGGCGTAGCGGGGGTCTTCTCCGGTGGTGAATCTGGCGATGCGCACGGACCCAGCCTACCGACGCGAGAGGCCGCGGCCCCCGGGCTGGGGTCCGCGGCCTCCTCACGAGCCGTGCCGTCCGGTGCGTGACCGGTTGCACCACGGGTGCCCGACGGCGGCGCTAGGCCCGGGCGAGCACCTCGCCGTTGAGGACGGCGAACCATCCGGCGGGCTCCTCGGCCCAGCGCAGCCACTCCTGCGCGAGCTGTTCGAGCGCGACGTCGTCCGCGAGCGCCGACTCCTTGGCCTGGACGGCGAAGTTGGACGCGATGCAGCGCTCGGCCCACAGCCCGCCCCACCAGGCGCGGTCGGCGGGGGTCGAGTAGCACCAGACCCCTGCCGACGGCACGATCTGGGCGGGGTCGAAGCCTGCCTCCTGGACCCAGGCGAGGAGGCGTCGGCCCGCGTCGGCCTGGTAGCCGTAGGCGTGCGTGACCTCGTGGTAGAGCTCGTTCCACTCGGTGAGGCCCGCGGACTCGGGGTACCAGGTCATGGCGGCGTAGTCGGCGTCGCGCACCGCGACGATGCCGCCGGGCTTGGCGACGCGCTTCATCTCGCGCAGCGCGGCCAGCGGGTCGGACAGGTGCTGGAGGAGCTGGTGCGCGAACACGACGTCGAACGTGTCGTCGGCGAAGGGCAGCTCGTAGGCGTTGGCCTGCTGGAACGAGACGTTGCTCAGCCCGGAGCCGGCGGCGAGCTCGCGCGCGCTCTCGAGGACTGCGGCCGAGGCGTCGACGCCGATCACGGTGCCTCCCGGCACGTGGCGGGCCAGGTCGACCGTGAGGGTCGCGGGCCCGCAGCCGACGTCGAGGACCTGGTGGTCGCTGCGAAGGTGCGGCAGGAGGAAGCCTGCGGAGTTCTCCGCGGTGCGCCAGCGGTGCGAGCGCAGGACGGACTCGTGGTGGCCGTGGGTGTACGACTCGGACTCCATGCTGGGCGTGCTGCCCAGGGCCCCGGTGGGGGCGTCGGGCGCATGGGCGTCGGGCGTGGCGTCGGCGGTGACGTCCTGGTCCGGCGTGGGGGTGTGGGTCATGCTTGCACGGTAGAACGCTTCCACCCTTCCCACAGCCCCGTTCTCACATCATGGGCGGCAAAGGGTCGGGGTGCGGTTCGTCGCGCCTCGCGCGCGGCGTGCCGTGCCTGCGGCGATCACCCGGGACAATCACCTGCGTGACCACCGCCCCGGCCGCCCCTGCCCGCCCTGCCCCCGCGACGTCGTCGGGCGGGTTCTGGCGGCGCCATGCCGCCCTCCTGCTGCCCGCGGGAGACCGCGTGCCCGGCGTCGACCTGGCCCGGGGGCTCGCGATCCTGGGCATGTTCGCGGCGCACGTGGGCGTGACGTCGGACGACTTCTCGACGGGCGACGGCTGGCTCTCGCTGGTCCACGGTCGCTCGTCGATCCTGTTCGCGGTGATCGCTGGCGTCTCGCTCGCGCTCGTCTCGGGCCGGCGCACCCCCCTGTCGGGTGTCCCGGCGCTCCAGGCGCGCACGCGCATCCTGGTGCGGGCCGTGCTGCTGCTCGCGCTCGCGGGTCTGCTGGACCTGCTCGGCACCCCGGTCGCGCTGATCCTGGGCTTCTACGCGGCGTACTTCGTGCTCGCGCTGCCGTTCCTGCGGTGGGCGCCGCGGCGGCTGTTCGGGCTGGCGCTCGTGGTCGCGGTCGTGGGGCCGGTCCTCGTGCACTGGTTGCCCGAGATCCTGCTGCGGGCCGAGCTCTCGATCCCCTTCGACGGTTCGGGGGCGCTCACGGACTTCCTGCTCACGGGGCACTACCCGGCGCTCGTGTGGATGGCGTACGTGCTCGTGGGGCTCGGGGTGGGGCGGCTCGACCTGACGTCCCGACGGCTCCAGGAGCGGCTCGTCGGGCTCGGCGCGGGGCTGGCCCTGGGCGCGTACCTGCTCTCCGCGCTGTTCACGGGCACGACGCTGACCCAGGTCCTCGCCGGGTCCGGTCGGGCCGCGCTGATCCAGGAGCGGGCCATGGACGCGTCGGGCCTCTACCAGCTCGAGACGTTGCCGTGGACGGCCCCGCTGCCGACGTCGGACTACCTGTGGCTCGCGGGCCCGCACACCGACACGACGCTCGAGGTGCTGGGCTCGGGTGGTTTCGCGCTCGCCGTCCTGGGCCTGTGCCTGCTGCTCGGAGCCCGGCGCCCCGTCCTGCGGGTGCTGGCCCCGCTCGCGGCCGTGGGGTCCATGGCGCTGACCGTCTACTGCCTGCAGATCGTCGCGATCTGGGCCTGGGAGGACCCGCTCATGACGGGCACGGGCAACGGGGAGCTGCTGCTGCTCGTCGTGGCGAGCCTGGTGTTCGCGACCGTGTGGCGGTGGTGTCTCGGGCGCGGCCCGCTCGAACGGTTCGTGGGCTGGGTCGCAGGGCGTGCGGCGTCGGTCTCCTCGGGCGTCGCGGCGCCGGACGGCGCGTCGCCCGCGAGGCGAGACGCCGCCCCGACGGCGCAGCCCACCCCGGGCGGGGACGTACAGTCGGGCGCATGACGACGTCTTCACCCTCCGCCCCCGTCCGCCCAGAGGTCCGTCGCCTGGGTTCGTCCGGCCTCGCGGTGTCCGCGATCGGCCTGGGCTGCAACAACCTGGGGCGCCCGCGCACCGCGACCGAGTCCCTCGACGGTTCCCGCGCCCTGATCGACGCCGCGCTCGACGCGGGCATCACGTTCTTCGACGTCGCGGACGTCTACGGTGCGCAGCCCGGTCTGAGCGAGGAGCTGCTGGGCAAGGCGCTGGGCTCACGCCGCGACGACGTCGTGGTGGCCACGAAGTTCGGCATGCCCATGCACGGCGCGAACGGCGAGGACTTCCGGGCGCGCGGCTCGCGCCGCTACGTCGTCAAGGCGGTCGAGGCGTCGCTGCGGCGCCTCGGGACCGACTGGATCGACCTCTACCAGTTCCACACCCCGGACAAGCGCACCCCGGTCGAGGAGACGCTGTCCGCGCTCGACGACCTGGTCCGCGCGGGCAAGGTCCGCTACGTGGGGCACTCGAACCGTGCGGGGTGGCAGATCGCCGACGCCGAGTACCAGGCGCGCCTGAGCGGCACTGTCCGCTTCGTGTCGGCGCAGAACCAGTACAACCTGATCGACCGCGAGGCCGAACTCGAGGTCCTGCCCGCGGCGAAGGCCTACGGGCTGGGCGTGCTGCCGTTCTTCCCGCTCGCGAACGGCCTGCTGACGGGCAAGTACGCGGACGGCACGGGGCCCGACGACGGCCGCCTGGTCCACTCCAAGCCGCACCTGCTCGAGTCCGCGCCCTGGCACGCGCTCAAGGCGCTCCACACGTTCGCGCGCGAGCGCGGGGTGACCGAGGTCGAGGTCGCGTTCGGGTGGCTGCTCGCCCAGCCGCAGGTGTCGAGCGTCATCGCGGGCGCCACCCGGCCCGAGCAGGTCACCCAGAACGCCGCGGCCGGGGCCTGGGTCCCGACGGCCGCAGACCTCGCCGCCCTGGACGAGATCTTCCCGCCGGCACGCAAGGTCGCCCCGTTCTGACCTGACCGGACCTCGCCTGGCCTGGCCTGACCGGACCTCGCCTGGCCTGACCGGGCCTGGCCTGGCCTGGCCTGACCGGGCATGGCCTGACCGGGCCCGACCCGGACCGCCGGGCACGGCCCCGGGTTGCGTCCTACCCTCGAAGCATGGGAGAGAACAGAGGGCTCGACCCGCAACCCGTCGTCCTGGGCGTGGCCCCCGGCCAGCCGGACCACATCGTCCACGACGCGGCCCGCTTCGCGACCCAGTTCGGCGCCGAGCTGATCTGCGCGCACGTGAACGCGGGCCGCTTCGCGGTCGCGGAGGACTCGGCCGGGACGGTGACGTCCGCCCCGATCGACCCGGACTACCACGACGAGCGCGAGGACGAGTTCGACCCCGCGCTCGCGGCGCGCCTCGCCGCGGTGCTCGACCCGAGCGGGGTGCGGTGGAGCACGCGGCTCCTCGTCGGGGACACGGCCGACGCCCTGGGCCACCTCGCCGAGACGGTCGACGCCGCGATGATCGTGGTCGGGACGCACGAGCGCGGGTTCGGCGGCGGTGTCCAGGAGTTCTTCAACCGCTCGATCGCGGTCCACCTCGCGCACCGGCAGAACCGCCCCGTGGTCGTCGTCCCCGCGCGGGCCCCCGGCGTCGAGTCGCCGCTGCCCTGGGTGACGCGCTGATGGCCGCCACGAGCAGGCCCAGCTACCTGCGCTGGGCCTCGATCGGTCTCGTGATGATCGGCGGAGCGTTCGGCGCCGCACGTGGAGCGTCGAGCAGCGCATCGCGCGCGCCGACGAGCGGATCGCCGACGGCGAGGGCCCGTCCGACTGGTTCCCCGAGCACGCGCAGCTCTCTGTCGCCGAGGCGCGTCCGCTCCTCGACCTGACGCCCCCCGTGGACCGGCTCGTGGTGTGCCACGGCGACGCGTGCGCACCCAACACCCTGCTGGCCGCCGACGGCACGTTCGCGGCGCACGTCGACCTCGGGTCGCTCGGGGTGGCGGACCGCTGGGCAGACCTCGCGGTCGCGGCGTGGAGCACCGAGTGGAACTACGGGCCCGGCTACGACGGGATCGTGTACGAGTCCTACGGCATCGAGCCCGACAAGGAACGCATCGCCTACTACCGCCTGCTCTGGGACCTGGGCTGACGTCTCCCCTGCTCGGCGCCGCGGCCCGGTCTTACGCCTTCGAGCCCTGCTGGACCGGCGCCCACACGTCGCCCGGGACGTCCCCGGGCAGGTCGGGGTTCCCGGTCCCGACGAACCGGTCACCACCCCCGGCCCTGCGCAGTCTCTCGTAGTCCTTGAGCGCCCCGAACGCCCAGCGCCCCAGCAGCGTGATCGCGACGAGGTTCACGAGCGCCATGAGCGCCATCGCGACGTCCGCCACGGCCCACACGGCCTCGAGCTCGATGAGGGACCCGATGCCGATCGCGGCGAGCACGAGCGTGCGCAGCGCCGTGAGCGCCTTGGCGCGGATGCCGAGGAACGTCAGGTTGACCTCGGCGTACGAGTAGTTGCCGAGCACCGAGGAGAACGCGAAGACGAACACCAGGATGGTCATGGGCCACACGGTCCACGTCCCGAGCTGGGCCGCGACGGCCGCCTGCGTGAGCGAGGCCCCCGCGGCGTCGGTCGTGGTCCCCGGGTCGAAGACCTCGGGCCCGGCCATGAGGATGATGAACGCGGTCGCCGAGCACACCACGATCGTGTCGACGAACACCCCGAGCGACTGGATGAGCCCCTGCTTGGCGGGGTGCGAGACCGTCGCGGTCGCGGCCGCGTTCGGGGCGCTGCCCATGCCCGCCTCGTTCGAGAACAGTCCGCGCTTGACCCCGTTGAGCAGCGCCGCGAGGATGCCGCCCGCGGTGCCGGCGACGGCCTGGTCGAGCCCGAACGCGCCCTCGACGATCTGCCGGACCACGCCCGGCACGGCGCCGAGGTTCATGAGGATGATGGTCGCCGCGAGCAGGACGTAGACGCCCGCCATGATCGGCAGCACGATCCCTGCGACCTTCGCGACGCGCTTGACCCCGCCGAACAGCACGGGGGCCGCGAGCACCATGAGGAGCACCGCGGTCCAGCCGGGCGAGACCGCGTGGCCGTTGTCGAGCGCCTCGCTGATCGTGTTGGCCTGGACCATGTTGAACGCGAACCCGAACGCGAAGATCAGCAGGATCGCGAACACGATTCCCCACCGCCGCGAGCCCAGGCCGCGCTGGATGTAGTACGCGGGGCCGCCGCGGTAGGAACCGTCGTCCGCGCGGACCTTGAAGATCTGCCCCAGCGTCGCCTCGACGAACGCCGTGGCCATGCCGAGGAGCGCGACGCACCACATCCAGAAGATGGCCCCCGGGCCGCCGAGCGTCAGCGCGATCGCGACGCCCGCGATGTTGCCCGTCCCCACCCGGGACGCGAGCCCCACGCAGAACGCCTGGAACGACGAGATGCCGCCCTCGGCCGAGCCGGTCGAGCCGCCCACGAGCCGGAACATGAGCCCGAACAGCCGCACCTGGACGGCGCGCGTGCGGACCGTGAACCAGATCCCCGCGCCGATGAGGACGTAGATCAGGACGTACGAGTACAGGGCGTTGCTCAACGGGTCGATCAGCGCCTCTTGCAAGACGTCCATGCTTCATTCCTCCAGCCCGACGGCGGTGCAGCCGTCCGGAGGACGCTAACCTCCCACGGCGCCTCGTGTCGCGGCGGCCCCTCAGCGGGGCTGGGAGTGCGCGCGCTCCCCGCGCTGCGCCTTCTCGGCCGTCTCGGCGATCCGGGCCGCGCGCGTCGGGGCCCGCTTGGCGTCCGCGACCCACCCCAGGATCAGCCGGCGCACGCCCGGCGGGAAGGCGTCCCAGTGCTCACGAGCGGGCGGTGCGGCGGCGAACGCCGAGGCCAGGTCGTCGGGGACGACGAGCGCCTCGGCGTCGTCGTACCTCGTCCACGAGCCGTCGGCGCGGGCCGCGTCGATCACCGCGCGACCCGCGTCGGTCATCCTGCCGTCCGCCTCGGCGCGCGCGACCCGTTCCTTGCTCAGCCGCGTCCACCGGCTGCCCGGCCGCCGCCGTGTGAGCCACATCATGGAGCGCTCGTCGTCGATCGTCTGGACGGTCCCGTCGATCCACCCGAAGCTCAACGCCTCCTCGATGAGCTCGTCGTAGTCGATCGGGGCGCGGCCGCTCGCCCGCCGCCACTGCACGACCCAGACGCCGGGCACCTCGTCGTCGTGGTGCTCGGCGAGCCACGCACGCCACTGCGCCGCGGTCTCGGGGTGGAAGCGGGGCGCGTCCGCGCGCCGGTCGGTCACCATCCGCACAGACTTCCACGGGCAGCCGCAGACGCGCGCGGCGAGGGCTCCCGAGGCCCGGGAACCCCCGGGGGACAACGCCTCTGCGACAATGGCCACGATGAGCACCACGACCCCCACCACCCGTCCCGAGCCCGGCCTGGTTCGTCACCTGCCGGCACCGGACGGCTCGGGCACCCCGGACCCTGACGCCCTCTACGAAGGGTTCACCGAGTGGGCCACCGAGACGGGGATCGACCTCTACGCGCACCAGGACGAGGCCGTCATCGAGATCTTCTCGGGCGCGCACGTCATCCTGGCCACGCCCACGGGCTCGGGGAAGTCGCTCGTGGCGGTCGGCGCGCACTACGCGGCCCTCGCCGCGCACCGCGCAGGAGTCCCCGGCCGCAGCTACTACACGGCCCCGCTCAAGGCGCTCGTGAGCGAGAAGTTCTTCGCGCTCGTCGCGGTGTTCGGGTCCGCGAACGTGGGCATGATGACGGGCGACTCGTCGGTCAACCCGACCGCGCCCATCATCTGCTGCACCGCGGAGATCCTCGCGAACATCGCGCTGCGCGACGGTGCCGACGCGGACGTCGCGCAGGTCGTCATGGACGAGTTCCACTACTACGCGGACCCGCAGCGCGGCTGGGCGTGGCAGGTCCCGCTGCTCGAGCTGCCGCAGGCGCAGTTCGTGCTGATGTCCGCGACGCTGGGCGACACCTCGACGTTCACCGAGGACCTCGAGTCCCGCACGGGACGTCCCGTCGCCGAGGTCACGAGCGCCGAGCGCCCCGTGCCGCTCACGTTCGCCTACGTCGTCGAGCCGCTGGGCGAGGTGATCGAGGAGCTCGTCACGACGCACCGTGCTCCCGTGTACGTCGTGCACTTCACGCAGAAGGACGCGGTCGACCGCGCCCAGGCCCTGCTGAGCATCAACGTCGCGAGCCGCTCCGAGAAGGACGCGATCGCGGCCGAGCTGGGCGACTTCCGCTTCACCTCGGGGTTCGGCAGGACGCTCAGCAAGTTCCTGCGGCACGGCGTGGGCGTGCACCACGCGGGCATGCTGCCCAAGTACCGGCGCGTGGTCGAGCGCCTGACCCAGGCGGGGCTGCTCAAGGTCGTGTGCGGCACCGACACCCTGGGCGTGGGCATCAACGTCCCCATCCGCACGGTCCTCATGACGAGCCTCGTGAAGTTCGACGGCGAGCGCATGCGCCACCTCACGGCGCGCGAGTTCCACCAGATCGCGGGCCGCGCGGGCCGGGCGGGCTACGACACGCTCGGCGAGGTCCTCGTCATGGCCCCCGAGCACGTGATCGAGAACCGCAAGCTGCTCGCCAAGGCCGGGGACGACCCCAAGAAGCTCAAGAAGATCGTCCGCAAGAAGGCTCCCGCCGGTGCGGTCAACTGGACCGACGCGACGTTCGAGCGCCTGCGCGACGCCGACCCCGAGGCCCTGACCAGCCACTTCACGGTCAACCACGCCATGGTGCTCAACGTGCTCGCGCGCGGTGACAAGGGCGAGGACCCGGTGCGCGCCATGAAGCACCTGCTCACCGCGAACCACGACACCGACGCCCAGCGCGAGCGCCACGTGCGCCAGGTGTTCCGCATCTACCGCTCGCTGCGCGTCGCGGGCATCGTCGAGCGCGTGCGCGTGCCCGACCCGACGTACCCGAGCGGGCAGCGCCCCACCGTGCGCCTCACGGTCGACCTGCCGCGCGAGTTCGCGCTCAACCAGCCGTTGTCGCCCTTCGCGCTCGCGGCGCTCGACCTGCTCGACGTCGAGTCGCCCACGCACGCGCTCGACGTCGTCTCGGTCCTGGAGGCTACGCTGTCCGACCCGCGCCAGGTGCTCGTCGCGCAGCAGCACCGGGCCCGCGGCGAGGCCGTGGCGGCCATGAAGGCCGAGGGGTACGAGTACGAGGAGCGCATGGCGCTGCTCGAGACCATCACGTGGCCCAAGCCCCTCGCGGACCTGCTCGAGCCCGCGTTCGTGACGTACAAGCACTCGAACCCGTGGGTCTCCGACGCCGAGCTCTCGCCCAAGTCGGTCGTGCGCGACATGGTCGAGCGGGCCATGACGTTCGCCGAGTTCGTCTCGGTGTACGGCCTGGACCGCACCGAGGGTGTGGTGCTGCGCTACCTCGCCGACGCGTACCGTTCGATGCGCCAGACGATCTCCGAGGAGCACCGCACCGAGGAGGTCCAGGACATCACCGAGTGGCTGGGCGAGCTGGTGCGCGGTACCGACTCGTCGCTGCTCGACGAGTGGGAGCGCCTGGCCAACCCCGTCGACGACGACGCGGACGACGAGGTCGGCGACGGCCCGCTGTCCGGCACGGGCGCCGAGGCCCCGGTCCGTCCCGTCACGGGCAACCCGCGCTCGTTCCGCGTCCTGGTCCGCAACGCCCTGTTCCGTCGGGTCGAGCTCGCGGCGCGCGAGAACTACGACGCGCTCGAGGCGCTCGACAAGGCGAGCGGCTGGGACGGCGACGCGTGGGCCGACGCCCTCGACCCGATGTTCGAGCTGCACGGCAACGACGCGATCGGCGTGGACGCCGCGGCGCGCTCGTCGGCCCTCGTGCAGATCTTCGAGAACGGCGTGCGGCCCGACGGCGAGCGCGTCGAGCCGGGCACGTGGTTCGTCCGCCAGGTGCTCGACGACCCGGCCGGCGACCACGACTGGGCGATCAGCGCCGTCGTCGACCTCGCGGCGAGCGACGAGGCCGGGGCCGTGGTGCTGAGCGTCGTGGCGGTCGGGACGATCTGACGCTGCCTACCGGACGACGTCGTCGGCCGGGCGGCGGGGCGTCCGGGGAGACGTCGCGCTGTAGCCCAGCCGCATGACCATCTGCGGGACGCCCGCGTCGAGCGCCGTGGTGAGCTCGGCCCGCGTGGTCGGGTTCTCGAGGACGGTCGTCGCGAACGAGGCGTGCACGAAGTAGGTCGTCGCGGTCAGCAGGACCCGCTCGAGGGCCTGGCCGGCCGCGAGCCAGTCGCGCACGGAGTCGCCCGGGGTCGTGAGGACCGCGAGCGTCGAACGGTGCTCGAACGCGGCCCGGTCGCTCGTGGAGTCGCCGCCGAAGTGGCGCACGGGCGCCAGGGCGTCCTCGCTGCGAGGTCCGAGCGCGGCGACCGGGATCCCGTCGGGGCGGTCGGGGTCGTTCGTGACCCAGCGGGCCTCCTCGACCCGGCCCGAGTGGTCCCGCCCGGCCTCCTCCTCGGCCCGCCGGACGAGGTCCAGCAGGACGGTCCGCTCGGGGGCCTGCGGCGCGAGGCTCACGAACCGCGCCCCCTCGGACGTGGCTGCCTTGTCGAGGTCGTCGACCACGTCGGCGTCGAGCGGCTGGTCCTCGAACGGCACACGGGAGGTGGCGCGACGCTCGATCGCGACCGCGAGGTCGAGCTCGTCGGCGTCGGGCAGGACACCGGGGACCAGGTCGACGCGGGCGACGAGCGCTGGATCGCCGTCGTCCGGGAGCACGGACAGCACCGGACGGAAGGACTCGCGGCGTGCCGCGACGCGCAGGTTCGCGAGGAACGCTCCGCAGCTGATGAACATCTCGCGTCCTGCCGGGTCCGCGTGGGTCAGACGGCGCGAGTCGTCGGCCCGCACGTCGAGCGTCGTGCCGTGCACGTGGACGGACCACGGCTGGGTGTTGTGCACGCTGGGGGCCCGGGAAGCGGCCGCGAGGATCCGTTCGATTCGGGGGTCGTCGATGCTCATGTGCGTTCTCCCTGCTTCCGATGCGCCCCTGACGCATCCCCTGCCGGCGGTCACCTCTGCCACCTCGAGCCTCTCAGGACGAGCACCGATCGGCCAGGGACGAAGGTCCTCGCAGGCCTGAGGTGCAGGTCACAGGCCCGTCAGGGCTCGCCACGACAGGCCCGCTCCCCCGTCCTACGGTGGCCACATGAGCACACCGGGACGGCAGAGGACTCCGCACGAGGGCGAGCAGCACCGGAGCGAAGGGACCGGTGCACGGCTCAACCGCCTCCGCGCCGGCGTCCTCGGCGCGAACGACGGCATCGTGTCGACCGCGGGCGTCGTGGTGGGCGTCGCCGCGACCAGCACGTCGATCCCGGTCATCGCGACCGCGGGCGCCGCGGCGCTGCTCGCCGGAGCGCTGTCGATGGCCGCGGGCGAGTACGTCTCGGTGAGCACGCAGCGCGACACCGAGGAGGCCATGCTCGCCAAGGAGCGCCAGGAGCTCGCGACCATGCCCGACGAGGAGCTCGCCGAGCTCGCGGGGATCTACCGCGCCAAGGGGCTCACGCCCGAGCTCGCGCACGAGGTCGCGGTCCAGCTCACCGCCAACGACCCGCTCGCGGCCCATGCGGACGCCGAGCTGAACATCGACCCCGACGACCTGACGTCGCCGTGGGAGGCAGCGGTCGCCTCGATCGTGTCGTTCACGGTCGGCGGTCTGCTGCCCATGGCGGCGATCCTGCTCGCGCCCCCGGCCGCGCGCATCCCGGTCACGTTCGTCGCGGTCGTCCTGGCGCTGGTCCTCACGGGCTGGGGCAGCGCACGCCTGGGGCAGGCGCCGACCCGGCGCGCGACGATCCGCACGGTCCTGGGGGGCGCGATCGCCATGGCGGTCACGTACGGGATCGGGTCGCTCGTCGACGTGAACGTCTAGGGGCACAATCGTCCTGTGGCCAAGAAGCAGAAGTCGCCCCACGCCGGCACCCCCGCACTCGTCGCGCTCGAGAAGGCCGGGGTGCCGCACACCGTGCACCCCTACGAGCACGACCCGTCCTCCGACCTGAGCTACGGGCTCGAGGCCGCCGCGGCGATCGGCATCCCGGCCGAGCAGGTGTTCAAGACCCTGGTGACGTCGGTCGACGGGGCGCTCGTCGTGGGCGTCGTCCCCGTGGACCGCAAGCTCGACCTCAAGGCTCTCGCGCACGCGGCGGGCGGCAAGAAGGCCGCGATGGCCGAGCAGGCCGCGGCCGAGCGCGCGACCGGGTACGTGGTGGGTGGCATCTCGCCGCTCGGCCAGCGCCAGCGGCTGCGCACCGTGGTCGACGAGTCGGCGCTCGCGTTCGACGCGGTCTACGTCTCGGGCGGGCGCCGCGGGCTCGACGTGGGCCTGTCGCCCGCCGACCTGGTCTCGCTCACGGGCGCGGTGACGGCGCCGATCTCGCGGGACTGACTCCCCCACCGCTACCGCTGCGCGGCACCAGCCGGGTAACACTGTCTCAGCATGTGCGACGGCCCTTCCGGTCCGTGGACGGCGTTCCTAGAGTGACGAACGTGCCCGAGCGGTACCGACCGCGCGGCACGCCTCAGCCCGATCCCGCCCGCGCCGTCCCGCCCGCAGCACCCGTCACGCACCTGGAGGACATCATGTCCGCTCCCCTCGACACGACCGAGAAGATCGCCGCCTACGCCCACCCCGACCGCCTGGTCTCCACCGACTGGCTCGCCGAGCACCTGCACGACGAGAACGTGGTCGTCGTCGAGTCCGACGAGGACGTGCTGCTCTACGAGACGGGTCACATCCCGGGCGCGGTCAAGGTCGACTGGCACACCGACCTCAACGACCCCGACCTGCGCGACTACCTCGACGGCAAGGGCTTCGCCCAGCTCCTGGGCTCCAAGGGCATCTCGCGCGACACCACGGTCGTCCTGTACGGCGACAAGAACAACTGGTGGGCCGCGTACTCGGCGTGGGTCTTCACGCTGTTCGGCCACGAGGACGTCCGTCTCCTCGACGGCGGTCGTGGCAAGTGGATCGCCGAGGGCCGCGAGACCACGACCGACGTCCCCACGCCCGAGCCCGTCGAGTACCCGGTGGTCGAGCGCGACGACGAGACGATCCGCGCCTTCAAGGAGGACGTGCTCGCGCACCTCGGCAACGGCCCGCTCGTCGACATCCGTTCGCCCCAGGAGTTCACGGGCGAGCGCCTGCACATCCCGGACTACCCCGAGGAGGGCGTGCTGCGCGGGGGCCACATCCCCACGGCGCGCAACGTCCCGTGGGCGACCGCGGTCGCAGCCGACGGCACGTACAAGTCGCGCGAGGAGCTCGAGGCGATCTACCAGGAGGGCGGCCTGGGCCTGTCGACCGACGACGACGTCATCACGTACTGCCGCATCGGCGAGCGGTCGAGCCACACGTGGTTCGCGCTGACGTACCTGCTGGGCTTCGACAAGGTCCGCAACTACGACGGCTCGTGGACCGAGTGGGGCAACGCGGTCCGCGTCCCGATCGTCAAGGGAGCCGAGCCGGGCGAGGTCCCCGCGCGCCTCTGACGTCCGCCGTCTCCCGCGGAGGCCCGACGGCGGTGGGCCGGGTCACGTACCCGGCCCACCGCCGTCGGGCCTCCGTCGTGTCACCACGGCGCCGCGGGCGCGGACGTGCGCCGGCTCAGACCCTGCGCACGACCGGCGGGACCCAGCGACCGTCGAGCGCGTCGGGGAGCGGCGCGTAGAGCCGCGTCGTCACGCCCAGCGGACCGCGCGGCGCGGGGAGCCAGTTCGACTCGCGGTCCGCGCCCGGGCTCTCGTGCTGCAGGTACAGGTCGAGCGACCCGTCCTCGCTGTACTGCAGGTCGTCGCGGTCCCCGATCGCGAACCGGTCGAGGGCGTTCGCCACCTGGTAGCCCTCGGCGTCGTACATCGTGACCGACCAGAAGGCCGCCGCAGGCGGGAGCTGGTCGGCGTCGAAGTGCAGCACGTAGTCGTGGTCCCCGTCCAGGGCCTGACCGGCCGCGTCGGTCGCGAGGAGCGGGTAGATCGCGTCCTCGACCGGGTTGGCTCCCAGCCCCACGAGCGTGACGACGGCCCGCTTGAGGTAGAAGTTCCCGTAGACGCCCATGGTGTCGCGGTAGAGCATCCAGCCGTTCGCCACGGTCCCGAGCGTCGCGCGCGACGTGTCCAGCAGCGCGCGGGCGCTCGCCGCCCCGGCCTCGATCTCCGCGATCTCGGCGTCGTCGAACTGCCCGGCGTCGAAGTCCTCGCCCGGGACGATGCCCAGCGCACCGATGCGGGCGAGCACCGAGAAGTCGGTCAGGTGCGGCGGGTTCGTGTCGAGGAGCCTCGTCGCGTCCGTGAAGAAGTCCACCGCGCTGAGGGAGTCCACGAGGTGCAGCGGCTCGGTGCGGGTGTCCGCGGTCGGGTCGATCTCGAACGGCGGCCGCTCCCCCAGCTCCTGCACCGACAGGCCGTCCTGCACCGCGTGGACCGCCGGGTAGTCCGCGACGCCGTTGGTCTGGATGCGCCCGATGACCCACACGTGCGGGGTGGGCGCGACGATCAGCGCGGCGTCCTCCGGGAGGTCGTCGTAGAACTCCGTGAGGTCGCCCTCGTAGTCCGGTCCGACGATCAGGTAGTCCCCCGCGCCCGTCCCCGTGGTCCGCTTGCCGATCGTCGCGAACACCTCGGTCCACATGTCCAGCAGGGGCAGCATGTAGTAGCGGTCGTCGGTGTCGGGGACGTGGAGCAGCACGGGGCCGTCGGTCAGGTCGAGCCACAGGTTCGCGTACAGCGTGTCGAAGTTGGGCCGGACCACCGCCCGGAAGTCCGCGGGCGGGAACTCCCGCAGGTGGTGGAACACGTTGGGCGGCCCGAACCCGGGGCGGACCCCCGCCTCCAGGTTCGTGGCCTGACGCCGGCTGAGGTCCATGGTCACGAGCGGGTACAGGTAGAGGTACGCCTCGTGGCTCAGCGTGCGCAGGTCGTTCGACAGGGTTCCCATGACGCTCCGTCCGTCCGCGCCGTGCGTCGGCGCACTCGTGGCTCAACGTATCCACGGGGAGCGGGCCGTGCGCGTCGAGCCCGGGCCCCGGGCCCGGGGTCGGCTCACCGGACGGCCACCCGCACCCGCCCCCGGCCCGACGGCGAGCCCGTCCGCTGGGCGGTCCGGCACGGCCCGCGCACGCCACGGGTGGGAGGATCGACGCATGACTGACGACGCCGCGACCGAGCTGCCCCCGGTCCTCACCGAGATCCGCGACGACTTCCTCGCGCTCGGCGAGCGCGACCGCCTCCAGCTCCTCCTCGAGTTCTCGCGCGAGCTCCCGGACCTGCCCGCGCGCTACCAGAACGCCCCCGGGCTGCTCGAGCGCGTCGAGGAGTGCCAGTCGCCCGTCCGGGCGTTCGCCGAGGTCGAGGCCGACGGCGTGCACCTGTACGCGACGGCCCCCGCCGAGGCCCCGACCACGCGCGGTTTCGCGTCGATCCTGGCGCAGGGGCTCGACGGGCTGACCCCCGAGCAGGCGCTCGCCGTGCCCGACGACTACCCCTTCATGATCGGGCTGACCAACGCGGTGAGCCCCCTGCGGCTCAACGGCATGACGGGCATCCTGCTGCGTGCCAAGCGCCAGATCCGCGAGCAGGTCGCGGCAGGCTGACGCCGCAGAAGAGACGGCCGACCGGCTCGGAGGCGTGGACGGCCCGCGCCGATCCCGGGCCCCTGCTCGGACGGGGATCCCGCGGGACCACCTCCTCGTGCGTCAGCCCTGTGCGCCCGCGGCCCGGGTGTCGAAGCGCTCCCGGTGCCCCTGGATCGCGTCGGTGTTCTCCATGGCCCACTCCACGAGCGCCAGGACCGGCGGCAGCAACGTGCGCCCCAGGTCGGTGAGCTCGTAGTCGACGCGCGGCGGGACGACCGCGTGGACCGTGCGGCTCACGAGCCCGTCGCGCTCGAGCTGGCGCAGGTTGAGCGTGAGCATGCGCTGGGAGATCCCGCTGATGCCGTGCAGCAGCTCGGTGAAGCGCAGCGGGCCGCTCGAGAGCGTGCCGAGGATGAGTGCGCTCCACTTGTCCCCGACCCGGTCCAGGACGCGCCGGACCTCGCTGCTCGCGTGGTCGGCACCGCAGCCGCCGCCGTCGGGGACGGGCACGTGCAGGGCGTCGGGAGCGGGCGACCGGTCGGTACCGCTGGCCGTTGCGGACATGGGTTCTCCGTTCCTGGACGCACCGGGAACACCGGTGTGCCTTTTGTAGACCGCTCTCAGGTTACCCATGATGTCCTCCGGCACAAAAGGTGACTGACCCTACGGACGGTCACCGACCCACCCTCTTCGGCGCACCTCGCGCCGCGACATCGAAGGAACCCCATGAACATCGCCCTCTGGATCGCCGCAGGTCTGCTCGCCGTCGCCTTCGCCGGCGCGGGCTTCATGAAGCTCACCACCCCGGCCGGCAAGCTCATGGAGCAGATGCGCTGGGTCACGCCCGGCCGCCTCACGGCCGTCCGTGTGCTCGGGGCGCTCGAGATCCTCGGCGCCGTCGGCCTGATCCTGCCGCTCGTGACCGGCGTCGCGCCGATCCTGACCCCGATCGCGGCGGTCGGCCTCGCGATCACGCAGCTCGGCGCCATCCCGCTGCACGTCCGCCTCGGCGAGAAGCAGTCCGTGCCGGTCAACACCGTCCTGCTGCTGCTCGCGGTGTTCGTCGCCGTGGGGCGCTTCGCCGGCTGGGGCGAGTGACGCCGTCGGGCCGCTGAGACGCGCGTCGAGCGTGACGGTCGGGCTGTCCCGGGACCTCCCGGGACAGCCCGACACGCACGCTCGGCGCACGCGCCCGGGCCAGACCCGACGATCACGCCCCGTCGCGCAGCGCCAGCCTTCGCGCCAGCACCGCGCACACGATGAGCTGGAGCTGGTGGAAGACGATGACCGGGACGGCGATCGTGCCCGCGACCGCGACCGGGAAGAGCACCGCGGCCATGGGCAGCCCCGTGGCCAGGCTCTTCTTGGACCCGCACATGAGCAGGGCGATGCGGTCCTCGACACCGAGGCGAAGCACCGCCCCGCCCCACCAGGTCACCGCGAGCAGGACCGCGAGGATCACCGCGCTGATCCCGACCAGCGCGAGGATCGTCCAGCCCGAGATCCCGGCCCACACGCCCGCGCTCGTCGCGGCGGCGACCGCGCCGAACACCACGATCAGGATCGTGCCGCGGTCCACGGACAGCGTGAGCCACCTCCGCGCCCGGATCCATCGGCCCACGAACGGCTGCAGGAGCTGGCCCACGACGAACGGGGCGAGCAGGTGCGCCAGGACGTCCCGCAGACCGCTCAGTCCGCCGGTCGCGCCGCTCGACGACATGAACCACAGGACCAGCAGCGGCGTCACGACCATGCCCACGACGTTCGAGACCGTCGCCCCGCAGATCGCGCCCGCGATGTTCCCGCGCGCGACCGACGTGAACGCGACCGACGACTGGACGGTCGAGGGCAGCAGCGACAGGAACAGGATGCCCGCCGCGAGCGGGGCGCCGACCAGCGGGGTCACGGCCCACGACACCGCGAGCCCCACGAGCGGGAAGACCACGTAGGTCGAGGCGAGGATGCCGCCCTGGAGTCGGACGTTCCTCAGTCCTGACCAGACCTCGGTCGTCGACAGGCGCATGCCGTAGACCAGGAACAGGACCGCGACCGCGACGTCCGCGACCGCGTCCACGACGCGCTGGGCCTCCGCGGGGACCGGGACCACGAGCCCCAGGACCATGGTCGCGACCAGCGCCACGATGAACGGGTCGACCCACTGCTTGAGAACCTGGCGCACGGGACCCGAGTCTAGGTGCCGCCCGGTGCTACGGGCCCCGCCGGGCCAGCACGTGTCAGAACCAGCGAGCCCTCGGGGTCACGCTCGTTCTGACACGTCGGCGGGTCAGAACAGCGTGTACCCGCCGTCGACCGTCACGACCGCCCCCGTCATGAAGCTCGACGCCTCGCTCGCGAGCAGGACCACGACCGGCCCCAGCTCGGCCGGCGTCCCCCACCGCTTCATCGCGGCGGGCGCGACGCAGTCGTCGTAGTACTCGGGCTGGTCCACCGGCGACGCCTCGGTGAGGATGTAGCCCGGTGCGATCGCGTTGACCCGGATCCCGTGCGGCGCCCACTCCGCGGCGAGCCCCTTGGTGAGCTGGTGCACCGCGGCCTTCGACGCGAGGTACGCGGGCTGCCAGCGTGGACGGTTCACGATCTGCGCGGACATCGAGCCCACGTTGACGATCGTCCCGCCCCGCCCGTCCGCGACCATCGCCCGGGCCACGGCCCGCGAGCAGTACCAGACGCCGTCGAGGTTGGTCGCGAGCGTGCGGTGCCACACGTCGTCCTCGATCTCCAGGGCCGCGCCCCCGATCGAGATGCCCGCGTTGTTGACGAGCACGTCGACCCCACCGCCCTCGCGCCCGACCTGCTCGACGACGTCGTCCACCTGCTCGCGGTCCGTCACGTCGAGCTCGTAGCCGTGCGCGTCGAGGCCCAGCGCGCGCAGGTCGTCGGCCGCGGCCCGCGCGGCCTCGATCGTGGTCGCGGTCAGCGCGACGCGCGCGCCCGCCTCCCCCAGCGCCTGGGCGAGGCCGCGGCCGATGCCCCGGCTCCCGCCCGTGATCAGCGCCGTGCGGCCGGCGAGCGAGAACGAGTCGAGGACGGGCATGAGGCTTTCCGTTCAGCAGCGGGGAGAGTGCGGGCAGGGCGCGCGGGCGCGGTCCAGGGGTACGACGACGGCGCCGACCCCGCCTGGGGCCGGCGCCGTCGCGGCTCAGAAGTCGAACAGGTCCTCGAGCCAGGACTCCTTCTTCTTGCGCTTGCGGTAGCGCGGGTCGTCGCTGCGGTACTGCTCGGAGCCGCGGTACGGGTCGCTGCCACGGTCCGGGCCGCGATACCGGTCGTCCCCGCGGTACTCGTCACGGCGACGGTCGTCGCCCCGGTGGTCGTCGCGGCGGCGGTCGTCCGCGTACCCGTAGGGCGCGGGCTGCGGCGGGACGGGGAGCTGCTGCGTCGGCGGGTACTGCACGGGCGTCGGGGCGTGCGGCGCGGCAGCGGCCGGGCCACCGACCTCGGCGGCGATCTCGGCCTCGAGGCTGCGGTCGATGATCTTGTCGAGCTCACCCCGGTCGAGCCACACTCCGCGGCACGTGGGGCAGTAGTCGATCTCCACGCCCTTGCGGTCGGTCATCACGAGCACGGTCTGGTCGAGAGGGCACAGCATGACGGGTCTCCTTCGTCGGGTCGAACGCTCAACGGTCGGCGCGCGGCGGTGGTTCCCGCTCGCCCGGATCGTGGCGGGCCGCGGGGCCGTGCCACAGGGTACGACGGGCGGGTCAGACCTCGAAGAGGTAGCCCATGCCCGGCTGGGTGATGATGTGCCGCGGGTTCGCGGGGTCGTCCTCGAGCTTGCGCCGCAGCTGCGCCGTGTAGACGCGCAGGTAGTTGGTCTCGGCCGAGTACGCGGGTCCCCACACGTCGTGCAGGAGCTGGAGCCTCCCGACCATGCGGCCGCGATGACGCACGAGCACCTCGAGCAGCGACCACTCGGTCGGGCTCAGGCGCACCTCCTGCCCGGCTCGCAGCACCCGGCGACGCGCGAGGTCGATCCGCAGGTCGCCCGCCTCCACGACGGGCTCCGACGCCTCGGCGGGCTGGGCGCGGCGGACCGCGGCCCGCAGCCGCGCGAGCAGCTCGTTCATCGCGAACGGCTTGGTCACGTAGTCGTCCGCACCCGCGTCGAGCGCGTCGACCTTGTCGTCGCCGAGCTGGCGCGCCGAGAGCACCACGATGGGCACGGCACTCCAGCCGCGGACCCCCTCGATGACCTCGAAGCCCGAGAGGTCGGGCAGGCCCAGGTCGAGCAGGATCACGTCGGGGCGGGCGCTCGCGGCGGCGTCGAGCGCCTCCGCACCGGTCGTGGCGACGGTCACGTCCCAGCCGTGCGCGCGCAGGTTGATCGCGAGGGCGCGCACGAGCCCCGCGTCGTCGTCGACGACGAGCACCCGGTTGCCGTCCGCGCTCATCCGCGCACCTCGTCCTTCTCGTCCGTGCCCTGACCTGCTGTGCCCGCGGTACGTGCTGTGCCCGCCGTACCTGCCGGGGCGCCGGCTGCCGCGCTGTCCGTGCTCACACCGTCATCCTCCCGTGCCTCGCGCGGGACGGTGACGACCATGGTCAGTCCGCCGCCCGGCGTGTCCTCGGGCGTGATGGTGGCACCCACGGCCCGCGCGAGCCCGTCCGCGACGGCCAGGCCCAGTCCCAGCCCCTCACCGGTCGTGTCGCCGAGGCGTTGGAAGGGCTCGAACATGCGGACCTTGGACTCGTCGGACAGGCCATGCCCCGTGTCGACGATCCGCAGCTCGATCTCGCGCGGCCCGGCCGAGGCCGTGATCCGGACGGGTTCGCCGGGCGGGCTGTGCCGCACGGCGTTCGACGTGAGGTTGGCGACCGCGCGTTCGAGCAGCCCGGGGTCGGTGCGCACGAGCGGGAGGTCGTCGGGCACGTCGAGACGCACGACGCCCGGCCCGTAGGGCTCGACCGCGAGCGGCACGATCTCGTCGACCGACGCCGCGCGCAGAACCGGACGCACGCTGCCCGTCTGGAGGCGTGAGAGGTCGAGCAGGTTGTCGATGAGCTTCTCGAGCCGCCCGGTCGAGTCCTGGATGGTCCGGGTCAGGGTCTCGGTGTCCTCGGCGTCGAGGTCGACGTCCGGGGAGGCCAGCCCGTCGACCGCCGTGCGGATCGAGGCGAGCGGGGTGCGCAGGTCGTGCGAGACGGCCGCGAGGAGCGCGGTGCGCGTCGCGTCGGCCTCCTCGAGGACGGCGGCCTGGGCGGCCTGCTCGCGCAGTCGCCGGTACTCCAGGACGAGCCCGGCCTGCGCGGCGAACGCCTCGAGGACCTGCCGGTCGCTCGCGGGCAGCGCCCGGCCCCACAGCGAGAGGCGGTGGTGGTCGTCGACGCGCAGCTCGGTGCGCCCGGGCTCGTCCCCGTGCCCGACGGCGGGGCGCGGCCGGGCGGACCGGTCACCGTGGACGGGGAGTGCGTCCGCCGCGGCCGGAGGCCGGTCACCCTCGGCGGGGAGCACGTCACCCCCGGCACGGCCGGTCGTCGCGACGGTCCGCCACGGGGCGCGCTCCCCCGCCCGTGTCTCGAGCTCGACCCGCGACAGGCCGAACGTCTCGGCGAGGCGAGTGACGATGGCCTGCGCGGTGTCCTCGCCCGAGAGCACGGACCGCGAGAGCGCGGCGAGCGTCGAGGCCTCGGCCCGCGCCCGGTACGCCTGCACGGTCCGCCGCGCCGCGAGGTCCACGACCGACGCGACGGCGGCCGCGACGAGCACGAACACCAGGAGCGCCAGGAGGTTCTCGGGATCCTGGACCGTGAGGAACCCGGTCGGGGGCGTGAAGAACCAGTTGAGGCACAGGAAGGAGAGCACTGCCGCGGCCACCGCGGGCCAGAGCCCGCCCACGAGCGCGACGCCCACCGACCCGGCGAGGAACAGCATGAGCTCGGTCGAGAGGGACACGTCGTCGCGCAGCAGCCAGAAGATCCCGGTCAGGACGGCCGGGACCACGAACGCCAGGAGCCACCCGGCGACCCGGCGCCGTCGGGACAGCGCCGACCACCGACCGCGCAGGAGCCGCCCTGCCCGCGCCTTCTCGTGCGTCACGAGGTGCACGTCGATCGTCCCGGCGAGCCGTGCGATCTCGGTGCTCGACGAGCCCAGCAGCGCCTCGCGCCACCGCGAGTGCCGCGAGACGCCCACGACGATCATGGTCGCGTTGACGCCCTGCGCGAAGTCGACGACGGCCGACGCGACGTCCTCCCCCACGACCGTGTGGAACGTCCCGCCGAGCGACTCGACGAGCTCGCGCGACGCCGCGATGGCCGCGGGCGGCGCACTGGGCAGCCCGTCGGTCGCGAGCACGTGCACCGCGACGAGCTCGGAGCCCGCGGCCCGCTGGGCGATCCGGGCCCCTCGGCGCAGCAGCGTCTCGCCCTCGGGGCCGCCCGTGACGGCCACGACGATGCGCTCGCGCGCGGGCCACGTGCCGACGATCGCGTGGTCGGCCCGGTAACGGGTCAGGGCGTCGTCGACGCGGTCGGCGAGCCACAGGAGCGCGAGCTCGCGCAGCGCCGTGAGGTTGCCCGTGCGGAAGTACGACGAGAGGGAGGCGTCGATCTGCTCGGCGCGGTACACGTTGCCGTGCGCGAGGCGGCGGCGCAGCGCCTGGGGCGAGAGGTCGACGAGCTGGATCTGGTCGGCGTCGCGCACGACCTGGTCGGGCACGGTCTCGCGCTGGCGCACGCCCGTGATGGCCTCGACGTCGGCCGTGAGCGACTCGAGGTGCTGCACGTTGACCGTGGTCACCACGTCGATGCCCGCGGCCAGGAGGTCGGCCACGTCCTGCCAGCGCTTGCGGTGGCGCGAGCCGGGCGCGTTGGTGTGCGCGAGCTCGTCGACCAGGGCCACCTGGGGCGCGCGGGCGATCACCGCGTCGACGTCGAGCTCGGTCAGCTCGACGTCACGATGGCTCACGACGCGGCGCGGGACGACCTCGAGGTCACCGATCTGCGTGATCGTGGCGGCGCGCCCGTGGGTCTCGACCAGCCCCACGACCACGTCCGTGCCGCGTGCTCGCCGCCGCTGCGCCTCGCCGAGCATCGCGTACGTCTTGCCCACGCCCGGGGCGGCGCCGAGATACACGGTGAGAGCTCCCGGGCGGCGGGCTGCGCCGTCGGGCCGGGATGTGCTCGCCGTGGCGCCCGTCGCCGCCGGGGACGTGCCCGGGTCCGGGCGCCCCTCGGAGGGACTCCCGGACCCTGCGACCTCGTGGCCGCCGCGTGGCTCAGGCACGGGGCACCCGCGCCCTCTCCTGGGCGGGCCGGTGCCTCGCGCTCGTCGTCATGGGTTCATCTTCTCCGAGTTCTCGAGCGCGAGGTTGAGCTCGAGCACGTTGACCCGCGGTTCGCCCAGGACCCCGAGGTCGCGGCCCGCGGTGTGCCTGGCCACGAGGTCCGCCACGACGGACTCGTCGAGGCCCCTCGCCTCGGCGACCCGCGCGACCTGCAGCGCCGCGTACGCGGGGCTGATCTGCGGGTCGAGGCCCGACGCCGACGCCGTGAGCGCATCGGCCGGCAGCGACGCGGGGTCCACGCCGTTGAGGTCCGCGAGCGCCGCCCGGCGCTCCTCGATCGAGGCGACCAGCTCGGGGTTGAGCGGCCCGAGGTTGGTGCCCGCGGAGGCGAGCGTGTCGTACCCGTCGCCCGCGGCCGAGGGACGGCCGTGGAACCAGCGCTCGGCGTCGTCGGCCGCGGCGAAGTCCTGCCCGATCAGGGCGGACCCGACGACGGGGGCCCCGTCCGTCCCGGTGTCGGTGATCGACGTGGCGTGCGTGCCGTCGCTGCGCACGAGCGAGCCGTTCGCCTGCCACGGCAGGGCGAGCTGCCCGACGCCCCACACCGCGAGCGGGTACGCCACACCGAGGAGCAGCGTCAGGACGAGCAGGACGCGCAAGCCCGCGAGCGTCTGGCGGAACAGCGAGGCCGCACCGGCCGAGGCCGAGGGGCGCGCGAGGGGGGCGGGGCGTCCGGGGACGCCCGCGGGGGTCGAGAGAGTTCCAGGCATGTCAGCCAATCCCGGGGATGAGGGAGATCACGAGGTCGATGAGCTTGATCCCGACGAACGGGGCCACGAGCCCGCCCACGCCGTAGACCAGGAGGTTGCGGCGCAGCATGGCCGACGCCGACGACGGCCGGTACCGCACGCCCTTGAGCGAGAGCGGGATGAGCACCAGGATGATGAGCGCGTTGAACACGACGGCCGACAGGATGGCCGACTCGGGGCTCGACAGACGCATGACGTTGAGCACCGCGAGCTGCGGGAACACGACCATGAACATCGCGGGCAGGATCGCGAAGTACTTCGCGATGTCGTTCGCGATCGAGAAGGTCGTCAGGGCCCCGCGCGTGATGAGGAGCTGCTTGCCGATCTCGACGATCTCGATGAGCTTGGTCGGGTCGGAGTCGAGGTCCACCATGTTGCCCGCCTCCTTGGCGGCGGTGGTCCCGGTGTTCATCGCGACGCCCACGTCGGCCTGCGCCAGCGCGGGGGCGTCGTTGGTACCGTCGCCCGCCATGGCGACGAGCCGCCCGCCGGCCTGCTCGCGCCGGATGAGCGCGAGCTTGTCCTCGGGCGTCGCCTCGGCCAGGACGTCGTCGACGCCCGCCTCGGCGGCGATGGCCCGCGCGGTCACGGCGTTGTCGCCCGTGACCATGACGGTGCGGATGCCCATGGCGCGCAGCTCGTCGAACCGTTCGCGCATGCCCGCCTTGACGACGTCCTTGAGGTGGACGACGCCGAGCACGCGCGCCGGTCCCTCACCGACCTGCTCGGCCACGACGAGCGGCGTGCCGCCCGAGGAGCTCACGGCGTCGACGTGGGCCGCGAGCTGGTCTGCCACGATGCCGGCCGCGCCCCGGGCCGGGGCGCCGGTCGAGTGGACCCAGCGCTGGACCGCGCTGCCGGCGCCCTTGCGGATGCGTCGCACGCGCCCGTCCGGCAGGGGCAGGTCGATCCCGCTCATGCGGGTCTGCGCGGTGAAGGGCACCATCTCGGCACCTGGCAGGCCGTCGGACTGCGCGGCCGGTGCGTCCTCCACGCCGTACCGCTCGCGCACGAGCACGACGATGCTCTTGCCCTCGGGCGTCTCGTCCGCGAGCGAGGACAGACGCGCGGCCTCGGCGAGCTGCCGGGTCGTGACGTCCTGGACCGTGAGGAGGTCGGCCGCCTGCCGGTTGCCGTACGTGATGGTGCCGGTCTTGTCGAGCAGCAGGACGTCCACGTCGCCCGCCGCCTCGACCGCACGTCCCGACATCGCGAGCACGTTGCGCTGGACGAGCCGGTCCATGCCCGCGATGCCGATCGCGGACAGCAGCGCCCCGATGGTCGTGGGGATGAGGCACACGAGCAGGGAGATCAGGACGATCATCGACTGCTTGGAGCCCGAGTACACCGCGAACGGCTGGAGCGTCACGACCGCCAGCAGGAAGATGATCGTGAGCGAGGTCAGCAGGATGTTGAGCGCGATCTCGTTGGGCGTGCGCTGGCGCTCCGACCCCTCGACGAGCGCGATCATCCGGTCGACGAACGTGTGGCCAGCGGGAGCCGTGATCCGCACGACGATCGTGTCGGACAGGACGACGGTCCCGCCCGTGACGGCCGACCGGTCGCCGCCCGACTCGCGGATCACCGGAGCCGACTCGCCCGTGATCGCGGACTCGTCGACCGACGCGACGCCCTCGATCACGTCGCCGTCCCCGGGGATGATCTCGCCCGCCCGGACGACCACCACGTCCCCGACGCCCAGCGTCGAGGAGGGGACCTCCGCCGTCGGGAGCGACGCGAGACCGGTCCCCGTCGCCAGGGTGTCGGACGGAGCCAGGACGCGCCGCGCGGTCGTCTGCTGCTGGGTCGCGCGCAGGCTCGACGCCTGCGCCTTGCCGCGGCTCTCCGCGATCGACTCGGCGAGCGTCGCGAACAGCACGGTCGCCCACAACCACACCGCGATGGCCCACGCGAACACGCTGGGCTCGAACGCGGCGAGGAGCGTCGTGGCCACGGCCCCGAGCTCGACGACGAACAGCACGGGCGACGTGTACAGCTCGCGCGGGTCGAGCTTGCGGAACGCCCCGGGCAGCGCGGCCCGGACCTGTGCCCCCGAGAGCGACGCCCCACGCCCGGCCCCGGGCTTGCGACCGCCGGAGCTGCCGGCCGAGCCAGCAGACGCCGACGAACCGGCCACGCCGACCGCACCTTCACTGACAGCACCTGCTGAGCCCCCAGCGACAGGAAGCAGGACCGCGTCGGACGCACCAGCAGGAGCGTCCCCACGGGGGGCGGGGCGGGTCGTGGCGGGCCTGGCGGAGGACCGAGGAACGAGGTCCTCTGGAAGACCCGCCGCCCCGTCGGGGGCGGTGCGCCCCGCCGGAAGAGAACGAGAGGAAGAGTTCATGAGAGCGACTCCACGATGGGACCGAGCGACAGCACGGGGACGAAGGTGAGCCCGACGACGACCAGGGCGACGGTTCCCAGGACGCCCACGAAGAGCGGCTGGTGCGTCGGGAGGGTGCCCGCGGTGGCGGGGACCGTCTTCTGGGAGGCGAAGCGTCCGGCGAGCGCCAGGACGAGGGCCATGGGGATGAACCGGCCGGCGAGCATCGCGATGCCCAGGGCCGTGTTGTAGAAGGGCGTGCCGGACGTGAGGCCGCCGAACGCCGAGCCGTTGTTGTTGGCCGCGGACGTGAAGGCGTACAGGACCTCGGAGAGCCCGTGCGGGCCCGCCTCCTGGATGCCTACCTGCCCGGCGGGCAGCGCGATCGCGAGCGCCGTGCCGACGAGCACGAGGAACGGGACCGTGAGGATGTAGAGCGCGACGAGCGTGATCTCCTGGCGGCCGATCTTCTTGCCCAGGTACTCGGGCGTGCGCCCGACCATGAGGCCCGAGACGAAGACCGCGACGATCGCGAGCATGAGCATCCCGTACAGGCCCGAGCCCACGCCGCCCGGCGCGATCTCGCCGAGCATCATGGTGAACATCGTGACGCCGCCGCCCGGCGCGGTCAGGGAGTCGTGCATCGCGTTGACGGCGCCGGTCGAGGTGCCCGTGGTGGACGCGGCGAACAGGGCGCTCGCGGCGAGGCCGAAGCGGGTCTCCTTGCCCTCCATGGCGCCGCCCGCGGCGAGGGGCGCGGCCCCGGGTCCTGCCATCTCGGCCCAGGTGATGAGCGCGACGGAGACGAACCAGAGCGCGCCCATGGCCCCGAGGATCGCCCAGCCCTGGCGCTTGTCGCCGACCATGAGGCCGAACGTGCGGGGCAGGGTGAAGGGGATGACGAGGATGAGGAAGATCTCGAACAGGTTGGAGAACGGGCTGGGGTTCTCGAGGGGGTGCGCCGAGTTGGCGTTGAAGAACCCGCCGCCGTTGGTGCCGAGCTCCTTGATGACCTCCTGCGACGCGACCGGGCCGCCGAGCACGTGCTGCGTGCCTCCCGCGACGGTGTCGATCGCGGTGTGTGCGTCGAAGTTCTGGATGACGCCCGTGGCGAGCAGCACGAGCGCCCCGACGAACGCCAGGGGCAGCAGGATGCGCACGCACGTGCGGGTCAGGTCGGACCAGAAGTTGCCGACGCGTCCGTCGGTGCCCGAGCGCATGAAGCCGCGGATCAGTGCGACCGCGACGGAGATGCCGACGGCCGCGGACACGAAGTTCTGCACCGCGAGCCCGCTCATCTGCAGCAGGTGCCCCGCGGCGGCCTCGCCCGAGTACCACTGCCAGTTGGTGTTGGCCACGAACGAGACGGCGGTGTTCCAGGCTCCGGCCGGGTCGAACGCCGAGAACCCGAGGTTCATGGGCAGGTGCTGCTGGAGCCGGGCGAGCCCGTAGAGGAGCAGGAGCGAGGCCATCGAGAAGCCGAGGAGCGAGAGCAGGTAGGTGCTCCACTTCTGCTCGGCGTCGGGGTCGACGCGCATGATCCGATAGCCGGCCTTCTCGACGCGCAGGTGGCGCGGCGAGGTGAAGACGCGCGCCATGTAGGCGCCGAGCGGTGCGTGCACCGCGGCGAGCGCGAGGAGCAGCAGGACGAGCTGCCCGACGGCGAGCCACACGCTGGGAGCGGCGAGGCCCGCTCCGGTCTGGGTCAGCACGGTCGCGCTCACCGGACCTTGTCGCTGCGGAGCAGGGCGACGAACAGGTAGCCGAGGAGCACCACGACGGTGCCGAGCCCGACCCAGTCGAGGACCGTCATGACGAGGACCCCCCGGAGGAGCCGTGGCGGCGTGCCACGAGGCCGACGGCGGTGAAGAACACCACGGTCAGCAGGATGTAGGCCAGGTCGGCCATCTGAGCTCTGCCTTCGAACGTCGTGCGGCGGGCGTCTGCGGGGATCGCGAGCGGTGCTCGTGGTCGACGCGGTGACGCGGTGCCGGTGCGCAGCTCCTGCGCACACCCCCAGGTCTATTGCGTCGTGGGTGGTGCGGGCCGCGGCGTTGACGGGTTCTTGACGGGGGCCGGTCGCGTGTTGACGCAACCCTGACGGCAGGGGGTGAGCGGCGGGTCAGTCGGCGTCGAGGCGCTCGCGCAGCTCCTCGGCCAGGTGCAGGTCGTCGTCGAGGGCCGCGAGGGCGTCCGCGAGCAGGGGCAGCGACTCGGCGCCCGCGAGGAACCGGGCGGCTGCGGCGTCGTCGTGCAGCTGGAGCGCGAGGTCCGCCCGCAGGACGAGGGCCCGGAAGCGCAGGCGTTCGGACACGGTCCGGGTCCGGACTCCCTCGGCGTCGAAGGCCCGGTCGAGGATGCGGGCCGCGCCCGTGGGGTCGCCCGCTCCGCGCAGGATGCGCGCGTGCTCGACGGCGCGGGCGATGTCGGACGGGGCGTCGACGGTGCGTCGCGGGAGGCGCCCCAGCGGCACCTCACCACGCTGCGCCACGTGAGCCTCCTTGCGCCCGTCGGTCCACGTGAGCCACGTGCTCCGCCGACAGGCTGTGTCCGATCTGTCCGTCCTCGTCCACCCTAGCCGCGACCCCCGGGGAGCGCTCGGGATACCGCCCGGCGTGCCGCCGAGATCCACCCGCCCGCCGGAGGTCGGACGACGGCCGGTCGCGAACCGTCCCGAGACGCGGCGAACGGGGGCCCGGAACGTTCCCGGACCCCCGTTCGCCGCCTCTCGACGAGCACCTCAGCGCTGGACGCGCGCGCTCCCGCCCGCGGCGAGCTTGCGGACCTCGGCGAGCGACGCCGTCGACGTGTCGCCGGGCGTGGTCATCGCGAGGGCGCCGTGCGCGGCGCCGTACTCGACGGCCTCCTGGATCGAGCCGAGCTCCATGAGGCCGTACGCGAGGCCCGAGGCGAACGAGTCGCCGCCGCCCACGCGGTCGAGGATCTCGAGGTCCGCGCGGTGCGTGGCCTCGGCGAACCCCTGGACGCGGGACCACGCGATGGCGCCCCAGTCGTTGCGGGTCGCGGAGTGCACGGCGCGCAGCGTGGTGCCGATGACCTGGAAGTTCGGGTACGCGGCCGCGGCGGTCTCGATCATGGCGCGGAACGCCGCGGTGTCGAGGTCGGTCAAGTTCTCGTCGACGCCCTCGATCTCGAACCCGAGGCTCGCGGTGAAGTCCTCCTCGTTGCCGATCATGACGTCGACGTACTGCGCGAGGTGACGGTTGACCTCCTGCGCGCGCGCCGGGCCGCCGATGCCCTGCCACAGCGACGGCCGGTAGTTGAGGTCGTAGGACACGATCGTGCCGTGCTTGCGCGCGGCCTTCATCGCGGCCTCCGCGACGTCCGCGGACGACTCCGACAGGGCCGCGAAGATCCCGCCCGTGTGCAACCAGCGCACGCCGCGACCGAACAGCTCGTCCCAGTCGACGTCGTCCGGCCGCATCTGCGCGATCGCGGTGTTGCCGCGGTCGCTCACGCCCACCGCGCCCCGTACGCCGTAGCCGCGCTCGGTGAAGTTGAGACCGTTGCGGACCGTGCGGCCGATGCCGTCGTACGGCACCCACTGCACGTAGCTCGTGTCGAGGCCGCCCGTGAGCATGAGGTCCTCGACCAGCCGGCCGACCTCGTTGTCCGCGAGCGCCGTGACGATCGCTCCGCGCAGGCCGAAGCAGCGGCGCAGGCCGCGTGCGACGTTGTACTCGCCGCCGCCCTCCCAGGCGTCGAACGAGCGCGTGGTCTTGATGCGTCGCTCGCCCGGGTCGAGGCGGAGCATGACCTCGCCGAGGGAGACGACGTCGTAGGTGCAGGCCGCGGCCGGCCGGAGGTCCAGGGGTGCCTGGGTGCTGTCGGTCATGTCAGCTCACTTCCCTGCGGCAGCGGAGGCGGCGGCGGGCACTGCGGTCCCGGTGGACGCCGCGAGCTCGACGGCCTGCGCGGAGCGGCGCGTGATCTCCGCGAAGTCACCGGCCTCGACGAGAGCCTTGTCGACCATCCACGAGCCGCCCACCGCGAGGACGGAGGGCACCGAGAGGTACTCGGTCGCGTTGCCGGCGCTCACGCCGCCCGTGGGGACGAAGCGCAGGCCGGGGAACGGCGCCGACAGGGCCGTGATCGCCGGCACTCCCCCGTTGATCCCGGCGGGGAAGAACTTCACGACGTCGAGACCCAGGGCGAGGGCGGCCATGATGTCCGACGGCGTCGCGACCCCCGGGAAGATCGGCAGGCCGTGGTGCTGGGCGCGGCGCACGACGTCGGCGCTCAGTCCGGGCGAGACGACGAAGCGGGCGCCGGCGTCGACGGCCTGGTCGACCTGGGCGGCGTTGATCACGGTCCCTGCCCCGGTCACGAGCTCGGGGAGCTCGCGCGTGACGGCCGCGATGGCGGCGCGAGCGCCTGGGGTGCGGAAGGTGATCTCGGCGAGGGGCAGTCCGCCGTCCAGGAGGGCGGCACCGAGGGCGAGCGCCTGGGCCTCGTCCTCCACGACGACCACGGGGACGACCCGGACCCTGGCGAAGAGCTCGTGCAGGTCGGTCGGGGGCGCAGCGGGTGACATGAGGCCTCGCGTTTCGTTATAGTGAACGGATGTTCTGGATTGCGAAATCACTCTACGCGAACGGCCCCAGCCCGTGGTAGTCCTGCCCGGCACCGAGACGGACGCCCCCGGGGTCGGCCCTGCCCCGAGCCCGCTCGGCTCGGTCGACAAGGCGCTGCTCGCGCTCGAGCACCTCGCCGCCGCGGGCCCGCGCGGCGTTCCGCTGGGGACCCTCGCGGCCGACCTCGGACTGAACAAGACCTCGCTGCACCGCACGCTCGCCGCGCTGCGCTTCCGCGGCTACGCCGAGCAGGACCCGGCGACCGGCAGCTACCGCCTCGGGCCTGCCGCGACCGCGCTCGGGAACGTCTTCCTCGGCGAGGAGCACCTGCCCGCCCTGCTGACCCCCGCTCTCACCGCGGTGTGCGAGGCGACGGGCGAGCTCACCCACCTGGGCGTGCTGTCCGGGCCGGAGATCGTCTACCTCGACAAGGTCGAGCCCGCGCGAGCCGTCCGCGTGTGGTCCGCGATCGGACGCCGCCGCCCGGCCGCCACCACGGCCCTCGGGCGGGCCCTGCTCGCACACCGCGCGACCGACCGCTCCGCGATGGGCTGGTACACGGCCGCGGCGAGCGACACCAGCCCCGGGGCGCAGGACTCGCTGTGGGAGACCCTGCGCACGACGCGCGCCCGCGGGTACGCGACCGAGACCGAGGAGAACGAACCGGGCATCAGCTGCTTGGCCGTCCCGCTGCTGCGCGCAGGCCAGGCCGTGGCGGCGCTCTCGGTGACCGCCCCGGCGGACCGCATGGACGAGACCCGGCACGTCGAGCTCGCCCGGACGATCGACACCGTCGCCCGCCCGCTGCTCCCCGCGTCGCTGACCCTGCCCGCCGAGATCGCGTCCCCGGGCCGCTGACCCGTGAGAGCGCGCCCGACGCGCACGCCGTCCGCACCAGGCGCCGGTCTCGCCGCGGGGCCGCAGACCGGGCCGAGCCCGGGCGCGAGGGGTGAGCGCCGCCGTCGGGCACGGGCCCGCGACGCGCTCCCCCGTTCGCTGCACAGCCACCTGCGGTGTGAGAGAGTTCAGAACACACGCGATCTGCCCACCCCGAGCGGGCACGACGAACGAGGAGCACCGCGGCGATGACCGTACTTGTGGCCTACAACGACTCGCCACAGGGTGAGGCGGCACTGCGAGCCGGAGCCGCCGAGGCGCTCCGCCGAGCACTTCCCCTCGCCGTCTTCGTGCTCACCCCGCTCGAAGGCCCGCCGCAGGACGACCCGCCCCTCCCGCCGGACCTCGCGCACCTGCTCGACGCCCTGCCCGCAGGCACCCCGGTCGCGACCGTGACCTACCGCGAGGCTCGGGTCGACCCGCCCGTCGCGATCCTCGACGAGGCCGAGCGCCTCGCCGCGAGCCTCGTCGTGATCGGCTCGCGCAAACGCTCCCCCGTCGGCAAGTTCCTGCTCGGCAGCACCACCCAGCGCGTCCTGCTCGATGCACACGCTCCTGTGCTCGTCATCAAGGCCAAGCACTAGCCCACCTCACGCCAGGAGGTCCTCATGGACCCGGTCGTCGCTGGTCTCGTCATCGTCGCCGTCGGGTTGCTCCTGTGCTTCCTGGGCGTCGGCTCGGTCCACCTCGCGGTCATCGCGTCCGGTTTCGGTCTCGGCTGGATGCTGGGCGACCTGTTCGGCGCGAGCCAGTCGACCGCGCTGCTGGTCGGCGTCCTGGGGGCGCTCGTCGCGTGGATCGCCGTGGCGTTCGTGTTCAAGCTCGCGGCGTTCTTCATCGGGATCGTGACCGGTGCGGTCATCGGGGCCAAGCTCTACGGCACGGTCTCGGGCGACTCGGGGAACTGGGTCCTCGCGGCGATCATCGTCATCGCGGTCGCGGCGGCCTGCGGCTTCCTCGCGGACAGGTACCGGCGCCGGGCCCTGCTGTGGCTCACGACGATCGGCGGTGCGGGCATCGTGCTCGGCGGGCTCGCGCGCGTGGCCCCCGACCCCCTGGGTTTCCTGCGCGACCCGTCGCCGGGCTGGGAGCAGGTCGTGTCGTTCCTCGCGTGGGCCGCGCTGGCCCTCGCCGGCTGGCTCGTCCAGCGACGGCTGTTCGCCAAGCGCCTGGGCATCGAGCGCGACGAGCAGCCCTCGACGCGCTGAGTGCGGAGCAGCTGTCGCCCGGACGGACTCGGCACGACGACTGCTCCGCACTCAGCGGTCGAGGCTGGGCGGCCTAGCGCACCGCGACCTCGATGAGGTTCTTCCACGGGTCGTCGAAGCGCAGGGTCGCGCCGTCGTGACGCATCTGGATCCCGCGCCGGGACAGGCGGTCGGCCAGCGCCGTGACGTCGTCCTCGGAAGGCACCGAGATGGCCACCTGCCCCAGGCCCAGCGTCGAGGCGCGCGGACCGGCCCCCTGGCTGTTCCACGTGTTCATGGCCATGTGGTGGTGGTACCCGCCCGCCGAGACGAACAGTGCGCTGGGCAGCGAGGCCGTGGCCTCGAAACCCAGGGTGTCGACGTAGAACGCGCGGGCCGTGGGGATGTCGCCCACCTGGAGGTGCACGTGCCCCACGACCGTGTCGTCGGGTCCGACGACGTCGGTCGAGAGCGCACGCTCGAGCGCCGCGTCCGTGAGGTGCTGCTGCATGAACGCGTTGGGGTCGATGTAGAGCGTGTCCATCGCGACCTGGCCGTCCTGCCAGCTCCAGGTCTCGCGCGGGCGGTCGTGGTAGAGCTCGACGCCGTTGCCCTCGGGGTCGGTGAAGTAGAACGCCTCGGACACCAGGTGGTCGCCGCTGCCGACGAACGTGCTGGGAGCGGTGCGCGCGACCGACGCGACGGCCGCGGCGAGCGCGGGGGCGTCGTCGAACAGCAGGGCCGTGTGGAACAGGCCGGCCTCGCCGCGGCGGGCACGCGGCAGGTCCTTGCCGCGGCGCAGGACGACGAGCGGGGTCGCGCCGCGCCCGAGGACCACGGTCTCGTCGCGCGAGCCGGTCCCGGCGCCGGGGATCGCCGCGAGCAGGGCGTCCGACGGCGTCAGCACGGCCAGGGAGAGCGCGTCGCGGTAGTAGCGGGTCATCAGGTCGAGGTCGGCGACGTGCAGCGTCACGGCGTCCATCGAGGTGTCGGCCGAGAGCAGGTCCTTGGTCGCGAGGCCGGTGGCGTCGGAGCCGGGAACCTTCATCGTGCGGTCAGTCATGGTGTCCTCCGTCCAGGGTCGGGTCCCGACCTCTGCCGACCAGAATAGTTGATGCTTCAACTAAAAGGAAGCCCGGGCGGTCCCGGCACCGGTCGGCCGACCGGCCGGCCGACCGACCAGCGGACGCTGAGTGCGTGATTCCGCTGCGACACACCGGGCGTGTTTCGCGGCGGAATCACGCACTCAGCGCCGGGTCGAGCTCGTCACGCGGCCGACGTCACGCCCACCGCCGCCCGCAGGCCCTCGGCGAGCGGCGTCGTCGGGCGGCCGATGAGGCGCGACAGCTCGTCCGACGTCGCGGCGAGCAGACCGTCACGCGTGTTGCCGTCGAGCGCGACCACGAAGCCTGCGGTCCCCTCGTCGAGGCCCGCGTCGAGGAGGACCTGGGTGTGCACCTCGGGGGTCACGTCCTGGTAGACGACCTCGCGACCGACGATCTCCGCGATGGTCGCGGCGAGGAACGGGTGGTCCCACGCGACGTCGCCCGAGAGCTCGCGGACGCCACCCTCGAACGAGGGGTCGACGTCGGCTGCCGCGAGGACGACGGCAGCGGCCTCGGCGTAGTCCCTGCGGCTCGCCGACGCGACGAGACCCTCGCCGACGCTGCCGAGCACGACGCCGGTCTCGCGCGCCTGCTCGACCACTCCGAGGTAGTTCTCGGTGTACCAGCCGTTGCGCAGGATCGTGGCGGGCAGCCCCGAGGCCGCGATGAGCTCCTCGGTGGCCTTGTGCTCGGGGGCGAGGACCAGTGCGGACGTGGTGGCCTGCGGCGCGCTCGTGTAGACGAGGTGGCGGACGCCGGCGGCACGGGCGGCCTCGACCACGTTGGCGTGCTGCTGGACACGCTGCCCGACCTCGGAGCCGGAGACCAGCAGGAGCACGTCGACCCCGTCGAGCGCCGTCGCCAAGGTCTCGGGGCGCGAGTAGTCGGCCTCGCGGACGACGACGCCGCGCTCGGCGAGGTCGACGGCCTTGGCCGGGGTGCGGACGGCGGCGACGATCCGCTCGGGGGCGACACCGCGCTCGAGGAGCGAGTCGACGACGAGGTGTCCGAGGTGTCCGGTGGCGGCGGTGACGGCGATCATGGGGTCCTCCTGGGGGTGGTGGGTACCGCGACAGCCTGGCACTAACTTTTCGTCAGTGCAATCCATTCTGCAGTGCGGCATACATCACAGTGCTCGCGATCGGCCTGCACGCTAGGCTGGCGTCGTGACCGACCTCTCCGCCGCCCTCGACGCCACGGGACCGTCCGACGAGATGATCGCCGACGTGTTCCAGCGCGGCTGCACGTCCCGCCACGCGCTCGAGACCGTGACCGGCCGCTGGGGAGTCCTGACCGTCGCGGGCCTGCGCGACGGGGCCGTCCGCTTCAACGCCCTGCGCCGACGCATCGACGGCGTGAGCGAGAAGATGCTCGCCCAGACGCTCCAGGGACTCGAACGCGACGGACTGGTCGTGCGCGAGGTCCGCGCGACCATCCCCCCGCACGTCGAGTACTCGCTCACCGAGCTCGGGCAGGTCGTGGCCGACAAGCTCGTCGGCCTCCTGGACGTGCTCGAAGCGGCGGTCCCCCAGGTCGCCGCCGCCCAGGAGGCGTACGACGCACGCGCTGCACGCTGACCCGTGCCAGGGTCCGTCGGGGCCGTCGCCGAGTGCATGAGGGCGCTGCGACACGCCCGGCGCGTCGCAGCCGAACCACGCACTCGCCGCTGGGCCGCCCCCGCCCCGGCGGCCCACGCTGCGTAGACTCGCGAGCATGACCGCCGTCGCCCTCGGGCTCCCGCGCGTGCGCCCGACCGGGGCGCCGAGCACCCTGGGGCGCCCGGACACCGAGGCGCTCGTCGACCGCTACGGGCGCGTCGCCCACGACCTGCGCGTGTCCGTCACGGAGAAGTGCTCGCTGCGCTGCACGTACTGCATGCCCGCCGAGGGGCTCCCCGCCATCCCGCGCGACGACCTCCTGACGCCGGCCGAGATCGGGCGGCTCGTCGGGATCGGCTACCGGCTCGGGATCCGCGACGTGCGCTTCACGGGCGGCGAGCCGCTCATGCGCCCCGACCTCGCCGAGATCTTCCGGCGCACGCGCGCGGCGGCCCCCGGCGTCCGGATCTCGATGACGACCAACGCGATCGGTCTCGACAAGCGCGTCGGCGAGCTCGTCGAGGCCGGGCTCGACCGGGTCAACGTCTCGCTCGACACGGTCGACCGCACGCACTTCGCCGAGCTCACGCGCCGCGACCGGCTCCCCCAGGTCCTCGCGGGCATCCGGGCCGCGCTCGACGCGGGCCTGTCCCCCGTCAAGCTCAACGCGGTCCTCATGCCCGAGACCCTCGCGGGAGCGACGGACCTGCTCGCGTGGGCCGTCGAGCACGGGTGCCGGCTGCGCTTCATCGAGCAGATGCCCCTCGACGCGGACCAGAACTGGGCCCGCGACCAGCTCGTCTCGGCCGAGCGGCTGCTCGACGTCCTGGGCGAGCGCTTCGTCCTGGCTCCCGTGGGCCGTGAGGACCCGTCGGCCCCGGCCGAGGAGTGGGCCGTCGACGGCGGCCCCGCCACGGTCGGGATCATCGCCTCGGTCACGCGTTCGTTCTGCGGCGACTGCGACCGCACCCGGCTGACCGCCGAGGGCACCGTGCGCTCGTGCCTGTTCGGGAACGAGGAGGTGGACCTGCGCTCGCTGCTGCGGTCCGGTCACGCCGCCGGCCCGCCCGGCGAGGCGCGCGGCGACACGACCGACGACGCAGCACGCGTCGCCGCCACGGACGCCGCGATCGTCGCGGCCTGGCAGGGCGCCATGTGGGCCAAGCCGTACGCGCACGGCCTCGACCGTGGCGCCCCCGACACGGGGGCGATCGGCGGTCGAGCCGCCGACCCGGGGGCCTTCGCCAGGACCGAGCGCAGCATGGGGGCCATCGGGGGCTGACCGGCCCGGCCGCGACCGGTCGTCCGGTCGTCGGCCCACCCGCGGAGCAACCCGCGGAGCAGCCCGCGGAGCAGCCCACGGACGTGTCCAAGATCATCGTCCACCCGGCCCCGTCAGCCGCAGGATCTCGGGCCTCAGAGCCCCTCGGGACCTACCATGGACGAGTGGCCCTCCTCGACCTTCCCCGCGACACCCGTCCCTCCGACCCGCCCGCTCCACGGACCGACGCACTCCCCGTCCACCGGCCCGGGCCGAGCCGCCTGACCGCCGGCCCGAGCACCGTCCTGGGCACCCTGATCGGTGTCACCGTGGGCACGTCCCTGCTCGCCGGCCCCGGCCTGATCCTGGGCGCGCTCGTCGGCATCGGGTTCGGCCTCCTCAAGGACAACCCGCGCGACTGACACACCCGCCGACGTCGCGGGTCGGTGCGTGGGCACAGGCGCCCCCGCCGCAGCGCCGCCGCTACAGCCCGACCCACTCCGAGTCGCCGTCGGTGAAGTGCTGCCGCTTCCAGATCGGCACCTCGGCCTTGATGCGCTCGACGAGCAGCGAGCACACCGCGAACGCCTCGGCCCGGTGTCCCGAGGCGACGCTCGCGACGAGCGCCACGTCCCCGATCGTCAGCACGCCGTACCGGTGGACCGCCGCGACGCGCAGTCCCGTCTCGGCGGACACCGCAGCGCAGCAGCGCCGGAGCACCTGGGTCGCGTCGGGGTGCGCCTCGTAGTCGAGGCCCGTGACGTCGCGCCCGCCGTCGACGTCACGCACGACCCCGCGGAAGGTCACGACGGCGCCGCACTCTCGCGAGGACACCGCCCCCTCCACGGACCGCACCACGGCGTCGTCGAGCACGTCGCTCGTCACGCGGGACACGTCGCCCGGCGCGGGCGCACCGTGGGGGTCGCCGGCCGTCGTCTTGCCGTCCTCGGCTCTCGGAGTGCCGCTCACAGCCGCACCACCCGCACGCTCTCGCCCTCCTCGACCCTGGCCACGCCCTCGGGCACCTCGATCAGCACGTCGGCGGCCGCCATGGTCGCCACGAGGTGCGACCCCGCGCCGCCCACGACCTCGACCGTGCCACCGGGCCCCAGCCGTCCACGGAGCATCTGGGCCTTGGCGGGCGGAGAGTCGATCGCACCGGCCAGGCGGCGCCACTCGACCTCACGCTCGGGCCGTCCCGCGGCACGTTCGAGGGCCGGCCGCGCGAAGACCGCGAACGAGACCTGGGCGCTCACGGGGTTCCCGGGGAAGGTGAGGACCGGGGTGCCGTGACGGGTCCCGAACCCTTGCGGCCCACCGGGCTGCATCGCGACCGACCGGAACACGACGTCCTCCCCCAGGGTGTCCTTGACGACCTCGTAGGCACCCTGGCTCACTCCACCCGACGTGAGCACCACGTCGGCCTCCTCGGCGGCCCGAGCCAGCAGGGCCGCCAGGTCGCGCGGGTCGTCGCCCGTCCGTCCGGTGAGCACGACGTCGGCCCCGGCCCGGCGGGCGGCCGCCGCGAGCCCGTGCAGGTTCGCGTCGTAGACCTGACCGATGGCGGCGACCTGGCCGGGCTCGACGACCTCCGTGCCGGTCGAGACCACCGCGACCCGCACGCGCGCCCGGACGTCCAGCGCAGGCACACCGCACGACGCGGCGGCGGCCAGGTGCTGCGGCCCGAGCAGCGTCCCGGCCGCCAGCACCGGCCCACCGCCGCGCACGTCCGTCCCGACGTCCCGCACGAACTCCCCCGTGCCACGCGGCGCCAGCACCCCGACCTCCGTCCCGACCGACCCGCGCACGGCACCGGTCGCGGGCGCACCGAAGCGGACGGCGTCGGTGTCCTCCACGGGCACGACGGCGTCGCTCCCCTCGGGCACGACGGCGCCCGTCATGATCCGGGCCGCCGTCCCTGGGGCGAGCACCGCCGGCGTGCCGGGGCCCGCGGGGATCTCGGCCACGACGGGCAGCACCACGGGCGACCCGTCCGAGGCCCCGGCGACGTCCGCCGACCGCACCGCGTAGCCGTCCATCTGCGAGCTGCGGAACGCGGGCAGGTCGACCGGCGCGAGCAGGTCCGCCGCGAGCACCCGGTCGAGCGCGTCGACCAGCGCCACGTGCTCGACGCGCCTGTCCGCGAGCGCCGGACCGAGCAGCGCCTCGACCTCGCGGCGGTGCTGCTCGACGCTCACGCGGCGGGCCGTCGCTGCCTGCTGGTGCTGCGCCCCGGGTGCGGTCGGCGCGGCGGTGGGCGGCGCCGTCGGGCCGCTCCTCGCCTCTGCGTTCGGCACTGCCTGCTCTGCCGTCACTTCTGCTCCTCACGACGCCCGGGGCGGACCACCCGCCGGCGGCCACGGGACCCAGCCTGTCACGATCCGCGGGTCACGAGCGTGCCGGTCCGACGGTTGCGCCGCGCGTCGCGCGCTGCGACCTTGGAGCGGTGACGTCCACTCCCCCGGTCCCGCCGGCGCAGCCCGGCGGGCGTCCGCTCCTCCCGACGCTCGACCAGCGACCGGGACCACCGCTGCGCTTCCCCGTGAGACCGGTCGCGCCCGCGGTCCGGCAGTTCCTCGCGACCGAGGCGGGCGGCGCGGTCCTGCTGCTCGCCGCGACGGTGATCGCGCTCGTCTGGGCGAACTCGGCGTGGTCGGCCGCGTACGACGACCTGTGGGCCACCACGGCCGGGATCCACCTGGGCGACTGGTCGCTCGACATGGACCTGCACCACTGGGTCAACGACGCCGCGATGGCCGTCTTCTTCCTCGTGATCGGGCTCGAGATCAACCGTGAGGTCACGAGCGGCGAGCTCCGCAACCGGCGGACCGTCGCGGTGCCCGCGCTCGGCGCGCTGGGCGGGCTGCTCGTCCCCGCGCTCGTCTATCTCGCGTTCAACGCGGGCACCGACGCGCAGCACGGCTGGGGCGTGGTCATGTCGACCGACACGGCGTTCCTCGTGGGGGTCCTCGCGCTGTTCGGCCCGCGCTGCCCCGACCGGCTGCGGCTGTTCCTGCTGACCCTCGCGGTCGTCGACGACATCGGCGCCATCACGGTCATGGCCGTCTTCTACAACGACGGTGTGTGGCTGCCCGGCCTCGCGATCGCGGGCGCCCTCGTCGCGGGCATGCTCGTGATGCGCTGGCTCGGGGTCTGGCGCCTCGCGCCCTACGTGGGCGTGGGCATCGCGCTGTGGCTCGCGGTGTACGCCTCGGGCGTCCACGCGACGCTCGCGGGCGTCCTGGTCGGGCTGCTCGTCCCCTCGCGCCGGGCCCGCCCGGACCAGGTCGACGACGTCCCGGGGTACGCCCAGCGCCTGCGTGAGGAGACGACGGCGGAGCGCGAGCACCTGACCGAGCTCGCCGCACGCGCGGCCGTGCCCGCGAGCGACCGGCTCCAGCGCGTCCTGCACCCGTGGAGCGCCTACGTCGTGGTGCCCGTGTTCGGGCTGGCGAACGCGGGCGTGCAGCTCGACGCCGAGTCGCTGTCGGCCGCGATGACGTCGCGGCTGACGATCGGGGTCGCGGTCGCGCTCGTGGTGGGCAACGCCGTCGGGATCTTCGGTGCCTCGGCCCTGGCCCTGCGGCTGAACCTGGGCGACCTGCCCGGCCGGGTGCGCTACTCGCACCTGCTGGGCGGCGCGATGCTCGCGGGGATCGGGTTCACCATCTCGTTGTTCATCGCCGAGCTCGCGTTCGACGACGAGGCGCTCATCGAGCAGGCAAAGATCGGGATCCTCGCGGGGTCGCTCGTCGCGGCCGTCGCCGGGTCCGTGACGCTGCGCATCCTGGGCGAACGCCTGCCCCTGTGCTCGCCCGAGTCCCCCGGGCCGCCGCCCGGGCTGCCACCCCGGCCGTGGCGCGCACCCGAGGCGATCGAGGACGGCGGGGTGTAGGCCCCTCGCGCGCAGGTCCTCGTGCGGTGGCTCCGCCGTGCGGTGGCCCGTCCGCCCCTCGGGCGACACACTGAGACTCACGGCGGGCCGACGACGACCCGCCGCCGCGACGCAGACGACCGGGGGCGACCATGGGCTCGTGCAGCACCGGAGCAGGCCGTGGCTCGTACCGCTGAGCGCGCCACGGGAATCGTCCTGCTGACGCTCGCCTCGGGCCAGTTCGTCATGACGCTCGACAGCTCGGTCATGAACGTGTCGATCGCCCAGGTCGCGCAGGACGTGGGCACCACGGTCACGGGCATCCAGACCGCCATCACGCTCTACACGCTCGTCATGGCCACGCTCATGATCCCGGGCGGCAAGGTCGGCGGGCTGATCGGGCGCCGTCGGGCGTTCGTGCTCGGGTGCATCATCTACGCGTGCGGGTCCTTCACGACCGCCCTCGCGCCGAACCTCGGGGTGCTGATCCTCGGCTGGTCCGTGCTCGAGGGGATCGGCGCGGCGCTCATCATGCCCGCGATCGTCGCGCTCGTCGCCTCCAACTTCGCGGCCCCCGACCGGCCGCGCGCCTACGGGCTGGTCGCGTCCGCGGGGGCCATCGCGGTGGCCGCCGGGCCGCTCGTGGGCGGGCTCGTCACGACGTACTGGACGTGGCGCTACGTGTTCGTCGGCGAGGTCGTGATCGTCGCCGTGATCCTGCTGCTCACGCGCCGGATCGCCGACGCGCCGCTCGGGCCGCGGTTCCGGCTCGACCTGGTCGGCGCGGCGCTGTCCGCGGTCGGGCTCGGCATCGCGGTGTTCGGCGTGCTGCGCTCGGGCGAGTGGGGCTGGGTCCAGACCCGGCCGGGCGGGCCGTCGTGGCTCGGCCTGTCCCCGACCATCTGGCTGATCCTGGCCGGGATGCTGATCGTGCGACTGTTCTTCGCGTGGGAGCACCGCGTCGTCGCAGCGGGCAAGGAACCGCTCGTGCGGCCCGACATGCTGCGCAACGCCCAGCTCAACGGCGGGCTGACGATGTTCTTCTTCCAGTTCATGCTCCAGGCGGGGCTGTTCTTCACGGTCCCCCTGTACCTGTCGGTCGCCCTCGGGCTCTCCGCGCTGGACACCGGCATCCGGCTCCTGCCCCTGTCCGTGACGCTCCTGCTCGCGGCGGTGGGGATCCCCCGCTTCTTCCCGCGCGCCTCGCCCCGCACGGTCGTGCGGTGGGGCGTGGCAGCCCTGCTCGCCGGGATCGTGAGCCTGCTCGCCGGGCTCGAGGTCGGTGCCGGGCCCGAGGTCGTCACGGTCCCGCTCGCCCTCGCGGGGCTCGGGGTCGGGGCGCTGGCCTCGCAGCTCGGGGCCGTGACCGTCTCGGCCGTGCCCGACGAGGAGAGCGGCGACGTCGGCGGCCTGCAGAACACCCTGACCAACCTGGGGGCGTCGCTCGGGACGGCGCTCGCCGGGTCCGTCCTCATCGCGGGCCTCACGGCGACCTTCCTCACCGGGGTCGCGAACAACCCCGCGGTGCGGACCGAGATCGCCGCGACGGCCCAGGTCGAGCTCGCGGGCGGCGTCCCGTTCATCTCCGACGCGCAGGTCGAGGAGGCGCTCACGAGCGCAGGGCTCCCGCCCGAGGAGGTCACCGCCCTGACCGAGGAGAACGAGACCGCACGCATCACGGGCCTGCGGACGAGCCTCGCGGTGCTCGCCCTCGTGGCACTGACGGCGCTGTTCTTCGCGCGGCTGATCCCGACCGTGCCCGTGGGTGGCCCGGCAGCCCCGAGGAAGGACTCGGACGCCCCTTCGGCTCAGGCGCCCTGACCGGTCGCCGAACCCGCCGCCCGTCCCGCGTCCGCGAGCGCGGCGGCGACCGCCGCCCGGACGCCGTCCTCGGTGACCCGGCCGCGGTACCGCTCGCCGTCGACGTACACCGTCGGGGTCCCGCGCACTCCCAGCGCGCCCCCCGCCAGGTAGTCGCGCTCGACCACGTCACCGTGCTGCTGGGCCGCGTCGCCGACGACGCTCGCGCCGTCCAGCCCCAGCTTCTGCGCCCAGTGCGCGAGCCCAACGTCGTCGAGCCGGTCCTGGTGCGCGAACAGGAGGTCGTGCATGTCCCAGAACCTGCCCTGCGCACCGGCTGCCTCGGCCGCGAGCGCCGCCGTGAGCGCGTAGGGGTGGACCTCGAACAGCGGGAAGTGGCGGAAGACGAGCCGGACCTGGCCGCCGGACTCCTCGACGACCGTCCGCAGGACGGGGGCCGCGTCGTGGCAGTAGGGGCACTCGAAGTCGCCGAACTCGACGATCGTCACGGGGGCGTCGGGGTCACCGAAGACGTGCGCGTCGGGCGGGACGAGCTCTGCTCCGGGGCGGGTCGTCGGATCAGGACGTTCTGCGGGCGAGGTCATGTCCCCCAGCATCACACCGGGTCCTCGTCGATGCGCGTCACCTCTCCGGGCGTCCGGCCGCCGCGGAGCCAGTCCCGCAGCGTCGCGACGGCAGCGGCCTCGCCGCGCGCCGTCACGAGCACGGTCCCGTCGGGAAGGTTCTGCGCGTCGCACGCCAGCCCCAGCGCGGCGGCCTGGCGGGTCGTCGCCCACCGGAAGCCGACGCCCTGGACGTGCCCGTGCACGATCGCGCGGAACCCGGCCTCCTCGGGTCGGGCGGGTGCCGCGTCGTGTGCTTCCGCTGCGTGGGCGGCCACCTCCTCGCCCGTGGTCCGGTCACCCGTGGCCTGCTCGTCGGTGCCCGCCACGCCTACTGCCACAGCCCCAGGATCGCGCCCATGACCGCGAGCGCGACCACGTCGTGCAAGCCGTCGATCAGGGTCAGCCGCGCGGGCAGGCGCGCGAACCCGTTGTGGATCACGTGGGCCCCGGCGCGGAACACCACGCCGACCACCGCGCCGAACAGCAGTCCTTCCCACAGCCCGTCGAGGCCGGTCGCGAGGATCAGCGCCCCCAGCAGGATCGCCGTGAGGAGCGAGGCGACGCCCGTGGCGGCGAACCGCGGTCCGGCGCCCGCGCTGCTGTTCATCTCCTCCTCGGTCAGCCCGACGAGGCTCGCCCACTGCCAGCCCAGCGCCCCGGTCGAGTAGAACAGGAACCCGACGACGAACGTCGAGAGCGTGGCCACGAGCACGGCCCACCAGTTGAGGTCTCCGATCGCGTCCAGCCATGCCATGTCTCGCTCCTTCCGCGAGCGCCCCGTGGGGCGACGACGACCGGCGGCGCGACGCGTCACCGTCTCCAGGCTGACCCGGCAGTGCTGCACGCGCCACCCGTCAGGTCAGCACGAGCCGCCGGGGGACGTCCGTGAGCGTCGGCACGGGCTCGACGGCGAGGTCGCCGCCCGCCGCCTCCTTCCACCAGGCGATGTTCACGGCGTGCTCCGCGTAGGTGGACGTGGGGTCGGCGCTGAGCGCGAGGGCGAAGTCGGAGATCCGCACGTCGTCGACGTAGCCCGCCGCGAGGGGGACGCCGGCGAGCAGTCGGCGGGTCCCCCTGAACCGGGGGCGGTGCTTCCATCGCTTGGCGGTGTTGAGCAGGCGGTACACCGTCCGTGGCGTGAAGCTGCCGACGAGCTCGGAGTCGTCGCCGAGCTGCGCGAGGACCCGGTCGGGGTAGAACGTGAGCCCGCACGCCGCGGCCTCGCCCATCATCCACAGGAGCGCGACGTCGGACAGCCCGGGCGAGGCGTTCCCACCACCCACGTCGCTGTGCGCGCCCGGGAACCAGACCTGCTTGACGCCGCCCGGCCGGTCGTCGTCGGCCGGGACGTCCCACAGGCACGGCTCGAACGTGAGCCGCCGTTCGTCGATGGCCAGCGCCTGACGCGCGCACTGCACCATGCTCGACAGGCGCACGTCGTGGAACCGGCTCTTGCGGCGGGTGATCCCCGGGACACCGAGGGCACCGACCGTGTCGAAGACCCCGAGGAACGTGATGGGCACCTGGGGGTAGCAGTACTTCTCGCGGAACTGCGAGACCCGGGCACGCCTGCCGGGCGAGTGGTCGCGATACAGCGACTCGGCGTCCGCCAGCAGGTTGCCCGCGCCGCGGTCGGCGAGGGCGTCCGCGGTGAGCAGGCCGACGCTCGCGATCATCCCGGCGACGCTGCGGGCCGTGTACGCACCGCGGCTGAACCCGAAGACGTAGACCTCGTCGTCGGGCTCGTAGTTCAGTGCGAGGTCGCGGTAGCTCGCGACGACGTTCCGGGTGAGCCCGTAGCCGAACGCCCCGCCCAGCAGCGCGTCGACCCGGTAGCCCCGGGCACCGACGCCCTCGACCGAGAACACCATCTGCTGGACCCCGTCGGGCCCGATCCCCGTGTGGACCGACCGGGCGATCTTCTCGATGTTCGACACGCTCGCGCGGACGGGCGAGTTCCACGTGCCGTCGCAGCAGAGCACCAGGCGCTTCATGGTTCCTCCTCGAACCCTCCCGTCGCCGTCGGCGGGCCTACCTGGAGGGAGCGCGCAGCGGCCCCGCTGATGCGAGGTCGCGGGACGCAGGGCCGGGGGCGACGGCCCGAGGACTGCGCGCTCAGTGGTGCACGTGCGCGGGTACTCCCGTCGACCCCTCGATCTCCGTCTCCGCGATGCCGAGCAACCGGTCCGCGAGCGCGCGCAGCGCGCGGGCCGCGGCGACGTGGTCGCCGATGGCCTCGATCTCGACGTCCCCGGGGTCCTTGCGGGCCCTGCCCACGGCGTGGAGCTCGGACGGGACGTCGCCGACCAGGATGGCCTCCGCCGTCGTGCGTCCTTCGCTCTCGACGAGGCTCACCTGGACGTGCCAGGACTTCGCGTGCACCGGGACGGCGACCTCGTGCGCCTCGGCGCCCTCGACGGGGGCGCGGACCATGGTGTCGGGGCCCGGGTAGACGAGCGTCCGTTCGCCCGTGTCGGCCCACTCGACCAGGTAGGGCGGTGAGCCGTCCTCGTGCTGGACCTCGACGACCATGCCGTCGCGGACCGCACCGCCGACGACCCCCGAGGCCCGGATGATCCTGTCTCCGACCGCTGCCAACATGTCGTGCCTCCCCGCTGAGGAACCTGCTTCCATGATGCGCGCCGTGCGGCCCGCACGGAAGGGCGGCGTCTCCGCGGCCCGGTCAGCGCAACCGGCGCAGGAACTCCCGGGTCCGTCCGCGCTGCGGGTCGCCCAGGACCTGCTCGGGCGTGCCGCGCTCGTGCACACGGCCCTGGTGCAGGAAGCAGACCTCGTCGGCGACCTCGCGCGCGAAGCCCATCTCGTGGGTCGCGACGAGCATGGTCACACCCTCGGCGCGCAGGTCCGCGAGCAGGTCCAGGACCTCGCCCACGAGCTCGGGGTCGAGCGCCGAGGTGACCTCGTCGAGCAGCAGGAGCTCGGGCGAGGACACGAGCGCCCGCGCGATCGCCGCGCGCTGCTGCTCCCCGCCGCTGAGCTGGTCGGGGTAGGCCGTCATGCGGTGCGCGAGCCCGACGCGGCGCAGCATGACCTCGGCCGCGGCCTCCGCCTCGGCGCGACCCCGCTTGTGCACGAGGCGCGGGGCGAGGGTCACGTTGTCGATGACCTTCATGTGCGGGAACAGGTTGTACGACTGGAAGACCAGGCCCATGCGCGCCCGGACGGCGTTCGCGTCGAGGCGCGGGTCGGCGACGTCCTGCCCGTCGAGCAGGATCTCGCCGTCATCGATCTCCTCCAGGAGGTTCACGACGCGCAGCAGCGTCGACTTGCCCGACCCGGACGCCCCGACGAGCACGACGCAGCGGTGCTCGTCGACGTCGAGGTCGATCCCGTCGAGCACGAGGCGCTCGCCGTACGTCTTGCGGATCCCGCGCAGGGACAGCAGGTGGCTCATCGGATGGCCCCCGCCCCGCTCACGGTCGCGAGCGACCCGCGCCAGCCCTGGCGCGCCGAGTAGACGTCGACGACGCGCGTGAGCGGGATCGAGACGAGCAGGAACAGGACGCCCGCCACGACGTAGGGCGTGAAGTTGTAGCTGCCCGACGCCGCGATCTGCGCGGCCCGGATCGCGTCCACGGCGCCCAGGATCGAGATGAGCCCCGAGTCCTTCTGGAGCGAGACGAGGTTGCTCGCGAGCGGCGCGGTCACGTGGCGCACGGCCTGCGGCAGCACGACCGTGCGGGTCGTCTGCGCGCGGGTCAGCCCGAGCGAGCGTGCGGCCGAGACCTGGGACGGGTGCACCGACTCGATCCCGGCGCGGAACACCTCGGCGAGGTACGCGGTGTAGGTGAGGATGATCGCGAGCGCGCCGAGGAACGCCCCCGACGTCGGGAGCCACTCGAGGCGCAGCGCCGGCAGCCCGAACCCGACGAGCAGCAGCACGAGCAGCAGCGGCACCCCGCGGAACACGTCGACGTACGCGACCGCGAACGCGCGCAGCGGGAACAGCGCCGGGATGCGGCTCGTGCGGATCACGGCGAGCGTCATCCCCAGCACCATCCCGACGACCGACGCCACGACCCACACCCGCAGGTTGAGCCACAGCCCCTCGGCGATCGCGGGCAGCGAGTCCCACGCGCTGGCCGGGGAGAAGAACGCGTCGCGCGTGCGCTCCCACCCGGGGGCCGTGGTCACCACGACGTACAGGACCGCGACCACGACCACGGTCGAGACCGTGGACACCCACGCTGCCCGACGGCGCCGCGCGCGCCGATAGGAGTCCCTCGCCACCGCGAGCGGGGACGGGGTCCAGGCTGCGGTCCCGGGGTGAGCGCCGCCGTCGGGCTTGCTGTCCTCGGGCGGTGCGACGCCCGACGCGCCCCCGCTCACCTCAGCCCAGCTCGGGGATGTCGTCCGACTTGAGCCACGTGGTGCGCAGCTCGGCGAGCGTGCCGTCCTCCTCGAGCGAGTCGACCGCGGCCGAGACGCAGTCGGTGAGCACCGAGCCCAGGTCCAGGACCAGGCCGTACTGCTCGACCGTGCCCTGGTCCGGCAGGGTGCCGATGACGACGGAGTCGGGGAAGTACTCGGTCGAGGCCGCGACGCCCTGGTCGACGTCCATGACCATGACGTCGATCGTGCCCGACTGCAGGGCCGTCATGCCGTCGCCCGCACCGTTGAACGGGACGATGTTCGCGTCGTCGCCGAACGCGGCCTTCGCGAGCGTGAGGCTCGTCTGGGCGGCCGTGACGCCGATGCGCAGGTCCTTGAGCTCGTCGAGCGTCGTGGCCGAGGCGTACGGGCCGGCCTCCTGCACGATCACGCCCTGGCGCGTCGTGAGGTAGGGGCTCGAGAAGTCGACGGCCTTGCGGCGCTCGTCCGAGACGGACGTCTGCCAGGCCGCGAAGTCGAACTCCTTGATGCTGGGGCTGACGATCTGCTCGAACGTCACGAGCTCCCACTCGACGTCGTCCGCGGCGTACCCGAGCCGGTCGGCGACCTCGTAGACGAGCGCGGACTCGAAGCCCTCGCCGCTGTCGTGCTCACCGATGTACCAGGGCGAGTACGCCTCGCCCGCGGCGACCGTGAGCTTGCCGTCGGTGTGCGTGGGCAGCGCGCCCGGCTCGCACGTGGGCGTCGAGCCGGCCGATCCGGCGTCGTTCGAGGAGTCGTCGGCGGAGCAGCCCGCGAGGAGCAGGGCGGTCGAGACGGCTGCGACGGGCAGCACGGCGTTCAGGCGGCGCATGAGGACCTTCCGGGGTCAGGAGGGTGACGAGGCGGCTCCGGACGGCCGCGGGTGACGCGTGCTGCCGGGACTCGCCGGAGGTCGACTCTACGCCGGTCCCATGCGGTGAGACATGGGCGGGACGCAGGGTGAGACGGTGGGGCGCGTCACACCGTCGCAGCGTCGCGCCGACGCTCAGTCCTCGGGCAGATGGAGGGCGTCGAGGCGCCCCTCGGTGTCGAGCGACTCGAGGATCGAGCGCGCGATCTGGTCGAGCTGGTCGACCTGCTCCGGGGTGAGGCGGTCGATGATGTGCTCGCGCACCGTGTCGACGTGGCCGGGGGCCGTCGCGACGACCTTGTCCCACCCGGCGTCGGTCAGGACCGCGAGCGTGGCCCGGCGGTCCTCGGGGCAGGGCGAGCGCTCGACGTAGCCGCGACCCTCGAGGCGCTTCACGACGTGCGACAGGCGGGGCAGGGTCGCGTTGGTCTTGAGCGCGAGGTCCGTCATGCGCAGCGTGCGGTCGGGCGCCTCGGAGAGCATCGCGAGCACGAGGTACTCGAAGTGGGTGAGCTGCGCGTCGCGCTGGAGCTGCGCGTCGAGCACGCCGGGGAGGAGCTCGGAGACGGCCTGGAGGCGCATCCAGGTCCGCAGCTCGCGGGGGGAGAGCCATCGCACGTCGTCGGTCATGGGACCAGTCTACCGACAATGGTTGACACGACAACTAAGCGGGTCTACGTTAGTTGTATCGACAACCAATCGCGCCGGTCCGGTACCGGCGTCGCAGCCCCGGAGGACTTCATGACCAGCATCACGATCATCGGCGCAGGGAACATCGCAGCAGGCGTGGCGCGCATCGGCCTCGACGCCGGCGCACAGGTCCAGGTCCTGGCGCGCGACGCCGAGAAGGCCGCCGCGCTCGGCAGCGGCGACACGTTCACCTCGGGCGTCGTCGGCGACGAGATCACGGGCGACCTCGTGGTCCTCGCGCTCCCCTACCCGGCCGTTCCCGAGGTCCTCGCGCAGTACGCCGGCCGGCTCGACGGCAAGGTCCTCGTCGACCCGACCAACCCCGTCGACTTCGCGACGTTCGACTCGCTCGTCGTGCCCGCCGACTCCTCGGCCGCCGCCCAGATCGCCGCGCTCGCCCCTACCGCCACGGTCGTCAAGGCGTTCAACACGAACTTCGCCTCGACCCTCGCGAGCGGCAAGGTCGCCGACCAGTCGACCACCGTGCTCGTCGCGGGCGACGACAACGACGCCAAGGCCACGCTCGTCGAGCTCGTCCGCGCGGGCGGCCTCAAGGGCGTCGACGCCGGGTCGCTCAAGCGCGCCCGCGAGCTCGAGGCCCTCGGCTTCGTCCAGATGACGCTCGCAGGCTCCGGCGCGACCCAGTGGACGACGGGCTTCGCTCTCGCCGACTGACGCGGCCCCGTGCGCCCTGCGCCCTCGGCGTGGTCCCGGGAATGACGAAGGCCCGGTTCAGCATTCCTGCTGAACCGGGCCTTCCTTTGTAGCGGGGGCAGGATTTGAACCTGCGACCTCTGGGTTATGAGCCCAGCGAGCTACCGAGCTGCTCCACCCCGCGTCGGTGAACACCACTCTACGCGACGTTTCGCCCGAGCCTTGACCAGGACGCCTGTCGGGCACGTCACACCTGTCCGGGCGGAGCGCCGTCCTGGCAGCCCGGTCCCGTGCCGCTCCGCCTCGCGCGGACCGTCCACCCGCCTGACCGGCCGGCGTCGGAACAGGCCTCTCCCAGGGAATGACGAAGGCCCGGTTCAGCATTTCTGCTGAACCGGGCCTTCCCTTGTAGCGGGGGCAGGATTTGAACCTGCGACCTCTGGGTTATGAGCCCAGCGAGCTACCGAGCTGCTCCACCCCGCGTCGGTAAACACAACCTTACGGGACGGGAGCCAGGGCGCCAAATCGGGCGCCCTGGCGCGGTCAGGAGCGGTGCGGAGCGACGATCCCGACCCCGAAACGGAACACGCGCTCCTCCCCCGGCGCGAGGCGCACGTCCTGCGCGCAGTCCTCGCGGTTGAACGCGTTCGTCAGGCTCTCGACGGGTTCGAGCGCGATCGAGGCGCGCGCCCGCTCGTCGAGCCCGTCGCCCGTGTACACGTGCATGTTGCCGCGCTCCTGCCACAGCTCGAGGCCCTCGCCGGTCGACGGGTCGAGGACGCGCGTCCTCGCGCGCCCGTCCGCGTCGGTCACGAGGTCGGTGAAGGCGGTGTCGAGACACGTCCCGGCAAGAGCCACCGGCCCGACGGCGTCACGCACCACCCGGGCCGCCTCACCGTCGAGCGGGAGCAGGCCCGCGTCGGTCGCGACCGTCGCGCGAGCCGGGACGTACAGCTCCAGGCCGTCGATCGTGTCGTGGCCGGGGACGCGGAAGTAGGGGTGCCATCCGGCCGTGACGGGCGCCGCGCGCCTCCCGGTGTTGCGGTACGTCCACGTGACGTCGAGCGTGCGCTCGGTCAGCGCGAAGCGGATCCTGGTCTCGAGGTCGAACGGGTAGCCGGCGACGTCGGCGCCTCGGACCTCGGTCGAGAGGGTCAGGACCACGGGCTCCGCCTCGGTCGCGTCGCCCGGGCTGCGCGCGGCACCGGGGGCGCCTGTCCCGTCGACGCCATCGGTGCCGTGCGGGGCACCCTCGTCGTCCGGAACGACCTCCCAGTCGAGCACGCGCGCGAACCCGTGCATGGTCTGGATCTCTCCCGGGGCGACCGGCGGGACGTGGTGCGTGGCGCCGTCGAACACGTAGGTGCCGTCCGCGATGCGGTTCGCGAAGGGGAACATCAGGCCGGACCGCGTCGCGTCCTGGGCGAGGAGCGCCTGCTCGGTCGCGTAGCCGTCGACGAGGTCGGCGAGGTCGCGCGACGCCGCAGACGACCGGCTCCAGGGGGCCCGCCAGGCGAGGACGGTCGCGCCGCGCAGGGCGACCGTGAGCTCCGCTCCGGAGGGGTGGACGAGCGTCACCGTCGGCAGTGCGCCGAGCGTTCCCTCGACGATGTAAGCGTTGCTGCAAACGGTTGCACTGGTCATGAGGACCCATGTTCGTCTGATGTACCAGAAATGACAAGCCGTCGTCGTGGTGGGCGCGCGCAGCGACCCCGGCGAGCGCGTCTCTCGGCCTCGGCACGGACGACGGACGCCGCCCCCGACCCTCAGGTCAGGAGCGGCGTCCGTCGTCTCCTCGCTCACCTCTGGAGGTGAGCGGTCACCCCCGCGTCACGGCGTCTCGGTGCCCAGCGACTCCTCGGCGGCGATGGCCGACTCGAGCGCGGTCTGCAGGCGTTCCTGCGACTCGCCGTAGGCGGCGAAGTCGCCCTCGGCGAGCGCGGCCTGACCGTCCTTGATCGCCTGGTTGGCGGCCTGGAGCGCCTGGTCGAGCTGGGCGCGCGCCTCGGGGTTCTCCGTGACGGGCGGCGTGGTGCCCGTCCCGGTGTCGGTGCCGTCCGTGGGCGGCGGCGTCTCGCCGTCGGTCGGGATGACCGGCGCGACCTCACCACCGGCGTCACCGGCCGAGGCACCCGACTCGCCGCCGAAGACCTGGTTGAGGGCCTCGTCGAGCGTGTCGGCGAAGCCGACCTGGTCGCCGAAGCTGACCAGCACCTTGCGCAGCAGCGGGAACTTGGTGCCCTCGGACGCCTGCACGTACACGGGCTGCACGTAGAGCAGTCCGCCGCCCACGGGGAGCGTGAGCAGGTTGCCGTGGATCACGGTCGAGTTGCCACGGCTGAGGATGTTCAGCTCGTTGGACACCGTCGGGTCCGAGTCGAACGTGTTCTGCACCTGCCCCGGTCCGGGGACCGTGGCGTTGCGTGGCAGCTCGAGGAGCCTGAGCTTGCCGTACGACTCGGCCTTCACGCCGGCGGTACTCCCTGCCTCGGCATCGACCGCGAGGAACCCGGTGAGGATCTCTCGGTCGGAGTTGCCACCCGGGATGAACGTCGTCATGAGGGAGAACGCGGGGTTCTCCTGACCGGGCATCTGCAGCGTCAGGTAGTACGGCGGCTGGTACGGCTTGGTGCCGGTCCCACGCACCGTGGGGTCGCGCGGGACGTTCCAGAAGTCCTGACCGGAGAAGAACTCGCGGGCGTCGTCGACGTGGTAGCTCGTGAGCAGCGCACGCTGGACCTTGAACATGTCCTCGGGGTAGCGCAGGTGGCTCATGAGGTCGCCGCTGATCTCGGAGATCGGCTTGAGCGACGTCGGGAACACGTTGTCCCACGCCTGGAGGATGGGGTCCTCGGTGTCCCACGCGTAGAGGTCGACCGAGCCGTCGTAGGCGTCGACCGTGGCCTTGACCGAGTTGCGGATGTAGTTGACCTGCTGGGGCGCGAGCGCCGCGACCGACTGCGAGTTGACCGTCAGGGTGTCCTGCGTCGCCTCGTCGAGCGGGCGCGAGGCCGAGTACGGGTAGGAGTTCGTCGTGGTGTACCCGTCGACGATCCACTTGACCCGGCCGTCCACGACAGCGGGGTAGACCTTGCCGTCGAGCGTCAGGTACGGGGCGACCTTGGCGACGCGGTCACGCGGCGACCGGTCGTACAGGATCTGGGAGTCGGTCGTCACGCGGTCGGAGAACAGGATCTGCTCGGAGCCGAACTTCAGGGCGTAGAGCAGCTTGTTGCCGAACGAGCCGACGCTGGGGCCCGCGACGGCCCCGTCCTCCGCGCCGAACGTGTTGTTGACCTGGCCGCCGGCGTCGTCGTCCGGGTAGTCGAACTCCCAGGGCTTGGTGCCCTCGGGGGCGCCGACGATCGAGTACTGGGTCGAGTCCGGGCTGAAGTAGATGCGCGGCTCGTACTCGGGCAGCGAACCGACCGAGGGGATGTCGCCCTCGTAGAACGCGGGCTGGCCGCCCGGGCCGATCTGGTTGCCGTACGCGGCCACGACGCCGTACCCGTGCGTGTACACCGTGTGGTCGTTGACCCAGTTGCGCTGGCTCGCACCGAGGCCCTCGAGGTTGAGCTCGCGGACCGCGATCACGGTGTCGCGGCTCTGGCCGTCGATCATGTACCGGTCGACCGAGAGGGTCTCCTGGAAGTTGTAGTACTGCTTGTTCTGCTGGAGCTGGCGGAACGTCGGGCTGACGATCTGCGGGTCGAGCAGGCGGATGGACGCCGTGGTGTCGGCGTCGGCCCGCAGGGCACCGGCCTCCGCCTGGGTCTTCGCGTCGTAGTTGGCCGCCTCGACCCCGTCGAGCCCGAAGGCCGTCTTGGTCGCGTCGATGTTCCGCTGGATGTACTCGGCCTCGAACTCCTGCGCGTTCGGGTTGACCTGGAAGCGCTGGACGACGGCCGGGTAGATCCCGCCGATCGCGATCGCGGAGACGACCATGAGTCCCACGCCGATCGCGGGCAGCCGCCAGTTGCCGCGGACCGCGGTCGCCACGAACAGCAGCGCGACGAGGATCGCGACCCCCGTCAGGATCGCCTTGGACGGGATGACGGCGTTGACGTCGGCGTACGAGGCGCCGTCGAACTTGTCACCGGTCGTGGTCAGGAGCGAGTACCGGTCGAGCCAGTAGTTGGCACCGATGAGCAGCATGAGCACCGCGGCCGTGACCGAGAGCTGCACGCGCGCCGCCTTGGTCGTGCGCGGGCCGCTGCCCGCGCCGCCACCGATGCGCAGCCCGCCGTACAGGTAGTGGGTCGCCAGCGCGCCGATACCCGCGATGATGACCGCGGCCATGAGGAAGCCCACGGCGAAGCGCAGCACGGGCAGCGTGAAGACGAAGAACGAGATGTCCAGGCCCCACTGCGGGTCCTTGGTGCCGAACGGCACCGAGTTGAGGGCCAGGAGCACCGTGCTCCACTGCGACGACGCCGCCGCGCCGGCGAAGAAGCCGATGAGTGCGGGGCCCGCGATCGTCACGACCTTGCGCAGCGGCTCGATCGCCTCGCGGTACTGGTCGAGCGTGGCCTGCTCGGGCGTCGAGGGCGCGTAGATGGGGCGCGACCTGTAGGCGAGCGACAGCGACAGGAAGACGAGTCCACCCATCACCAGGAAGCCGCCCACGAACAGCGCTGCGCGGGTCCCCCACTCGGTCCACAGGACGTCGGCGAAGCCCAGCTGGGTGAACCAGAGGACCTCGGTCCAGAACTGCGCGAGCAGGAACAGCAGGAGGACGAGGGCAGCCACGACGGCAACGGCGATGCCGAGCGGGCTGCGTCGTCTGCGGGAGCCGGCCTCGGACCCCGAAGGGCGTCGTGGCGCTGCGGCGAATGACACGGTGGGCTTACCTCTTTGCGTTCGGTCGAGCGTCAGGTCGTCGGGCGTCGGAACCTGTCCGGGCCGAGCCCACGACCACCCGATTCACAGGTGGTCCACGGTCTCGACAGGGTCAGGCCACAGGCCGTCCATCTCGTCAACGGCCCACAGCGGTTCCAGGTTCCCACACGTACCCGACCCGGACCCGCCGACTGCGCCGACGCCGTCGGGCCTGCGATGCTGGGCACATGGCAGACACGACCTCCCCCGCGCCCGACCAGCCCGCCCCGAGCACGTCCCGATCCGCCGACGGCGTCCCCGACGACGCCCCCGCCCCCATCGTCCCCCTCGCGCAGCTCGCGCTCGCCGACGCCGTGCGCGACGTCGAGGCGCACGTCGCCGCCGACGGCTGGGACGCTCCCCCGCGCGTGTTCGCGCTCGTCCGCACGGCCGACGCGATGGCCGCCGACCCCGGCCTGGCCGACCGCCTCCCGCCCGAGGTCGTGACCGCGGCGCGCGGCATCCCGGACCATCTCGTCTCGGTCGAGCAGGAGGGTCTGCCCGACGTCGAGACGCTCGAGGACCTGCTCGCGGGCATCTCGTGGCCCGACACGGTCGACGGCGCCGCGATCGTCGCCGAGCGGGTCATCCTGCCGCCGTCGGCCGAGGAGGGGCTGCCCACCGACCCCGCCGCAGCCCTCGCGTACCTGTCGTCGCACCCGGACCGCCAGGACGTGCGCCTCGCGGTCGGCGTCCTGCGCGACGGCACCCCGTGGTGCGCGGTCCGCACGCGGGCGAACGACGACGGCGACGACGTCGCGTTCGGCCCGGACCTGGTGCCGGGCCTCGTCGACGGGCTGCGTGCGACGTTCGAGTAGGCGCCCGGCGCCGTGCGCGGGAGCGCGTGCGGCGCGCGGAGCGTGCACGAGGGAGATGCCCGAGGGCCGGACGACGTGGTCGTCCGGCCCTCGGGTCGTGCAGCGTCGTGAGGTGGTCGCGGGGTCGGTCGCCCGGTGGTCCGGGGCCGGGCTCAGCGCCCGGGCGCACCCCGGCGGACCGGCGACCGCCGCGTCACGAGCACGTCGGCAGGCTCTCGCCCTCGCCCGCACCGATCGCGACCATCGCGTCGCGGGCCTCGGAGAGCGTCGAGACCTTGACGACGTTGAGCCCCTCGGGCACGTTGCCCACGACCTCGTCGCAGTTCGCCGCGGGCGCGAGGAACCACGTGGCCTTGTCGCGCACGGCGCCGTAGAGCTTCTGCTGGATGCCGCCGATGGGACCCACGTTCCCCTCGACGCTCATGGTCCCGGTCCCCGCGATCACGGTGCCGTCGGCCTCGTCCTCGGGCGTGAGCCGGTCGATGATCCCGAGCGCGAACATGGTCCCCGCGCTGGGACCACCGATGTCCTCGATCTGGATCGTGACGTCGATCGGCAGCTCGAACGCCGGGTCGATGAAGACCCCGAGGACCGCCTTGCCGTCGACGTCCTGCGTGGTGATCGTGAGGTCCTCGCTCTCGCCGCCCCGCTCGACGCCGAGCACGACGTCGTCCCCCGGCGTCACGGTCGCGAGCTCGTCGATGAGGTCCTGGTACGTCACGACGTCCTTGCCGTTCACGGTCGTGATGACGTCCCCGGCCTCGACGACCCCCTCGGCGCCCGTGCCCTTCGCGGCGCCCTGGATCGTGAGGGTCGCCGGCACCTCGTAGCCCAGCTCGGTCAACGCCGCGACAGTCGCCGTCTCCTGCGAGGAGAGCATCTCCTGCTGGCTCTCCTGCTCGCTCTGCTCCTTGGTCACGTCACGCGGGAACGTCTCCTCGACGGGACGCACCGAACGAGACGTCTCGGCCCACCCCTCGACGACCTGGACGAGGTTCGCCGGGTAGCCGGGTCCGCCCGCGACCGAGACCGTGGTGAGCAGCAGCTCCCCCGTCGAGTCGTAGGTCTCGGCGCCCTCGATCTGGATGAGGTCCTGGCCCTTCTGCTCGCCGAGCGTGTCCTGCGTGGGTCCCGGCGAACGCACGACGTACGGCGCGGGCATGACGGCCAGGCCAGCGACCAGGAGGGTCGTGGCCAGCACGGAGATGCCGAGCGTGAGCGAGCGGCGCGTCACGGGCGGGGGCGTGTAGTCCTCGTCCGGTGCGGGGCCGAACGGGTCGGCTGCGGCCGCAGGCTCGTGCGGGTCTCGGGGCGCGAACGGTTCTGTCACGTCGCTATCATCCCCGAGAATCCTGGACGTCCGCTGGTTGTCCGTCGGGAGCCCGCGGCCCGACGGCGTCGCTCACCGCGAGCGGCCCGGTCCGCCTCGCGTGGCGACGTCGCACGGGCGCGGGACGGGACGTCACGACGGACGGTGACTCACCGCCGTCGGGCCTGACGCCAGATCGCCGCGGTGCCCAGCAGCGCGACCGCGGCTCCCGCGGCCCCGAGCGCGGCCGCGTCGCGGCCGCCCACCCGGCGCCCGACGAGCGCGATCCGCCCCCGGACGCCCTCCATGAGGACGTCGACGCTCTCGGCGCTCGACCACGTCGGCTTCCACCCGGCGGCGCGCAGGCCGCTGGCCGTGACGGTCCACGGGTGCACCACGTAGGCCAGGTCGCTCGCCGGGGACGGCAGGACGCCCACCCGGTGCAGGCGCTCGGCGGCGCCGAACGCGGTCGCCGCGGGCAGCGTCACGTTCGCGAGCCCCGTGCGCTCGACGAGCTCGGCGGGCGTCACGACGTCGGGCTCGCCGTCCGTGAGCGCCCCGACCGTGAACGTCCCGGACAGGCCGCGCGCCTCGACGACCCGGACCGCCGAGGCCAGGTCGTCCGTGTGCAGGAGCTGCCAGGGGCGGTCGCTGCCCTTGACGGTCAGGAGCCGCGGGGCCTCGAAGTGCCGGGTCAGGATCGTGTCGACACCCGGACCGACGACCATCGCGGGCCGCAGCACCGCGAGACGGACCGACGGCGACCCCGCGCTGCGGTGCTCCGCAGACTGGTCGTCGACGGCCGCGGCCAGGGCCTCCTCGAACGCCACCAGGTCCGCGACGAACCCCGCCGCGTCGGGCGAGACCGGGTCGTCGTCCTCGATGTCGGGACGATCGGCGCTCGCGCCGTGCACCGTCGCGGACGTGACGGCCACGACCTGCTCGATCCCGTGCCGCACCGCAGCCCGTCCGACGTGCTGCGCCTGCTCGACCAGGTGCGAACGCCTCGTCTCGCCCTTGGCGGTCCTGACGCCGAACTCCCCGGCGGGCGCGACGACCACGAGCGTCCGGGCCCCCTCGACCCACGGCGCCGACAGGTCGTTGGCCTCGGCGGGCGCGTTCTCGGGCCCGCGGCCGCCGAGCGCAGCGCGCAGGAGCGCGGCGACGCGCCCCTCGCCGACGACGACGACGGCGCCGGGTGCCGCCTCGCCCGAGCCTTCCCCGGGTACGTGGCGCTCGACAGGCTCGGTCGGCGTGCGAGCGTCGTCCGCGCTGCGCCGTGAGCGAACCGGGCCCTCCGACATGCCTCGACCCCCCTCGTCCGTCCGCGAATGTGGTTACGGTGATTCCTGACGCTATCCCGAGGAGACCCCGATGAGCAGCCAACCGCCCGACGAGTTCGCCTCCGGCGCGGGCGACCAGCCCGACGCGCAGTGGGAAGAGCTCCTGCGTTCCATGTTCGGCGCGGACGCCGACGAGGCCCTGCGCGAGCTGCGTGCCCGCGGCCTCGACCCGGCAGCCCTGGCTGCAGGCAGCGGACTCAGCAACGACCCTGCCACGATGAAGCACGTCCTCGCGCAGGTGCAGCGACTCCTCGCGAGCTCGGGCGACGGCCCGGTCAACACGGACGTCGCGCACGACATCGCGCGCCAGGTCGCGGTCGCCGAGGGCGACCCGTCGCTGACCCCGGCGCAGGTCCGGTCCGCGACCGAGGCCCTGTCGGTGGCCGAGCTGTGGCTCGATGCCGTCACCGACCTGCCACCGGCGGGCGGCAAGCGCTACGCGTGGAGCCGCTCCGAGTGGGTCGAGAAGACGCTCCCGGCGTGGAACGCGCTCGCGGCCCCCGTGGCCGCGTCCGTCGCGGACGCGCTCTCGACCGTGCTGCGCGACCAGCTCCCCGGCGGGGACGAGGGACCCGGTGCCGGCTTCGGCCTCCCCGGGCTCCCCACGGGTGCGCTCGGGGCGGACTTCGACCCCGCGCAGATGATGCGGCGGCTCGGCTCCGCGGTGTTCGGCATGCAGATCGGTCAGGCCACGGGAACCATGTCCCGCGAGGTCTTCGGGGTCACGGACATCGGCCTGCCTCTGCTCGACGAGCCCGCGACGGCCCTCCTGCCCACGAACGTCGCCGCGTTCGCCGAGGGGCTCGACGCCCCGGTCGAGGAGATCCGGCTCTTCCTCGCGCTGCGCGAGGCGGCCCACGCGCGCCTCTTCACGCACGTGAGCTGGCTCCGCGCGCACCTGCTCGGACTCGTCGAGGCGTACGCCCGCGGCATCACGATCGACCTCGACGCGCTCGAGTCGCAGCTCTCCGACATCGACGTGACGGACACGGGAGCACTCCAGCAGGCACTGTCCGGTGGCGTGTTCGGTCTGCAGAACACCGACGAGCAGAAGGCCACCCTGCTGCGGCTCGAGACCGCGCTCGCCCTGGTCGAGGGGTGGGTCGACGAGGTCAGCGCGCAGGCGGCGCTCCCCCACCTCCCGCACGCCGTGCCGCTGCGCGAGATGCTCCGCCGCCGACGCGCCGCGGGCGGCCCGGCCGAGCAGATCTTCTCGACGCTCGTGGGGCTGGAGCTGCGGCCGCGGCGCTCGCGCGACGCCGCGACGCTGTGGGCGCTCATCGCGGCGCAGGGCGGACCCGACGCCCGTGACGGTGTGTGGGACCACCCGGACCTGCTGCCCAGCCCGCTCGACCTCGACGACCCTGCCGGGTACCAGACGCGGCGCACCGAGGTCCAGGAGGAGCAGAGCGACCTCGACAAGGCGCTGGCCGACATCTTCAGCGAGGCCGAGGGCTCCCAGGGCCCCGGTCCGTCGGAGCCGACCGGACCGACGGACGACACGGAGACCGAGCCGGACGGCTCGCCCCGCGACTAGCGGTCCGCCCGCGACTAGCGGGCGGGCTCCCGCTCGGGCCCCTGCGCGACCCGCCTGGCCGGCACGGCGTGCCGGTCGGGCGCGGGGCTCGCGCCACCCTCCTCGGCGGACGGGGACGGCGCCCCCGGCAGCGTCGGGTGGGCCTCGATCTCGACGTGCGGCGGGGAGTCCTCGACGTCGTCGGGACTCCCCGGGGCGTCCGGGGCCGCGCCGTCACGGCTGAACGAGACCCCCTCGAGAAACCCCTTGGCCCGCTCGGTCCGCGGGTACGACTCGAGGAGCGCCCAGAACCCCGGGCCGTGCCCCGCGTGCAGCAGGTGGGCGAGCTCGTGCAGCAGCACGTAGTCGAGCACCCACTCGGGCATGCCCCGCACCCGCGTCGAGATGCGGATGCTGCCGTCGATCAAGGTGCACGACCCCCAGCGACGACCCTGGTTGCTCGACCAGCGCACGCTCGTCGGGTGCGCCCTGCCGTCCAGGTACTTCGCGGACAGCTCGGTGGCGCGAGCCACGAGCTCGTCGTCGGAGGGGCGGCGGCGCCGCTCCTTGTCCGCGAGCCGGTCCAGCATGCGCTGCACCCATTCGCGTTCCTGGGCACGCGTGAACCGCGCGGGGATCGACACGATCGTACGGTCCCCGTCGCGGTAGGCGCTGACCGTGCTCTTGCGGCGACGGCTCCGGCGCACCTCGACGTACGTCTCGCCGCTCTTCGCGGCGCCTCGCTCGGCTTCGTAGGCCACGGCACAGACCGTAGTGGCTCCGCCTGACATGTGCCATAGCCCACGCCGAGAGTTCCCCCGCAAGTCTGCGCAGTATCGTCGAGAACTGGTCAAGTCTTGGCGAGGAAGACGGTCCTGTGGAGAACCGTGGAAGGCACCTCCTGCGGCCCCAGACTGGTCCCGCAGGACCCGCACCAGCCGAGGAGCCCCATGGACGACGCCCCCCTCTTCCCCGTGCGCCTCCGCCCGAGGACCGTCGTGCTCCGTCGAGGACCCGGAGTGCTCCAGTACGGCACCGACGAGCGCTGGAGCGTGCACCTGAGCGGTCTCGCCGACCACGAGGTCGCCTGGCTCCTCGACCACCACCGCTCGGGGCGGGCCCTCCTGCACGCGCCGCCTGCCCGGTTCGCCGTCACGCCCGTGCGACAACTGGAGATCGTGCGCCACCTCCACGAGGCGCTCCTCGTCGTCGGGCCGCCGGACGCAGAATCACCTCACGTCGTCGCGCCCGCCCACGGCGGAGCGGACGCTCCGACGCTGTCCCTCCTGCGGCCCGACGGGAGCGGACGGACGACCCTCGCCCACCGCGCCCGCGCGAGCGTCGGTGTCGAAGGGCTCGGGAGGCTGGGCCTGGGGATCGCGGTCGTGCTCGCCACCGCGGGCGTGGGCACGCTCCTGCTCGACGACGCCGCGCCGGTCCAGGCGACGGACGTCGGGCTCGGCGGCTACCGGTCACGGGACGTCGGGCGGGCGCGAGGAGAAGCAGCCGCGAGGATCCTGACGGACCTCGCCCCCGACGTGCGTGGCCACCTCGTCGAGGCCGCGCGATGGGTGTCGCCGCACGAGGGACGGCCCGACGTCGTCGTGGTCGTCGAGCACCGGGTGCTGCGCCCCGAGCGGTACGGACAGCTCACGGGCGACGGGACCGCGCACCTACCGGTCGTGGTGCGGGAAGCGGATGTGGTGGTCGGACCGTTCGTCCGGCCGGGAAGGACGCCGTGCGTCCGGTGCGTCGAGGGGCATCGCGCCGACCTCGACCCGCAGTGGCCGCAGCTCGCGGACCAGCTACGAGACCCTCAGCGGGAGGTCCTCGACGTCGAGGAGACCACGCTGGCAGCCGTCGGCGCGGCGATCGCCGCGAGCCAGGTGCTCGCGCACCTCGACGGGCTGACACCCCGCGCAGCCACGGCCTGCATCGAGATCGCTGTTCCCGATGCCGTGCCGAGGCTGCGCGAGGTGGTGAGCCACCCGCGATGCGGGTGCTCGGACCTGAGAGTCGCGGCGACCATGTCAGGCCGCCGATGACGCGGAGACGGAGTCCTGCGACTCGAGAGCGGCGGCACGCGCCGCCTCCTCCGCCTGGCGGGCGAGGACCTCGGCCTTGCTCGGCCGCCCACGCCCACGCTTGCGGGCGACGACGGCTCCGTCGACGAAGACCTCGCCGCCCCAGACGCCCCAGGGCTCCTGGCGCTCGATCGCACCCGCCAGGCAACCGGCGACGAGCGGGCAGGCCTGGCACAGCGCCTTGGCCTGCTCGACCTGCGTCGACTGCTCGGCGAACCAGAGCTCGGGGTCGTTCGTGCGGCAGGGCAGCAGACCGGCGAGGAGCCGGTCGAACTCGGCCGCGTCCGAGGAACCGAGAGGGGTGGTGAGGGGTTGGTGGGGTGTCCAGGGGCCGGATCCGCCCTGGGCAGTGATGTTGTCGAGCAGCGCGGTGAGCCGCACGATGTCCTCCAGTGATGTCCTGATCTGCGTGTGAACTTCTTTGTCACAGGACCCGCAGGTGGTCGTGGCGTCCGGGGATGGTGGACGGCTGACCGGGAAGACGATCGCATTCGGAGAAACACGAAGGCCGCGGGTCCAGGTGGACTCCGCGGCCTGAGAAGGGTGCGTCGGTGACTAGACCGGCGACGTCCTCAGTGCGGAGTCGGGAACGGGGCGGATGACGAGGGATCCGCCGCGCCGTGCGCGGTTGATCGGATCGGCCGACACATGTGTCGGGCTCGCCGTCAGGATCTGCTTCACCAAGCCCACCTCCCATCTCCGTCGAACGCCCGCCTCTCGGCGCGCGTCTCTCCTACAAGGACTCCTGAACCATATGCCGCCCTCGGAAGGACGCACAACTTATTTGACGAACTTCTTTCGACGAGTTTTCTCGAGCCCCGAAGAAGCCCGTGATCGCACCGGAATCAGCCCGCGGAACGCGCCACGATGTCCAGCAGCGTCGCACCGTACTTCTCGATCTTGGCCGGCCCGATCCCGTTGATCCTCGCCAGGTCCGGCACCGAGGCGGGCCGGGTCTCGGCGATCGCCGCGAGCGTGCCGTCGACCAGGATCGTGAACGCCGGCTTGTCCGTCTCGTGCGCGACCGACATCCGCCACTCGCGGAGCTGCTCGAACAGCGCCTGGTCGTACTCGCCCGTGAGGTGGACCTTGTTCTGGTTCGCGCGGCTACGACGCGGGGAGCGCGACTGCTCGTCGTCGGGCCACAGGCCGTCGAGGAAGCGCGTCCGACGACGCGACGCACGCCCACCAGGGTTGCGGGAGCGCCCGAACGACACCTGCAGGTGCTCACGCGCACGCGTGATGCCCACGTACAGCAGGCGACGCTCCTCGGCGACCGCCTCGTCGGTCTCCGCGAGCGAGATGGGCATGAGGCCCTCGCTCATGCCCGCGAGGAAGACCGCATCCCACTCCAGGCCCTTGGCGGCGTGCAACGACGCGAGCGTGACCCCCTCGACCGTGGGCGCGTGCTGGGCCGAGGCGCGCTCGTCGAGCTCCGCGACGAACGAGACCACCGTGGGCGGTGCACCGTCCGGCGCGACGCGCGCGACGTCGTCGGCCAGGGCGACCAGGGCTTGCATGGACTCCCACCGTTCACGCGCCGCACCACGCGCCGACGGGGGCTCGTTCGCCCAGCCCGCCGTGATCAGGACGTCCCGGACCGTCTCCGGCATGGGGACCTGCGGGTCCGCGGACCGCGCCGCGCCGCGCAGCAGCACGATCGCGTCACGGACCTCCTTGCGCTGGAAGAAACGCTCGCCCCCTCGGACGAGATAGGCGATGCCCGCGTCCGCGAGCGCCTGCTCGAAACCCTCCGACTGGGCGTTGGTGCGGTACAGGATCGCGATCTCGCTCGCTCGCGTCCCGGCAGCCAGGAGGCGACCGATCTGCGCGGCGATGCCCTTGGCCTCGGCCTCGTCGTCGTCGTACGCGACGTACGCCACGGGTGGGCCGGACGGCCGCTGGGCGACGAGCTCGAGCGCCTGGTGCGCTCCCCCGCGACGCCCCGCTCGTGCCAGGAGCTGGTTCGCGAGCGTCACGACCTGGGGCGTGGACCGGTAGTCGCGGACGAGCCTGACGACCTGGGCGCCCGGGTACTTGGTGGGGAACGTGAGCAGGTGGTGGGGCGTGGCGCCCGTGAAGGAGTAGATCGTCTGCGACGGGTCGCCGACCACGCACAGCTCCTTGCGCCCGCCCAGCCACTGGTCGAGCACGAACTGCTGGAGCGGCGACACGTCCTGGTACTCGTCGACCACGAAGTGGCGGTACTGGCGGCGCACCTCGTCGGCCATGGCTCCCTGCGAGGCCAGCATGTCGCCGAGCATGAGCAGGACGTCCTCGAAGTCGATGACCGACCGCTCGGTCTTGACCTCCTCGTAGGAGGCGATGAGCCGCGCGACGGTCTGGTGGTCGTAGCCCGCGGGCGCCGGCCGGTCGATCGCCGCGCACGCCTTCACGTAGTCGTCGGCCGTGACGAGCGAGACCTTGGACCACTCGACCTCCGAGGACAGGTCGCGGACCGCGATCCGGTCCACGCCGAGCCCGAGCCTGCGCGCCGCCTCCCCGACCACCGACGCCTTGTACTCGAGGATGCGCGGCGGGGCGCCACCCACGACCTTGGGCCAGAAGTAGCTGAGCTGTCGCAGCGCCGCCGCGTGGAAGGTCCGCGCCTGGACGCCCGTCGCGCCCAGCTCGCGCAGTCGCGTGCGCATCTCGCCCGCGGCACGGGCCGTGAACGTCACGGCCAGGACGCTCGTCGGCGTGTAGGCGCCCGTGCGCACCCCGTACGCGATCCGGTGCGTGATGGCGCGCGTCTTGCCCGTGCCCGCGCCCGCGAGCACGCAGACGGGACCGTGCAGCGCGAGGGCGACATCACGCTGGTCGGGGTCGAGGGCTTCGAGGATCTGGTCCGCTGACTCGTTCGGCATCACGTCGATTCTCTCAGCCACCGCCGACAACGGGTGCCATTCTCCACAGGGTCGGATGCTCCTCTCGGGGCGGCGGGCGTGGCCGAGCCTGCTCGCGGGCGGTGTCCCGCCCAGGGGCGGACGACGCCAGGATCCCTGTCCGGCACCTGGCGTCACGCACCGGGAACAACCCGACCCGTGCGGACGTTCCCCACGACGACACCTCCCGGGTCTCGCACCCCGGGCCGGTCGTCGGCCCGCGCTCTCCGCCGGGTCCCGCGAACGAAGGAGCACCGATGGCCACGGCCCCGACCACCCCCGACGCCGGATCGATCGTCATGTACTCGACGACCTGGTGCGGCTACTGCCGTCGCCTGAAGACCCAGCTCGACTCCGCGGGCATCGGGTACACCGAGGTGAACATCGAGGAGCACCCCGAGAGCGCGGCGTACGTCGAGCAGGTCAACGGGGGCAACCAGACGGTCCCGACCGTGGTCTTCCCGGACGGCACCGCGGCGACCAACCCGTCGCTCGCCCAGGTCAAGGAGCGCCTCGCGGTCTGACCTCCCCTCGCCCCTGACGGACCCCGCACGCACCGCGCGGCACGTCAGCGCAGAAGGCCCCGGACCGGAGTCCGGGGCCTTCTGCCGTCCTCGGGCCGCGCTCCTCGTCCGACCCGCTCCAGCGCCCAGGTCGTGCCGAACGGCTACTTCGAGGTCCCCGCCTCGAGGATCGACACGATCGAGAAGAGCGTGAAGCAGACCGCACCGAGCCCCACCAGGACGTGCGCGCCGACGAAGAAGCCCGGCTCGGTCAGGGTCGCTTCGAAGAGGAACGCCGCGAAGAACAGGCACGCGAGCGCCGTGGCCACCGGGATGATGGGTATGCGGTTGGCGAGCGCGAAGACCTGGCGCCACACGAGCGCGAGCAGCAGCACCTTGGACAGGATGCTGAAGCAGATGAGACCCAGGCCGATCAGCACCGTGCCCGGGGCCAGGCGCGCCGGGTCGTCCGAGCTGAAGAGCACCACGAGCCCCAGGGTCACGTTGATGGTCCCCATCGCGACGACCCACCACGCCCAGCGGTAGCGTTCGGCGTCGCCGAACTCGTTGCGGACCTGGCGCACGATGCTCGCGACGAGCGCGACGAGTGCGGAACAGATGAGCGACAGGCCGACCATGACGTTGCCCGCGACCAGGGCCGCGTTGCCGCCGCGCGCGTAGAGCGTCGCCGCCACGACGAGACCGGCCACCGCGAACAGGGCGGGGATCGCGATCAGCAGGGTTCCCGTCCCGCGCGGGTAGGCGCCGTCCGGCGCGCCGCCTCCGACGGGAAGAGCCGCGCTCTTCTGGATGAGCACGAACTTGGTCGACGCCGTGGCCACGGTGCTCACGCACCCCGTGATGAACCCGATGCCGAGCACCACGTGCCCGGCCACGACGAACTGCGGCTCGTCGCCCCGGCCGATGATCGTGACGCCCCAGATCATGGTCGCGAGAGCCACCGCGTATCCGAGCACGGGCAGCGCGACGGCCCAGACGCGACCGTACCGGTGGACGAGCTGGCGGATGATCGTCGCGGCGGTCGTGAACAGCGCGATGCAGATCGCGGTCAGAGCCACGTTGACGTGACCTGCGACGAAGTGGTTCGCGTCGTCACCGCCGGACAGGACGTAGAGCCCGAACGCGAGGCACACCGCCCCCATCACCAGCGGGATCGCACGGAAGAGAATGCTGATCGACGGGTTCATGCTCACTCCTCAGGGTGGACGAGCCGGTGCGTCCACCGTAGGCAGGGCATCGAGGATCGGCCCGTCGAGCACCCTGGACGGGCCCGCGGTCGCTCACTCCCCCGTGAGCGGACCGCCGAACCACTCCTCGATGAGCGCCCGAGCGATCGACGAACGGCTCGGCAGCCTCACGTCCCCGCTCTCCGTCGCCTCGGCGAGCTGCTCCCGGGTGAACCAGCGCGCGTCGGTGACCTCCTCGCCGTCGGGCCGGACGTCCGTCGTGAGCGCCGTGGCCGTGAAGCCCAGCATGAGCGAGGCCGGGAACGGCCACGGCTGGCTCGCGCGGTAGACGACCTCCCCGACCGTGACGCCGACCTCCTCGGCGACCTCGCGCCGCACGGCCTGCTCGAGCCCCTCACCCGGCTCGACGTAGCCCGCGAGCGTCGAGAAGCGGCCCTCCGGCCAGTGCGCCGCGTGGCCCAGCAGGAGCCGGTCCTCGCCCGGTCCCGCGCCCGGGTCGACGACGGCCATGATGACCGCCGGGTCGGTGCGCGGATAGTGCTCGACGTCCTGTGCGACGCAACGCCGCACCCAGCCCGCCGCGACGGGCACGGTCGGCTCGCCGCAGCGCGGGCAGCGCTCGTTGGCCGCGTGCCAGGCCGCGAGCGCGACGGCCTCGGTCGCCAGGCCCGTGTCGCGCGGTCCCAGGCGCGAGGCGAGCTCGCGCAGCCCCGCCCACTCGTGCGCACGCACCAGGACCGACAGCGGCCCCTTGGGGTCCACGCCCTCGATGTCGAGGTCGAGGTCGTCGGCGTCGTCGGGCAGGAGGAGAGCCAGGAAGGACGTGCCCGACGGCGCATCCTCGCCCAGGAAGACCCAGCGCGGCGTGTTGCCGTGGTCGCCCGAGGCCGCGTGCGGCTCGGGGACGGCCGCGACCTCCTGCGGCGTCGCGAGCGCGAGGCCCTCCGTGCCCGTCGCGAGGCGACCGCGGTGCAGCAGCACCACGCGCGTCGACGGGTCGGCGCGGAGCGTCGCGACCAGGCCCTCCTCGGTCCGGCGGTGCGCCGCACGGTCGAGCATCGAGTGCGCGAGCGGGAGGTGCGCGGCGAAAGGGCTGGGAGAGGCGGCGGGCGAGGTCTGGTCGGTCACCTGTCGACCGTAGGTCACGCGGAGCCGGCACGGCACCCGGCGGGTCCGCGTGGTGGACACGCTCCGGTCCGGGTGACGCCGCCCGCCCCGCACCGACTACCGTGGACGCGTGCCACGCTCACCGCTCAACCTCGCCGCACTCGCGACCGCGGCCGTCCCCGGCCTCGACGTCCGGTCCGTGCGACCGTCCGAAGCAACGGGCGACGACGACGTCGCGATCGTCACCGACAGCGGCGGCCAGGAGTGGGTCGTCCGAGCACCGCGGACCCTCGCGGCCGGCGCAGCCCTCGAAGCCGAGACCGCGCTCCTGGACTCGCTGCGCCACTACGTGACGACGGGCGTCCTGTCGTTCACCGTGCCCGACGTCCTGGGCTATGCGCTGCTGCCCGAGGGCGGGCGCGCCGTCGTGCACCACCGCTACGGCGGGGTGCCGCTCGACCTCGACACCCTGCGTCCCGGCCCCGGGCTCGCCGCCGACCTGGGTCGCGTGCTCGCCGCGGTGCACGAGCTCCCGCACTCGGTCGTCGAGAACGCGGGCCTGCCCGTCTACACGGCCGCCGAGTACCGCGACCGGCGCCTCGCCGAGGTCGACGAGGCCGCCAAGACCGGCCGGGTGCCCGCCCGGCTCCTGCGCCGCTGGGAGGCCGCACTCGAGGACGTGTCGCTGTGGAAGTACCAGCCCGTCGTCGTGCACGGCGACCTGGGCACCGAGCAGGTGCTCGTCGCGCGCGGGCGCGTCGTGGCCATCACCGACTGGGCCGAGGCGCGCGTCGCGGACCCGGCCGACGACCTCGCGTGGCTGCTCGTCGCGGCGCCTCCCGAGGCGATCGACTCGATCATGGAGGCGTACCAGCTCCGCCGCACCGAGCTCACCGACCCGCACCTGACCGACCGGGCGCTGCTCGCGGGCGAGCTGGCGCTGGCCCGCTGGCTGCTGCACGGCGTGCGGCACCGGCTCCAGGACGTGATCGACGACGCCGTCGACATGCTGATCGACCTCGACGAGGTGACGAGCGGGAACGAGGGGTAGGAAGCGGCGTCCGACCGTGGCACGAATCGCACAACCACCCCGATCTACGGTGGCGCCATGGACACTACAGAACGCACGACCCACGTCAACGAGCCCGTCACGATCCTGGGCCGCCACGTCCGCACCGACCCCGCCCGGTCGGCCGAGGACATCCCCGCGCTGTGGGCCGAGGTGACCTCCGGCGCTCTGCTCGCGAGCGTCCCCGGCCGGTTGTCCGGCGACGTCTACGCCGTGTACTCCGACCTGGAGCACGCAGGGCGGACGAACGACGGCGCCTTCACCTTCACGATCGGGGCACCGGTCGCGGAGGGCTCCGTAGCACCGCCCGGTCTCTCGCTCGTCACGATCCCGCGCTCGCGGCGCGTGGTGTTCCCCGCTCCCGAGAACGACCCGTCGCGCATCATCGAGGCGTGGCAGCTCGCGTGGGCGTCCGACGACGCCGAGAAGACCTTCCTGTGCGAGTACGAGCTGTATGCCGACGACGGCACGGTCGCGGTCCACCTCGGCGTCCGCTGATCACGGGTAGCGTCGTCCTCCAGGCGACGCCGTCGCGGCGGCCTGACAGGGGGACGACGTGCGGGCAGAGCACTGGATCGACTACGAGCAGCGGTTCGACGTCGTCCTCGCGCACGTCCACGACCACCTCGCCGAGCCGCTCGACCTCGTCGTCCTCGCCCAGGTTGCGGGCCTGTCGCCCCGCCACTTCCACCGCGTGTTCACCTCGGCGTTCGACGAGACGCTGGCGGCGCTCGTGCGTCGGCTGCGCATGCAGCGGGCGAGCGACCTCCTCGCGAACTCGACGACGCCGGTCGCGCAGGTCGCGGCGCTGTGCGGCTACCCCGACGTCTCCTCGTTCACCCGCGCCTTCACCGCGGCCCACGGCGTGCCGCCCGCGCGCTACCGCACGGTCGGGACCCATGAGCGCTTCCGGCGCGCGGTCACGCGGCGGGACCCGAGCGCGTTCGACGTCGAGATCCGCGCCGTCGAGCCGATCGCCTGCCTGTCGGTCCGTCACCGAGGCTCCTACCTCGGGATCGACCAGGCGTTCACCGACCTCGCCGTCTGGTACTCCGCGCACGGGCACCCCAGGTCGGCGCAGCGCCATCTCGGGGTCTTCCACACCGACCCCACCGCGACCGCCGTCGAGGACATGCGGTCACGGGCCTGCTTCGAGCGGCCCGGCGAACTCCCTCAGGCAGAGGTGCGACCTCTCGCCGACGGCGCGGCCGAGCTCGACGAGTACGTGATCGAGGGTGGGACCTATGCCGTGCTGACGCACCAAGGGCCGTACTCGGACATGCCCGCGAAGTACTCGTGGTTCTTCGGGTGCTGGGTCCCGCACGCCGGTGTCGCGCTCGCGGACCGGCCCGTCGTCGAGCAGTACCTCGACCTCCCGGCGGGCAGGGCACCCGGCGAGATCAGGACCGAGATGTGGCTGCCGATCGAGGGCGGGTAGGGCTCCCGCTCCGACCCGATGGCGAGCCCCTGATCGCGCGCCGACTGCGGTCGTCGATGACGTCAGTCGCCCACTCTCCAGCGGAATCGACCGGGTTCCACCGGGGCGTCCGTGCCGTTCGTCCGCAGCAGCTGCCGGACATCGATGGCCGCCCGTTCGTCACGGGCGAGCACGACCGTCTGGCGAGGGGCGATGTCGGTGAGGAACCGATGCGAGGCGACGGCAACGTCGCGGCCGAGCAGCCAGTCGGTCCCGCTGTCGAGACGGGCCCTCTCCGTCGCACGCTGACCGAGAAGCAGTGGATCGACACCGGGTCATCGCTGAGCGTCGCCGCGTTCCACCACCCGTGGTGCTCACGCCAGATCGCGCAGTCCTCCACGAAGCTCTCGACCGAGTCGAAGAGGAGATGGAGCTCGTCCGTCCACGAGCACCTGACCTGCCCGCCTTCCGAGAGGACGATCTGGCACTGCGCCGTGTCGTGGCGTGCGGCATCGAGCATCGGAGTCCCCTCGCGGGAGCGCCGCACCGTTGGACGTGCTCCGCCACCCAGGAGGATCGATCCCTCGAGAGGGCCGCCCTCGACCTCGAAGTCGAGTCCCTCGTAGCGCCGGGCGAACCGCCGTGCCGTCGACAGCATGGCCGACCGGTCCGCGTCCCAGCCGACGGGCCAGCACGGTTCGATCGCCTCGTCAGCCATCGCCGTCCTCCACGTCAGCTCGCGCACGAATCGAAGCGCCCGGTCCGACAGCCCTCCGGGCAGATCGTCGGCGGAGGAGGTCACGATCGCATGCCGTGGACCATACGACTGTTCACCTTCTCGTCTCTGTGCATCGGGCCGCGCGCTGCACCGTCCTACGCGCCGCCCCGTCCTAGTCGTAGACGAGCGCAGCCCGGAAGATCGCGGCGACCATGGCCCAGTCGGGGTCCTTCGGAACCGGTCTCTTCATCACGTTCGCGAAGAAGCCGTCCATCGATCCTGTCCAGCGCCCGGCTGCTTCGATCAAGGACTCCGGGGAGGAGTTCTCCGCGACGACGTCGCCTTCGCGCAGCCTGCCTGCCAGTCCGATCAGGTGCCGGGCCAGGTCTTGCCTGGTGCGGATCGCGTCGAGCGTCGGGTCGGGCCAGGTCATGGCGTCCGTCCCACGTCCGCGGGCGTCCGCAAGCCCTGCGCCACGGTCCTGGTCGCCAGTCGACGGTTGAGCATGTTCGACGCCACGCCGGTCCTCGTCCTCCATGGCACGTTCGAGCAGCGACTCGAGCACGCCCGCGAGAGAGGCCTCACCCTGGGACGAGGCCCAGGCGTGGAGGTCGTCTCGAAGTCTCGCCGACACCGTGATCGTCGTCAGGCCTTCGTGTCCGGTCATGTCCGAAGTATGCCCGGCGAGGGTCCCCGTGAGCAGACGGAGGGCGCGATCATGCGCCACTCCCCGCGACCAGCGCCTCCAGCTCGTCCGCGTCCAGCAGCCGCTCGGGGCGCACGGTCTCGTCCGAGCCCAGGTAGTAGAACGCCGCGTTGACCTTGTCGACCGGCAGCCCGGACCAGCGCGACCACGCGAGCCGGTAGACCGCGAGCTGGACCTCGCGCGTGCGCCGGGCCTCGGCGTCGCGCGGTGCCTTGCCCGTCTTCCAGTCCACGACCACGACGGCGTCCGTCGCACCTCCCGCGTGCTCGGGGCCCTCGGGGAAGACCGCGTCGATGCGCGAGCGGAACATGATGCCGCCCACGGGTGTCTCGACGTCGACCTCCACGGCGAGCGGGGTGCGCCCCGCCCACTCCGAGGCGAGGAACGTCTGCTGGAGCGCGTCGAGGTCCAGGTCCGGCGAGATGTCCTCGTCGTCGGCCCCGGGCAGGTCGTCGACGTCGAGCAGCGACGACGACGTGAAGTACTGCTCGGCCCACAGGTGGAACTGCGTGCCGCGGCGCGCGTGCACCGTGGGCTGCGCGGGCACGGGACGTCGCAGGTGCAGCGCGTACTCGTCGCGGTCCGCAGCAAGACGCACGAGCCCCGACGCCGAGATGTGCGCGGGGAACGTGATCTCGCTGCTCCGGGCGTCGCGGCGGTCGCGTTCCTCGAGCAGGATGCGCGCGAGCTCGCGCAGGTCCGTGCCGGACGCGTCGAGCAGCGGCACACGCCCCTCCGACACCCAGCCGTCTCCCGCACGGGACACCCGTGCGTCGATCTGCGCCCTGACCCTGTCCGCGGCGGCCCGCACGAGCTCGCGTGCGCGCGGTCCGGCCCCGTCCGGACCGGTCGCCACGGCATCGTCGGGGGGCCCGACGGCGTCGGCACCGGACGCTCCACGCTCCGCCCGCGGCCAGAGCGCCTCGTGGACCAGCTCGTCCCGAGGGTTGCTCTCGTCCTTGTCGGGGATGCCGGCCCAGTCGGCGTCGCTGATGATCCCGGCCTCGGCGAGCTCCACGAGGAACGGCGAGGGTGTGCGCGGCTTGGTCGCGTCACGCCACCAGGACCCGGCGAGCAGCAGCTCGGCGCGGGCACGCGTGAACGCGACGTAGGCGAGGCGGCGCTCCTCGTCGACCTGGTGCTCTCCGCTCGCCGCGAGGAACTCCTTGCGACGGCCGTCGAGGTCCTTGGCGTCCTCGGCGACCTCGTAGCCGAAGACGGGCAGGTCCTCGGCGTCGCCGCGCAACGGGTACGGGAGGTTGCCCAGGCCCGTGAACCAGCCACTGTCCGTCGGCCCCTTGTCGCCCACGGCCGTGTTGGGGAAGATCCCGTCGACCATGCCGGGCACCGCGACGACGTCCCACTCCAGCCCCTTGGAGGCGTGCACCGTGATGATCTGCACCGCGTCCGGGTCGGGTTCGCGCACGGGCAGGTCGAGGCCCCGCTCCTGCGAGCCGGCCGTGCCGAGCCACGCGAGGAACGCGCCGAGAGTCGGCAGGTCCGCGGACTGCGAGAACGTCGCCGCGACGTCCCGGAACGCGTCGAGGTGCGCGCGCCCCCGGTCGCCGACCTCCTCGCCGAACCCGCCCGCCGCGAGCGTCGCAGCGGTCGCGACCTCGATGTCGAGGCCCAGCGCACGCTCGGCCTGCGTCACGAGCTCGGGCAACGACAGGTACGTCTGCCCGCGCAGGTCGCGCAGGACCTTCGCGAGCGCGCTCAGCCGCGCGTGCCCCGCCCCGGTCAGCACGCGCCCGTCCCGAGCGGCGTGCCCGGGGCCGGGCAGGTCGTCGAGCGCGTCGACGATCGACCGGTGGTCGACCACGTCACCCTCGACCACGGTGAGCGTCCCGTCCGCGGCGACACCGGGAAGCTCCGCCTCGCCCGCAGTGTCCGCACCCGACGGACCGGCGGAGGCTCCGGCGTCGGGGCCGCCGTCACCCGCCGCGCCCGGCGCGTCCAGCGACGACGGGCGGCGCGCCGCGTCCCGGCGCGCCAGGTCCGCCGCCCAGCTGCTGAGCGCGTGCAGGTCCGCGGCACCCAGGTTGAGGCGCGGACCCGTGAGGACGCGCATGAGCGAGTCGCCGCGCGACGGGTCGTGCGCGACCTCCAGGAGCGCGACGAGGTCCACGACCTCGGGCGTCGAGAGCAGGCCGCCCAGGCCCACGACCTCGACCGGCAACCCCTTGGCGCGCAGCGCGACCTCCATCGCGAGGAACTGCGAGCGAGCGCGGCACAGCACCGCGGCGGTCACGCGTTCCTGGCGGCGCGTGCGCGGACGCCACCGTTCGGCGACGAAGTCCGCTACCGCGGCGGCCTCCTCCTCGAGCGTCGCCGCGTAGACCCCGGTCACGACGCCGCGGCCCGCACCGGGCCGCTCGTCGAGCTGCGGCACGGGCACGCGCGTGGCGCCCTCGCGCAGCGGCGCGGCCGTGACGTTGGCCGCGGCCAGGACGGCCCGGTCGTTGCGCCAGGACGTGCTGAGGTACTGCACGTCCGCGGGCGCGCCCGTGCTGCCCGGTCCCGTCGCGCGGAACCGCTCGGGGAACCGTGCCAGCCCCGACGCGCTCGCGCCGCGCCACCCGTAGATCGACTGGTTCGGGTCGCCCACGGCCGTGACGGGGTGCCCGCCGAACAGCGCGCACAGGAGCTCGACCTGCGCGTACGACGTGTCCTGGTACTCGTCGAGCAGCACCACGCCGTACCGGGCTCGCTCCCCCGCCCCGACCGCAGGGACGTCCCGCGCGAGGCGGGCCGCGATCGCGACCTGGTCCCCGAAGTCGAGCGAGTCCGACGTCCGTTTGCGCTCCCGGTACGTCTCGACGACGTCGAGCAGCCGGTGGCGTTCCCCGAGCGAGCCGAGAAGCCGCTTGACCTCGGCGTAGTGCTCGGTGCGCTTGCCACCGAGCGGCGTCGCCAGGATGGTGTCGACGATGCCCGTGATGCCCGCGCGTGCCTCGTCGGGGCTCAGCAGGTGCTCGCTCAGCGCACCGGACAGCGACAGTACGGCGCCGACGACCGTCGAGAACGCGGCCTCGGTCTGGAGGTCCCCCGCCCAGCTCTCGACGACCTCCGCCGCGAGCTGCCACTGGCTCGCCTCCGAGAGCAACCGGGCGCCGGGCTCGATGCCGATGCGCAGCGCGTGGTCCCCCACGAGCGAGGCCGCGTACGAGTTGTACGTCGAGATCGCGGGACGGTCCAGCATCGACAGCGCGGCGCCGTCCTTGCCCAGCGCCCGGTCGAGCTGCACGAGGCGGGACTGGACACGCTCGGCGAGCTCGCCCGCGGCCTTGCGCGTGAAGGTCAGCCCGAGCACGGCCTCCTTGGCGACCCACTCGTTCGCGATGAGCCACACGACGCGCGCGGCCATGGTCTCGGTCTTGCCCGACCCGGCACCGGCCACGACGAGCAGCGGCGCGAGGGGCGCCTCGATCACGGCGACCTGCTCGTCGGTGGGTCGCGGACGCCCCAGCATCTCGGCGATCCGCACCGCGGAGAAACGCGGCTCGGGCAGCCCGTGGGTGCCCGCCGCGGCGCCCGCCCCGGAGGGCAGCCCGACCGCCCCGAGGGCGACGTCGTCGAACAGCGACTCGGCGCTCATGCGATCACCTGGCGGCCTTCCGTCATGAGGGGGCAGGAGCGGCGCACGGGGCACACCGAGCACAGCTTGTTCTCGCGGGCCGTGAACACCGAGTCGGCCATGGTGTCCGCGACGTCCTCGACGAGCTCGCGCGCCCAGCTCGTGCCGTCGGGCTCGGGCTCGAGCGCGGGCTGCGTCCGCAGGCCCGCGTCCTTGCCGTCGCCCACGAACACGAGCTGTGCGCCGGCGCTGCGGGTGCCGTCGGGCAGGTCGAGCACCCCGCCCTCCACCGCGAGCTGGTAGGTGCCGAGCTGAGGGTTGGTCACGGCCTCCGCGACCGACGGCTTGGTCTTGCCCGTCTTGAGGTCCGCGACCCGCACCGCGCCGTCCCCGGCGTCCTCGACCCGGTCGATGACCCCGCGCAGCACGGCCCGGCCGATCTCGAGCTCGAACGGGGCCTCGACGAGCAGCGGCTCACCCGCGGCCTGAAGGTACCCGGCGAGTCGGCCGACCATGTCCTCGGCCTTGTGGCGCGTCTGCGTCGCGGGCCACCCGGGCGTGAGCGCGAGCTCGGGCCAGCGGCGGTCCAGCTCGGCCGCGAGCTCGGAGTGCGTCCCGCGCGGCGCCTCCTGCGCGATCGAGTGGACCAGGTTGCCGAGCGACTGCGCGGTCGCGTCGGGAGCCGTGCCGCCCGCGCTCTCCACGGCCCAGCGCAGCGCGCACCTGCTCACCGACTCGACCTTGGACGGCGAGATCATGACCGTGTCCTCGGGACCCCACAGGGGTTCGGTGCTGGAGACCGGGTTGACGCCGTACCAGGACTCGGGCCGTGCCTCCCCGACGCCCGCGAGCGCCAGGTCGGCGAGGAGCTCCGCGAGGTCGTCGGCGCGCGCGGGGTCCGCAGAGTCCGCGGAGTCGTCGACGCCGCGCCGCCCACCAGGGGCAGCCGACCGCGCGGAAGGTGCGGGCACCTCGGGCGACGCCTTCACGACCTCCTCGACGAGCAGGCTGCGCGCCGAGGCGACGAGCCCGCGCAGGTCGAGCGGTTGCCCGACCTCGACGCGGCGCGGGTCACGCTCCTCGTCGGACCCCACGGGCCCGTCCCCGTCGTCGCCGCCGGGCACCGCGCCCGGCCCCTCGTCGGTGTCGTCAGGTCCCGCGGGCGGGCACACGAGGTCGACGAACGGCGAGGGGACCTCGTCGACGTCGCTCACGGCCGTGACGAGCAGGCGTCGCGTCGCGCGCGAGGTCGCGACCGCGAAGGACCGCAGCTCGTCCGTGAGGACGGCGCGCCGCGCGTCCGGACCCAGGCCGTGCGCGTCCTGCGAGCGCCCCGCGAGGAGCTCGACGAGCGCCTCGGAGCCGAGCAAGGAGTCACGCAGCCGCAGGTCCGGCCACACGCCGTCCTGGACCCCGGCCACGACCACGACGTCCCACTCGCGTCCGGCCGCGCCCGCAGGGGTCAGGGCGGCGACCGAGTCCGTGCCCGCGGCACGGGCCGCGAGCGAGTCGGCGGGCAGGTCCTGGGACTCGAGGTACTCCACGAACGCCGACGGCGGAGCGCCGGGCATGCGGTCGACGAACGTCTCGGCGGCGCGGAAGAGGGCGAGGACCGCATCGAGGTCCCGGTCCGCGCGCGCACCGACCGCTCCCCCGCCCAGAGCGGCGTCGCGCCAGCGGTCCGAGAGCCGGGTGGCGCTCCAGATCGCCCAGAGCACGGTCTGCGCGGTCGCGTCGGGGGCGCGCGTGGCCTCGCGGCCGGCCGTGATGACGCGAGCGACCGCCGCGGCGCCGCGGCGCACGCTCGCGGGCAGCGTCGCGGCGCGCGACTCGTCGAGCAGGACCTCGACCAGGAGCGCGTCCGAGGTGCGCCCGCCGCCCGAGCCGAGCTCCTCGGCGCGCAGGGCGCGACGCAGCCGGCGCAGCGCGACGACGTCCAGCCCGCCCACGGGAGACGTCACGAGGGCTGCGGCGGTCACGGGGTCGAGCTCGTCGAAGGGCGACGGCTCGTCGGACCGGGCGGGCTCCCGCTCGATCAGCGTCTCGGCAGGGTCACCCACGTCGCGGGTCACGGCGTCGTCGATCCCGGCCGCGCCGCGCACGCCGTCGAGGCCGCGCGAACGCCCGGCGGGCGGCAACCCGACCGCGACCCGCATGATCGCGAGCAACGGCGTGACCGCGGGTTCCTCGCGCAACGGGACGTCCGAGCCGAGGATGCCGACGGGCACCGAGGCCGCGATGAGCGCACGGCGCAGCGTCGCGAGCTGGGCCCCGGCGCGGCAGACCACGGCCATGCGCCCCCAGGGGGTGCCGTGCAGCAGGTGCTCGGCACGCAGCTCGCGGGCCACGTACGCGGCTTCCTCTGCGCCGCTGCCGAGCAGCGCGACCGAGGCACCGCGCGGCGCGCCGTCCTCCGGGGTGGTGACCGGGGACGCCACCGCACCGCGGTGGACGGCACCCGCGACCGTGCCGATCTGGGTCGTCACGGTCCGCGTGACGTCGCGAAGGTCGCCTTCCTGCCGCCAGGCGGTGCCAAGGACCTCGACCCGGGCGTCGAACTCCCCCGTCGCGGCGCGCCGCCGCACCGGGGCCGCTGCCCGCCCGACCAGGGCAGGGCTCGCGCCGCGGAAGGTCTGCACCGCGGTGTCCGGGTCCGCGAGCAGGACGAGGCGCGCGCCGTCGTCGTGCACCACACGCAAGAAGCGTGCGGTCGCGATCGTGGCCTCCTGGTAGTCGTCCACCACGACCACGTCCCATCCGGGCCGAGGCGCGCCCGTGACCTCGTCCTCCCAGGCGAGCAGGGCCTCGGCGGCCTCGTCGACCACGACTGCCGGGTCGTAGCGCGAGCCCAGGTCCGGGGTACCCACCCGCAGCGCGGTCACGTCGAGGTACTCCTGGTAGACCTGCGCGGCGGTCCGCCACTCGGGGCGGTCGTGCTGCGTGCCCAGGTCGTCGAGGTCTGCGGGGGTCAGACCGCGCTCGGCCGCACGCATGAGCAGGTCGCGCAGCTCCTGGCGCAGGCCGCGCAGCGCCAGGACCTCCTCCGGCAGGCCGTCGGGCAGGCGCAGCGGCACGCCCTCGCCGTCGAGGTGACCCGCGAGGAGCTCGGCGAGCAGGAGGTCCTGCTCGGGACCGGAGATCAGGGTCGGAGGCGGTTCGCCGGTCGCCGCAGCCCGCGCCCGCAGGACCGCGAACGCGGCAGCGGCGGCAGTGCGCACCATGGGCGCGCTGACGGTACGGTCCGCGCGCGCCGACAACCGGTCACGGACCTCAGCCGCGGAGCGTCGCGACGCGGCGATGACCAGGACACGCGCCGGGTCGACCCCTTCGCTCAGCGCCTGTGCGGCCACCTCGATGGCCACGGTCGTCTTGCCCGTCCCCGGCGCCCCCACGACGAGCGTCGCGGGCTCGGTGCGCGCCGCGTCGAGCGCGGCCCGCTGGGTCGCGTCGAGCCGGACGGGCGCCGCCGAAGCGGTGTCCGGCAGGACGAGGCGGAGGTCGGGCAGGTGCAGCACCCGAAGATCTCACCACGAGGCACCCACAGAGCCGCGCACCGCCACGGGCGCCGCACGGCTAGAGGGTCGGCCACCCGTTCGGCAGGCAGCCCTCGGTCGACATCGACTGCTGGACCATGACGGGCGCGAGCGCACCGGGGGCCGGGCAGCTCACGTGCCGGTGACCCAGCACGTGCCCGACCTCGTGGTTCACCAGGTACTGCCGGTACAGCGGCAGGTCCGTGCCGAAGTCCGCCGCGCCGTCGACCCAGCGCGAGAAGTTCAGGATCGCGGCGCCCGTCACACCGCACGAGTACGTCCCCCCGGTCTGGAGCGGGGCGCACAGCCTGTCGGTGGTCGCCGGGCTCGCCAGGACGACGCGGATGTCCGCCTCACCACCGGTCCGGGCGAACGTCACCCCGTCCACGGCACTCCAGCCCCGCGGATCGTTGAGCGTCGCGAGCACCGCGGTCGCGAAGGTCTCGCCGTCGACCGGCAGCCCCTCCTCGACCTCGACGCGCACCCTCTTGACCGTCCCCGCCCCGGGCGCCGGCACCTCGGCCGGCACGATCACCACCGTGCCACCCAGATCCGGCACGACCTCCGACCCGACCAGACCGGAGCCCGCCTCGGCGACCCGTTCGAGGGTCAGCGGCAGCGTTCCCGGACCGTCGAGGCCGAGCTGCGGGTCACGGACCGAACGGCTCGCGGTGTCCTCGGAGCGCACGTCGACCGCGCCGTCCGTCCCCGGGGTCGCGCCTGTGGCGCCAGGACCCGTCGCCTCGGGCGCGGCCTGCTGCCCGACGGCGTCCCCTCCCCCGCTCTCCGGCGCACCGGAGGCCGCAGGAGCCACGGGCCCCGCCGGGGCACCGGGGACCAGGGAGCCCACCCCGAGGACCCCGGCCCCCAGCCCGCCCAGGACACCGACCACGACGAAGGCGGTCGCCGGACCACGCCGCATCCCGCGCCGACGCGCGCTCCCGAGCCGCGCCCGGGCGCGCGCACCACGCGGCGCACGTGGCGCCGTCGGGCCGGGAAAGGTCGCCTGACCTGCGACTTCACCACGATCCGGACCATCCCCCAGGGGGCCCCTCCAACCGTCGACGGGCGCTCCTGGTGCATTCACGTGTCCATGATCGCATCGCCGGCCACGCCACCTCTCCGCTGCCCGTACTATCGCCGCATGTCGGGGGTCACAGCGGAGCAGCGAAGCAGCGGGACCGTGCGCGCACGCATGCCCAGGGGCGAACGGCGGGCGCAGCTGCTCACCATCGCCGAACGCCTGTTCTCCGACCACGGCTACCACCACATCACCATGGACGACATCGCCGACGGCGCCGGGGTCAGCAAGCCCGTCCTCTACCGGCACTTCCCGTCCAAGCTCGACCTGTACCTCGCGCTCGTCGACCAGCAGGGCGTCGCCCTCGTGGCCTCGGTCCGCACCGTCCTCGCACCGTTCCGCTCCGCGGCGCCGGGCGTCTCCCCCGCGGACGTCGACGCCCTCGCCGTGGACGGGCTCGCCGTGATCGAGGCCATCGTGCGGGCCTACGTCGACTACGCCCGCACCGCCGGACCGTCCGCGGGTCTCCTGTTCGAGTCCGACGTCATGCGCGACCCGGGCGTCCGCGCCCGCGTGCTCGAACCCGACGAGGTCAACGCGCGCGAGTTCGCCCTCGTCCTCGGTCGGCTGACGTCGCTCACCGAGCACGAGGCGATCGTCGTCGCCCGCACCTGCACCGCGATCGCACGCAACGCAGCGGGAGAGGCCGCGCGCACGGGCACCGACGTGACCGACGAGGAACTCACCCGGCTCGTGCCTGCGCTCGCGTGGCGCGGGGTCCACGGGATGCTCCGCCGCGACCGCTGACGCCCGCCCGGCCCCCTCCCGCGCCGCCACCAGCGCGGGAGCACCCAGGGCGCTCGGGAATCTCGTTAGTATCGGAGGAGTTGTCGACAAGTGGCCGGCGGGATCACCCGCGGGCGACGCTCGCGAAGGAGAATCACGTGGAAGTCACCATCGGTGTGCAGAACCTGGCCCGCGAGCTCGTGATCGAGACGGAGGAGACCACGGAGACCGTGGCCGCCGCCGTCTCTGCGGCCCTGGCCGGCGGGCCGGCCCTCGAGCTGCTCGACTCGCGCGGACGCCGCGTCATCGTCCCGACGGCGTCGATCGGCTACGTCGAGATCGGCACCGAGGAGCAGCGTCGGGTGGGCTTCGGCTCGCTCTGACGACTCGCGCAGCACACGAGAGCGGGGCCCTGGCTGAGACAGCCGGGGCCCCGCTCTCGTCGTCTCACGGGCCGCGAGGCTGCGTGGACCGCTCAGGCCGCGAGGCTCTTCCGAACCGCTCAGGCCGCGAGGCCCAACCGACCCATACGGCGCGTGTGCTCCGCCGTGAGCTGTGAGAAGACCCAGGCCTGGCGGTCCGCTGCGGTGCCCGTCACGTCGGCAGGGCCGGGCGTCCCCGACTCGGTGCGGTGGCCTGCGCCGTCCGCGAGGAGCCGGCTCAGACCCTCGCGCTCGGCGAGCAGCGTCTGCACGAGCCCGAGCGCCTCGCCCACGAGTCGACGGCCCCACAGCGCGAGGCGCGACGCGAGCACCGGGTCCGCGGCGGCGGCGTCGGCGATGACGGTGGCCGAGCGCTCCGAGTCGACGCCGTCCGAGAGGATCTCCAGGACCAGGGCGCGCGACTGGTCGTCGAGCCCGTCCGCGGCGAGCCGGCAGAAGTCGTCGGCCACACCGTGCCCCACGTACCCCTTGAGGACTCCCTCCCACCACGTGCTCGACGGGGTGCGGTTCTCGAAGTCGTCGAAGATCCCGTCGAAGGCGCCCATCTCCGCCTCGGGGTCGCCGCCCAGGTCCGCGATGCGCTCCAGGACCCGCTCGTGCCGGGCCAGCATCTTGCCCGCGTGGCGCGAGAGCTGGTGGCGCTGGGCGAGGGTCGGCGCGTTCGCCGCATCGGCTGCCAGCCGCCCGAACGTCGCGAGCTCGGTGTACGCGATGAGACCCAGGAGGCCGATCACGTCGCGGTCGGTCGCGAGCCTGGCCGTACCGTCGGACAGGTCGTGGTGCTGAAGCTCGCTCATCCGGCCAGAATAGTCGAGCGGCCTCCACCGGCCACGACATGAAACATGACAAGACGGGTGATGACGGGTCCAGCGGGAGCAGTCCGATACTATGGGTGGGTACATCGGTTGCCCGGTCGTCCGAATCCCCCGGCCCCGGTGGGTGCTGAAGAGCCCCACCCCGTGCCGAAAGACTTGCGAACGACACTGCACGACGCCGACCTCGGTCGGTGCGCGCGGGCGGAACCGGGGTTCGCGCCTCACGGCCGACGACCCCCGACGACGTCCTCGCGGCGAATACCCACGATCGGCTGCCGGCCACTAGGCGCGAGAGACCGTACCTGCCTGGGACTTCCCGGAGCATCGTGGACCCGCCGAACCGTCGGGTCGATCACGCACGTGCGGCGCCTCGAGCCAGACATCAGAACCACGAGGCACCAGTGACCACCACCGAAACTCCCATCGAGCCCACCGAGCTCGACCTCCCCTCTGCCGAGACCCCTGCCGACGAAGCACAGGGCACGCTCTCCTCGACCATCCAGGCCAAGGACGTCTCCTTCGCGGACTTCGGCGTCCGCCCGGAGATCGTCGAGGCCCTGGCCGATGCGGGCATCACGCACCCGTTCCCCATCCAGGCCATGACCCTGCCGGTCGCGATGTCGGGGCACGACATCATCGGCCAGGCCAAGACCGGTACCGGCAAGACGCTCGGCTTCGGCGTCCCGCTCCTGCACCGCGTCGTCGCACCGGGCGAGGAGGGCTTCGACCAGCTCCCCGCGCCGGGCAAGCCGCAGGCCCTCGTCATCGTCCCGACCCGCGAGCTCGCCGTCCAGGTCGCCGGCGACCTCGAGGCCGCGTCGGCCAAGCGCAGCGTCCGCATCATCCAGCTCTACGGCGGCCGTGCGTACGAGCCGCAGATCGCGACGCTCAACGCGGGCGTCGAGGTCGTCGTCGGGACCCCGGGTCGCATGATCGACCTCATGAACCAGGGGCACCTCAACCTCACGCGCGCTCGCTGCGTCGTGCTCGACGAGGCCGACGAGATGCTCGACCTGGGCTTCCTGCCCGACGTCGAGAAGCTTCTCTCGCGCACGCCCGCCGCCCGCCACACCATGCTGTTCTCGGCGACCATGCCGGGCGCGGTCGTCTCGATGGCCCGCCGCTACATGACGCAGCCCACCCACATCCGGGCCAACGACCCGGACGACGGCGGCCAGACCGTCAAGAACATCAAGCAGGTCGTCTACCGCGCGCACGCGCTCGACAAGGTCGAGGTCCTCGCGCGCATCCTCCAGTCGGAGGGCCGCGGCCTGACGATCGTGTTCGCGCGCACCAAGCGCACGGCCGCCAAGGTGGCCGACGAGCTCGCCGACCGCGGCTTCGCGTCGGGCGCGATCCACGGCGACCTGGGCCAGGGCGCCCGCGAGCAGGCGCTGCGCGCCTTCCGCTCGGGCAAGATCGACGTCCTCGTCGCGACCGACGTCGCGGCCCGAGGCATCGACGTCGACGACGTCACGCACGTCGTGAACTACCAGTGCCCCGAGGACGAGAAGACCTACCTGCACCGCACGGGCCGTACGGGCCGCGCGGGCAACAAGGGCACGGCCGTCACGTTCGTCGACTGGGACGACGTGCCGCGCTGGGGCCTGATCAACAAGGCCCTGGACCTGAACATCCCGGAGCCCGTCGAGACGTACTCGACGTCCCCGCACCTGTACTCGGACCTCAACATCCCCCAGGGCACCAAGGGTCGCCTGCCCAAGTCCGCGCAGACGCGCGCGGGCCTGGACGCCGAGAAGCTCGAGGACCTGGGCGAGACCGGCAAGCGCGGCGGTGCGCCCTCCCGCGGTGGCCGTGACGCAGGCCGCGACGCGGGCCGTTCGGGCTTGAGCGACGCTGGTCGTTCGGGCAGCCGCGACAGCGGTCGCAGCGGGTCGCGCTCCGGCGGCCGCGAGGGTGGCCGCAGCGGTGAGGGCGCGCAGCGCTCCTCGGCCTCCGCAGGGTCCACCGACGCCACGCAGGCTCCGCGCGCCGAGGCTCCGTCCGCAGGGGTCTCGGGCGAGGGCGCTCCCGAGCGTCCGCGCCGCCAGCGCAACCGCCGCCGCACGCGCGGTGGGGCGTCGGACGCCTCCGGGGCACCGGCTTCGGCGGGATGATCCCCGACCACGTCGCCTGACCTGACGACGGGCCGTCGCTCCACGGAGCGGCGGCCCGCCGCCGTCTCCCGGGGCGGGCGGCGGTGCCGCGGGGTCGGCCCCTCGCCCGCAGACCTCGTCGGGGCACGTCCCGCGGGTCGGGTCTAGCGTGGGTCCATGGAACCTCGCGTCAGTCTGATCACCCTGGGGGTGCGCGACGTCGCCCGGGCGCGCGCCTTCTACGTCGACGGCCTGGGCTGGGAGCCGGTCAACGAGGTCCCGGACGAGGTCGTGTTCCTCCAGGTCGGTCACGGCCTGCTGCTCTCGCTGTGGCGCCGCGCCGACCTCCTCGAAGAGGCCGGCCCGGGCGTCCACGAGGCGCACCACGGCCCCGAGCATTCGCCGGGGCACGTCGCTCCCGTCGCGCTCGCGCACAACGTCGGCTCCCCCGCCGAGGTGGACGACGTCCTGGCGAGCGCGGTCGCCGCAGGAGGCTCCGTCGTCGTGCATGCGCAGGTACGCGTGTGGGGTGGCTACTCGGGGTACTTCGCGGACCCGGACGGATTCCGCTGGGAGGTCGCGCACAACCCGGGCCTCGTGGTGTCCGACGACGGTCGGGTCACCTTCACCGCTCCCGAGCCGGACCCGGGTGCCTGGTAGGGCCTGGCGTCGGTCTCCTCACGGGGTCCAGTCGACGTCCGAGACCTCGTTCCACCCGATGCCCGCCGCGGTCCAGCGTGGGGACACCTGGACGAGCCGGTCGCGGAAGTCCGGGTAGCTGCGGTCGGCCTGGTCGGACCACGCGACCTCGGCCGTCGCGGGCAGGCGCGGGAAGAGCATGAAGTCGGCGTACTGGTCGACGGGCACGAACACCTCGGGTCCGGACGGCGGGCCCGCGAGGCTGTCCGGGTAGGAGCGGTCCGACCAGAGCAGGACCTCGACGCCGGCCATGTCGGACTCGTCGGCCAGGGCACTCTTCCCGTCCGGCGAGGTGAGCTCGGTCGCGGGGTCCCAGTCGTACGCCTCCTCGAGCGTGATCTGCGCGGCCCACTCCAGGCCGTACGGGGTGTCCTGGTCGTACTTCATGTCGAGGTAGGTGCGGTCCGCCGGCGACATGATGAGCCGCGCGCCCAGGCCGAGGGCGTCCTGCACGTCGACCAGGTCGGCGTTGGTCGCCTCGCCGCCGATGATCGGGCGCAGCCGCTCCCCCACGCCCCAGTACTGGATGAGCGTGCCCGGCGGCAGCGCCTCGGCCGCGCCCCACTGGTGCCAGCCGATCACGGTCTTGCCGTGACCGGTCGCGATCTCGTTCGCGGCCTCGGCGTAGTTCTCGTACCAGCCGGGAGGGCTCGGTGCCTCGTCGCCGCCCAGGTGCAGGTACGGTCCGGGGTTCTGCCCCGCGACGGACGCGAGGACGGTCTGGAGGAACGCTTGGACGTTGCCCATGTTCTCGTCGCTCGAGCAGACCACGGGATTGTTGACCTCAGGCCCCCAGTACTGCGCCGTGGGCACGCCGTCGCACGTCAGCGAACCGAGCGACGCCTGGGCCGCGAGCGTGTGGCCGGGGCCGTCGATCTCCGGGACGACCGTCATGAACTTCTCGCCCGCGTAGGCGACGATCTCCGCGTACTCCTCGGCGGTGTAGTACCAGCGCTCGCCCTCGCCGCTGCCCGGCTCCCACCACTCCTGGGTCGTGGAGCCGATCTCGGTGAGCTGGGGCAGGGCGTCGACGGCGATGCGCCAGCCCTGGTCGTCCGTGAGGTGCAGGTGGAGCGCGTTGAGCTTGTAGGTCGACGCGTGGTCGATGAAGCGCTTGACGGACTCGACCGGGTAGAAGCGGCGGGCCACGTCGAGCATCGCACCCCGGTAGGCGAAGCGGGGCGCGTCGGTGATCGTGACGGCCGGGGCGGTCCAGCCGCTCGCGGGTGCATCCTGGACGGTGGTCGACTCGATCTCCGGCGGGAAGAGCTGGCGCAGCGTCTGGACGCCGCGGAACAGGCCGGGGGGCGCGGCCGCCTTCAGGACGACCTGGTCCTCGTCGACCGTGAGCTCGTACGCGTCGACCGCCGGGTCGTCGAGCGCACCGTTCCGGTCCCAGGCGACCTCGGCATCCGGGACGAGCTCCAGCCGGATCTCGCCCGCCGCGCCGTCGACGGCCGGGCCCAGCGGCAGCTCGAAGCCCGTCGCGGTGCCCAGGTACTCGGCGAGCTCCTCGCCCACGCCGTAGACCTCGGGCGCCATGACCTCGGGGGTGACCAGGGCGATCGTCGAGTCCGCGGTGAGGGCGAATCCCTCGCCCTCGCCGACGCTCACGTCGCTCGGCACGGGGACGAGTCCCAGGCCGAGCGACGGGACCGCGCTCTCCTCGGCCGTGCAGGCCGTGAGCAGCGTCGCGGCAAGGATCGTGGCGAGGACCCCCGCGGTGAGGGCGGCGGGTCGACGGCGACCTGGCGAGTTCATCAGCACTCCTTCGTAACTCATGACCGGAGAAGGCTCGCCCGCTCCTGACGTCCACCCTAGGGGCGACCAGGGGTGCGGCGACGCGGGTCAGCCGTCTCGATGAGGTAACGAATCGGGTGGAATCGGTCTCACGATGGCCGGCAGGCGAGAGGCCGGGCCCCAGATCTCGACGGAGGCGAGCGACGCCTCGACCCGGCGAGACTCCTCGAAGAAGGCGCCTTCATATGCCGCCTCTCTCGACGTACTCCGCCACCGTGATCCCGACGTTCCACTCGTCAGGCGATCGTTCCGCCTGGTCCACGGTTTGCCACACCACGACGTCGGGGTGCTGGATCGCCAGCTCGAAAGGCCGCCCGGCCTCTGGCTTTCCGCGCAGGCCAGATGCGTGCATGAGGCGACGCGCCTCGGCGCGAGATGTCGTGAACACCGCCGCACCGGCCGGGAGAACGTTCGCCTCGGCGCGGTTGGTGGTGATCACCGTCGTCAAGCAGGTGTAGACGCGGTACCTCACGCATGTCTCCTGTCGTCAATCGTCGGATGCGCGCAGTTCACGAAGGCCAGCAGAGCATTGCGTCAGCACCACGAACGCCGCGGGAGTCGACACGAGCCATCGCCAGAGTGCACTGGAAGTCCCCCCTCGAGAAAGCGGAACATGTCAAGAGCCGACCCGAGTCAGTCCAGGAAGTGGGTGATCACTCCGACTCATCCGTGCGAACCGCCATAATGCGGGCCCGCGTATCAGCGCTTTCCTCCGTCAGGGTTGTCGATGACTACGGTAAAGCTAGGCTGAAGTTCATCATCGTCACCCCAAGTCAATTCATATGTAATAGCAACGACGCTCAAGAGGGGGGGTGCGAGTTTGCGAAGCTCCGCCGCGAGCCGCTCAAGCAACATGGGCAGATCTTTGCTGTCGGGCCCATCGGGCATGGCCATCGTGAAATGTAGACTTGGGAAAAGATTGAGCTCATAATTGTCATGCATGGTTTGCGTCCGCTCGAGAGTAGTTACCGGAACAAGTTGCGCGCGCCGCCGCCAGCCCCCAAACCTCCCAATCCGCCCGCGCCGCCTCGCCCGCTGCCGAAGCCGCCGCCGCGGAACTGCAGGGTGGTTTTGGGTCCATTCTTCCCTCGTGAGCCCCCTGAACTCTGACTCTTACCTCTTTCGGCCCGCTTTTGGACGTTGGCCGATCCTGAGATTTTGTCATTGTACTTCTTCTTTTGCTTGTAAGCGGCATAGTCTGAGCGGCTGTAGCTCCCAACCCCCGCGGCCTTAAGCGCTGCCGCTTTTGCTTCTGCGTCGGTGTAGGCGCGGGGCGATGAGCGCTGCTTGCCGCTCCGGAGTCCAGAAATGTCATTCTTAGAAATTGGGTCTTGCGGGTAGGCGTAGGCGGTGGTGTTGCCACCCTCGACCGGGTCGACGCTCGTGAAGAGCCCGCTGCCCGGGTTGTAGAGCCGGGCCCCCATGAGGGTCAGCCCAGTGGAGTCGAGAGCTCGCTCCTTGGCACCGAGCCAACCGTAGTTCACGGCCCCGGTCTGGTTCACGTTCGCGAGCACGTTGCCGTACTCGTCGTAGGCGCCCACGGAGCCGATCTGCAGTGCCTGCCCGGCAGCCGGGATCGCGACCTGCGTCGCGACCGACCCCAACGGGTCCGCGAGCGTCAAGGAGGCGACATCCCCGGTGATCTCGACCCCCAGGTCACCGCCGAGCGACGCCCCGAACCAGGTCGTGACCGGCGTACCCGTGCCTGTGGTCTTGACCGCGTACCCGGGGTTGTCGGACGTGTCGGTGTAGTGCCGCACCAGCGTGCCCGCCCCGGTGCCCGTCGTGGTGGCGGTCGCCCGCCGACCCGCGGGGTCGAGCGCGTACGTGGTCGTCTGCCCGTTCTGGGTCAGGGACCTCGCGGCGTCGGTGTCGTAGTAGCCGACCGTCAGGTCACCAGCGCCCACTCCCTGCGGGGAGTCGACTGCGGGCATGTTGGTCTGGCGACCGAGCTGGTCGTAGACGTACCCCGTCCCCGACGCGGCGCCGTTGACGGTCGCGCCCGACTGGACACGGTCGGCCCGGTCGAACGCCCAGGTCTTGGTCGTCGTCGCGGTGGTTGGCGAGTCGCAGGCCGCGCCACGCGTCGCGCTGGTCTGGTTCAGGCGGTTGCCGCGCTCGTCGAAACCGTAGGTCCGGGTCGTGCAGGTCGCGTCCGACGTGTCCTCGACCCCGACGAGCCGCTCGGCGCGGTCGAAGGCGTACTTCTGCACCCGCTCGCGGCCCGACGGCGCGGTGCTCGTCGTGCTCGTGGTCCGCCCCAGGACGTCCGACACGAGGTCCCAGGACAGGAGCGAGACCTCGGCGCTCCCCACGGGCGAGGTGTAGTCGAGCCCCGTGACCTCACCGGCCCGGTCGTACGTCACGCGCTGCGTGGCGCGACCCAGGAGGGACTGGCTGACCATCGAGCCGGTCGCGTCGTATGTCGCCGTGAAGGTCCCGGTCCCGGGGATCGTGACCGACGTCGGGAAGCCCCGGTGCTCGGTGTCCGAGTCGTAGCCGTACTGGACGGTGCGGAGCGGGTCCGCGACCGTGGCCACGCGCCCCGCGGCGTCGAACGTCGTGGTCGTCGTGGCGCCGTCCGCGGCCTTGTAGGTCGTGCCGCGACCCCACCTGTCGTACCCGGTCTCGATGCGCGCGGTCTCGTTGCCCGCGGCGTCGAGCGACGCCACCGCAGAGGCGAGGCCCGTGGCCGGATCGTAAACCGTGCGGGTGTCCGCGACGGGCGTCGAACCGGCCAGCCCCGTCGCCGCGGTGCGGGCGAGGGTAGGGCGACCTGCGGCGTCGTACTCCGTGGTCGAGGTGCGTGTCGCTCCACCGTGCGTCTCGACGGCCTCGCGCACCGCGAGGTACATCGAGTAGCGGGTCGTGCTCTCGACTGGCAGCGTCGTGGCGCTCTCCGCGGTGCGCGTCGCGCACGGGAGCCCTGCCCACTCGGGCTTGGCGCCGCACGCAGCGAACACGCCGGTCTGCGCTCCTGCCGTGTAGTAGCCCGAGAGCTTCGTGCCCGTGTCGCTCCCGTTCGAACCGGGTCGGCGGGCCTCGACGACCTTGCCCTCGGCGTCGTACCGGGTGCTCGCGACGATGTCCGCCACCCCGGCGCCCATGACGGTCGTCGCGCGCGTGGCCTGCCCGAGGTACCAGCCCGAGGTCGGGTCGGTCGTGGGCTTGCCGTCGATCGCGTCGTACCCTGCGCTGGCCTGCGACACGACCGGCTCGCCGGTCGCGACCGGGACGGTGACGTCGGCGGATCCCGTGAGGTCACTGGCCTCGGTCACGGTCGTGGTGGTGGGCAGGCGGTAAGCCAGGCCGGTCTTGGGGTTGACGCCGGAGTTGGGCGCGCCCTCGTCGTAATCAGTGCGCGTGTGCTTGCGCACCAACCCGTTGTTGGTCTCGCGCGCGGGCTCCCACACGTCGGTCACGAGAGTGCCCGCCGGGGTGAGGACCGTACCCGCGGCGATGGTGCCGCCGTCGTGCGTGATCGCGGCGGGCGCCGTGATGTCGGCGTTGTAGCGCGTGATGGTCGCGTACGAGTCGACCACCGCGGCCGAGGGGGCGCCCGTGGTCGCGATCGACCGCAGCTGCGCCGTGGCGCGCTGGTCGAGCTGGTGGATCACCCGGCCGCCCGCGTCGAAGCGGTCGGCGGTGACCTGCCAGTCCCCGGCACCGTGCGCAGCGGTGTTGACCACGCGGCCGTCGGCGTCGGTGTACTGCAGGTCGGCGAACGGCCAGTCGGCGGCCGCGACGTCACCTGGCGAAGACCCCGCGACCTGCTGGCGGTCGGCCGAGAACACGGCCGCACCGTACGTCGGCGCCTTGGGCTGCCCCCAGGCCGCCACGTCGGCGGCCTTGAGCGCGGGCAGCGCGGTGTTCGTCGCACCCGGGTCGATCCCGTAGACGAACCGGGCCAGACGCGTCGCGTTGCCACCGGCCGTGGCCGGTGCCCGGTCCACGGTGAGCAGCGCCGAGGTGTCCTGCGAGGAGGTCCCGTAGGCGAGCGTGATCGGCGCGAGCCCAGACGGTGTGACCTTGGTCAGGAGAGGCTGGCCCGAGGTCGAGGTACCCGCGTACTCGTATGCGGCACTCAGCCCGTTGCGCGGGTCGTTCACCTTCGCGAGGCGCTTGGCGGCGTCGTACGCGTAGGTCGCGACGACCACGGAGTCCATGCCCGCTCCCCCGGCCTTGTCCGGGTTGAACGCCTCGTAGCTCACGGACTTGACCTGACCCGCGACCTCGGGGCCCGCCGTCGTCGTGCCGTAGGAGATCGAGATGGCCCGGCAGCCGGGGTTGAGCGGGCCCGTCGCTGGGCACGAGACCCCGGGCGGCACGGGCGCGAGGATGCGCGTGATGTTCTTGGTCGCGGCGTCCCGCGTGAACGTCGTCTTCCCGGCCGCGCCCGGCTCGGTGACCGAGGTCGGCAGCCAGATCCGCTTGCCGCCCACCGCGTCGGAGAACGTGAACGTCGTGACGGTCCCGTCGTCCTGCGTGAACGTGAGGGTCGCGGACGACCCGGCGCCGGCCAGCGCCAGCTTGGCGCCGCTCGTGGTGGTGTCCTCGTCGGCGGGCGTGTACTCACCGATCTTCATCGCGACCTGCGTGCCGCCCGGCTGGCGGAACACCATGGCGCCTCCCTCGCCGTCGACGAGCGAGACGGTGCCGTCGACGTCGGTGCCGTCCACGACCTCGAAGCCCGCGATGCCGATGTCCGTGCCGTCGAACGAGGCTCGCCACCCAGGGCCGAAGACCGAGGTGTCGTCGGTGCCTGCCTGCGACGAGTAGGTGCGCGAGAGCGAGAGGTCGCCCACGTACCCGGGGACCGAGACGTCGGTCGCCGAGGTGTTGAACTCACCGGTCCACAGGGCTACCTGGCCGGGACCGGCCTCGGCCGTCGGGTAGCTGTCGCCGAACGCGTGCGGCACGCGGACCACGCTCGAGCGTCCCGCGGGGTCGTTGGTCCAGGTGCAGCGCACTGCTCCGGTCGCGGAGTAGGTGAAGCAGACCTGCGTGTCGAGCAAGAGCGGCACACGGTCCTTGCCGATGCTCTTCGCGGCGGACGCGGCGGACCAGTCGGTCTTCACGGCCGCCTCGGCGCCCGCGGCGATGGCGGGCAGGTCCTTGGCCTTGGTCCAGCCCGTGGTCGAGCCCTTGGCCGGGTCGAAGTCCGTCGGCTCAGCGCTCCCGGCAACTCGCCACCAGATCGACGGGGTGACCGTCCCCCCGCCCGCAGGCGGTGCGCTCGCCTTGACCTGGAAGGCGTCGGTCGACTTCAGGCCCGACGACGGGGCTGCGAGTGCCACGCCTCCCGCGCCGAAGCTGAACGTGCTCACGGGCGAGGCCCAGCCGGCCTTGTCGATCGCGCGCACGGCGAACGTGTGCCCGCCGCTCGTGGGGTTCCACGCGAGCGTCGCGGTCGGGGTCGCGCCCGATGCCGCGACCTGCGTCCAGGCGCCGCCGTCGAGCGAGTACTCGAAGGAGGGCACGTCGGTCGCGGTCGTGGAGAAGGTGAACGTGTTCTCTGCCGGGACGGCGTCCTTCCACTGCCCGTCGGTGTAGCCGCTCGCGGTGAGCGCCGGCTTCGCGGGGGCCGTCGTGTCGACGACGAACGTCCAGGGCTGCATCACCCGGGAGAGCTGTGTGCCGTCGTCGGCCCAGACCTGTTGCGTGTACGTCCCGCCCTCGGTGAGCGCCGGGGTGCTCGCTGAGGGCGTGAAGACGGACTTCGCGCCGGACGCGACGGTGGTCCCGGCGACCTTGTCCCACACGGGCGTCGTGCCCGAGAGCATGCTGAAGCGCCCGGTGACCTGCCCGCCGTCGGGGTCGGTCACCTTGGCCGACAGCGTGGGCTTGGCCGTCTTCATGTAGAGGTGCTTGGTCCCTGCGGGGTCGCGGTACCACTGGAACTGCCCGCCACCGAGGTAGGCGTGCGACGGGGTGTCGGGCTGGCCGCCGTAGGTGACCACGATCGTCGGCTTGCCCGTGGCGGCGTTGGTCGAGTTGAACCGCTTCCAGCCGAGCTTGTCCGTCTCCGACGTCGAGCGCAGACCTAGGCCCTGCACGACGGGCGCGTTGTCCGCCCACGCCTGGGCGAGGTTCTTGATGTCGACCTCGGCCCACCCGTCGGCGCACGGCGTCGAGTGGCCCTTGGTCACCGTCGAGGTCGCGTACTTGGTGCCCCAGGCGGGCTGCTTGGTCCAGACCGTCGTGCCGTCGGCGAGCCCCGTGGACCACACCTCCCACGAACGCGGGGTGCACGAGTACGAGTGGAACATCCACAGGTTGAGCGAGGCCGCGGTGATCTTCTTGCCCTTGATGGCACCCGTGTTCACGTTCATGAACGAGCGCGCGACCACGGTGCCGTTCCACGTGCCGACACGGAGCTCGACGTCGTTGGACTGCTCGAGGGTCGCATCGGTCTGCACCCGGGTGTCCCAGGGCAGCGCCAGGTTGACCGCGGGGTCGATGACCACGGGGTAGACGACGTCCTCACTCGCGAGGAACTCTGCTCCGGGGGTCAGCGTGAGCTGCGCCGCGGAGTCCTGCGTAGTGACCGTCGTCGGCACCTCGGCGACGACACCCAGGTCGGCGGGCGCGGCCTTCTGCTCGGACTCACCGGAGTCAGTGTCGGCCTCGGCGTCCGGCTCCTCCTTCTCGAGCGCTTCGAGCTCGGCGAGCGCCCCGGCCCACAGCGGCGCCTCGTCCTCGATCGACCACTTCTCGGTCACCGGGTGGGCGAGCTGCTCGTCGTACGTCGCGTCCCACATGAGCGGGTCGGCGACCGTCGCGGCCACCTCGCCGCTCGGCGTCGTCAGGTCCACGATGCCCTCGGCGCCCTCCGCGGCCGTCGCTCCCTCGGCCGAGAGCCCGACCGGGAGCCCGAGGGCCGCCGGGTCGGCGGGGGCCTCGTGCAGGACGAAGAACTGCTCGACCCCGCTGCCCGTCACGTCGACGACCATGTCGATCCCGGGCCCGACGCCCACGTAGGTCGCGCGCGGGCCGCTGATCGTGGGCTTGGGCAGGTCTCCTGGGTAGGTGAGCTCGCTGGTCACGCCGGTCACGGGGTCGGTCAGGGTCGCGACGACCGAGTCGCCCTCGGCGTCCGGGGCGCCGCCACCCGAGAGCGTCACGGCCCCCGGGTGCGCGACGGGGCGCAGCAGCCCGTCCTGCGAATCGCGCAGGTCTGCGTCGAGCGGAGCCCAGTCGTCCTCCGTGGTCCCGTCACCACCCGTGCGGACCCACACGGGAGACAGCGACATCGCGGTCTGCCAGGTGCCGTCGGGCAGCGCGAACGTCGACGAGGACTCGGTGCGCTGCGACAGGTCCTCGACCCGGTCGTCCGCCAGGCGAGCGTTCACCATGGCCGAGGCGCCGTCCGGCGCGGTGCGGGGAACGGGCGCCGCAGCGGGCGCCGCAGCGGCTGCCGGAGCAGCCGGTTCGGCGGCCGCCGCCGGCAGGCCCACCGAACCGACGGCCACCGCGACGAGCCCGGCCGTGGTCGCGACACCCGCCCGCCACGCACCGGGCACTCCAGAGAAGGACACGAGAAAGGCCACGGCCAGTGCTCCACACGCCGGGGCTCCGGCGCACGCCGGAAGCCACCCCAGACCACGCCCCCTGCGGGCAGGCCCTCTCACTGGCGGGAAGCCGGTTCGAGTGTGAGGAGGCTATGTCACATATCTGACGTTACGGTCGTTTTGTTCATACTGGTCTCACGGGACGCATCCGGCGAACCGGCAGCCCTCCCGTCCCGGCGTGCGCTCCGCGCCGACGGCGCGGTCGGCCGAGAGCCTGGTCAGATCAGTCGCCTGCGCCGTCCAGCAAGCTCCGGTAGCCGATGAGCTCGATTCCCACCAGGCGCCCGTCCGCGTCGAGGTCGAGGACGACCTCCCCCGACAGTCGCGCGTCCTCCACGACGATCTGCCGTACCGCGGCCCCTTCAGCGATGGGCTGCAGCGTGATGTACGCAGCGTCCACCTCTGGGTCGATCTCGATCATGTCTCCTCCATGTCTCGCCCTTCACGCGGATGGAATCGCGCGAGCGTGTCGAGCATCCACTCCCCCTGCCCTTCGGTTGCTCGAGCCGTGAGAACACCTCGTCGTGCACGCCGATGGCATCCAGGGCTCTCAGCCGCGCGGCCCGGTCACCTCTCAGGTCGACGAGGTGCTCGACATAGGCCCGCGCGAGCTCCGGGACGCCCATCGCCTCGTAGTCGGTCCGATCGCCCCAGGCGTCGAGCCAGGCGGCCGCCTCGTCAGCCGCTCCCACGACGTCGTCGTCCATGTTCCTGTCCCCCTCTACCGGGCGGGCAACCCGACGAACCCGCCCCGACCCGGCGCACTCGCCGACGTGAGAGGGGACATTACCCCCAGATGCCCCACGCCCCCCACGCGGGTCCGCAGCGCCCGCACCTCGGGGAGCGACGTCGTCGGGCATGACGACGCCCGCGAGACCGGGTGGTCTCGCGGGCGTGTCGACGAGAGGCGGCTAGTTCGCCATCTGCACGAACGCCGTGACGGCGTCCGCGACGAGCTGCACCGCGATGGCCGCGAGGAGCAGGCCCGCGATGCGGGTCACGAGGATCGTGCCCGAGTCGCCCAGGACGCGGTGGATGACGTTCGCGAAGCGCATCGCCAGGAACAGCGTGAGGTGCACGGCGACGACGCCGGCCGCGATCGCGACCCAGTCCGCGGCGGACCCGTCGGCGCGCTGGACGAAGACCATGGTCGCGACGATCGCACCGGGCCCGGCCAGGAGCGGGGTGCCGAGCGGGACGAGGGCGACGTTGACGCCCTTGTTGCCCGACGGCGTCGGCTCCTCCATCTTGCCTGTCAGCAGCTCCATCGCGACCAGCAGGAGCAGCAGGCCGCCGGACGCCTTGAGCGCCGGGAGCGAGATGCCCATGTAGTTGAGGATCTGCTGGCCGAAGACCGCGAACGACACGATCACGCCGAACGCGACGAGGATCGCCGTCCGGGCTGCCTGGTTGCGTTGCTTGGCGCCCATGGCGCTGGTCAGTCCCAGGAAGATGGGGACCGTCCCGGGAGGGTCCATGATCACGAACAGCGTGATGAACACCTCGGTGAAGAGGCGCAGGTCCATGATGTCGTTCACGACACCACCGCCCGCGCCGTCATCGGATCACGTCCAACGTGCCTAGCTCCTCGATCGTCTCCAGCACTCGTGGTGCTGTCGTGTTCTCGCCGAGCCGGTTCGGTTTGCCGGCCCCGTGGTAGTCGCTCGAACCCGTCACGAGCAGGCCCAGGGTGTGGGCGATGTCCTCGAGGCGGGCAACTTGCTGTGCGCTGTGGTCGCGGTGGTGCACCTCGAGCCCCAGCAGTCCTGCGTCGGCCATCTGCTCGATGACCACGTCCGGCACCACGCGTCCTCGTCCGTCGGCGCCCGGGTGGGCGAAGACGGGCACGCCGCCCGCCGCGCGCACGGCGCGCACGGCGTCCAGGACGTCGGGTGCGTAGTGCGGCACGTAGTAACCGGTGCCGGGGTGCAGGATCGTGGCGAATGCCGCCGAGCGGTCGCTGACCTGGCCGGTGGCCACCAGGGCGTCCGCGATGTGCGGCCGCCCGATCGTGGTCCCCTCCTGCGTCTGCGACAGGACATCTTCCCACGTGAGCGGGTAGTCCTCGCCGATCCGCTCGACCATGCGCCGCGCGCGCGAGATGCGGTCCTCGCGCGTGCGCTCGGTCTCGGCCAGGAGGTCGGGGTGGGTGGGGTCGTGCAGGTAGCTCAGGAGGTGCACCGAGACGTGCCCGGCGCGGGCCGAGATCTCTGCGCCCCGCACCAGCGCGATGCCGTTGCGGGTGGCCGCTCGCGCGGCGTCGGCCCAGCCGGCCGTCGTGTCGTGGTCGGTCAGGGCGACGACGTCGAGCCCTGCGGCGGCTGCGTCCGCCACGACGCGCGCCGGAGCATCGGTCCCGTCGGACGCCGTGGAGTGGGTGTGGAGGTCGATGCGCACGGTCTCAGGATAGTGAGGGCGCGCGTCGCGGCCCGGCAGGGCGGGCCCGACGGCGGCGCTCGCCCGGGTGGACGCGTCCGGGCGCCCGTCCACCGGGGCTGGGCCGACGGTCTGCGGCGCCGCGCTCTGCTAGAGCGGCAGAGGTCGGTCCTCGACGACGCTCTTCATGACGAGGGTCGAGCTCAGGCGCATCACGCCGGGCAGGGTCGAGAGCCGCTCGTCGTAGAGCACCTGGAAACCCTGGAGGTCGCTCGCCACGACGCGCAGCAGGTAGTCGGGGTCCCCGAAGAGCCGCTGGGCCTGCAGGACGTTCGGAACCTCGACGACCGCGGTCTCGAACGCCTCGAGCGTGTCCCGGGTCGCCGACTGCATGGTCACGAAGAGGAGCGCCTCGAAGGTCAGCCCGACCGAGGCCGCGTCGAGATGCGCGCGGTAGCCGCTGACGACCCCGGAGCGTTCGAGCGCGCGGAGCCGCCGGTGGCACGGCGAGACGCTGAGGCGGACCCGTTCGGCGAGCTCGGTCAGCGTGAGGCGGCCGTCCTGCTGCAGCTCGGCAAGGATCTGCCGGTCGATGTCGTCCATGCGCAAGATCCTTCCACCCGGACTCGATCGAGGGCAAGAAGTTGGAAGCACCTTTGGCCGGTTCCGACCTAACGTTTCTCTCGCGCCGGACGTCGGCGCCCACGCTCGGGAGGAACCATGTCCGTCGCCACGATCGCCACGTTCTGGCTGGTGTCGCTGCTCTTCGTCGTGACGCCCGGCGCCGACTGGGCGTACGCGATCACGGCCGGCCTGCGGCACCGGTCCGTCCTGCCCGCGGTGGGCGGGATGCTCGCCGGGCACCTCGCCACGGCGCTCGTGGTCGCGGCGGGGGTCGGCGTCCTGGTGTCCCGCTCCCCCGCCCTGCTCACGGTCCTGACGCTGGTGGGCGCGGCGTACATCGGGTGGCTCGGCGTGACGACGCTCGTCCGTCCGGGCGGACCCGTCACGGCGGGGGACGACGTCGCCGGGTCGTGGGTGCGTCAGGCCGCGAAGGGCCTCGGGACGAGCGGGCTCAACCCCAAGGTCCTGCTGCTGTTCCTGGCGCTGCTGCCGCAGTTCACCGACCCCGCGGGTCGCTGGCCGGTCGGCGCGCAGATCGCCGTGCTGGGCGCGGTGCACATGGTGGGCTGTGCGGTGGTCTACCTCCTCGTGGCCTTCGGGGCCCGCCACGTCCTGCGTTCCCGGCCGGGCGCGTCGCAGGTCGTCACGCGGCTCTCGGGCGTCGCGATGCTCCTGATCGGCGCCGCACTGGTCCTCGACCAGGTGGTCGGCTGACCCGACGGCGCCGCCCGTCCCCCGCATGGCCCTCGCCCGGGTGCTCCCCGGGCGAGCGCTGGCACCACACGTCAGAGGCCGGTCATCCTCTGCATGGCCTCGTTGTAGCGGGCCCCGGCGACCCCGAGGCGCGCCGCAGCCTCCCCGAGGGACGTGAGGTCGGCCGCGGTGAGGTCGAGCGTGGTCGCACCGAGGTTCTCCTCGATGCGGGGCAGCCTCCGGGTGCCCGGGATCGGGACGAGGTCCGGCCGCTGGGCGAGCAGCCAGGCGAGGGCGACCTGGGCGGGAGTCGCCCGGTGGACTGCCGCGACCTCGGTGACGAGGTCGACGAGCGCCTGGTTCGCGGCCCGGTTCTCCTCGGTGAAGCGCGGGATGAGCGTCCGGACGTCGCCGTCGGTGAACTCGGTCGAGGCGTCCACGGTGCCCGTGAGGAACCCTTTGCCGAGCGGGCTGAACGGCACGAGCGAGATCCCGAGCTCGTCGAGGGTCGGCAGGATCTCGCGCTCGATCTCCCGGGTCCACAGCGAGTACTCGCTCTGCAGCGCGGTCACGGGATGGACCGCGTGGGCCCGGCGGATCGTCCCGGCCCCCGCCTCGGAGAGCCCGAAGTGGGCCACCTTGCCCTCGGCGACGAGCTCGGCGACCGCGCCCGCGACGTCCTCGATGGGCACGCCCGGGTCCACCCGGTGCTGGTAGAAAAGGTCGATCCGGTCCGTGCGCAGCCGCTGGAGCGACGCGTCGGCGACGCGACGGATCTGCTCGGGGCGGCTGTCCACGCCGATCGACCTCCCGTCGCGGATGTCGAAGCCGAACTTCGTCGCGAGGACCACCTGGTCGCGCAGGGGTTCGAGCGCCTCGCCCACGAGCTCCTCGTTGACGTACGGGCCGTACACCTCGGCGGTGTCGAAGAACGTGACACCGCGCTCGACCGCCCCGCGCAGCACCGCGATCATCTCGTCGCGGTCACCCGGGTTGGGTCCGTAGCTCTGGCTCATGCCCATGCATCCCAGCCCGAGGGCCGAGACCTCGAGCCCTCGTCCGAGCGTCCGTGTCTCCATGTGTGCCTCCTGTGATGTCGTGCCGGTCGCGGTCGCGACGGGCGTCGCCTCACGCGCGCCGCTTCGTCGACGTCCCACAGCCGACGCTACGTCCGCCGCGCCGCCGCAGGCAGGGCCCAGCGGTACCTCTCTCGTCAGGGCACCCCTCGGTGGCCGACCGTCCCCGAGTCCCGCACAGGACGTTCACGCGAGACCCGCCGGGCTTTCGCAGTGCTCCCAGGTGCCCCTGGCAGCATCCGAAGAGATGCGTAACAGCCAGCCCGTCCTCCGGGCCACCGCCGTCCCGTCCGCCCCGTCGATCGACCTCCTCCCGAGCCTTGCGCAGGCTTCCGCGGCGGGGGCTCCTGCCGCCGTCGTGTTCGTGCACGGGGTGCGCACGTCGAACGCGATCTGGGGTCGTCAGCTCGCCCACGTGCGCGACGCGGGGCACCTCGCGGTCGCGGTCGACCTGCCGGGGCACGGCGAGCGCAGCGGCGAGCGGTTCACGCTCGATCGAGCCTTCGAGATCCTGGACGACGCCGTCTCGTCCTTCCCCGACGACGTCCCGGTCGTCGTGGTGGGCATGTCGCTCGGCGGGTACACCTCGCTCGCGTACGCGGCGAGCCACCCCGAGCGGCTGGCCGGGGTCGTGGCGTGCGCGTGCAGCGCCGACCCGCGCGGGAAGCCCGTCGCGCTGTTCCGCGAGGCCGCCGCCCTCGTCGACGCTGCGGGCACCGCGACCCGCCGCACCCTGGGCCGTGTGCAGGACGTGCTGCGGGCCGGGCGCTCGCTGCCCGGTGGCGCACGGGCCTCGGCCCAGCTCACGGGCGCCGGGACGTTCGCGGACCCGCGGCTCCCCGGCCGGCCCGCGTGGCAGGTCGTGACCGACATGCTGCACGAGCTCGCGGGCCGCTCGTCGCGCGCCGACCTGAGCTCCGCGAAGGTGCCCGTGTGGCTCATCAACGGGCAGCGTGACCACCTGCGCCTCGACGAGAAGCGCTACCTCGACACGGTCCCGGGCACCGCGCTCGTGGTCGTGCCGCGGGCCGGCCACGACGTGAACCTGGACGCCCCGGACGCCTTCAACGCCGCGCTGACCCGAGCGCTCGGAGACCTCACGAGCCGCTGGTCCCCCGCCCGTCGCGGCGAGCTGGCCGCGGCCTGACGCTTCGGGGCAGCGGGCTCGGTTCGACGGTCCCGGACAGCGGGCCCGGCTCGGAGGGGCCCGGGCAGCAGGCTCCGCTGCGGAGCCGGCCCCTCGGTGAGCCTCGCGCTCGGGTGGGCCGGCGCCGTCGGGCAGGGGGCCACGCGTCGTGGCGACCCGAGGGCGGAGCGCCCCCGACCGGCCGGACAATGGCTCCCACCACGCGCGTATTGTCGCGACACAATTCGAAGTCTGCCACTTAGAGAGCACCTTTTGTGTGTTGACGACAGAACTTTCGTCTATCTGTTGACATAGGCCGAACCGTGCGTTCTGATGATTGACAGTTGCTCCTGGAAATCACCGGGGGACCCGGATCTCCTGCTCGGGGCAGGTCGGAGACCCGGACCGACGGTCGGCGCGCACGCATCGTCGCGTGCACCGGCTCGGCCACCCGTGGCCACCGACCTCGCCCCGTGACACGGGTTCCCACCGATCGATCGGTGTGCACCCCTGTCGCTGACGTCCGGCGAGCGCGGCCTGTCGCGCATGCGGGACCGACACCCCGCTCCGGGGCCGCTGCCCCGGGGTCCGTCGACCGAGAGACGTGGCGTGACGCGCCGCGGCGCGCTGTCGCGCCGCACGGACTCGCCGTCCGCGTCCGGAAGGACATCCATGAGCGACCCGACGACCGAGCTCCTGCCCGCGAACCCCCTGTCCAGGCGTTCCCTGCTCCTCGGAGCAGGCGTCCTCGCAGCGGCGCCGGTCGCCGCGTACGTGCTCGGCCCGGGCGGCGGCGTGGCTGCGGCCGCTCCGGCAGCCGCAGCCACGCCGAGCGCGACCGTGCGGCGGATCACGATGTACGCCGAACGCATCACGGACGGCCTGGTCGGCTACGGGCTCGCACCGGGCGCCGCGACCGTCCCCGGTCCGGTCCTCGAGATGTGGGAGGGCGAGACGCTCGAGATCACGCTCGTGAACACGACCGACCAGCGCCTGTCCATCCACCCGCACGGCGTCAACTACGACGTGAACAGTGACGGGAGCCCGTTCAACGACTCGTTCAACGAACCCGGCGAGACACGCACCTACGTCTGGTCGACCGTGCCCATGGCCCGGGACCGCGGCATCTGGATGCCCGGGAGCGCGGGCTACTGGCACTACCACGACCACGCGTGGGGAGAGCACGGGACGCCCGGCGTGGCCGCAGGGCTCTACGGTGCGCTCGTCGTCCGCCGGGTGGGAGACGTGCTTCCCCAGAAGCAGTTCACGGTGGTCTTCAACGACATGCTCATCAACAACCTGGCCGCGCCCGACACCCCGATGTTCGAGGCGAAGCACGGCGAACGGGTCGAGTTCATCTGCATCGGCCACGGCAACACCTTCCACACGTTCCACCTGCACGCGCACCGCTGGGCCAACAGCCGGACCGGACTGCTCCAGGGCAGGGACGACCCCAGCCAGGTGGTCGACAACCGCGACCTCAACCCCGGTGACTCGTTCGGCTTCCAGGTCGTCGCCGGGCTGGGGGTCGGTCCGGGAGCCTGGATGTACCACTGCCACGTGCAGTTCCATGCCGACGGCGGGATGGCCGGGATCTTCCTGGTCCGCAACGCGGACGGCAGCATGCCGCCGGGCGCGCAGGAGTCGATCGACCGGTTCCGGGGGCACGGGGGGCACACGAGCGCCCCGAACGCGCCAGCGGCCCCCGCAGACCCCGCAGACCCCGCAGCTCCCGCAGGCCCCACAGGTCCGGCGGGTCACGCCGGTCACTGAGGTCCGGCGACCCAGCAGCCCGGCTGACCCGAAGCGCTGTCCACCTGCTACCGGCCCGCCGCTTCTCCCCCGAACCACCACCGCTCGGCGCCCGGGTCCCCCAGGCGCACCGCACCGATGACGAAGGAGTTGGAGAGTGCTTTCGAGACGAGCAACATCCCCCACCACCAGAGGCCGATCCCGGCCGCGAGCCCTGCGAACCCTGGCCGTCGGGCTCACGAGCCTCGCGCTCGTCGCTGGTGCGACCATGGTCCCCGCCTCCGCCCAGGTGGATCCCATCACCGGGGTTCCGGCGTCGACGGTCCAGGCCTCCCCCGTACAGGCGGCTCCTGCCCAGGCGGCCCCCGCCGGGACGGCCCCTGTCCGTGTCCTCGTGTTCCACGGAGCCCCGGACGTGCAGGACGACCCGGTCGTCGAGGCTACCCAGGCCTTCACCCAGCTCGGCACCGAGCACGGGTTCGAGGTCGTCGCGTCGTCCGACCCCGCCGTGTTCAGCCCGGCCGCGCTCGGTGAGTACCGCGGCGTGGTCTTCCTGTCCGCCGAGGGCACCGAGTTCAGCGCTGCTCAGGAGGCGGCGCTCAAGGACTACGTCAACGCCGGCGGTGGCTTCCTCGGCGTGCGCGACGCGGCGCGCGCCCACGCGGCCTCGCAGTGGTTCACGGGACTCGTCGGTACGCGCATCGCCGGCGCACAGCCCGACCCCGAGGACATCGCCGAGGTCACCGCGAGCGCCGACAACCCGCCGAACGAGGACGTCGGGAACCTGGTCGACGGCGACCCCGGCACCAAGTGGCTGGCGTTCGAGACCGCGGCGACGATCACGCTGCGGCTCGACGAGCCGGTCGCCCTGGCGCGCTACACGCTGACGTCGGCCAACGACTTCGACGGTCGTGACCCGAGGTCGTGGACGCTGCAGGGCTCCACCGACGGGCAGACGTGGCAGGACGTCGACGCGCGGGACGACGAGGACTTCCCGCAGCGCTTCCAGGGTCGGGACTTCGACGTCGAGAGCGGCACCGCCTACGGCTGGTACCGCCTGAGGATCACGCAGAACCGGGGCGAGAGCTCCACCCAGCTGGCGGAGATCTCGCTCTTCGGGCCCGACGCCGTCGAGCAGCCGGAACCCGAGCTCCCCGTCGAGCAGCGCACGGTCGACCTCGTCGACCGCCAGCACCCCGCCACGGCTTCCCTGCCTCTCACGTGGGACCGCGAGGACAAGTGGCTGGGCTGGTCCGACAACCCCGCCGGCCAGGTGCACACGCTCGCACAGCTCGAGCCCGGACCGGGCGCAGGACCGACGACGTCTCCGTTCGAACCCGTGTCCTGGTGCCGCGACTACGACGGCGGCCGGTCGTTCTTCACCGGCATGGGCGGCACCGCGGGGAGCTGGGCCGACGCATCCTTCCGCGAGCACCTGCTCGGTGCGCTGCAGTGGACGACCGGCGTCGTGCGGGGCGACTGCCAGGCGACGATCGCCTCGAACTACCGCGTCGAGCGCATCACGGCCCCGAACACGCCCGGCACGCTCGACCAGGTCGGCGAGCCGCACGGTCTGACGATCGCCCCTGACGGCACGGTCTTCTACGTCGGGCGCGGGGCGTGCCCGAGCGGACCGGTCGTGAGCTGGGAGAACCCCGACGTGGGCCTCGGCTGCGGCACGATCCACGAGTGGGACCCCGACACCGGCGCCGTGAGCCTCCTCACGACGCTCGACGTCATGGGCAACCGGGGCAGCGGCAGCGAGCTCGTGAAGAACGAGGAGGGTCTGCTCGGCATCGTCCCCGACCCGGACTTCGCCCAGAACAGGTGGATCTACGTCTACTGGATGCCGCACGAGTCGATCGACCGTGAGAGCAGGGTCGGTCAGCGCACCGTCTCGCGGTTCACCTACGACCCCAAGGGGCCGAGCATCGACCAGAACACCCGTGTCGACCTGCTCGCGTGGGACACGCAGATCCACAGCTGCTGCCATGCGGGCGGTGGCATGGCGTTCGACGACGCGGGCAACCTCTACGTCGGCTCGGGCGACAGCAACTCGTCCGGGGGCTCGGGCGGCTACTCCGGGAACAACTGGACCCAGGAGTTCGGGGGCATCAGCTTCCAGGACGCGCGCCGCACGTCGGGCAGCACGAACGACCTCAACGGCAAGATCCTGCGGATCCATCCCGAGGACGACGGCACCTACACGGTCCCCGAGGGCAACCTCTTCCCCGCGGGCGAGTACCCGGCGGACAAGACCAGGCCCGAGATCTACGTCATGGGCGTGCGCAACATCTCGCGCCTGCAGATCGACCCCGACACCGACTGGCTGACGGCCGCCTGGGTCGGACCGGACGCGACCCTGCCCGACCCCGAGCTCGGCCCCGCGAAGTACGAGACGGCGACGATCATCACGTCCGCCGGCAACCAGGGCTGGCCCTACTGCATGGGGAACGGTCAGCCGTACCGCGACCGGAGCAACGAGGACGCGAGCGTGCTCGCCGGCTGGTACGACTGCGACAACCTCAAGAACACGTCGCCGCGCAACACCGGCCTCGTGGACATCCCGCCGGCACGCGACAACATGATCTGGTACTCCCCGAGCGGCGGCGGGCCGGTCTTCCCGGAGGGCGAGGGCGGCATCCCGACCTACGTCGACGACGAGGCGACCTACACGATCCCGTGGCTGCGGGGCGGCGGTCAGGCCGTCATGTCCGGCCCGACCTACCGGACCTCGCAGGTCGACCCGAAGAGCGACGTCGCGTGGCCCTCGTACTGGGAGGGCAAGTGGTTGCTCGGTGACCAGTCGAACCCGAACAACCGCACCGCGGTGACGGTCGACCCGGAGACCGTGGGCGAGCAGGGTGCCCCTGCGTTCATGGAGGACCTGCGCCACATCATCCCGGGCGGTCGCGGGGACGACCTGGTGCAGAGCTGGATGGACGCGAAGTTCGGTCCCGACGGCGCGCTGTACCTGCTCGACTACGCCGGTGGCTTCTTCAGCCTCGACCCGAACCAGAAGCTCGTGCGCGTCACCTATCAGGGTGGGGCTCCCACCCCGGCCGTGACCGCGTCGGGGACGAGCGTCCAGGGAGACCCGCTCACGATCGCCTTCTCCGGCGAGCGCTCCGGTGGCGTGTCCTACCACTGGGAGTTCGGCGACGGCACCACCTCGCGCGAGGCGAACCCGCGGCACACCTACGCACGGGTCGGCTCTCACGAGGCGACGCTCACGGTCACCTACGCCGACGGCACCACCGCCACCGCCACGGCCGACGCGAGCACCACGTGCACGATCCCGGACGACCGCAAGACGGTGTTCTTCGGTGACGTCGACTCGGGCGTGGCGAACGCCGACCTGGGCGGCTGCACGATCAACGACCTGTTCCAGGACGAGAAGGAGTGGAAGAACCACAACCAGTTCCTGCGGCACGTCAAGGCCGTGGCGAAGGGCCTGGTCGACGACAGCCGCATCTCGGGCAAGGAGCGTCAGGCGCTCGTCAACGCTGCCGCGCGCTCGCAGATCGGCGTCGAGCCCGGCGGGTACCGCACGATCTTCGACGGCACCGAGAAGTCGCTGTTCGACTGGGTCCAGCTGCCGGGCGGGAAGTTCGACCTGCAGGCCGACGGGTCGCTCCGGTCGTCCGGCGGGCTCGGGATGCTCTGGTACGAGGCGGAGGAGCTGGGTGACTTCTCCGTGAAGCTGCTCTTCCGCGACGTCTCGCAGGGGACCGCGTTCGCGAACAGCGGCGTCTTCACGCGGTTCCCCGACCCGACGGCACCTGGCGACGCCGAGTGCGCCGAAGGACAGTCCCCGGCGTGGGTGGCGATCTCGTGCGGCCACGAGATCCAGATCTACGACGGCCCGACGGGCGAGCCGCAGAAGACGGGCTCGGTCTACAACTTCGACCCCGTCGGTCGTGACGACGCCGGGCTCACCCCGAAGGGCGAGTGGAACGAGTACGAGATCCGGGTGGTCGGGCAGAAGTACACGATCATCCGCAACGGCGTGGTCATCAACGAGTTCGAGAACACGCCGGGCCAGGAGTCCTCGCGTGCGGGCGACCCGCCGACGGACCTGCGCCAGTTCGACCGTGGGTTCATCGGGCTGCAGAACCACGGGAACGCGGACCTCATCGAGTTCCGTGACATCCGGGTGGCGGACCTGTAGCACCCGGTCCGTTCGGCGGGGGCGGCGCGCGCTGCCCCCGCCGAACGGCGCACGACCCCGACCAACAGCTCTGCACATCGACGAGGAGTGCATACCCATGGAACGAAGAAGTTCACGAGCGCGCGGCGCACGACGGCTCGTGGCCGCCGTGGTCGCCGGCCTCACCGCCGCCACGGTCGTCTCGGTCGCCCCGGCGACGGCCGTCCCACCCACCGCGAGCGTGTCGTCCGCGACGTCCGCGACGTCCGCGACCACGGTCGCGGCCGAGCAGGTGCTGACCTGGACCGGCGACAACAGCGTCACCGACTACAAGGCCTTCCCGGCGACGGCCACCGCCGGCAAGGCGACGATCGTGTTCGAGAACAGCGTCGCGACCGGCAGCACGTTCGGCATGAGCCACACGCTGACCTTCGACACGTCGACTCCCGGCTACAACCACGACGTCACGCTCGACATCCTGGCGAGCCCGTTCGACGCGAGCGGCGGCAAGCACGTGGCCGAGGTCGTCCTGACCCCCGGCACGTACCGCTACTTCTGCGCGATCCCCGGCCACGGCGAGATGTGGGGCGAGCTCGTCGTGACCGAGGAGGGCGGAGGCGGCGACGACACGACCGCGCCGTCGGTCACGGCCGAGGTGACGGGCGAGCGCGACGACGACGGCGCGTACGTCGGGGGCGCCACCGTCACGCTCGCCGCGACCGACGACGGCTCGGGCGTCGCCGGGGTCGAGTACGACCTCGACGGCGCGGGCTGGCGGGCCTACGACGCTCCGTTCCTCGTCGGCACGGTCGGCGAGCACTCCCTCCAGTTCCGCGCGACGGACGAGGCGGGCAACACCTCGGACCCGCAGACGGCGACGTTCACGGTCGTGGAAGGGGGCGGTGAGGAGGACACGGTCGCTCCGACCGTGACCGCCGAGGTCACGGGCCGGCAGGACGCCGACGGTGCGTACGTCGGCTCCGCGACGGTGGCCGTCGCGGCCCAGGACGAAGGATCGGGCGTCTCCTCGATCGAGATCGACGCGCACGGCGGGCACTGGATGCCGTACACCACGCCGGTCGCGATCACCGAGCCCGGCGAGCACACCGTCTCCTACCGCGCGACCGACGCGGCGGGCAACGTCTCCGAGGTCGGCACGACGACGTTCACGGTCGTCGCGGGCGACGGCGAGCAGGACACGACCGCCCCCACGGTGACCGCGGAGGTCACGGGCGAGCAGGACGACGCGGGTGCGTTCGTCGGGTCCGCGACCGTTGCCCTCACGGCCACGGACGAGGGATCGGGCGTCGCGTCCGTCGAGTACGGCCTCGACGGCGCGGGCTGGGCCCCGTACACGTCTCCGGTCGTCGTCACCGGGCCGGGCGAGCACCAGGTCGAGTTTCGTGCGACCGACACGGCCGGCAACGTGTCCGACGACGGCGTCACGACGTTCACCGTCGTCGAGGACGATGGCGGCCAGGACACGACCGCCCCGGACGTGGTGGCCGAGGTCGGCGGCGAGCAGGACGGGACGGGCGCGTACGTCGGGTCGGCGGCCGTGACCCTCACCGCGACCGACGAGGGATCGGGCGTCGCGTCCGTCGAGTACGACCTCGACGGCGCAGGCTGGGCCCCGTACACGGGTCCGGTCGTCGTCACCGGGCCGGGCGAGCACACGCTCGTCCACCGTGCCACGGACGAGGCGGGCAACGTGTCCGAGGTCGCGTCCGTGACCTTCACGGTCGTGGGGGCGCAGCCCGGCGACACGGTCGCTCCGGTGGTCAGCGCCAGCGTCTACGGCGCGAAGAACAGCGCCGGCGAGTACCTGGGCCGCGCGCTGGTCCGTCTCGCCGCGACCGACGAGGACTCGGGTGTCGCCACGATCGAGTACCAGGTCGACGGAGGGACCTGGTACCGGTACGCGTCGCAGGTCGCGGTGTCGACGCCGGGGCAGCACACCGTCGCCTTCCGCGCGAGCGACGTCGCGGGCAACACGTCGGCGGCGAAGAGCATCACGCTCGTCGTGGCGTCGACCGTGCCCGACGACACCGTCGCCCCCGAGGTGACGGCGACCCTCAGCGGGAGCCGGGACCTGCGCGGGGCGTTCCTCGGCACGGCGACGGTCACCCTCGTCGCGACCGACGAGGGCTCGGGCGTGGACCGGACCGAGCTCCAGGTCGACGGCGGGGTCTGGCAGCGCTACGCGGCGCCCGTCGTCATCGCCTCGGACGGGAACCACACCGTGACCTACCGCGCGACCGACGCGGCGGGGAACGTCTCGAAGGCCAGGTCGGTGATCTTCACGATCGTCGTGCAGGGGCGCGACCGGTGCCCCGGCTCCGACGTGCGCCCGACGGTCGTCATCGACGGCAACGACAGCACGGTCACCAACGTGGACACCGGGGACGGCTGCACCATCAACGACCTCGTCGCCGAGGGCGCCGCCTACCCGAACCACCGGACGTTCCTGCAGCACGTCAAGCAGGTGACACGTGACCTCGTCGACGACGGCGTCATCCGACCGGTCGAGCGGAGGCGGATCGTGGCAGCGGCCGAGCTGTCGGACATCGGGCGCTGACGAGGCAGACGCCCGTCGGGGACCGGAGGTGACCGGAGGTGACCGGACAGGTGGTCTCGGAGTCGTCCGAGACCACCTGTCCTCCGCTCCCTGCTCCCCGACCCGGGCGGGACCGACGCCCGGAGCCGAGCGCCGCCGTCGGGCCGCACGCCCCTTCCCCGACACCGGTGGGAGACTGGTACCCATGAGCAACGACACCACCCCTGTCAGCGCGCCGGCCGCGGAGTCCGAGCAGGAGATCGCCGCCCGGAACGACAACCGGTCGCACCGGCCCGACTCCGAGGCCTTCAAGGCGTTCATCACGAGCGGCTGGGCACCGCGCGCGAGCAGCGACGTCGAGGCCGGCGTCGCCGCGCCGTACACCGCGGCCCGTCGCGCCGAGCTCTCCGCGGGCTTCCCCGGCGCGCGCCTCGTGATCCCCGCCGGGCCGCTCAAGGTCCGCTCGAACGACACCGACTACCGGTTCCGCCCGCACTCGGCGTTCGCGCACCTCACGGGTTTCGGCACGGACCAGGAGCCCGACGCGGTCCTCGTCCTGCATCCCGTCGAGCCCGGCACGGGCGACGACGGCTCGAACCACCACGCCGTCCTGTACGTGCGCCCCCTCGCGGCGCGCGACACCCAGGAGTTCTACGCCGACTCGCGCTACGGCGAGTTCTGGGTCGGCGCCCGCCCGAGCCTCGACGACGTCACGACCGTGACGGGCATCGAGGCCGCGCACATCGACGAGCTGCGCGACGCGCTCGCCAAGGACGTCGGCGAGCACGTCGTCCTGCTGGTCGTCACCGGGGCCGACGAGAACATCGAGGCCCTCGTCGAGGCCATCCGCCTCGAGAACGGCCAGACCGACGACGCCGCGGCGGACGCCACGCTCGTCGAGGCCGCCTCGGAGCTGCGCCTCGTCAAGGACACGCTCGAGATCCAGCACATGCGCGAGGCCGTCGACGCGACGATCGAGGGCTTCGCCGAGGTCGTGCGCAACCTTGCCCGCGCGACCGAGCACCGCCGCGGCGAGCGCGTCATCGAGACGACGTTCGACGCGCACGCCCGCCTCGAGGGCAACACGGTCGGCTACGAGACCATCGCGGCCGCGGGCGAGCACGCCACGACGCTCCACTGGATCCGCAACGACGGCCAGGTCCGCACCGGCGAGCTCGTGCTGCTCGACGCGGGCGTCGAGGTCGACTCGCTCTACACGGCCGACGTCACGCGCACCCTGCCCGTCGACGGCACGTACACCGACGTCCAGCGCCGCATCTACACCGCGGTGCTCGACGCCGCCGACGCGGCCTTCGCGGTCGCCGTCCCGGGGGCCCGCTTCCGCGACATCCACGCCGCCGCGATGGAGGTCATCGCCGAGCGCCTCGCCGAGTGGGGCCCGCTGCCCGCGACGGCCGAGGAGTCCCTCGCGCCCGAGGGTCAGTTCCACCGCCGCTGGATGGTGCACGGCACGAGCCACCACCTGGGCCTCGACGTGCACGACTGCGCGCAGGCGCGTCGCGACCTCTACGTCGACGGCGTCCTGGAGCCCGGCATGGTCTTCACGATCGAGCCCGGCCTGTACTTCAAGAGCGACGACCTGACGGTCCCCGAGGAGTACCGCGGGATCGGCATCCGCATCGAGGACGACGTCCTGATCACGCAGGACGGCAACGAGAACCTCTCGGCAGCGCTCCCCCGCCGCCCCGAGGACATCGAGGCGTGGATGGCGTCGCTGCGCGACTGAGCACGACGCGTCGCGGCCCGGCCGACGACGCACCAGCACGACCGCACGACGAAGGCGGCGGCCCCGAGGACACTCCTCGGGGCCGCCGCCTTCGTCGTGCCCGCGGGTCAGACGGCGCGTGCGACGACGAGCAGCTCCCCGGCGCCCTCTCCCACGGGTTCGCACGCCCACCCGCCGAAGACTCGCTCGACCACGAAGCCGGCCGCCTCGACGCTCGCGCGCACCTCGTCCTCGGGGCGGAACCGGAGCGTCGCGGTGCTCAGGAGCTCGTCTCCCTCGGGCATCTCGTAGCCGAGCGTGAAGTCGACGACGCCGTCACGCTCGCCCGTGATCTCGCACCAGGTCTGCACCACTCGACCGTCGCCCAGCACGACCGGGTCGCGCTCGTCGGGCGTGTGCCACGCCTCCCACGCACGGTCGCGGGGGTCGCGCGTGTCGAGCACGAGGAGCCCGCCGGGCACGAGGGCCCTGCGGAGGTCCGCGAGGACGCCGGCCCACTCGTGGTCGGCGACGAAGAACTGGGCGACGTGGCTCGTCATCAGGGCGACGTCGAACGCACCGGTGGGCGCGTCGGCGGACGTCCCGTGGACCCATGTCACGGTCTCCCCACCCGGACGGCGCCGGGCCGCGTCGAGCGACGCGCCCGCGGGGTCGATGCCCGTGACCGCACGGCCTGCGGCGGACAGGGCCACGGTCAGGCGTCCCGTCCCGCAGCCGAGGTCGAGCACGCGCGGGCCCGGCCCCTCGGTCACGCGGGCGAGGAAGTAGTCGTCGTCGGGGCCCCAGGTGTTCTGGGCGTCGTAGACCTCGACGAGGCGGGCGTCACGGAACTCGGCCTGGTGCGTGGCGGTGTGCATGCGGTCACGCTAACCGGCGGCCCGCGGGCGGTCACGAGATTTCCCCTCTTGTGTACGCCACACACAGTGCGTATGGTCTACACAGTGTAGGGAGTACACACAGTCTGCGACGCACACGGAGGTAGCGATGCCCGACCCCATGATCGACGTCCGGGGGCTCACCAAGGCCTACGGATCCCACGCCGTCCTGCAGGGCGTGGACCTGACCGTCCGGCGCGGCGAGATCTACGCGCTGCTCGGACCCAACGGCGCGGGCAAGACCACCGCCGTCAACATCCTCACGACCCTCGTCCGGCCGGACGCAGGGACCGCGAGCATCGCGGGGCACGACGTCGTCCGCCAGGCCGCGAGGGTCCGCGAGGTCATCGCGCTGACCGGCCAGTACGCCTCGGTCGACGGGTTCCAGACGGGCGAGGAGAACCTCGCGATGATGGCCACGCTCGCGCACCTGCCCCGCGCCGTCGTCGCGACGCGCACGGCCGCGCTCCTCGACCGCTTCGACCTGACCGGCGCCGCCCGGCGCCGCGTCGAGACCTACTCGGGCGGCATGCGCCGCCGTCTCGACCTGGCGATCAGCCTCGTCGCGGACCCTCAGGTCCTGGTCCTCGACGAACCGACCACGGGCCTCGACCCGCAGTCGCGCACCGAGCTGTGGGACGTCGTCCGCGAGCTCGCGGCCGACGGCATCACGGTCCTGCTCACGACCCAGTACCTCGAGGAGGCCGACCGCCTCGCCGACACCATCGCGGTCCTCGACGACGGGCGCATCGTGGCCCGCGGCACCGCGAGCGAGCTCAAGGCCCTCGTCCCCGGGCAGCACGTGCGGGTCGACGTCGAGGACTCCAGGGCCCTCGCGGCCGTCCAGGACCTCGGGCTCGAGATCTCCGGGGTGAACCAGAAGGACCTCGCGGCCATGGTCCCCACGACCGACCCGCTCCGCACGGTCCGCGACGTCCTGGCGCGAGCCGACGAGCGTGGCATCCCGGTCACGGGGGTCAGCGTGGTCAAGCCCTCGCTCGACGACGTGTTCCTCGCCCTCACGGGATCGCGGGCGTCGCGGGCCACGAGCCCCTCCGCGGCCCCCGGGCCGACCGCCCAGCAGGCACCCGCACCGACGAAGGCAGGCCACCGATGAGCACCACCGCCCCAGAGACCGCACGGGCCACGCGCCCCACCCCCGGCCGCCGGGCGGCGAGCACCGCCCGCAGCACCCGGCACTCCCCCGCGACCGCGCTGCGCGACGTCTCGGCCATGACGGGCCGCGAGCTGCGGCGCACGCTGCGCAGCGTCGACGGCCTGGTCACGGCCCTCATGCTGCCCGTCCTCATCATGCTCGTGTTCGTCGTCGTGTTCGGCGGGGCGATCGAGGACGACGGCAGCTACGTCGACTACGTCGTGCCCGGGATCCTGGTCCTGTGCCTGGGCTTCGGCTCGGCGACGGCCGCGCTCTCGGTCGCGCAGGACATGACGAGCGGCACGATCAACCGCTTCAAGACCCTGCCGATCTTCGGCCCGTCGGTCCTGTGGGCGCACGTCCTGGCCAGCACGGTCCGCAACCTCGTCTCGGCGACCCTGGTCCTGCTCGTCGCGGTCGCGCTCGGCTTCAGCCCCGGCGCGGACCTGAGCGGCTGGGTCGGCGTCGCCGGCTACCTCGCCCTCATGGTCCTGGCCTTCACCTGGCTGAGCTGCCTCGCGGGCCTGGTCCTGAGCGTGGACGCGGCCGCGAGCTTCAACATGTTCTTCCTGTTCGTGCCGTACCTGTCGAGCGGGTTCGTCGCGGTCGAGACCATGCCCACGTGGCTGCACGGCTTCGCGACGCACCAGCCGTTCACGCCCGTCATCGAGACGTTGCGTGCGCTGCTCTCGGGCACCTCGACCGCGGGTCACCTCGTGCCCGCGGTCGCGTGGCTCGTCGGGATGTTCGTGGTCTCGTGCGCGCTCGGCTCGGTCCTGTACCGCCGCCGGACGGCCCACTGAGAGCGGTCCTGGAGCTGTGCGACACGACGTCGCGGCGGCCCGCCCCGGCGCACCGTCGACCGGACCCGCGATGATGTACCCATGACGGACACCACCGATCCCGGCCTGCCCCACGCCATCGCCCTGGCGTGGGGCGTGGCCGAGAACCCGCAGCGCGGCCCGCGCCGCGAGCTGAGCATCGAGCGGATCGTCGAGCAGGCCATCGAGATCGCCGACGCCGAAGGGCTCGCGGCGCTCTCGATGAGCAAGCTCGCCACGGCCCTGGGGTACACGACCATGTCGCTGTACCGCTACGTCACGAGCAAGGACGACCTGCTGCTCCTCATGCAGGAGCAGGCGATCGACGTCGACCTCCCCTCGGGCGCCCGGGCCGAGGTCGACGCGGTCATGGAGGGGCGCATCCCCGACGGTGCCGAGCCCACGTGGCGGCGCGGGCTGCGCGAGTTCGCGCTCGCGACGCTCGCGGTCTACGAGGCCCACCCGTGGTTCCTCGACGTCGCGGTCCAGGGCGTGCCGCTCACCCCCAACAACCTGCGGTTCGTGGACCTGGGCCTGCGCGCGATGCACGGCACCTCGCTCACGGACGAGGACAAGCTCGCGATGATCATGCTCGTCACGAGCTACGCGCAGAGCGCCGCCCGCATCCAGCGCGAGCTGCGCGGCGCCCGGCAGACACCTGGCGGCCGGGACGTGAGCGGCGCCGCGTACGCCGAGGTCTTCTCCGAGCTCGTGACGCCCGAGCGCTTCCCGTTCCTGCATCCCGTCGTGGCGTCGGGGGCGTACCTGAGCGAGGACGACGGGGTCGACGACGTCGTGTTCGGCCTCGAGCGCGTGCTCGACGGGATCGGGGTCTACATCGACCGCTCGCCCGCCCAGCGCGCCGACTCGCCCCTCCCCTCGTCCGAGGAGCGCGAGGACGCCGCGCTCTACGCGCGCGACCCCCAGGTCAAGGAGGCGTCCAAGGCGCGTCGTGAGGCCGAGAAGGCGGTCCGGGAGGCCGAGAAGCGGCTCAAGGAGGCGCGCAAGCGCGAGCGAGACGCCGCGAGGTCCGCGGCCGAGCGCGCCGCGCGCGCCTGACGCCCGAGCGGGTTCGGCGCACTACCGCAGGAAGGTGGCCGGGATGCCCCGGCCACCTTTCCCACGACTCCGCAGCCGTTCGCCGGGTGTCCCCGACCCGGGGCCCGCGCGGCGGGCGTGAGACTAGCGCGTGCCCGACGGCGTCTCGTCGGTCGCGCCGTCGGTCGCGGCCTGGGCGTCGGTCGCCGGCGCGGGGGTGCCCTCGGCGACCGTCCCGTCGGCGGGCGCGGGCGGCGTGACGTCGCTGCGCATCGCGCCGTAGCGCGGCGCGCCCGAGGGGGTGGTCCAGCGGGGGTCGGGCGTCCGTGCGGGCGGCGCGGGCTGGGCCGGGGCGTCGGTCGGCGCGACCGGGGTCACGACGGGAGCGGGGGCCTGCGGAGCCGGGGGCTGCTGCGCTCCCCACGGCTGCCCCTGCGCGGGCCCCGCCTGCTGGCCGGGCTGCGCCCACTGACCGGGCTGGCCCGACGGCCCACCCTGACCCGCGACCGGGGGCACCTGACGCGCGATGGCCGCGGCGCCGTCGGGCATCTGGGACAGGAGGCGACGCGCGTCGCCCGCCCGCTCCGCGAGGCACAGCAGCGAGTACGACGACGCGACGATCTGGCTCGACGACGTGAAGTCGCGCTTGCCACCCGTGAGCGAGTACGACAGCACCGAGAACAGCAGGCCGAAGCCCGCACCCAGGCCGATCGCGGCGAGCATCAGGCCGCCGCCGCTGTTGAACATGTAGAGCAGCAGGCCCACGAACAGGCCGAACCACGCACCGGACGCGAGGCCCGCGAGCGCCACCCGGCCGTAAGTGAGCCGGCCCATGACGCGCTCGACCATGCGCAGGTCGGTGCCGACGATGGTCACGTACTCGACGGCGAACTTGTTGTCGGAGAGGTAGTCGACGGCCTTCTGCGCCTCGAGGTAGGTCGCGTAGGACGCGATCTGCTCCCCGCTCGGCGGCGTCGGGACCTTGGGCGCGGAATTGGGACGAGTCATGCTCATCTGCCCAGTCTCCCGTACAAGTCGGCAGGAGGCGAGGGCGTTCACTCAGGGGGTATCCGCGAGGTGGAGGGCGGACGTCGAGGCAGAGGGTCGGGCCCCTCTCCCTCGACGACATCGCGTGGTCCCGCGGGGGTCCGTCGCGCTCAGACCGCGTCGAGCACCGTCAGCAGGCGCACCACCTCGTCGCGCATCGCGTCCCGGCCCGCGCCCAGGTACCTGCGGGGGTCGACCACCGTCGGGTGCTCGGCGAGGTAGGCCCGCAGCGCCTGCGTGAGCGTGTTGTTGAGGTGCGTCGAGATGTTGATCTTCGTCATGCCCTCCTTGACCGCGCGCGTGAGGTCGTGGTCGGCGACCCCCGACGATCCGTGCAGCACCAGGGGCACGGGCACGGCGGCGCGCAGCTCGGCGATCCGCTCGAAGTCGAGCGACGCCGTCCGGTCGGTCATGGCGTGCGACGAACCGACCGCGACCGCGAGCGCGTCGACCCCGGTCGCCGCGACGAACGCGACGGCCTCCGCGGGATCGGTGCGCACCCCCGGCGCGTGCACGCCGTCCTTGCCGCCGACCTTGCCGAGCTCTGCCTCGACGAAGACCCCGCGGGCGTGCGCCTCGTGCACGACGTCGGCCGTGGCCTCGACGTTCTGCTCGTAGTCGAGCGCGGACCCGTCGTACATGACCGAGGTGAACCCCAGCCGGATCGCCTCGCTCACGAGCGTGCGGTCCTCGGCGTGGTCCAGGTGGACGACGACCGGGGCGCTCGACGCGCGCGCGACGGCGAGCGTCGCGAGGGCGATCGGCTCCAGGCCGCCGTGGTACCGCGCGGCGTTCTGGCTGATCTGCAGGACGACCCCGGTGCCCGCGCGGGCCGCCGCGGCCACGAAGGCCTCGGCGTGCTCGACCTGGATCACGTTGAAGGCGCCGACCCCGCGGCTCTCGGTGCGGGCCCGGTCGACGAGCTGGTGGGCGGTGACGAGCGGCATTCAGTCCTCCGTGGTTCTGGTGTCGATCAGGTTCTCGGCGAGGACGCGCGCGCCGAGGCGGCGCACGTCCTCGGGGTCGACCTCGCCCGCGACCGGCTGCAGCACGGCTGCGGCCGACGTGGCGACGGTCAGGGCCAGTCGCTCGGCCCAGGGCCTCCCGGCGCTCACCGCGAGGGCCGCCATGGCGGCGTCGCCCGCGCCCGTGGGGTTGCCCTGGACGGGGACGTCGAGCCGCGCACGGGCGACCGGGGCCGTGGATCCCGGCGCGAACGCCGCGAGGCCCTTCTCGCCGTCGGTCACGACGACGGCGCGCGCCCCGAGCCCTTGCAGCGCGGCCACGCCCTCGGCGAGGCCGGTCTCACCGGTCGCCTCCGCGAGCTCGGCCCGGTTGGGCTTGAGGAGGTCGGCGCCCGCCCGGGCGGCCCACAGCAGGCCCGGCCCCGAGGCGTCGACGTGGACCGGGCAGCCGGCCTCGCGCAGCGACCGCACCAGTCCGACGAACCTGTCCTGCGTCGTGCCCGCGGGCAGCGAACCGGAGATCGTGACGACCGACGCGCCCTCCGCGAGCCCGACCGCGGTGCGCACGAGCAGCGCCCACTCCTGCGCGGTGAGCGGCGCCCCCGGTTCGTTGAGGACCGTGGGGTGACCGCCGTCGTCGGGCCCCGCGTGCTCCGGGACCACCGCGACCGCCTGCCGCAACGCCCCCGCGACGGGCACGAGCGCCGCGGGCTGTCCCGCGGCCTCGAGGTCCGCCGCGAACGCCGGCCCGAGGAGGCCACCGACGGGCGCGACCGCGACGGACTCGCCGCCCAGCGCCCGCACGACGCGCGCGACGTTGACTCCCTTGCCGCCCGCGCGCGCCGCGACCGACCGGACCCGCAGCGCCTCGCCCGGGTCCAGCCGGTCGACGCCGTACGTCACGTCCCAGGCCGGGTTGGGCGTGAGGCACACGACCCAGGCCTGCCGGTCGCCGCTCACATCGGCTCCAGCGCGCTCGCGGCGACCGCGTCCCACGCGAGGACCGACGCGCCGTACGTGCCGGCGGCCGAGCCCAGCAGAGCGGGGACGAGACGAGGCGCCGGGTGGATGGTCAGGTAGGACCGCACCGCGGCGTCGAGGGGGACCATGAGGTCGTCGCCGGCGCGCACGAGCCCGCCGCCGATCACGACGACGGGCAGCGCCAGGACACGGACCATCGCGGCGACGAGCTCGCCGAGCCGGTCGACCGCGCGGTCCCACACCTCGCGGGCCACGGCGTCGCCCGCCGCCGCCCGGGCCAGGACCTCGGCCGAGCCGGGCACCTCGAGGGCCGAGGCGCCCGTGCGCTCCCGGTAGCTGCGCGCCATGCCCGCGGCCGACGCGTAGGTCTCGGCGCACCCGCTGCCGCCGCAGGGGCACGGCGTCCCGCCGCGCACTCCCCCGTGGCCCAGCTCGCCCGCGAACCCGCGCCCGGCGTACACCTCGCCGCGCAGCACGATCGCCGCGGCGATGCCCGTACCGACCGACACATACGCGTGGTCGGGCTCGCCGCGGCCGGCGCCCAGACGGGCCTCGGCGAGGCCGCCCGCACGCACGTCGTGGCCGAACCCCACGGGCAGTCCCGTCGCGTCCGCGACGACCTGCCGCAGCGGCAGGTCCACCCAGTCGAGGTTCTCCGCGTTCAGCACGACGCCGGCGTCCTCGTCGACGACGCCGGGCACCGCGAGGCCCACGCCCCGCACCTGGTAGCCCGCCGGGACCTCGTCACGCAGGGCCTCGACCGCCGACAGGACCGCGGCGACCGAGACCTCGGGCCCCTGCGCGGCACGGGTGGGCACGACCCGCTCGACGAGGATCTCGTCGGGGGCGCCCGGGTGGGCGCCGCGCGTGACCAGCGCGGACTTGATGTCGGTCCCGCCGACGTCGAGCGCGATCACCGCCGGGCGGAGGCCCGCCCCCGCCGCCGACCCGCCGTGCGCCGAGGGCGACGACGAGGACCGGGGCAGGGGCGCGGACTCCGGGACGGCGGGGAAGGCGACCTGCGCTTCCCCGGACCTCATGATGCGACGTCCTCCAGGATGATCGAGCGCGTCAGGTGACGCGGGGCGTCGGGGTCCAGGCCCTTGCGCTCCGCGTTGGCGACCGCGAGAAGCTGGCAGCGCACGAGCGTGAGCTGCGCGTCCTCGTCGAAGCGGACCACGAGGGCGCCGGTGCGGGAGACGTCCTCGACCAGCCCCGGGACCTCGGGGCCGAGCAGGAACACCGCGCTCGTCTCGTCGGAGATGCTGATGGGTCCGTGCCGGTAGTCCATGGCCGGGTACGACTCGGCCCAGGCGAGCGAGGCCTCGCGCATCTTGAGCCCCGCCTCGTTCGCGAGCCCCACGGCCATGCCGCGCCCCAGGAACGTGAACTGGGTGCGGGCCAGGACCTCCTCGGGGACCTGCCACCCGACGACCTCCTCGGCCGCCGCCGCGAGCGCCTCGACGTCGTCGCCGAGACCTGCGCGCAGGAGCGAGAGCGCGGCCGTCGCGAACCGGGTCTGGACCACCGACCGCTCGTCGGCGAAGGGCATCACGACCACGTCGTCCGCGGCGCGAGCACCGGGCGAGGTCGGGTCGCCCACGATCGCCAGGGTGCGCTGCCGGCCGCCGAGCACGTCGAGGAGGTGCAGGATCTCGGTCGTGGTCCCGGAGCGCGTGATCGCCACGACCCGGTCGTAGTCACGGCCCACCGGGTACTCGCTGCCCGCGAACGCGTCGGTGACGCCCTGGCCCAGCTCCTCACGACGGGCCGCGTAGGCCTGCGCGACGAACCAGGACGTGCCGCAACCGACGATCGCGACGCGCTCGCCCGGCTGCGGGAGGACCGCGGCGCGCTCGGCCGCGAGGTGCGCGGCCTCGCGCCAGACCTGGGGCTGGCTCGCGATCTCGGCGCTGACGTGGGAGGTGCTCATGGTGTCGAACCCTTCTGGTGGGGCCACCGGGGCGTGCGGACCGCACGGGACCCGGCGTCCGTCATGGTGCGGACGTCGTGGACGGGACGGTGGGAGGCGCCGTGGGGACCACGACGACCTCGACCCCTGCGTCCCGCAGGGGGGCGAGCTGCTCCTCGGTCGCGCCCGCGTCGGTGACGAGCGTGGTGACGGCCGAGAGGTCGCAGATCTGCGCGAACGAGCGGACCCCGAGCTTGTCCGAGGTCCCGACGGCGACCACCGCGCGGGAGTGCTCGACCAGGGCGGTCGTGACGCCCGCCTCGTCGGGGTCGGCGCACGTGAGCCCGGCGTGCCGGTCGATGCCGACCATCCCGACGACGAGCACGTCGAGCCACAGGCTCCGGGCCATCGTGACGGCGAGGGGTCCCGTGAGCTCGTAGGACTGTGCGCGTGCCGTGCCGCCCAGGCACACGGTCCGCACCTGGGGGCGCAGGACGAGGTCGGTCGCGATGTTGAGCGCGCTCGTGACGACCGTGTAGACGTGCTCGCCGTGCCGGGCCGCCTGCTCGGACGCCTGGTCGGAGATCTCGCCGAGCGCCTTGGCGACGAGGGTCGTGGTGCGCCCGCCGTTGAAGCCGACGACGGGCTGGCCGGTGTGGCGCTCGGCGACCAGGCGTGCCGCGGCCTCGGCCACGAGGTGGCGGTCGTCGACCTGCTGGCCGTACCGGCCGGGCAGCCCGTAGGCGACGGACGCGGCGACGACGCCGCCGTGGGTGCGGTGCGCGAGGCGCCGGTCGGCCATCTGGTCGAAGTCGCGGCGCACGGTCGACTCGGAGATGCCGAACTGCTCGGACACCTCGGTCACGGACAGCCGCTGCCGGTCGGCGAGCAGCGCGAGCATGCGTTCCCACCGCACGGACTTGCTGAGCCCGCCCGGCGCGTCGAGGGGCGTCGGGTCCTCGTGGGGTGTCATACGTCTCTCCCTGCCTCGGGGCTGCGGCGCCTGCGCTGCGAGCCGGACCAGCTTCTGGACCGTCTGACTGATTCTGACGGATTCACGTCTGTTACTTCCAGATTCAAGCAGACCCGATCGCATTCGTCCAGCACTCCCCGACCACCCCGGCCGCTCGGCAGACGGTCGGCACAGGGCAGGCACCTCCTCTCCCCCAGGTCCCCGCGCCGTCGGAGCGCCGTCGGAGCGCCACCGCACCGCGCGGTGCGTAGTCTTGCGACGTGAGTGCAACTACCCGCGTCTTCGTCGCGCGCCTGGCCGGTACCGCGGTGTTCGATCCCCTCGGTGACCAGGTCGGACGCGTGCGCGACGTCGTCGTCCTCCTCCGCCCCAAGGGGGCCCCCCGCGCGGTCGGCCTCGTGGTCGAGGTACCCGGGCGGCGCCGCGTCTTCCTGCCCCTGACCCGCGTCACGAGCATCGACGCCGGGCAGGTCATCAGCACCGGCCTGGTGAACATGCGCCGCTTCGAGCAGCGCGCCATGGAGACCCTCGCGGTGAGCGAGCTGCTCGACCGCACCGTGCAGTTCGTCGACGGCTCGGGGTCCGCGACGGTCGAGGACCTCTCGATCGAGAAGCAGCGCACGGGCGACTGGCTCGTCAACCAGCTCTTCGTGCGCCGTCACACGACCCCCAACGCGCTCGGGATCCGGCGACGCGGCGACGCGTTCGTCGTCGAGATCGGCGCGGTCACGGGCCTCGCCGGGACGCCCGAGACCCAGGGCGCCGCGCGCCTGCTCGCGGCCTACGACGACCTCAAGCCCGCCGACCTCGCCGACGTCCTGCACGACCTCGGCGACACGCGCCGCCTCGAGGTCGCCACGGCCCTCGACAACGAGCGCCTCGCGGACGTCCTCGAGGAGCTCCCCGAGGACGACCAGGTCGCGATCCTCTCGGGCCTCGACACAGACCGTGCGGCCGACGTCCTGGAGGCCATGCAGCCCGACGACGCCGCCGACCTCCTGCACGAGCTCCCGCAGGAGCAGGCGGCCGAGCTCCTCGAGCTCATGGAGCCGGAGGAGGCGCGCGACGTGCGCCGACTCCTCGCCTACGACGAGGACACCGCAGGCGGTCTCATGACGACCGAACCCGTGATCCTGGGCCCCGAGACCACGATCGCCACCGCCCTCGCGCAGATCCGCCGGCAGGACCTGCCGCCCGCGCTCGCGGCGCTCGTGTTCGTCGTGCGCCCGCCGCTCGAGACGCCCACGGGGCGCTTCCTGGGCGTCGTGCACTTCCAGAAGCTCCTGCGCGAGCCCCCGCACGTGTCGGTCGGGTCCGTGCTCGACTCCGACATCGAGTGGGTGCGCCCCGACGCGCCGCTCGGGCGCGTCACGCGTCTGCTCGCGGCGTACGACCTGCTGGCCCTGCCCGTGCTCGACGCCGAGAAGCGCCTGCTGGGCGCCATCAGCGTCGACGACGTGCTCGACCACATGCTGCCCGACGACTGGCGCGAGACCGACGACGACGCCGACGAGACGAGTCTCGGCACGCAGACCCCCGCGTCCTCGGCCTTCCCGATCCGCCGAGGAGGCCGCCGTGGCTGAACGTCTCGACACGCCCAAGGCCGCGCGCCGCACGCTCCTCCCCCGCGTCGAGCAGGACGCGTTCGGCAAGATCTCCGAGGGCATCGCCCGCTTCATGGGCACCCCCCGGTTCCTGCTCTACATGACGGTGTTCTGCCTCCTGTGGCTCGGCTTCAACACGTGGGGGCCCGAGTCGTTGCGCTTCGACTCGGCCGCGCTCGGCTTCACGGCCCTGACGCTCATGCTCTCGCTCCAGGCGTCGTACTCCGCCCCGCTCATCCTGCTCGCGCAGAACCGCCAGACGGACCGCGACCGCGTCAGCGCCGAGCAGGACCGCCAGCGCGGCGAACGCAACCTCGCCGACACCGAGTACCTCGCTCGCGAGATGGCCGCGCTGCGCATCGCGCTCAACGAGGTCGCGACGCGCGACTTCGTCCGCTCCGAGATCCGCAACCTGCTCGAGGAGCTCGACGAGAAGGAGTCGGAGCGCGCGGCCGAGGCCGAGGCCGGCCGTCCGGGGACCGCAGGCTCGTCGTCGTCCGCTCAGGCGGGGCTCGACGCCCCGCTGCCGCGCTCCTCGTCCGGTCGCGGCTCGCACCGCGACGGGCGTCGCGCGACCACGGGACGCCGCGGACCGGACACGCCGGCAGAGCAGTAGGGCGGGTCCGGGCGGTCCGGGCCCGCTCCAGCGCCTCGCGCGATCAGGCGGCGGCTACTGCATGCCCTCGTTCGCCACGGCCCGCAACCGGTCGGCGAGCGCCGGGTCGCCCTGCACCGTCAGCCCCGACCGGTCGGCCCGGCCCCACAGCCACAGGTCCAGGCCCCACGCCGGGCCCGCGACCTGGGCGCTCGTGGACCCGGGCAGGTCCACGAGCTGCGCCGAGTCGAAGTCGTACGCCGTGCCCGACTCGGGGCCGACCCCCGTGAGCCGCCCGAACGCGAGCTCCCACGAACGGGGTGTCTCCCCCGGCCCGTCGACCAGGACCGAGATCGTGCCCCCGTCGGGTGTGAAGGTCGCCCAGTCGGGGACGCCGTCGACCAGGACCCGCAGGACCTCGTCGACGCCGTCGGCCGCGACCGCGGGGTCCGCCCCCGTCACGTCACGACCTGCGGTCTGCTCGGCGTCGACCCGGTGCACGAGCGCCTCGTGGGCCTGGCGCCGGACCACCCACCCCACGGTGTGCCCGGCGTCGTGCCAGGACCAGCACGGCTCGGACGGGTCGCGCCCGGTGAGGGCCGCGAGCAGGCGCGCGGTGGCGGTCGCGGCGAGCGTGGGCAGCGCCGCGTCGTCGGCCGGACGAGCCAGGGGCGTGACGTCGTCGGGGTCGAGGCCCTCGCCCACCGCGGGCCCGACGACGGCGCTCCAGAACGACTGCACCTCGGCCAGGTGGTAGGTCAGGTCCGCGACGCCCCACTCGGGGCAGGCCGGGACGCGTGCGCCCGGGGACGCGGCGCGCACCGCGTCGAGGAAGAGGGCCGAGTCGCGCGCGATCGAGGCGAGAGCGTCCATCCTCGAACGCTAACCGGCCGCTTAGGATGGGGCCATGGCTGGCGGCTCTGCAACACCCACGACCGACGTTCTCGAGGACCTCGTCCGGAAGGCTCTGACCCAGGTGATGGACCCGGAGATCCGGCGTCCCGTCACCGAGCTCGGGATGGTCCGGTCGGTCGAGGTGACGGGCGGTGCCGCGGAATCCGACGGCACCGAGGGGACCGGCGGCGCGCGCGTCGTCGTCGGCGTCGACCTGACCGTGGCGGGCTGCCCCATGAAGTCGACCCTCGTCAGGGACGTCACGGCCGCAGCGCAGACCGTGCCGGGCGTGGGCGAGGTGCGCGTCGACCTCGGCGTCATGAGCGCCGAGCAGCGCACCGCGCTGCGCACCATGCTGCGCGGCGGCGTGGGCGAGCCCGAGATCCCCTTCGCGAAGCCCGGCTCGCTGACCAAGGTGTACGCGATCGCGTCGGGCAAGGGCGGCGTGGGCAAGTCCTCGGTGACCGCGAACCTCGCGGTCGCCCTGGCCGCGGACGGGCTCAGCGTGGGCGTGGTCGACGCCGACATCTACGGCTTCTCGATCCCCCGCATGCTGGGCGTGGACCGCCAGCCCACGCGCGTCGACAACATGCTCCTGCCGCCCGTCGCGCACGGGGTCAAGGTCGTCTCGATCGGCATGTTCGTGCCGCAGGGACAGCCCGTGATCTGGCGCGGCCCCATGCTCCACCGGGCGCTCCAGCAGTTCCTCGCGGACGTGTACTGGGGAGACCTCGACGTCCTGCTGCTCGACCTGCCGCCCGGCACGGGCGACATCGCGATCTCGGTCGCGCAGCTCCTGCCGTCGAGCGAGATCCTCGTCGTGACGACCCCGCAGGTCGCGGCCGCCGAGGTCGCGGAGCGCGCGGGCTCGATCGCGACCCAGACTCAGCAGGGCGTCGTCGGCGTGGTCGAGAACATGTCCTGGCTCGAGCAGCCCGACGGGTCGCGGCTCGAGCTGTTCGGCGCGGGTGGGGGCGCGCGCGTCGCGGAGAACCTCACGGCCGCGACGGGTGGACCGGTCGAGCTGCTCGGGCAGGTCCCCCTCGACGTGTCCCTGCGCGAGGCCGGGGACGCGGGCACCCCCGTGACGCTCTCGGACCCCGACTCCCCTGCGGCCGTCGCACTGCGCGGCGTCGCGCGGAACCTGGCCGCCCGCAGCCGCGGTCTCGCGGGCCGGCGGCTGGGGCTCTCGCCCGTCTGACCGAGCCCCGCCACCGCGCGAGCGTCCCGAAGGCCCGCCTCCCTCCGGGGGTGGGCCTTCGTCGTGCCGCGCGGCCGTGCCCGAGACGCGCGCGGACTTCCGCACCATCGGCGCTCCCGCACGACCTGGCACACCTGTCCCGGGTGTATGGTGCGCTCATCGTTCGTCAGAAGCGCGACCAGTGCCGGTCGCCCAGGGGGGCATCGACAACGCATCACGGCAGGAACCACACCTGATCGTGATCTTCTGCGCAGACATCTCATACCTGAGGTGGATACGCGGGCCGAATCGGCCCCCCTAGGCTTCCCGGAGCATGCCAAGACCTTGAGCTTCCCTGCTCATCGGATTCACCTGGAGACCTGCCGTGGGCGTCACCCGCCGGATCATCTTCCCAGCCCTTCGCATCGCGATCTGGGGCGTGATCGCCGTCACCCTCGTCGTGATCGCGTTCAAGTCCGCACCTCAGGCCGAGGGCGACACCGAGACCCCCTCGGCCGTGGTCACGTTGCCGCAGGTCGCCGTGGCCAAGGGGCCCATCACCAACACCGTGAACCTCACGGGCCAGGTCGTCGCGGACCCGGCGAGCACGGAGAAGGTCACGCAGCTCGGCAAGGTCACGGCGGTGCACGCCAAGGTCGGCGACGTCGTCGCGGTCGGCGCCCCGCTGCTGGAGGTCACCCTCGAGACGCCGCAGGAGCCGCTCGTCACCACGAACAAGGAGACAGGCGAGGAGACGGTGACCGAGCGCAAGCCCAAGGTCACCAAGACCACGATGAAGGCCACGACGGCCGGGACGGTCGCGACCTTCACCGCGATCAAGGACCAGGAGGTCGCGGTCGGCGACACGTTCGCGACGATCTCCCCCGGCACGCTGTCCGTGTCCGCCTCGATGCTCCCCGAGCAGCAGTTCCGCCTCCTGACCATCCCCACCGAGGCGACCGTGACGGTCACCGGCGGGCCGGCGCCCTTCACCTGCACCGGCCTGCGCATGGGGACGGCCGCCGCGGCCCCGGCGGAGAACGCGGACCCGACGGGCGCCGAGCCCGGCGCGACACCGTCCGCGTCGATCACGTGCGCCGTCCCTGCGGGCGTGACGGTCTTCGCGGGCCTCGCGGCCAAGCTCGAGGTCACCGCAGGCTCGGCCCAGGACGCCCTGCTCGTGCCCATCACCGCGGTCCAGGGCTCGGTCGAGACCGGCAACGTCTGGCTCGCCGGTGAAGAGGGCGGCGAGCCCGTCGAGACCGCCGTGAAGCTCGGCATCACCGACGGCACCCAGGTCCAGATCGTCGAGGGACTCTCCGAGGGCGACCTCGTCCTGCAGTTCGTGCCCGGCCAGGACGTCGCCCCGGTCGACGAGGGCATGACGATGTACGGGGGCTCGGTCGGATGAGCCTGCTCGAGCTGCACGGCGTGACCCGGTCGGTCCGCCTCCCCGACGACCGGATCCTGGAGATCCTGCGCGGGATCGACCTCACGGTCGACGCGGGTGAGCACGTCTCGATCGTGGGTCGGTCCGGGACCGGCAAGTCCACGTTGCTCAACATCCTGGGGCTCCTCGACACGCCCACGGCGGGCGAGTTCCTGCTCGACGGCGTGCCCATCGGCCGCCTCTCGGGGCGCGTGCGCGCGCGCCGACGCGGCGCGGACTTCGGTTTCGTGTTCCAGCAGTTCAACCTGCTCCAGGCCCGCACGGCGCTGGAGAACGTCGCCGCCCCCCTGCTCTACGCCCAGGGCAAGCAGTTCTGGGCCCGCAAGCGCCTCGCGGCGGAGATGCTCGAGCGCGTGGGCCTGGGCGACCGTCTCGACACCATGCCGGAGAAGCTCTCGGGCGGCGAGCAGCAGCGCGTGGCGATCGCCCGTGCGCTCGTCCGTGGGCCTCGCGTGATCCTCGCCGACGAGCCCACGGGCGCGCTCGACGTCGACACGGGCGGCGAGGTCATGGACCTGCTCGACACGATCGCCCAGGAGAACGGGTCCGCCCTGATCGCCATCACGCACGACCTCGCGGTCGCCTCGCGCGCCAAGCGCCACTTCCGGCTGGCCGAGGGAGTCCTCACGCCCATCGCGATCGGCGCCCGCAGCGCAGGCTCGCTCGAGGGCCTGGGCTCCGCCATGGAGCACGTGCCCGACGGCGAGGACCACCAGGCGGAGCACGTCGCCGTCACGCTGGGGACGGTCGTGTCCACGTCCGCGACGAGCGCCGAGCCGGCCGGGGCGCCACGTCCTCGCACCGGGGTCGACGGCCTCTTCGACGACTCGGTGGTGGCCTCGTGACCGGGTTCTTCGGTGCCCTGGCCGAGGCCTGGGACGAGCTGCGGGTCCACAAGCTCCGCGTGCTCCTCGCGCTCATCGGGGTGGCCGTGGCGGTCTGCGCGATCACCACGATCACCGCGGCCGGCGACATGCTGCGCCAGGTGTCGGCCGAGACCAACGAACGCTGGAGCGGTCGCCCCGCGACCCTGGACGTCTCGGCCTACCCGACCGGGCAGGAGATGCCGGGGGTCGAGCAGTACGTCGCGGCCTACGACGACATCACGGCCCGCTACGAGATCGAGTACTCATCCATGGTCATGTGGACGCAGACACCTTTCCGTTTCCCCGACGGCACCTTGTCGACGGAGACGCGGGCGGTCGGGGCGGACTGGGCCACCATGCACCGGTTCACCGTCGACGGCGGCAGGTGGTTCACCGAGGCCGACGAGGACAACCTGTCGCCCGCCATCGTGGTGAACCAGGCGTTCCTCGACCAGCTCGGCCAGCGCATCGAGGACAACCCCACCGTCATGATCGGCGGCGAGAACCCGGCACTCGCGACGATCATCGGGTCGTACCCCAACACCTGGGCCGACGAGCCGCCGAGCGTGTACATGCTCGTCGCCTCCCAGCTCCGGTGGGCCACGCCCGAGTCGCTCATGAACTCCGGCCCACCGCGGCTCGAGCTCTGGGTCCCGACCGAGAGCGTCGACGTCCTCACCGAGGCCGTGCGCCGCGACCTGACCGGCGCAGTCCCCGGGACCCAGGCGGAGGTCGGCCGCATGGACAACCCGGACATGAACATGCTCGACGGCGCGACACGGTGGGTCATCCTGGGCGTGAGCACCGTGGCGCTCCTCCTGGGCGGGCTCGGCCTCGTCAACATCGCCCTCGTCACGGTGCGCTACCGCATCCGGGAGATCGGCATCCGACGCAGCTTCGGCGCGTCGTCCGGCCGGGTCTTCTTCTCGGTGCTCATGGAGAGCGTCGTCGCGACCGTCGTCGCCGGCATCGTCGGCGTCTCGCTCGCGATCGTGATCCTGCACAACGTCCCGCTCGACACCATGATGGGCTCCCCCGTCCAGGACCGGCCGGGCTTCCCGGTCTCCGCGGCCGTGACGGGCATGGTCGCCGCCGTCGGCGTGGGCGCGCTCGCCGGTCTGATCCCCGCCCTCGTCGCGGTCCGGGTCAAGGTGATCGACGCGATCCGCTACTGAGCCGACGCTCCCGGGTGGGCGTGCCGCGCCGCAGCGCACGCCCCCCGGAGCCCGACGAACCACCGCGGGTGAGACCGCACGCAGTGTCGACATGAACGTCCTAGGGGGGACACCGCATGAACGTACCGTCATCCACCCAGCCGTCCGGGCCCCGGAGCGCCCGTCGAGCGCCCGCGAAGGCCCTGGTCCTGGCGCTCCTCGCCGGAGTGTCGCTCGCGGCGTGCACGGCACCGGAGAGCGAGCAGTCACCTCTCGACCTCACGCTGTTCGCGAGGTTCGACACGTTCCTCGAGGAGAACTCCCAGATCGACTGGGTAGCGCGGCACGAGGACGCCATCGCGGACTGCATGAAGGCCCAGGGGTTCGACTACGTTCCCGACCTGCCGGTCGTCACCGTCGCCGACCTCGACGGGGCCCCGCAGCAAGGCACCCCGGAGTACGCCGCCGAGTACGGCTACGGCGTCACCGACTCCCCCGGTCGAGCCGAGGAGGCCGCCGAGCCCGCGCGGCCGCTCGAGGAACCGGGGGAAACGCAGCAGGAGCTCGTCGACGCGATGTCCTCCGCGCAGAAGGCCGCGTACGACTCGGCCCTGTGGGGCGGCGACCCCGCGACCGGTACCGAGGGGGCTCGGCAGAGCGTCGACCCGGAGGACCGAGGGTGCCGGGCGATCGCCGAGGACGAGGTCGGACCAGACCCGGCCTCGTTCCTGTTCACCCCGGAGTTCGAGGCCCTGCAGACCTCCATGGCGCAGATCGACGTCCACGTCGCCGACGACCCGCGGCTCGCGGCCGCCCACGAGCAGTGGGCCGACTGCATGTCCGACGCCGGGATCGTCGGCTTCAGCCACCCCGACGACGCCCTGCAGTCGATCGTCACGGAGGTCACCACGGACTTCGCGACCGTCGAGAGCGCGACCCTGGAGAACCCCGCGTACGCCGCGCTGCAGCAGCGCGAGCGGGCGACCGCCACGGCAGACCTCGCGTGCCGCACCGAGATCGGCTACGACGCGCAGCAGCAGAAGGTCCGCCACGACCTCGAGGCGGACTTCCTCACGGAGAACCGGGAGGTCGTCGAGCAGGCGGTCGCCCAGTTCGAGAAGGTCTCCGGCGGGGACGCGCCATGAGCTCGTCCGACGAGACGTCCCTCCACGCACATCAACCCACCACTTCCCACCGAACGAAGGAAAGCACCATGCGTCGACCCTCGACACGGCCCGCCGCGATCACGGCACTCGGCCTCACCGGGATGCTTCTCCTCACGGCCTGCGGGGGCGCTGACGCGCCCGCAGCCGACGAGGACAGCCCGCTGACCGCGTTCTACGAGTCCATCAGCGGCGACCTCGACAGCGAGGCACAGCAGAAGAAGTACGAGGAGCAGAACCGCAAGGCCGAGGAGCTCGTCGCCGCGTGCATGGTCGAGCAGGGCTTCGAGTACATCCCGGTCGACCAGAGCGCCAACGTCGTCACCTTCGAGGAGGAGGAGCACGACCCGGAGAAGTACGCCGCCGAGAACGGCTACGGCATGACCATCTACCAGGAGCCGACCGAGGAGGAGCAGGCCGAGATGGAGTCGTACGTCGACCCCAACCAGGACTACCTCGCGTCGATGTCCGAGACCGAGATGAATGCCTACAACACCGCCCTGCACGGCGACATGTTCGCCGTGGAACCGGACGAGAACGGTGAGATGCCGCCCCTGGAAACGTCACAGATGGGCTGCTGGGGAGCAGCTCAGAACGAGGCGAGCGGCGGCGAGCAGGAGCTGTGGGAGTCCGAGGACATGACCGCGTTCAACGACGCCAGCACCAAGCTCTGGGAGGACGTCGAGAAGTCCCCGAAGCTGTCCGAGGCCAACGCGAAGTGGTCCGACTGCATGGCGGACGCCGGGTTCGACCACGCAAGCCCCCAGGCGGCCATGGACCACTTCATGGAGGCGTCCAACTCGCTGTACGCCAACGAGAACCCGGACGGTCCCAGCGAGGCGGAGCAGGCCGAGACCGAGGAGCGGCTGGCCACGCTGCAGGACGAGGAGAGGAGCACGGCGGTGGCTGACTACGCCTGCCAGGAAGAGGTCGGGTACGCGGACGTCCGGCGCACCGTCCAGTTCGAGCTCGAGAAGACGTTCGTCGAGGAGAACAAGGACCTGCTGGACCGCATCACCGCCGCCTACGAGGAGTTCAACAAGTGAAGCTCTCGCGCTCCCGTGGTCGCGGCGCCGGCGCGCAGGTGACCGAGGACGAGGGGCAGGCGGTCGGCGAGGCGACCCTCGCGGCAACGCCGGGGACCGGGCTGCGGGGCCACCGGCTCATCTGGCTCGTCGCCGGGATCGCCGTCCTGAGCCTGCTGGCCGGCATCGTCGTGAGCCGCCTGGTCGTCTCCCCCGCGCAGGCTGCCGCAGACGCCAAGGCCCCTGACGCCGGGCTCATCACCGTCCCGGTCGAGAAGAAGGTCATCGCGAACGACGTGACGCTGCGCGGGGACGTCAAGTACGACGACGCCGTCCAGGTCAAGGTCGAGACCGCGGACCTCGGCGGCCCCGCGGTCGTGACCGGGCAGGTCCCGGCGCTCGGCGCCGAGCTCGGCCAGACGTCGATCGCCCTGGAGGTCTCGGGGCGCCCGGTCATCGTCCTGCCCGGCGACCTCCCCGCCTACCGCACGCTGCGCGTGGGGGTCTCGGGCCCGGACGTCGCCCAGCTCAAGGCGGCCCTCACCGCGGTCGGGATCGACCCGGGCAAGGCCGACAGCAACGTCTACGACGCCGCGACGGCGACCGCGGTCGACAAGCTCTACGCGAACGTCGGGTATCCCTCGCCGTCGAGCGGCGACGAGGCGAAGGACGGTGTGGAGGCCGCGACCCAGGGGGTCAAGGACGCCGAGGACGCGCTCACCTCGGCTCGCGCGGACCTCTCGACCTCGAGGGGAGGCGCGACCGACGTCGAGAAGCTCGAGGCGGACAACGCCGTGAAGGGGGCCGAGAGGAACCTGGCCGCCGCACAGGCCGGGACGACGGACCCCGCAGCCGAGCCCGGGACACCGCCCCAGCCAGGGGACGTCGCGGGCGCGCAGGACGCGCTGACGCTCGCGCGGGCGCAGCGGGCTGCGCTCGACAAGCCGAAGGACGTCGCGGCACAGACCGCCGCGGTCGCCAGGGCGCAACGCCAGCTGGACGACGCCAAGAAGGCGCTGGGCGAGGCCCGCACGGAGACGCTGACCGCGCTGCCTGCGAGCGAGGTGCTCTTCCTCTCCGGCCTGCCGCGACGCGTCGACGAGGTGCTCGTGGAGCGCGGCGCGACGATCTCGGGCCCCGTGATGGCGGTCTCCGGGGCGACGCTCGTCATCGAGGCGTCGGCCGGTGCCTCCGACGCCGAGCTCCTCACGCCCGGAGCCAAGGCGACCTTCACCCTGCCGGACGACTCGGAGGGGACCGCGACCGTCACGTCGGTCGAGGCCCGCAAGGCAGAGGGCGAGGGCAAGGAGTCGAGCGCCGACGCCAAGAAGGGCGCCCGCTTCACGGTGTCGCTCGCGCCGGACGCACTGACGCCGGAGCAGATCACCCTCTTGCAGGGGAGCAACCTCCGCCTCACGATCCCGGTGAGCTCGACGGCCGGAGAGGTGCTCGCCGTGCCGCTCGCGGCGCTGACCGCCGGGCCGGGCGGCGAGTCCCGGGTCGAGGTCCTGCGCGGCGACGCCGCCACCCCGAGCAAGGGCACGGGCACGGACCGGGCGACCGACCTCGTGCCGGTCAAGACCGGCCTCGCTGCCGGTGGGTTCGTCGAGATCGTCTCGTCCGACGACCCCCTCGAGCCCGGTGACAAGGTGGTGGTCGGCAAGTGACCGGGGACGTCGACTGGCTCGGCCTGAACGGGTCGGCAGGTCCCCCCGCGAGCGTCCTCGACGGCGGCCCGGACACCCCGGCGGCTTCTGCGGACGACCAGGTCGGGGCAGCTCCCGGCACCGTAGCGGCCGACACCCCTCCAGCGGTCGTCGAGCTCGTGGACGTGACGCGGAGCTTTCCCGGGCCGCCCGTCGTGGACGCCCTGACGTCGGTGAACCTGCGGATCGAACCGGGCGACTACGTGTCGATCATCGGCCCGTCCGGCTCGGGCAAGTCGACGCTCCTGAACCTCCTGGGTCTCCTGGACCGGCCCACGTCCGGGGACTACCTGCTCGACGGCGTGGCGACCGGGCGCGCGTCCGAGTCGGTGCGGTCGGCCCTGCGGGGCGGCCGGATCGGCTTCGTCTTCCAGTCCTTCCACCTGCTGCCGCACCGCACGGTGCTCGACAACGTCCTCCTCGCGACGCTGTACAGCGGCGTGCCGAGGGGCGAACGGCAGGAGCGCGCGCGGGCCGCGCTGGACCGGGTCCACCTGTCGCACCGCGTCGACTTCACGCCGACCACGCTCTCGGGCGGGGAGCGCCAGCGCGTCGCGGTCGCCCGTGCCGTCGTCGCGAGCCCGCACCTGCTCCTCGCCGACGAGCCGACGGGCAACCTGGACTCGACCAACTCGGTCGAGATCATGGAGCTGTTCGACGAGCTGCACGCGGACGGGCTCACGCTCGTGGTCATCACCCACGACCCGGCTGTCTCCGCCCGGGCGCAGCGCCGGGTGCGGATCGCCGACGGCCGGCTCACGGAGCTCGACCGATGAGGGCGTTCGAGGCGTTGAAGGCCCGACTGCCTCGTCGGGCGCCGCAGGACCCGACGGGCGACGCACCGCCGAGCGGCCGACGGACGTCGAAGCAGCAGGTCCATCGCGGCAGGGCGCGCGACCGGTTCAACGCTCGCGACCTCTTCGCCGAGGCCGCGCACGGGATCGGAGCCCGCCCCGGGCGCCTGGTGCTGACGATCCTCGGCACGGTCCTCGGCATCGCGTCGGTCGTGATCACGGTCGGTCTCGCGCAGACCGCCGCGGGCCAGATCAGCCGCCAGTTCGACGCCGTGGCCGCGACCCAGGTCGTCATCACCCCGGCCAAGGCCGGCACCGGGGACGACGCGCGCCCGAAGGGCCGCATCCCGTGGGACGGCGCGGAGCGCGTCACCCAGATCAACGGGGTCGTCGCTGCGGGGCTCGTCGCTCCGGTCGACGTCGAGGGCCGGCAGGTCACGGCCGTGCCGGTCAACGACCCGTCGGTCGCCGACAGGACGAGCCCTGCGGTCGTCGCGGGCTCCGCCGGTCTGCTCGACGCCGTGCGGGGGCAGGTCGTGGTCGGACGCTTCTTCGACGGCGGCCACGATGCCCGCAACGACCGGGTCGTGGTGCTCGGTGAGCGCGCCGCCGAGCAGCTCGGTGTCAACCGCATCGACAGCCAGCCGTCGATCTTCATCGGCGAGGACGCCTACACCGTCATCGGGATCTTCGGCGACGTGAAGAGACGCACGGACCTCCTCGACGCGGTGGTGCTCCCGGTCGGCACCGCGAGGCAGGACTTCCTCGTGGGCGCGCCCGAGGAGCTGCAGATCCACATCGAGACGGGTGCCGGTTCCCTGGTCGCCGAGCAGGGGCCCGTCGCCCTCGACCCCAACTCACCCGAGTCCTTCAAGGCCCAGGCGCCGGCGAGCGGTTCCTCGCTCCAGGAGAACGTCCAGGCGGACATCAACGCGATCTTCCTGGCCCTGGGCGGGATCGCGCTGCTCGTGGGTGGCCTCGGCATCGCGAACGTCACGCTGCTGTCGGTCATGGAACGTGTCGGGGAGATCGGTCTGCGGCGCGCCCTCGGCGCGACCAAGCGGGACATCGCCGGGCAGTTCGTGGTGGAGTCCGTGGTCATCGGGCTCCTGGGCGGCCTGGTCGGCGCGTCGCTGGGGGTGTTCACGGTCGTGATCGTGTCGGTCGCGCAGGAGTGGACGCCCATCCTCGACATCCGCATGGCGATCGGCTCGGCGCTCCTGGGGGGCGTGATCGGCCTGCTCGCGGGGACCTATCCCGCACTCAAGGCCGCGGCGATCGAGCCGATCGCCGCGCTGCGCGGGGGCATCTGACCCGGGACGCACCCCTCGACGGCCGACCACCCGCCCGGGTGGTCGGCCGTCGTCGTCGGGCGGCGCCGGTCCACCGTGCCGCCCGGGACGTCCGCCGCGACCACCTCCCGCCGTGTTCAACATTGTTCGTTTCTGTTCGAATGTGTCACCATGTCTGCATGCTCGCCTCCCAGCGCCACGAACGCATCCTCGCGGGGCTCCGCGACCACGGTGCCGTCCGGATCGCCGACCTGACCCAGGAGCTCGGCGTCTCCGACATGACGGTCCGCCGAGACCTGCTCGAGCTCGCCGAGCAGGGCCTGCTCCGCAAGGTCCACGGTGGCGCGGTCTCGCCCCAGGCCACGTCGCACGAGCCCGGGTTCGAGGCCAAGAGCACCCTGGCTCTCGACGAGAAGCGCGCGATCGCCCGTGCCGCCACGCGCCTCGTCTCCCCCGGGTCCTCGATCGCCCTGTCCGCGGGCACGACGACGCACCTGCTCGCGGTCGAGATCGCGGCGGACGCCTCCCTGCGCCCCCTGACCGTCGTGACGAACTCGCTCCCGGTCGCCGAGGCCCTGCACCGCGCGGGCGACCCGCAGCTCGAGACCGTCCTCACCGGAGGCTCCAGGACACCGTCGGACGCCCTGGTCGGTCCGCTCACCGAGGCCGCGCTCGCGAGCCTGCGCGTCGACCTGACCTTCCTGGGCGCGCACGGCGTGAGCGTCGAGGCCGGGCTCACGACGCCCAACCTGGACGAGGCCGCGACCAACCGCGCGCTCGTCGCGATCGCCGGGCGGACGGTCGTCCTGGCCGACCACTCCAAGTGGAGCACCACGGGCCTGAGCGTCTTCGCCCGGCTCGACCAGGTCGACGTCGTCGTGACCGACGACGCCCTCCCGGCGGCCGACCAGGAGGCGGTGCGCGACGTCGTCGAGCAGCTCGTGGTCGCCTCGCGCGACGAGGCGCGCCACCCGACCCGGCCCCTCTCGAACCCACCCACCCCCGCACCCCAGGACGGTCGTACCCCCCGATGAACCAGCACCTGCGCCGCACCCCGACCCGCCTGGCCGACGGCCGCGAGCTCGTCTACTTCGACGACTCGCCCGCGTACGTCGCCGGGGAGCGCACGCGTCGGCTCGACGACCCGCGCCCGCTGGGCGACCGGTTCGCGCCCGTGACCGGCCCCGACGGGCACGAGCACCCCTACACGGGTCCCGAGATGCGCCTCGACCCGCTCTCGGGAGACTGGATCCCGATGGCCGCGCACCGCATGAACCGCACGTTCCTGCCCGCCGCTGACTCGTGCCCGCTGTGCCCGGCCCGCCCCGGTGCGGCCTACTCCGACGGCGAGGTCCCGGACACCGACTACGACGTCGTGGTCTTCGAGAACCGCTTCCCGTCGCTGCAGCTCGTGCCGGGCGTCTCGGACGTCGAGGGCGCGCTCGAGGGCGAGGGGACCCTCGAGACCCGCGCGCCGGCGTCGGGCCGCTGCGAGGTCATCGTCTTCTCGAGCGACCACTCCTCCTCGTTCGGTGCGCTGCCCCCGCAGCGCGTGCGCACCATCATCGACGCGTGGGCCGACCGCACCGAGGCCCTCGGGCGTGAGCCGGGCGTCGAGCAGGTCTTCTGCTTCGAGAACCGGGGCCAGGAGATCGGGGTCACGCTCCACCACCCGCACGGCCAGATCTACGGCTACCCGTACCTCACGCCCACGACCCGCGCGATGCTCGCCCAGGCCCGCGCGCACCACGAGCGCACGGGCGGCAACCTGCTGCGCGACGTCCTCGACGCCGAGCTCGCAGACGGTCGCCGGATCGTCCTGGAGACCGAGCACTGGGTCGCCTACGTGCCCTTCGCGGCCCGCTGGCCCGTCGAGGTGCACGTCGCGCCGCGCCGGGACGTGCCCGACCTGCCCGCGCTCTCAGACGCCGAGCGCGACGACCTCGCGGTCGCCTACCTCGAGCTCCTGCGCCGCCTCGACCTGTTCTTCGAGGGGCCCGCCGGCGCGCCCGTCCCCCTGCCCTACATCGCTGCCTGGCACCAGGCCCCGGTGCGCGAGGGGCGCGACCTGTCGCGCCTGCACCTGCGGGTCTTCTCGGTCCTGCGGGCGCCGGGCAAGCTCAAGTACCTCGCGGGCTCGGAGTCTGGCATGGGCGCGTGGGTCAGCGACACCACGCCCGAACGGATCGCGGCGCGCCTGCAGGCCCTCGCCCCGGCCCCGGCGGCGCAGTGGGTCGAGTCCTGGCCCGACGACGTCGGTGCGGACCGCGTCCGGCGCGCCTTCGCGGCGGCGTACCCGGCCGAGGACTCGGACGACGGAGACGCCGGTGCCCCCGAGGTCCGCGTCTACGCGGCCCCCGGGCGCGTCAACATCATCGGCGAGCACACCGACTACAACGGCGGGCTGTGCCTGCCGATCGCGCTCCCCCACCGCACGTACGTCGCGCTGCGCCCCCGGACCGATTCGATCGTGCGCCTCGCCTCGGCCCAGGAGCCCGGCGCCGCGTGGACCGGGCGGCTCGAGGACGTCGCGCCCGGAGCCGTGACCGGCTGGGCCGCGTACGTGGCCGGGGTCGCCTGGGCGCTCGGGCAGCACCTCGACGCGACCGGCGGTTCGGCCGAGACCCTCCGCGGCTTCGACGCCGTGGTCGACTCGTGCGTGCCCTACGGCGCGGGCCTGTCGTCGTCTGCCGCGCTCGAGTGCTCGGTCGCGGTCGGGATCGACGACGTCGCCGGCCTGGGTCTCGCGGCCACCGACGCCGGTCGCGCGACGCTCGCGGCCGCCGCGATCCGCGCCGAGAACGAGGTCGCGGGCGCCCCGACGGGCGGCATGGACCAGTCGGCCTCGCTGCGCTGCGCCCCGGGCCATGCGCTGCTCCTCGACTGCCGGCCGGGGCTCGACCCGGCCCGCGCCGTCGAGCAGATCCCGTTCGACCTCGCGGCCGAGGGGCTCGCGCTGCTCGTGATCGACACCCGGGCCGAGCACGCCCTGGTCGACGGCCAGTACGCGCAGCGACGGGCGACGTGCGAGGCGGCCGCCTCGACCCTGGGGCTCGCGAACCTGCGCGAGCTCGCGGACTCGGTCATCGCTGCTGCGGCAGGAAACCCGGGGGGCGACGCGGCGTTCGCCGAGGCCCTCGCCGCGGCGCTCGACCGCCTGCCCGACGACGTCTCGCGCCGCCGCGTCCGGCACGTGGTGACCGAGATCGCCCGGACCCAGGACCTGGTGTCGCTGCTGCGCGCGGGGCGAGCCTCCGACGTCGGGCCGCTGCTCGACGCGTCCCACGCGTCCCTGCGCGACGACTACGAGGTCTCCGCGACCGAGCTCGACGTCGCGGTCGAGGCCGCACGCGACGCCGGCGCCGTGGGGGCGCGCATGACGGGCGGCGGGTTCGGGGGGTCCGCGATCGCGCTGGTCCCGGCCGAGCGCGCGTCCGCGGTCGCGGACGCCGTGGCCGGAGCCTTCGCCCGTGCGGGCCTCGGGGCGCCCGGGTTCCTCCTGGCCGTGCCGTCAGCCCCGGCCGGCGCCTGCTGACGCACCGCTGCCCACGAGGGTGCGCGGCGAGGGCTCCTCGCCGCGCACCTCGTCCGCCCCGACGACGCGGCCTGGGCGCGTGCGCCCGCCCGGGAACCACCAGTTCCAGCGCCCCAGGAGCGACATCGAGGCGGGGAGCAGCAGTCCGCGGACGATCGTGACGTCGAGCAGGACCGCGACGGCCATCCCCACGCCGATCTCCTTCATGGCCACGAGGTCGCCCAGCGCGAAGCCCGCGAACACGATCCCGATCGACACGGCTGCGACCGTGATGACGGGGCCCGACGCCACGATGCCCGCGAGGACCGCGCGGTCGTTCGCGCGGCGGTCGTCCCCGGTCCGACGCCGCCACTCCTCCGCGATGCGCGCGAGGAGGAACACCTCGTAGTCCATCGACAGGCCGAACAGGAAGACGAACAGCAGCGCGGGACTCGTGGCGTCGATCGTGCCCGTGGGCTCGAAGCCCAGCAACCTCGCTCCCCAGCCCCACTGGAAGACCGCGACCAGCACGCCCAGCGACGCGGTCAGGGCGAGCAGGTTCAGGACCAGCGCCTTGAGCGGGACCACGACCGACCGGGTGAGCCAGCCCAGCAGGAGCATCGCGGGCAGCACGACCGCGGCGAACGCCCACGGCAGCCGGTCGCGCGACTGCTGGGTCGCGTCGACGAGCTCGGCCGCAGGACCCGCGACCTGCACCGAGAACGGCACGTCGAGCGCCCGCACGTGCCGGACCACGCCCTGCGCGGCCTCACCCGTCGCGGTGCCCGCCGGGGTGACCTCGGCGACCGTCACGTCGGGCGGGAAGTCGACCAGGTGCTCGACGTCCTCGACGCCGGGCAGCGCGTAGACCGCGTCGAGGAACGACTGGACCTCGGGATCCTCGACCGGCGCCCCCAGCACGAGCTCGACCGGCTGGACACCCAGGATCTCGAAGTCCCGCTCGATCCTCTCCTGCGCGACCCGCTCCTGCGTCCCCGGCGGCAGGGACCGCGCGTCCGAGGCACCCAGCGCGAGCGACGCCAGGGGCGCGCTCAGGAGCAGGAGGACCGCGGTCGACCCGAGCGTCACCGCCACGGGGCGCCGCTGGGCGAAGGCCGCGGACCGCGCGAGCAGACCGGGGCCGCTCCCTGTGCGACGGCGGACCCAGGTCCTGGTCCGCGGGGCCGGGATCGACGCGTGCAGCACGGCGACCAGGGCCGGCACGAGGGTGAGCCCCGCGAGCGTCGTGAGCGCGACCACGAGCAGGCCGCCCAGCGCCATGCTCGCGAGCAGAGGGTCCGCGAGGACGAGCAGGCCGGTGAGCGCCGACGCGACCGCGAGCCCCGAGACGAGGACCGCCCGGCCCGCGGTCGACACGGTCCGGGCCAGCAGCTCGTCGAGCGGGGCACCGGGCACCGCGGCGCGCTCCTCCCGGAACCGCACGATCACCAGGAGGCTGTAGTCGACGGCCAGCCCGAGCCCCAGGAGAGTCACGACGTTGACCGCGAACTCGCTCACGGGCACCGCGCCGGCGAGCGCGCTCAGTGCCAGGAGGGAGGCCGCGATCGACGCGAGCGCGGCGACGATCGGCGCCAGGCCGGCCCGCAGACCCCCCAGCACGAGCACCAGGACGACGCACAGCACCACGAGAGCGACGGACTCGCCCACCACGGCATCCGCCGTGGCGATGTCGGCGAACGTCCGCTCGGCCATGAGCTCCCCGCCCACCACGACATCGGGCGCGTCGAGGGTCCGCAAGGCCGCCGCCACGCGGTCCCCGGCCTCGAGCGCCTGCTCGTCCGTGAGGTCGCGCTCGAGCTCGACCACGACGAGCGAGCTGAACCCGTCGTCCGCGACGAGACCGCCCGACGTGAACGCGTCCGTGACCTCCAGGACCCCGGGGATCGCGCGCACCTCCGGCATGACGCGGTACGCGCTCTCGACGAGCGACGGGGTGAAGAAGTCGACCCCGCCGACGACCGCCGTGAGCGTCTCGCCCTGGGGGTCGAGCTCGTCGAGCAGCGCCTGTGCCTGCGCGGCGGGCGCGCCGGGCGGCAGGCTGTCGACCGTGGTCGTGCGGTCGAAGACCCCGCCGCCGATCACCGCGCCCAGCAGCGCGAGCGAGCCCCACACGGCGAGGACGGCGATGCGGTGCCGGGCCATGACCCGTCCCAGGTGCGCGAGCATGGGTCGACTACCTCTCGACGACACGGTGGGACGTCGTCGTCGACGCCCCGGCAGATGGTGACAGACGCCGCCTCTCCGCGGCAAACGAGGCTGCGCCGGTCGTGGTGGGTGCGTGGTCCGGCTGCGACACGCAGGGCGTGTCGCAGCCGGACCATGCACTCAGCGAGGAGCTGTCACGTCAGCCGCAGGTCGACGCGTCGTAGGCCGTCTCGACCACGACCTCCTCGTCCCCCGCGCTCGCCGTCACGGTCGCGGTCCCGGCCTCGATCGAGGTCGAGCGCGTCGAGAACGTCTGCTGGGCGGACTTGCCCGGCAGGACACCGGTCATGGTCTTCTTGCCGAACGGCGTGCTGAGCACGACGTCGACCGGCACCGTGTCGTCGTTGACGGCACGCACGGTGAGCGTGACCTTGCCCGCGACGCACTTGGGCTGGACCGTCACGGACACCGCGAGCTCGGGCTCGGGCTCGGCCGCCAGGTCCTTGACGCGGATGTTGCGGTAGGAGACCGTCTCACCGTTGCCGTGGTTCTGGATGCCGATGAACCCGCTCGACAGGTCGCGCGCCGGGTCGGTGCTCGTGAAGTCGTTGACGAGCACGTCGTTGAGGTAGATCCGGATGCGGTCCCCCTCGACGCGGATGTCGTACGCGTTCCACTGCCCGACGGGCTTGAGCGCCGCGGTCACGGCCGCCGCGTCAGCACCCTGGAAGGTGTAGATCGCTCCCGTGGTGCGGTCCGCGGCGTCGCTCGCGTCGATCTGGATCTCGTAGCCCTGGTTGACCGCGACCCAGGGGTCGCTGCCGGGGTTCGGGAACCCGACGAACACGCCGCCGTTGTCGTCCTTGACGAGCTTCCAGTCGAGCTTGAGAGAGTACTTCTCGAGCTCCTCGGCCGTGTACCAGAGCAGGCCCATGCCGCCGTTGGTGCGGATCGAGCAGTCGTCCTGGCGGCCGAACGTGCCCGCACCGGCGAGGCTCCAGTCCGCGAGGCTCGCGAGCGTGCCGTCGAAGATGCCGCGGTAGCCTTCCTCGACCTCGGCCGGGGAGCAGATGTCAGGGTTCGCCCCGATCGACAGCACGTCGAGGTTCACGTTGCCCTCGTCGCCCTGGTCGTACTTGAGGGTGATCGTGTTGTGGCCCGCCACGAGCGCGACGTCACGGGTGACCGTGCCCCACTTCTTCCAGTCGCCGGTCGTGGGCAGCGTCCACGGGCCGACCTTCTGACCGTTGACGTAGAGCGAGACGTTCTTGGCGCGCAGCTCGGTGTAGGGGTGGATGCCGTTCGCGTAGCGCAGGTTGAGCGGGTAGGTGCCCGCCTCGGGAACCGTCACCGCGAACGTGCGGCCCGAGCCGACGTTCTGCATCCCGGCGGCGAAGCCCGTGCCGGAGTAGTTGCTGTGGTCCGAGCCGATGCTCGAGCCACCGAGGGGCTGCGCCTCCTCGGCCTCGTACCAGCCGCGCTCGGCCGGGGCGACGTAGCCCGGCAACGAGTTGAGCGTGTACCAGGCCTCGGTGCTCAGGAGCTCGGCGCCCTCGTCCGAGGCGAACGGGCGCGGCGAGCGCAGGTGCACGACGTGGCCGGGCTTGAGGCCGTCGACCTTCAGCGTGACCGTGGTCCGGTCCTCGGACACGGTGGCGTCCGTGACGAACAGCGGCTGCTCGTCGACCTTGGGGCCGCCGTACTGCTGGGTCGGCACGTAGCGCCACTGCGTGAGGCGGTAGGCGTCGGCCAGCTTCGCGACGACGGCGTCGGACACCGGGTCGGTGTACTCGATCTCGAACCCGCCCTCGACGACGCGCATCTCCTTCATGTCGAACGAGTCCTCGTTCACCGTCGCGAGCTTCTGCAGGCCGAACCGGAGCTTGCCGGACTCGCCCCAGTTGCCGCCCTCGCCCGTCCCGCCGACGTACAGCGCGCCGTCGGGGCCGGTGATGACGCGGTTGGCGCCCACCTCGAGGCCTGCGGTGTGCCGGAAGACCGCCCCCTGGAACTCGCCGTCCACCTTCTCGAGGAACGCGCGCTGGAGACCGCCGTACGTGACGTCGCCCAGGAGCATCTGCCCGGCGAACTCGCCGTCCTGCACGAGGATCGGGTTGCCCGGGGAGTTGGCGATCTCGTTCTGCGGCAGCCACAGCGCCGGCTGGGACACGGGGTTCGCGTCGAACGGCCCGGCCGGGGTCGTGAAGTGGTTGAAGAACTTGTCCTGCTCGATGTGCACGAGCTTGTTCGCGGGCAGCCACGCGCCCTGGTTGTCCGTCCCGAAGATCTCGCCCTCGGGGCCGAAGCCGATGCCGTTCGGGGTGCGCAGGCCACCCGCGACGTAGCTGACCTCGCCCGTCGCGCGGTCGATCTTGATCGACGTGCCACGGTTGGCGGCGGGCTGCGGGGTGGTCGTCGCGCCGCCGTTGTCGATCGCGACGGAGAGGTTGACGTAGAAGTAGTTCTCGTCGTGGATCAGTCCGAACGCGAACTCGTGGAAGTTGCCGCCGTCGGCCCACCCGGCGATCTTGGTGTGCGTGTCGTAGAAGCCGTCGCCGTCCGGGTCGGTGAGCTGCGTGAGCTGGTACCGCTCGGAGACGAAGATCGAGTCCTCGATGACCTCGATGCCCATGGGGTTGAGCAGCTTGTCCGCGACCTTCGTGACCGTGACGTCCTCGGGTCCGGTCGCGTCGATCACGCCGTCCAGGAGGTACACCTCACCGGTCGTCGGGTCGGGCCGCCAGCCGCCCGAGCTCACGTCGCCCGTGGTCACGACGGCGAGCTTCTCGTCCGGCGTGAACGCGAGGCCCGAGACCTTGGGCTCGAAGCCCGCGGGACGCAGGTCGATCAGCTCGTAGTTCGGGTTGACCGTGTCCAGGCGCAGGCCGTCGCCCGAGGTGTCGGTGGCGCCCTCGCAGTACTTGTTGCCGGGCGCGGTGACCCGCACGACGTTCGCCTCGGTGCTCAGGGCCGACGTCGGGACGACCTGGAACGTCGAGGACCCGGGGGTCTTCCACGCGAGCGTCAGGCGCTGCTTGTCGGTGCCCTCGTAGTACTCGACCCGCAGGTCGTGGGCGCCGGCGGTGAGCGTGATCGCCCCCTCGACCGAGGTCGAGTCGTTCGGGCCGTCGTTCTCGAGGAGGAGCTGGTCGTCGACGTAGACGAGTGCGCCGTCGTCGTTCGTCACGCGGAACGTGTACTCGCCCTCGGTGGGGACCGTGAGCGTCGCGAGCGCGTGCGTGATGAAGCGGTCCGCCGCGCCGAACTGCTCGGGCGTGCTCCAGTCGATCGTCGGCATGAGCTTGTCGACGTTGGGGGTCGTCCCCGACTTGAGGGTGCACACGGACCCGGGGTCCTGGGCGAGCTGGAAGGTTCGGAGCGTGACGCCGGGCTCCATCTCGGTGTCGGCCGCCTGGGCGGACGGGAGCGCTCCGGCGAAGGCGAGAGGTACGAGCAGTGAGGCCCCGAGCAGGCCGGACAGGCCCCTTCGATGGCGCATTGAGGTTCGCACGAGTGTTCTTCCTCCTTGAAGACGGGTCGGCAGTGACCACGTCGGAGCCTAAGGAGGCTTTTGCCTGCTGTCAACCAAAAGTCGCATGTCGGTCAACAGATTCCGGGATCGCCTCGAGGACGGGCGCGGGCGATCGAGAGGAGCCCACAGGGCGCGCACGGCCGGGGGCCCCGCCGGGCGCCCGGTCCGGCCGGGAAGCCCTCGGCGCCGGAACGTGCCCTCAGCGCGGGTCGCGGCTCGCGTCGTGGTGGATCGCGACGAAGACCGACCACGGCTCCCCACCCGCCGCAGGCTCGCGCTGCCGGAAGTCCTCGAGGACCTCGTCGAGCCGCTGCGACAGCTCCTCACGCCCCGCGGCGTCGAGCCGCAGGCCGAGCCTGCCCATGTCGACGGTCGCAGGATCGGCCGCGGCCAGCTCCTCCAGGAACGCGTCGAGCAGCACCCGGTGCCCCCCCGGCCCCAGGTCCGCGGTCCAGGACTTGCCCGTCGCGCGGTACGGCACCTCTCGCGCCCCCCTCGCTCCCACCCGCTCGGGCTGCGCCGCCAGGAACCCACGAGCCACGAGCGTCCTGACGTGATGGAGCGTCGTCGCCGGGTTCTTCCCGAGCGCCTGGGCGATCTCCTTGTTGGTCCGCGCCTCGTCGAGGCAGATGCGCAGGATCCGCACCCGGAGGCTCGACGCGAGCGCGCGCGCGTCGGCGTCCCGCTCGGCGACCGAGCCACCCGTCGCGGGCAGCTCCGCGGTCGGCGCGTGGACGCCGGCACCTCGGGCCGACGGCCGTGCGGGCGAGGGTTGTGCGGGCGAAGGCTGTGCGGCCGGGTGCTGTGCGGGCGAAGCCGCGCGATCGGAGGTCACCCCCACAGGCTAACTGATTGACATTCCTCAATCACTTGCCCCAGGCTGACCCCATGACGTCCGACGAGCCCCTGGCGACCACGGCCGCTCCCCCGCGCAGCCTGGTCCGTCACCGCGACTTCCGGCACCTGTGGGGCGGTGACGCGCTCGGACAGCTCGGCGCCCAGCTCACGGGGTTCGTCCTGCCGATCTTCGCGGTGACCCACCTGCACGCGACCGAGTGGCAGATGGGCGCCCTCAACGCCGCCGAGACCGCGGCCTTCCTGCTGCTCAGCCTGCCAGCGGGGGCCTGGGTCGACCGGATGCGCAAGCGGCGGGTCCTCGTCACGGCGGACCTCGCACGCGCCGCGATCCTGTCGGTCGTGGTCGTCGCCACCCTGACCGGCCACGCGAGCATGGGTCTGCTCATCGGCGCGGCCGTCGTCATCAGCACGTTCAGCCTCTTCTTCGACGTCGCGCACCAGAGCTACGTACCGGGGCTCGTGGGACTCGATCACGTCGTCGAAGGAAACTCCAAGCTCCAGGCGACCCAGTCCGTCGCGATGATCGCCGGGCCCGCGATCGGCGGCGTCGCGCTCCGGGTCCTGTCCGCGCCGCTCGTCATGGTCGCGACGGTCGGCACCTACCTCGCGAGCGCGCTCGCCGTCTCGCGGATCCGCCACCACGAGGACCTCCCCGACCCGGCGGCCAGACGCCCCCTGCGCACCGAGATCGCCGAGGGGCTCCGCTTCGTCGCGAGCGAGCCCCTGCTCCGCCGCATCCTCGCGTGCACGTCGCTCGGCAACCTGGGTGGCGCGATCGGCAACGCGGTCGTGGTGATCTTCGTGCTGCGCACGCTCGACGTCGGGACGGCGACCTACGGCGTCGTGCTGTCGGTGAGCGCGGCCGGCGGCCTGCTCGGCGCGGTCCTGGCCGACCGGGCAGCGCGGTGGGTCGGCCCGGCACGGATCATCCCCTCCTCGGCCGTCTTCTCGGGCATCGCGTACGCGATCACGCCCGCGGCGGCCTGGGTGGCGACCACGGGCGCCGCGGACGCCCTCGTACCGGCCGTGCTCGTCGTCGGGGGCCTGGTGTTCAACTTCGCCGTCGTCGTCTACAACGTCGCGCAGGTGAGCTTTCGCCAGCGACTCTGCCCGCCCGCGCTGCTGGGGCGCATGAACGCCTCGGCCCGGTTCCTCGTGTGGGGCCCCATCCCGATCGGCGGGCTGCTCGGCGGGTGGATCGGGACCGTGTGGGGCGTGGCGCCCGCCCTGTGGGTCGGGGCCCTCGTCATGTCGCTCGGGGCGCTGCCCGTGCTGCTGTCACCGTTGTCCCGCATGACCGAGCTGCCTGTCCCGGCCCACGACTGACTCGCGGTCCTCCGCCGCCGCGAGGCACGGCGGCCGGACCGCCTCCGACGCGGGCCCTGCGCCCGGGGCGACCCGGGGCGACCCGGGGCGACCCGGGGCGATCCGTCAGAGGTCGTACGTCGCGACCAGCGCGGCGTGGTCGCTCCAGCGGCTCTCGTAGTCGTCGGCGCGGTCGACCTCGACCTTGACCGCGCGCTCGGCGAGCGCGGGCGTCGCGAGCTGGTAGTCGATGCGCCACCCCGAGTCGTTGACGAACGCCTGCCCGCGCCACGACCACCAGGTGAACGGCCCGGGGCCCTCGCCGCCGTGCTTGCGACCGAGGTCCACCCAGCCGAGCTCGTCGAACCAGGTGTCCAGGTAGGCACGCTCCTCGGGGAGGAAGCCTGCCGACTTCTGGTTGCCCTTCCAGTTCTTGATGTCGACGTTCTTGTGCGCGATGTTCAGGTCCCCCGCGACGACGACGAGCCCGCCCTGGGCGGACAGCTCACGCAGGCGCTCGGTGACCTTCTCGAGGTAGGCGTACTTCTCGTCCATCTTGGGCGTGCCCGCGGTGCCCGAGTGGATGTACGTCGAGACGACCGTGAGCGTCTCGCCCGAGGGCAGGGTGAGGTCCGCCTCGACCCAGCGGCCCGTGTCGACCGGGGGCTCCGGCTCGCCCTTGCCCAGCCCGATGCGCACGGCCGTCACGGGCAGGCGAGACGCGACCGCGACACCGGCCCGGCCCTTGATGTCGCACGCCTGGTGCGCGATGTGCCATCCCTCGCCGACGAGCTCGTTCAGGATCTCGTCAGGCGCGCGGACCTCCTGCAGGAGCAGGACGTCCGGGGTGCGCGACGCGACCCAGGCGTCCATCCCCCGGCGGTAGGCGGCGCGGATACCATTCACATTTGCTGTAGCGATCGTGAGCACCTCGACATCAAACCCCACCCCACCCACACGGGCGAAAACCGCGCGGCGAGACGCTGGTCACGACCGCGACGCCGCACGTGTCAGAACGAGCGTGACCTCAAGGCCACTCTCGTTCTGACAACGCCGTCCTTGGCTCGCGAGCTCGCACCTCGTGTCAGAACGAGCGGGCTCTCCACCTCACGCTCGTTCTGACACGTCGGGAGGCAGGTCCGCCTCGCGGAACCTCCCCGCGAGCAGCACCGTCGCGAGGGCGAGCGCCGCCAGCACCCCGAACCCGAGCCGCAGCGCGTCGGTCGTCGCGAACACCCCGGTCATCGCGCCGCCGAGCACCGCGCCGACGTACGTGAAGACGTTGAGGCGGGCCACCGCGCGGTCGGTCGCGTCCTCGACCGTCGGCAGGCCGCTCGCCGCTGGGCCCACCGGGAGGCCGGTCGAGTCAGACCTCGTCGCCGCCACCGAGTCCTCCGACCGGGCAACACCTGCCGCACCGCCGTAGACGGCAGCGCTGCCGAGCCCTCGCGCCCCCACGACGGCCTCCGCCGCCCGGTCGCCCGCGGCCGAGAACGCCATCGGCGCCACGACGCCCAGCCCCAGCCCGGTCGCGGCGAACCCCAGGACCGCGAGCGGCCACACGGGTGAGACCGCGACGAGCCCGAGCCCCGCGACACCCACGGCGCCTCCGAGCGCCACGACGCGCACGCGCCCCCAGCGCTCGACCGCCCGGTCCCCCAGGAGCCGCGAGCAGATGAGGGTCGCCTGGTAGGCGCCGAACCCCAGCGGCCCGACGACGGCGCTCGCCCCGAGCACGCCCTGCAGGAACGTCGAGCCCCAGCTCGAGACCGCGGAGTCCGCGACGGGGAAGGCCAGCATCGCGATGCCCAGCACGATCACGGTCCCCGCGCCGACCATCCCGGTCGCGCCACGAGCCCCGGGCACGACCGCCCGGCCTGAGTCGGCGACGGGCACCCCGCCGGACCACGCCGGGTCGTGACCCGCCCGTGGCGCACCGGCCCCGGCACCGGCCCCCACGTCGCCCGGCCGGGCCGTCGCCGACCTGCCACCCGACCCTGCGGCGGGAGCGACGCCGTCGGGCACCTGGCTGCCGCTCCCCGCAGCGGGGACCCCGGCGGACCCGGCGACCGTGGCCGCGGCCGTCCGTGAGAGCAGCCCGGCCCGCAGCACGAGCACCGTGACCGCCACGACAGCAGCGACCAGCGCGAGCGACACGGGCAGCGCGAGCCCCAGTGCCGCGGCGCCCGAGACCGCGAGCGACCCCACGACCCCGCCGGCGGCGTTGGCCGCGAAGAACGCCGCGATGAGGCTGCGCCCGTAGGCGCGCTGCACGTCGATGCCCTGCATGGACGTCGACGCGTCGACCGACCCGAGCGCGAGGCCGTACACCGCGAACGCGAGGAAGAACGTCGCGAGCAGCCCGGACCCCGCGCTCAGCCCGACCGCGAGGATCCCCGCCGCCGCCACGAGGAGCCCGCCGGTCACGACGCGCGCCGACCCGCACCGGGCCGCGAGCCACCCCGACAGCGCGCTGCCCGTCGCCGCGCACACGCAGACCCCGAGGATCACGAGCGTGATGACGTCGGGGCCGATGCCCAGGTACCGCTCGTACGTCGGGACGTTGGTCAGCATCACGGCGAACCCGAAGCCCTGCGCCGCGTACGCGGCCGTGGCGCTGCGGCGGGCGCGCCGGACGGGCGAGGGGACGGCGAGAGGCGCAGGGACGAGGGCCGCGATGCCGTCGTCCCCCCCTGCCCGGGACGCGGGGGTCATGGCGGAACACTAGTCCTGTGCGGCGCCACCGCACGACAGGACGTCAGGACACGACAGGACGGGCGCGACCCGCAGGTCGCACCCGTCCTGTCGAACCCTCCGCACCGAGCGTCAGCTGGCGATCCCCGCCGCGCGCTCGGCCGAGTCCACGACGTTCGCGAGGAGCATCGCGCGGGTCATGGGCCCGACACCGCCGGGGTTGGGCGAGATCCAGCCCGCGACCTCGGCCACGGCCGGGTCGGCGTCGCCCACGACACGGCTCTTGCCCGTCTCCTGGTCGACCTCGCGCGAGACGCCCACGTCGATCACGACCGCGCCGGGCTTGACCATGTCACGCGTGATGATGCCCTTGACGCCCGCGGCCGCGACGACGACGTCGGCCCGGCGGACGAGCGCGGCGAGGTCCTGGGTGCCCGTGTGCGTGAGCGTGACCGTCGCGTTGACCGCACGGCGCGTGAGGAGCAGGCCGATCGAGCGGCCCACGGTCACCCCGCGCCCCACGACCACGACCTCCTTGCCCGCGAGCGGGACGCCGTGGCGCTCGATGAGCTCGATGATGCCGCGCGGCGTGCAGGGCAGCGGCGAGGTGACTTCCTCGTTGACGCGCAGCACGAGGCGACCGAGGTTGGTCGGGTGCAGCCCGTCGGCGTCCTTGTCGGGGTCGATGAGCTCGAGCACGCGGTTGGTGTCGATGCCCTTCGGCAGCGGGAGCTGCACGATGTAGCCCGTGCACGCGGGGTCGTCGTTGAGGCGGCGGACCGCGGCCTCGATCTCCTCCTGCGTGGCCTCGGCGGGCAGGTCCTCGCGGATCGAGGAGAGCCCGATCTCGGCGCAGTCGCGGTGCTTGCCCGCGACGTACCACTGCGAGCCCGGGTCGTCGCCGACCAGGAGGGTGCCGAGGCCCGGCACGACGCCGTGCTCGGCGAGGGTCACGAGACGGGTCTTGAGCTCGGCCTTGATGGCGGCGGCGGTGGCCTTGCCGTCCAGGATCTGCGCGGTCATGGGGGCTCCTCGGGGGTCTGGCGGGGACGAACACACCGCTGAGTGCGGAGTACTTGTCGTGGATCGGCCGGATCCACGACAAGTACTCCGCACTCAGCGGGTCGTGCGTGAGCTACTGCGACAGTCCCGGGTACAGCGGGAAGTCGGCCGTCAGCTTGCGTACGCGAGCGCTCAGGCCCTCGACGTCCGCGCCGACACCGGCCTTGAGGGCCGCCGCGATGATCTCGGCGACCTCCGCGAACTCGGCGTCCCCGAAGCCACGGGTCGCGAGCGCGGGCGTGCCGATGCGCAGGCCCGACGTGACGCGCGGGGGGCGCGGGTCGAACGGCACGGCGTTGCGGTTCACGGTGATGCCCACGGCGTGCAGGAGGTCCTCGGCCTGCTGGCCGTCGAGCTCCGAGTGGCGCAGGTCCACGAGGACCAGGTGCACGTCGGTGCCGCCCGTGAGGACGGACACGCCCTTCTCGGCGACGTCGGGCTGGGCCAGGCGGTCCGCGATGATGCTCGCGCCGCGCAGCGTGCGCTCCTGACGGTCCTTGAACTCGTCGGAGCCCGCGATCTTGAACGACACGGCCTTCGCGGCCACGACGTGCATGAGCGGGCCGCCCTGCTGGCCCGGGAACACGGCGGAGTCGATCTTCTTGGCGTACTCCTCCTTGGAGAGGATGAAGCCCGAGCGCGGGCCACCGATGGTCTTGTGGACCGTCGAGGACACGACGTCGGCGAAGGGCACCGGGGAGGGGTGCAGGCCCGCGGCGACGAGGCCCGCGAAGTGCGCCATGTCGACCCAGAGCTTGGCGCCGACCTCGTCCGCGATCTCGCGGAACGCCGCGAAGTCGATGTGGCGCGGGTACGCCGACCAGCCCGCGATGATCACGTCGGGGCGCGCCTCGAGGGCCGTCTTGCGGACCTCGTCCATCTCGATGCGGTACGACTGCGGGTCCACGCCGTACGCCGAGACGTCGTAGAGCTTGCCCGAGAAGTTGATCTTCATGCCGTGCGTGAGGTGGCCGCCGTGCGCCAGCTCGAGGCCGAGGATCTTGTCGCCCTTGTTGATGAGGGCGTGCAGGACGGCCGCGTTCGCGGTCGCTCCCGAGTGCGGCTGGACGTTGACGTGCTCGGCACCGAACAGCGACTTGGCGCGGGCGATCGCGAGGTTCTCGGCGATGTCGACCTGCTCGCAGCCGCCGTAGTAGCGGCGGCCCGGGTAGCCCTCGGCGTACTTGTTCGTCAGGACGGAGCCCTGCGCCTGCAGGACCGCGCGCGGCACGAAGTTCTCCGAGGCGATCATCTCGAGGGTGTCGCGCTGGCGCGCGAGCTCCCCGTCGAGGACCGCGGCGATCTCCGGGTCCACCTCGAGCAGGGACTGGTTCAGGACATTGTCCGGCTGGGCGCTCATGCGTCTCCTTGGGTGCGTCTGCGGATGACGGTCTCGCGGGAGGGCATGCCCCGTCCGGGCACGCTCCCCACAGGGGGCGACCCGGGGCCCAGGCGAACGACCCGTCGTCTACACAGCATGCCGCTCCCCGGTGGTGATCCACCATTCCCGTCCGTCCCGCGGCCTCCCCGGGGGGCGGCGTGAGCGGGGCGCGGGTGCGCCAGTCGCGACGTGCACGATCCTAGCCCACGTCCGCGCGGGGCGGCAGTGGCGGTCGTCACGCGGTGGTCGCCCGCCGGCCCGACGGCGCAGCTCGCGTCGGGCGGGTACGTCACCCTCCCCGTCGTCCTCGGAGGGCGGGAGCGTCACCGCCGGTGGGCGGGCGAGCCGCCCTCGGCGGGGCCGGGGCCCGCGGCAGGCGGGGCCCTGCGCGCTGGGTGAGCGGCGCCGTCGGGCCCGGGACGACGCAGCGGGGTGCACGCGGTCCCCACCGCGTGCACCCCGCTGGTCCGTGACGCGGGAGGGTGTGCGCCCTCCCCCGTCACCTCCTGATGCCGGCTCAGGAGAGCGCGGCACGCCTCTTGCTCAGCAGGTCGAACGCGACCGCGAGGAGCAGGACGAGGCCCTTGATCGCCTGCTGCCAGGCGGCGTCGACCGCCATGATCGACAGGCCCATGTTGAGCACGCCCATGATGAGCGCACCGATCATGGCGCCGGACACGCGCCCCACGCCGCCCGCGACCGCGGTGCCGCCGATGAAGCACGCGGCGATCGCGTCGAGCTCGTAGTTCATGCCTGCCGCGGCCACGCCGGCACCGGCACGCGAGGTCGTGATGACGGCCGCGACCGCGGCCAGCACGCCCATGTTGACGAAGATGCCGAAGTCGACCCGGCGCGAGTTGACGCCCGAGAGCACCGCCGCGTGGCGGTTGCCGCCGATCGCGTAGACGTGGCGACCGAACACGCTGCGGTTCAGGACGAACGAGTACGCGATGATGAGGATGCCCACGATGAGCAGGACGATCGGCGTACCGCCCGAGCTGAGCGACAGCCAGTACGTCACGACCCCGATGAGCACCGCGGCCAGGACGATCTTGACGACGAACGCGGGCAGCGGCTCGACCGCGAGCTCGTGGCGACGCAACGACATCCGCGAGCGCCACTGGGCCACGGCGAACGCCACGATCCCGATCGCGCCGATCGCGAGCGTCACGACGTCGAGGTCACCCACGAACCCGAACCAGTTGGGCACCGAGCCGTTGCTGATCGCGATGAAGCCGCTGGGCAGGCCCGCGACCGTGGTCCCGACCAGGACGATCGCGAGCCCGCGGAAGATGAGCATGCCCGCGAGCGTCACGATGAACGCCGGTATCCCGACGTACGCGACCCAGAAGCCCTGCCACATCCCGACGAGCGCCCCGACCCCGAGGGACAGGACCACGGCGAGCAGCCACGGCAGCTCCCACTGGCTCATCATGATGGCGCACAGCCCGCCGACGAACGCGACGACCGAACCGACCGACAGGTCGATGTGCCCGGCGACGATCACCATGACCATGCCGATCGCGAGGATCATCACGTAGGCGTTCTGCTGGATGAGGCTCGCGACGTTGTTCGGGTAGAGCAGGCGCCCGTCGGTGAGGACCTGGAAGAGCAGGACGATCACGAGCAGTGCCGCGACGATGCCGTACTGGCGGACGTTGCGGCCGAGGTATTCCCTGACGGCGTTCATCGGACGTCGACTCCCTTGTCCATGGTCATGTAGTGCATCAGTGCTTCTTGCGTGGCGTCGGCTCGCGCCACCTCGCCCGTGATCCGGCCCTGGCTCATCGCGTAGACGCGGTCGCACAGGCCGATGAGCTCGGGGAGCTCGGACGAGATGACGACGACGGCCTTGCCGGCGTCGGCGAGGGCGTTGATGATCGCGTAGATCTCGTACTTCGCGCCCACGTCGATGCCGCGCGTGGGCTCGTCGAGGATGAGGACGTCCGGGTCGGAGTACACCCACTTCGACAGGACGACCTTCTGCTGGTTCCCGCCCGAGAGCTTGCCGGCGATCGCCTCGACGGTGGGCGCCTTGATCCGGAAGTCCGTGCGGTAGCGCTCGGCGACCTGGGTCTCGGCCTGCGAGTCGACGACTCCCCAGTGCGAGACCTTGCCGAGCGCCGAGGCCGAGATGTTCTCCCGGATGGTCTGGATGAGGTTGAGGCCGTACCGCTTGCGGTCCTCGGTCGCGTACGCCAGCCCGTGACCGATGGCCTCGGCGACGCTGCGCGTCCTGATCGGCGCGCCGTTCTTGTAGACGGTCCCGGAGATCTTCGCCCCGTACGAGTGCCCGAACACGCTCATCGCGAGCTCGGTGCGCCCGGCACCCATGAGTCCCGCCATGCCGACGATCTCGCCCGCCCGCACGTGCAGGTTCGCGTGGTCGACGACGACGCGGTCGGTGTCGATCGGGTGGTGCACGGTCCAGTCCTCGATGCGCAGCACCTCGTCACCGATGGTCGGCTCGTGCTCCGGGAAGCGGCTGTCGAGCGAGCGTCCGACCATGCTGCGGATGATGCGGTCCTCGGTCACGGGCTCGGCGCCGTGCAGGTCGAGGGTCTCGATGGTCGCGCCGTCGCGGATGATCGTCACGCGGTCGGCGATCGCGGCGATCTCGTTGAGCTTGTGGCTGATGATGATGCAGGTGATCCCGTGGCTGCGGAACTCGTCGATGAGCTTGAGCAGGTGGGCGCTGTCCTCGTCGTTGAGCGCCGCGGTGGGCTCGTCGAGGATGAGCAGGTCCACGCGCTTGGACAGCGCCTTGGCGATCTCGACGAGCTGCTGCTTGCCGACACCGATGTCCATCGACTTGGTCGCGGGGTTCTCGGACAGGCCCACACGCTCGAGCAGGGCCGCGGCCTCGCTCGTGGTGCGGTGCCAGTCGACGATCCCCGCGGAGGCCTTCTCGTTGCCGAGGAAGATGTTCTCCGCGATCGACAGGTGCGGGACGAGCGCCAGCTCCTGGTGGATGATGACGATCCCGCGCGCCTCGCTGTCGCGGATGGTCCTGAACTCGCACGGCTCGCCGTCCATGACGATCGTGCCGTCGTAGGTGCCGTGCGGGTAGACGCCCGACAGCACCTTCATCAGGGTCGACTTCCCGGCCCCGTTCTCCCCGCAGATCGCGTGGACCTCGCCGCGCCGCACGTCCAGCGTGACGTCCTGCAGCGCCTTGACGCCGGGGAACTCCTTGGTGATCCCCCGCATCTCGAGGATGTTGCTCTCGCTGGCCATGGGTCAGCTCCTCACTCGTCCGTTCCGTGGTGGCCCGTCACCGCGGTGGTGCCGCGGTGGGACGACCGTCTCGCCCGTCGTGCTGCGCAGACCGTGCCCGGCCCCGGGACTGCTGTCCCGGGGCCGGGCACGGTGCGTCCGGTCAGAGGCCGAGCTTGTCGGCCGTGTAGAAGCCGGAGTCGACGAGCGACGTCTGGACGGTGTCGGCGGTGACGACCTGCGGGTCCAGGAGGAAGGACGGCACGACCTTCACGCCGTTGTCGTAGGTCTCGGTGTCGTTGACCTCGACCTCCTCGCCGTCGACGATCTGCTGGACCATCTTGGCGACCTGGTCGCCGAGGGTGCGGGTGTCCTTCCAGACCGTCATGGCCTGCTTGCCCGCGAGCATGTTCTTCACGTTGGCCTCGTCGGCGTCCTGGCCCGTGACGAGCGGCCAGCCCTCACCGGCGGTGTAGCCGCTGCCCTCGAGCGCCTGCTCGATCCCGAGCGCGAGCGAGTCGTTGGGCGACAGGACGACGTTCACCTTCTTGTCCGTGTAGAACGAGTTGAGGCGGTTCTCCATCTCGGACTGGGCCTTGGCGGACTCCCAGCCCTGGATGCCGATCGTGGTCCAGTCGTCGACCGTCGCGGGCGCCTTGCCCGAGGGCACGACGAGCTGACCCGACTCGACGTAGGGGGCCAGGACGTCCCAGGCTCCCTTGAAGAAGAAGCGGGCGTTGTTGTCGTCGGGCGACCCGGCGAAGGGCTCGAGGTTGAACGGCCCGGCGCCGCCCTCGAGGCCGAGCTTCTCGGCGATGAACTCGCCCTGGAGCGTGCCGACCTTCTCGTTGTCGAACGTCGCGTAGTAGTCGACGTGCTCCGAGTCGTTGATGAGTCGGTCGTACGCGATGACCGGGATCTCCTCCTTGGCGGCGGCGTCGAGGACCGGACCGAGCGCCGTGCCGTCGATCGAGGCGATGACGAGGACGTCGGCGCCCTGGTTGATCATGTTCTGGAGCTGGGTGATCTGCTGGTCGACCTTGTTGTCCGCGTACTGGAGCGTGGTCTCGTAGCCGGCGTCGCCGAGGAGCTCCTCGAGGTGGGCGCCGTCGTTGTTCCAGCGCTCGAGGCTGCGGGTCGGCATCGCGATGCCGATCAGGGGCGTGTCGGACCCCGTCTCTCCACCGCCGGACTCTCCACCCGAACGCTCCGAGCTGCAGGCCGTGAGAGCACCGAACAGCAGAGTCACTCCGGCAGCGGTGGCGACCGCCTTGCGCATAGACGTCATCGTCATGTCCCTTTCGTCTTCGAACCGGGGGCGGGCCTCGCCTGCGAGGCCCGGGATACCTCCGAGCCGCGGAGGGGGATCCGCGTGGCCTCGGTCGGCACTGCAGCGAAACTAGCCAGGCTTGAGTTCGAGCGTCAAGCGCAGTAATCAGTTCGTGACCTAATTGTGTTCGAGACTCAAACTCAGAGTGGGAGCGGTACCACTCGCTCCCCCGCCAAAAACCCCCGTGTCGCCTCGGTTCTCCGGCCCTCACCAGCGTGTACGCTGCTGCCTGTGAACAACGACCGGTCCACGCCCGGCTCGCAGACCTCACTCCGAGAAGCGAACCGAACACGCATCGTGGATGCGGTGAAGCGCTACGGCGGCCTCACCCAGGTCGAGCTCGCCGAGGCCACGGGACTGTCCACGGCGACCGTCTCGACCATCGTCAAGGAGCTGACCCAGGCAGGGGTCGTCGACACCCGACCCACCTCGCGCTCGGGGCGCCGCGCGCTCAAGGTCACCCTCGCGCGACAGCTCGGCCTCGTCGCAGGCATCCAGTTCGGCCACCGCCACCTCAAGGTCGCGCTCGGCGACTTCGGCCGCACGATCGTGGCCGAGCAGCAGATGCCGCTGCCCGTCGACCACCGCGTCGACACCGGCCTCGACCGCGCCGCGCTGCTCGTCATGGACCTCCTCGAACGCATCGGCGCCTCGACCGACGAGCTCCTCACGGTCGGCATGGCCCTGCCCGCCCCCGTCGACATCTCGACCGGGATGATCTCGGTCCGCGGCATCATGCGGGGCTGGGACGACCTGCACATCGGCCAGGTCATGTCGAAGCGACTGGCCAGGCCCGTCGTCGTCGACAACGACGCCAACCTCGCCGCGCTCGCCGAGGCCGAGCTCGGGGCAGCGCGCGCCTACCGGGACTCGGTGTTCGTCCGGGTCTCGTACGGGACCGGCGCCGGCGTCGTCGTCGGCGGGCACGTCCACCGCGGCTACGCGGGGACGGCCGGGGAGATCGGGCACGTCCAGGTCGACCCCGCGGGTCCCATCTGCCGTTGCGGCAACCGCGGCTGCCTCGAGACGATCGTGGGGTCGAACGCGCTGCTCGACCTGCTGCGCACGAGCCACGGGGACCTGACCCTGCGCGACGTCATCTCCCGGGCCCTCGACGGCGACCCGGGGTGCCGCCGCGTCGTGGCCGACGCGGGCGACCGCATCGGGATCGCCGTCGCGACGCTCGCGAGCGCCATGAACCCGCAGGTCATCGTCGTCGGGGGCGAGCTCGCCGAGACCGGCGAGATCCTCGCCGGTCCCCTGCGCGACGCGGTCCGGCGCCACCTCGTCCCCAACACGATCGCCCCGGTCGAGGTCGTGCTGGGAGAGCTCGGCGCGCGCGCCGAGGTCATGGGCGCGCTCGCGCTCGCCCTCCAGTCGACCGACGTCGCGAGCGACGTCCGCCTCGCTCCCGGGGCGCCCGGCCCCGTCGGGCTGGTCGCCGCAGGGGAAGCCGGCCCCGCCTCGCAGGGAGACCGCACATGACCGCGACCGCACGACCGCCTCGCCACGACGACGTGGCGGGCACGACGGCGCCCGAGGGCGCCCGAGCACGAACAGGTGACAGAACGTGAGCCGCTCCGCCCTCCCCGCACTGTCGTTGCACGGCATCGACAAGTCCTTCGGCGCGGTCCGCGCGCTCGAAGGGATCGACCTCGAGGTGCACCGCGGCGAGGTCGTCGCGCTCGTCGGCGACAACGCCGCGGGCAAGTCGACGCTCGCCAAGGTCATCGCGGGCGTCCTCGTCCCCGACGCGGGCATCATCGAGTCCGACGGTGTCCCCGTCACCATCCCGAACCCGGCAGCCGCGCACGCGCTCGGCATCGCGACCGTCTTCCAGGACCTCGCGCTGTGCGACAACCTCGACGTCGTGTCGAACCTCTACCTCGGGCGCGAGCTGCACCGCGGACCACGGCTCGACGAGGCCGCGATGGAGGAGAACGCGCGCCGGATCCTGCGCGACCTCACGTCCCGCATCCCCTCGGTGCGCACGCTCGTCTCCGACCTGTCGGGCGGTCAGCGCCAGAGCGTCGCGATCGCCCGCACGCTCCTGGGCGCCCCCCGGATCGTCGTGCTCGACGAGCCCACGGCCTCGCTGTCGGTGTCGCAGACGGCCGAGGTGCTGACCCACATCGAGCGCCTGCGAGAGCTCGGGCACGCCGTGATCCTCATCAGCCACAACATGACCGACGTGCGCGCCGTCGCGGACCGGATCGAGGTGCTGCGCCACGGGCGCAACAACGGGTCGTTCTCCGGGCCGGGCACGAGCTACGAGGAGATCATCGCGGCGATCACGGGTGCGGTCGCCGCGCCCCGCCGGGCAGCCCGCCTGGCCTGAGCGGTCCCGACCGACCGCGCCCGCGCGCCGATCGACCGAGCACGCGAGCGACCCGCACGCCCCCGACCGAGGGCTCGAGCGCCCGCCGACGGCCCGGCGCGCATGACCTGCGCGTGAACGGGGCGCGAGCGCGTGTGACCCAGCGTTACCGCCAGGTTGCCGGCCTGTGGAGATGTGGGCGCAGACCGGACGAACCTCGCAGACCGCCCCGCGCAGCGCTTCCGCTGCGAACTTCACCCGCTCTACATTCGAGGCACGACACCACCGGGGGTCCCGCTCGACCGGACCACCCGCCGTCGTGACAGGCACGCAGGGGTGTCTCTGCCCGTCCCGACGTCATCGCCGCCGCCGCTCTCGAGCCGCCGTGCGCCGATCTTCTCGCCGCACGTCGACCCGGTCCCGACTTGCCGTCTCTCGTCGTCCGGCGGAGGAGAACGCATGGGTAGCAGCAGACTGGCCGCGGTACGGCTCCTGGCCGTGGTCGCGGTGGCCTTCGGGCTCGTGTACATCGGGTGGCGCTGGACGGGGACCGTGGCCTGGGACGCGTGGTGGATCGCCGTGCCCCTGGTCCTGGCCGAGACGTACAGCCTGGGCGAGACCGTCCTGTACGCACTGACCATGTGGAACGCGAAGCGCCGGGCACCGGCTCCCCCGGCCCCCCGCGGCCTGAGCGTCGACGTGTTCGTCACGACGTACAACGAGCCCGTGGACCTGGTCCTGCGGACCGCGATCGCGGCGCGTGACATGACGTACCCGCACGCGACGTGGATCCTCGACGACGGGAACCGGCCCGAGCTCGAGGTCGCGGCGTCCCGCGTGGGGATCGGGTACATCACGCGCGGCCCCGAGTGGGAGGGACGTCCCCGCTTCGCCAAGGCGGGCAACGTCAACAACGCGCTCTTCCGCACGAGCGGTGACCTCGTCGCGATCCTCGACGCCGACCAGGTGCCCGAGCCACGGTTCCTCGACCGGGTCCTGGGGTACTTCGAGGACGAGGAGGTCGCGTTCGTCCAGACGCCGCAGCACTTCTGGAACGTCCCGCCGAGCGACCCGCTGGGCACCCAGGCCGAGCTCTTCTACGGTCCGATCCAGCAGGGCAAGGACGGCTGGGGGGCGGCGTTCTTCTGCGGGTCGAACGCGGTCCTGCGCCGCGAGGCGCTCATGGCGCTGGGTCTCACCCGGTTCTCCCGGGACGCGCGCGGCGCCATGAGAGCCGCGCTCCGGTCGGGGAGGTCACGGCTCCAGGACCTCCTGAGCCAGCTCGCGGTGCGCGAGCCCGCGGCGATGCCCGTGGCCGAGCAGGCCCTGGCCGCGGTGCGCCGCGCCGAGGGGCAGTTCCGGCGCGGCGACGTCCTGACCGAGATCACCGGCGAGCTGCGCGCCGCCTTCACCGCGGCGCTCGCCCTCGCGCCCGAGGCGTCCGAGGCGCCCGAGGCGTCCGGGGCGTCCGGCGCGACGGCGGCATTGGGGGTGCCCGCCGAGCTCGGGAGCGCGGTGCCTCCCAGCGGGCCGGCCAGCCCGGCGGGAGGCACCGCGCTCCCGGGCGACGTCGCGGGCGAGCTGCTCGCCGAGCTCGACGAGGTCCTCGAGCTGGTCGACGTGGCTCGCACGGACCAGGCCCTGACGATCAACCCGCTCGACACGACCACCATCACCGAGGACATGGCCACGGCCATGCACCTGCACGCGATGGGGTGGACGAGCGTCTACCACCACGAGGTGCTCGTGCGCGGGCTCGCCCCGGACGACGTCGGCACCGCGCTCTCGCAGCGTCTGCGCTGGGCGACCGGCTCGATGCAGGTGTTCTTCCGCGACAACCCGCTCCTGGTCCGAGGGCTCACGCTCGCCCAGAGGCTCATGTACCTGGGCACCATGACGAGCTATCTGAGCGGGTTCGCGGCCCTGGTCTACCTGTCGGCCCCCGTGCTGTTCCTGACGGTCGGGGTCTTCCCGCTGCACGCCGACCCGCGTCTCTTCTTCCTCCACTTCGTCCCGTTCTTCGTGGCCTGCCAGCTGCTCTTCCAGCTCTCGGGCCGGGGCAGCCGGGGCCTGTGGCGTGGACAGCAGATGTCGTTCGCCCTGTTCCCGACGTGGATCGCCGCCACGCTCTCCGGGGCGTCGGCCGTGTTCCTCGGCCGGCACGTCGCGTTCTCGGTCACGTCCAAGACCCGGCAGACGACGGGCACGGGCTACCGGCACGTGCTGCCGCAGGTCGCGGCCACGGTCGTGCTGCTCGCGGCCTCGGCGATCGGCGTCGCCCGGATGCTCGCGGGTGAGGCCCCGGCCTCGGCCACGTACCTGACCCTGGGCTGGGTCGCGGTCGACCTCGCCCTCCTGTCCGCCGCGCTGCGCGCAGCCCGGTACACGGGACCCGGTGACTCGGTCACGGATCCCGTGCCCCCGTCCGTCGCGCTCCTCGCGGCCCAGGCCGTGGGCGACTCGCTCGACCGGCCAGGGGGCACCGACGACACCTCTCCGACCGCCTTCGAACCGACGGCAGTCCCGCTCGACCTCACCGTCCGCCACGTCCCCAGGAGCTCGCCATGGCCGCCTTCGTCAGCGCACCCGTCCTCACCCTGAGCCACCCCGTCACCAGCGTCGACCTTCCTACCGGTGGGCGGCTCGACGCCGCCGCCGTCCTGTCCTTGCGCGCCCCCGTCACAGCGACCGTCGCCGACGGGCCCGTGCTCGTCCTGCTCGACGTCTCGGGCGTCGAGGGCGTCTCGCCGTCGGGCGTCGCGGGACTGCTCGACCTGCTGCGCGTGGTCCGTGCGCGCGGCGGCGACCTGCGCTTCTTCGGTGCGTCGACCGCGCTCCGGCATGCTTTCACGGCGCTGGGTCTCGACGCCGTCGCACGGATCTACGGCGGTCACGACGAGGCGCGGGGGCTGCTCGCGTCCAGGGCCTCCTGATGACGTTCTACCTCCCGGGCACGGGCGGCCGCCGTCGGCGGCCGGGTCTCGTGACGCCCGTCGTGGTCATGCTCGCGGCCGTCGGGGCGGTCGGCGCGGGGTTCGCGGTGGCGGGCCCGCCCGCCGCGCAGGAGGCGCCCGCGACGAGGACCTGCACCGCGGACGCGGCGAGCGTCGTGCCCGACGACGGCACGTTGCTGGGCGTCAACCTCGACTGGGCGTCGGAGACCCTCGAGGAGCACCGGACCTACCTCGGCCACGCACCGGCCGTCGCGGTCCAGTTCTCCGACGTCCCCTACGACCGCGAGACCTGGGAGCACACGGTCAGCGCGGTCACCCAGATGAAGGCCAACGGAGGTGTGCTCCTCCTGACCCTCGAGCCGCACGCGGGCCTCGCGGCCATGTCGGACGAGGTGATCGCGACGCTCGCCACCGACCTGCGGGACGTCAACGAGCAGGGGGTCGCGGTCGTGCTGCGGTTCGCGCACGAGATGAACGGCTCCTGGTACGCGTGGGGCCAGCAGCCGACGGCGTACGTCGAGACGTTCCGTCGGGTCGCGGCCGCGGTCCACGCCGAGGCCCCGGGCACGGCCATGATGTGGGCGCCCAACTACGGCGGCGGGTACCCGTTCACGGGCGGCCAGTTCGCGGCCCTGCCGGGGTCGGCCGACTACGCGGCCCTCGACACGGACCACGACGGCACCCTGACCATGACGGACGACAGCTACCTCCCGTACTTCCCCGGGGACGACGCCGTGGACTGGGTCGGGGTCTCGCTCTACCACTGGGGCAACCAGCGCCCGTGGGGCAACAACGAGGTCCCCGAGGACGGCAAGTTCCTCGCGATGCTCACGGGCACGTACGTGGGCACGGCAGGGGACGACGCCGCCGTGCCGGACTTCTACACGGTGTACGGCGTCGAGCACGGGCACCCGGTCGCCGTCCCGGAGACCGCCGCGATCTACACGCCCTCGCGTGGCGGTGCCGCCGAGCTCGACATCAAGCGGGCCTGGTGGCGGCAGGTCTTCTCCCCCGAGACCCACGAGCGGTTCCCCCAGCTCAAGATGGTCAACTGGTTCGAGTGGGACAAGTACGAGATCGAGATCGACGACGACGTCGACTGGCGCGCGGCGGGCGCCCCCGACGTGCGCGACGCGTTCGTCGCCGACCTCCCGTCGTGGCTGCGCTACGCCGAGGACGTCTCGACCTGCGAGGAGTGACATGCGCCCCTCCCCGCGACCGACCGCCCGCCCGACCCTGCTGCTGACCGCCGTGCTCGTCGTGGCGAGCCTCGCCACCCTGGCGGCCGCCGCCGTCGGGCCGCCTGCGTCCGGGCCCTCGACCGCGGCTCCCAGCATGGGAGCCCCACCCGGGCCGCTGACCTGGACCGACGAGTTCGACGGTGACCCAGGGGCCCCGCCCGACCCGTCCCGCTGGCGCCTCGAGACGGGCGGCAGCGGCTGGGGCAACCGCGAGCTGCAGTACTACACCGACAGCCCGAGCAACGCGTCGACCGACGGCGCGGGCCACCTCGTCATCACGGCCCGTCGGGAGAACCCGGGCGACCTGTGGTGCCACTACGGGCGCTGCGAGTACACCTCCGCGCGGCTCATCACCGCGGACCGTTTCGCCCAGCAGCACGGGCGCTTCGAGGCGCGCATCAAGATCCCGGGCGGACAGGGCACCTGGCCCGCGTTCTGGATGCTCGGGCAGGACATCTTCACCACCGAGCCGTGGCCCGCGAGCGGCGAGATCGACGTCATGGAGAACGTCGGCAAGGAGCCGGGCACGGTGTGGGGAAGCCTGCACGGTCCCGGGTACTCGGGAGCGGACGCGGTGCACGAGTCGTTCACGCTCCCCGGCGGGGAGGAGGTCGCCGACGACTTCCACACCTTCACGGTCGACTGGGCCCCCGGCTCGATCACCTGGTACGTCGACGGCGTCGAGTTCTCGCGCAAGAGTCCTGCCGACGTCGGCGACGACCCGTGGGTCTTCGACGACCCGTTCTTCCTGCTGCTCAACCTCGCGGTCGGCGGCGACTGGCCCGGCCCGCCCGACGAGAGCACGCCCCTGCCCGCGCGCATGCTCGTCGACTACGTGCGTGCCTACGCGTGGGACGGGCCGTAGACGCGAGCGAGGCGCGTCCCCGCGGAGGGGACGCGCCTCGTTCACGTGCGCAAGGACCTCAGCCCTGCTCGACGGCGTCGCTCGCGTTGCGCGCCTCGGCCTCGCCCAGGATGCGGCGCAGGTACGTGTACGTGAGATCACCCGCGGCCTTGTCGTACTGCTCCTCGTAGCCGTGGCGCGTGTACAGCTCCAGGTTCTGCTTGGAGTCCTTGCCCGTGAAGACCCAGATCTCCGTGGTCTCCTCGGGCAGGTGCGGCAGGACCGCGAACAGCATCTGCGTGCCGATCCCGCGTCCCTGGAGGTCCGGGGCCACGGCGAGCCGGCCGAGCGTGGCCTTGCCACCCTCGATCTCCACGCGCACCGACCCCACCAGACGCGGCCCCTGCCACGCCCCGAGCGTGATGACGCCCTGGGTCGCGAGGTCCGCCTTGAGCTCGGCGAGCGTCTGCGTGAGCGGCGGGATGTTCGGGTCCCCGTAGAGCTGCGCCTCGGTGACGAACGCTGCCCGGCGGAGCGTCAGGAGCTCCCCAGCGTGCTCGTCCGTGACGAGGTCCATGGTCATCGGCGTGTCGGTCATGGTCCCATCGTGTCAGAAACGGACCGTCCCGCGGTGCGCGTCCGCGGGTGGAATGGTGACCGTCTCACCTAGCCCTTCACCGCCCCCGCCAACCCCGAGACCAGGTGACGCTGCACGAGCACGAAGAAGATCAGCACGGGCACCGTCATGATGACCGAGCCCGCCATGATCGCGCCCCAGTCGTTCTGGTCGTCCTTGAAGAACGTGAGGATCGCGAGGGGCAGTGTCTGGTTCTCCTGCGCCGAGATGATGAACGTCTTGGCGAACAGGAAGTCGTTCCACGTCGAGATGAACGAGAACACGCTGACCGCGACCACGCCCGGGAACACGAGCGGGAACAGGATCGAGCGCACGAACCGGAAGCTCTTGGCCCCGTCGATCCGCGCGGCCTCCTCGAGTTCGACCGGGACGGCCGCGACGAAGCCGCGCAGCATCCAGATCGCGAACGGGATCGAGAACGCGAGGTGCACCAGCACGAGCGAGCCGAGCTGGTTGAGGCCGAGCGCGGGGACGGACGCCCCCATGTTCCGGAACAGGAAGAACAGCGGGATCGTCAGGGCCTCGATGGGCACCATCTGCGCGATCAGCACGATCACGAGCAGCGTCGTGCGGCTGCGGAACCGGTAGCGCGTGAGCGCGACCGACGCGAGGAACGCGCAGATCGTCGAGAGGACCACGACTGCCAGGGCCACGACGAGCGAGTTGAGGAAGAACCGCCCGAAGTCGTTGACCGTCAGGACCCGCACGAACGAGTCGAGCGTGAGGTCCGTCGTGAACAGCGACGCGTCGCCCGCGTCGATCGCGGCCTTGGGCCGCAGGGCCGACAGGACCATCCAGTAGAGCGGGAACGCGACGACGAGCGCGACCAGGAGCGCCGCGGCGTTCGAGCCGGGGTTCTTCCACGCCCGACGGCGCCGCGCACCCGCCACGCCCGTCCCGCCCCGCGTGGTGGTCGCCTCGGCGTCCGGGGAGCCCGTGCCCCGCACAGCGGACGGTGACGTGCCGCGCCCGACGGACGCTCCGGCGTCGGGCGCGCCGGCGGTGATGCTGGTGCTCACAGGACCTCCCCTGATCGGCGCAGCAGGCGCAGGTAGACGAGCGTGACCCCGAGCAGCAGGAGCGTCATGACGACGCCGATCGCCGACCCGAGCCCGTACAGGTTGGACGCGAACGCCTGCTGGTAGGAGTACACGTTGAGGACGAGGTTCTGCCCGCCGATCCCGCCGCCGTTGGTCATGACGTAGATCTGCGTGAACACCTTGAAGTCCCAGATGATCGACTGGATCGTGACGATGATGATGATCGGGCGCAGCATCGGGACCATGATCGAGCGCGCGATGCGCGGCATCGACGCACCGTCGAGGCGAGCGGCCTCGAGCAGCTCGCTCGGGATCGCGAGGATGCCCGCATAGACCGTGACCAGCACGAACGGGAACGAGCACCACACGACCTCGGCGCCCACGAGCGCGAACGCCGGCCACTTCTCGGCCGTCCACGAGTGCCCCGCGAAGCCCGACAGGCCGACGTTGACCAACGTCTTGTTGACGAGCCCGAGCGTCGGGTCGAACAGGAAGAGCCAGACCGCGGAGCCCGTCATCGCGGGCGTCGCCCACGCGCCGAGCGCCGCGAGGAACAGGACCGAGCGCACCCACCGGCTGACCCGGGTCGCGAGGACCGCGAGCGCCGAGCCGAGCGCCAGGGTCGCGACGACGCAACCGGCCGCGAAGACCGTCGTGTTGAGCAGGACCGTCCAGAACTTCGGGTCCCCGAAGAGCTGGGTGTAGTTGCCCACCCCCAGGAACTCGAGCGGGGCACCGCCCGTGACGTTCGCTTGGCGGTAGTCGTAGAACGACGTGACGACGAGCTGGTAGAGCGGGTACCCGAGCAGACCGATCAGGATCGCGGCGGCCGGTAGCAGGTAGACCCACGGTTCGAGCCGGGAGGTCCCGGCCCGGGAGCGACGCGCAGGGCGCGGGGGGCGGGCGGACGTGCTGCCCGCCCCCGGTGCGGTGGTGAGCGAGGTCATCACGGGGCCTCGGAGAACGCCTTGTCCATCGCGGCGGCCGCGGTCTGCGTGGCCTGCTCGACCGTGGCCTGCTTCGTCGCGACGGTCTGGAGCATGGTCTTGATGTCACCCTGGGCGTCGATCTGGGTCCACGCGGGGGTCGAGGGGACGAACTCGGTGCCCGCCGCGAGGGTCTCGGTGAAGGGCTCGATCGCGGGCGTCTCCGCCGCGACCTTCTCCTGGACGTCGGTGAACGTGGGCAGGTTGCCCATCGCGTCGAACATCTTCTCCTGGTACTTCTTCCCGCCCAGGAGCGTCATGAAGTCGACCGCGAGGGACTTGCGCTCCGAGCTCTTGAAGACGCCGAGGTTGTTGCCGCCCGCGAACGCCGGGGCGATCTCGCCGGCCTTCTCGCCCGGGAGCGGGACGACCGCATAGGTGGCGCCCACGGCCGACTCGTCGACCGCCTTGCGGTTGAAGTCGCCGCCCACGACCATGCCCGCCGTACCCGCGACGAACTGCTGGACGCTCGCGCTGCCCGTCCACTCGGCGCACAGCGCCGAGGGGCAGATGTCGTCCGCGAGGAGGTTCGTGTACGCCGTGACGCCCGCGCGGGACTCGGGCGTGGTGAGCGCCGAGGTGTACGCGCCGTCGGAGCCCTGGGTCGCGAGCGCTCCCCCGCCGGCCCACAGGAACGGCATGGCCGCGTACTGGTAGGCGCCTCCCGCCGCGATGCCGACCATCTCGGGCTTGGCGGCGCGGATCGCCCGGGCCGCGGTCTCGATCTCGGCGAGCGTCGTGGGGACGGAGAGCCCCAGCTCCGAGAAGACGTCCGTGCGGTAGTAGAGCGCGCGCACCCCGATGAACCACGGGACACCGTAGGTCACGCCGTCGATCTCGGTCGTGGCGGCGATCGAGGGGGTCAGGTCACCGGACTCGTCCCAGGCCGCGACCTCCTTGGTCACGTCCGCGAGACCGCCCGCGGCGACGTAGGCCGCGATGTCGGTGTTGCCGAACTCGGCGACGTCGGGGGCCGAGGCCGGGTCGTTGAACGCGGCGTTGAAACGCTCGGCGCGGGTGTCGACGGGGATGTACTGGACGTCGACCTCGACGCCGTCGTGCTCGGCCTCGAACTCCGCGACGGCCTCGTCGACGACCGCCGCCTTGGGGTCCTGGTTGACCTCGGCGAAGAGCCAGACACGCAGGGTCCCCGTGCTCTCGTCGTTCTCGGCCTCGGTGATCGTGGACTGGGTGGGGGCGCAGGCCGTCAGGGCCAGCACGGCGGCGATGCCGAACGCCGCCAGGCGGGACTTCTTCATGTCGACTCCATCATCGATCGGGGGCCGGTGTCGTCGGTGACACCGGTTCCGGGAGGTTATGCACCCCTTCGGGGCGTGGTCCACGCCGTGGTGCGCTTCGTTGCGCACTGCACAATGGAAGACAACCTTGTTGCCAATTAACCGTGACCCTCTGCCCGGAAACGGGTGATGTGCGGGCCTTCGTCCCTGCGGCACGGTCCCGCCCCGGTCGTCCTGGCGCAGGGGCCGGCTGCGCGGGCCACGTGCGCAGGCGCGTGCGTGGGGCGCGTGCGTGGCTGCGCGTGCACAGGCCGGCGCGGGCCGGGTGGAGACGGGGCGTCGGCCGGGCGTCGGCCGGGCGTCGGCCCGACGCAGCCCGGAAGGAGCCGCTGGACGCGCGACGGCGCGGCTACCCTGGGACCGTGTCCAGCACCAATCTCCCGAACGTCCCTGCCTCCGGCGCGCCCGACGCGTCCACGCCGACCCACTGGGTCCTCACGCTGTCCTGCCCCGACGGTCCGGGGATCGTGCACGCCGTCGCGGGGACGCTCGCCGAGCACGGTGGCAACATCACCGAGTCGCAGCAGTTCGGCGACCCGTTGTCCGGGCTGTTCTTCATGCGCGTCCAGGTCGAGTCCACCGCGTCGCGCGACGAGCTCGAGACCGCGCTCGCGCCCGTGATCGAGGCGTTCGACATGACGTGGAACCTCGACGTGGTCGGGCGCCGCGTGCGCACCCTCGTCATGGTCTCCAAGGCCGCGCACTGCCTCGTCGACCTGCTCTACCGCGAGCGCTCGCAGGGCATGCCGATCGAGGTCGTGGGCGTCGTGGGCAACCACCGCGACCTCGAGGACATCGCCGCGTTCTACGGCAAGCCGTTCCACCACGTGCCCGTCACGCGCGACACCAAGGCCGCCGCCGAGGACCGCCTGCGCGAGCTCGTGGCCGAGCTCGACGTCGAGCTCGTCGTCCTCGCGCGCTACATGCAGATCCTGTCCGACGACCTGTGCCGCGACCTGTCGGGTCAGGTCATCAACATCCACCACTCGTTCCTGCCGAGCTTCAAGGGCGCCCGCCCCTACGCCCAGGCGCACGACCGGGGCGTCAAGCTCATCGGCGCCACGTCGCACTACGTCACGGGCGACCTGGACGAAGGACCGATCATCGAGCAGGACGTCGAGCGCGTCGACCACTCGCGCGCCGTCGAGGACCTGGTCGCGCTGGGCGAGGACGTCGAGCGCCGCACGCTCGCACGGGCCGTGCGCTGGCACGCCGAGCACCGCGTGCTGCTCGACGGGCACCGGACGATCGTCTTCCGCTGACCGGCGTGCCGCCGCGGTCTGTCGAGCGTGCAGTTCGGGCTGTCCCGAGCGCCGTCTGACGACCCGAGCTGCACACTCGACGACATGACGATCCCTCCTCAGGCCACGCTCCAGGTCGTCACGACCCGGTGGACCAAGCACTCCCGGGGAGGCGAGGCGGCGACCGTGCGGAACGCGACGCCGGTCGCGTTCCGGCTTCCCGCCGCGGAGATGCCCCTCGTCCACGGCGTCGAGATGCGCGAGGAGGACGACTTTCGACCCGTCGAGTCGATCGGCGACGCCTCGACCGAGGAGAGGGTGCGGCTGCGCGTCCGGGACGGCCGGCTGACCGTCTTCACGCCGATCCCCGAGTGGTACGCGATCCCGCCGCGGCCACGTCGACCTCCCGCCGTCCGACTCGCGCCCGGGGAGTGGGTGCGGTGGCAGCTCAACTTCCGCTTCTCGAGCCTCTTCGGGACGCAGGACTGGTCGTACTGGCAGGACACCGTCAACGTCGCCTACGGGCCCGTGCCTCGCGACGTGTTCCTCGGCCCGCCGACGTACGAGGTGGACGAGCGCGGGTCGCTGCGCTGACCGTCACACCGCCGCACCTCGGGCTACCCGAACCAGACCCGGACCGGGGTGAGCCCCAGCTCGAGGACACCCGTGGTCCACGGTGAGACCCATCGCCAGGCCTCGGGCATCGCCTCCGGGGCCGGTCGCGCCGAGACCGACACGTCAGCGCCGGACACGGCGATCCTGACGCTCTCGTCCACCGACGGCGGTACGCCGCGGGCAAGGTCGACGAGCGCGGTCAGTCGGCCCGCCAGAGCAGGGTCCTCGCACCGCAGGCTCAAGGGCACCACGTCGGTCGCCACGTCGAAGACGTAGTCGACCCCCTTGCCACTTTCGCCTCCCCCGTACCCGCACAGCGCGGCGAACACCCCGTCGAGCTCGGCGGGCGTGCCGGAGACCGTGACCTCGACCGTCTCGGACGGGGCGTCGCCGTAGCCACCGGTTCGCACTCTGTCGGTCGGCTCGACCACGTACACGACTCCCGGGATCGCGCGCAAGGTGTCGAGGAACTCGTCCCGTCGCGCGGTGGCTTCGAGGTCGATCCCCCGGTCCCGGCCGTTCGGGACGACCAGGCCGATGACCACGGCCGCGACACCGATCAGGACCGCGACGAGGACCAGACTGACGACCAGGGCGATGGCCGTGCGGTGCCGTTCGCCCGCTCCTCGGGGCCGGGCGTCAGCGGACGCCGACGTGCCCGAGCCGTTGACCTCTGACGTGCTGTCCCCCACGCGAACCATGGCCTGAGCATACGGACCGACCGCCTGCCTGCCCGGGCCCGCGACCCGCTCGCGCAGCCGCCGCTCGCGCTCCTACCGCCCCGCCGCCCGCACCGCCGCCGCGAGCCGCGCCACGGCCTCCTCGACGCGCGCGTCCGCGAGGTTGCCGTACCCGACGACGAGCCGGTCCCTCCCGCCGTCGCGCCCGGCGGCCGTCGCCCGGTACCGCTCGATCGCCGCGACGTTGACCTCGCGCAGCGCCGCCTCGCGCACCACGTCCGTGGCGACGATCCCGTCCGGCAGGTCGACCACCGCGTGCATGCCTGCGGCGATCCCCGTGACGAGCGTCCCCGGCAGCGCGGAACCGAGCGCCTCGACCAGCGCCTCGCGGCGGCGCCTGAACCGTCCCCGCGCCGCGCGCAGGTGCCGCTCATAGGCGCCGGAACCGAGGAACCGCGCGAGCGCGAGCTGGTCGATCGTCGACGGTCCGGCACCGCCCCGGTCGACCACCTGGTCCCGCCACCCCGGCGGCAGCACCGCCCACCCGAGCCCGAACGCCGGCGACAGCGTCTTGCTCAGCGAGCCCAGCAGCACCACGCGGTCGGGCGCGAGCCCTTGCATCGCGGCCACGGGTCGGCGGTCGTAGCGGAACTCGGCGTCGTAGTCGTCCTCGACGACCAGGCCGTCGACGTCACGCGCCCACCGGACGAGCGCCTCGCGCCGCACGGGCGAGAGGGCAGCGCCTGTAGGGAACTGGTGGGCGGGGGTCACGAGCACCGCGCGCGCGCCGGTCCGGCCGGCCGCGGCGAGGAGCGCGTCGACGTCGATCCCGTCGGCGTCGACCGGGACCGGTACGGGCGTGAGCCCTGCGGCGGCCGCGGTCTCGCGCAGGCGCGACCAGCTCGGGTCCTCGACGAGCAGGGCCCGGTGCCCGGCCCGGTGGAGCGCCGCCGCGACGCGCCGCATCGCGTCGTCGGCGCCGTGCGTCACGACGACGTCGCTCCCGCCCGCACGCACGTGCCGGGCGCGGGCGAGGTAGTCCGCGAGCGCCGCCCGTGTCGCGGGATGGCCCGTGGGGTCGGGAGCCGCAAGGTCCGCGTCGGGCGCCTCGGCGAGGGCTTCGCGCAGCGCGCGGACCCAGGCGGCGCGCGGCACGTGCCGCAGGTCGGGCACACCGGGCCCCAGGTCGAACCGGGCGCGGGCGCCGCTCCCCCGGCCCGACGACGTCGCTCGCGTCCCGGCACCGGCGGCGGTGCGGACGTCGCCCCTCCTGGCCCCCGCCCCGAGATCCGCGCTCGCCGCGTCGATCGAGCCCGCGACGCCGACCCTCGGCTGGTGGCGCGTGGCGCGCCCCGCGGCGCTCTCGGGCGTCGACCCGGCCCCGGCCCCCTGGAGCGGCCGGGCCTCCGCGGTGAGCGGTACCCGGGTCCCCGACCCGGTCCGGGACTCGAGGAACCCCTCGGCGACGAGCTGTCCGTACGCCTCGGTCACGACCCACCGCGAGACGCCCAGGGTGTCGGCGAGCACGCGGCTCGGCGGCAGGGCGGCCCCCGGTGGGACCCGCCCCGTGAAGACTGCCTCACGCACCGCGTTCTCGAGCCGCCCGTGGAGCGGTCCCGGCTCCGCACCCAGGTCGAGGATGGTCTCCCAGGCGAGCGCCGTCGTCGGGCTGGGGCCGGGCGAACCCGGCGCACGCGGCGGACGGGGCGCGCTCGCCGCGTGTCCCCGCGACGAATTGGTCTGGTCGACTGCCATGCCAATGGACCGTACACCCAGGCCGCTCGACTCCTAGCGTGGAGACCGTCAACCAGCAGCACTCTTCGCAGGAGACCACCATGCGCTACCGCACCCTCGGCGACGGCCGGACGTCGTTCGACGTCAGCACGCTGTGCCTCGGCACCATGAACATGGGCACGCTGACGGACGAGGAGACGTCGTTCGCGATCCTCGACCGCTACGTCGAGGCCGGAGGGACGTTCCTCGACACGGCCAACAACTACAGCTACTGGGCGGGCGGCCACGGCCGCGACAGCGAGGACCTGATCAACCGCTGGCTCACGAGCCGCGGGGCGCGCGACCACGTGCGCATCGCGACCAAGCTCGGCGCGGCCAAGAAGGACCCCGCCCTGCCCCTGTCCAACACTCCCCCGACCAACTTCCAGGGGCTCGCGGCCGAGACCGTCGCGTGGGAGGCGCACGAGAGCCTGCGGCACCTGGGCGTCGACCGGCTCGACGTCCTCTACGGGCACGTCGACGACCTCGACACCTCGCTCGCGGAGACGGTCGGCGCGTTCGGCAAGCTCCAGGCCGAGGGCGCCGTCGGGATCTCGGGGATCTCGAACGTCGCGCTGTGGCGCGTCGTCGAGGCACGCGAGGAGGCGCTGCGGCAGGGCGTCGCGCCGTACGGGGTGGTCCAGGAGCAGCTCAGCTACCTCTACCCGACACCGGACCCCGACCGGCACAACTGGGCCTCGCCCGAGCTGCTCGACTACGCGCGCTCGACGGGGACCGACGAGCGCCCGCCCCTCGCGGTCACGGCCTACTCCCCGCTGCTGCAGGGCGCGATGGTGCGCGACGACAAGGAGCTGTGGGACGGGTACGGGCACCCGACGTCGCTCGAGCGGCGACGCGTGCTGCACGACGTCGCACGGCAGGTCGGCGCGACGCCCAACCAGGTCGCGCTCGCGTGGCTGCTCGGCGGCCCGGTGCCCGTCATCCCGGTGATCGGACCGAGCAGCGTCGCGCAGCTCGACGAGCTGCTCGGGGCGGCGGACCTGGACCTCGACCCGGAGGTCCGAGCGCGGCTCGACGCGGCCTAGTCCCCGCGCGCACCGAGAGCGGAGCCCGTGCGAGACGTGTCAGGCACGTCTCACACGGGCTCCGCTCTCAGTCGTCCACGGGTGCTACCCGCAGTCGCGGGCCGCGTAGGCCGCGTCGTACGCCGTCCGGACCACCTTGCCGTCGATCGTCGCCGTGCCCGTGACCGTGGCGGTCGCGGCGGGGACCTGCGCCTGGCGGGTCGCGAACGTCTGCTGGGCGGACTTGCCCGGCAGCACCCCGGTGAAGGTCTTGGCGCCGAACGGCGTCTCGACCCTGACCGTCGCCGGGACCTTCCCGGCGTTGACCGCGCTGACCGTGACCGTCACCCGGCCCGCGACGCACTGGGTGCGCGCCGTGGCGGTGAGCGCGACCTTCGCGGCCTTCGGCTCGACGAGCACCGCGACCGAACGGGCGGGGACGGTGACCGTGCCGGTCGCCGCGTCCCACGTCGTCGCCTTGACGACGGCGTCGGCCCCGTCGGCCTGGACCGGCGAGAGCGCGTACTCTCGGCCCACCAGGCCCGCGACCGTCTGCGTGACCGGCTCGGGCGAGGCGTTGAAGACGACGAGCGCGCCGTCGAGCTTCTCGTCCACGTCCTGACCGATCGTGTCGTCGATGCTCATGACGATCACGCCGGGCGTCTGGCCGGTCCCCGCGTCGGGGAACGTGACCTTCTGGTTGATGAGGTCCGCGCTGCCCAGGCGGAGCAGGTCCGTCGAGGAACGCAGGCGCAGCAGGTCGGCCGCGTTGTCGGCCGCCGTCCCGATGTCCTGCGCGACCGGCTTGAGCTCCGGGTTGGCGAGCAGCGGCGCCATGAGCGGCCACTTCTCGCCGTTGTCGGCCGCGAGCGGCAGGCCCTTGCCGAACCCGTTGTCCGTCCCGGTCCAGTCGATCGCGTTGAACCAGTCGCCCGAGTCGTAGCTGTTGCGGTCGAGCGACTTGGAACGCAGCAGGTCGGTGCCCGCGTGCCACAGCGACGGCGTCTGCGACAGAGCCGTCGTGGCGAGCGAGACGTTGTTCATGCGCACCCGGTCCGCCATCGACGTGTCCGCCGGCAGCTTGAGGGTCAGCAGGTCGAACAGCGTCTCGTTGTCGTGCGCGTCGACGTAGCTGATGATCTCCTCGGGAGAGTCCGCGTAGCCCGCGGGCGCACCCCGGTAGTCGATCTCGTCGCCGCGCCGGGTCTCCCCCGTCGAGGTCGTGAACGTGAAGCTGCGCAGGTTGCCCGCGAGGCCCAGGCGGACCAGGTCCGTCTCGTGGCCCAGCGCTGCGAGCTCGTCGGGAGACCCGTCGTTCACGCTCTCCGGCTCCCCCGCCCGGGCGGGCTGCCCGTTCGGGTCGGTCGCGAGGCCCGTGCCGAAGCCCTGCGTGAACGTCGAGGCGCCGTCGACGGGAGACCCGCCGTGGACCGCGTCGCGCAGGCGGTCGGAGAACGTGCCGATGCCCGTGCCGCCGAGCTGACCCTGCGTGGCCTGCTCGAACAGGGCGTTGTCCGCGACCTCGCCGAAGTTCCAGCCCTCGCCGTACAGGTACACGGCCTTGCCGTCCACGCCGTCCTTCTTCAGCGTGAGCTCGTCGAGCGCGGCCCGGACGTCGAGTATGTTCTGCTTCGAGTGGTGGCCCATGAGGTCGAAGCGGAAGCCGTCGACCTTGTAGTCGCGGGCCCACGTGACGACCGAGTCGACCATGAGCTTGCCCGTCATGGCGTGCTCGGTCGCGAGGTTCTGGCAGCACGTGCTGGTCTCGACCGCGCCCGTCGTGGTGTTCTGGCGGTGGTAGTAGCCGGGCACGACCTTGTCGAGCACGCTCTTGGGGTCCTGGCCGCTGGCCGCGGTGTGGTTGAACACCTGGTCGAGCACGACCTGGAGCCCGGTCTGGTGCAGCGACCCGACCATGGTGCGGAACTCCGCGACGCGCGCCGCGCCCTCGGCGTCGACGGCGTAGGAGCCCTCGGGCGTCGAGAAGTGCAGCGGGTCGTAGCCCCAGTTGAAGCCGTCCGTGCCCTGGATCGCGGACACGGCCGCCTGCTGCTCGGTGCCGTCGGGCGCGAAGCCGCTCAGGTCGGGTGTCACCGACTGCTCGGCCCGGTCCTCTTCAACGGTCGCGATGTCGAACGTCGGGAGCAGGTGCACCGTCGTCAGGCCCGCGTCGGCGAGCTCGGCGAGGCGCTTCATGCCGGCCGACCTCGTCTCGCCGAACGCGAGGTACGTGCCGCGCTCGGCCGCCGGCACGGTGGTGTCGGCGATCGAGAAGTCCCGCACGTGCAGCTCGTAGATCGTCTGGTCGACGGCTCGCTCCACGACGGGAGCCTTGGTCTCCTTCCAGACCTTCGGCTGCGTGTTCTTCGCGTCGAGGTCCACCACGACCGAGTGCGTCGAGTTGAGCGTGAGCCCCAGCGAGTACGGGTCGGTCACGACGTTCGTCTCGACCTTGCCGGTCGAAGGCACGAAGACCTCGACCTCGTAGAGGTACCGGGCCCCGACCCAGCCGAACTTCTTGTCGGCGTCCTTCCCGTCGACCGTCCACGTCCCGTCCGCCTGGCGCTCGGCAGGGAACCGCCGGGCGTCCTCGGTCTTCAGGTCCGCGGCGTCGCCCGTGCCGGGCCACGCGAGGAGCGTGACCTTCGTGGCCGTGGGGGCCCACAGCGCGAACGAGGCCCACTTGCCGTTGGTGTAGATGCTCGCGCCGAGCGTGCGGTCGGCGGCGCCCTCGGCGAACAGGTCGTCCAGGACGCCGGGAACCTGCACCCCGGTGGCCGCGGTGAGCGGTGCGTCGGCGGCGGGGCCGCCGCGCTGGGCGACGAGGAGCTGGCCCGTGAGCGCGGCGGTCGCCGCGTCGACCGAGATCGGCGAGCCGTCGGCGCCCGTGACCCGCAGGGCCACCGCGTCGGCGAGGGCCGGGAAGTCGGCCGCGACGTCGTCGGGCAGGCCCGCCGGGTCGTAGGCCAGCCCCAGGGTCGCCGCCCCCTCCGGGGCGACGACCGCACCGTCCGCGACGCTCAGGCCGCCCGTCGGAGCCGTGTGGAGCGTCCAGCCCAGCGTCGCCGGGTCGGCCCCCGCGAGAAGCTCGCGCGGCCATGCGACCAGGTCCTTGGTGACCCAGTGCGCGCCCTGCTGGCCCGTGCCGGGCAGCGGTGGGTCCGCGACCTCGACCGTCAGGACGTGCGTCGCCAGGACGTAGGAGAACGTCACGGCCTTGCCCTCGGACGCGCTGAACGAGTAGTTCTGGCCGTCCGGGACGCCGCCGACGCCGTAGTTCTCGGCCCAGCTCAGGCCGTGCGTGACCTTGCCCTCGTAGGCGCCCGTGGCGAGCGCCGACGTCGTGAACGTGTAGACGCCGTCACCGTCCGGGTCGCGCAACCACGACCCCAGGCAGTCCGGGGACCACGCGGCCGAGCAGCCGAGCTGGTCCTGGAACGAGCCCGCGACCGTGACGATCGGGCCCTGCGCGGTGCTCGAGAAGTCGTGCGAGACCGGGTCCCAGTAGAAGGTCACGGGCCCGCCCGTGGTCGTGTAGGTCGCGTTCGCGCCGTCCTTCGCGCCACCCACGCCGTAGTTGAGGTCCCACGAGCCGTTGATCGCGACCTTGTACTCGTAGGTGCCCGCCGCGATGTCGAACGTGCCCGCGTAGACACCGTCGGCGCGCTTGGTGAGCTTGGCGGCCTCGCAGCCGGGCGCCCAGTCGCCCGCGCAGCCCATCTCCGAGTTGTGGCTGCCGGGGACGGTGACCAGGTCGATGTCCGTCGGGGGCTCGACCTCCTCGTCACCGCTCACCGCATTCCCCACGCTCGCGAACGTCGAGGCCGCGGCGCGGTCGCCGTCGGCGTCGACCGTCACGGCGCGGTACTCCACGAGCGTGCCCTTCGCCAGGTCGCTCACGTCATGGAAGACGCGCGGCGAGGTGTCCTCGGCCGTGCCGAGACCCTGCCACTCGTCCGACCCGACGACGCGCCACGCGAAGCTGGTCTCGGACCACGCGGCGTCGTCGACGTCGGCGCTGACCGGGGCGACCCCCGTGAGGCCCGCCCCCGCGGCCGGGACCGTGACCGACACGTCACCCGAGGACTCGACGCCGACCGTGCGGTCGGCCTTCAGGACGACCGAGCCCAGGGCCGGGACCGTGAGCGAGACCGTGCCGTCGGCTCCCGCCGTGACGGGCTCGCCGCCACGGAGCGGCGCGTAGGTCGCGCCCGGCGTGAGGGTCGTGAAGCTGACCGTCTTGGCCGCGGCCGAGTTGTTGAGCCCCACGAGGTGCTCGATCTTCTCGGTGCGGTCGACGCGCGAGAACGCGTAGACGCCCGCGCCCGAGTCCGTGTAGCGCTCGATCTGGGCCCCGGTAGCGAGCGCCGGGTTGTCGGCACGCAGCGCGGAGAGCTCGGCGATGTGGGTGTAGAGCGGCGACGTGGTGTCGTAGCGGTCCTGGCTGCCCGCCGTCTCGCCCGTGACGAGCGTCTGGTCGGCGTACTCACCGACCTGGGTCGCGAACAGGGACTGGCGTGCGTTCTTGTCCTTGCCGTCACCCACGCCCGCGAAGCCCTGCTCGTCCCCGTAGTAGACGACCGGCTGGCCGCGCGTGAGGTACATGAGGTCGTGCGCGAGCTCGTCACGACGCTGCGCGTCGCCCGTGGTCTGCAGCAGGTAGCCGATGCGGCCCATGTCGTGGTTGCCGAGGAACGTGGGAAGCGCCGAGGCCGAGGAGTCGGGCGTCGTGTACATGTCGTCGCTCGCGAAGAGCTGGGACAGCCCCTTGGCGCTGTTGCCGCTCGCGAAGCTCGCGGCCGAGGACTGGAACGCGAAGTCCAGCACCGAGCTCATGTCCGTCCTGCGGACGTAGGGCGAGAGCTTGGCGGCGTCGGCGTCGTAGATCTCGCCGAACATGAAGAAGTCGTCCTTGCCCTTCGAGTGGGCGTAGTCGAGGACCTCGGTGGTCCACGTCTCCCAGAACTCGAAGTTGACGTGCTTGACCGTGTCGATGCGGAACCCGTCGATGCCGAGGTCGACCCAGCCCTGGTAGACGTCGACGAACCCGTCGACGACGCGCGGGTTCTCGGTCATGAGGTCGTCCAGGCCGTCGAAGTCGCCGTAGGTCACGGACTCACCGGACCACGTCGAGTTCCCGCGGTTGTGGTAGAGCGTCGTGTCGTTGAGCCACGCGGGGACCTTGGCGTCCTTCGCGTCGTCGGCGACCACGGGCGTGTAGGGGAACGACGTCGCGGCGTCCATCGCGGGGAACGTGTCCTTGCCCGCGTGGTCGGCCGGGTCGAACACGGTGCCCGCTGCGTCCTTGTACGGCGCGGTCGCCTGGTCGACGTACGCGTACTGCTTCTGCTCGTTGTCGATCAGGTCGGCCGTGTGGTTGGTGATGATGTCGAAGTAGACCTTGATGCCCTTGGCGTGCGCCTCGTCGATGAGCGCCTCGAGCTCGGCGTTGGTCCCCAGGTGCGGGTCGATCTGCGTGAAGTCCGTGACCCAGTAGCCGTGGTAGCCCGCCGAGGCGTTCTCGCCCTCGCCCTGGACCGGATTGTTCTTGAACGACGGCGTGAGCCAGATCGCGGTGGTCCCCAGTCCTTCGATGTAGTCGAGCTGGTCGCGCAGGCCCTGGATGTCGCCACCCTGGTAGAAGCCCTTGTTCGTGGGATCGAAGCCCGAGCGCAGCGCGCCGCCCTCGATGCCGGCCTCGTTGTTGGTCGGGTCGCCGTCCGCGAAGCGGTCGGTCATGACGAAGTAGAACTGCTCGTCCGAGCCCGGCTGGCGCACGGGCGGGGTCACGATCGGCGCGTCGGTCGCCTCGTCGTAGGCTCCCCCGAGCCCGACGGGTGCGAGCGAGACGCGCTTGGCGACGTCGTCGAACGTGAAGCGCAGCGTCGTGGGGCCGCCGACGACGAGCGGGATGTTGTCCGCGCCACCGTTCAGGCCGTACGCCTCGTCCCACGAGTCGTTCACGGCGACCTTGTACTCGTAGGTGCCCGCAGGCACCTGGAAGTCGGCCGAGTAGACGCCCTCGGTGCCGGTGGGAGCGAGCTCGGTCGCGGCGCAGGCCGGTTCCCAGTCGGCCGCGCAGCCCGCCTCGTCCTGGAGGCTGCCGACGAGCGCGAAGGTGCGCGGCGCGTCGTTCGCGGTCGCCGCGGGGCCCGTCGCCGCGTTGGCGACGGCCGCGAACCCGGTCAATCCGGTCAGCGCGACCGATATCGCCGCGAGCGACGCGATGGTGCGGCGCGGTCTGGACGACCGCCGAGGGGCAGGTGATGCCATGAGGACTCCCTTGTCACCGGGGAGTCGGACGTGCGAACGCACCGCCGGGTGACCGAGCCTCTGCGCTCCGCATGGTCGCCCGAGCCGGGCGCTCCCCGACGCCGGCTGACCCAGACTGTAGCCTTTGCAGAAAGTTGCAGCAAGAGTTTGGTATCGCGGAGACGCCGAACCCGAGGACGGTCAGGCACCTCGGGTGAGGGGCCTGACCGACCTCGGGTTCGACGCAGCGTTGGACGGCAGCGCGGGGCCGCAGCGCGGGGCCGCCGGTCAGCCTGCCAGGTGGCTCCACCGGGAGGCCAGGTCGCTCCACGGCCCGACCTCCGCGATCGCACCCTCGTGGAGAACGACCACACGGTCGGCACGAGCCAGGGCTGCGTGCTTCGACGTCGAGCCGATCACCGTGGTCCCCCGGTCGCGCAGCGACGACCACAGCTCGATCTCCGTCGCCGCGTCCAGGGCGCTCGACACGTCGTCGGCCAGCAGGAGCTCGGCGTCGGTCGCGAGCGCCCGCGCGAGCGCGAGCCGCTGCACCTGGCCGCCCGAGAGCCGGACGCCGCGATGCCCCACGAGGGCCCCGTGCCCGCCCGCCTCGACCACGTCCCGCTCCATGCGTGCGGCCGCGACCGGCCCCGTGACCTCGCGCTCGTGCCCGAGCCGCACGTTGTCGGCGAACGTCCCGGACAGCACGCGCGGGACCTGTGCGACGTGCGCGACCTGCCCCGGTCGCAGGAAGGTCTGGGCGTCCTCGACGTCCGTCCCGTTCCACCTGATGTGGCCCGTGTGCTCCATGAGCCCCGCGAGGGCCGCGAGCAGGCTCGACTTGCCCGCGCCCACCTGTCCGAGCAGCAGCACGAGCTCACCGCGCTCGACCGTCAGGTCGACGCCCTGCACGCCGATCGTGCCGTCGTCGTGCACGGCGCTCACGCCCGCCAGCTCGAGGAGCTCGAGCCCCTGGCGCGGGCTCGGCGCCGGTGTGGGCGCGTCGCCGGCGAGGAGGTCGACGCCCGCGGGCAGGTCCATGAGGTCCGCCCCGGCGGCGAGGCGGCTGGTCGCACGCTGCCACGACCGGGTTCCCGGCGCCTCGGTCACGACGGCGCCCGCGACCACCCCGAACCACCCGAAGCCGTTGACCGCGTTCGCGACCAGAAGAGCCGTCGCGAGGTCCCACGTGCCCGTGAGCAGCCCGGCCCAGGCCGCGACGACGCCGAGCTGGATCATGACGAGCGGCACGCCGTCGAGCGCAGCCTGCACCCTGTGCTCGAAGATCGCGGCCCGCACACGGCCTGCGTCGACCTCGTGGAGATGTGCGTGCACCTGCGGGGTCCGGGCCGCGAGCTTGACCGTGCGTGCCGAGTCGAGCGCCGAGACCAGCGAGCGCCCGAACCTGGCCCGTGCGGCGGAGGACCGCGTGGCCGACCGACCGGCGATCGGACGGCCGAGCGCCGACGCCGCGGCCGACACGACCATGACCGCGAGCAGCACGGCCCCGGCCAGCCACGACCTGCTGAGCAGCGCCGTGACGCCGGCGATGACGAGCCCGTTGACGAGGTCGACCCACCGGTCCGCGTACCGCACGAACCGATCGGCGTCCATGGCCCGTGCCACGACCTCGCCCGGAGGCGTCGCCGTGAGGCGGTGCTGGCGCGTCTGCCCGGTCATGACCGACATGCGCACGCGCAGCAGGAGCTCGATCCACCACCGCGGGTAGACGTACAGGGCCCGCGCGAGGCACAGCGGCGCGACCACGAGGAGCACCACGAACGGGACGAGCAGCCCGACCGGGAAGCCCTCGTCGAGGCCCTGCACGGCGTGCCCCCACAGGAAGCCGGTCACGGCCCCCTGCGCCGAGACGAGGCTCGCCACGAGGAACAGCACGGCCCCCGCGACGCCCCACGCCGGACGGACGAACAGCGCGTGCAGCACGCCGCGCGCGAGGCTGGGACCGTCGCCCGGGTCGGCGAGGGTCGGCGGGACGCCGCGCCGACGCCGGCCGCCGACGGCCTCGTCGGACGAGCCGGTCGAGCCGGTCGAGCCGGTCGTCTCCGGGGGCGCTCCGACGACGGCGACAGCGGCCGTGACCACCCCGCCGTCCGCGTCAGCAGCGGCGAGTCCGACGGCCGCAGCGTCCTCGTGGCCCTCGCTCCCCCGGTCGACGAGCGCGACGTCGGGCGAGCCCCCCTGCGCGACGCTCGCGTCCAGCAGGTCGCGATACGGCCCGGCGACGACCGCGAGCGCGGCCCGCTCGCCCTGCTGGACGACGCGCCCCCGGTCGAGCACCACGATCAGGCCGGCGCGCTCGATCGTGGTGAGACGGTGCGCGACGAGCACGCCGGTGCGCCCCGCGAGCAGCCGCTCGGAGGCGGCCACGACCCGGGCCTCGGTCAGCGGGTCCATGCGCGCCGTCGCCTCGTCGAGGACGACGACCTGGACGTCGCGCACCAGCAGCCGGGCGAACGCGACGAGCTGCTCCTCGCCCGCCGAGAGTGCCGTCCCGCCCGGTCCGAGGAGCGTGTCGAGCCCGTCGGGCAGACCTGCCACCCAGTCCTCGAGGCGCAGCTCACGCACCGCGGCCTCGATCGACGAGCGCGGGACGTCGGCGAACAGCGCGACGTTCTCCGCGAGCGTGCCTGCGAGGATCTCGGTCCGCTGGGTCACCACGCCGACCGCGGCGCGCAGCGCCTGCAGGTCGAGGTCGCGTACGTCCGTGCCGCCCAGGAGCACCGCGTCGCGGGGCGGCTCGACCGCCCGGGACAGCAACGACGCGAGGGTCGACTTGCCGGACCCTGTCCGGCCGACGAGTGCGACCGTGGCGCCGGCGGGCACGTGCAGGTTCACGCCGTCGAGGGCGAACGTGCCCTCGGCGTAGGAGAAGTGCAGGTCCCGGAGCTCGATGTCGACCGGACCGGAGGGCACCCCGCGTCCGCCCACGGGCTCGGGGGCGACCGAGAGCATCTGGCGGATGCGCGTGAGCGCACCGAGCCCCTCCTGGATGTCGGGCAGGTGGTGGACGAGGTTGTCGGTCTGCCCCACGAACATCGAGGTGACGAGGAACAGCGTCACGAGCCGGTCGACGCCGAGCTGGCCGTCGGCGGCGAGCGCCGCACCCGAGACCGCGACACCTGCGAGCAGCGACGCGAGCACGAGACCGGCTCGGCGGAGCATGCGGGACTCGACCGACAGCACCGCCTCGAAGCGCCGGTGGACCTGTGCCGACCGCTCGGCGAGCCGTCGCACGGCGAACGACTGCCCCAGGCTCGTGCGCAGGTCGTCACGCGCTGCCACGGCCTCCTCGAACGCCGCCGCGTGGTCCGTCCAGGCCGCTTCCTCGATGACCTTGCGCCGCGCGATCTCGCCCAGCATGGGACGCACGACGAGCGCGGCGACCACGCCGAGCACGGGGAACAGGATCCAGGCGGGCCACCAGGTCAGTCCGGCCACGACCCACATGGGGATGACGCCGACGAGCGTGCGTCCCGCCCCCCAGGCCTGACGGCGCACGAGCGTCCCGACGGCGTGGGTGTCGTCGTCGACCCGGTCCAGCACCTCGCCCACGGCCTGCTCGGTGAGCGTGGCCAGCGGCTGGTGCAGGGCCGCGGAGAGGAGGTCGCCGCGCAGGCGGCCCTCGGCGCGGTCGACGACCCCGGCCCAGACCACCTGGCCGATCGTGTCGAGCAGCGCTGCGCTCACGATGCAGGCGGCGAGGAGCTGGAGCGTGGCGGTCGTCGGGTCCGCGGCGAGCCATCCGGCGACGACCGTGCCGTACGCGGCACCGACCGCTCCGACCGTGAGGGCGACGAGCGCGACGACGGCCTGCGGACCGCGCAGCCGTCGCCAGTCCAGGCGGCGGGCAGGGTCCGTCGAGGCGACGGAGAGAGACGAAGGAGCGGGGTCTGGGCCGGTCGGGGAGCCGGTGGGTGCATCGGTCATGGCCAGCCGATCCTATGGCGGGGGTACGACGTGCACGCAGGCATTTTCCGGCCCGCGTGATGGACCGGGCGTCATGGCCGGGCGTCATGGTCCGGACGACGGTGCCCTGTCGCAGAGAACCGCCGGCTCGCCACCGGACCCGCCGGACCGGCCACCAGGGAGCCGCCGCACAGGGGCCGGCGCCCGGTGCTCCCGGGCGCCGCCCCTCGTGGGTCAGATCAGCCCGAGGCCCCGCACCGCGTCGCGCTCCTCGACGAGCTCGGCGACCGAGGCGTCGATGCGCTCGCGCGAGAAGTCGGAGATCTCCAGGCCCTGGACGATCTCCCACGCCCCGCCCCGCGAGACCACGGGGAACGAGGCCATGAGGCCCTCGGGGACGCCGTACGACCCGTCGGACACGATGCCCGCGCTCGTCCAGTCGCCCTCGGGCGTGCCGTTGACCCAGTCGAAGACGTGGTCGATCGCGGCGTTCGCGGCCGACGCGGCCGAGGAGGCGCCGCGCGCGTCGATGATCGCCGCGCCGCGCTTGGCGACGGTCGGGATGAACTCCCCGGTGAGCCAGGCCGAGTCCGCGGCGAGCTCGGCGCCCGGGCGGCCCGCGACGTCGGCGTGGAAGATGTCCGGGTACTGCGTGGCCGAGTGGTTGCCCCAGATGCTGACCTTGCGGACCTCGGACACGGGCACGCCCGCGCGCTTGGCGACCTGCGTGAGCGCGCGGTTGTGGTCGAGGCGCGTCATGGCCGTGAAGCGGTCCTTGGGCACGTCGGGCGCGTTCGACGCCGCGATGAGCGCGTTGGTGTTCGCCGGGTTCCCGACGACGAGCACGCGGATGTCGTCGGCCGCCCCGGCGTTGATCGCCTCGCCCTGGGGCTTGAAGATGCCGCCGTTGGCCTCGAGGAGGTCACCGCGCTCCATGCCCGGACCGCGGGGGCGCGCACCGACGAGCAGACCGACGTTGGCCCCCTCGAACCCGGCGCGCGGGTCGTCGAAGATGTCGATCCCCGCGAGCAGCGGGAAGGCGCAGTCGTCGAGCTCCATCGCGGTGCCTTCCGCGGCCTTCACCCCCTGCGGGATCTCGAGGAGGCGCAGGCGGACCGGCACGTCCGGTCCGAGGAGCTGGCCTGCGGCGATGCGGAACAGCAGGGCGTAACCGATCTGACCGGCGGCTCCGGTCACGGTCACGTTCACGGGAGTTGTCATGGCCACACTCTGTCACAACGCCCTCGCGCTCCCCAGGGGTACTCGCTCGCCCCGTGCGTGGGGCGTCCGTCACACCCCGGGCACGGCTCGCACGGGAGGGTTCGTGGTCCCGTCCCTCCCCCGAGAACGCCCGACGGCGCCGCTCACCCCGGGAGGTGAGCGGCGCCGTCGGGCGTGCGAGGGACGAGGATCAGGCCAGGCGGGCGGCCAGGTTCTCGTCGAGCGCCGCGAGGAAGTCCTCGGTCGTGAGCCACTCCTGGTCCGGGCCGACCAGGAGCGCGAGGTCCTTGGTCATCTTGCCGGACTCGACCGTCGTGATGACGACGTCCTCGAGCGTCTCGGCGAACGCCGTGACCTCGGGGGTGCCGTCGATCTTGCCGCGGTGCATGAGGCCACGGGTCCAGGCGAAGATCGACGCGATCGGGTTGGTCGACGTCGGCTTGCCCTGCTGGTGCTGGCGGTAGTGACGCGTCACGGTGCCGTGCGCGGCCTCGGCCTCGACGGTCTTGCCGTCCGGGGTCATGAGGACCGACGTCATGAGGCCGAGCGAGCCGAAGCCCTGCGCGACGGTGTCGGACTGGACGTCGCCGTCGTAGTTCTTGCAGGCCCAGACGTAGCCGCCCTCCCACTTCATGGCCGAGGCGACCATGTCGTCGATGAGGCGGTGCTCGTAGGTCAGGCCCTTCTCGGCGAACGCAGCCGCGAACTCGGTGTCGAAGACCTCCTGGAACAGGTCCTTGAACTGGCCGTCGTAGGCCTTGAGGATCGTGTTCTTCGTCGACAGGTACACCGGGTAGTTGCGCTGCAGGCCGTACGCGAACGAGGCGCGCGCGAAGTCCTTGATCGAGTCGTTGAAGTTGTACATGCCCATGGCCACGCCACCGTCGTCGCCGTACGTGACGACCTCGGTCTTGATCTCTTCCGAGCCGTCGGCAGGGGTGTAGGTGAGCGTCAGGGTGCCGGCGCCGGGGACCTTGAAGTTGGTCGCCTTGTACTGGTCGCCGTGGGCGTGACGGCCGATGATGATCGGCTTGTTCCAGCCCGGCACCAGGCGCGGGATGTTCGAGATGATGATGGGCTCGCGGAAGACGACGCCACCGAGGATGTTGCGGATCGTCCCGTTCGGGGAGACCCACATCTTCTTCAGGCCGAACTCCTCGACGCGTGCCTCGTCGGGCGTGATGGTCGCGCACTTGACGCCCACGTTGTACTGCTTGATCGCGTTCGCGGCGTCGATCGTCACCTGGTCGTCGGTGGCGTCGCGGTTCTCGATCGACAGGTCGTAGTACTTGAGGTCGATGTCGAGGTAGGGGTGGATGAGGCGGTCCTTGATGAACTGCCAGATGATGCGCGTCATCTCGTCACCGTCGAGCTCGACGACCGGGTTGACGACCTTGATCTTGCCCATGCGGGGGTAACTCCAACTCTGCGAGGGGAACCTGCGGCCGCTCGCCGGCCACCGGCGGGTGCCGGGTCTGCGCGCGCGAACCGATGATGCTGACCGCCGCCCAGGGTACTCGACTTCTCGACATCAAGATACTTTCCGTCCGGTCCGTGGGGGCAGGGAGCGCCGGCCCGCCGCACCACCACGTGCCCCGCCCGGCCGGGCCGTCCTCTGGCGCGGTCGCGCTCGCGGAGTGAGACTGGTCACGAACTGATCAGCGAACTCCCAGACATCGGTGGCAGGATGCCTCCGAGATGCCGGTTCTGCACCGACCTCGCATGTTCATCCCGAACGTCCGGCCTCCCCGGACCCCTCACAGACACCAGACAGGAACACCATGTCCCAGGACACTTCAGCACCTGACGCAGTCGTCGTCGACGAGACGACCGTCGTGGTCGGGCCCAGCCTGCTCGCCCGGCTCGGCGCCGAAGCCTTCGGCACGTTCTTCCTCGTCCTCGCGATCCTCGGCGCCGCGCTCTACAGCGTGGGCGGCCTCGGCACCGGCACGATCGGCGTGGCTCTCGCAGGCGGCATCGCGCTGCTCGGTGGGATCGCCGCCGTCGGTCACGTCTCGGGCGGACACTTCAACCCGGCCGTGACGCTCGGCGCGGCCATCGGCGGTCGTACCGCCTGGGCCGACGTCCTGCCCTACTGGCTCGCCCAGCTCGTCGGCGGCGTCATCGCCTCGGCCGTGCTTTTCGCGACCATCCCCGCCTCCGCGCTCCCCGTGCTCCAGCAGAGCGGCCTGATCGCCGACGCGACGCAGCAGGCCTTCCTCTCCGCGACCGCCAACGGCTTCGGAGAGCACTCGCCGCTCGCGACCGCCACGAACGGCGCCTTCTCGTTCAGCGTCTGGTCCGCTCTCATCATCGAGATCGTCGCGGCCGCGATCTTCGTCGGCGTGATCCTCGGCGTCACGGACAAGCGCTCGAACTCCAAGCTCGCGCCCGTCGCGATCGGCCTGACGCTCACGGTGCTGCTCATCGTCGTCGCACCGTTCACGAACGCCGGGCTCAACCCCGCCCGCTCCTTCGCCGCCGCGGTCTTCGCCGGCGGATGGACCTGGGGCCAGCTCTGGCTCTTCATCGTCGCCCCGCTCGCGGGCGCCGCGATCGCCGCCCTGTTCTACCGCGCGTTCGCCTTCGCCCCCGTCCAGGACGACCTCCTGGCCGAGGACGAGGTCTACGTGGTCGACGAGACCGAGGTCGTGACCGGCGACTCCGCCGGCACCGTGGGTACCGCCGGTACCGCGACGGCAGCCGCCGTCGCCGAGGGAGCGACGTCCCCCGCTACCGAGGCTCCCGGCACGGTCGAGGTGACCGAGACCGTCGAGGTCGTCGAGACCGAGACGACCGGCACCACGACCACGGGCACCGAGCCGACCGGCGACGAGCCGACCGACGGCCCGGCCCCCAAGGTCTGAGCCACCGCTCGCCCTGACGCCACGAGGCCCGGTCCGCAGCTGCGGACCGGGCCTCGTGGCGTGTGCCAGGGCGACGGTGCCGCCGGCCGCGTCACCCGTGGCCGGCAGCGCGGACGTCAGATGTTGGGAACCGTCACGGCGAGGATGCCCATCGCCCCGGCCATGACGAGGTACATGATCACGTCGGTCCACCGGGTGCGGACCGTGAGTCCCACGGGCCCGGGACCCGGCAGGAAGGCGCGGACCCCCGCACCGACGACCAGGATCCCGACGAGGACCAGCACGCCGGCCCGGGCGCCGACGACCAGCGTGACCACCAGCGCGAGCAGCACGCCGGCGAAGACGAGCCACATCGCCAGGTTGCTCTGCGGAGCGGGCACGACGACCGTCGCCGGCCGGTCGAGCGGCTCGGCCCCGCCGTCCCCTCCGGCGACCCGAGGGATCCCCGCAGGGGGCGCCACGGGCGCGAGCGGTTCCGGGGAGCCGGTCGGCCCCGCCGCAGTGCCCGGCGTCTCCGCCGCGCCGTCGACCCGGTGCCACGCAGGTGCCGCCCCCGGTCGATGCTGCGTCGGGGTGCCGTTGTGCGGACCGCGCCCGGGCGCGGTGACGTCGCTCACGCTTCCCACCAGTTCACGAGTCCGAGCCTACCGCCGACTACCGTAGGGATCGTGCCCTCACCAGTCACCACTGCTGTCCTGCCGCACTCGCGGCGCCCCGCGGCCGGGTCGGTCGTCGTCGTGGGCGCGGGCCTCGCCGGCGCCCAGACCGTCGCGGCCCTGCGGGCGCACGGCTTCACGGGGCGCGTGACGATCCTCGGGGCGGAGGGGGTGCCGCCCTACGACCGCCCGCCGCTGTCCAAGGAGCTGCTGTCCCGCCCCGAGCCCGCCTGGCTGACCGAGGAGATCGGGGTGGACGTCACCGTCCTGGCCGACGAGGTGCTGCTCGACGACCCGGCGCTCGACCTCGAACCCGGCACGGAGGAGGTCACGGTCACGACCCGCTCGGGTCGACGCGTCACGGCAGACGTCGCGGTCCTCGCGCTGGGCTCCGAGCCGGTCCGCCCGCCCGGCTGGGAGGCCGCGCTCACGCTGCACACCGCCGACGACGCCGCGCGCCTGCGCGAACGGCTCACGCCCGGCACACGGCTCGTCTCGATCGGCGCGGGCTGGATCGGTGCGGAGGTCGCGGGCGTGGCGGCCGGAGCCGGGTGCGAGGTCACGGTCGTCGAGGCCGCGCAGACCCCGCTCGAGCGCCAGCTCGGCGCCGAGGTCGGGGCGCACCTGACCCGCTGGTACGCCGACGCCGGCGCGCACCTGCTCACCGGCTCCCAGGTGCTCGAGGTGGGGCCCCGGTCCGTGGTGCTGGCGGACGGGCGCACGATCGAGGGCGACCTGGTCCTGGCCGCGGTCGGCGCCAAGCCCGCGACCGCGTGGCTCAAGGGCACGCTCCCCCTCGACCCGCGCGGCTCGATCCGGGTCAACGGCGCGGGGCGCGTGGCCCCGCCGACCGTCGCGGCGCCGTCGGGCACCTCGGGGCACCTTCCCCTCAAGGCGCTGCGCCGCCTGTACGCCGTGGGTGACTGCGCGACGCGCGACAACGCGGTGTTCGGGCCCGTGCCCGGCGGGCACTGGTCCGCCGCGCTGCACGACCCCGACGCGACGGTCCGGGCCCTCCTCGGCATCGACGAGATGCCCGCCGAGCCGCAGCCCGTCCGCGAGCTGCTGGGCCTGGCGGCCGTCGCCCAGCACGCGCCGTACGTCTTCTCGCAGCAGCTCGGGCACGACATCGCGCTGTTCGGCACGCCCTCGCCGTTCCACGAGGTGGTCTACCGCGGCGACCCGAGCGGTGGGGCCTCCGGCCACGAGGGCTGGACCGCGCTCTACCTCGAGACCGTCGCGGGCGCGCACCGGACCAACGCCGAGGGGCACCGGCTCGCGACCGTGCGCGCGATCCTCGTGGTCGACGCGCCGCGTGAGGTGGGCCAGGTGCGCAAGCTCATGAACCGCGAGGTGCCGCTGCACGTCGACGTCACGGTCGCGACGGACCCGGCCCGCAGGCTCCGCGACGCGGTCGTCTGAGGGGGCGCCGGCCGCGGGTGCCCGGCTTCAGCCCAGACGTCCGCCGAGCCGCGCGTGCCGCCGGGCGCTGTCCTCGTTGAGCCCCACGAGGGTCAGGTTCTTGCCGAGCGACGCGTACCTGGTGCTGACCGCGTCGAGCGTCGCGACGCTCGACGCGTCCCACACGTGCGCGCCGCTCAGGTCGATCGTGACGTCGTCCGGGTCGGTCGCGTACGCGAACTGGTGCACCAGGTCGTTCGACGACGCGAAGAACAGGGCGCCCGTCACGCGGTAGGTGCGCTCGCCGTCGGGCCCGTCCTCGCTCGTGACCTGCGTCAGGTGCGCGACCCTCCGTGCGAACGCGACCATCGCGACCAGGACACCGCTCACCACGCCGAACGCGAGGTTGTGCGTCACGACCGTCACGACGACCGTGACGAGCATGACGGCCGTCTCGCTCCAGGGCATGCGCCGCAGCGTGCTGGGCCGGACCGAGTGCCAGTCGAACGTCGCGACGCACACCATGAGCATGACCGCGACGAGCGCTGCCATGGGGATGAGGGCCACCAGGTCGCCCAGGGCCACGACGAGCACCAGGAGGAAGACCCCGGCCAGGAACGTCGACAACCGGGTGCGCGCGCCCGAGACCTTGACGTTGATCATGGTCTGCCCGATCATCGCGCAGCCACCCATGCCGCCGAAGAGACCCGTGACGATGTTCGCACCGCCCTGCCCCCAGGCCTCGCGCGTCCTGCTCGACCCCGTGTCGGTGATCTCGTCGACGAGCGTGGCCGTCATGAGCGACTCGAGCAGCCCGACGAGCGCCATGCCCAGCGCGTAGGGCGCGATGGTGCGCAGCGTCTCGAGGGTCCAGGGGACGTCGGGCCAGAAGAGCGAGGGCAACGAGTCGGGCAGCGCGCCCTGGTCGCCGACCGTCGGGACGTGCGCCCCGGACAGGACCACCGCGGCCGTGAGGGCGACGATCGCGACCAGCGGGGCAGGGACGACCGTCGTCCATCGCGGGAGCCCGACGATGATCGCGATCCCCGCCGCGACCAGCGGGTAGACGAGCCACGGGACGGCGACGAGCTGCGGGAGCTGAGCCAGTGCCACGAGGATCGCGAGCGCGTTGACGAACCCGACCATGACCGAGCGGGGGATGAACCGCAGCAGCCTCACGACCCCGAGCAGGGCCAGCACGATCTGGATCATCCCCGCGAGCAGGACCGTCGCGACGAGGTGGTCGAAACCGTGCTCGCGCATCACGGGCGCGATCACGAGGGCCACGGCTCCGGTCGCGGCCGAGATCATCGCGGGGCGCCCGCCCAGGAACGCGATGGACACCGCCATGGTGAACGACGCGAAGAGCCCCACGCGCGGGTCCACGCCCGCGATGATCGAGAACGAGATCGCCTCGGGGATCAGGGCCAGCGCGACGACGAGGCCGCCCAGGACCTCGGTGCGCAGGAGCCGGGGCGAACGCAGCGCAGCGACGACGGTGAGGGGGGTGCTCATGACGGACTCCTGGGGGTGTGGGGCGATCGAGCTGCCCCTCCGGGAGTCGAACGGTGCGGTGTCGCTGCACGGCCACACGGTCGCCGCGCCCGGTCGGGGCCCGACGACCGCGCGGTCGTCAACGGGACGGGTCAGTGCGCGAAGTGGCGCGTACCCGTCAGGTAGAGCGTGACGCCGGCGACCTGCGCGGCCGCGATGACCTCGTCGTCACGGACCGACCCACCGGGCTGCACGACGGCCTTGACGCCCGCGTCGAGCAGGACCTGCAGGCCGTCGGCGAAGGGGAAGAACGCGTCGGACGCGGCGACCGAGCCGCGTGCGCGCTCCTCGCCGTCGGCGCCGAGCGTGTTGGCACGCTCGACCGACAGGCGGCACGAGTCGACGCGGTTGACCTGGCCCATGCCGATGCCGACCGCTGCCCCGCCCTTGGCGAGCAGGATCGCGTTCGACTTCGCGGCACGCACGGCCCGCCACGCGAACTCGAGGTCCGCGAGCGTCTCGGCGTCCGCGGCCTCGCCCGTCGCGAGCGTCCACGACGCGGGGCTGTCGCCACCGGTCTCGGACGCGGCGTCGATCCGGTCGACCTGCTGCATGAGCAGCCCCCCCGAGATGGGCCGGATCTCGACGCCCGCGCTCGGGGCGCCGTCGACCTGGAGCAGGCGGATGTTCTTCTTGCGCGAGAGGATCTCGAGCGCCTCGGGCTCGTAGCCCGGGGCCACGACGACCTCGGTGAACACGCCCGCGATCTGCTCGGCCGCGGCTGCGCTCACCACGGCGTTGGTCGCGATGACGCCGCCGAACGCGGAGACCGGGTCGGTCGCGTGGGCCTTGGCGTGCGCGTCGGCGACGTAGGCGCCGACCGCGACGCCGCACGGGTTGGCGTGCTTGATGATCGCGACCGTCGGGGCGTCACCGTGGTCGTGCGCGGCACGCCACGCGGCGTCCGCGTCGACGTAGTTGTTGTAGCTCATGGCCTTGCCGTGGAGCTGGGTCGCCTGCGCGAGGCCCGAGGCGCCGTGCCCGGTGGTGTAGAGCGCGGCACGCTGGTGCGGGTTCTCGCCGTAGCGCAGCACGTCCGAGCGGTCCCAGGTGGCACCGACCCAGGCGGGGAAGCCGGTGTGGACGGTCTCGCCGTCGACCTCCGCGGCATCCGTGGGAGCGACGACGCTGCTCATCCACGACGCCACCGCCACGTCGTAGGTCGCGGTGTGCACGAACGCCCGCGCCGCGAGCGCCTTGCGCTGGGCGTAGGTGAAGCCACCGGCCTGGACCGCGGCGACCACGTCGCCGTACGCGGCCGGGTCGACGACGACTGCCACGCTCGGGTGGTTCTTGGCCGCGGCGCGGACCATCGAGGGGCCGCCGATGTCGATCTGCTCGATCACGGCGTCCGGCCCGGCGCCCGAGGCCACCGTGTCCGCGAACGGGTACAGGTTGACGACCACGAGCTCGAACGGTGCGATCTCGAGCTGCGCCAGCTGGTCGAGGTGGTCCTGCTTGCGGGTGTCCGCGAGGATGCCGGCGTGCACGCGCGGGTGCAGCGTCTTGACGCGCCCCTCGAGGCACTCGGGGAAGCCCGTGAGGTCCTCGACCTTGGTCACGGGGACACCGGCCGCGGCGATCGTCGACGCGGTCGAGCCGGTCGAGACGAGCTCGACGCCCGCGGCGTGCAGGGCAGTGGCGAGCTCGACGAGGCCGGTCTTGTCGTAGACGCTCAGCAGCGCGCGGCGCACGGGGCGCTGGGCGTCGTCGGCGATCTGGATCTCGGGAGAGGTGGGGGCTGCGGACACGAGGGGCTCCTGTGGGTCAGCGGGTCGCGGAATTCCGGTCACCAGGCGCCCAGGCGGACGACGCACCAACAGGTCGTTCGGACGCTCCCCGGTGGTCGTTCCCACCCTCGCCAGTCGCGGCCGCCTCCGATCCTACCGCGCCCTGTTCGCAGCGGGTCTCGCCGGGATCCGCCCCCTGCCCGACGGCGTCACGCACCCGGGGCGACCCGCTCGCCCAGGGCGCGTGGCGCCGTCGGGCCGCGTGCGGGTCGTGCGAGCAACGGGGGTCGAGCGCTCCCTGGCCTCGCCCACGCTGCGCCGCTGCCTGCGAGATGCGGCCATCTGGGGTCGAGGAATACGCAGGACCCCGGACAGCCGCATCTCGAGGGTGCGTCCTGCGACTCGGTACGCGGCGACGGACCGGTGTCAGGCGACGACGTCCGAGGCCAGCAGCTCGTCGAGACGGTCGTAGCCCTCGCTCATGCCGTCGGCCATGCCCGAGCCGACCATGGCGTCGCGGGACTCGACCGACTGGTGGACCGAGCGCGTGATGATCCTGGTCCTGCCGTCCGGCAGGTCCTCGAACGTGACCTCGTCGAGGCTCACGTGCCCGGGGGCGCCAGCGAACTCGAAGGTCTGGACGGCCCGGGTGTCCGGCACGACCGAGTGGAACGTGCCGAAGAACCCGTACTCCTCCTCGCCCGCGCGGTGCGCATAGGCCCACGAGCCGCCTGTCCGGGCGTCCCAGTGGTCGAGGACCATCTCGTAGCGACGGGGGCCGAGCCACTGCGTGACGAGCGTCGGGTCGGTGAAGGCCCGGAACACGAGGGCCCGCGGGGCGTCGACGTCGCGCACGACCTCGATGAAGGGCGTCCCCGGAGGGGCCGTGACGGTCGTGGGGTGCGTGCTGCTCATGACTGCTCCTTCGATGGGTCCGACGACGGTGCCTGGAGCCGCCCGAGGAGGGCGTCGAGCCGGCGGTACTGCCGCTCCGCGGTGAGCCGGTACTCGTCGATCCACGCCGTGAGCCGTTCGAGCGCGGCGGGGTCGAGGTGGCAGGGTCGTCGTTGGCCGTCCCGGGTGCGGGTGATGAGGCCCGCGGTCTCGAGGACCTGGATGTGCCGGGAGACGGCCTGCTTGGTGATGGGGAAGGGTGCGGCGAGCTCGTTGACCGTGGCCGGCCCCCTGGACAGCGTGGCGACGATGCTCCGGCGGACCGGGTCGGCCAGCGCGAGGAACGCGCGGTCGAGGTCGGCGGCCGTCTCGTCGTGCGGGTCGTCCAGGAGGGTCATGTCGGCCTGCTCGTCGTGATCAACAGTTACGTTGATCAACGTACTCGTTGACTATGGGTCTGGTCAAGAGCCCCGGGCACCGCTCTGCCGCGAGACGGGTCCTCCCGTCCGAGACGGGTCCGCCGGACCGTGGTCCAAGCACCCGTGTCGGACCGAAGCACCCGTCTCGTGCGACGCGTCGCCGCACGACGCCCGCGCGTCACCACCGGTTGACGCGGACCCGGACCACCCCGTCGGGGTCAGGGCAGGCCGCCCGGTGCAGCAGCATCGGCAGCGCCTCGTCGACCGTTCCCGGGACGGCGAACCCGCCGACCGCACCGGCGAGGCGCCCCTCGATCCCCGTCAGGCTGTCCTCGTCGATCCGCACCGAGCGCACCGCGCCGTCCGCCGCGAGGTAGATGAGGTCCCGCTGCGGGTCGTCGTCCTCGTCGACGATCCCGTGCAGCACCGCCGCGACGTCGGGGGACACGTCCGGCCAGACCTCCACCACGGCCCGCGGGCGGAACACCGGCCGGCGACCGCCCTCCACGATCCGGTGCCAACGGCTCCACCCGCAGTGCTCCTGGACGAGCACACCCCCGCGCTCACGGACCAGGTCGTCGACCGTCACCCAGAACGCCTCGTCGACCGGCGGCGGATCAACCAGCTCCGCCATCGCGTCCGCGGTCGTCGGGTCGTACGGGGACTCGTGGATCCGGATCGGGAACAGACCGGACGCCGCGACGGCCTCGACCGCCGACAGGCACGGCGCCGACGCCCCGATGTACGTGTAGAGGTCGTAGCCCGTGTGCACGAACATGCGCCCCTCGGCCTCGAAGCGGCACCACAGCGTCGGCTCCTCGGGCGCGGGGGGATCGACGTTCTCGGCACGCAATGCCTCCCGCACCAGGAGCCTGGCCCCGTCGATGTCCACGGTCGCGCCGTCGTAGCAGCCCTCGAGGCGTGGCCCGAAGAGCCGGGCCAGGACGCTCCCCGGGGCGGCTTCTGGGGCGTCCGCGATGTCGCGCCGCATGTCCACGACCTCGATGTCGCGCAGCGTCAGCCGCTCGACCCCGAGCTCGCGCGCGAAGGTCGAGATCGCGTCGAGGTAGGCCGCCTCGATCGAGCCGTCGACGTCCGGGCGCTCGTCCCAGTCGACGGTCCCGTCGGGCTGGACGGTCCGCGTCGCGGGGTCCCACGTGGTGACCTTGTAGGTGAACGGGAGCTGCACGGATGGTCCTCCTCGACGTATCGCGCGGCGAGTTGTCAGAACGAGCGTGCCCTCGAGCTCACGCTCATTCTGACAACTCCGCTCGCGGGTGGTTCCGCGCAGGCTCAGCCCAGCAGCGCCCGGCGACCCTCGACCCGCAGGCCCTCGCGCGCCGCCCGACCGACCGTCTCGACCAGCAGCGCCCGCTCCGCGACCTTGATGCGCTCGTGCAGCGCCTGCTCGTCGTCGGAGTCCTCGACGGCCACGGTCGCCTGCGCGATGATCGGCCCGGTGTCCACGCCGTTGTCGACCACGTGGACCGTGCAGCCCGTGACCTTGACGCCGTACGCGAGCGCGTCGCGGACCCCGTGCGCGCCCGGGAAGGACGGCAGCAGCGCCGGGTGCGTGTTGATCGTCCGGCCGGCGAACCGGTCGACGAACGCCGGGCTCAGGATGCGCATGAAGCCCGCGAGGACCACCAGGTCCGGCGAGAAGACCGCCACGGCCTCCGCGACGCCGTCGTTCCACGCGTCACGGTCCGCGAAGTCACCCGGTGCGACCACGACCGACGCGACCCCCGCCTCGCGCGCCAGGTCCAGCGCACCCGCTCCCGGCTTGTCCGTCACGACGCCCACGACCCGCGCCCCGTAGGCGGGGTCCTCGTGCGCCGCGAGCAGCGCCGCGAGGTTGCTGCCCGCCCCCGAGACCAGGACGACGACGCGCGCCGCGCTCGTCGTGTCGATGGGCTGACCGGAAGGTGTGCGCACGGTGCTCCTCGGAGGCGTCGGCGGTGGTGGAGAATGGGGGAGAAAAGCCAGGTACCACCCTAGTCCGCGCCGGACAGGTGCCGGTCTGCTCGCCCGCCCACCGGCGGAGGTCGCGCACCGGCCCCGGCCGCCGCCACCCGCGAAGCACCGAGGAGCTGCCCATGGGCAACCCGTACGCGCCCCCACGTCCCGGCCAGAAGCCGACCGACGAGGCGCGCAAGCCCACCCCTCCCCCGGTGCAGGGGACCCCTGCTCCCCCGGTCGCCCACGCGAAGCCCGGACCGGGCGGGCCCGCCCGGCCTGGCGGCGGCCCCCCGATCCCGGGCGAACCGCCGACCCCCGTCGACCCCGACACGCTCCGCGCGACCACGCGGCAGGTGCTGCACTTCGGGCTGCTCATGCTGGTCACGCTGGTGACGAGCTCGCTCGCGTTCCCGTGGCGGGTCTCGAGCCTCTTCTTCGCGGCCGTGACCATCGTGTTCGGGGTCCGCGCGATGCGTGCGGTGTGGCGCGCCCGCCTGGGCGGAGCGCTGCTGCCCGCGGTGGCCGTCGGCCTGGGCCTGACCGCGACCATGTCGCTGTCGATGCTCGGGGGCCTCGCGATGTGGGAAGTCGAGCTCGACAACCAGCAGTGCCTCGACGGCGCCATCACGGTCGCCGCGCAGCAGGAGTGCGCGGTGCAGTACGAGCAGGCGCGCGAGCAGTGGACCAAGGACCGCCTGGGCCAGTAGGCCCGTGGTCCCGCCCCCGCGGCCGAGGTCAGTCGACGGGGGCGGCAGCGTCGTCGGGCGTGGTCTCGTCGTGACGGTGCCGCACGCGGTCGGTCACGGCGGCCTTGCCCCACACCAGGGCGAGCGCCGCCCCGACCGCGAGCTCCGCCGCGACGATGCCCCCGGCGAGCAGCGGCGGCGCACCCACCTGCGCCATCCGCCCCGGCCCGACGGCGCCACCCGCCACGAGCTGCACCGTCACCACGAGCAGCCCGGCGGTCAGGGCCAGGCCCAGCAGCGCGAGCCCCAGGTCCGCCCAGCGGGCGTCGTGCCCCCCGCAGCGGCGCCACACGAACATCCCGGCGACGGCTCCCAGGACGACCACGAGCACCGGGGCGAACGAGGCCAGGACGGTCGTCCACTCAGGCCCGGGAAGGGCACCCAGGAGCGGGACCGCGGGCAGCGCACCGGGCTCCGAGGCGCTCGTCGTGAAGCTGCTCCCCTCGCCCACCACGAAACCGGGTCCGGCGATCCACGAGCTCACCCAGAGCACCAGGTTCGGGACGACCGCGAGCTGCGAGACGGCCAGGATCAGGCCCCCGAGCAGGCCCGGCGCGAGACCGACCACGATGTCCCCCGACGTCGCCCGGCCGGCGACGACCCAGGCTCCGACCACGATGCTCGACAGCCCGACGAGCAGCGCCAGGCCCAGCAGCCCGGCGCGAGCCCCGAGCCGGACGACGGGCGGGACGTAGGGATCGAGCATCGTGGTCAGCTCGCCGATCCGGGGGGCGTCGGGGCGCGAGAGGATCCCGGCGCCGAGACCGATCCCCGCGACGACCGCGCCGCCCAGCAGCGCGAACAGGACGTCCCACCCCGGGGCCGACCCCGCGAGCAGGGCGATGACGAGCGTCGCGACCGCGTACACCCCGACACCGACGACCCATGACGACGTCGCGGTGTGCGCGGAGCGGCGGGCCGACGCGAAGCACGTGAAGGCGACCAGGAACGTCAGCCCGAGCGGCACCATCGTGATCGAGGTGCCTGCGGCCGCGAGCGGGACCCCGTGGGCGAGGAGCCAGAACCCGGCGGCGACCGACACCGACTGCCCCCAGCCCCCGGCGTCGCCCTCGCCCGGCCCAGCGGACGAGGCGAGGAACGCCGCGACCGCCGGGAGGATCACCACGGCGAGGGACAGGGCGAGCGCCTGGAGCGCGGCGACCACGCCGGAGATCCACCGCCGAGGGGCTTCGAGCGGACGCCGAGGACCGCGGGCGGGCTCCTCGACCGTGCGTGGGGCCCGTCGCCCGGCGACGGACTGGGTGGGCGTGGTCATGGTCTCCATCGTCGTCGATCGATCGGCCCTGGCGGTGCAGGTCGGGCGGCGCGCCCGCGATCGGCACGCTCGGGGACCGTGCGCGACCGGGCTCCGGTACGTGACCGGGAAGAACAGGGTACGCCGACGGCGCCCGGCCGGAAGAGGCCGGGCGCCGTCGGACGGTGCTGAACGCGAGCTCAGCCGTGCGTGGTGCGGTGCGTGCTCAGGAGAGGATCTCGCGCATGAGCGCGGCGGTCTCGGACGGCGTCTTGCCGACCTTGACGCCCGCGGCCTCGAGGGCCTCCTTCTTGGCCTGCGCGGTGCCCGACGAGCCGGACACGATGGCGCCGGCGTGGCCCATGGTCTTGCCCTCGGGAGCCGTGAAGCCCGCGACGTAGCCGACGACCGGCTTGGTCACGTGCGCCTGGATGTACGCCGCGGCACGCTCCTCGGCGTCGCCACCGATCTCGCCGATCATGACGATCGCCTCGGTGTCGGGGTCCGCCTCGAACGCCGCGAGGGCGTCGATGTGCGTGGTGCCGATGATCGGGTCGCCGCCGATGCCGATCGCGGTCGAGAAGCCGAAGTCACGCAGCTCGTACATCATCTGGTAGGTCAGCGTGCCGGACTTCGAGACGAGCCCGATCTTGCCGGGGCCCGTGATGTCGGCCGGGATGATCCCGACGTTCGACTTCCCGGGGCTGATGATGCCCGGGCAGTTGGGGCCGATGAGGCGGACGCCCTTGGCCTCGGCCAGGGTGAAGAACTCCGCGGAGTCCGCGACCGGGACGCCCTCGGTGATGATGACGGTCAGCGGCATGCCGGCCTCGATGGACTCGACGACCGCGGACTTCGTGAACGCCGGGGGCACGAAGATCACGGAGACGTCGGCGCCCGTGGCGGCGATGGCCTCGGCGACGGACCCGAAGACGGGGACGTCAACCGTTCCGTCGCCCTTCGGGAAGGCGACCGAGGTGCCGGCCTTGCGCGGGTTCACGCCGCCCACGATGTTGGTGCCGGAGGCCAGCATGCGCGTCGTGTGCTTCTGGCCCTCCGAACCCGTCATGCCCTGGACGATGACCTTGGAGTCCTCGTTGATGAAGATTGCCATGTCTGTCTGTTTTCTCTCTCGGGTCTCGGGTCAGGAAGCGGCGTTGGCCAGCTCGGCAGCCTTGCTGGCGCCGCCGTCCATCGTCTCGGCCAGGGTGACGAGCGGGTGGTTCGCCTGGGCGAGGATCGCGCGCCCCTCCACGACGTTGTTGCCGTCGAGGCGGACGACGAGCGGCTTGTTCGCCTCGTCGCCGAGGATCGCGAGCGCCTGGACGATGCCGTTGGCGACCTCGTCGCACGCCGTGATGCCGCCGAAGACGTTCACGAACACGCTCTTGACCTGCTCGTCGTTGAGGATGACGTCCAGGCCCGCGGCCATGACGGCTGCGGACGCGCCGCCGCCGATGTCGAGGAAGTTGGCGGGCTTGACTCCGCCGTGCTGCTCACCCGCGTAGGCGACGACATCGAGCGTGCTCATGACGAGGCCCGCGCCGTTGCCGATGATGCCGACCTGGCCGTCGAGCTTGACGTAGTTGAGGTCGTTCTCCTTGGCCTTGGCCTCGAGGGGGTCGGCCGCGTCCTTGTCCTCGAGCTCGGCGTGGTCCGCGTGGCGGAAGCCGGCGTTCTCGTCGAGGGTCACCTTGCCGTCGAGCGCGACGATCGAGCCGTCCTCGGTGCGGACCAGGGGGTTGACCTCGACCAGGGTCGCGTCCTCCTCCTTGTAGACGGTCCACAGCTTCTGGATGACGTCGGCGACCTGCGCCTTGATGTCGTCGGCGAACCCGGCGGCGGCGACGATCTCGTCCGCCTTGGCCTGGTCGATGCCGACGGTCGGGTCCACGGCGACCTTGGCGAGGGCCTCGGGGCGCTCGACCGCGAGGACCTCGATCTCCATGCCACCCTCGACGCTCGCCATGGCGAGGTACGAGCGGTTGGCCCGGTCGAGGAGCACCGAGAAGTAGAACTCCTCGGCGATCTTCGCGCCGGCCGCGATCATGACGCGGTGGACCGTGTGGCCCTTGATGTCCATGCCGAGGATCTCCGACGCCTTCTCGGCGGTCTCCTCGGGCGAGTGGGCGAGCTTGACGCCGCCCGCCTTGCCACGTCCTCCGGTCTTGACCTGGGCCTTGACGACCACGGTCCCGCCACCGAGCTTCTCAGCGCCCTCGCGAGCCTCTTCGGGGGTCGTGGCGACCACGCCGCCCAGCACGGGCACGCCGTGCTTCTCGAAGATGTCGCGCGCCTGGTATTCGAACAGGTCCACCCTGTGTCGTCCTTCCATCTGACTGCCTGACCGGCTTACCGATGTCTCGACATCGAGACATCCCGTCACAGGGTAGCCCGGCAGCACGCCGGGACCTACCCGGAGCGGCCCGTCGCCCCGGCCCGGCGCTGTCTCGTTGGCCACACCCCGGGGGCGGACGGGGGGCGGACGGCACCCGTCGGGGTGCGCCGGGTGGGCGGGTGGGCTCCGCCGGGATCGGGGCCCTGACCTGCCCGACGACGCCGCTCACCCCGGGCGGGCGCGTGGCCCCGGGGACGGGCTCGGCAGGTCGTCGAGCACGCCCGCGCACGCCGTCGGGGCTCCCGTGCCGATCACCCGGCGCGGGTGAGCCGACGACCTGACGCGCGGGCCGCCGTCCGGCCTCTAGAGCTTGGTGACGGGCGAGAAGCGCAGCAGGAGGCGCTTGGTGCCGTCGGCCCCGAAGTCGATCTTGGCGACCGCGTTCGTGCCCGCGCCCTCGACCGCGACGACCGTGCCGAGCCCGTAGGCGTCGTGCGTGACCTTGTCGCCGATCGCGAGCGAGGGGATGTCCCCCTCCTTGCGCGGGGTCGCCGAGCCGAACTTGGGCCCGTCCGGGTTGGGCGTGACCGAGCGCGTGCGGACCTGGCCGTTGCGCGAGCCACCCGAGCCGTACCCGCCCGCACCCGAGCCCGACCCGCCCCGCGAGCCGCCCGACGACGAGCCCCACCCGCCCGTGTAGCCGCCCGGACCGCGCAGGGTCGCCATGGACGACTCCTTGCGACGCCAGTCCCACAGGTCCTCGGGGATCTCGTCGAGGAACCGGCTGGGCGGGAACTCGTTGGCCATGCCCCACGCCGAGCGCACCGCGGAGCGCGAGATGTAGAGCCGCTCCCGGGCGCGCGTGATGCCCACGTAGGCGAGGCGTCGCTCCTCGGCGAGCTCGCTCTCGTCGTGCAGCGAGCGCATGTGCGGGAACGTGCCGTCCTCCATGCCGCTGAGGAACACCACGGGGAACTCGAGACCCTTGGCCGTGTGCAGCGTCATGAGCGTCACGACGCCGGGGTCGACCACGGGCTTGCCCTCGTGCCCCTCGTCGTCGCTCGACGGGATCTGGTCCGAGTCCGCGACGAGCGAGACCCGCTCCAGGAAGTCCGTGAGGGTCCCCTCGGGCTCGAGCTCGGTGAACTCGCTCGCCACCGCGTGCAGCTCGGCGAGGTTCTCGACGCGCGAACCGTCCTGCGGGTCGTCGCTGCCCCGCAGCTCGGCGAGGTAGCCCGAGCGGTCGAGGACGGCGCCCAGGATCTCCGCGGGCGTCGCCCCCGTCGCGTACAGATCGAGGAGCCCGTGGAACAGCTCGCGGAACGAGCGCAGCGGGTTCAGTGTCCGGGTCGTCATGCCCGGGATCTCCTCGGCGCGGTCGAGGGATGCGGCGAACGAGATGCGCTCGCGCTCGGCGAACGCCGCGACGAGGGCCTCGGCGCGGTCGCCGAGCCCACGCTTGGGCACGTTGAGGATGCGGCGCAGGTTCACGTCGTCGTCCGGGTTCGCGACGGCGCGCAGGTAGGCGATCGCGTCCTTGATCTCACGACGCTCGTAGAAGCGCGTGCCACCGACGACCTTGTACGGCAGGCCGACGCGGATCAGCACCTCCTCGAGCGCGCGGGACTGGGCGTTGGTCCGGTAGAAGATCGCGACGTCGCCCGGGCGCACGCCGTCCGAGTCCCCGAGGCGGTCGATCTCCTCGGCGATGAAGCGCGCCTCCTCGTGCTCGTTGTCCGCGACGTAGCCGATGATCTTGACGCCCGCGCCCGCGTCCGTCCACAGGCGCTTGGGCTTGCGGTCGATGTTGCGCGAGATCACGGCGTTCGCGGCCGAGAGGATGTTCTGCGTCGAGCGGTAGTTCTGCTCGAGCAGGATGGTCCGGGCGTTCGGGTAGTCGGCCTCGAACTCGAGGATGTTGCGGATCGTCGCACCACGGAACGCGTAGATCGACTGGTCGGCGTCGCCCACCACGGTCAGCTCCCCGGGCGGGACGACACCCGGCGCCCACGTGCCGTCCTCGTTCTCCGCCGCCGGGGACTCCGCACCCGCGAGCTCGCGGACCAGGACGTACTGCGCGTGGTTGGTGTCCTGGTACTCGTCGACCAGGACGTGCCGGAACCGGCGGCGGTAGTGCTCGGCCACGGCCGGGAAGGCCTGGAGGAGGTTGACCGTGGTCATGATGATGTCGTCGAAGTCGAGCGCGTGAGCCTGCGCGAGGCGGGCCTGGTAGCGCGTGTAGACGTCCGAGAGGACCTGGTCGAACGCGTTGGCCGGACCCCCGGCACCTTGTGCGCCGTCCGCAGCGGACGCACCGCTCTCCCGTGCGTAGCGCTCGGGGTCGATCAGCTCGTTCTTGAGGTCCGAGATCTTGTTCGACAGCGTCCGCGCCGGGTACTTCTTCACGTCCAGGTTGAGCTCGCGGCTCACGAGCGTGATGAGCCGCTGCGAGTCGGCCGCGTCGTAGATCGAGAAGCTCGACTTGAGACCGAGAGCCGCGGCCTCCTTGCGCAGGATCCGCACGCACGCCGAGTGGAACGTCGAGACCCACATGTACCGGGCCGCGGGGCCGATGAGCGACTCGACGCGCTCACGCATCTCGGCGGCGGCCTTGTTGGTGAAGGTGATCGCGAGGATCTCGCCCGGCCGCGCCCGGCCCGTCGCGAGCAGGTACGCGATGCGGTGCGTCAGGACCCGGGTCTTGCCCGAACCCGCACCCGCCACGATGAGCAGCGGGCTGCCCGCGTGCACCACGGCCTCACGTTGCTGCGGGTTCATCCCGTCGAGCAGCGCGTCCGGGTCGATGTGCGAGAACCCACCCGCGCGGTGGCCGTCCTCGTCGTGCCCGTCCGACCCGGCAGGCTGGGACGAGCCGGGACCGCGGCGCGCCGGCGCGCGGCCGGAACCTCCGCCGTCGGGCGCCTCGTCCCACCGCGGCGCGGTGGTCGGCAGGCGCGACGAGTCCCCGAGGGACGCGAGGTCGAATCCGGGCAGCGGCAGGTTCTCGAAGAGCGATGTCATAGCCCTCCCAGCCTAGGCGTGCGCACCGACACTCCCCGCATCCACTGCCCGCATCGACACTCGTCCCACGAGCGCACGGGGCGCGCGGGACCTCCGGGACCCTCGGGACCTCGGGGCTCCCGGGGACCACCGGACACGGGCTCGACCGATGACTTCGCTCCCCCGCCGCGGTCCTCCCCACGACGCCCTCCGTCGAGGGCGCCCCGCTGCGAAGGAGGAATCATGGCGACGACACACTTCACGGGCCTGCACACGGTCGCGGTCCCGGTGCGCGACCAGGACGCCGCCCTGGCGTTCTACCGCGACACCCTGGGCTTCGAGGTCCGCATGGACGGCGACCTCCAGGAGGGATTCCGCTGGATCGAGGTCGCCCCGCCCGGTGCGACGGTCTCGGTCGCGCTCGTCCAGGAAGGGCAGGGGCAGGAGGCCGGGGCCGACACGGGCATCCGCCTCGCGACCTCCGACGCGGCCGCCGACCACGCGACCCTCGGCGACCGGGGGGTGCGCGTCGAGGAGCTGCTGCGCTGGGACGGCGTCCCGCCCATGTTCTCGATGCGCGACCTCGACGGCAACGTGCTCTACGTGACGGAGATCTCGGTGGGCTGAACCCGTCCGGGCGGCCCGGGTGCTGCCGGCGCCGCCGAGCACGGGGTTGCGGTCGTTCCGCGGGCCCGGACGGCCGCCATCCCGTTCTCGGCACCCGGCCACCCGGCGACCACGATCAGAACTCCCGGACGATCTCGCCCGGCGGCGGATAGTGTCGGAGGCGTGAACGCCTTTGCCGACCCCGTGACCCTGACCGGCCGCCTCGTGCGCCTCGTCCCGCTGCAGCCGGACCACCACGACGCGCTCGTCGAGGCCGTGCGCGACGGCGAGCTGTGGAACGCCTGGTACACCTCGGTGCCCGCCCCCGAAGAGATGGCGCAGTACATCCGGGACAAGATCGCGGCCCGCGAGGCCGGGACCGCCAACCCGTGGGTCGTGATCCGCAACGCCGACGACCAGGTCGTCGGCATCACGACGTTCCTCGCGATCGACCCGCTCAACCGTCACGTCGAGATCGGCTTCACCTGGACCCGGGTCAGTGCCCAGGGAACGGGTGTGAACCCTGCCGCGAAGCTGCTGCTGCTCACGCACGCGTTCGACGACCTCGACGCGATCGCGGTCGAGTTCCGCACGCACTTCCACAACCGGCAGTCCCGCGCGGCGATCGAGGGCCTGGGCGCCAAGCTCGACGGGGTGCTGCGCAGCCAGAAGATCGGGTACGACGGCACGCTGCGCGACACGGTCGTCTACTCGATCACGGCCGCCGAGTGGCCGACCGTGCGCGTCGGCCTGGAGCACCGCCTGCGGTCACGGATCGAGGGCTGACAGCCCCCGATCGGTCTCGTCGAGAACGGACTTGAGGCCGTTCCGGCGCGCAGAACGACCTCAGCCCCGTTCTCGACACCGGCCACCGGGGCGGGGGCGGGGCGGGGTGGGTCACGTGACCGCCAGGCCCACGCCCCACGTCGCGGCCGCGAGCAGCCCGCCCAGGAGCTGGACCAGGATCGTGATGCCCGTGGCCTGCAGCGCGGCGACGGTCGCCCGCCAGGCCGCACGACGGTCACGTCGGCGGATGAGCTCGGCCACGAAGATCGCGCCCACGAAGCCGACGAACAGGCCGACCACGGGGATGACGAAGAACCCGACCACGCCCGCGAGCCCGCCCCAGGCGAGCGTCGACCACGGGACGTCGGCCCGACGCATGTGCCGCCCCGCCAGCAGGAGCTGGCTCGCCTCGGCGGCGACGATGAACGTGGCGGCGACCGCGAAGCAGACCCACGCCCCGGTCCCGCCCGTCATGATCGCCCACACCAGGATCGCCCCGCCCACGAGCGTGTTGCCCGGCAGGACCTGCACCACGATCCCGGCCAGCCCGACCAGGATCACCAGGCCGACGACGACCTCTCCCACGACGCTCACGCGCGCGCACCCACTTCCTCGACGACAGAGCCGGAACGACAGAGCTCCCCGCACCCTGGAGGGTGCGGGGAGCTCGTCAATCTACGCGAACCTCACCCGACGGTCGGCACCGGCAGGCAGACCGGTGCGATGCGGGGGCCGGGTTGCGCGGGCCGCGCGTCAGACGAAGACGGCCACGATGATGTTGACCAGCGTGAGGCCGCCGATCGAGTGCTTGAGCGCGGGCGAGATCTTGTCGCCCTGGCGCACGCCGATGAACGCGAGGACCGCGATGATCACGGCGATGACGAGCTTGATGCCGATCTTCATCATGCTGGGGCCGCCGTCGTCCCACATGCCGCTCATCTCAGCGACGCCCACCATGAGGATGCCCGCGACGGCAGCCGTCGCGGCACCGTGGAAGACGCCCTTGTTGAGCGCGGCGGACTTGAGCGACACGAAGTAGCCGCCGAGGACGATGGCCCAGCCGACGAAGTGCAGGACCGCGAACACGTTGTAGACGATTTCCATGGTGACATCCTAGTTTGCTGACGCTGCTGTCGGAAAAAGATCGGCGTGGCGCTGCTCACCCACCCCTCTCCCTCCCCCCTCGAGGAGCGCCGAAGTCTGAGACACCCATCCACCATGCGGACAGGGGGTGTTCATTCACCCGCTGTCTCTGTAGCGTTCCCGCCATGACCACGGCAGCGCACCTCCTCCTCGTGACGGCACGTCACGAGTCGACGGCCTGCGCCCGCAACAGCTTCTGCTGTTGTTGTTGACCCGCGCCTGACTCAGCCCGAGCCGTCCTCGCCGACCGCTCGCCATCTTCCTGAGCCAAGGGCGCGCGTGGTCGGCCCTCAGCCCCCTCGTTCCCTGCTGAGTCCTTCGGTCCGCGTGCCCACGTCCCCCCACGAGGAGCACGATGACGCCGCCGAACACCGCCACTGACGCGACCCCGGTCGCCGGTCAGCCGGCAGGCAGCAGCACCACCGCACCCACTGGTGCCCCCACCACGCCGCCCGACGCCGCCGCCCGCCCCGAGCGTCCGGCCCGCCCCGCGCGCGTGGCCCGGCCCAACGGCCAGTGGGCCGTCGACGGCAAGGAGCCGCTCAACGGCAACGAGAAGTGGAAGCAGGAGGACGGTGGGCTCTCGGTGCGTCAGCGCATCGAGGACGTCTACTCCCGCGAGGGCTTCGACTCGATCACGGGCGACGACCTGCACGGTCGCTTCCGCTGGTGGGGCCTGTACACGCAGCGCAAGCCCGGGATCGACGGCGGGCGCACCGCGGCGCTCGAGCCGCACGAGCTCGAGGACAAGTACTTCATGCTCCGCGTGCGCATCGACGGCGGCGCGGTCACGACCGAGCAGCTGCGCGTCATCGCGGACATCTCGCGCGACTTCGGCCGCGACAGCGCCGACATCACGGACCGCCAGAACATCCAGCTCCACTGGGTCGAGGTCGAGGACGTGCCCGAGATCTGGCGCCGGCTCGAGTCGGTCGGCCTGCAGACCACGGAGGCGTGCGGCGACGTCCCGCGCGTCGTCCTGGGCAGCCCGGTCGCCGGGATCGCCGCGGACGAGCTGATCGACCCCGCGCGGGTCATCAAGGAGATCACCGACAAGTACATCGGCGTCCCCGAGCTCGCGAACCTGCCCCGCAAGTTCAAGACCGCCGTGACGGGCCACCCGTCCCAGGACGTGGTCCACGAGATCAACGACGTGGGCTTCGTCGCGCTCGAGCACCCCGAGCTCGGAGTCGGCTTCGACCTGTGGGTCGGCGGGGGCCTGTCCGCCAACCCCCGGCTCGGCGAGCGCCTCGGCGCGTTCGTCACCGAGGAGCAGGTGGCCGACGTGTGGCACGGGGTCGTCCAGATCTTCCGCGACTACGGCTACCGCCGGCTGCGCAACAAGGCCCGCCTGAAGTTCCTGCTCGCCGACTGGGGACCCGCGAAGTTCCGCGAGGTCCTCGAGACCGAGTACCTCGGCTTCGCGCTCCCCGACGGCCCGCCCGCCCCGCAGCCGAACCAGCCGGGCGACCACATCGGCGTGCACAAGCAGAAGGACGGCCTCAACTACGTCGGCGCCGCCCCCTACGTCGGACGTGTCTCGGGCAGCATCCTCGCGGCCGTCGCCGACCTCGCGGAGTCCGCCGGGTCGCACCGCGTGCGCTTCACCCCGCACCAGAAGCTGCTCGTGCTCGACGTCCCCGACGAGCACCTCGAACGCGTCGTGTCGGGACTCAAGGAGCACGGGCTCGACGCGAACCCGAGCCCGTTCCGCCGCAGCACCATCGCCTGCACGGGCATCGAGTACTGCAAGCTCGCGATCGTCGAGACCAAGGCAGCGGCGAGCCGTGCGATCGACGACCTCGAGAAGCGTCTCGGCGACCTCTCCGCGATGAAGCCGCTCTCGCTGCACATCAACGGCTGCCCCAACTCGTGCGCCCGCATCCAGACCGCGGACATCGGCCTCAAGGGTCAGCTCGTGATGGACGACGACGGCAACCAGGTCCCCGGCTTCCAGGTCCACCTGGGCGGCGGCCTGACCTCGGACGACCGCGCGGAGGCCGGACTCGGCCGCACCGTGCGCGGCCTCAAGGTCACCAACGACGACCTGCCCGAGTACGTCGAGCGCGTCGTGCGCCAGTTCGAGAAGGAGAAGGAGGGCGAGGAGAGCTTCGCCCAGTGGGCGCACCGCGCGGACGAGGAGTCGCTGCGATGAGCGGGACGACCACGAACCCGGGCGGGTCCGCGCACCCTGCCGGAGCGGCGCCGTCGGGCACCGGGGGCACAGCGACCGGCAGCGACCCGCTGGCCGCCCTGCGCGCGGCCGCCAGGGCCCGCACCGAGGCGCGCGCCGCGTCCAAGGCCGCGCACGCGGCCCGGCGCGCCGAGAACGCCCGCCCCCAGCGGTCGGCCGACGAGCTGCGCGCGATCGTCGAGCGCGGCCAGGCCGAGCTGCACGGCTCGGGCCTGGGGGCGGCAGACGAGGCGACCGCCGAGCAGGTCGTCGCGTGGGCCGTGCGCGAGTTCGGCGACTCGATCGCCGTCGCGTGCTCGATGGCCGACGCGGTCCTGCCGCACGTCGTCGCGCGCCAGGCCCCCTGGGTCGACGTCCTGTTCCTCGAGACCGGCTACCACTTCCCCGAGACCTCGGGCACGCGCGACGCCGTCGAGCAGCAGATGGAGGTCACGATCGTCGACGTCCTGCCGCAGCTCACCGTGGCCCAGCAGGACGCGGCGCACGGCAAGGACCTGTGGTCGCGCGACCCCGCCGCGTGCTGCGCGATGCGCAAGGTCGAGCCCCTGACCCGCACGCTCGGCGGGTACGAGGTCTGGGTCACGGGCGTGCGCCGGGACGAGGCCCCGACCCGCACCCACACCCCGCTCGTGACCTGGGACGAGAAGAACGGGCTGGTCAAGATCAACCCGCTCGCCGCCTGGTCCTTCGACGACCTGCTCGGCTACGCCGCCGACCACCAGGTCGTCCTCAACCCCCTCCTCAACGACGGGTACCCCTCGATCGGCTGCGCGCCCTGCACGCGCCGCGTCGCCCCCGGCGAGGACCCGCGCGCAGGGCGCTGGGCCGGGCTCGACAAGACCGAGTGCGGGCTCCACGTATGAGCGCCGTGACCGGGCACCACCAGACGGTGCCCACCGACGTGCCGACCGACCACCCCACGCACCCCGACGAGAAGAGCGACGCCTTGACCGCCCCCCTCGCCCCACCGGCCTCCCCCACGGAGACCACCGAGTCCGCACCCACCTACCGCCTGACCCAGCTCGAGTCCCTCGAGTCGGAGGCCATCCACATCATCCGCGAGGTCGTCGCGGAGTTCGAGCGCCCCGTCCTGCTGTTCAGCGGCGGCAAGGACTCGGTCGTCATGCTGCACCTGGCGACCAAGGCGTTCTGGCCGGCCCCCGTGCCGTTCCCGCTGCTGCACGTCGACACGGGCCACAACTTCCCCGAGGTCCTCGCGTACCGCGACGCCACGGTCGAGCGCCTCGGCGCCCGCCTCGAGGTCGCGAGCGTCCAGGACTACCTCGACGACGGCCGCCTGCTCGAACGTGCCGACGGCACACGCAACCCGCTCCAGACCCAGCCCCTGCTCGACGCCATCACGGGGCACAAGTTCGACGCCGTGTTCGGCGGCGGCCGCCGCGACGAGGAGAAGGCCCGCGCCAAGGAGCGCGTCATCTCGCTGCGCGACGAGTTCGGCCAGTGGGACCCGCGCAACCAGCGCCCCGAGCTGTGGAACCTGTACAACGGCCGCCACCGCCCGGGCGAGCACGTCCGCGCGTTCCCCCTGAGCAACTGGACCGAGCTCGACATCTGGCGCTACATCGCGGCCGAGAAGATCGACCTGCCCAGCCTCTACTACGCGCACGAGCGCGAGGTCTTCGAGCGCGACGGCATGCTCCTCGCCGTCGGACCGTACTCCCAGCCCCGCAACGACGCCGAGCGCGCGGACGTGCGCACCGAGACCGTGCGCTACCGGACCGTGGGCGACATGTCGTGCACGGGCGCCGTGGAATCTGACTCCTACACGGTCGACGACGTCATCACCGAGGTCGCTGCGACCCGCATCACCGAGCGCGGCGCGACGCGCGCCGACGACCGGATCTCCGAAGCCGCCATGGAAGACCGCAAGAAGGAGGGGTACTTCTGATGAGCGCCGCCACCACGCACCCGCTGCCCGCCGAGGGCGCCGTGCCCACCGAGACCACGGACGAGTCGCCCGTGCTCCCCACGAGCACGCTGCTGCGCCTCGCGACCGCCGGATCCGTCGACGACGGGAAGTCGACGCTCGTCGGCCGCCTGCTGTTCGACTCCAAGTCCGTCCTCGCGGACCAGCTCGACGCCGTCGAGCGCGTCTCGCGCGACCGTGGCCTCGCGACGGCCGACCTCGCACTGCTGACCGACGGCCTGCGCGCCGAGCGCGAGCAGGGCATCACGATCGACGTCGCCTACCGCTACTTCGCGACCGCCAGGCGCTCGTTCATCCTGGCCGACTGCCCCGGGCACGTGCAGTACACGCGCAACACCGTCACGGGCGCGTCGACGGCCGACGTCGTCGTGCTGCTCATCGACGCCCGCAAGGGCCTCCTGGAGCAGACGCGCCGCCACCTCGCCGTCGCGAGCCTCCTGCGGGTCCCGCACGTGATCGTGGCCGTCAACAAGATCGACCTCGTCGACTACAGCCAGGAACGCTACGAGGAGCTCGCGGGTCAGATCCGCGAGGCCGCGGCCTCGCTCGGCGTCGCGCACATCCTCACGCTGCCCGTCTCGGCGCTCGAGGGCGTCAACGTCGTCGACCGCTCGGGCGGGCCCGACGGCAAGACACCCTGGTACGACGGGCCGAGCCTGCTCGACCTGCTCGAGGAGCTCCCCGCGGCCGAGACGCCCGACACCGAGGCCTTCCGCTTCCCCGTCCAGGTCGTCCTGCGCCCCCAGGGCGCGGCGCTCGAGGAGCGGTTCCGCGACTACCGCGGGTACGCGGGCCAGATCGCCTCGGGCGTGGTCCGCGTGGGCGACGAGGTCGTGGTCCTGCCCAGCGGGAGGAAGAGCACGGTCGAGGGCATCGACACGGCCGACGGCACCCTCGCCGAGGCCTTCGCCCCGCAGTCGGTCACGATCCGCCTCGCGGACGAGATCGACATCGCCCGCGGCGACCTCATCGCGGCCGCGGCCGACGCCCCCGACGTCACGCAGGATGTCGAGGGCACCGTCGCCTGGCTCAGCGACAAGCCCCTGCGCCCCGGGACGCGCGTGCTGCTCAAGCACACGACCCGCACCGTGCAGGCCGTGGTGCGCGACGTCGTCGGGCGCCTGGACCTCGACACCGCCGAGCTCGAGCCCGCGGAAGCGCTCGAGCTCAACGACATCGGGCGCGTCACGCTGCGCCTCGCCTCACCCGTCGCGGCCGAGGAGTACGTCACCTCGCGCCGCACCGGTGCCTTCCTCCTGATCGACGGTCAGGACGGCGGCACCCTCGCAGCAGGAATGGTCGGAGACGCCCTGGCGGCCGTGCGATGTCCTTCGCAGCGCCCCGTGCAGTACGCGATCTGAGGTCCACCCGACCACCGCAGGTCGGGGCCCGGACCACCGGGCCCTCGGATCGCGTACTGCATGGATCGGCGCTGCCGGGACCCGACACGTCCACCGCCAGGCACCCACCGACCCTCCAGAAGGAACTTCCATGAACCCGTCGTCCCGCCCGACCCGCACGTCCCGAGCCGGCACGCCGCGACACCGCTCCACCACGGCTCGCTCGGTCGTCGCCGCGCTCGCCGTCGCTCCCCTGCTCCTGCTCGCCGCGTGCTCCACGGACACCTCCGACGCCGCAGACGCACCCGCGGCGTCCTCCGGGGCCGCCGACGAGCTGCGCCTCGGCTACTTCGCGAACGTCACCCACGCCCCCGCGCTCGTCGGGGTCGCGGGCGGCCAGTTCGAGGAGGCGCTGGGCGACACCAAGCTGACGACCCAGGTCTTCAACGCCGGGCCCGCCGCGATCGAGGCCCTCAACGCCGGGGCCATCGACGCCACGTTCATCGGCCCCAACCCCGCGATCAACAACTTCGTGAAGTCGAACGGCGAGGCCGTGCGCATCATCGCGGGCTCGACGTCGGGCGGGGCCCAGCTCGTCGTGCGCGACGGTATCGACACGGCCGCCGACCTCAAGGGCACCAAGATCGCCTCGCCCCAGCTCGGCGGCACGCAGGACGTCGCGCTGCGCGCCTGGCTCACCGAGAACGGCCTGAAGAACGACATCCAGGGCGGCGGGGACGTCGCGGTCACCCCGACCGAGAACGCCCAGACCCTCACGCTGTTCCAGAACGGCGAGCTCGACGGGGGCTGGCTGCCCGAGCCCTGGGCCTCGCGCCTGGTGCTCGACGCTGGCGCCCACGTCCTGGTCGACGAGAAGGACCTGTGGGAGGACGGCCAGTTCCTCACGACGCACCTCATCGTCCGCACCGACTTCCTCGAGGAGCACCCGGAGACGGTCGAGGCGCTCCTGCGCGGCGAGGTCGCGGCGATCGACTGGCTCGACGCCAACCCGGACGAGGCCAAGACGCTCGTCAACGGCGAGATCGAGAAGATCGCCGGCAAGCCCCTGTCGGACGAGGTCCTGGACCGCGCCTTCACCAACATCACCTTCACGACGGACCCGCTCGCGGGCACGCTCAACACCTTGCTCGAGGACGGCGTGACCGCCGGGACCACCACCGAGGCGGACCTGAACGGCATCTACGACCTGAGCCTGCTCAACAAGGTGCTGACGGAGGCCGGTCAGCCGACCGTCTCCGCCGCAGGTCTCGGCAAGGAGTAGCACGATGACCACCACGTCCCCCGCCCGTACGGGCACCCCGATCGGCGCAGACGCAACGGCCCCGAGCGACGGGGCCGGTCCCACGACCGGCGTCCGCCTGCGCGGCGTGTCCAAGCGGTTCTCCCCGACGGGCGCCCCGGTGCTCGACGGCATCGACCTGGACATCGCGCAGGGCGAGTTCGTCTGCCTGCTCGGAGCCTCGGGCTGCGGCAAGTCGACGCTGCTCAACATCGTCGCGGGTCTCGAGCGCCCGACCACGGGGGACGTGGAGGTCGCCGGGGGCGGTGCGGCCCTGATGTTCCAGGAGTCCGCACTGTTCCCCTGGCTCACCGCGAGCCGCAACATCGAGCTCGCCCTGAAGTTCCGTGGCGTGCCCCGCACCGAGCGTCGCGAGCGGGCCGCCGAGCTTCTCGCGCTCGTGCGCCTCGACGGCTCGGGCGACAAGCGCGTCCACGAGCTCTCGGGCGGCATGCGCCAGCGCGTCGCGCTCGCCCGCTCGCTCGCCCAGGAGCGGGACGTCCTGCTCATGGACGAGCCGTTCGCGGCGCTCGACGCGATCACGCGCGACCTGCTGCACGACGAGCTCGAGCGTGTCTGGGAGCAGACGGGCCGCACCATCGTCTTCATCACGCACAACGTCCGCGAGGCCGTGCGGCTCGGGCAGCGCGTGCTGCTCATGTCGTCGCGTCCTGGGCGCATCGTGCGCGAGTGGGACGTCGACGTGTACGGCGAGAACGAGCACCGCAGCATCGAGGCGGCCGCCGCGTCGCGCCTCGCGACCGAGATCACCAACGACCTCCGTGAGGAGATCCGCCGCCATGCCGTCTGAGACGTCGAAGACCGCCGAGACCCTGCCGCCGCGCGACGAGACCCGGGCGGGCACGGACGCGCCCGGTACGTCCGGCCCCTCGCCCGAGGCGCGCGACGCCGTCGCGACCGCTTCGCCCGAGGTGGGCTCCGTCGTCGGGCACGCGAAGGACGTGGGCGACATCGAGGCCGGCCTCGACGCCCTCCAGACGGCCGTCGCACCGACCGCGAGCCGGTGGTCCAGGGCCGTCCAGGCCGTCTACCCGCCGGTCCTCGCGATCGCGATCCTGCTCGCCGTCTGGCAGACCCTCGTGTGGCTCGAGGTCCAGCCCATCTACAACCTGCCCGGCCCCGAGCAGGTCTGGGAGGCCGTCACGCGCGCCGCGGCGAGCGGCACGTTGTGGCAGGCCCTCGGGACGAGCCTCGAGCGCGGTGTGCTGGGCTTCCTCGCAGCCGTCGCGATCGGCACGCCGCTCGGCATCCTCGTGGCACGCGTGCGCTGGGTGCGCGTGTCGTTCGGGCCCATCATCACGGGTCTGCAGGTGCTGCCGTCGGTCGCCTGGGTGCCTGCGGGCATCATCTGGTTCGGGCTGTCCGACGCCACGGTGTACTTCGTGATCCTCATGGGCGCGGTGCCCTCGATCATCAACGGGATCGTGTCGGGCGTGGACCAGGTGCCGCCGCTGTACCGGCGCGTGGGTCAGGTCCTGGGCGCGGGCCGGTTCCAGATGATCAAGGACGTCATCCTGCCCGCGGCCTTCCCCGGCTACCTCGCGGGCCTCAAGCAGGGCTGGGCGTTCTCGTGGCGCTCGCTCATGGCCGCGGAGATCATCGCGGTCGGCGGCGGGATCGGGTTCGGGCTGGGCGCGTTCCTCCAGCAGGGGCGCGAGCTGTCCGACATGGCGCTCGTCTTCACCGCGATCCTGCTGATCCTCGTGGTCGGCATGGTCATCGAGCTGCTGTTCTTCGCCCCGGTCGAGAAGTCGATGTTGCGTCGTCGGGGCCTGGCCCCGGAGACCTCGACCAGCAAGGGCTCGGGGTGGCTGCTGCGCCGGCGTGAGCTGGCCGCCGCCGCTTTCGGGCGATGATGGGCGCATGAACCCTGAGCTCTACCCCCTCGGTCTGCGGATCGCGGGCCGTCTCGTCGTCGTGGTGGGCGGCGGCCCGGTCGCTGCACGGCGCACCCGGTCGCTCGTCCTCGCGGGTGCGCACGTGCGTGTGGTCGCACCGGAGATCTGCGAGGACCTCGCCGCGTCGGTCACCGTTCCTCCGCCCGACGGCGCCGCGCCCCTCGACGGTCCCGGTGCGGCCGGGTCCGTCGTCACGTGGGAGGCGCGAGCGTTCCGCCCGGGCGACCTCGACGGCGCGTGGCTCGTGCACACCGCGACCGGGTCTGCCGAGGTCGACGCCGACGTCGCGGCCGAGGCCGAGTCGCTGCGCATCTTCTGCGTGAGCGCGGGCGACGCCGGGGCCGGGACCGCGTGGGTGCCCGCGGTGGCGCGGGTGACCGTCGACGACGTCTCCCCCGTTGGGGATCGCGACGGCACGACGGCCGAGCCCCCGACCGGGGGCACAGCCACCGGCGCGACCTCCGCGACCGAGGTCGTCGTCGCCGTGAACGCGGGCCGCGACCCGCGCCGCGCCCAGCACGTGCGGGACGCGATCGACGCCCTGCTCGCGACGGGCGAGCTGCCCCTGCGGCGGGTCCGGCCCGCCGCTCCGGGCGGGACCGGGACGGTTGCCCTCGTGGGCGGCGGACCCGGCGACGCGGGGCTCATCACCGCACGAGGACGGCGACTGCTCGCGCAGGCCGAGGTCGTGGTGACCGATCGCCTGGGCCCACGAGCGCTGCTCGACGAGCTCGCGGACGACGTCGTCGTGATCGACGTGGGCAAGACCCCGGGCTTCCACCCGGTCCCGCAGGAGGAGATCAACGCGCTGCTGGTCGAGCACGCGCTCGCCGGGCGTCGTGTTGTACGACTCAAGGGTGGCGACCCGTACGTGTTCGGCCGCGGGGGCGAGGAGCTCATCGCGTGCGAGGAGCACGGCATCCCCGTCGAGGTCGTCCCCGGTGTGACGAGCGCGGTCTCGGTGCCCGCAGCCGTGGGGATCCCGGTCACGCATCGTGGCTGGTCCCGTGGCTTCACCGTCCTGACCGGGCACGAGGACATCGGCAAGGTCCCCGCTGCCGCGGACCACACCGTCATCCTGCTCATGGGGGTCTCGCGGCTGCGCGACTCCGCCGCCGCGCTCGTGGCCTCGGGCCGCTCGCCCGAGACGCCCGTCGCCGTGGTCGAGGACGGCTACGGTCCGCGACAGCGGTCGACCGTCGGGACGCTCGCGACCATCGCCGACGTCGCCGCCGCCGCGGGAGTCCGGGCGCCGGCCGTGACCGTGATCGGCGACGTGGTGCGGGTGAGCCCGGCGTGGCGGGCGGCCGGGCTCGGCTGACAGCCTCGACCGGTCGAGCCGCAGGCCTGAGAACGGCCGAGAACGTGCTGGGGGCCGTCATCCGGTGGATGACGGCCCCCAGCACGTTCTCGACAGCCGGCCTGCGCCGCGCGGTGAGTGGCGAGTGGCGCGTGGCGTGTGGCGCGCGCCGCTCAGGCCTGCGGGGACAGGGCCGCGATCATCGGGTCGTCCTTCTCGATCAGGCCCATCTTCGCCGCACCACCCGGCGACCCCAGATCATCGAAGAACTCCACGTTCGCCCGGTAGTAGTCGCTCCACTCCGAGGGCACGTCGTCCTCGTAGTAGATCGCCTCCACCGGACACACCGGCTCGCACGCACCACAGTCCACGCACTCGTCGGGATGGATGTACAACGACCGCTTGCCCTCGTAGATGCAGTCCACCGGACACTCCTCGATGCACGCCTTGTCCTTCACGTCCACACAAGGCTGAGCAATCACGTACGTCACGGCGGAGGGTCCTTTTCGTCGGGCCGGAGGGCTTCACCCGGCTGCCTCCAGGCTATCGCCCCGACGTGGTGCGCGAACCCTCCTTCTCACCTGGCAATACGGCGACATCTCGCGGCCTGCGAGGCACCGGGACCGGCCCGCCCGGCCCTACAGGAGCCGTCGAGCGGCCGCCCAGCGCGTGAGCTCGTGCCGCGAGGAGAGCTGGAGCTTGCGCAGCACCGACGAGACGTGGGTCTCGACCGTCTTGACGGAGATGAAGAGCTCCGAGGCGACCTCGCGGTAGGCGTACCCGCGGGCGATGAGCCGCATGACCTCCTGCTCCCGCGCCGAGAGACGGTCGAGCTCGTCGTCGGCCACGGCCACGTCCGCCTGACCCGTGCCGAACGCGTCGAGCACGAAGCCCGCGAGGCGCGGCGAGAAGACCGCGTCGCCGCTCGCGACCTGCACCACGGCCCCCGCCAGGTCCGGTCCGGAGATCGCCTTGGTCACGTAGCCCCGGGCGCCCGCACGGATCACGGCCACGACGTCCTCGGCCGCGTCGGACACCGACAGCGCGAGGAACCGCGTCGAGCCCAGGAGGTCCGAGCAGCGCGTGATGACCTCTGCCCCACCGCCACCGTTGCCCCCGGGGAGGTGCACGTCGAGGAGCACGACCGGCGGGTGCAGCGCCCGGATCGCCTCGACGGCGCCGTCGACGCTGTCGGCCTCCCCGACGATGTCGACCCGTCCGTCCAGGCTGGCTCGCACGCCCGCACGGAACATGTGGTGATCGTCGACGAGCACGACCGGGACCGGCGCACCGGGGACCGTGCTCGGCGTGGGGCTGGGGATGGTGGTCACAAACGCTCCTGGGTCGATCGGGCGGGCTGGCCGGGCCGCTGCGCGGTGGCAGGGACCGGGCCCGGCGGGGGCGACGTCACCGGCTCCTCGTGCCCGGCGGGTGTCGCGGCCTCGTCGGGCTCCACCGGCATCCTAGGTCCGGGCACCGGTCCCGCCGCGGTCTCGGCGGCGCGGTGCACCTTGAGCCGCACCTCGGTCCCCCACCCCGGCCGTGAGACGACCTCGGCGCTGCCTCCCTTGCGCGTGACTCGTCCGATGATCGACTCGCGCACCCCGAAACGGTCCTGGGCGATGTCCTTCATCTCGAAGCCGTCCCCGCGATCGCGGACGAACACCTCGACCGCGTCGCCCGAGACCTCGAGGTAGACCGAGACGGGTGGGCACCCATGGGCCACGGCGTTCACGAGGGCCTCGCGGGTGGCCTGGAGCAGCGCGGTGGTCTCGTCGGTCGGGGCGCAGTCCCCGACCACGACGACGTCGACGACGACGGCCGCCGTCCCCGCCGATCCCCCGTCTCCGACGGTTCCTGCCGCGCTGACCCCCGCGGCAGGCGCCGCGGCCCCCGCCGCGAGCCGCCAGCTCTGCCGGTCCTCGACCTCTCCCACGAGCGTGCGGAGCTCGGCCGCCAGCGATGTACCAGGAGCAGGTCGGTCGTTGTACAACCACTCGCGGAGCTCTCGCTCCTGCGCGCGGGCGAGCCGCGCGACGGTGTCGGCATCCGCCGCGCTCGCCCGGATGAGGGCCAGGGTCTGGAGCACCGAGTCGTGCAGGTGCGCCGCGATGTCGGCCCGCTCGGCCTCGCGCGCACGGGCGGCCCGCTCGTCGCCCAGCTCCCGCACGAGGCGCAACCACCACGGGGCGAGTACGATCGCCGCCCCCGCGAGGACCGCGAGGGACGCGACGGTCGCCCGCACCATCACGGCGGCGGACGAGTCCTGTCCCACCAGGAGCAGCACCCCCACGAGCACCAGCACGAGACCACCCGCGAGCCGCACCACCCCGGCCGGGGTGCGGCCCCCCGCCCTCGACAACCACCGCCCCCGCTGGGCTGCGTCGAGCTGGGACCAGGCCAGCGCCGTGCCCGCGAGGGCGATGAGGACCGGCAGGACCCAGGAGACCTCGATGTTCACGCCGGCCCGCGAGGCCAGGAGCACGGCCGCCCCGCTCAGCAGGACGACCCCGATCGCGACGTCACGCACCGGCAGCTTGCGCACCCGCCCCTGGAGCCGAGGTGCGATGCGCCGCAGCGACGCGGGACGCTCCTCGTCGGCCACCTGTGCCGGGTCGCCCGCGGGCACCGTGACCCAGAGGAACACGTACAGCACGATGCCCGCGCCACCCGCGAGCGCCAGGAGACCCATCACGAGTCGTACCGCACCCACGGGAAGGTCGAGGTGCAGGCTGAGCCCACGACAGACCCCACCGACCCAGCGCCCCTGCTCGGGGCGCCGGAGCGGAAGTCTCCTGGCTGGTCGCGCGTTCCGTGTCACCCTCTGATGGTCACACGCCGCGGCGGCTCCTCCGGGCGGAACGCCCCCTTCGTGCCCCCTCGGTCCGAAAGTTCAGGGTCGACCAGCCGCAGGATCAGGGTCGGATCAGGGGATCACCCGATACCGTCCGGACGTCCTCGCGGGCCAGGCTGGAGCCATGAGCACCGAGGACACCTCCCCAGAACCCCCGGCCGGGAGCTCCGCACCGACCGGGGCGCCCCAGCAGCACGCCGGGCCCTACCCGACGAACGGCCCGAACGGCCCGTCCCCGAGCGGCGCCGGCACGCCTGGCGGCCCCGGCCAGCCCGGTACCCCCGGCAGCACGCCCCCCGAGCCCGCCGCCCAGGCCGGCGGCATGGACGGCTTCTTCGACACCGTGCGGCGCATCGGCATCTCCCGGTCCGAGGACCGCTGGGTCGGCGGCGTCGCGGGCGGGATCGGGGAGCGGTTCGGGATCGACCCTCTGATCGTGCGCGGCATCCTCGTCGTCTCGGTGTTCCTCGGCGGGGCCGGTCTCGTCCTGTACGGCCTCGCGTGGGCCCTGCTCCCCGAGGCCCGCGACGGGCGCATCCACCTCCAGCAGGCGATCCGCGGCGACTTCGACGTGGCCATGCTCGGCGCCGCGGCGACGACCATCGTCGGGCTGAGCTGGAACAGCGGCTGGCTCTCGTGGTGGCACTTCGCCGGTCTCGAGTGGCTCAACGGCCTGCTGTGGATCGCGGCCGTGATCGTCGTGGTCGTCCTGCTCGTCAACCGGCGCAGCGAGTACCGCAGGTACGCCGCGGGCCGGGGGCAGCAGCCCGGCGGCCCTGCGTTCCAGGGCGCTCCCGTACCGCCCAAGCAGCCCTACCCCGCCCAGCCCTTCACGGGCGCTCCCGCGCAGCAGGGCCCGCCCCCGCAGGGCTGGCAGCAGCCGCGCCCGCCCTACGGGGCTCCTGCCCCCGGCGCGCAGCCCGTGCCCGGGGCGACGTACCCCGCGCCTCCCGCGGCGCCGTCGGGCCCGTACGGCGCCTCGGCACCCGTCCCGCCGCAGGGCTACCCCGCCCAGCGGCCCGTCCCGCCGCAGGCGTACGCGGCCCAGCAGCAGGCCGCTGCACACCAGGCGGCCCGCGCCCACGACCACGCCCGCCGCCGGGCCGAGCGCGAGACCGAGCGCCTGCGACGCGTCGAGGAGCAGCGCGAGCGCGCGGCGCGACGTCCCCGCGGCCCCGGGACCGCGGTCGTCGGGACCACGCTCGGCGTGAGCCTCCTCGGTGCCGCGGTGCTCCTGCTCCTCGAGCGTCGCGACGTGATCGACGTCCCGTTCTTCTACACGTGGATCGGCGCGACGATCGTCCTGCTCGGGCTCGGCGTCATCGTCTCCGGTCTGCGGGGGCGCACGAGCGGCGCCCTGGGCGGCCTCGCGATCGTCACCACGATCATCGCGCTGCCGATCGCCGGCCTGAACAGCAGCATCGACAGCATCGACGCCGACCTCACGGCCCGCGTCTCCGACGCCACGTACACCGTGACCTCGATCCAGGACGCCGAGAACGGCTTCGCCTTCACGTTCGGCGACCCGGTGGTCGACCTCAGCCAGCTCGACCTGAGCGCCGTCGGGGAGGACCCGGTGGTCGTCCCGATCGACCTGAGCGCCGGGGACCTCACCGTGATCGTCCCGGCCGACACCCCCGTCGAGGCCGAGGTCCGCGTCCTCGCGGGCAACGCGACCTGGACGGTCGACGGCGAGCGTCGCTCGATCAACGGCGTCAACACCCGCCCGCACACCTTCGTCACCGACTCCGTCTCCGACGGCGTCGGCCCCGTGCTCCTGCTCGAGGTCGACGTCTCCGCCGGCGACGTGACCATCCGGGAGGAATCATGACCACCGAGAAGAACCCCTACGAGTCCGACGACACGCGCGAGACCCAGGCACTCCCGCCGGTCGACCCCACGATCGAGCTGCCCGTCACGTCGGACGAGGTCGCCGTGGACGAGGTCGCCGCGGACGAGCACGTCGAGGAGGACACCGACGACGAGGCCCCCGCCGAGGGTGGGGCGACCGAGCGCACCGACGAGGCGCTCACCGAGGCTGGCACCGACGACGACCCCGACGCGACGCAGGTCCTCGGGACCGGCCCTGCGCACGAGGCCGACCTCGCGGACGAGATCTTCCGGGGCGAGCCGACCCAGGCGCTGCCGGTCGCCGACCCCACGCTCGCCCTGCCGGTCGTTCCCCCGACCCAGGCCCTGCCCGTCCAGGCTGCACCGACCCACGTGCTGCCGGTCGGCGAGCCCGCCCCGACGCACACCCAGGCGTACCCGGTGCAGGACGCCCCCGTCGAGCCCGAGCCGGTCGTCACGCAGGCTCCGGCACCCTCCGCACCGGCACCGGGTCCCGCTCCCGCACCCCTGGTCGACCCGGCCGCGCAGTGGAACGCCACGGCGCAGCAGAAGGCACAGGCCGCGGGATCCTCGGCCGCGGGCGACGACCCGCGCGACCGCGGCCTGCGGGTCGGGACCGTCGTGTGGGGATTCGTCATCGTCGCGGTCGGGGCCGGCATCCTCGCGCTGGCCCTCGGCGCGACGTACGACCTCGACCTCGCGCTCATCGCGCTGCTGAGCGTCGCGGGCCTCGTGCTCGTGGTGAGCTCGATCGTGTCGAGCAGCCGCCGCAGCGCCCGCGAGCGCGCCAGGCGCTGAGGACGGGCCCTGAGTGCGTGGTTCGGCCGCGACTCGCCGGGCGTGTCGCAGCCGAACCGCGCACTCACGGCGCACGGGGTGAGCACGACGGCGGCGCACCGGTCCAGGGACCGGTGCGCCGCCGTCGTGCACCTGGAGCAGTACCTCAGCGCGGGGGCGTGTCCCCCGCGGGGGGCGTGGCCGGAGGCGTGTCCGTCCCGGTGGGCGGGACGCCCGGGCTCTTGGGCTCCACGAGCGGGTCGGTGTGCGTCGTCGGGACGCCCGGGCTCTTGGGCTCCACGAGCGGGTCGGTGTGCGTCGTCGGGACGCCCGGGCTCTTGGGCTCCTCGACGGGGGCCGCGTGGGTCGACGTGCGGGTCGGGGGCGTGACCGGCGGGGTCGTCGGCGTCGTCGGGGCGGGGGTGGTCGGGGCCGGCGTGACGGGTGCCGCGTGGGCCGGGGTGTGCGTCGCCGGGACCGGGGCCGCCGACAGGTTGCCGTCCGAGGAGTACCCGCCCGCGGTCTCGACCGCGACGGCCGGGCCGCTCGCGATCCGCCGCAGCGCGATCCCGATGAGGATGAACAGGATGCCCAGGCCGATGACGAGGGCCGAGACGCCGTAGGCGACGACCGACGTGAACAGCGACGCGCGCAGGAACGAGGCGTTCATGACCGTGGCGCGCCGCTCGTCGTCCTGCGGGAGCTCGGCGTAGGTCTGGCCGTCGCTGATCTCGAGCGCGTGCTTGTTGATGACCTCCGCCTGGGCGTAGGCGGTGAACGGACCGTTGACGTGACGTCCGGCGAGGAAGTCCGCGTCGTCGGACACCGTGATGTCCTCGGCCGAGAGCTGCGAGGTGACGACACCCCACGTGACGCCACCGGCGATGATCATGACTATCCCGGCGATGACGGTGAGGATCCCGATGACCCCTACGCCCTTCGCCGGCCGAACCGTGACAGTGCTGGACATTGCGATATCCCTCCCCGAGCCGATTCTTTGATGTCAACGTAGCGACGATTCGTCGTTTCCGCCGGACGAACGGTCCGTTCACTCCCGAAACAGACCACCCGGGCACGGGACGTGGACGCGTCGATGGGAGAATCCCGGGGTGAGGATCACCCATGTGACGGACTGCTACCTGCCGCTGCTCGGCGGCATCGAGACCCAGGTGAGCCGACTCGCGGCCCAGCAGGCCGCGGCCGGCCAGCACGTCGAGGTGGTCACCACGACGCCCGCGGCGCCGGGCGAGCACGGCGTGAGCCGCGAGGTGCACGACGGCGTCACGATCCACCGCGTCGCGGCCCGGATCCCCGGTGGCTACCCCGTGCACCCGCGCGCGGCCCACCACGTGACGCGCATCCTGCGGGACGCGCGACCCGACGTCGTGCACCTGCACATGGGCGTCCTGACGCCGTCGGTGCAGGCGTCGCTCAAGCCCGTCGCCCGCCTCGGTCTGCCCGCGGTCCTGACCGTGCACAGCGTGTGGGGCTCGGCCGAACGCTGGTTCGCCGCGCTCGACCGCGTGACGCACTGGTCACGGCTGCCGATCCTGCTGTCGGCCGTGAGCGAGCTGACCGCGGCCCCGCTGCGGCGCATCGCCGGGCCCGACGTGCCCGTCGAGATCCTGCACAACGGCCTCGACCTCGACGAGTGGGCCGTGCCGCGCGTCGAGCGCGACGCGCGCGGCGAGGGCAAGGCCGTGCACGTCGTCGCCGCGACCCGGTTCGCGCCGCGCAAGCGGGTCCTGCCCCTGCTCGAGTCGATCCGGCAGGCCGTCGAGCGCCTCCCCCACGACGCGCTGTTCGCGACGATCGCGGGCGAGGGCCCCGAGCTCGACGCGGCCCGCCGCTTCGTCAAGGAGCACGGGCTCTCGTCGACGGTCAGCCTCCCGGGGCGCCTCGGCGCGCACGAGCTCAAGCGCCTCTACTCGCGCGCCGACGTGTTCGCGGCCCCCGCGGTCCAGGAGTCGTTCGGGATCGCGGCCCTCGAGGCGCAGGCCGCGGGCCTGGTCGTCGTGACGCGCGCGGAGTCGGGCGTGGCCGAGCGCCTGACGGACGGGGTCGACGGCCTGCTCGCCGCCGACGACGCCGCGATGACCGACCAGATCGTGCGCCTCGTGGAGCAGGACGGCCTGCTCGACCGCATCGTCGCGCACAACCGCGCGGTCCGGCCGTCGAGCGGGTGGCCGAGCGTGCTGGCGGACGTCGAGAAGGCCTACGAGAAGGCGGCTGAGTACCGCGAGGAACTCGCCGCCCGTACCACGCGGGGCTGATCGCTCAGCCCGGGGGACGGTCGTCGAGGTCCAGGACGTGCCGACGTTCGAAGGCGACCCGGTCCCCCGCGAGCAGGCCCGTGATGCCTGCCGGGTCGTTGTCGAGCGCGCCGACCATGCGGTCACCGTCCACCTCGGTCACGAGCACCCACATGCGTTCCCCGATGCCCTCGTCGGGGAGGAACACGAGCTTGACGAGGGTGCCGGGGACCACGCCCGAGGTGTCCTCAGGGATCGGGTAGGTCTCGGGGTGCTGCGCGTTCCAGGCGACGACGTCGCGGAGCGACCACGGCTCGGGTTCCGGCCGCTGCCCGGGGCTGCCGTCCTCCGGCAGGTCCCGCAGCATCCCGTCCTGCTTGCGGTCGAGCGTGCCGTCGTCGAGCATCTGCTCCACGGTCCGGGAGGTGTACGGCCCGAGGACGGTCCACGGACCCACCGTCTCAGCGTGCACGGCCCGGATCGCGATCTGTCCCCGGCGCAGCGGGGCCCTCGCGAGCCCGGGGTCGAGCATCAGCACGTCGTGGAAGTGCACGAGCACCGGCTGGGACTCGGGTGCCTCGACCGCCGAGACATACGTCCAGCCATCCGCCCACCGCAGGACCCTGGTCACGGGCTGGCCCTGCTCCAGGACCTCGACGCTCGAGACCACGAGCTCGTCGAGCGCGGGCACCTGCGCGCGCCGGGAGCGGCCGAACATCAACTTTCCCCGGAGAAGCAGGGGCGAGCAGCACGGCGTTCCATGACGGGAAGGTACCGCAGAGCCGCCGAGGCCGTCCGCAGGCGGTGCGCTCCGCCGTCGGGCCTGCGGGTGCGGCCCGACCCCGCACCACCCCGAACGCCGACGGGCCGGCCCCCGCAGATCGCTCTGCGGGGGCCGGCCCGTCTGGCTCAGCGGGAGGTCACTCCCACTCGATGGTGCCCGGCGGCTTGCTCGTCACGTCGAGCACGACACGGTTGACGTCCTTGACCTCGTTCGTGATGCGCGTCGAGATGATCGCGAGGACGTCGTACGGCAGACGGGTCCAGTCCGCGGTCATGGCGTCCTCCGAGGAGACGGGGCGCAGCACGATCGGGTGACCGTAGGTGCGGCCGTCGCCCTGGACGCCGACCGAGCGGACGTCGGCCAGGAGCACCACGGGGCACTGCCAGATCTCGTCGTCCAGCCCGGCCTTCGTGAGCTCCTCGCGCGCGATCGCGTCCGCTGCGCGCAGGATCTCCAGGCGCTCGGCCGTGACCTCGCCGACGATGCGGATGCCGAGCCCGGGGCCGGGGAACGGCTGACGGGCCACGATGACCTCGGGCACGCCGAGCTCGCGGCCCACGGCGCGGACCTCGTCCTTGAACAGGGCCCGCAGCGGCTCGACGAGCGAGAACTGCAGGTCGTCGGGCAGGCCGCCCACGTTGTGGTGGCTCTTGATGTTCGCGGTGCCCTCGCCGCCGCCGGACTCGACGACGTCCGGGTACAGGGTGCCCTGCACGAGGAACTTGACCTCACCACCGTGCTCGCCCGCGTCCGCGACGATGTCGCGCGCCGCCTGCTCGAACGCGCGGATGAACTCGCGGCCGATGATCTTGCGCTTGGTCTCCGGGTCCGAGTGGCCCGCGAGCGCCGAGAGGAAGCGCTGCTTCTCGTCCATGACGACGAGCTTGACGCCCGTGGCCGCGACGAAGTCGCGCTCGACCTGCTCGACCTCGCCCGCGCGCAGCAGGCCGTGGTCGACGAACACGCACGTGAGCTGGTCGCCCACGGCCTGCTGGACGAGTGCCGCGGCGACAGAGGAGTCGACGCCGCCGGACAGGCCGCAGATGACGCGGGAGTCCCCGACCTGCTCGCGGATGAGCGCGATCTGGTCGGCGATGACGTTGCCCGGGGTCCAGTCGCCGGCGAGGCCGGCGCCCTGGTAGAGGAAGTTCTCGAGGGCCTTCTGGCCCAGCGGGGAGTGCTTGACCTCGGGGTGCCACTGCACGCCGTAGAGGCGGCGGCCCGTGTCCTCGAAGGCCGCGACCGGGGAGCCGGCCGAGGTCGCGAGGACCTCGAAGCCCTCGGGGGCCGCGTGCACGGCGTCGCCGTGGCTCATCCAGGCGGTCTGCTGGTCGGGCGAGCCCGCGAGGAGGGCACCGGCCTGGCAGACCTCGACGGCCGTGCCGCCGTACTCGCTGAGGCCGGTCTGCGCGACCGTCCCACCGAGCGCCTTGGCCATGGCCTGGAAGCCGTAGCAGATGCCCAGGACGGGCACGCCGGCCTCGAACAGCGCGGGGTCCACGAAGGGCGCGCCCTGCGCGTACACGGACGACGGACCGCCGGACAGGATGATCGCTGCCGGGTCCTTGGCGAGCATCTGCTCGACGGTGAAGGTGTGAGGGACGATCTCCGAGTACACCTTGGCCTCACGCACGCGACGCGCGATCAGCTGGGCGTACTGTGCGCCGAAGTCGACGACCAATACGGGCCGGGGGGCTGAGGGGGTGGGTGTCACCACCTCAGGATAGTTGGCCCGGCGCCTATCCCCGGCATCGGTCCAGCACGTGCGACGGGGATCACTGCGCGCGTCAGGCGGGCAGCCGCTCGCGCAGCCCGCGCGCGGCCCGCTCGGGGTCGGTGGCACCCGTGATCGCGCGGACCACGACGATGCGCTCGGCCCCCGCGTCGAGCACCTGGTCGAGCCTGTCGGCGTCGATGCCGCCGATCGCGAACCACGGCGTCGTCGGCCGGGTCTCCGCGACCTGCCGCAGCAGGTCGAGCCCGACGGCGTCGCGCCCCGGCTTGGTCGGCGTCGCCCAGAGCGGTCCCACGCAGAAGTAGTCGACCTCGGGATCCGCCTCGGCGGCCGTGGCCTGGGCGAGCGAGTGCGTCGAGCGGCCCAGCAGCGGGCCCGCACCCAGGAGCGACCGCACCGCGGGCACGGGCAGGTCGCCCTGACCCATGTGCACCACCGGGGCTCCCGTCAGGAGGGCGACATCGGCCCGGTCGTTGACCGCCCACAGCGCCCCGTGCTCGGTCGCGACGCGCGCGACGACCTCCTGCAGCTCGAGCTCGCGCGCGACGTCGAGACCCTTGTCGCGGAGCTGGACCACGTCGACCCCGCCCGCGAGCGCCGCGTGCAGGAAGTCCTCGAGGTCGCCGCGCTCCTCGCGCGCGTCGGTGCACAGGTACAGCCGGGCCGCGCGCAGACGCTCGACCGCGGCCTGGCGGGTCACGTGGGTGGCGTCGCGGACGTCGGAGAGGTGGCGGGGCGCGGGGTGCGGTCGGCGCTCGGCGTCGCCGGTCGGGGCGGTGGTCACGGCGCCCAGGATAGGCACGGCCCGTGCGGCGCGCGGTCGTGGCGCACCTCGTGGTCGCTCCGCGGCCCGACCCCGGCCGCGTTGTAGGGTGGCCGCGAAGCACGGGAGCCCCGCACGGGGCTGAGAGGGCGAGAGCCGACCGTCGAACCTGATCTGGGTCATGCCAGCGAAGGGAGCGAGCGCATGAGCGCAGCCCTGTCCACCGATCGTCCTGCCGCCCCCGCGCGCCCACCGGGGCGCGGCGAGAGCCCGGGGCACGCGGCGCCGTCGGGCCGCGCGAGCGAGAGAAGCCGTCCGGCGAGCGCCGACGACGAGCCCGAGGACGCCACGGACGTCCTCGTGGTGGGCGGGGGCGTCATCGGGCTCACCGCGGCGTGGCGGGCCTCGCGTGCCGGCCTGCGTGTGACCGTCCTGGACCCCTCCCCGGGGGACGGCGCGACGCATGCCGCGGCCGGGATGCTCGCGCCCGTGACCGAGGCCGACTTCGGCGAGGAGGCCGCGCTGCGCCTGGGTGCCGACTCCGCGGCGCGCTGGCCCGCGTTCGCGGCCGAGCTCGAGGCCGACTCGGGACTCGACGTGGGGCTGCGGGCCACGGGCACGCTCACCCTGGCCTACGACGGCGACGACCTGACCCTCGGGCGGCGCGTGCGCGCGCTGCAGGAGGAGTGGGGGCTCGACTCGACCGAGATCTCGGTCGCGGCCGCCCGGGAGCGCGAGCCGCTCGTGGGACAGCGGGTCGCCGGGGCGTTCTGGGCACCGGGTGACCACCAGGTCGACCCGCGGGCCGTGCACCGCGCCCTGACCTCCGCCCTCGCACGCGACCCGCGCGCCGCCGTCGTGCGCCGCCGGGCCGGCCGGCTGCTGCGGGCCGCCGGTCCCAGCGCACCGGGACCCGGCTCCCCCGTGACGGGCGCGCTCGACGACGCGGGCGTCGAGCACCGCGCCGGGACCGTGGTCCTCGCGGCCGGGGCCGACTCGGGGAGCCTGCTCGCGGGCGTCCCCGAGGTGCGCGCCCCGACCCGTCCGGTGAAAGGGCAGACGCTGCGGCTCGACGCCCCGCCCTGGTTCACGCTCGACCACGTGGTGCGCGGGATCGTGCAAGGGCGTCCGGTGTACGTCGTACCCCGTACGCCCGGGCCGGACGGGCACCGCGAGGTCGTGGTCGGCGCGACGAGCGAGGAGCATCCCGACGACCGGCGTGCGACCGCGGGCGGTGTCTTCGCGCTCCTGCGCGACGCGCGCGCGCTCCTGCCCGGCCTCGACGAGCTGGCCCTGGTCGAGGTCACCCCTCGCGTGCGCCCGGGCACGCCCGACAACCTGCCGTTCCTGGGGCCCACCACCGTCCCCGGCCTGGTCCTCGCGACGGGCCACTACCGCAACGGGGTCCTGCTCGCCCCGGTCACGGGGGCCGCGGTCGACGCACTCCTGGCCGGGGCCCCGTTGCCCCCCACGGTCGCGGCGATCGACCCGATGCGCTTCTCCCCCGCCCCCGCTCCTGCCCCGTCGAGCTCCTCGAGATAGAGGGCTCGCGTCGAGCGAGAGCGTCCGAGCCCTCTACCCCGACGACATCCCTCTACCTCGTCACCCCTACCTCCCGGAGGACCCCATGACCGGCACCGCCCTCGTCAACGGCGACCCCTACCCCCTCGCCGCCCCCACGACCGTCGCTGCCCTCGTGGCCACGCTGCTGCCCGGGCTCGCCGCCGACACCGGCGACGTCCCCCGGGGCGTCGCGGTCGCGATCGACGACGCCGTGCTCCCGCGCAGCACGTGGGGCTCCACGACCCTGCGCGACGGCGACCGCGTCGAGGTCGTCACGGCGGTGCAGGGTGGTTGACACCAGGCAGGACACGGACCGCACGGCCGACGACGCGCTCGTGGTCGCGGGCGTGCCGCTCTGCTCACGCCTCGTCATGGGCACGGGCGGCGCCGCGAACCTCCTCACGCTCGAGGAGGCCCTCGTGGCGTCGGGGACCGCGCTGACGACCGTCGCCATGCGCCGCGTCGCGCGGGTGCGCCCGTCGGGTGGCGCGGGCGGCGACGGGGGTGCCGGCGAGACCGGCATCTGGGGCCTGCTCGACCGCCTCGGCATCCACGCCCTGCCCAACACCGCGGGCTGCTTCTCGGCCAAGGAGGCCGTCCTCACGGCCCACCTGGCCCGCGAGGCGTGCGGCACGGACTGGGTCAAGCTCGAGGTGATCGCGGACGACGTGACGCTCCTGCCCGACCCGATCGGCCTCGTCCAGGCCGCCGAGACCCTGGTCCGCGACGGCTTCACCGTCCTGCCCTACACCAACGACGACCCGATCCTCGCGCGCCGCCTCGAGGACGTGGGCTGCGCTGCCGTCATGCCGCTCGGCGCGCCCATCGGGTCGGGGCTCGGCATCCTCAACCCGCGCAACATCGCGGCCATCGCGGCCGCGGCCCGCGTGCCCGTGATCCTGGACGCGGGGATCGGGACCGCGTCGGAGGCCGCGCACGCCCTCGAGCTCGGGTGCGACGGGGTTCTCCTGGCGACCGCGGTCACCCGCGCAGCCGACCCGGTGCGCATGGCCACGGCCATGCGGCTCGCGGTCGAGGCCGGGCGTCTCGCCGCGCTCGCGGGCCGCATCCCGCGGCGCGAGCAGGCGCTCGCGAGCTCACCGGTCGACGGGATGGTGGGCCGGGCGGGACTCACGGGGTCCGGCCTGCTGGGCGCCGGGAACCTCGACCTGGCCTTGTGACCAGTTCGCCGAGGTAGAGGCTTCTCGTCGAGGCAGAGGCTTCCGGCCCTCTCCCTCGACGGCAGGCCTCTCCCTCGGCAGACGGTCAGTACGTCGGGCGTCCCGGCTCGACGTCCCGCACCCACGCCAGGATCCCGCCCTCGACGTTGCGCGCGTCCACGCCCGCGGTCCGGGCCAGGGCCGCGACCCGGTCGGACCGGCCTCCGACCTTGCACAGCACCGCCACGGTCCGGTCGCGCGGAAGGTCCGCGAGCGCCGCAGCCGCGCCGGGCCCCGCGTAGACCCCGCTCGGGACGACGAGCGCGCCGTCGATCGCGACGATCTGCGTCTCCCAGTCCTCGCGCACGTCGAGCAGCAGCACCTCGTCGTGGGGGTCGGCGAGGCGCGCGGCGAGCTCCCGGGCCGTCAGGCTCGTGGGCGCTACCGCGACGGGGTGGGTCCCCGGCGACGTCAGGCCGTCGCCCGCTCGCTCGCTCGTCGAGGTGCTGCCCGACGGCGCCGCTCCCGTCCCCGGGACCGGCCCGCCCGCCGCGTCGCTCGTGGCAGGCTCGGGGCGTCCGCGCGCAGCGGCTGCCCCCGCCCCGCCCGGCTCCCCCGCCACCCGGGCGAGGTCGACCGCGAGGCGAGCGTCCGCCGTCGGGCCGGAGAAGAGACCCGACCCGGAGGAGACGGCCGCCGCCGCCCCGGCCCCCGCCGGGGCGACCCCGCAGAACGCCTCGTAGGCGTGGTCCCCTGCCAGGAGCTGGGTCACGGGGACGCGGGCCGGGTCGGCGCGGATCGTGAGGTGGCGCCACGTGAGCTCGAGCGAGTCGTAGACCGCGAGACGGCCCAGGAGCGTGCGGCCGGCCCCCGTGATCAGCTTGATCGCCTCGGTCGCCATGACCGAGCCGACCGTCCCGCACATGGCACCCAGGACGCCGCCCGTCGCGCAGTCGGGCACCGTGCCGGGCGGCGGCGGCTCGGGGAAGACGTCACGGTAGACGACGCCCTCCCCGACCGGAGGCGCCGACCAGAAGACGCTGACCTGGCCCTGGAAGCGGAAGATCGAGCCCCACACGCACGGGATGCCCGCGATCTCGGCGGCATCGCCCACGAGGTAGCGGGTCGCGAAGTTGTCGGTCCCGTCCAGGACGACGTCGTAGCCGTCCAGGACGTCCAGGACGTTGCCCGCGTCGAGACGCTGCTCGTGCACCCGGACGCTCACGTGCGGGTTGACCTCGGCGATCGCGTCCCGCGCGGAGGCGACCTTGGGCCGCCCCACGTCCGATCCGCCGTGGATCACCTGGCGCTGGAGGTTGGAGACCTCGACGCGGTCGTCGTCGACGATGCCGATCGTCCCGACGCCGGCCGCCGCGAGGTAGAGCAGCGCCGGGCTGCCCAGCCCGCCCGCGCCCACGACCAGCACGCGCGCGGCACGCAGCCGCTGCTGCCCCTCGACCCCGATCCCCGGCAGGGCCAGGTGCCGCGAGTAGCGGGCCAGCTCCTCAGGGCCGAGCGGCTCGGTCGAGGGAGCGACCAGCGGCGGCAGCGAGGTCATCGCGCGTACTGGGCGACGAGGGCGTCGAGCTTGGCCTCGGCCTCGCGGTGGACCTTCTTCTCCAGGATGAACGACATGACGGGCACGACGCCCGCGAAGACCATGGTGGCCAGACGGCCCCAGCTCCAGCGCATCTTGGACCACAGGTCCAGGACCGTCACGAGGTAGACCACGTAGACCCAGCCGTGCGCGAACGGGATCCAGCCCACGAAGCGCATCACGCCGTCGACGTCGACGAACTGGCCGACGCCGTACTTGACGATCATCTCGACGCACAGGATCAGGAGCATCACACCGGTGATGAGGGCCATCACGCGGTAGCGCTGGAGCGCGCCGCGGGCCTTGCGGACGGCGCGGTCCACGACCTCCTGCGACGGGGCGTCCGCCACGGCGTCGGAGGTCTTCTGCGAGCCGGCGGGGTCGGGCGTGGTCATGGGAAGGTTTCCTTACGCTGAGCGAAAATCCGTGGCCCGGTGTCGGTGGCCACACCTAATGTTAATGACCGTGCGCCCCCTCCCCCTCCCCGACCCTGGCACCCCTCCGCTCACCGGCCCCGGTGCCTTCCTGTGGTGGCTCGCGCGCCGCCAGTGGGGCATCCTCCTGGCCGCCGTCCTGCTCGGCATGGTCACGTTCGTGTGCCAGGCGGTGATGCCCTACGTGCTGGGCCGCGCGCTCGACGAGGGCCTCGACGAGGGCTTCGGCGCCGTCCTTCTCGGGTGGGCCGCGGTCATGCTGGGCCTCGGCCTGGTCCAGGTGGGGGCGGCCGCGCTCGGCCACCGCTTCGACATCGAGAACTGGCTGCGCTCTGCCTTCACCACCTCGCAGCTCGTGGGCGACACCGTGGCGCGCTCGGGGCACACCATCACCGACGAGCTCCCCACGGGAGAGGTCGTGTCCGCGGTCGCGTCCGACGCGCTGCGCGTCGGCGAGGTCTACGCGATCGCGGCGCGCTTCGCGGGCTCCCTCATGGCGTACGCCGTGGTCGCGGGGATCATGCTGAGCACCTCGCTCCAGCTCGGCCTCGTGGTGATCCTCGGGCTGCCCGTCGTCGCGGGCATCCTCGCGTTCCTCGTCAAGCCCCTCCAGCAGCGCCAGGCCGCGCAGCGCGAGGCGTCCGGCCGGTTGACCACCCTGGGCGCGGACACCGTCTCGGGCCTGCGCATCCTGCGCGGCATCGGCGGCGAGAAGGTCTTCACGGACCGCTACCGCACCCAGTCGCAGGCCGTGCGCGAGACGGGCGTGCGGGTCGCGACCACGCAGTCCTACCTCGACGGGCTCCAGGTCCTGCTGCCGGGGCTGTTCGTCGCCCTGGTCCTGTACCTGGGCGCGCACGCGGCCGTGGCCGGGGACATCAGCCCCGGGCAGCTCGTCGCGTTCTACGGGTACGCCGCGTTCCTGTCGTGGCCGCTGCAGATCGCGACCCAGACGCTCCAGATCACCACGCGCGCCCACGTGGCCGCGAAGAAGCTCGTCAAGGTCCTCTCGGTCGTCCCCGCGACGGGCGCGACCCCGGGCACGGCGTCCGCGCCGTCCGCCGGGTCGGTCCTGGTCGACGACGCGAGCGGCGTCGAGCTCACGCCCGGCCGCGTGGTCGCGCTCGTGAGCGTGGACCCGGACGAGTCGGCACGCATCGCCACGCGCATGGGCCGGTTCGACGACGTCGCGGAGGCGGGCACGCCCGTGCACCTGGGCGGGATCCGGCTCTCCGACCTCGACAAGGACGTGGTGCGCGAGCGCATCGTCGTGGCGGAGGCGACGCCCCACCTGTTCTCGGGCGTGCTCGGCGAGGAGATCGACGTGCGGGGCGGGAGCCTCGAGGCCGAGCTCCTGCGGGCCGTCATGATCGCCGACGCGCACGACGTGCTGGACTCGGTCCCGGACGGGCTCGCCGGAGAGCTCCCCGAGAAGGGCCGCTCGCTGTCCGGCGGTCAGCGCCAGCGCGTGGCCCTGGCCCGGGCGATCCTCACCGACCCCGAGATCCTGATCCTGATCGAGCCCACGAGCGCGGTCGACGCCCACACCGAGGCCCGCATCGCCGAACGCCTCGCCGAGGTCCGACGCGGGTGCACCACGCTCGTCGTGACCGCGAGCCCGCTCGTGCTCGACCACGTCGACGACGTCCTGTTCGTCGAGGACGGCCGCGTCGTCACGCACGGCACGCACCGTGAGCTCCTGCACCGCCCGCTCGACGCCCACCAGGGTGAGGAGGCGGCACGCTACCGCGCCGTCGTCGGGCGCTCGATGGACGAGGCCCCCGCCGACACGGCCGATCCCGGCGCGGGCACCGGTACCGACCTGACGACCCCCGACCACCTGACCACGGGCTCCGCCGAGCTCACCGACGCCTCGAAGGGCGTGTCATGAAGCTCCCCATCGCCGACGCCTCCCAGGTCCGCCAGCACACCGCCTACCTCGTCCGTGAGCACCGACGGCCGCTCATCGGGCTCGCGGTCCTGCACACCGTCGCGGCGATCGCCGGGCTCGCGGGCCCGTGGATCCTGGGGCGGCTCGTCGACGCGGTCGCCCAGGGCACCACGTCGGCCTACGTGAACCAGGTCATCGCGATCGGCGTGGCCGCGGTGCTCGTCCAGGCCGTGCTCATCCGCTACGCCCAGAAGTCGTCGATGATCTTCGGGGAGACGGTCTTCGCCGAGCTGCGCGAGGACTTCCTGGAGACGGTCACGACGCTGCCGCTGTCGACCGTCGAGCGGGCCGGCACGGGCGACCTCGTGGCGCGCACGACCAACGACGTCAACCGTATCCAGCACGCCGTGCGCTTCGGGGTGCCCCGTCTCATCGTCGCGGTCGTCACGATCGCACTCACGGTCGTCGCGAGCATGCTGACCTCGCCGCTCGTGGCCGTGTCGCTGTTCGTGGGGGTCCCGCTGCTGGTCGTCGTCTCGCGCTGGTACCTGCGCCGGGCCTCGCCCGGCTACCAGCGTGAGTCCGCCGCCTACGCCGCGCTCAACGGCACCATCACCGAGTCCGTCGAGGGGGCCCGGACGGTCGACGCGCTGCGCCTGGGTGCCCGTCGCCGGGGCCGTGTCGAGGCGGACCTGCGCGAGGCGTTCGCGGCCGAGAAGTACACGCTGAACCTGCGCACCGTCCTGTTCCCCGCGGTCGACCTCACGTTCGTCCTCGCGCCCGTCGCGGTCATCGTGTGGGGCGGCTACCTGCTCTCGACGGGGCACGCGACGATCGGCGCCGTGACGACCATCGCCATGTACGCGTTCCAGCTCGCGGGCCCGGTGTGGGAGCTCATCTTCTGGCTCGACGAGATCCAGGTCGCCGCGACCTCGCTCGCCCGGATCGTGGGCGTCAAGCTCGTCGAGGGCGACCGCGAGGCCGGGGACGAGGTGCCCTCCGACGAGCACGTCGTGGCGAGGGACGTCGAGTACGCGTACCGCGAGGGGCACAACGTGCTGCACGGGATCGACCTCGACCTCGCGGTGGGCGAGCGCCTCGCGGTCGTCGGCCCGTCCGGCGCGGGCAAGTCGACGCTCGGGCGCATGCTCGCCGGCATCCACCCGCCCACGGGCGGGTCGGTCACGGTCGGCGGTGTCGAGCTGGTCGACCTCCCGCTCGACGACCTGCGCCGTCACGTCGCCCTGGTCACGCAGGAGCACCACGTGTTCGTCGGCTCGCTCGCGGACAACCTCCGCCTGGCCGACGAGCACGCCGACGACGACGCGCTGCGCGCCGCGCTGACCGCGGTCGACGCCCGGGACTGGGTCGAGGCGCTGCCCGACGGGCTCGCGACCGAGGTCGGCTCGGGTGGGCACGTGCTCACGCCTGCGCAGGCCCAGCAGGTCGCCCTCGCGCGGCTCGTGCTGCTCGACCCGCACACCCTGATCCTCGACGAGGCGACGTCCCTCCTGGACCCGCGCGCGGCCCGGCACCTCGAGCGTTCGCTCAACGCGGTCCTCGAGGGACGCACGGTCGTCGCGATCGCGCACCGCCTGCACACCGCGCACGACGCCGACCGGGTCGCCGTCGTGGACGGCGGGCGCATCACCGAGATCGGGCCGCACGACGAGCTGGTCGCGGCGGGCGGGGACTACGCGCGCCTGTGGAGCTCCTGGCAGCAGGAGTAGCCCGTCCCCTCGCGGGGGACCATTCAGGGCGTGGCCGGACACCGGCCACGCCCTGAACGCTGTCCCGCGACGCCCTGACCTGCCGGTACGCTCGCGCCGTCCCGACGTGTCCCGGCGCAGCCCGACGACCCGCCGGGACGACGAGGTCCTCGGCACACACCCGGATGCACAGCAGACATGACGCCCTGCTTCCAGGCATTCCCCAGGAAGAGCCCTCAGGATTGGTTGAACGTTCAACGAGGATGCGAGGGGCCATGAAGAAGACGATCGCGCTGACCGTCGGGATCGCGATGCTGTGCGCGCTGCTCCTGCTCGGAGGGACGTGGGTCTATGCCCGCTCGCAGGCCGGCACCGAGGCCGCTCCCCTGTCGATCGGCTCGGCAGCGCCCAGCGACGACGCCTCGGCCGCCTCGGGCTCGTCGGGCGCGTCCGTCGACGGCGTCCAGGACGGCGTCTACGCCGTGGACATCGAGTCCCAGGCGGGCTACCGCGTCGACGAGGTGCTCTCCGGGCAGGACGTGACCGTGGTCGGCCGCACGAGCGACGTGCGCGGCGAGGTCACCGTCGAGGGCGGCGTCCTCACCGCGGCGAGCATCGAGGTCGACATGACGACCATCGAGACCGACGACTCGGGCCGCGACCGGCAGTTCCTGCGCATCCTCGACACCGGCGAGCACCCGACCGCGACCTTCGTCCTCACGGCTCCCGTCGACCTCTCCGGTCTGGCGACCGGCAGCGCGACGGTCCAGGCGTCCGGCACGCTCACGATCAAGGGCGTCTCGCACGAGGTGACCGCGACGCTCGAGGCCCGGACCACGGGCGGCGGGGCGCAGGTCAGCGGCTCGATCCCCGTGACGTTCTCCGACTACGGTGTCGCCGCGCCGAACCTCGGCTTCGTCCAGGTCGAGGACGCGGGGACCGTCGAGATGCTGCTCGAGCTCACACCGTCGGACGGCTGACCGGGTCGCCGCTCGACGCGGCCCCGCCGGTCGCGCCGGACCCGCCGGTCGCGCCGGACCCGCCGGTCGCGCCGGCCTGCCCGGTCCCACCGGCCTGCGCGGTCCCACCGCCCTGCCCGGTCCCACCGTCCTGCGCGGTCCCACCGGTCCCGGGGCCCTCGCCGCGCGGCGAGGGCGGCAGGTCGGGCAGTCCCGCGATCCCGCCGCCGACGCCGTCCGAGCGCTTGCGACCGCCTGCGGCCTCGTCGCGCACGAGACGGACCCAGAGCGCCACGGCGAACAGCCCGAAGATCCACCACTGGAGCGCGTAGAACGCGTTCTGGACGTTGACCCCGTTGCCGCCCTCGATGGTCGGCCGGGGCAGGAGGTGAGGGCCGCCGTCGGCCGCCGAGACCTGCGCCGGGTCCGACTCCATGAGCACGAGGTACCCGCCGTAGATCGGGTTGCCCCACGCGTTGGCGAGCGCCGCCGAGGAGATCGAGTCGGTCTGCCCCTCGGGCAGCCCGCCCGTCCCTGCGGCCTCGGAGGCCTGCAGGTACGCGGTGAGCCGCACCTCTCCGGACGGGACCTCGAGGGCCGGGCCGTCCGCCGTCGGGACCCAGCCACGGACGACCGGGACCACGGGCGGGCCGGACAGGTCGGCCCACGACGCTCCCCCCGTGCCGTCGTCGCTCACGCGCAGGGGCGTCAGGACCAGGTAGCCCGTGCGACCGTCGAGCGCGCGTCCCGCGACCAGGAGCTGCCCCTCGGGCTCGTACTCGCCCTCGACCCAGGCCTGACGGCCCACGAGCTCCCCCGGGAAGGTCGACTGCGGGGGAAGCAGCACGCCGAGCCCCTCGGGGCCCGCTGCCTCGGCCTCGGCGACCTCGTGCTGCTCGGCGAGCTCGGCCCGCTCGTAGGCACGGTCGAGCTGCCACACCCCGAGGCGGCCGCACACGCCCGCCGCCAGGAGGAAGAGCAGCAGGAAGCCGATCATGCGGGGGCTGCGGGCGACAGCCCAGAAGCCGGGGCGAGAGGGGGCCTGGTCGGACACGACTCCACGGTAGCCGGGCCGGGGTGACCCGAGAGAATCCTCGACCCTCGACGTGACCCAGCCCACTCCCGGCGGCCCGCACCGCCCGTCCGGGACCTCCAGGCGACCCCGTCGGGACCTTCGTCCTTTTCTGCTCGACCGGACGCACCTCACATCCCGCGGGGCCGTCGAAACCATGCGTTGCCCCCATGAATGAGGTTGTATGAAGGTGCCACCATTCCCCGGTACAGCTGGAGCGTGCGATGACTACGACCACCTCGCGTCCGACAGAAGGAAGCCCTTGGCGATCCGCCGAGGTCGCCCCCCTCTCCGAGGAGACGCTCGCCCGCGTCGACGGGTGGTGGCGGGCCGCCAACTACCTCTCGGTCGGCCAGATCTACCTGCTGGCGAACCCCCTGCTGCGTGAGCCGCTCACCCGGGACGACGTCAAGCCACGCCTGCTCGGGCACTGGGGCACGACGCCCGGCCTGAACTTCCTCTACGCGCACCTGAACCGTGCGATCGTCGAGCGCGAGCAGTCGACCATCTACATCACGGGCCCCGGCCACGGCGGCCCAGGACTCGTCGCGAACTCCTACCTCGAGGGCACGTACTCCGAGGTCTACTCGGACATCACCCAGGACACCGAGGGCCTGCGGCGCCTGTTCCGCCAGTTCTCGTTCCCGGGCGGGATCCCCTCGCACGTCGCCCCCGAGACGCCCGGCTCGATCCACGAGGGCGGCGAGCTCGGCTACGCCCTCTCGCACGCGTACGGTGCCGCGTTCGACAACCCGGACCTGCTGGTCGCCGCGGTCGTGGGCGACGGCGAGGCCGAGACAGGCCCCCTGGCCACGAGCTGGCACTCGAACAAGTTCGTCAACCCGGTCAACGACGGCGTCGTCCTGCCGATCCTGCACCTCAACGGGTACAAGATCGCGAACCCGACGATCCTCGCGCGCATCAGCGACGACGAGCTGCGCGACCTCATGATCGGCTACGGCCACACCCCGTACTTCTTCACGGGCGGGTTCGACGACGAGGACCACGACGAGGTCCACCGCCGCTTCGCGGTCCTGCTCGACGAGGTGCTCAACCACATCGCCCAGATCAAGGCCGACGCCGCGGCGGGCGACGACGAGCGCCCGGCCTGGCCCATGATCGTCTTCCGCACGCCCAAGGGGTGGACGGGACCCAAGTCGATCGACGGCAAGAAGACCGAGGACTCGTGGCGCTCGCACCAGGTGCCGCTCGCGAGCGCGCGCGACACCCCCGAGCACCTGCAGGACCTCAAGGACTGGCTCGACTCCTACCGCGTCCACGAGCTGTTCGACGACAAGGGCCACCTCGACGCGGACATCGCCCGCCTGGCACCACGCGGCACGCTGCGCATGAGCGACAACCCGCACACCAACGGCGGCCTGCTGCTCAAGGACCTGCGCCTGCCCGACTTCCGCGACTACGCGGTCGAGGTCAGCTCGCCCGGTGGGGGTCTGTCCGAGGCGACCCGGGTCCTGGGCCAGTGGCTCACGGACGTCGTGCGCCTCAACCCGGACAACTTCCGGATCTTCGGCCCCGACGAGACCGCGTCGAACCGCCTCCAGGCGGTGTACGAGGTCACGGACAAGCAGTGGAACGCGGACTTCTTCGGGCCCGACGTCGACGAGCACCTCGCGCGCGCGGGTCGCGTCATGGAGATGCTCTCCGAGCACCAGTGCCAGGGGTGGCTCGAGGGCTACCTGCTGACGGGCCGCCACGGCCTGTTCTCGTGCTACGAGGCGTTCATCCACATCATCGACTCGATGTTCAACCAGCACGCCAAGTGGCTCAAGATCACCAACGACATCCCGTGGCGCCGCCCGATCGCGAGCCTCAACTACCTGCTCTCGAGCCACGTGTGGCGCCAGGACCACAACGGCTTCAGCCACCAGGACCCGGGCTTCATCGACCACGTCGTGAACAAGAAGGCCGAGATCGTCCGCGTCTACCTGCCGCCGGACGCCAACACCCTGCTCTCGACGTACGACCACGTCCTGCGCTCGCGCCAGTACGTGAACGTCGTGGTCGCGGGCAAGCAGCCGGCACCGAACTTCCTCACCATGGACCAGGCGATCGCGCACTGCACGCGAGGGCTGGGGATCTGGGAGTGGGCCGGCACCGAGGTCCCGGGCGAGGACCCCGACGTGGTGCTCGGCTGTGCGGGCGACGTCCCGACCCTGGAGACGCTCGCCGCGGCCGACCTGCTGCGTCAGCACCTGCCCGAGCTCAAGGTGCGCGTCGTCAACGTCGTGGACCTCATGCGCCTGCAGGACGAGAAGGAGCACCCGCACGGGCTCTCCGACCGCGACTTCGACACGCTCTTCACCACGGACAAGCCCGTGGTCTTCGCCTACCACGGCTACCCGTGGCTCATCCACCGCCTGACCTACCGCCGCAACGGGCACGAGAACATCCACGTGCGCGGCTACAAGGAGGAGGGCACGACCACCACGCCGTTCGACATGGTCATGCTCAACGACCTCGACCGGTTCCACCTGGTGATCGACGTCATCGACCGCGTGCCCTCGCTGCGCTCGAAGGCCGCCGGTCTGCGCCAGAAGATGGTCGACGCCCGGCTCGAGGCGCGGCAGTACACGAGAGAGCACGGCGAGGACATCCCCTCGGTCCGTGACTGGGTGTGGCCCGACGCGGGCGACACCGCGACAGAAGGGAGCGGCCCGTCGTACGACGCGGCCGCCGCTACCGGAGGCGACAACGAGTGACCAGCACCGCCCGATCCATCTACCTCGCCTCACCCGAGGGCGAGACGGGGAAGTCCACGATCGCACTGGGCGTCCTCGACCTGCTGACCCGCCGGGTCCAGCGGGTCGGGGTCTTCCGGCCCGTGACGAGGACCGCCCCGAGCTCCGTCGCGGGGGCCACCGCCCCCGTCGACGGGGAAGGTTCCGCCGCCGCACCCGGCTCCGCGGACCGTGACTACGTGCTCGAGCTGCTGCTCGCGCACGACGGCGTCGACCTGACCTACGAGGAGGCCATGGGCGTCACGTACGACGACGTCCACGCCGACCCCGAGGCCGCCCTGGCCCAGATCGTCGCCCGGTACCACGAGGTCGCCAAGCAGTGCGACTTCGTGGTGATCGTCGGGACCGACTACACGGACGTCGCGGGACCGACCGAGCTCGCGTTCAACGCGCGCATCGCGGCCAACCTGGGCGCCCCGGTGCTCCTGGTCGTCTCGGGACGTGACCGCACGCCCGAGGCCATCGCGAACCTGACCGAGGTCAGCGTCAACGAGCTGCGCTCGAACCACGCCCAGCCGATCGCGGTCGTCGCCAACCGGTGCCGCCCCGAGAGCATCGACGCCGTGCGTGCCCAGCTCAGCGCGATCACCCCGGAGGTCCCGGGGGCCCACCCGTCGTCGGGCTCGCTGACCGGGTGGGCCATCCCGGAGGACCCCTTCCTCAACGCGCCGACCGTGGCCGCGATCATGGAGGCCGTGGGCGGTCACCTCGCGCTCGGCGACCCCGAGCTGCTGGGCCGCGAGGTCCTCGACCTGCTGGTCGGGGCCATGTCGCTCGAGCACCTGCTCGAGAAGCTCGTCGACGGCGCCGTGGTCATCACGCCCGGGGACCGCAGCGACATCCTCATCGGCCTGCTCGCCGCTCACCAGGCGCGCAACTTCCCGTCGCTCGCGGGCATCGTCCTCAACGGCGGGTTCTACCCGACGGACTCGACCGGTCGCCTGGTCGAGGCTCTCGACCCGAGCCTGCCGATCATCCGCACGGACCTCGGGACGTTCCGCTCGGCGAGCGCCGCGTCGCGGGTCAAGGGCCGGGTGTCCAAGGAGTCGCAGCGCAAGGTCGACACGGCGCTCGCGCTGTTCGAGCAGAACGTCGACGGCGCCGCGCTCCTCGCGGGGCTCGAGGTGCCCCGCCCCGAGGTCGTCACGCCGCTCATGTTCGAGTACGAGCTGCTCTCGCGGGCTCGCGCGGACCGCAAGAACATCGTGCTGCCCGAGGGCGACGACGACCGCATCCTGCGCGCGGCCTCGACCCTGCTGGGCCGTCAGGTCGCGGACCTGACGATCCTGGGCGACGAGCAGTCGATCCGTACGCGCGCGACCGAGCTCGGCCTGGACATCGACGCGGCGACCGTGATCGACCCGCACGACCCCGAGCTCGTCGAGCGCTTCGCCGAGGAGTACACGAAGCTGCGGGCCCACAAGGGCATGACGGTCGAGCGCGCCCGGGAGATCGTCCCGGACGTGTCGTACTTCGGCACCATGATGGTCCACCTGGGCCTGGCCGACGGCATGGTCTCGGGGGCCCGGCACACGACCGCGCACACCATCAAGCCGTCGTTCGAGATCATCAAGACCGTGCCGGGTGTCTCGGTCGTGTCCTCGGTGTTCCTCATGTGCCTCGAGGACCGTGTCCTGGTCTACGGCGACTGCGCCGTCAACCCGGACCCGACCGACACGCAGCTCGCCGACATCGCGATCTCGTCGGCCGCGACCGCGCTCCAGTTCGGGATCGACCAGCGCGTGGCGATGCTGTCCTACTCGACGGGCGAGTCGGGCTCGGGCGTGGACGTGGACAAGGTGCGTTCGGCGACCGAGCTGGTCCGCAGCCGCCGCCCCGACCTGTTCGTCGAGGGCCCCATCCAGTACGACGCCGCGGTCGACGCGTCCGTGGCGGCGTCCAAGATGCCGGGCTCGGACGTCGCGGGCAAGGCGACGGTCTTCATCTTCCCCGACCTCAACACGGGCAACAACACCTACAAGGCGGTCCAGCGCTCGGCGGGCGCCATCGCGGTGGGCCCGGTCCTCCAGGGCCTCAACAAGCCCGTGAACGACCTCTCGCGCGGTGCCCTGGTCCAGGACATCGTCAACACCGTGGCCATCACGGCCATCCAGGCACAGGCGGGCTCGACCGAGCCCGGCACGAACGGAGCACCCGCATGACCGTCCTCCCGGAGCACGAGCGCTCGAACCCGTACTCGGCGTACGGGGCGCACGGCTCGGTCCTCGTGATGAACTCGGGGTCGTCCTCGCTCAAGTACCAGCTCGTCAACCCGGTCGGCGGCGAGGCCATCGCCGCCGGGACCATCGAGCGCATCGGTGAGTCGAACGGCGTCATCAAGCACCGTTTCGCGGGCAACACGACCACGCGCGAGGAGCCCGTCCGCGACCACGCCGAGGCGCTGCGCATCGCGCTCTCGCTGTTCGACGAGGTCGGGCCGCGGCTCGCGGACGCCAACGTCTACGCGGTGGGTCACCGCGTCGTCCACGGCGGTGCCCTGTTCTCCCGTCCCGTGCTCGTGGACGACGAGGTCGAGCGCCAGATCCTGGACCTGGCGCCCCTCGCGCCGCTGCACAACCCGGCGAACGTCACGGGCATCTCGGTCGCCCGCGAGCTCCTGCCGGACGTCCCGCACGTCGCGGTGTTCGACACGGCGTTCTTCTCGTCGCTGCCCGAGGCCGCCTCGACGTACGCCCTGGAGAAGGAGACCGCGAAGAAGTACGGCGTGCGCCGGTACGGCTTCCACGGCACGAGCCACCACTACGTGTCGGGCAAGGTCGCGCGCGTCCTGGGCCGCCGCCTGCAGGACCTCAACATCATCGTGCTGCACCTCGGCAACGGCGCGTCGGCCTCGGCCGTGCGCGGCGGTGTCGCGGTCGACACGTCGATGGGCCTGACCCCGCTCGAGGGCCTGGTCATGGGGACCCGCACCGGGGACATCGACCCCGCGGTGATCTTCCACCTCGCCCGCAACGCGAACATGTCGATCGACGAGCTCGACGACCTGTTCAACAAGCGCTCGGGCATCAAGGGGCTCGCGGGCGAGAACGACTTCCGCGCCCTGCACGAGCTGATCGCCGCGGGCGACGAGGACGCGAAGCTCGCGCTCGACGTGTACATCCACCGCCTGCGCAAGTACATCGGCGCGTACATGGCCGTGCTGGGCCGCATCGACGTCATCGCGTTCACGGCCGGCGTGGGCGAGAACGACGACATCGTGCGCGCCCAGGTCGTCGAGGGCCTCGCGGGCCTGGGCATCGCGGTCGACCCGGAGCGCAACGCGGTCCGCAGCAAGGAGCCGCGCGTCATCTCGCCCGACTGGACGAGCACGCTGGTCATGGTCGTGCCGACCATGGAGGAGCTCGCGATCGCCCGCCTGAGCGTGGAGATCGTGGAGGAGACCGAGAAGGCCGGCAAGCCCGTCACGTTCCCGCCGGCGGCGTCGGCACCCACCTCCGCGCCCGAGGCGCCGCAGGAGACCGAGGCCCCCCAGGAGTCCTGACCTCCCCCGCACGTCGTCGCGCACCGAGCACCGCGCGACGCCACCGTGCGCGGGCACGGCACTGCCCGCGCACGCCCCGAGCCACGCCTCGACCCTCTAGGGTCGAGGCGTGGCTCTTCTCATCGACCCGCCGACCTGGCCGGCCCACGGCACCCTCTGGTCCCACCTCGTCTCGGACTCCTCGCTCGACGAGCTGCACGACTTCGCGCAGCGGCTGGGGCTGGGGCGGCGCGCGTTCGACCTCGACCACTACGACGTCCCGGCCGAGCGCCATGCGGACTGCGTCGCCGCCGGGGCGAGCGACGTGTCGGGGCGCGAGCTCATCGTGCGCCTGCGGGCCTCGGGTCTGCGCGTCCCGGCGAGCGAGCGTGGCGCTGCCAAGGCCGCGGCCCTGCTGGCACGGTGGGACGCCCTGCTGCCAGGGCTCCCGGGCGCGCACGAGGTGGGCGAGGACCTGGTCGCTCGCTGGCACGAGCCGCACCGCGCCTATCACGGGCCCGCGCACCTGGTCCACGTGCTCGACTCCCTCGCGGTCCTGGAGGGCCGCTCGCCGGGCGTGCCCTCCCCCGCCGAGCCTGCGCCGTCGGGCACGTCGTCGCACGCACAGCTCGCGCTGTGGTTCCACGACGCGGTCCACGAGGGCGTGGCGGGCGAGGACGAGGAGGCGTCGGCCGCGCTCGCGGTCGCCCGCCTGTCCCCTCTCGTCCCCCGCCCGACGACGCCGCTCACCGGAGGCCGACCGCTCGCCCCGGGCGGGGCGCACCTCACGTCCGACGACGTCGCGGAGGTCGCGCGCCTCGTCCGGCTCACGGCGACGCACGACCCGGACCCCGACGACGTGGTGGGTGCCCTCGTGTGCGACGCCGATCTCGCGATCCTCGGCAGCATGCCCGACCGGTACGCCCGCTACGTCCGGCAGGTCCGCGCGGAGTACGCCCACGTGCCCGACGAGCAGTTCGTGGCGGGTCGTGCCGCGGTCCTCGAGCAGCTGCTCGCGCTCCCCTCGCTCTTCCGGACCCCGCTGGGGCGCGACCGCTGGCAGGAGCGCGCCGAGCACAACCTGCGGACCGAGCTCGCGGGCCTCGTCGCGCGCGGCCTCGCGCCGGGCGGCGACCGGCGCCACTAGGCTCGCCCGCATGAGCGAGCAGGGGACCGACCGGGCGACGCCCCGGGAGACGACGACCGGCACGACGCGCAGGCCCGGCACGGCCACGGAGAGCCCCGCAGGTCCCGACGGGGACCACCGACCGGTCCCGTCGTGGCTGCGCGGCCGCCGCGGGCGCGCCGTGGTCGTCGGGGCCGCCGTGCTCGCCCTCGCGCTCGCCGCCCCCGTCACGTGGGTCCAGGTGAGCGGCCGGCTGCGCGTGCAGCCCGGTGTCGAGGACGTCCCCGCGCGCCCCGTGGCGCTCGTCCTCGGCGCGGGCCTGCGCCCCGACGGCACGCCCTCGACCTACCTGACCCGGCGCCTCGACGCCGCGCGTGAGCTGTACGAGCGCGGCACGGTCGAGGTGATCCTCGTGAGCGGGGACAACTCCCGCGAGGACTACGACGAGCCGACCGCGATGCTCGACTGGCTCGTGGGGCACGGCGTGCCCGCAGATCGCGTGGTGCGCGACTTCGCGGGCTTCGACACCCACGACACGTGCGTGCGTGCCCGTGAGGTCTTCGGCGTCACCGAGGCCGTGGTCCTCACACAGGACTACCACCTGCCCCGCGCGCTGTTCTCGTGCGCGCAGGCCGGGATCGACGCCGTGGGTGTCGGGGTGTCCGCCGAGAGCGTCGAGCCCGCGAAGGCGGTCGTGTACCGGGTCCGCGAGGTGCCGGCCTCGCTCAAGGCGGCGTGGGACGCCGTGACCGGCCGGGAGCCCGTGCACCTGGGCGCGCGCGAGACCGGGGTCACGGACGTCCTGGACTCCCTCTCGGCCGCTACGGCAGCCGCAGCTTCTTCATGACCCCGAAGGCCGTCGTGAGCAGGCGGCTGGCCCGGTCGGCGGGCTGCGCGTAGAGCGTGTCGAAGCTCAGTCCGCGCGAGACCCCGCGCTGGACCACGATCGTCTGCGCCTCGGTGAGCGCCTCGATCCCCTCGCGCCCGTGCCGACGGCCCTGCCCCGAGGACTTGAACCCACCCATGGGCGCCGCGACCGAGCCGAACGCTGCGGCGTACCCGTCGTTGATGTTGACGGCGCCGGCCTCGACCTGCGCCGCGAGGCGACGTCCGCGCGCGGTGTCCTGCGTCCAGATGCTCGCGCTGAGCCCCAGGTCCGAGTCGTTCATGACGCGGATCGCGGCCGCGTCGTCGGGCACCCTCGTCACCGTGACGACCGGGCCGAACGTCTCCTCGTGTGAGCACGCGGCCGTGGGCGGCACGTGGTCGAGCACCGTGGGCGCGTAGAAGAACGGGCCGATGTCCGCACGGTGCACCCCGCCTGCGAGCACCCGAGCTCCCTGGGACAGCGCGTCGTCGACGTGCGCGACCACACGGTCGAGCTGCGCCTGGGACGTGAGCGAGCCCATGTCGACCGAGTAGTCGAGCGCGGTGCCGAGCCTGAGCTCGCGCACGAGCGGGACGAACGCGTCCAGGAACTCGTCGGCGATGTCCTCGTGCAGGATCAGCCGCTCGATCGAGACGCAGAGCTGGCCGCTGTTGGAGAAGCACGCACGTACGGCACCCTGGGCCGCGGACGGGACGTGCGCGTCCGCCGCGACGTACAGCGGGTTCTTGCCGCCCAGCTCGAGCGTGGTGCCGATGAGCCGCTCGCCTGCCTGCGCGGCGACCTTGCGCCCGGTCGCGGTCGAGCCCGTGAACGCGATGTGGTCGACGAGCCCCGTCAGGGCCGCGCCGATCTCCCCACCGCCGGCCACGACGAGCAGGAGGTCACCGGGCAGCCCGGCCTCCTCCAGGACCTCGGCGGCCCAGAGGGCCGTCAAGGTCGTCTGGGGGTCCGGCTTGACCACCACGGCGTTGCCCGCGACCAGGGCGGGCAGGGCCTCGGCGAGGGCGAGCGTGAGGGGGTAGTTCCAGGGGGCGATCGCTCCGACGACGCCGACGGGGCGGCGGTGCACGCTCGCGCGCGTCAGGACGGGCAGCATCCCGCCCACGCGACGCTCGGCGAGGTAGTGCGCGGCCCGCACGCCGTAGTGGCGCGTGACCTGGGCGATGTCGCCGACCTCCTCGAACGCGCTACGACGGGACTTGCCCGTCTCCATCTGGAGCAGGTCCAGGATCTCGGTCTGACGCTCCAGGACCAGGTCGTGGAAGCGCAGGAGCACCGCGGAGCGCTCGGCGACCGTGGTGTGCGCCCAGGAGCGCTGCGCCCGGCGCGCGCGCTCGACAGCGACCGCGACGTCCTCGACCGAGGACAGGGGGATCGACGCGAGGGGCGCCCCGGTGAACGGCAGGACCGAACGGTGCTCCCCCGCCGTGTGGGAGGTGACGACGCGGGCCACGAGGGGAGCGACGACGTCGGGCTCCAGGACGTAGGTGGCGGAAGGGTGCTCCGGGTCGAGAAGGCCGTCGATGGCGGCGCTGCCGCCCTGGCTGCCGTCCGATGTTTCGCTTGCCATGCGTGACAGGTTACGCGGCAGTACCCCCGGGCAGAACATCCTTCACACAATCCCCTTTGGTACGTCTCGCCCGGGCGCAGGACGCGGCGACGGGGGCAGCGTGGCCGTCCTGTCCAACCCGCCCGGTCACTCCCGGTCCTGCGCCACCCAGGTGCGCGCGCCGTCGAGCAGGTGTGACAGCGCCTCGTCGACGACCTCGGCAGGGTCGCGATCCGGAGCGCTCTGCGCCCACCAGACGAGGGCCGCGAAGTTCGCCGCGGAGCATGCGGCCGCGAGCGACTGCGCGCGCAGCGACGGTTCGAGCTGCCCTTCGGCGCGGGCCAGGAACTCCCCGACGAGCGCGGCCGAGGTCCCGATGCTCGACGTGCCCCAGGCGAGGAGCTCGTCGTCGGCCGCGATGAGGGACAGGCGCTGGCGCGTGATCTCGAGCGCTGCGGCCGGGAAGGTCGAGGACGCCACGAAGGCGACCCGCACCACGTCGAGGGCCTCGGCCGGGCTCGCGGGACTGCTCGCGCCCAGCACCTCGGTGATGGCGTCGCGCGCCTCCCCCGAGCCGCCCCAGACCATCGCGGCCTTGGACGGGAAGAGTCGGAAGAGGGTCCGACGCCCGACGCCGCACGCGCTCGCGACGTCGTCCATCGTGACGTTGCCGAAGCCCCGCTCGGTGAAGAGGCGTAGAGCCGTGGCGGCGACGCGCGCCGGGTCGACCGTGGCAGGTCGGCCCCGGCGTGCGGGTGTCTGCGACATCACATCTCCTCGCGAAACATATTTATGGCACTGAGTGTTAGAAAGGTACCAGGAGCCACATCCAGGCACCTCGACCCGGCGGAAGGACCCCCATCATGAGCACGTCGACCATCCCGAACCGATTCTCCGGCGCGACCGTCGTCGTCACCGGCGCAGGTTCCGGCATCGGCAAGGCCACCGCGACACGGCTGCTCGCCGAGGGGGCGCGCGTCATCGCGAGCGACCTCGACGCCGACCGCCTCGAGACCCTCGCCACCGAGAGCGGCGAGGCCCCGCTCCTGACCGTCGTCGGCGACGTGTCCGACGACGCCGTGATCGCGCGCATCGTCGAGGCCGGCGAAGGGCGCATCACGGGACTCGTCAACAACGCGGGGATCATGGACTCGTTCGTCCCCACGGCCGAGATCGACGACGCCCTCTGGGAGCGCGTCCTGCGCATCAACGTGACCGCACCCATGAAGCTCATGCGCGCCGTGCTGCCCGCGATGGTCGAGGCCGGTCACGGCCGGATCGTCAACGTCGCGAGCGAGGCCAGCATCCGCGCGGGCGCCTCGGGCACGCCCTACGCCACCTCGAAGCACGCGGTCGTGGGCCTGACCAAGAGCACCGCGCTCTTCTACGGCCCGGCCGGCGTGCGCGTCAACGCCGTGGCTCCGGGCGCGGTCGCGACCAACATCGAGGCACCGTTCCGCTCCGAGCTCGGCGCCCGGCGCCTCGGTCCGATCATGCAGGCGACCGTCCCGGAACCTGCCACGGCCGAGCAGCTCGCGGCCTCGATCACGTGGCTGCTCTCCGAGGACTCGGCCAACGTGAACGGCGTGCTCCTCATGTCGGACGGCGGCTGGTCGACGATCTGATCCCCCCGGGGGTGCCGACCCGAGGTCGGTCAGGCAGCTGCGACGAGCTGCTGCCTGACCGACCTCGGGTCTCGGCACCTGCGCCGGCTCAGAGGAGGTCGCGGCCGAGGACCGTGCACTCGGCGTCGACGTACCCGAGCCCCTCGTAGAAGCCCAGGACCTGCGTGTTGGTCGTGCGCACCATGAGGCGCACCTTGCGCACGCCCTGCGACGCGAGCCACGCCTCCGCGGCGACCACCGCGTCGCGGCCGAGCCCCGTACCCTGCAGCTCGGGCGCCACGGCGACGTAGTAGATCCAGCCGCGGTGCCCGTCGAACCCGGCCATCGCCGTCGCGACGACGGCGCCCGCCCCGCTCGCCGGAGCGTCCGGGGCACCCGCGTGCGCGACGAGGATCGTCGAGGACCCTGCCGTCCGGGCGTCCGCCACGTCGAGGTGGGGGTCGTTCCACGGCCGGGCGAGACCGCACGCCTCCCACAGGACCACGACCTGCTCGACGTCGGCGTCGGTGATCTCCCGGAAGTCGACACCACCCACGGAGAACGGGCCGACGGCGCCGTCCCGCACCGGCTCGACCGCGCCCTCAGGGGCGGTCTGCGCGGGTCCAGGCTCGCCGCCGGTGGGCGCACCCGCGCCGAGGGCGTTCGTCAGCCCGACCCCGTCGCGGATGCGGCCCGGAGCCATCAGCGCGGCTGGTACGGCGAGACGACGACCTCGACGCGCTGGAACTCCTTGAGGTCCGAGTAGCCCGTCGTGGCCATCGCGCGCTTGAGCGCGCCCACCAGGTTGAGCGTGCCGTCGGCCTGACGACCCGGGCCGAACAGGATCTCGTCGAGCGAGCCCGCGGTGCCGACGCTCACGCGCTCGCCACGAGGAAGCTGCGGGTGGTGCGCCTCGGAGCCCCAGTGCCAGCCCTTGCCGGGCGCCTCGGTGGCACGCGCCAGGGCGGCGCCGAGCATCACCGCGTCCGCACCGCACGCGACGGCCTTGACCAGGTCGCCCGAGCGCCCCACGCCACCGTCGGCGATGACGTGCACGTACCGGCCGCCCGACTCGTCCAGGTAGTCACGACGCGCCGCCGCGACGTCCGCGACGGCCGTCGCCATGGGTGCGTGGATGCCGAGGCTCACACGCGTCGTGTGCGCCGCGCCGCCGCCGAAGCCCACGAGGACGCCGGCCGCACCCGTACGCATGAGGTGCAGGGCCGCGGTGTAGGTCGAGGCGCCGCCGACGATGACCGGGACGTCGAGCTCGTAGATGAAGCGCTTGAGGTTGAGCGGCTCCGCGTTGCCCGAGACGTGCTCGGCCGAGACCGTGGTGCCGCGGATGACGAACAGGTCCACCCCGGCGTCGACGACGGTCTTGTAGAACTCCTGCGTGCGCTGCGGCGACAGGGCGCCCGCGACCGTGACGCCGGACTCCCGGATCTCCTTGAGGCGCTGGGTGATCAGCTCGGCCTTGATGGGCTCGGCGTACACCTCCTGCATGCGACGCGTCGCGCTCGGGGCGTCGAGCGTCGCGATCTCCGCGAGGATCGGCTCCGGGTTCTCGTAGCGCGTCCACAGCCCCTCGAGGTCCAGGACGCCCAGGCCGCCCGCGTTGCCCAGGGCGACCGCGGTCGACGGGCTCATCACCGAGTCCATGGGGGCGGCCAGGATCGGCAGGTCGAAGTGATAGGCGTCGATCTGCCACCCGACCGACACGTCCTCCGGGTCACGCGTACGCCGGGAGGGGACCACGGCGATGTCGTCGAAGGAGAAGGCGCGCCGTCCGCGCTTGCCACGACCGATCTCGATCTCGTTGCTCACCCGACGAGGATACCGGCCCCGGGCACGGGCACGCCCTCGCGCGCCACGCGATGGACCATGGCGTCCCAGCAGCACCACCCGTCAGGGCTGTCAGGGCTGTCAGGGCTGTCAGGGCTGTCAGGGCTGTCAGTGGCCGCTGGCATGCTCACCAGCAGAGACCAGGGACGGTCGCGCACGGCGAGGACCGCCGGGCCACCACCCACAGGACGACCGCAAGGAGCACGACGATGAGCTGGACGACCGGACCGCTGCTGGGCTTCGACACCGAGACCACCGGGGTCGACGTCACGAACGACCGCATCGTGACCGCCGCGCTCGTGCGGCGCGTCCCGGGGCGCAGCACCGAGGTCCGGACCTGGCTCGTCGACCCCGGCGTCCCCATCCCCGCGGAGGCCGCCGCGATCCACGGCATCTCGACCGAGCACGCGGTCCAGCACGGCGTGGCTCCCGGACCGGCCCTCGAGGAGATCGCGACGATCATCGCCGCGGACCTCGCGATCGGCGTGCCCGTGGTCGCGTTCAACGCGGCGTTCGACCTGTCGCTGCTCGACGCCGAGCTCGCGCGCCACGCACTGCCGACGCTGGGCGAGCGCCTGGGCCGCGAGGTCACGCCCGTGATCGACCCGCTCGTCCTCGACCGTTCGCTCGACCGCTTCCGCAAGGGCAAGCGCAAGCTCGGCGACCTGTGCGTCCACTACGGCGTGACCGACGGCGGCAACCTGCACACCGCGGACGTCGACGTCCTCGCGACGCTCGACGTGCTCGAGGCCATGACCCGCGCCTTCCCCGAGCTCGCCGAGCAGGACCTCGACTCGCTGCACCGCCAGCAGATCACGGCTCACCGGGCCTGGGCCGAGAACTTCAACACCTGGCGCGCCGGCCAGGGATACGTCGGCGCGGGGGCCAGCACCACGTGGCCGTCGTGAGCCGCTCCGACTGACAGACAGACCGGCAGACAGACCAGGGCCACCCCCAGGCCCGTCGCCCGTGAAACCTCATAGAACATATGGGCCGCTCGTGATGATCCCGTGAAATCGGGCCGCCACCCCAAGATCACCGCGCCAATATCTCATCGATGAGTTACCGTCGGCTCATGACCATGGTCGACGAAGCACCCCAGCACCTCGCACAGGTCGCCGCACTCATCCGCGGCGCACGCCAGAACAAGGGCCTCACCCAGGCTCAGCTCGCCGAGCGCCTCGGGACGAGCCAGAGCGCGATCCATCGGATCGAGCAGGGCTCGCAGAACGTGAGCCTCGACATGCTCGCCCGGATCAGCGCGGCGCTCGACTCGGAGATCATCTCGTTCGGGGCTCCCAAGCACTCCCACCTGCGGGTCAGCGGCGGCCACGAGCTCTCCGGTCGCATCGAGGTCAACTCGTCGAAGAACGGCGCCGTCGCGCTGCTCTGCGCCTCGCTCCTCAACCGTGGCCGCACCACCCTGCGCCGCGTCGCGCGCATCGTGGAGGTCGACCGCATCGTCGACGTCCTGCGGAGCATCGGCGTCCAGGCGGTCTGGTCCGCCGACGGTCGTGACCTCGAGATCGTCGTGCCCGCGCAGCTCGACCTCGCGTCGATCGACGTCGACGCCGCGCGCCGCACCCGCTCGATCATCATGTTCCTCGGTCCCCTGCTCGGTCTCCAGGACGAGTTCTCCCTCCCCTACGCGGGCGGCTGCGACCTGGGCACGCGGACCGTCGAGCCCCACATGATCGCGCTGCGCCCGTTCGGGCTGTCGGTCACCGCGGCCTCGGGCAACTACGAGGCGATCGTCGCAGCCCCCGGCACCCACGACCTGAGCGTCGTCCTCACCGAGCGTGGCGACACCGTCACCGAGAACGCGATCATGGCCGCCGCCTCGCGCGACGGCGTGACCACGATCCGCAACGCGAGCCCCAACTACATGGTCCAGGACCTCTGCTTCTACCTCGAGCTCCTGGGCGTGCGCATCGAGGGCATCGGCACCACGACGCTGCGCATCCACGGTCGCACCGACATCGACGCCGACGTGGAGTACGCGGTCTCGGAGGACCCGGTCGAGGCCATGAGCCTCCTGACCGCCGGGATCGTCACGGGCTCGGAGATCACGGTCGCGCGCGTACCCATCGAGTTCATGGAGATCGAGCTCGCGACCCTGTCCGAGATGGGACTGCGCTACTCGCTCTCTCCCGAGTACCTGGCGCTCAACGGACGCACCCGTCTGGTCGACGTCACGGTCCACCCGAGCGAGCTGCACGCACCCATCGACAAGATCCACCCCATGCCGTTCCCGGGGCTCAACATCGACAACCTCCCGTTCTTCGCCGTCATCGCGGCGTGCGCGAGCGGGCACACCCTCATCCACGACTGGGTGTACGAGGGCCGGGCCATCCACCTGAGCGACCTCACGCGCCTCGGCGCCGACGTCCGGCTGCTCGACTCGCACCGGCTCGACATCACGGGCCCGACCCACTGGTCGGGCGCCGAGGTGAGCTGCCCGCCCGCGCTGCGGCCCGCCGTCGTGATCCTGCTCGCGATGCTCGCGGCGAAGGGCACCTCGGTGCTGCGCAACGTCGACATCATCTCGCGCGGATACGAGCAGCTCCAGGAGCGGCTCATCGAGCTCGGCGCGCGGATCGAGACCTTCCGCGACTGAGCTCGACAAGACGGACGACAGGACGGGCGCGACCCTCGTGGGGGTCGCGCCCGTCCTGTCGTCCGTCTCGTCGGGTCCCGGGGCAGGACCGGGCCGCGTGGAGCGGCGCGGGGCCGGCCTGGAGGCCCGTGCGGTCAGCGCCCCGTGTAGTTGGGGGCCTCGACCGTCATCTGGATGTCGTGCGGGTGCGACTCCTTGAGCCCGGCCGGCGTGATGCGCACGAACTTGCCGCGCTCCTGGAGCTGCGGGATGGTGTGCGCGCCGACGTAGAACATCGACTGGTGCAGGCCGCCGACGAGCTGGTGCGCGACCGCACCGAGCGGGCCGCGGTAGGGCACCTGCCCCTCGATGCCCTCGGGCACGATCTTGTCGTCGCTCGCGACGTCGGCCTGGAAGTAGCGGTCCTTGGAGTACGAGGCCTTCTTGCCGCGCGAGGCCATGGCGCCGATCGAGCCCATGCCGCGGTAGAGCTTGAACTGCTTGCCGTTGACGAACACGAGGTCGCCGGGGCTCTCGTCGCAGCCTGCGAGGAGCGAGCCGAGCATGACGGTGTCCGCGCCCGCGACGAGCGCCTTGGCGATGTCGCCCGAGTACTGGAGGCCACCGTCCCCGATGACCGGGACGCCGGCCGGACGGCACGCGAGCGAGGCCTCGTAGATCGCGGTCACCTGCGGGACGCCGACGCCCGCGACGACGCGGGTCGTGCAGATCGAGCCGGGGCCGACTCCGACCTTGACCCCGTCCGCGCCGGCGTCGACCAGCGCCTGGGCGCCTGCACGGGTCGCGACGTTGCCGCCGACGACCTGGACGTCCTTGAACGCCGGGTCCGCCTTGAGCTTGCGGATCATGTCGAGCAGGAGGCGCGCGTGGCCGTTCGCGGTGTCCGCGACCAGGACGTCGACGCCGGCCTCGGCGAGCGCGGTCGCACGCGTCCAGGCGTCACCGAAGAACCCGATCGCCGCCCCCACGCGCAGACGGCCCTCGCCGTCCTTGGTGGCGCCGGGGTACTGCTCGGTCTTGACGAAGTCCTTGACCGTGATGAGGCCGCCCAGGCGCCCCTCGGCGTCGATGAGCGGGAGCTTCTCGATCTTGTGCTTGGCCAGGAGCGCGGCGGCGTCGTCGCGCGCGATGCCGATCGGCGCCGTCACGAGGGGCATGGGCGTCATGATCTCGAACACGCGACGCTCGGCGAAGTCCGCGGGGTTGACGAACCGCAGGTCCCGGTTCGTGATGATGCCGACGAGCTTGCCGTCCGCCTCGACGACGGGCAGCCCGGACACCCGGTACTGGCCGCACAGCGCGTCGAGCTCGGCGAGCGTGGCCTCGGGACCGACCGTGACCGGGTCGGTGATCATGCCGGACTCGGACCGCTTGACGAGGTCGACCTCCTTGGCCTGCGCCTCGATCGACAGGTTGCGGTGGATGATGCCGATCCCGCCCTGGCGGGCCATCGCGATCGCCATGCGCGACTCGGTCACGGTGTCCATCGCGGCCGAGAGCAGCGGTGCGGACATGGTGATCTCGCGCGTCAGCCGCGCGGTCGTGTCGACCTCGCTCGGGATGACGTCCGTCTCGTTCGGGAGCAGGAGGACGTCGTCGTACGTCAGTCCGGTGAAGCCGAAGGGGTCGTGTGCGGGGGCTGCGAGAGAGTCGGTCACATCAAGATTCTACGCTCAGGGCCTCCGGCATATTCCCGGCCGTCCCGCCACTGGGACGGCCGGGGGACGGCCGGGTGACGGCCGGGGGACGGCCGGGGGACGGCCGGCAGGCTGCCGGACGGGCTGCGCGTGGCGCAGGTCACCGCACGACGGCGAGCGCCTCGTGGAGCAGTCCCGTGAAGCTGCGCACGCGCTGGACGGTCGAGGCGTACGGCAGGCTCGCCGCGGCCTCGTCGTTCGCGAGCCCGACGAAGATGGGCAGGTCCGGGTTGGCCTCGTGGAGCGTGTGCACGACGTCGAGCACCGGCCGGGGCTGCATGGTCACCACCGCGATGGCCGCAGGGCGGACCATGGTGACGAGCTCGAGCGAACGGTGCGCCGTGGCCGAGCCCGTGACGATGCGCGCCATGGCCCCCTGGGCGCCGAGCGCCGCGGCGAGTGCGTGCGCCGCGAGCGGCACCTGCTCTCCCGGCGCGGCGAAGATCAGGACGATCCGGCGCATGCGGCTCGGGTGGTTGGGCGGCGGGCCGCCTCCCGCGACGAGCGCCTCCTCGGACGCGTGCGTGTACTCGCGCAGGGCGGCCAGGGTCGCGTTGGAGAACACGACCTCGGGCATCTCTCCCGGGGACGCGAGGAACGTCCGCTCGGCGATGCGGTGCAGCGCGGGCTCCACGAGCGTCGACCACCAGTGCCCGGGGTCGGCGCCGGGGGCGATGCGCAGGAGCTGGTCGCACTTCTTCTGGTCGAACGCGATGGCGGCGTCCACGACGTCGGACACGCTCGTCGGGCGCGGCGCACCGAGCCGCACGGGCTCGTCGTCGGCCGATCGTGGCACCGAGCGCAGGAGCCGCACCCCGCCGGGCGCGCTGTCGGCCGGAGGGGCCGAGGCGCCGGGCTCCTGCTCGGAGCCCTCTTCCTCGGGTTCGTCCGCACCGTCGGCATGATCGCCGTCGTCCGCGTCGCCGTCCCCGATCTCGCTCTCGAGGGCCAGCTCGGCCTCGTCGGCGTCGAGGGCGGCTCGCGCGGCGTCGACGGGCGCGACCCCTTCGAGCGTCAGGCGACGCATGATGACGAGGCGCGCGACGTCGTCGGCGGTGTAGCGCCGGTGCGAACCGGCGGTGTGCTCAGAGGGCCCGAGACCGTAGCGACGGTCCCAGGTGCGGAGGGTGGCCGGGGCGACGCCCAGCCTCTTGGCGACGGCCGCGACGGCGAGAGCGGGTGCCTCGGTCGCCTTCCGTCGGGGCCCGCCGGGGTTCGGGGCGGACCGGAGTGAAGTCATGCACCCGATTCTGCCGACCGGTTCAGTCGCTCGCCACTTCGGACGCGGCGTGTCTCAGTCCGTGATGCCCGAATCGGCTGAACCACCTCTGAAACGAGTGCGGTTCGCGCCACCTCGGACGCAAATCGATGCAGACCGCCAAGAACCGGTTCACGAACTTCCTCACGTCAGCCACTTGAACAACTTCTGCAACGCTTGTAGGTTGTCCTGCATGACAGAGATCTCGAGGCTCCCCGGACCGGTCATGGAACTGTGGGAATGGCAGTACCAGGGCTCGTGCCGCGACCAGGACGACACCCTCTTCTTCCACCCGGAGGGCGAGCGAGGCTCGACCCGACGACGACGTGCCGAGGCCGCCAAGGCGATCTGCGCCTCGTGCCCCGTCATGCTGCAGTGCCGTGAGCAGTCCCTCAAGGTCCGCGAGCCCTACGGGGTCTGGGGCGGCCTCAGCGAGGACGAGCGCGCCGCCATCCTGGCCGGCGCCGCGAAGACCGGCTGACCGACCGCACCGCGGACCGTGCGACGGTCCGCACCGCGAAGGCCGGGAGCCCCGCTCGCGCCCGCGAGCAGCGCACGGCCCCGCGCCGCAGCAACGCAGCCACACGTCCCGGCGCCCGCGCCGACCTCGAGATCAGCCGGCACCGGACAGGACGAAGGGCCCCGCAACCGACAGGTTGCGGGGCCCTTCGTCACCAGCAGAGCTGCTGGACGTCAGCCTGTGATCAGAGGATCAGGAGACGACCACGGCGAGGATGTCGCGCGCGGAGAGCACCAGGTACTCCTGGCCCCCGTACTTGACCTCGGTGCCGCCGTACTTGCTGTAGATGACCTTGTCGCCGACGACGACGTCCAACGGGACGCGGTTGCCGTTGTCGTCGATACGACCCGGACCAACTGCCAGGACCTCGCCCTCCTGGGGCTTCTCCTTGGCGGTGTCCGGAATGACCAGGCCGGATGCGGTCGTGGTCTCGGCCTCGAGGGCCTTCACGACGATCCGGTCCTCGAGCGGCTTGATGGGGACCGACACGTCGGACCTCCGTTTCGCTGTGAGAACTGCAACGGGTAGGTGTCGAGCGCAGCCTGCCGTCCGTCGTCGCGGGTGCCGGACCGGCGGGAGTCGCTCTCGTCGCCCTCACCCGAGGGTGCGAACGACCTACGCTCAATCTAGGTCCGCATTAGCACTCGGTCAAGGCGAGTGCCAACGCGCGCCGGGCGTGGAAAGATCGACGCATGGACGCGTCGGCACTGACCAAGCTGCTCAGCCCGGCGGGATGGTCGCTCCTGAGCGCGCTCCCGCCCTACGACGAGCGCCAGGCCATGGTGCTCGCGACCGGCCTGCGCGCCCAGGGCGTCGACCCCGAGCTCGCCGCGGCGGCCCTGACCCAGTCCCGCCTGCGCGCCAAGGCCCACCTCAAGTTCGACGCGTTCGCGGACGGCATGCTCTTCACCCAGGACGGTCTCGAGCAGGCGACCCGGCTCGTGGTCGCGGCCCACCACGCGCAGCGCTACCACGCGGCCGGCGTCACCAAGGTGGCCGACCTGACGTGCGGCATCGGCGCGGACTCCATGACCTTCGCCGGGACGGGGCTGCAGGTCCTCGCGACCGACATCGACGAGGTCACGGCCTCGATCGCGACGGTCAACCTGCGTCACTTCCCCGAGGCCGAGGTCCGCCACACGGACGGCCTGAGCATCGACCTGGTCGCCGAGGGCGTCGACGGCGTGTTCGCCGACCCGGCCCGGCGCACCCGCTCGGGCACGCGCATCTTCGACCCGCGCTCCTACGCTCCCCCGCTCGACGACGTCTGGGCGTTGCGCTCGGTCGTGCCCGCGGTCGGGATCAAGGTGGGGCCCGGCATCCCGCACGCGGGCCTGCCCACCGACGCCGAGACCCAGTGGGTCTCGGTCGACGGCGACGTCGTGGAGGCCGCGCTGTGGTTCGGCCCCCTCGCCCCGGACGGGCCGGGGCGCACGGCCCTCGTGCTGCGCAGCACGACCGACGCCGAGGGCAACCGGCGCACGACGTCACGCACCCTGCGCCACGACCAGGGCGACGACGAGCCCGTACCGGACGTGGGCGCCGTCGGGCACTACCTGTACGAGCCCGACGGCGCGATCATCCGCGCCGGGCTCGTGGCCCACGCCGCCGCCGAGCTCGGCGGGCGGCTGCTCGACCGGACCATCGCGTACGTCACGACCGACCACCCCGCGCCGCGCACGGTCGTGGGCAGCGCGGACAGTGCTGACCTTGCCACCGGGTACCGCGTCCTGGACGTCATGCCCTTCAGCCTCAAGAAGCTCAAGGCGTACCTGCGAGAGCGGGGCGTCGGGCGGCTGACCATCAAGAAGCGGGGCACGGCCGTCGTGCCGGAACAGCTCCGCAAGCAGCTCGACCTGCGCGGCACCGCGGAGGCGACCGTCGTCCTGACCAGGATCGGCGGATCGCAGCAGGTCCTGGTCGTCGAGCCGTTGACCCGGCCCGACGGCACGAGCGTGCTCGACTCCCCCACGCCTGGAGAAAGGGGCTGATCGGTGCACCTTCCCTTCGCCCGGTCCGAACGCTCGTCCGTCGGCATCGAGTGGGAGCTCGCGCTCGTCGACAAGGACTCGGGCGACCTGCGCCAGGTCGCCCAGACCGTGCTCGACGCGGTCGAGCCCGCCGACGGCTCGCAGCACCCGCACATCCGCCAGGAGCTGCTCCTCAACACCGTCGAGGTCGTGAGCGGCGTGTGCCGCACGGTCGGCGACGCCGGCCGCGACCTCGAGGCCGCGATCGAGGAGATCCGCGTCCTGACCGACCCGCTGCGCGTCGAGCTCATGAGCGCGGGCACGCACCCCTTCGCACGCTGGGCCCAGCAGAAGGTCACGGACAAGGAGCGCTACGCGACCCTCATCGACCGCACGCAGTGGTGGGGGCGGCAGATGCTCATCTACGGCGTGCACGTGCACGTCGGGATCGAGGACCGCGCCAAGGTGCTGCCGATCTCGCGCGCGATGCTCGGCTACTTCGCGCACCTGCAGTCGCTCTCGGCGTCGTCGCCCTTCTGGGGCGGCAAGGACACGGGCTACGCGTCGAACCGCGCGCTCATGTTCCAGCAGCTCCCGACCGCGGGACTGGGCTTCCAGTTCGAGACGTGGGAACAGCTCGAGGGCTACGTGGGCGACATGATGCACACGGGCGTGATCGACCAGTTCGACGAGGTCCGCTGGGACCTGCGGCCGTCCCCACGCTTCGGGACGCTCGAGACGCGCATCTGCGACGGCGCGACCAACCTGACCGAGGTCCTCGCGCTCGCGGCGCTCAACCACTGCCTGGTCGAGCACCTGTCGACGCTGCTCGACCAGGGCAAGGAGCTCCCCACGATCCCGGCCTGGTTCGCGCAGGAGAACAAGTGGCGCTCGGCGCGGTACGGCATGGACGCGATCATCATCCTCGACCGTGCGGGCAACGAGGAGCTCGTGACCGAGGCCGTGAGCAAGCTGCTCGTCGAGCTCGAGCCGGTCGCCGCGCGTCTCGGGTGCCTCGCCGAGCTCGACGACGTACGCCTCATCCTGCGCCGGGGCGCCTCCTACCAGCGGCAGCGGGCCGTGGCGCGGCGCAACGGCGGCGAGCTCGACGCCGTCGTGCGGGCGCTCGTCGCGGAGATGCGGGCGGGCCGCCCGCTCTGACGGGGCCCGACGGCGGGGCGCGGGCACCGCAGGTCGCCACGGCGCCCGCTCGGGTCGCCGGCCACGCCCGTGTCCAGGAGGTCCCGCAGCGCCCCGCGCGCCGGTCCGGATATTGCGTTGCCCCTGCTGAGACCATGGGACGCATGGATCCTGCGGACTTCTACACGGGCATCGTCGCCGAGCTCTACGCTCCCCTGAAGTCGGGCTACGAGGATCCGGAGCGCTACGCACGCTTCGTGCTCGACTCGGGCGAGCCCGCGCTGGAGCTCGGCTGCGGCGACGGGGACCCGCTCCTGGTCCTGCGCTCGCTGGGGCTCGACGTCGAGGGGGTGGACTCGTCGGCCGACATGCTCGAACGCTGCCGCTCGCTCGCAGCCGTCCAGGGGCTCGACGTCACGGTCCACCACCAGCGCATGGAGTCCCTCGACCTGCCGCACACGTACCGCTCGATCTACCTCGCAGGGCCCACGTTCTGTCTCCTGCCCGACGACGACACCGCGCTCGCGGCCCTGCGGGGCATCCGCTCCCACCTGACCGACGACGGGACCGCGCTCGTCCCGCTCTTCGTCCCGTCCCCCACGCCCCCCGAGGTCGTGGGGGTCTCTCGTGAGACGACGCGTGAGGACGGCGCCCTCCTGCGGGTCGGGGTCGTGGCCGAGGAGCGCGACGAGCTCGCGCGGACCCAGCGCAGCGCGCTGCGCTACGAGCGGGTCCTCGACGGGGCGAGCACCGTCGAGGAGCGGCTCTGGACGATCCACTGGTACACGCAGGACGGGTTCCGGGCCCTCGCCACGGCGGCCGGCCTGGAGACGGTCGAGGTCCAGGACGAGGACGGGCACCACGTCGCGCCGGACGCCGACGAGTTCACGTTCCTGCTGCGCCCGGCCCGCTGAGCCGCTGCCCGCTGTCGCGGGCCGCACGGCCGCGGGCCGCGCGACGAGAACGGGATCGAGGTCGTCGTCGAGGAGACGGCGACCTCGATCCCGTTCTCGAGCGCTGCTCGCCCCGGCTCAGACCGAGACGGTCGTGAGCGGCATCGAGGAGTCGACGGGGATGTCCAGGCCCGACGGCGCCACACCGGCCCGCACGACGGCCGACCCGAGCGCGGCGATCATCGCACCGTTGTCGGTGCAGTAGCGGATGGGCGGGATGCGCAGGTCGATCCCGGCCTCGGCGCAGCGCTCGGCCGCCATGTCGCGCAGCTGCGAGTTGGCGCTGAACCCTCCACCGATCACGAGGGTCTCGACGCCGTGCCGCTGGCACGCAGCGATGGTCTTGGCCGTGAGGACGTCGGCGACGGCCTCGGCGAAGGACGCGGCGACGTCGTTGAGCGGTACCTCGAGGCCGCTGTCGACGCGGGCCTCGACCCACCGGGCCACCGCGGTCTTGAGCCCCGAGAACGAGAAGTCGTAGGCGTGCTTCTCCTGGTCCTTGCGGGCCGTGAGGCCACGCGGGAACCGGATCGCCGTGGGGTCGCCCTCGCGGGCGAGGCGGTCGACGTGCGGGCCGCCCGGGTAGGGCAGGCCGAGCAGGCGCCCGACCTTGTCGAAGGCCTCGCCCGCGGCGTCGTCGAGCGTCGAGCCGAGCTCGGTCACGTCGGTCGCGAAGTCGTCGACCATGAGCAGCGACGAGTGCCCGCCGGAGACCACGAGCGCCATGACGCGGTCGGGGAACTCACCGTGGACGAGCTCGTCCACGGCGGCGTGGCCGATCACGTGGTTGACCCCGTAGAGCGGCTTGTTCAGACCGATCGACAGGGCCTTGGCCGCCGAGGCGCCGATCGTGAGCGGTCCCACGAGGCCGGGTCCGGCCGTCACGGCGATCGCGTCGATCTCGGACAGGTCGACGTCGGCCTCGCCCAGCGCGCGCTGGATCGTGGGGATCATCGCCTCGAGGTGGGCGCGCGAGGCGACCTCGGGGATGATGCCGCCGTAGCGGGCGTGCTCGTCCATCGAGCTCGCGACCGCGTCGACGAGGAGCTCGCGACCGCGCACGAGCGCGACGCCCGTCTCGTCGCAGGACGTCTCGATCCCGAGGACCAGGGGCGCGCCGGAGTTGTCAGTGGAACCGCCAGAAACCATGGTTCCCAGGGTAGTCGCGTGGCGACGGTCGTCGAGCGCACCGCTCGTCCGGGTGGCGCGACGAGGACGGGCCGTGACGGGCCCTCGACCGAGACCGTCGGAGTCGGTGTGTCGCACGTCACGGCGCCCACCGGGAAGGGTGATTGATCCTTCAACTGTTGACCGAGGCATGAGCACAGAGACCTTCACCCCCATCGACGCCGCCTTCGACGACCTCCTCGAGATCGACGCCTCGACCGCCGACCTCCTGTTCCGCGAGGCCCGCACCGTCCACGCGTTCGAGGACGAGGCCGTCCCCGACGAGAAGATCCAGGCCGCCTACGACCTGGTCCGCTGGGGCCCGACCGCCATGAACACCGTGCCGCTGCGCCTCCTCGTGGTCCGCGACCCCGAGGCCCGTGCGCGCCTCGTCGAGCACATGGCCGACGGCAACAAGGCCAAGACCCTCGCCGCGCCGCTCACGATCGTCGCCGCGGCCGACACCAACTTCCACGAGTACCTCCCGGTCCTCGCCCCGCACATGGAAGGCGCCAAGGAGAACCTCGAGGCGGCCGGCGTCGAGACCCGCGCGGGCATGTCCCGCACGTCCGCGCTGATCCAGGTCGGCTACTTCATCGTGGGCCTGCGCGCCGCCGGTCTGCACGTCGGACCCATGGGCGGGTTCGACGCCGCAGGCATCGACGCCGAGTTCTTCGGCGAGAACGGCTGGAAGTCGCTCGTCGTCATCAACGTCGGCACCCCGGCCGGCGAGGGCGCGACCTACCCGCGCCAGACGCGCCTCACGTTCGACCAGGCCTCCGAGACTCTCTGAGACCCTCTGAGGTTCGCAGCGCACAGGACCGTCGAAGGCGCTGGGACCCCCGAGGCGCCGCGCGGCACGGCGTCACCCGTGCTCTGACGCCCCGCTCGTCGCGGCCACCCTCAGCACGACCCCCAGACCCGTCCGGTCAGGCCCCCGTGGCCACCGGGCGGGTCTCGTCGTTCGACCACTGCGACCACGATCCCGCGTACAGCGCGGCGTCGACGCCGATCGTCGCGAGGGCCGCGACCTCGTGCGCGGCCGTGACGCCCGAGCCGCAGTACACGCCGACCTGACGGCTCGCGGCGCCCTCCACGCCCAGTCCCGCGAAACGCTCGCGGAGCGCCGCCTCGTCGAGGAAGCGCCCGTCGGGTCCCAGGTTGCCGGTCGTCGGCGCGCTCACCGCGCCCGGTACGTGCCCCGCACGCGGGTCCACGGGCTCGACCTCGCCCCGGAAGCGTTCGCCTGCCCGGGCGTCCAGGAGCAGCCCGTCGCCCGACGACGCCAGGTGGGCCGCGTCGTCGGGCGTGAGCGTGGGGAGCGCGCCCTGGGACAGCACGACGTCCCCTGGGGCCGTCGCCACCTCCCCCGTCTCGACGGCGAAGCCCTCGCCCGTCCACGCGCCCAGGCCGCCGTCGAGCAGGCGGACGTCCGCGAGGCCCGCCCAGCGCAGCAGCCACCACGCGCGCGCGGCCGACGTGGCCCCCACGGCGTCGTACGCGACCACGCGCGACCCCGCGCGCACGCCCCAGCGACGAGCCGCCGCCTGGAGGTCGGCGAGGTCCGGCAGGGGGTGCCGCCCACGCGCGGGTGACGCCGGCGCGGCGAGCTCGGCCTCGAGGTCCACGAACACCGCGCCCGGCAGGTGCCCCGCGAGGTACTGCTCGTGGCCGTCGGTCACGCCGAGCGCCCAGCGGACGTCGAGCAGGACCAGGTCGCCCGCGCCCGCGGCGATCTCGTCGTGCAGCGCCCGCGCCGAGACGAGCACCGCGTCGCGAGCGCTCACGCGACGCCCGGCTCGTCGGGCAGGACGTCACCCTCGCCGGCCGCGGGAGCGGGCTCGGCGGAGTCGTCGGACAGCTCGAGGCGCATGGTGTAGGCGTCGACGTCCTCGGGCTGGTAGTACCGCTTGCGGATGCCGAGCTGCTCGAACCCGAACTTGCCGTACATGGCCAGCGCCGCGTCGTTGTCGACCGCGACCTCGAGCAGGACCGCGCTCGCCCCGACCTGACGCGACCGGTCGATCAGCGCCGTCAGGAGCACCGACCCGATGCCCAGGTGGTGGTACTGCGGGTCCACCCCGATCGTCATGATCTGCGTGACGTCGCCGTCGAACCACAGCCCCGCATAGCCGACGAGCTCCTGCGGGCCCGCCGCATAGATGCGCACGGGCTCGGCCGCGACGTACCAGCGGCCCAGCGCACCGAGCTCGTCGGCCAGCATCCCGTACGTCCAGGCGCTCGGGCCGAACAGCTCCTGCTCGAGGCGCACGACGCGCGGCAGGTCCGCCGCGCGCAGCGGCCGCAGCTTGACCTCGTAGTGCGCGCTCACGCCCCGCTCGCCTTCGGGCCGGTCACGGGCGCGTCGGTCGCGCGCTTGCGGGCCGCGGGCTCCTGGACGTCGGGGCGGCGCAGGTACAGCGGCTCGGTGGGCTGCTCGACGTCCGCGTCGCGGCGCGCGATCGCGAGCCGCGCCAGCACGACCGCGTCGGGGACGAGCGGGGCGTCCTCGGCGAGCGGCAGGTGCTCCGGGTAGAGCGACGCCCCCTCCCCCACGACCACGGCGCCCGCGACCTGGTCGGCCAGTCCCGCGGCCGGACCCACGTCCGGACCGGCCACGAGCTCGACGACGGGCGTCGCGTGCGGCCCCTCGTGCGCGACCACGCGGTAGCGCGCCCAATACACCTCGCGGCGCCGGGCGTCGGCCGTCGCGAGGACCTCGTCGCCCGGCGTCAGGCCCAGGTCGCTCACGGCCTGCGCCGCGATCGCGTCGAGCCCGGAGACCCCGAGCGCCGGGATGCCCAGCGAGAGCGCGAGCGTGCGCGCCGTGACCAGACCGACCCGCAGGCCCGTGAACGGGGCCGGGCCCGTGCCCGCGACGACCGCGGTCAGCGCGGTCCGGTCCACCCCGGCCTCGGCGAGCACCTCGCTGATGAGCGGGGCGAGGGTCTCGGCGTGCCGACGGCGCTCGTCCGCCGAGCGCACAGCGAGCCGTTCACCGCCGTCCCCGACGAGGGCGACCGCGACGGCGGCTGACGTATCGAGCGCGAGAACTGCCACGGTCCCAGCCTACTTTTCCGCAGGCCGGTTCGCGGCCAGGTCCTGGTCGGCCGGCCCGCCGGCGGCCGGGTCCGCTGCGGCGTGCTCCGCCTCGACCGCCGTGCGCAGCCCGTCCGCGAGCCGGTCGACGTCGGCCCACCGGTCACCCAGGGCGCGCACGGTCACGTGCCGGACGCCGGCCTCGGGCGACTCGGTCTCGTCGTCGGGGTCGACCGGCTCGCCGTCGGTCTCGCCGGACCGGGACGTCCCCGCCGTGGCGGACGTGTCGACGCCGCCGCGCGGACGCTCGATCGTGATCTCCAGGCGGTCCTCCGCGAGCGACTCCACGAGGTCCTGCCCCCACTCGACGACCGTGACCGACTCGTCGAGGCTCGCGTCGAGGTCGAGGGCCTCGACCTCGTCGAGCGAACCGAGGCGGTAGGCGTCGACGTGGACCAGGTACGGGCCGTCCGCGAGCGGCGGGTGGACGCGCGCGATGATGAAGGTCGGCGACGCGACCTGGCCCCGCACCCCCAGCCCCGCGCCGATGCCCTGCGTCAGGGTCGTCTTGCCCGCGCCCAGGTCACCCGTGAGCATCACGAGGTCGCCCGCGCGCAGCTCGCGCGCCAGGGCCAGGCCGAACGCGCGGGTCGCGTCCGCGTCGGGCAGGTCGAAGGTCAGGTCGGTCATGACAGCCACTCCTGGTCGTCGTGCGTGCGGTCACGCAGCGTGTGGTCCTGTGCGCGGTCCGCCCGCGCCGGGGCGGGCCCGCCGAGAGCGGCGTCACCGCCCGTGGTGGGCTCCGCCGTCGGGCCCGACGCGTCGCCGCCGTCCCGATAGACGCGCGGCACGCGGGCTCCCAGCCGCGTCGTGATCTCGTAGCTGATGGTGCCGGCGGCCAGCGCCCAGTCCTCCGCGGTCGGGGCCCCGCCGCGCGCGAGGCCCGCACCGGGGCCGAACAGCGTCACGACGTCGCCCGCCCGCTCGGCGGCGTACGGGCCCAGGTCGAGCACGAACTGGTCCATGCAGACCCGCCCCGCGACGTGCAGGACGCGGCCCGTGCCGTCGATCCCGCCCGTCTCGTCGATCGGCCCGCCGACCAGCACGGGCCCACCGGGCCGCTCGGGCAGGGCACCCGACGCGTGCCGTGGGATGCCGTCGGCATAGCCGAGCGGGACCACACCGAGGATCGTCGCGTGCGACGTCGTGTAGGCGTGCGCGTAGGACACGCCCTGTCCCTCCGGGACGTGCTTGACCGTCGCGAGCTCGGCCTCGAGCGTCATGGCCGGGGTCAGACCGAAGTCGTCGGGCGTCCCGAGCTGCGGGACCGGCGAGAGCCCGTAGACGGCCAGACCCGGGCGGACCAGGTCGTAGTGGACGCGGGGGTTCGTGAGCGTCGCGGCCGAGTTCGCGAGGTGACGCACCTCGAGCCGCACCCCCGCGGCCTCGGCCGTGCGGACCGCGTCGTCGAAGACCTCGGCCTGGTGCAGGACGGTCGGGTGCTCGGGCTCGTCCGCGAACGCGAAGTGCGACCAGATCCCGACGACGCTCAGGACCCCTTCCGACTCCGCGCGCCGGGCCGCGTCGAGCACGGCCGGGAGCTGGTCGGGCACGATCCCGTTGCGACCGAGCCCCGTGTCGATCTTGAGGTGCACGCGCGCCGGGCGGCCGGCCGCGCGACCCGCCGCAGCGACCTCGTCGAGGGCCCAGGGCGCGGCGACCGAGACGTCGATCTCCGCCTCGACCAGTGCCCGCAGCGGCGCCCCGGGGGCGTAGAGCCACGTGAGGACCCGCGCCCGGTCCGGGCCGATCCCCGCGGCGCGCAGTGCGAGCGCCTCCGAGACCTGGGCCGTGCCGAGCCACGTCGCACCGCCCGCGAGCGCCGCACGCGCGCTGGGCAGCAGGCCGTGGCCGTACGCGTCGGCCTTGACGACGGCCATGACCTGCGCGGTGCTCGCACGGGACGCGAGCGACTCGACGTTCGAGCGGATCGCGTCCAGGTCGATCACGGCACGCGCCGGGTAGTAGTCGGCGGGATGCACGGCACCGGCCGCCGTGAGGGGGGTGAAGTCGTCCGCGGATCCGTGCCTGGGGTCGCTGAAGGGGCTCACGGTCACCGATTCTCTCACCGGAACGCCCGGCCGGGGGTGAGCGGTCCCCGCCCCGGAGGAGACGGGCGCTCCCGACGACGGTGACGCCGTCGGGCCTAGGACCACTCCTGGAGGGGCCGCGTCGTCTCGAACCGTCGTGCCTCGCCGCTGAGCGGGTCGACGAACTCGATCGAGCGAGAGACGAGCTGGAGCGGGCGGCCGAAGTCGTCGGGGCGCACGTCGTAGAACGTCGGGTAGAAGTTGTCGTGCAGGATCGGCAGGCCGAGCGAGTTCATGTGCAGCCGGAGCTGGTGGGTCTTGCCGGTGTGCGGCGTCAGGCGGTAGAGGCCGAGCGTGCCGGCCACGGCCTCCCGGGTGTCCACGAGCTCGACGAGGCTCTCGGAGTTCGGCTCGCCGGGAACCTCGAAGGCGCGCATGACGCCGCGCTCCTTGTGGATGCGGCTGCGCACGACGCGCGGGAGGTCGAGCGCAGGGTCGACACGAGCCACGGCCTCGTAGACCTTGGTCACGCGGCGCTCGGCGAAGAGCGTCTGGTACGGGCCGCGGACCTCGGGTCGTACGGTCAGGACGAGCACCCCGGCCGTGACCCTGTCGAGCCGGTGCGCGGGCGAGAGCTCGGGCAGGTCGAGGTCTCGGCGCAACCGCACGAGCGCCGACTCGGCGATGAACGCCCCCCGGGGGATGCTCGCGAGGAAGTGCGGCTTGTCGACCACGACGAGGTCGTCGTCCCGGTACAGGATCTCGATCTCGAAAGGCACGCGCGTCTCGACGGGCGGGTCCCGGTAGAGGAACACGCGCGCGTGCTGCGCGAAAGGGGTCTGCGCCGTGACCGGCCGACCCAGGTGGTCGACGACCTCGCCCGCGGCGACCTTCTCGCGCAGGCGCGGCTCGTCGTCGGGGAAGCGATGGACGAGATGGTCCAGCACGGTCTCCCAGCGCGGGGACCCCTCGCCCCCGTCCCCGTTCGCGGGCAGGACGACGCGCGTGGCGTTGAGCCCGTCCCGCACGGGCAGCGGCTGGGACGGGGCACGCCGACGGCGCGGCGGGACGTGAGAGGTCGTGGGGGGCGGCACGCCACCACGGTAGCCGCTGCCCCACGACGGTCCGCTCCGGACGGCGAGGCGCTCACGCACGCACGACGACGTCGGCCCGGCCCCGCGTCGAGGCCACCAGCCGGGCGTTGGTCTCGTCCGGGCCGAGCACCCACTCGCGCGCCACGGCGGGCGGCCTGCCGTGACGGACGTGCCGTGCGACGAGGCGTTCGACGCGGGTCGCGTCGGGAAGGTCGACGAACCACGTCTCGTCGAGAAGGTCCCGGACCGGGCTCCAGCGCCCGTCGTCGTGCCCGTCGCCGAGCAGGAGGTAGTTGCCCTCGGTCAGGACGAGCTCGACCTCCGGCCCCACCGGTATCGAGCCGGCCACGGGCTCCTCGATCTCGCGGTCGAACGCGGGGGCGTAGACCGTGACTCCCCGGCGTGGCGCCCGGAGCCGTTCGAGAAGGGCCACGAAGCCGTGCGCGTCGAACGTGTCGGGCGCTCCCTTGCGGTCCCGGCGCCCGAGGCGTGCGAGCTCGACGTCCGCGAGGTGGAACCCGTCCATGGGCACGACGACGGCGCGCACCCCGGTCGACCCGACCGGAGGCGGGCGGTGGTCGCGCACGTCCGGCGCCTCCTCGACCGCTCCGGCGTCGGCGCCACCCGGTACCGTCCCGCCCACGAGCTCCGCCAGGACGTCGGCGGCGAGCGTCGACTTGCCCGCTCCGGGTGCCCCGGCGATCCCGACGAGCACCCTCACGCGGCCCTGCGACCCCTGCGTGTGCCGGGCCGTCGCGACGAGCGACCGACATCGCGCCACGAGGGCAGCCCTGACGTCCCCCTCGACCACGACCTGGTCACCCTCGATCGGCATCTGTCACCCTCGGTCCCTCGTCTCGTCCCCTCGGCGGGTGGGTCACCGTCGGTGGCGGGTGCCGTCGCCCTCGTGGAGCAGGGCCGCGACCACCCCTGGCAGCGCCTCGGCCACGTCCAGCGCCGCGACCGGGCCTCCCGGGTTCGCACGGGTGCCCGCCAGCCCGTGGACCAGCGCGGCCGCTGCGGCGAGCTCGGCGGCCGCCCCGGGCTCGTGCACCACGCGCTCGCCGTGCGCGGCCAGGAGGGCCCCCAGGAGCCCCGTGAGGACGTCCCCCGACCCGGCGGTGGCCAGCCACGCGGGGCCGTCCGCCTGCGACCACGTCACCTCCGGCCCCACCACGACCGTCGCCGATCCCTTGAGCAGGACCGTCGCGCCCGTGAGGTCGTGCGCTCTGCGCGCCCACCGCAGCGGTCGGGCCTCGACGTCCTCCCGGTCGACCTCGTCACCCCGGGCACGCAGGAGCCCCGCGAGCTCGCCCGCGTGGGGAGTCAGGACCACCGACGGCGGGCAGCGCTCCGGGAGCAGCGACAAGGCGCCCGCGTCGACCACGGCCGGGACCCTCGGCCCGGCCACGTCCTCGGCCAGCACCCCGCACGCGACCGCGAGCGCGTACCTGATCCGCTCGTGCTGCCCCGCCTCGGCGCTCCGCACGCCACCCCCGTCCCGCAGGGCCGCTCGTTCCTCCGCTGCCGGGACTCCCGACCCGAGCGCCCACGCCTGCACCCTGCCCTCGGCGGGCACGGCCTCGGGGCGGGCCGAGACGACGACGCGCGCGACGTCGTCGGGCCCCCGGTAGCGGACCATCCCCACGCCCGCCCGGACCGCCGCCGAGACGGCGAGGACCGCCGCACCCGGGAACGTGGGCGTGCCCGCGACGACCCCCAGGACCCCGCGCGTGTACTTCTGGTCGGTCGACCCGGGGACGGGCCACAGCCGGGCCACGTCGGCACGTTCGAGGCGCCGCACCGCCGCGCCGACGGGGCCGACGGGCTCGATCGGGCCGCTGCCCGCACCGCCCACGCCCGCCAGCCCGAGGTCGAGGTCGAGGTCGACGAGCGTCACGACCCCCGCGAGGTGGGTCGCGGGGGGCAGCAGCAGACCGGGCTTGTGCGCACCGAAGGTGACGGTCCGGTCGGCGGGCAGGACGGGCCCGGGGACGGAGCCGTCGTCGACGCCGATGCCGCTCGGGGTGTCGACCGCGACGACCCACGGGAGCCCGGCCCTCGACCCAGCCCGTGCGGCCCGCCCCGCGAGCTCGTCCGCGAGCGCCGCGACCAGGTCGCCCGCCACCCCCCGCAGCGCCCCGGTCGCCCCGATCCCGACCAGTCCGTCGAGGACCACGTCGGCCGCGAGGACCGTGTCCACGACGTGCGACCAGCGGGCGAGCTCGGCCGGGGCCGTGAGATCGAGCACCCGCCCGCCCGCGCGACGCAGCGCGCTCAGCCCGTCGGCGTGCGGGCGCCCGCTCGTGCAGACCGCCTGGACCGCGACGCCCCGCCTGGCCAGGTACGCCCCCGCGAACAGGGCGTCGCCCCCGTTGTTGCCCGAGCCCACGAGCAGCACCGCTCGGGCTCCTGCCAGACGCCGGGCAGGCGCACCGCCGTCGGACCCGCCGCGGCGCCCCCGCCGCAGGTCCTGCACCACGACCGTCGCGAGAGCGAACGCCGCACGCTCCATGAGCGGGGCCCCTCGGGCGAGCAGCGGCTCCTCGGCGGCGCGGACCTGGGCGGCGGTGAACGCTTCGATCATGGGGCCATCCTGCCCCGCGCGGGCGCGGGGCGCTGAGAGAGCCCGCGGTCCGCCCGTCCGGAATTCACCCGGCCGCGTCCTGAGATTCGACCCACCGGTCTCGGTCCAGCCAGTACGGTTCTGGCACTTTCGTCCCTCTCCGTGAGCAGGTTGCCGTGACCGATTCCCCGCAGAACTCCTACCGCGTCGGCGACGTGGTCAACGGTTGGCGCCTGGCTCCCGACGGGACCTGGGTCCCCGCCTCGTCGCCTCCCCCGCCGCAGGGCCCCGTCCAGGGGGTCCCCACCTCGGCCGAGGCGATGGCCCACGACGCCGGACGCGCGGCGGCGTGGCCCTCCGGCCACGACCCCTCCGCGACCGCCGCGCCGTACGGCTGGACCGGGCAGGGCGCAGCGCCCTCACCGGGCGGGTGGGTCCCTCCCACCAAGAACACCCCCGCGACCCTGAGCCTGACCGCCGGGATCGTCGCGGCCCTGGCGAACCTGTTCTTCCTCCCCGGGATCGCCGCGATCGTGCTGGGGATCGTCGGACTGCGTCGCGCGGGCCGGTCGACCCCCGCCGTGGGGAGGGCGCGGTCGATCTGGGGCATCGCGCTCGCGCTCGTCGGCACCGTCTCCGGCGTCCTGCTCCTGATCGCGATCCTGGACGACTCCCCGGAGGCCGCGAGCCCCGACCGCTCCACGGTCGGCACGTCGCCCGAGGGCGGGTCGACGCAGGACGTGGACCTCACGTCGTTCACGGCGGTCGACGCGGCCGCCTGGGCGCAGATCGCCAAGGACCCGGAGGCCTACGTCGGCGACAAGATCGTCCTCTACGCCGAGGTCACACAGTTCGACGCCGCCACCGGTTCGGACTCGTTCCGCGCCGGCACCGGAGCCGAGCAGCCGTCGTCCCCCTTCGAGCTCGACGTCAACACGCTGCTCTCCGGCGACCGCTCGATCCTGGCCGACGTCACCGTGGGCGACGTCCTGAAGGTCCACGCGATCGTCGAGGGCGCGACGACGTACGACACCGTGATGGGCGGCGGCATGACCGCACCGGTGCTCGAGGTCGCCGCGGTCGAGGACGTCGGCTTCAAGGACCTCAGCGGGGACGTCGCGCTCGGGGCTCCGGTCGCCCAGGAGTACGGCGGCGTGACGCTCGCGCTCACGGTGACGAACAGCAGCACGGTGCAGATGACCTACTCCGTGGAGATCGTCGCCGAGAGCCCCGACGGAACTTCCCAGCTCGGCACCGCGAGCGCCTACGCCGAGAACCTCGGCCCGGGCCAGTCGGCAGCGGTGACCGCCGACTTCTACGAGGACCTTCCGCCCGACGCGGTCTTCCGCATCGCCTCGGTCGATCGGTTCGACTACTAGGACCCGCCGTCCGCGCGCGCAGGCCGGGGCAGGAGCGCAGTCCCGGTCGACGCGTGCGGACGGTCCCCGACCCCCCGGGCCGGGCCGGGCTAGATTGGCGACCATGCGATTCGGACTCTTCATCCCGCAAGGCTGGCGTCAGGACCTCGTCGGCATCGACCCTTCCGAGCAGTGGGAGACCATGCGGTCCCTCGCGCGCCACGCGGACACCGCGCTGGCCGGCGAGCGCCTCCCGGGCGCGCGCCACGCGTGGGAGTCGGCGTGGGTCTACGACCACTTCCACACCGTGCCCGAGCCCACGGGCGAGGCCACGCACGAGGCGTGGACGCTCATGGCCGCGTTCGCCGCCTCGACCGAGCGCGTGCGCCTGGGCCAGATGTGCACGTGCATCGCGTACCGCAACCCCGCCTACCTCGCGAAGGTCGCCGCGACGGTCGACATCGTGAGCGGCGGCCGCACCGAGATGGGCATCGGCGCCGGCTGGTACGAGCACGAGTGGCGCGCCTACGGCTACGGCTTCCCGGGTGCCGGTGCGCGCCTGGGCGCGCTCGACGAGGGCGTGCAGGTCATGGAGCAGATGTGGCGCACGGGCTCGGCGACGCTCGACGGCACGTACTTCCAGGTCGACGGCGCGCTGTGCCACCCGCAGCCGCTCCAGGTCCTCGACGGGGTCGGGCCCGACGGCGCCGGTGCTCCCAGCATCCCGCTGTGGATCGCGGGCGGCGGCGAGAAGAAGACGCTGCGCATCGCGGCCCAGCACGCGCAGTACACGAACTTCGACGGCCGGCTCGAGGGCTTCACGCACAAGTCGGAGGTGCTGCGCGGGCACTGCGAGGCGATCGGGCGCCCGTTCGAGGAGATCACGCGCTCGTCCAACTACAACGTGGTCATCGGGGCGACCGAGGCCGACGTCGAGGACCGCCTGCGCTGGATCGGCGAGCACTACGCCAAGACCGTCCCGGCGAAGGCCGAGGAGACCGTGGCCGACTTCCGCTCGGGACCGCTCGTGGGAACCCCCGAGCAGATCGTCGAGAACCTCCAGAAGCTCGAGGGCGCGGGCATGACGTACGCGATCACGTACTTCGCGGAGGCCGCGTACGACCGCAGCGGGCTCGAGCTGTTCGAGCGCGAGGTCATCCCGGCCCTGCAGGGCTGACCGCTCGGCGGTCCGGGGAGCCGGTCCCGGAGCCGGTGCCGGTGCCGGTGCCGAGCACGAGGTTGCGGTCGTTCTGAGGTCGAGAACGACCGCAACCTCGTGCTCGACGGCCGCTCACGGCCCTCAGCCCTCCGCGACCACCATGGCCGACGCGATCCCGGCGTCGTGCGAGATCGACAGGTGGAACGTCGCGATCCCCAGCTCGGTCGCCCGCGCCTGGACCGTCCCGGTGATCTCGACCTGGGGCGCTCCCCCGACGACCCGGTGGACCGTCGCGTCCTGCCAGCGCATGCCGCCAGGCGCACCGAGCGCCTTCGCGATCGCCTCCTTGGCTGCGAACCGGGCCGCGAGGGACGAGGCCGGCAGGTCCCGCTCGGCCGGGGTGAAGAGCTTCTCGCGCAGACGCGGCGTCCGCTCGAGCGTGTCCATGAACCGCGCGACGTCGACCACGTCGATACCCACCCCGATGATCATGCGCTCACCCTATGCGCCCTGGGGTTCGGGCCGCGGCGTGGCCCGGCACGCGGCCCGGCCCGCGCCGGTCCACGGCCGGCACGGGGCGCTCGCCGGCTGCTCGCAGTCCACGGCCCCGGGCCCCGGCCCCGACGACGGCCCCCGGCCCCCGGCCCCCGGCCCCCGGCCCCCGACGACGGAAGCCCACCGTCCGAGGGGACGGCGGGCTTCCGGGATGTGCGGGGTGGTCGGCTACTCGACCGTGACCGACTTCGCGAGGTTGCGCGGCTGGTCGACGTCGAGCCCCTTGGCCGTGGCGAGAGCCATGGCGAAGATCTGCAGCGGGACGACCGCGAGCAGCGGCGACATGAGGGTCGGCGACTGCGGGATCCAGAAGATCTCGTCGGCGTAGGGCAGCACCGCGTCGTCGCCGTCCTCGGCGATCACGAGGGTGCGTGCGCCGCGGGCGCGGATCTCCTGGATGTTGGAGACGACCTTCGAGTGCAGCGAGTCGCGACCGCGCGGGGACGGCACGACGACGAAGACCGGCTGCCCCTCGTCGATGAGCGCGATGGGCCCGTGCTTGAGCTCGCCCGCGGCGAAGCCCTCGGCGTGGATGTAGGCGAGCTCCTTGAGCTTGAGCGCTCCCTCGAGCGCGACGGGGAACCCGACGTGGCGCCCCAGGAAGAGCACCGACGTCGCGTCCTTCATGGAGCGGGCCACGGCGCTGACGTACTCGCCCCGCTCGATGACCGTCTGGATCTTGCGCGGCATCTCGCGCAGGTCGTCGAGGATCTCGCGGATCTCGTCGGGGAACTTGTTCCCGCGCAGCTGGGCGAGGTAGAGGCCCAGGAGGTAGGCGGCGGTGATCTGCGAGAGGAACGCCTTGGTCGAGGCGACGGCGATCTCGGGTCCTGCGTGCGTGTACAGGACGGCGTCGGACTCGCGCGGGATGGTCGACCCGTGCGTGTTGACGATCGAGATGACCTTGGCGCCCTGCTCGCGCGCGTGGCGCACGGCCATGAGGGTGTCCATGGTCTCGCCCGACTGCGTGACGGCGACGACGAGCGTCTTCTCGTCGACGATCGGGTCGCGGTAGCGGAACTCGTGCGCGAGCTCGACCTCGACGGGGATGCGGCACCAGTGCTCGATCGCGTACTTGGCGACGTGCCCCGAGTAGGCGGCCGTGCCGCAGGCCACGACGATGATCTTGTCGACGGTGCGCAGCACCGCCTCGTCGATGCGCAGGTCGTCGAGGACGAGCCGCCCGTCGGCGTCGGTGCGTCCGAGCAGGGTGTCGGCGACCGCGTGCGGCTGGTCGTGGATCTCCTTGTCCATGAAGGACGAGAAGCCACCCTTCTCGGCTGCGGCGGCGTCCCAGTCGACCGTGAAGCGGGTGGCCTCGGCGGGCTTGCCGTGGAAGTCGACGACCTCGACGCTGTCCGGGGTGATGGTCACGATCTGGTCCTGGCCGAGCTCGAGCGCGTCCTTGGTCGACGCGATGAACGCGGCGACGTCGGAGCCGAGGAAGTTCTCGCCGTCCCCGAGCCCGACGACGAGCGGGGAGTCGTGCCGGGCGCCGACGACGGTGGTCGGGGCGTCCGCGTGGACGGCGAGCAGGGTGAACGTGCCTTCGAGCTGGCGCGCGACGTAGGCCATCGCCTCGGTCAGGTCCCCGGTGCGTCGGTACGCGCGGGCGAGGAGCTGGGCCGCGACCTCGGTGTCGGTCTCGGAGAGGAAGGTCGCGCCGTCGGCGAGAAGCTCCTCCTTGAGGACGGCAAAGTTCTCGACGATCCCGTTGTGGATCACGGCGAGGCGGCCGTCGTCCGCTACGTGCGGGTGCGCGTTGGTGTCGTTGGGCGCGCCGTGCGTCGCCCACCGGGTGTGCCCGATCGCCGCGGAGGCCGCGGGCAGGGGGTGGGCCTGGAGCTCGTCGACGAGCTTGACGAGCTTTCCGGACTTCTTGGCCGTCGCGACCCCCGCCTGGTCGGGCGCGACGAGCGCGACCCCGGCCGAGTCGTAGCCGCGGTACTCGAGCCTGCCGAGTCCTTCGAGGACGACGTCGAGGGGTCGCCCCGACGCTTCAAGGGGGCCTGCGTAACCCACGATTCCACACATGGTCTCGGAGTCTAGCCCGACGCCCAGGGGGCGTCGCAGCCGCGACATCTCGCGGTTCTTTGTTAGCGGTCCAGCCTCTTCGTGTTCATGATCGGGCCGGACGTCCGGCAGAATCGTGCGAGTGGTTCCTTCCTCCGACCTGCCCGTCACTCCGCTCGAGGGTGTTCCCGCGACCGACCAGGACTCCGCGTCCGGTTCCGGACGCCTACCGGATCTCTCGACGGCGTCCCCGTACGTCGACCTGGATCGTGCGGCGTGGAGCAGGCTCTCCGAGTCGACGCCGCTGCCGCTGACGGATGCCGACGTCGTCAAGCTCCGCGGGCTGGGTGACCCCATCGACCTGGCGGAGGTGGACGCGATCTACCGCCCCATCTCGCGGCTGCTCAACCTGTACGTGACGGCCACGAGCGGGCTGCACGAGGCCACCTCGACGTTCCTGCGCGAGAACTCGACCCGCACGCCGTACGTGATCGGGGTCGCGGGATCGGTCGCGGTCGGCAAGTCGACGACGTCGCGCATCCTGCGCGAGATGCTCGCGCGCTGGCCGGAGACGCCCCGGGTCGAGCTCATCACGACGGACGGATTCCTCTACCCGAACGCCGAGCTCGCACGCCGCGGGCTCATGGAGCGCAAGGGGTTCCCCGAGTCGTACGACCGTCGCGCCCTGATCCGCTTCCTGTCCCGGGTGAAGGCAGGCGTGCCCGAGGTCCGCAGCCCGGTCTACGACCACCTGACCTACGACATCGTCCCGGGGGCCGAGACCGTCGTCCGCAGACCGGACGTCCTGATCGTGGAGGGCCTCAACGTCCTCCAGCCTGCCCGACCGGGCCCGTCCGACGACCAGGCCGTGGCGGTGAGCGACTTCTTCGACTTCTCGATCTACGTCGACGCGCGCACGCGCAACATCCGGCAGTGGTACGTGGACCGGTTCCTGTCGCTGCGCCGGACCGCGTTCGCGCGCCCCGAGTCGTACTTCAAGCGCTACGCGACCCTCACGGACGAGGAGGCCATCGAGAAGGCCAAGTCGATCTGGGACTCGATCAACGCGCCGAACCTCGAGGAGAACATCCTGCCGACGCGGGGTCGCGCGACGCTCGTGCTCACGAAGGGCTCGGACCACTCGGTCCAGCGGGCACGTCTGCGCAAGGTCTGATCGGGGCGGGCGGGCCGCAGGTCAGGAGGCGCGGCGGACCGCGCCCTGGTCGCCCTCGACGCCCGACGACGTCGCGGTCGTCGAGTCTGTCGGCTCACCGTGGATCGGGGTCGCCCCGGCGGTGTCGTGGCCGGCCTCCCGCGCCGCCTCTCGGGCTCGACGCCTGCGCGCCATGCTGTTCATGACGCGGTCGACGACCACGCCGGACAGGACGCCCATGAAGACGCCGATCACCATCGCGAGGAGCGGCTGGTGCCCGAGCCACTGCGCTGCGACGAGACCGATGAGCACCGAGTAGAGGGCCCAGGTGACGGCCGCCAGGCCCGAGTACGCCATGAAGCGGCGGCGAGGATAGCCCACGGCGCCCGCGGTCATGTTGACCGCGACACGGCCGATGGGGACGTAGCGCGCCGCCAGGATGAAGGCTGCGCCGCGCGCCTTGAGCGCCTGGTCGGCCCAGGCGACGGCCTTGCGTCCGCGCACGGTGCGCAGGAAGCGGATGCGTTCGGTCCCGATCCCACGGCCCAACGAGTAGGCGATCTGGTCGCCCGTCCAGGCGCCTGCGGCAGCGATGACCAGGACGAGCACGAGGTTCGGGTTCCCCGACGCGCTGGCCGCGACGGCGAGCGTGATGACGACCGACTCGCTCGGGATCGGCGGGAAGAAGCCGTCGATCGTCGCGAAGGCGTACAGGGCGGGGTAGATCCATGCGGACGCCGCGAGTGCGAGGACCCAGATCTCCAGGTTCTCCAAGAAGGTCGAAACGGCCTCGATCACGGGTCCTCTGTTCGTCGGCTGGCGGGGCGGACCAGGCTGGTCACGGACGTCGGTTCGACGCCTGTGACCAGCCTACGGATACGGAGGCCCGACACCATCGGGGAAACCCCCCCAGTCTGCCCTGATGTCGACCCCCACCTTCCGAGGACGATTCTGCCGGACCGCGCGGCCCGGTACGTCATCCTCCGGAAGGAGATCCACCCAGAGGGAGGTCCCCCGCAGGGATGCCGTGACGTCCTCCGGACGATGTGTTCCGGCGATCCGGTCGATCCGGTCGATCTGCCCGTCCCGCGGGACCGCGGGACCGACGGAACGGCGCGACCGCAGGACTCTCAGGGCGCTCAGGGCAGCCGGAAGCCCAGCGCCTCGGACGCCTCGGTGGGGTCCGGGGTGCCGCCCCAGAACCGCAGCATGCTGTCGTTCGAGGCGAGCGACCGCAGCTCGGCGTGGTCGAGGTACAGCTCGCCCGCCAGGTGGTCGGTCTCGTGCTGGACGATCCGCGCGGGCCATCCGGTCAGGACGTCGTCGACGGGCGCACCGTGCTCGTCCTGCCCCGTGAGGCGCACGGACCGGTGCCTGGCGACGACCGCCTGCCACCCGCTCACGCTCAGGCACCCCTCGAAGAAGGCCCGCTGCTCGTCGTCCACCTGCGTGTAGGAGGGGTTGACGAGCACCCGGAACGGCACGGGACGCCGCTCCCGCAGGTCCGCGTCCTCGGGGTCGGTGACGCCCGCGTCCTGGATCACGGCGACGGCGAGCCCGAGCCCGATCTGGGGCGCTGCGAGCCCGACGCCGGGGGCCGCGTGCATGGTCGTGCGCATCGCCTCGACGAGCCGGGGGAAGAGGTCTCCGAGCTGCCCGGTGTAGGGCGCGGCCGGACGACGCAGGACGGGGTGCCCGGCCTGCACGATGGGGAGCACGCCGTCCTCGTGCCGTGCGAGGTGCGCGGCGACCTGGTCCCTCAGCGACTCGTCGACGGGCCCGGCGAACCCGGCTCCCGTCCCGGCAGCGGCAGGTTGCGCCGTCACAGGGCCAGCCGGTCCCGGACGACACCCGCGAGCGACTCGGCCACGGCGTCGGCCGTGGCCTGGGTCGCGGCCTCGACCATGACCCGCACGAGCGGCTCGGTGCCCGAGGAGCGCAGGACGACGCGCCCGGTCTCCCCGAGGCGCTCCTCGGCGGCCGCGACGGCCTCCTGGAGCACCTCGTCGGTCGCGGTCCGCGCCTTGTCCACGCCGCGCACGTTGAGCAGCGTCTGGGGCAGCTTGGGCACGGCGCCCGCGAGGTCGGCCAGCTTGGCCCCGGACTCCTGGATGCGTGCCGCGAGCTGGAGCGCGGTCAGCACTCCGTCGCCCGTCGTCGCGAACTGCGACAGGATGATGTGGCCCGACTGCTCGCCGCCGAGCGTGTACCCCTTGGCGCGCATCTCCTCGAGCACGTACCGGTCGCCGACGCCCGTCTGGACCGTCCGGATCCCGGCGTCGCGCATGGCGAGGATGAGCCCGAGGTTGCTCATGACGGTCACGACGAGCGTGTCGTCGGCGAGCCGCCCCTTGTCCTTCTCGGCGAGCGCGAGCACGCCCATGATCTGGTCGCCGTCCACGAGCACGCCACGGTGGTCGACCGCGATGCAGCGGTCCGCGTCGCCGTCGAACGCGACACCGAAGTCGGCCTCGGAGGCCACGACCACGGCCTGGAGCTGCTCGGGGTGGTTGGACCCGCACTTCTCGTTGATGTTGCGCCCGTCGGGGCTCGCGTTCATCACGACGACGTCGGCGCCCGCGGCGCGCAGCGCGGCCGGGCCGACGTCGCTCGCGGCACCGTTCGCGCAGTCGACCGCGATCCGCAGGCCGGAGAGCGGGAGCGCGTCCCCCGTGGCGCCGATGCTCGAGATGAGGTGCTCGACGTAGTCGGCCCCCGCGCTCCCGGTGTCGCGGCGCACGCGGCCGACCTCTGCCCCGAGCGGTCGCTCCCACTCGGCGTGGAGCTGGCGCTCCATCTCGTCCTCGAGCGAGTCCTCGAGCTTGATGCCGCCGCGCGCGAGGAACTTGATGCCGTTGTCGGCCATCGGGTTGTGCGAGGCCGAGATCATGACGCCGAAGTCGACGTCGAGGGTGCTCGTGAGAAACGCGACCGCCGGGGTCGGCAGGACACCGACGTCGAGCACGTTGACGCCCGCGCTCGCGAGCCCCGCGGTCACCGCGGCACCCAGGAACTCGCCCGAGGCACGAGGGTCTCGCCCGATCACGGCGCGCGGGCGGTGCCCGTCGGGTTGTCCGGTGCGTCCCAGCACGTTCGCAGCAGCCACGCCCAGGCCGAGCGCGAGCTCGGCCGTGACGTCCCTGTTCGCCAGCCCTCGCACCCCGTCGGTGCCGAACAGTCGTCCCATGAGTTTTCCTCCCTCAACGGGACGGTACAGGCCGAAGGGCCTGCGCCGCCCCCGCTGCGAGCAGACCGGTCCGGTCGCTCGTCAGCATCCCTGACAAAAGACGACGGCCCCGGTGGACTGTGTCCACCGGGGCCGTCGTGCGCAAGCGCTGGGATCAGCGCTTGGAGTACTGCGGAGCCTTACGGGCCTTCTTGAGCCCGGCCTTCTTGCGCTCGACGACGCGTGCGTCGCGAGTCAGGAAGCCGGCCTTCTTGAGTGCCGGACGGTTGTGCTCGGCGTCGATCTCGTTGAGCGCACGGGCGATGCCGAGGCGCAGCGCGCCGGCCTGGCCGGACGTGCCACCACCGTTGATGCGGGCGATGACGTCGAAGCGACCCTCGACGTCGACCAGCTTCAGCGGGGAGTTGACGAGCTGCTGGTGCACCTTGTTGGGGAAGTACCCCTCGAGGGTGCGGCCGTTGATCTTCCACTGGCCGGTGCCGGGCACCAGGCGCACGCGGGCGATGGCCTCCTTGCGACGGCCCAGGGCCTGCGCGGGGGCGGTGATGCTCTGGCCACGGCCCGTGGGGGCTGCGCTCTCAGAGGTGTAGTTGCTGGGAGTCTCTTCGTCCAGCACGTCGATGTCGACGGTGGTCTCGGCCACTGGTGTGTCCTCGCGTCCTAAGTTCTCGTCTACGAGCAGGCGGAGCCTACTGCGCGACCTGGGTGATCTCGAAAGTCTTCGGCTGCTGCGCGGAGTGCGGGTGCTCAGAGCCTGCGTAGACCTTGAGCTTGCCGAACTGTGCGCGGCCGAGCGAGGTCTTGGGGATCATGCCGCGGACGGCCTTCTCCACAGCACGCTCGGGGTGCTTCTCCAGCAGGTCGCTGTACGCGACCGCCCGAAGACCACCCGGGTAACCGGAGTGGGTGTAGGCAAGCTTCTGCTCGCGCTTGTTGCCGGTCAGGGCGACCTTGCCGGCGTTGATGACGATGACGAAGTCACCGCCGTCGACGTGCGGAGCAAAGGTGGCCTTGTGCTTGCCACGGAGCAGGGTCGCCACGTGGGTGGCGAGACGGCCCAGGACGACGTCGGTCGCGTCGATGACGTACCAGTCACGCTGGACGTCGCCGGGCTTCGGGGTGTACGTACGCACGGTCGTAGCCTTCGTTTCGTGTCTTCGATGTCTTCGGCGCAGGAGCCTGCGTCCGACAAGTCGTTCGGCCTTCGGCTGACGGGTGTCCAGGTCGCGGAGCGAGTGGGCGCACAAGCGACGAGATACCGAAGGGGAAGCACAACGACTCAACAGACTACCTGGACGGCCCGTGCAGGGTCAAAACATGGTGCGTCACACCGAGGGTGATGTGGCCCTCGGTGTCAGCAGCGTGTCCGACGGCGCACGCACGAGCGCCAGACGCCGATTCAGGCGGTTGCCCGGTGGTTGTCGTGGGAGAGGCCGATCGACGCGCCTTCCCGAGGACGAGGATACGCGCCCGGGCGCAGGTCGGCACATGCGTCGCACTGGAGCGTGCGCGCGACCCCCGCGCAGTCGGCGCAGAACAGGCGCAGCGTCTGGCAGCCGGGGTCCACGCAGTTCTCGTACTTCGCGGTCGCGGCCCCGCACTCGCCGCACTCGCCGAGCGGCACGGTCTCGGTCCCGAACTCGACGTGCATGCGCTCGTCGAACACGTAGAGCGAGCCTTCCCAGAGGCCCTGGTCGCCGAACGTCTCGCCGTAGCGCACGATCCCGCCGTCGAGCTGGTAGACCTCCTCGAAGCCCCGCGAGAGCATGAGCGAGGACAGGACCTCGCAGCGCACGCCGCCCGTGCAGTAGGTCACGACGGGTCGCCCCTTGAGGTCGTCGTACGCGCCCGAGTCGAGCTCGGCGACGAAGTCCCGCGTGGTCGCGACGTCGGGGACGACCGCACCACGGAACTTGCCGATCGCGGCCTCGAACGCGTTGCGCCCGTCGAAGAACACGACGTCGTCGCCGCGCTCGGCCACGAGCTCGTGCAGTGCCTGCGGGTCGAGGCGGGCACCGCCGTCGACCACGCCGTCCTCGTCGACCGCGAGCTCGCCGAGCGCACCGAAGCTCACGAGCTCGGGGCGCACCTTGACCGACAGTCGCGGGAAGTCGCGCCCCGTGCCGTCCGACCACTTGACGTCGATCCCCGCGAACCCCGGGTACTGCCTGGTGGTCTTGACGTACTGCTTGAGGTTCTCGACCGTCCCGCCCAGCGTCGCGTTGATGCCGTGCTCGGAGACGATGACGCGTCCCGTCAGCCCCCATTGCTCCCCGAGGGAGCGTTGCCACAGCTGCACCGCGCGCGGGTCGGCGAGCGGTGTGAAGGCGTAGAAGAGGACGATCTTGGGGACGGCCATTGCTCCATTTTAGGAGCCCGACGGCGGCACGCAGGTCGTGCTAACGGCCCGCCGCCGCGCGTGTGGTCTTCCTCACCGCCGACTGCCCGCCCCGGGTGCCGAGCACCTCGTGGGTCAGCGCTGGCGCTTGACGCGCTCGACGTCCCAGACCGGCTCGGGGGTCTCGACGACCCGACCGTCCGAGCCGAACACCACGAAACGGTCGAAGCCGCGGGCGAACCACCGGTCGTGCGTGACCGCGAGGACCGTCCCCTCGAACGCCGCGAGACCCGACTCGAGCGCCTCGGCCGAGTGCAGGTCGAGGTTGTCGGTGGGCTCGTCGAGCAGCAGCAGCGTCGCTCCCCCGAGCTCGAGCAGCAGGATCTGGAAACGTGCCTGCTGCCCACCGGAGAGGGTCTCGAAACGCTGCTCGGCCTGACCGACGAGCTCGTAGCGGTCGAGCGCCTTGCTCGCGGGCTCGCGGCCCATGCCGTCACGGGCGCCGTCGCCGCGGTGCAGGATCTCGAGGAGGGTGCGGCCCTCGAACTCGGGGTGGGCGTGGTTCTGCGCGAACCACCCCGGGCGCACCCGTGAGCCCAGCACGGCACGGCCGGTGTGGGCCACGGGCGGGACGACCGCGCCGTCGCCCGAGCCCGACGCGTCCCCGGCACCGTCGAGGACCGGCCGGTGCTCGACGTCCGGGTCCGACCCACCCCGCGCCAGCAGGCGCATGAAGTGCGACTTGCCCGAGCCGTTGGACCCCAGGATGGCGACGCGCTCGCCGAAGAAGACCTCGAGGTCGAAGGGCGCCATGAGTCCGGTGAGCTCGAGCTGCTCGCACGTCACGGCCCGCTTGGCCGTGCGCCCGCCCGTGAGGCGGACCTTGACGTTCTGCTCGTGCGCGAGGACCTGCGGCGGCCCGGCCTCCTCGAACTTGCGCAGGCGCGTCTGGGCGGCCTGGTAACGGCTCGCGAGCCCGTCGTTGAAGGCCGCCTTGTTCTTGAGGGTGTTGACGAGGTCCTTGAGCTTGGCGTGCTCCTCGTCCCAGCGGCGCAGGAGCTCCTCGAGCCGGCTGCGACGGTCGGCCCGCGCCTCCGCGTACGTGCCGAACCCGCCGCCGTGCACCCAGATCGTCCCGCCCGCGGCTGTGGGCTCGACCGTCGCGACCTGGGTCGCGGTGCGGGCCAGGAGCTCGCGGTCGTGGCTGATGAACAGCACGGTCTTGGGCGAGGCCGCGAGCTTCTCCTCGAGCCACCGCTTGGTCGGCACGTCGAGGTAGTTGTCGGGCTCGTCGAGCAGGAGCACCTCCTCGGGGCCCCGGAACAGGGCCGTGAGGACCAGGCGCTTCTGCTCACCGCCCGAGAGCGTGCGGACCTCGCGGAACTGCGCCTGCTCGAACGGGATCGACAGGACCTCGTCGGTGACCTTGTCCCACTCGGCCTCGGCCTCGTACCCGCGCGCGTCGGCCCAGTCGGCCAGCGCCTGCGCGTAGCGCATCTGGGAGGGGGTGTCGTCGACCGTCATGATGTCCAGCTCGGCCGCCGCGAGCTCGCGCGCGGCATCGCGGATCGAGGGCTGCGCGAGGTCGACGAGCAGGTCACGGACCGTGCGCTCGTCGTCGATGCGGCCCACGAACTGGCGCATCACGCCGAGGCCGCCGCTGCGTCCCACCGTGCCTCCGTGCGGGGAGAGGTCACCCGCGACGATGCGCAGGAGCGTCGTCTTGCCGGCGCCGTTGGGCCCGACGAGCGCGACCTTGGCCCCGTCCGCGACGCGCAGGGTCGCCCCGGCGAGGAGGGGACGCCCGTCGGGCAGGAAGTAGCTGATGTCGCTGATGTCGATGTGACCCACGGGCACATCCTCCCTGCCCGAGGGCCTGCTTGACGATTCCTTTCGCCGACGCCCGCGCCCTCGACCACCCGAGGGCGCGGGGGCGCCGCCCCGCCGGTCCCTCTCGCCCGACCCCGCCCGACCCAGGACGCACCCGAGCACGCCCCACCGACCGGGGTGCGCTCCGCCGTCGGGAAGCGCGGGGCTCCCCAGGCACGGGCGGTACGCGCGGGCTGCGAGAACGCCCCCGCGGTGACAGTGTGGAGGGATGAGCGACGACACACCAGCCACCCGGACAGACCCCGCCCTCGGCACCGAGGGCGACTCCGACCAGCTCCAGCGCGACGACACCCTGGTCGACCGCGGCGTCGACGACGTGCTCGACGAGGGGTACGCGCCGCCCGAGCGCGCGCCCCTGACGTACGCGCACCCCGAACGGCTCGAGGAGGACGGCGAGTCGCTCGACCAGCGCCTCGCCGACGAGGAGCCCGAGGACTGGGAGACCGACCCGCTCGACCGGCCCGACACGACACGCTCGGGGCGCCTCGTCGCGGACCCCGACGCGCTCGACGGCCGCGTCAACGACACCTACGCCGACGACGCCGGGATCGACGGTGCGGCGGCGAGCGCCGAAGAGGCCGCGATCCACATCGTCGAGGAGCCGTAGGCGCTACGACCGGGGGACCTCCGGCGCGCCCCCGGTCGCGGCGTCCCACACGTCCTCGTCCATGCGGACGGCGCGGACGCGCTCGGCCCGGGCCGCGAGCTCGTCGTCGGGCGGGTACGTGACGTCCTCGAGGACCAGGCCGTGCGGCGGGACGACGCCGGCCCCCGCGTCCCGGCGCCTCGCCGCCAGGACCTCGGCCGGCCACGAGACGGGACGACGCCCCTCCCCCACGGCGACCGACGCCCCGACCAGCGCACGGACCATGTTGTGGCAGAAGGCGTCCGCGCGGACGTGCGCGACGACGAGCCCCTCGTCGGGTCCGTCGGCCGCGCGCTCCCAGGACAGGTGCTGGAGCTCGCGGATCGTGGTCGCCCCCGGCCGCGGCTTGCAGAACGCCGCGAAGTCCCGGACGCCGAGCAGCGGCTGGAGCGCCTCGTGCATCGCGTCCGCGTCGAGCGGCTTACGGTTCCACAGGACCCACTCGCGGCGCAGGGGGTCACGCAGGGCCGGGTCGTCGACGATGCGGAACGTGTAGCTGCGGTACAGCGCCGAGAAGCGCGCGTCGAACCCGGCCGGGGAGCGGGACGCGCGGTGGACCACGACGTCGCCGGGCAGGACTCCCCCGAGACGCGCGACGAGCGCCTCTCCCGGGGACCGGTCCGAGCGTCCCGGCATCGCGTCCCACGCGGCCCGGGGCAGGTCGACGTGCGCCACCTGGCCGCGTGCGTGGACTCCCGCGTCGGTCCGGCCCGCGACCGTCAGGCGTGGAGGTTCGCCCCGCAGGATCTGTCCCAGACCGTCCTCGAGGGCGCCCTCGACCGTCCGCAGGCCCGGCTGGCGGGCCCACCCGGCGAAGGCCGTGCCCTGGTAGGCGAGGTCCAGGCGGACGCGGACAGGCAGATCGTTCGTCACGTGCACCTACGCTAGCGCCCGTTAGTGTGCAGACATGCCCGAACGCTCCACCGGCCCCGACTCCCCCGAGCTCCGCACCCTCGCGGTGGACTGCGGCGGGGGTGGCATCAAGGCCAACGTGCTCGACGCCGCCGGGACCGCGCACGCGACCGCGGTGCGGGTACCGACGCCCTACCCGCTGCCCCCCTCGCTCCTGGTCGACGTCATCGCGCAGATCGCCGACCGCCTGCCCCCCGCGGTCCGGGTCACGGTCGGCATGCCGGGCATGATCCGGCGCGGCGTCGTCGTGCACACCCCGCACTACATCACGCGCTCGGGGCCGCGCAGCCGGGTCGACCCGGCCCTGGCCGAGCAGTGGGCCAGCTTCGACGTCCAGGCGGCCGTGAGCGAGCGGCTCGGGATGCCCGCGCTCGTGCTGAACGACGCCGAGGTCCACGGCGCCGGAGTCATCGCCGCGTCGGGTCTCGAGCTCGTGCTCACCCTCGGGACAGGCCTGGGCTCGGCACTGTTCCACGGCGGACGGCTCGCCCCCCACCTCGAGTGGTCGCACGCCCCCGTGCGACGCGCGACCACGTACGACGAGTACATCGGCGAGGTCGAGCGCCGTCGGCTCGGGAACGGGCTGTGGTCACGACGCGTCGTGGCGCTCGTCGACGGCCTGCGCCCCGTCTTCTGGTGGGACCGCCTCTACCTGGGCGGAGGCAACTCGCGCCAGATCACTCCGTCCGCGCTCGAACGCCTGGGCGACGACGTCGTGATCGTCCCCAACTCGGCCGCGCTCGTGGGCGGCGCGAGGGCGTGGGACCTGCCGCTCGCCTGACCTGTCACCAGTCCTCCCCGGCCTCCGCGAGGAACGTGTGCGCCCCGAGGACCGCCCGGTTGAACGCGACCGGTCGATCGAGACTCACGAGGTGCTTGGCACCCGGGACCACGACGAGCTCCGCACGCGCCCCACCCGCGCGCGCGGCGGCGAGGTACGCGCGCTCCCCGAACCGGAAGTGGTCCCAGCGTCCGTTGAGGAACCACACGGGCGAGTCGGTCGTCGACAGCGCCGCCAACGGGTCCGTGCGTCCCACCTCGTCCAGGATCGCCGTCATGGCCGTCAGCGCGAACCCGCCCGCACCGATGTCCTCGATCCCCGCCCCGGGCAAGGTCCTGTTGACCAGGGCCTGGTTGAGCGCAGCGCCGTTGTCCGGCAGCTTCTCGATGCGGTCAGCAGCGACCCGCCACGCCCCGCGCAGCCGGGAGGCCGGGACCGTGCAGCAGCTCGCCGCGACGAGACCCGCGACCTGCTCGGGGAAGCGTGCGCGGTGCTCGATCCCCACGTACCCGCCCAGCGAGAGCCCGACGACGAGCGCCCGACCTCCCAGGTCGTCCACAGCCCCGGCGACGGTCGCCACCGCGCCGTCGAGCGTGAACGCCTCGCCCGTCCGTGCACCGTGCCCCGGCAGGTCCACGGCGGCCGCGGCGAGGCCGGCACGGTCCATGGCCTCGAGCTGCGCCCGCCACATCGTGCGGGACGTGCGCGAACCGTGGACGAAGAGCACCGGCAGACCCATACCGACCAATCTAGGGGCGGGACGCCCGTGCCGCGGCACGGGCCGCGCCGAGCGCCCGCCCGTGGCTCCCTCGGCCAGCCAGCGCGTTACGGCACCGCGGACGGTCCACCCCGGCCGTGGCCACCCGGCCGCGCGGCGACCGCTCCGTGGCGGCCGCGGCTCCCCCGGCGACGCGGCTCCCGACCGACGCACAGCGCGCGGCAGCCCGCACGGCCACGGACGCGACGCCGTCGGGTACGGACGCGACGCCGTCGGGTACGGCGAAGGGCCCGGCACCAGATGGTGCCGGGCCCTTCAGGAGATGCCCGTCCGGCAGAGCCGGGTGGGGGTCACTTCTCCTTCGAGTCCTTGGCGTCCTCGACGGGGGCGTCCTCCACGACGGGAGCGTCCTCGACGACGGGCGCGTCCTCGATCGGGGCGTCCTCGACAGGAGCGTCCTCGACCTTGGCGGCCTTGGGCTTGCTGGCCTTCTTCGCAGCCTTCTCGGCCTCGCGGACGACGGCCTGCTTGGGGCTCACGGGCTCGGTCACGAGCTCGATGACGGCCATGGGGGCGTTGTCGCCCTTGCGGTTGCCGACCTTCGTGATGCGCGTGTAGCCACCGTTGCGCTCCGCCATCTGCGGGGCGATCTCGGTGAACAGCGTGTGCACGACGGACTTGTCGCGGACCACGGTCATGACGCGACGACGAGCCGCCAGGTCACCGCGCTTCGCGAACGTGATGAGGCGCTCGGCCACCGGGCGCAGGCGCTTGGCCTTGGTCTCGGTGGTCGTGATGCGGCCGTGCTCGAAGAGCTGCGTGGACAGGTTCGCGAGGATGAGACGCTCGTGAGCCGGGCCACCGCCGAGCCGCGGACCCTTGGTGGGGGTAGGCATTGATCTTGCTCCTTAGAAGTGGATCGCGCGTGCGGCCGGGCCGCTCGCACGGAAGGTCAGAACTGCTGCTGCCCGTCGGAGAACGTCGCCTCGTCCTCGTCGGCCTCGTAGTAGTCCGCCGTCGAGGGGTCGAAGTCCAGCGGCGAGTCCTTGAGGTTCAGGCCGAGCTCGGCGAGCTTCTCCTTGACCTCGTTGATGGACTTCGCACCGAAGTTCCGGATGTCCAGCAGGTCTGCCTCGCTGCGAGCGACGAGCTCGCCGACCTGGTGGATGCCCTCGCGCTTGAGGCAGTTGTACGAGCGGATCGTGAGGTTGAGCTCCTCGATCGGGAGCGCGAGGTCCGCAGCGAGCGCGGCGTCCGTCGGGGACGGGCCGATCTCGATGCCCTCGGCCTCGACGTTCAGCTCACGGGCGAGGCCGAAGAGCTCGACGAGCGTCTTGCCGGCCGAGGCCAGCGCGTCGCGCGGGGAGATCGCCTGCTTCGTCTCGACGTCGACGATCAGCTTGTCGAAGTCGGTGCGCTGCTCGACACGGGTCGCCTCGACCTTGTATGTGACCTTGAGGACCGGCGAGTAGATCGAGTCGACGGGAACACGGCCGATCTCGGCGTCGAAGGACTTGTTCTGGTTGGCGGAGACGTAGCCACGTCCACGCTCGACCGTGAGCTCGATCTCGAGCTTGCCCTTGTCGTTGAGGGTGGCGATGTGCAGGTCCGGGTTGTGGACCTCCACGCCCGCCGGCGGCACGATGTCCGCGGCGGTGACCGCGCCAGCACCCTGCTTGCGCAGGTACATCACGACCGGCTCGTCGTTCTCCGAGGAGACCACGAGGTTCTTGATGTTGAGGATGATCTCGGTGACGTCTTCCTTGACACCGGCAACGGTGGTGAACTCGTGGAGGACACCGTCGATGCGGATCGAGGTCACTGCAGCGCCCGGGATGGACGAGAGCAGGGTGCGACGAAGCGAGTTGCCGAGGGTGTAGCCGAAGCCAGGCTCGAGCGGCTCGATGGAGAAGCGCGAACGGTTCTCCGAGATGACCTCTTCGGTCAGGGTGGGGCGCTGTGCGATCAGCACTGGTGTGTTCCTTTCGGTGTGCGTCCGCTATATGACGCATCACGGGCAACGCGTGCTCCTGGGCGGGACTCTGTCCACCCGCCCAGGGTGCTGCGCCCGCCGCCGCGCCGGCCGGCAGAGCCGGGGGCAGCGCGACGACGAGCGGAGCAGAGGATCAGACGCGGCGACGCTTCGGGGGGCGGCAGCCGTTGTGAGCCTGGGGCGTCACGTCCTGGATCGAGCCGACCTCGAGGCCCGTCGCGGTGAGCGAGCGGATCGCGGTCTCACGGCCGGAGCCGGGGCCCTTGACGAAGACGTCGACCTTCTTGACGCCGTGCTCCTGGGCGCGGCGGGCCGCGGACTCAGCAGCGAGCTGCGCAGCGAACGGCGTCGACTTGCGGGAGCCCTTGAAGCCGACGTGCCCGGCCGAGGCCCAGGCGATGACGGCACCGGTCGGGTCGGTGATCGACACGATCGTGTTGTTGAACGTGCTCTTGATGTGCGCCTGGCCGTGGGGGACGTTCTTCTTGTCCTTGCGGCGCGGCTTGCGGGCCGCGGTGGCGCGAGTCTTGGGAGGCATTTCTGGATCTTCTCCTGGTCTGAGGTGTTCGGACCGGGTCGGCGTGCGCCGCGCGGGTGAGCTCGAGGCTCAGGCGCGCTGCACGCGTTCCACGGACTACTGCTTAGCGGGCCTTCTTCTTGCCGGCCACGGTGCGCTTGGGTCCCTTGCGGGTACGCGCGTTGGTCTTGGTGCGCTGCCCGCGGACGGGCAGGCCACGGCGGTGACGCAGGCCCTCGTAGCAGCCGATCTCGACCTTGCGGCGAATGTCAGCAGCCACCTCACGGCGGAGGTCACCCTCGAGCTTGTAGTTGCCCTCGAGGTAGTCACGCAGCGCGACGAGCTCGGTGTCACCGAGGTCCTTCACGCGAACGTCCGGGGAGATCCCGGTGGCGGCCAGCGTCTGCTGGGCGCGGGTACGGCCGACGCCGTAGATGTAGGTGAGCGCGATCTCGAGCCGCTTCTCGCGGGGGAGGTCGACGCCGACAAGACGTGCCATGTGCCTTCCGGCTCCTGTTACTTCGTTCGGAGGTCTACCGCACCATCTTCCCGCGGAGCTGCGGGCCCCGGCCTCCGAGCCGGGGGTTCCCCTCAGTGGGCCTGTGCGGCCCGACCGTGAGGTTCGTGGTGGTGCGCTGGTTGGCACCCGAGGGTGCCGGCGATCGGTCCGCTCTCGCGGACCTGGATCACCGTGCGCCGAAGCGCCGGGGACTCAGCCCTGGCGCTGCTTGTGGCGCAGGTTCTCGCAGATCACCATGACGCGACCGTGCCGGCGGATCACCTTGCACTTGTCGCAGATCTTCTTGACGCTGGGCTTGACCTTCATCAGTCTGTTCCTCCGCCGCCGCACGCACGCGCGGGCGAACCCAAGCCTGCGGCAGCAGTTGTTTCGAGTGGTGGATTCTTGACGACTACTTGTAGCGGTAGACGATCCGGCCACGGGACAGGTCGTACGGGCTCAGCTCCACCACCACTCGGTCCTCGGGGAGGATCCGGATGTAGTGCTGTCGCATCTTGCCCGAGATGTGAGCCAGAACCTTGTGCCCGTTGGCCAGCTCCACGCGGAACATCGCGTTCGGCAGGGCCTCGACCACGCTGCCCTCGATCTCGATGACACCGTCCTTCTTTGCCATATCCTCCGCTAACTCTCGTCCGAACTGCTTCCCACGCACCCGTGCTCTACGAGGACCGGTGAGTGGACGTCGTGTGCATTCCGCCCTGCTGCCCGGTCGGTTGAACTCGAACAGGGAACGCGGACTACACCCAGCGGACTATCCTACGGCATCGAATCACGAGATGGAACCGCGGGCACTGTGCCCCCGACCACGCGACCCGCCGGCGCGGACAGACGACCCGCCCCGGACGCGCCAGCGGCCCGCTCCCGGCCTGGTGGGGTCGGGAACGGGCCGGTCACGGGAGCGAACCTCAGGAGTCGAGCGGGGCGACCGTGACGCCGAGCTCGGCGAGCCGGGCCGCGCCCCCGTCAGGGGCCGTCAGGACCCAGATGCCGTCCTCGAGGATCGCGACGCTGTGCTCCCAGTGGGCCGCACGCGCCCCGTCGTCGGTCACGACCGTCCAGTCGTCCTCGAGCACCTGCGTGAAGCGCTCACCACGGGTCACCATGGGCTCGATCGCCAGGCACATGCCCGGCTTGAGCCGTGGCCCACGCTCCCGCGTGCGGTAGTTCAGGACGTCCGGCGGCTGGTGCATCGACGTGCCGATGCCGTGCCCCACGTACTCCTCGATGATCCCGTACGGGACGCCGTCGGCAGCCGCCGACGCCTCGATCGAGTCCTCGACCGCGTTGCCGACGTCGCCCAGGCGCTCCCCGGTCGCCAGGGCGGCGATGCCGGCCCAGAGCGCCCGCTCGGTCGCCTCGACGAGCGCGACGTCTGCCGGGTCCGCCTCGGGCAGGACGAACGAGAACGCGGAGTCCCCGTGCCACCCGTCGACGATCGCGCCGCAGTCGACCGACACGACGTCACCCGGGAGCAGCTCACGCGTCCCGGGGATGCCGTGCACGACCTCGTCGTTCACCGACACGCACAACGTCGCCGGGTACCCGTGGTACCCCAGGAACGACGGCGTCGCACCGGCGTCGCCGATCACGGCCGCCGCGAGGGCGTCCAGGTCAGCGGTCGTCATGCCAGGACGAACCGCCGAGCGGACCGTGGCGAGCGCGTCCGCGACCACCAGTCCCGCCCGGCGCATCGTGCGCACCTGGTCGACCGTCTTGTACTCGATCTTCTCGCGACCGAACACTTCGCGTACCTACCGTCCCCGGGTCAGCCGACGAGAGGCGCGAGCGCCTCGACGAGACGCGTGGTCACGTCGTCGATCTCGCCGATGCCGTCGACCTGAGCGAGGAGACCCCGCTCGGCGTAGGCCGACGTCAGTGGCGCGGTCTGCTCGGCGTAGATGTCGAGCCGACGAGCGATCGCCTCTTCGGTGTCGTCCTCACGGCCCTCGATCTCCGCGCGCTTGCGCAGGCGGGCGAGGAGCTCGTCACGGTCCGCGGTGAGCTCGAGGACGGCGTCCAGCTCGACACCGAGGTCCGCGAGGATCCCGTCGAGCTCGACGACCTGGGCCGCGTTGCGCGGGTAGCCGTCGAGGATGAAGCCACGCGCCACGTCGTCCTGCGAGAGGCGGTCGCGGACCATGTCGTTCGTCACCGAGTCGGGGACGAGGTCGCCCTTGGCGGTGTACTCCTGCACCAGCTTGCCCAGCTCGGTGCCGCCCTTGATGTTCGCACGGAAGATGTCACCCGTGGAGATCGCCGGGACGCCGTAGTGCTCCGCCAGACGAGCCGCCTGGGTGCCCTTGCCGGCCCCCTGGGGACCCATGATGATCAAGCGCGCGGAGCCCTCGGACGAGGTGCCCGCAACGGGAGTCGTGTCGGTCAACGCAAGAACCCTTCGTAGTGACGCTGCTGCAGCTGCGAGTCGATCTGCTTGACCGTCTCGAGACCGACGCCCACCACGATGAGGATCGAGCTACCACCGAACGGGATGTTGGTGCTCACCCCCAGCAGGACCAGGACGAGCGTCGGGATGAGCGCAACGAGCGCGAGGTAGATGGCACCCGCCGAGGTGATGCGGGTGATGACGTAGTCGAGGTACTCGGCCGTCGGGCGGCCGGCCCGGATGCCCGGGATGAACCCGCCGTACTTCTTCATGTTGTCCGCGACCTCGTCCGGGTTGAACGTGATGGCCGTGTAGAAGAAGCAGAAGAAGACGATCAGGACCACGTAGATCGAGATGTGGATCGGCGAGGCCGGGTCCGCGAGGTACCGCGTGACCCACTGGACCCACCCTGCCGTCGTGTCGCCGAACTGGGCGATGAGCCCCGGGACGGCGAGCAGCGACGACGCGAAGATGACCGGGATGACGCCGGACATGTTGATCTTGATCGGGATGTAGGTGCTCGAGCCGCCGTACATCTTGCGGCCGACCATGCGCTTCGCGTACTGCACGGGCACACGGCGCTGGGACTGCTCGACGAAGACGACCAGGCCGATGACCAGGACGATGACGGCGATCATGATCGTGAAGTTGATCGCGCCGTTCGAGCCGCCCGCGATCGACCAGAGAGCGAGCGGGAAGCTGGCGGCGATCGACGTGAAGATGAGCAGCGACATGCCGTTGCCGACACCGCGCTCGGAGATCAGCTCGCCGAGCCACATGATGAGGCCGGTGCCCGCCGTCATGGTGATGACCATGATCGCGGACGTCACGAAGCTGTTGTCCGGGATGACCGGGACGGGGCAGCCCGGGAACAGCAGGCCGCCGCGCGCCGTCGTGATGACGGTCGTGGACTGCAGGACCGCGAGGGCGATCGTCAGGTAGCGCGTGTACTGCGTGAGCTTCGCGGTACCGGACTGGCCCTCCTTGTGCAGCGCCTCGAAGTGAGGGATCACCACACGGAGCAGCTGCACGATGATGCTCGCGGTGATGTACGGCATGATGCCGAGCGCGAAGATCGAGAGCTGGAGCAGGGCGCCACCGCTGAACAGGTTCACCATGCCCAGGAGGCTGTTCTGGCCCTGCGTGTCGATGCACTGCTGGACGTTGGCGTAGTCCACACCAGGGGTCGGGATGAACGAGCCCACACGGAAGATCGCCATGATGGCGATCGTGAACAGCAGCTTGCGCCGCAGGTCAGGTGTCCGGAAAGCCCGGGCGAATGCGCTGAGCACCTATCCTCCTGGCCCGCCGAGGCGGGATGTCGTGTCGCCGGTTGGTCGGCGAGATGTGACGCACCCGGCACGGGACGCCATGGGGCACCTTAGCCGCTGCGCCGCGATGGACGGCAAATTGAGTCAACCGGCGATGAGTCTACGTTCCCCCGAGCGGCGGCGGCACCGGCGGACCACCCCCCAGACGCAGACAGGGCCGACAGCGCATCGCGCTATCGGCCCTGTCCTACGTGTCAGTCCTCCGAGACGGAGCCACCGGCCGCAAGGATCTTGTCCTTGGCGGAAGCCGAGAGCGCGTCGACCGCGATCTCGAGCTTGACGGTGACCTCACCCGTACCGAGCACCTTGACGAGCTCGCCCTTGCGGACGGCCCCCTTGGCGACGAGGTCCTCGACGGTGACAGTGCCGCCGTCGGGGTACAGCGCGGAGAGCTTGTCCAGGTTCACGACCTGGTACTCCGTGCGGAACGGGTTCTTGAAGCCACGAAGCTTGGGCAGACGCATGTGCAGCGGCATCTGACCACCTTCGAAGCGCTCCGGCACCTGGTAACGAGCCTTCTGGCCCTTGGTACCACGGCCGGCCGTCTTACCCTTCGACGCCTCGCCACGACCCACGCGGGTCTTGGCCTTCTTGGCGCCGGGGGCGGGACGGAGGTGGTGGACCTTGAGGGTGCCACCAGCGCCGACGGTCTGCTGAGCCTCGGCCTTGGGAGCCTCGGTCGCAGCAGCCTTCTTGGCAGGAGCCTTCTTCTTCGGAGCGTCGGTCGAAGCCTCGACCGCGGTCTCCTTCTTGGCCTTCTCAGCCATGATCACTCGACCTCCTCAACGGCGACGAGGTGCGCCACCGTCGCGACCATGCCGCGGATCTCCGGGCGGTCCTCCTTCACGGCGGTGTCGCCGATCCGCTTGAGGCCCAGAGTGCGCAGCGTGTCGCGCTGATTCTGCTTGCCGCCGATGGCGGACTTCGTCTGGGTCACCTTGAGTCGAGCCATCACGCACCTACCCCAGCTGCACGTGCACGAAGGAGCGCGGCGGGAGCCACGGCCTCGAGCGGCAGGCCACGACGCGCTGCAACAGCCTCAGGCTGCTCCAGGTTGCGCAGTGCCTCGACCGTCGCGTGCACGATGTTGATCGCGTTGGACGAACCGAGCGACTTGCTCAGGACGTCGTGGATGCCCGCGCACTCCAGCACGGCGCGCACCGGACCACCGGCGATGACACCGGTACCCGGGGCTGCCGGACGCAGGAAGACGACACCGGCGGCTGCCTCACCCTGGATGGGGTGAGGGATGGTGCCCTGGATGCGGGGGACCTTGAAGAAGTTCTTCTTGGCCTCCTCGACACCCTTGGCGATCGCCGCGGGGACTTCCTTCGCCTTGCCGTAGCCGACGCCGACGGTTCCGTCGCCATCGCCCACCACGACGAGCGCGGTGAAGCTGAAGCGGCGGCCACCCTTGACGACCTTGGACACGCGGTTGATGGTGACGACGCGCTCGACGAAGGCGTTCTTCTCGGCGGCGTCACCACGGCGACCGTCACCACGGCGGCCGTCGCGACGAGCGTCGCCGCGGCCTCCGGAGTTGCGGTCGGTCGACTCGTTGGCGGCACCCGTAGGGGCGCCGGTGTTGCTGCGCTGCCCTGCAGCCATCAGAGAATCCTTTGCTTCCGTACCGTGTACACGGTGGTGGTTTCGGCCATCATCACAGGGACAGACCGCCTTCGCGGGCCCCGTCGGCGACTGCAGCCACCCGGCCGTGGTACTTGTTGCCACCGCGGTCGAAGACGACCGAGTCGACACCAGCGGCCTTGGCACGCTCGGCGACGAGCTCGCCGACCTTGCGGGCCTTCGCGCTCTTGTCGCCGTCGAACGACCGCAGGTCGCCCTCGATGGTCGATGCGGAAGCAACGGTCTGGCCGATCGTGTCGTCCACGATCTGCGCCGTGATGTGGCGCGCGGAGCGCGTCACGACGAGGCGGGGACGCGCGGCCGTGCCGGCGATCTTCTTGCGCAGGCGGAGGTGGCGACGCTTGCGCGAAACTGCCTTGCCCTTGCCGAGAACCTTGAGAGCCATCGTTACTTACCAGCCTTTCCGACCTTGCGGCGGACGACCTCGCCGGCGTACCGCACACCCTTGCCCTTGTACGGCTCGGGCTTGCGGATCTTGCGGATGTTCGCAGCGACCTCGCCGACCTGCTGCTTGTCGATGCCCGCGACCGAGAACTTGGTCGGGGACTCGACAGCGAAGGTGATGCCGGCGGGCGCGGAGATCACGACGGGGTGGCTGAAACCGAGAGCGAACTCCAGGTCAGCGCCCTTCGCGGTCACGCGGTAACCGGTACCGACGATCTCGAGCTTCTTCTCGTAGCCCTGGGTGACACCGGTCACCAGGTTTGCGAGGAGGGTGCGGGTCAGGCCGTGCAGAGCGCGCGATGCACGCTCGTCGTTCGGGCGCGTCACCACGAGGGTGTCAGCGTCCTGGGAGACCTCGATGGGGGCGGGGATGGTGTGCTCGAGCGACCCCTTGGGGCCCTTGACCGTCACCAGCGCGCCGCTGATCGTGACATCCACTCCGGCGGGAACCGGAACGGGGATCTTGCCGATACGAGACATGGCGTATCTCTCCTTTCCGATTACCAGACGTAGGCGAGGACTTCTCCGCCCACGCCCTTCTTGGCTGCCTGACGGTCGGTCAGGAGGCCGGAGGACGTGGACAGGATCGCCACGCCGAGGCCACCGAGAACCTTGGGCAGGTTGGTCGACTTCGCGTACACACGCAGACCGGGCTTCGACACGCGGCGGATCCCGGCAAGGGAGCGCTCGCGGTTCGGGCCGAACTTCAGCTGGATCGTGAGGTACTTGCCCACGGGCGCGTCCTCGACGGTCCAGCCGGAGATGTAGCCCTCGGCCTGCAGGATTTCAGCAATGTGCGACTTCAGCTTCGAGAACGGCATCTGAACCGTCTCGTGGTAAGCCGAGTTCGCGTTACGCAGACGGGTCAGCATGTCTGCGATCGGGTCGGTCATCGTCATTGGGCTTCAGCCCTTCCTCGCCGGGGTATCTGGCCAGTCCCCCGAGGGGAACCGTGCCAGACCTGCGACGTAGTTGTTACCAGCTGCTCTTGGTGACGCCGGGAAGCTCGCCACGGTGTGCCATCTCGCGGACGCAGATACGGCACAGGCCGAACTTGCGGTACACGGAGTGCGGGCGACCGCACTTCTGGCAGCGAGTGTAGGCGCGGACCGCGAACTTAGGCTTTGCGGCTGCCTTGTTGACCAGGGCCTTCTTCGCCATGTCAGTTCTCCTTGAAGGGGAAGCCGAGACGGCGCAGCAGGGAGCGGCCCTCGTCGTCGGTCGTCGCCGTCGTCACGATCGTGATGTCCATACCGCGGACGCGATCGATCTTGTCCTGGTCGATCTCGTGGAACATCGACTGCTCCGTGAGACCGAAGGTGTAGTTGCCGTGGCCGTCGAACTGCTTGGCCGAGAGTCCGCGGAAGTCGCGGATACGGGGCAGAGCGATGGACAGCAGGCGGTCGAGGAACTCCCACATGCGGTCGCCACGCAGCGTGACGTGCGCGCCGATCGGCATGCCCTCACGCAGCTTGAACTGAGCGATGGACTTGCGGGCCTTCGTGACCTGCGGCTTCTGGCCGGTGATGGCCGAGAGGTCGCGGATGGCACCCTCGATGAGCTTGGAGTCCTTGGCCGCGTCGCCGACACCCATGTTGACGACGATCTTCGTCAGTCGTGCAACCTGGTTGACGTTCTCGTGGCCGAACTCCTCGAGGAGGCCGGCGACGATCTCGTCGCGGTAGCGCTGCTTGAGACGCGCGATCTCAGGGGCTTGCAGTTCAGTGCTCATCAGATGTCCTTACCGGAACGCTTGGCGACGCGCACGCGAACCTTGCGCGTACGGCCGTCACGCTCGACCTCTTCGGTGCGGTACCCGACGCGGGTGCCCTTCTTGGTCTCCGGGTCGACGACCATCACGTTGCTCACGTGGATCGGCGCCTCGACGACCTCGATGCCACCGGTACGCGTCCCACGCTGGGACTGACCCACCTTGGTGTGCTTCGTGACGCGGTTGATGCCCTCGACGATCACGCGGTCGGAGTCCGTGAGGACCTCGAGCACGCGACCCTGCTGGGTGCGGTCCTTGCCAGAGATGACGACCACCAGGTCGCCCTTCTTGATCTTCGCCATGTTCAGAGCACCTCCGGAGCCAGCGAGATGATCTTCATGAACCGCTTGTCACGCAGCTCGCGGCCCACGGGACCGAAGATGCGCGTACCACGGGGCTCGCCGTCGTTCTTGAGGATCACGGCCGCGTTCTCGTCAAACTTGATGTAGGAACCGTCCGGACGACGGCGCTCCTTGGCGGTGCGTACGACGACCGCCTTGACGACGTCGCCCTTCTTCACGTTGCCACCGGGGATAGCGTCCTTGACGGTTGCGACGATGACGTCGCCGATTCCGGCGTAGCGACGGCCCGAACCGCCGAGAACACGGATGCAGAGAATCTCCTTGGCACCCGTGTTGTCGGCGACGCGAAGTCGCGACTCCTGCTGGATCATGTAGTGAACTCCTGTCGTCGAGCCGGTTCTCGCGGAGCGAGCCTTGCCGAACGGATAGCTGTCAGTGCCGGGTCCCTCGCGGGTGAACCGGCCAGGTGCGGCGGGGTCTCGCCGCCCTGTCTACTGGTTGCCGCACCTTGGTGCGGCCGAGACCGGTCGTGACGGGCGGGACCCCGCCCGTCACGACCTGGTAGGCGCAGGGCCTACTTGGCCTTCTCGAGGATCTCCACCAGGCGCCACCGCTTGGTCGCGGACAGCGGGCGGGTCTCCATGATAAGGACGAGGTCTCCGACACCAGCAGCGTTCTGCTCGTCGTGGACCTTGACCTTGCTCGTGCGTCGGATGACCTTGCCGTAGAGCGGGTGCTTGACCCGGTCCTCGACCTCGATCACGACGGTCTTGTCCATCTTGTCGCTCACCACGTAGCCGCGCCGCGTCTTGCGGTTGGCGCGCTGCTCAGCGGCCGTCTCGGTCACCGGTGCGGCGTTCGTTGCGTTCTCGCTCATTCCAGCCTCACTCACTCACGCTCGGTGCGGTACGGATACCGAGCTCGCGCTCGCGGAGGATCGTGTAGATCCGCGCGATGTCGCGGCGCACGGCCTTCAGGCGACCGTGGCTCTCCAGCTGGCCGGTGGCCGACTGGAAGCGGAGGTTGAAAAGCTCCTCCTTGGCCTTCTTCAGCTCGGCGACGAGCTTCTCGTCGTCGAACGTGTCAAGCTCGCTCGAAGCCAGTTCCTTGGTTCCGATAGCCATCAGTTGCCACCACCCTCGCGCACCACGAAACGGCACTTCATCGGGAGCTTGTGGATCGCGCGGCGCATGGCCTCGCGAGCCAGAGGCTCCGGGACACCGGCCAGCTCGAAGATGATGCGGCCGGGCTTGACGTTGGCGATCCACCACTCGGGCGAACCCTTACCAGAACCCATGCGGGTCTCCGCCGGCTTCTTGGTCAGCGGACGGTCCGGGTAGATGTTGATCCAGACCTTTCCGCCTCGCTTGATGTGGCGGGTCATCGCGATACGAGCAGCCTCGATCTGGCGGTTCGTGACGTACGCAGGCTCGAGAGCCTGGATGCCGAACTCGCCGAACGCGATCTGGTTGCCACCCTTCGAGGCGCCGGAGCGCGAGGGGTGGTGCTGCTTACGGTGCTTCAGCCTGCGCGGGATAAGCATGCTCAGGCCTCCGTTCCGGACTCAGGAGCCTTCTCGGCGACAGGTGCCTCCGCCCCTGCGGCTGCAGGTGCCTCGGACTGTGCCGGACGCTCGTTGCGACGACCAGCACCGCGACGGTCTCCACCACGGTCAGGACGGTCGCCACCGCGGGGGCCACCACGGCCCTGGCGGGGAGCGGCGGTCGCCTGCTGCGCAGCGAACTCCTTCTCGGTCATGTCGCCCTTGTAGATCCACACCTTGACGCCGATACGGCCGAAGGTGGTGCGGGCCTCGAAGAAGCCGTAGTCGATGTTCGCGCGGAGCGTGTGCAGCGGCACACGGCCTTCGCGGTAGAACTCCGAACGGCTCATCTCGGCGCCGCCGAGACGACCCGAGCACTGCACGCGGATGCCCTTGGCGCCGGCGCGCTGCGCGGACTGCATGCCCTTGCGCATCGCACGACGGAAGGACACACGGCTCGCGAGCTGCTCCGCGATCCCCTGGGCCACGAGCTGAGCATCGATCTCAGCGTTCTTGACCTCGAGGATGTTGAGCTGAACCTGCTTGCCCGTGAGCTTCTCGAGCTCGCCGCGGATGCGGTCTGCCTCTGCGCCACGGCGGCCGATGACGATGCCCGGACGTGCGGTGTGGATGTCCACACGAACACGGTCGCGGGTGCGCTCGATCTCGACCTTGGAGATGCCGGCACGCTCGAGGCCCGTGGCCATGAGCTTGCGGATCTGCACGTCCTCACGGACGTAGTCGCGGTACCGCTGTCCGGGCTTGGTGCTGTCGGCGAACCACCGCGACCGGTGGTCGGTGGTGATGCCGAGGCGGTACCCGTGCGGGTGAACCTTCTGTCCCACTATCGGGCCCTTCCCTTCGTGTCTTCGCGCGGAACGAGGACCACGGTGATGTGGCTCGTCCGCTTGAGGATCTGGCTCGCGCGCCCCTGAGCGCGAGGCCGGAACCGCTTGAGGGTCGGGCCCTCGTCCACGAACGCCTGGGCAACGACGAGCTCCTGCTCGTCGAATGCCACGCTCGCGCGGTCGGCCTTCACCCGTGCGTTCGCGATCGCGCTCTCCACGACCTTGCGGATCGGCTCACTCGCGGCCTGCGGTGCGAACTTCAGCACCGCGACGGCCTCGGTGGCCTGCTTGCCACGGATGAGGTCCACGACGCGCCGGGCCTTCTGGGGCGTGACACGGACGAACCGCGCCTGCGCCTTGGCTTCCATTGCTGTCCTGCCTTCTTGTCTCGTCATGACGTTCGGAGTCGTCGTCTCGTGATCTGCGTCTGCACGCAGATCAGCGACGACGGCCCTTCTTGTCGTCCTTCACGTGGCCGCGGAAGGTCCGGGTGGGTGCGAACTCGCCGAGCTTGTGGCCAACCATCGACTCGGTGACGAACACCGGAGTGTGCTTGCGTCCGTCGTGCACGGCAAAAGTGTGACCGAGGAAGTCGGGCGTGATGACCGACCGACGGGACCAGGTCTTGATGACGTTCTTGGTCCCCTTCTCGTTCTGGACGTCCACCTTCTTCTGAAGGTGTCCATCCACGAAGGGGCCCTTCTTCAGGCTGCGTGGCATCTGTCAGGCTCCTATCAGCGCTTCTTGCCGGTACGGCGACGACGCACGATCAGCTTGTCGCTCGGCTTGTTGGGACGGCGGGTACGACCTTCGGCCTGGCCCCAGGGGCTGACCGGGTGACGTCCACCGGAGGTCTTGCCTTCACCACCACCGTGAGGGTGGTCGATCGGGTTCATGGCGACACCACGGACGGAGGGGCGCTTGCCCTTCCAACGCATACGGCCGGCCTTGCCCCAGTTGATGTTCGACTGCTCGGCGTTGCCCACCTCGCCGACCGTCGCGCGGCAGCGCAGGTCGACGTTGCGGATCTCACCGGACGGCATACGCAGCTGGGCGTAGGGGCCGTCCTTGGCGACGAGCTGCACGGAGGCACCAGCCGAACGGGCGATCTTCGCGCCGCCACCGGGCTTGAGCTCGATGGCGTGGATGACCGTACCGGTCGGGATGTTGCGCAACGGCAGGTTGTTGCCGGGCTTGATGTCGGCGCCGGCGCCGTTCTCGATGACGTCGCCCTGCTTCAGCTTGTTCGGCGCGATGATGTAGCGCTTCTCGCCGTCCGCGTAGTGCAGGAGCGCGATGCGTGCCGTGCGGTTGGGGTCGTACTCGATGTGAGCGACCTTCGCGGGCACGCCGTCCTTGTCGTGACGACGGAAGTCGATGACGCGGTATGCGCGCTTGTGGCCACCACCCTTGTGACGGGTGGTGATGCGACCGGTGCTGTTGCGGCCACCGCTCTTGGTGAGCGGACGGACCAGCGACTTCTCCGGCTGCGAGCGCGTGATCTCGACGAAGTCGGCAACGCTCGAGCCGCGGCGGCCGGGCGTCGTCGGCTTGTACTTACGGATTCCCATGGGGATCTGTCCTCAATCTGCTCTCGTCCGGCCTCAGCCGACCGGCCCGCCGAAGATGTCGATCGTGCCCTCGCGGAGGGTGACGATCGCACGCTTGGTGTCCTTGCGCTTGCCCAGTCCGAAACGCGTCCGCCGGGTCTTGCCCTTGCGGTTGATCGTGTTCACGGAGGCAACCTTGACCGAGAAGATCTGCTCGACGGCGATCTTGATCTCGGTCTTGTTGGCCCGCGGGTCCACGAGGAAGGTGTACTTACCCTCGTCGAGGAGCCCGTAGCTCTTCTCGGAGACCACCGGCGCGAGCAGGATGTCGCGGGGGTCCTTCGTCACGGCGGTCACTTCGCGGCCTCCTCGGCCTCGTCAGCTGCTTCCGACTCGGACGCGACGGCCTTGACCGAAGAGCCCGTGGCGGGTCCGGCGAGGAACGCAGCGAGTGCGCCCTCGGTGAAGACCACGTCGTCGGAGACGAGCACGTCGTAGGTGTTCAGCTGGTCAGCGACCAGGAGGTGCACCTGCTCCGCGTTGCGGAGGGACTTGCTCGTCAGCTCGTCGCCGCGCTCCAGCACCACGAGCACGTGCTTGCGGGGAGAGAGGTTGGCGAGCGAGTTGATCGCGGCCCTGGTCGACGGCTGGCCGTCGATCCCGAAGCCGGTCACGACGTGGACACGGCCGGCACGAGCCCGGTCGGAGAGGGCGCCGCGCAGTGCAGCAGCCTTCATCTTCTTGGGGGTGCGCTGGCTGTAGTCGCGCGGCGTCGGGCCGTGGACGACCCCACCACCGGCGAACTGAGGAGCACGGGTCGAACCCTGACGGGCGCGGCCGGTGCCCTTCTGCTTGTAGGGCTTGCGTCCACCACCGCGGACCTCGCCGCGGCTCTTGGTGTCGTGCGTGCCCTGACGGGCTGCAGCGAGCTGCGCGACGACAACCTGGTGGATCAGCGGGACGTTCGTCTGGACGTCGAACACCTCGGCGGGAAGGTCGGCGGTGCCGGCCTTCTTGCCCGTGGCGTCGAGGACGTCAACAGTGAGAGCTGCCATGAGTGTCATGCTCCCTTCACGGCGCTACGCACGAGGACGACGCCGCCCTTGGGGCCGGGCACTGCGCCCTTGACGAGCAGCAGACCCTTCTCTGCGTCGACCGCGTGGACGGTCAGGTTCTGCGTGGTCTGACGGTCGAAGCCCATCCGACCGGCCATGCGCACGCCCTTGAAGACTCGCGACGGGGTCGAGGCCCCACCGATCGAACCAGGCTTGCGGTGGTTGCGGTGCGCACCGTGGGAGGCACCCACGCCGTGGAAGCCGTGACGCTTCATGACACCGGCGGTGCCCTTGCCCTTGGTGGTGCCCACGACGTCGACCTTCGCGCCGGCCTCGAAGGCCTCCGCGGTGATCTCCTGGCCGAGGGTGTACTCACCGGCATCGGTGGTGCGGATCTCGGTCACGTGACGGCGCGGCGTGACGCCGGCCTTCTCGAAGTGGCCCTTGAGGGGCTTCGTGACCTTGCGCGGGTCGATCTGGCCTGCGGCCAGCTGGACCGCGGCGTAACCGTCGGTGTCCGCGGTGCGGACCTGGGTCACGACGTTCGTGCCCACGGCGACGACCGTGACGGGGACCAGGCGGCCTGCCTCGTCCCAGAGCTGGGTCATGCCGAGCTTCGTGCCGAGCACGGCCGTGACGGGCCGCTCGTTCTGCTGGGGCGTAGTCATGTTGTCCTCCCGCCTCAGAGCTTGATCTCGATGTTCACGTCCGCAGGCAGGTCGAGACGCATGAGCGAGTCGACGGCCTTCGGAGTGGGATCGATGATGTCGATAAGCCGCTTGTGCGTGCGCATCTCGAAGTGCTCGCGGCTGTCCTTGTACTTGTGAGGCGACCGGATGACGCAGAAGACGTTCTTCTCCGTCGGCAGCGGCACCGGGCCCACGACCGTTGCACCAGCGCGGGTGACAGTGTCGACGATCTTGCGCGCCGAGCTGTCAATCACCTCGTGGTCGTAGGACTTGAGCCGGATGCGGATCTTCTGTCCCGCCATGGCGTCGTCTGACTCTCTCTCTCGAACCGCTAGCTGTCCGACCCCCGCGCTCGGGCGTGTCGCCTATCGCGACCTACCGAGCGCACGCACCGAGAACGGTGCAGGGCCGTTGGATATGTGAACTGCTGACACATCGGGCCAACTTCTGGCGCCCGACGGCGTCACCGCCGTTCACAACGTTGTCGAGCCTGTGCAGAACCTGAGCTCCGCGGGGTCCTCGATCTGTGTCGACAGAGAGTTCAACCCGCGGCAACCCCGTAACACCGAGGTCCGCATGCTTAGCGGTTCAACACACTGTTCGACACATGAAAGAGCGCACCCGTAACAGGCAACCTGAACAGTCTGCCACAGGATTCCGTGGAAGACCAATCGCCGTACATGAGGCACCGGCCACTCGGGCCGACCGTCATGCGACGACCTCCGTGCTCACGCAAGAAGCGGGCACGTCCTTCCTCCAGGGTAACCGCCACGCGCGTTCTCGCCGAACTCTGTGACCAGGACCACCGGTGCGCGGACTACCGCTCGGCGAGCCGGCGGCCCGTGCCGTCACCGCCTGCACGACCCTGACCAGCGGGTTCGCCGCCCGCCGAGCCCGTACCTCGCCGCCGCGCCGTCGGAGGACTCGGCACGGGAACGCAGGACGGGGACGTCCGCCTCGCCCGGCTCGTCCACCGCGCCGGGCAGACTCCGTCGTCCGACGCGGGGAAGGTCAGGGCCGCGCCGAGGTCGAGGCCGGCTCCCCCGGCTCGCGGGACGACCGGGCCGCCCCGACCGCGCCCGGTGAGCGACGCCGTCGAGCACCCCCGCTCGTCGACGTGACGCGAGCTCGCTCCCGCCGCCCCTGCCCACCGCACGCTCGGGCGAGAGCACGACGTCCCCGTGCGCGTGCGCGACGCGCGCAGGCGGCACGTCGTCGCCGACTGCGCCCGCGAAGGAGGGGGCACGGCGCCTCCACCTCCTCGGACGACAGCGCTCCCCCACACGCCCACCAGGTACGCCGAAGGGCCCGGGTACCTTGCGGTACCCGGGCCCTTCGGTCAATCCTTCCCGGAACCCCCGAGCGCGAGGCTCAGGTGCTGCCGGGGTGGATCAGGAGATCAGAAGATCACTTGATGATCTTCGTGACACGGCCCGATCCGACCGTACGGCCGCCCTCACGGATGGCGAAGCCGAGGCCCTCCTCCATGGCGATCGGCTGGATCAGCTCGACCGTCATCTCGGTGTTGTCGCCGGGCATGACCATCTCGGTGCCCTCGGGCAGCGTGATGACGCCGGTGACGTCCGTGGTGCGGAAGTAGAACTGCGGGCGGTAGTTCGAGAAGAACGGGTTGTGACGCCCACCCTCGTCCTTGCCCAGGATGTAGACCTGAGCCTCGAAGTCGGTGTGCGGGGTGATCGAACCCGGCTTGACGACGACCTGGCCGCGCTCAACGTCCTCGCGCTTGATGCCGCGGAGCAGCAGACCGGTGTTGTCGCCGGCCTGAGCCTCGTCCATCTGCTTGTGGAACGTCTCGATACCCGTGACCGTGGTCTTCTGCGGGTTGCGGATGCCGACGATCTCGACCTCGGAGTTGACCGCGAGGGTGCCGCGCTCGACCTTGCCGGTGACGACGGTGCCACGACCGGTGATCGTGAAGACGTCCTCGACGGGCATGAGGAAGGGCTTGTCGAGCTCACGAACGGGCTCGGGGACGTGCTCGTCCACGGCCTCCATGAGCGCCTCGACGGACTTGACCCACTCGGGGTCGCCCTCGAGAGCCTTCAGACCGGAGACGCGGACCACGGGGGCCTCGTCACCGTCGAAGCCCTGCGAGGAGAGGAGCTCGCGCACCTCCATCTCGACGAGCTCGAGGATTTCCTCGTCCTCGACCATGTCGGACTTGTTCAGCGCGACCAGCAGGTAGGGGACACCCACCTGGCGGGCGAGCAGAACGTGCTCACGCGTCTGGGCCATCGGGCCGTCGGTCGCCGCGACCACGAGGATCGCGCCGTCCATCTGAGCGGCACCGGTGATCATGTTCTTGATGTAGTCGGCGTGACCGGGAGCGTCGACGTGAGCGTAGTGACGCTTCTCCGTCTCGTACTCGATGTGCGCGATGTTGATCGTGATACCGCGCTGCTTCTCTTCCGGAGCCTTGTCGATCTCGTCGAACTTGAACTCGGGGTTCACGTCCGGGTACTTGTCGTGCAGCACCTTGGAGATCGCTGCCGTCAGCGTGGTCTTACCGTGGTCGACGTGACCGATGGTTCCGACGTTGACGTGCGGCTTGGTCCGCTCGAACTTGGCCTTCGCCACTGGGGTCCTCCTGGGACTTGGGTAGTTGTGCCGAACGATGCAGATGCGCAAGACATCTGCGGGGCGTGCGGGTCGCTACAGGTTGATGGTTGTTACAGGGTCTTCGACCTGTGGGGACTCACTCGCCCCGGGTCTTCTTGATGATCTCTTCGGCAACGTTCCGAGGAACCTCGGCGTAGCTGTCGAATGACATCGAGTACACAGCACGACCCTGGGTCTTGGACCGCAGGTCGCCGATGTACCCGAACATCTCGGACAACGGTACTTGAGCACGGATGACCTTGACACCCGTCGCGTCCTCCATGGACTGGATCATGCCGCGACGAGAGTTGAGGTCACCGATCACGTCGCCCATGTACTCCTCGGGCGTACGCACCTCGACCGCCATGACCGGCTCCAGCAGAACCGGGTCCGCCCGCTTGACGCCCTCCTTGAGGACCATCGAGCCGGCAATCTTGAACGCCATCTCCGAAGAGTCGACATCATGGTACGCGCCGTCGATGAGCGTAGCCTTCACGCCCACGAGCGGGAAGCCGGCGAGGACACCCAGCTGGAGGGCGGCCTGGATACCGGCGTCGACCGACGGGATGTACTCACGCGGGATGCGGCCACCGGTGACGGCGTTCTTGAACTCGTAGAGCTCGCCGCCCTCGGTCAGGTCGAGCGGCTCGAAGGTGACCTGCACCTTGGCGAACTGCCCGGAACCACCGGTCTGCTTCTTGTGCGTGTAGTCGATCTTCTCCGCGGCACGGCGGATGGTCTCGCGGTACGCGACCTGCGGCTTGCCGACGTTGGCCTCGACGTTGAACTCGCGACGCATGCGGTCGACGAGGATGTCGAGGTGGAGCTCACCCATACCGCCGATGACGGTCTGGCCGGTCTCCTCGTCGAGCTTGACGCGGAAGGTCGGGTCCTCCTCGGCGAGCTTCTGGATGGCGACCGAGAGCTTCTCCTGGTCGGCCTTCGTCTTGGGCTCGATGGCCACGTCGATGACGGGCTCCGGGAAGGTCATCGACTCGAGGACGACGGGGTTCGCGATGTCACACAGGGTGTCACCGGTCGTCGTGTCCTTGAGGCCGATGAACGCGTAGATGTGCCCGGCGCTGCCGAGCTCGACCGCGTTCTCCTTGTTGGAGTGCATCTGGAAGATCTTGCCCAGACGCTCCTTCTTGCCCTTGGTCGCGTTGAGCACCTGGGTGCCCGGCGTGACCTGGCCGGAGTAGACGCGGACGTACGTCAGCTTGCCGAAGAACGGGTGCGAGGCGACCTTGAACGCGAGAGCCGCGAACGGCTCGGTCGCGTCGGGGTGGCGCTCGACGACCTTCTCCTCGTCCTTGACGTCGTGGCCGTTGATGGCCGGGACGTCGAGGGGCGAGGGCAGGTAGTCGATGACCGCGTCGAGCATGGGCTGGACGCCCTTGTTCTTGAACGCGGAGCCGCAGAGCACCGGGAAGGCCTCGCCCGTGACGGTGAGCTTGCGGATGGCGGACTTGATCTCCGCGATCGTCAGCTCTTCACCGTTGAGGTACTTCTCGAGAAGCTCCTCGTCGGCCTCGGCGACGTTCTCGATGAGCTCGGCACGGTAGGTCTGCGCCTTCTCGAGGAGGTCCGCGGGGATCTCCTCGATCTCGTACGCCTCGCCCATCTTCGTCTCGCCGCGCCACACGAGGGCACGCATCTCGAGCAGGTCGACGACACCGGTGAACTCGCTCTCGGAGCCGATCGGCAGCTGGATGACCAGCGGCTTGGCCTTGAGGCGGTTCACGATGGTGTCGACCGTGAAGTAGAAGTCCGCGCCGAGCTTGTCCATCTTGTTGACGAAGCAGATGCGCGGGACGTTGTACTTGTCGGCCTGGCGCCAGACGGTCTCGGACTGGGGCTCGACGCCCTCCTTGCCGTCGAAGACAGCGACAGCGCCGTCGAGCACACGCAGGGAGCGCTCGACCTCGACCGTGAAGTCCACGTGGCCAGGGGTGTCGATGATGTTGATCTGGTTCTTGTTCCAGAAGCAGGTCACGGCGGCAGACGTGATCGTGATGCCGCGCTCCTTCTCCTGCTCCATCCAGTCGGTCGTCGACGCGCCGTCGTGCGTCTCACCGATCTTGTAGTTCACCCCGGTGTAGAACAGGATGCGCTCGGTGGTCGTGGTCTTACCGGCATCGATGTGGGCCATGATGCCGATGTTGCGGACCTTGTTCAGGTCGGTCAGCACGTCAAGTGCCACGGGTACTTCCCCTTTGTGTGGGTTGAGTCGGGGGGCGCTGCTTCTACCGAAGCCGGCCGGACCCGCCGACGGCCCCGGGGGTGAACCCCCAGGGCCGGTCGGTCGGACTACCAGCGGTAGTGCGCGAAGGCCTTGTTGGACTCGGCCATCTTGTGCATGTCCTCACGACGCTTGACCGCGGCACCGAGGCCGTTGCTCGCGTCGAGGATCTCGTTCATGAGGCGCTCGGTCATGGTCTTCTCGCGACGAGCGCGCGAGTAGTCCGTGAGCCAGCGCAGCGCGAGCGTCGTGGAGCGCGTGGGGCGCACCTCGACGGGGACCTGGTAGGTCGCGCCACCGACACGGCGCGAGCGGACCTCGAGGGCCGGGCGCACGTTCTCGAGAGCACGCTTGAGGACGACGACGGGGTCACCGTCGGTCTTCGCGCGGACACCCTCGAGGGCACCGTAGACGATCGCCTCGGCGGTCGACTTCTTGCCGTCCAGGAGGACCTTGTTGATGAGCTGGGTGACGACCGGGGAACCGTAGACAGGGTCGACGATGAGCGGCCGCTTCGGGGCGGGGCCCTTACGAGGCATTAGCTCTTCTCCTTCTTGGCACCGTAGCGGCTGCGAGCCTGCTTGCGGTTCTTGACGCCCTGGGTGTCGAGTGCGCCACGGACGATCTTGTAGCGGACACCGGGGAGGTCCTTCACACGACCACCGCGGACGAGCACGATGGAGTGCTCCTGGAGGTTGTGGCCGACGCCGGGGATGTACGCGGTGACCTCGACCTGCGAGGACAGCTTCACGCGTGCGACCTTGCGCAGTGCGGAGTTCGGCTTCTTGGGGGTGGTCGTGTACACACGGGTGCACACACCACGCCGCTGCGGGGAACCCTTGAGGGCGGGAGTCTTGGACTTCCCGACCTTCGAGGTCCGCCCCTTGCGGACGAGCTGCTGGATCGTAGGCACTACGTCTCCGTGTCTTCTCGAGCTGGACCGGGGAGTTCCCCGGCGGTGGTCTCTACGGGCTGTGGGCGCCGACGGCAAACGGCACCTGCGACGCAGAGCGTCGCAATCGCCACGTACCACCGGCTCGATGGTCCGGGCTGGGCTCGAGCACGATCCGAGGATCGTCCGAAGAGCTCAGGCACCGGAATGCTCGCGCACTCACATCGGCGCGCTGGAAACGACACAGCGAGCACGACGGCGCGGGCACGGTCTCCAACGATACCTGCCACGTGGCAGGTAGTCAAAGAGAGAAGGGGTGATCCCGGCGCGTCCAGCGCGCCGAGACCACCCCCTGTGCTACTCGGGTCGTCACGGCCCCACGACGCGAGGTCGCGGGGCCGTGACGCCGGGATCAGCGGTAGTCGCCGAAGTCCAGGTCCTCGAGCGGGATCGCCTCGCCGGAGCCCATCCCGAGCCCCTGGAAGTCGATCTCGTCGTAACCGAAGCTCGGGTAGAGCTCGGTCTTGGCCTGCTCGGTGGGCTCGACCTCGACGTTGCGGTAACGGGGCAGACCCGTACCGGCCGGGATGAGCTTACCGAGGATGACGTTCTCCTTGAGGCCGAGGAGCGGGTCACGACGACCGCTCATCGCTGCCTCGGTGAGGACGCGCGTCGTCTCCTGGAAGGAGGCCGCCGAGAGCCACGAGTCGGTCGCGAGCGACGCCTTCGTGATGCCCATGAGCTCGGGACGGCCGGAGGCCGGCTGGCCGCCTTCCGCCACGGCACGACGGTTGAGGTCCTCGAAGCGTCCACGCTCGGCCAGCTCGCCCGGGAGCAGCTGCGAGTCGCCCGAGTCCAGCACGGTCACGCGACGCAGCATCTGCCGCACGATGACCTCGATGTGCTTGTCGTGGATGTCCACGCCCTGCGAGCGGTAGACCTCCTGGACCTCGTCCACCAGGTGCTTCTGGGTGGCGCGGGGGCCGAGGATGCGCAGGACCTTCTTGGGGTCGACCGCACCCTGGACCAGCTGGGTACCGACCTCGACGTGGTCGCCGTCGCTGACGAGGAGGCGCGAACGCTTCGTCACCGGGTAGGCGAGCTCCTCCGAGCCGTCGTCGGGGGTCAGGACGATGCGGCGCGTGCGCTCCGCCTCGTCGATCGTGATGCGACCCGAGAACTCCGCGATGGGGCCCTCGCCCTTCGGGGTACGTGCCTCGAAGAGCTCGGTCACACGGGGCAGACCCTGCGTGATGTCGTCCGCGGAGGCCACACCACCGGTGTGGAACGTACGCATCGTCAGCTGGGTACCGGGCTCACCGATCGACTGGGCCGCGATGATGCCGACGGCCTCGCCGATGTCGACGAGCTTGCCCGTGGCCAGCGAACGGCCGTAGCACTTGGCGCAGGTGCCGACGCGGGACTCGCAGGTCAGGACCGAGCGGACCTTGACCGTGTCGATGCCGGCAGCGAGGAGCGCGTCGATGACCAGGTCACCGGCGTCCTCCCCACCCTTGGCGATGACGTTGCCGTCCGCGTCCTCCACGTCGGAGGCCAGCGTGCGGGAGTAGATGCTCGTCTCGACCTTGTCGTGACGGACGAGGTTCTCGCCGATCTTCTCCCCGACGGGCAGCGTCAGGCCGCGCTCGGTGCCGCAGTCCTCCTCGCGGACGATGACGTCCTGCGACACGTCGACCAGACGACGGGTCAGGTAGCCCGAGTCGGCGGTGCGCAGAGCGGTGTCGGCGAGGCCCTTGCGGGCACCGTGCGTCGCGATGAAGTACTCGAGGACCGAGAGGCCCTCACGGTAGTTGGACTTGATCGGGCGAGGGATGATCTCACCCTTCGGGTTCGCCACGAGACCACGCATACCTGCGATCTGACGAACCTGCATCCAGTTACCACGAGCACCCGAGCCGACCATCGTGTAGACGGTGTTGCGCTCGGGGAAGCTCGCACGCATCGCGGTCGCGACCTTGTCGGTGGCCTGCGTCCAGATCTCGATGAGCTCCTGACGGCGCTCGTCGTCGGTGATCAGACCACGCTCGTACTCCTGCTGCACCTTGAGCGCACGTGCCTCGTGCTCCTCCAGGATCGCGGCCTTCTCGCTCGGCGTCGCGACGTCGGAGATCGCGATGGTGACACCCGAACGGGTGGCCCAGCGGAAGCCGGCCTCCTTGAGCGCGTCGAGCGAGGCAGCCACCTCGACCTTGGGGTAGGTCTCGGCGAGCTCGTTGACGATCGTCGACAGCTTCTTCTTGTCGACGATGCCGTTGACGTAGCCGTAGCTGACCGGGAGCGTCTCGTTGAAGAGGGCGCGACCCAGCGTGGTGCCGAAGACGAACGGCTCCCCCGGCACGAAGCCCTCAGGGGCCTCGCCCTCGGCGAAGACGAGACCGTCCATGCGGATGCTGACCTCGGCGTTCAGGTCCAGCGAACCGCCGTCGAAGGCCATGATGGCCTCGGCGACCGAGCTGAACGCACGCCCCGCACCCTTGGCGTCCTTCTTGTCGTTCGTCAGGTGGTACAGACCGATGATCATGTCCTGCGAGGGCATGGTCACCGGACGACCGTCCGACGGCTTCAGGATGTTGTTGCTCGAGAGCATGAGGATGCGCGCCTCGGCCTGGGCCTCGGCCGACAGCGGCAGGTGCACGGCCATCTGGTCGCCGTCGAAGTCCGCGTTGAACGCGGCACACACGAGCGGGTGCAGGTGGATCGCCTTGCCCTCGACCAGCTGGGGCTCGAAGGCCTGGATGCCGAGGCGGTGCAGCGTGGGTGCACGGTTGAGCAGCACGGGGTGCTCGGTGATGACCTCTTCGAGGACGTCCCACACGACCGGGCGAGCACGCTCGACCATGCGCTTGGCGCTCTTGATGTTCTGCGCGTGGTTCAGGTCCACGAGGCGCTTCATCACGAACGGCTTGAAGAGCTCGAGGGCCATCTGCTTGGGCAGACCGCACTGGTGCAGCTTGAGCTGCGGGCCGACCACGATGACCGAACGGCCCGAGTAGTCGACACGCTTGCCGAGCAGGTTCTGACGGAATCGACCCTGCTTGCCCTTGAGCATGTCGGAGATCGACTTCAGGGGACGGTTGCCGGGGCCCGTGACCGGGCGGCCACGACGGCCGTTGTCGAAGAGCGAGTCCACAGCTTCCTGCAGCATGCGCTTCTCGTTGTTGACGATGATCTCCGGCGCACCCAGGTCGAGAAGACGCTTGAGGCGGTTGTTCCGGTTGATCACGCGGCGGTACAGGTCGTTCAGGTCCGAGGTCGCGAAGCGGCCACCGTCGAGCTGCACCATGGGGCGCAGGTCCGGCGGGATGACCGGGACGGCGTCCAGCACCATGCCCGTGGGCGAGTTGGTGGTGGTCAGGAACGCGTTGACGACCTTGAGACGCTTGAGCGCACGGGTCTTCTTCTGGCCCTTGCCGCTGCGGATGATCTCGCGCAGGAGTTCGGCCTCGGCGACCAGGTCGAAGTCCTGGAGGCGCTTCTGGATCGCCGCGGCGCCCATCGAGCCCTCGAAGTAGTTGCCGTAGCGGTCCTGGAGGGCGCGGTAGAGCATCTCGTCGCCCTCGAGGTCGGCGACCTTGAGGTTCTTGAAGCGGTCCCAGACCTGGTCCAGACGGTCGAGCTCGGCGTCCGCCCGCTTGCGGATCGACGCCATCTCGCGCTCGGCCGAGTCGCGGACCTTGCGGCGGGCGTCGGCGCGAGCGCCTTCGGCCTCGAGCGCGGCCAGGTCGGCCTCGAGCTTCTGGGCACGGGTGTTGATGTCGTTGTCGCGACGGTCCGTGATCTCCTTCTTCTCCAGGTCGATCTCGTTCTGGAGGTTGGGGAGGTCTTCCTGACGGCCCTCGACGTCGACCGACGTGATCATGTAGGCGGCGAAGTAGATGACCTTCTCGAGGTCCTTCGGCGCCAGGTCGAGGAGGTAACCGAGGCGGGAGGGCACACCCTTGAAGAACCAGATGTGCGTGACGGGTGCGGCGAGCTCGATGTGGCCCATGCGCTCACGGCGCACCTTCGAGCGCGTCACCTCGACGCCGCAGCGCTCGCAGATGATGCCCTTGAAGCGCACACGCTTGTACTTGCCGCAGTAGCACTCCCAGTCCCTGGTGGGGCCGAAGATCTTCTCGCAGAAGAGTCCGTCCTTCTCGGGCTTGAGGGTGCGGTAGTTGATGGTCTCAGGCTTCTTGACCTCGCCGTGAGACCAGTCACGGATGTCGTCTGCCGTGGCCAGTCCGATACGCAGCTCGTCGAAGACATTGACGTCGAGCAAGGTGGTCCTACTTCCTTCGTCTGCCGGCCTGTCCGGGGTTCGTCCCGGCCGGCGCGGTGGAGGTGCTACAGAGTGTCGGGTGGCGGTGGGGGCGTCCGTTCACGGATGCCCCCACCGCTTCCGAGATCAGATCTCGTCGATCGTGGATGCTGCGTTGGGGCGACGCGACAGGTCGATGCCGAGCTCCTCGGCAGCGCGGTACACGTCGTCGTCGGACTCACGCATCTCGATGGAGACACCGTCGCTCGAGAGCACCTCGACGTTCAGGCACAGCGACTGCATCTCCTTCAGGAGGACCTTGAAGGACTCCGGGATGCCCGAGTCGGGGATGTTCTCGCCCTTGACGATCGCCTCGTAGACCTTCACGCGGCCCGGGACGTCGTCGGACTTGATCGTCAGCAGCTCCTGGAGGGTGTACGCCGCGCCGTATGCCTCGAGCGCCCACACCTCCATCTCGCCGAAACGCTGTCCACCGAACTGCGCCTTACCACCCAGCGGCTGCTGCGTGATCATCGAGTACGGACCGGTCGAGCGGGCGTGGATCTTGTCGTCCACCAGGTGGTGGAGCTTCAGGATGTACATGTAGCCCACGGAGACCGGCTCCGGGAACGGCTCGCCGGAGCGGCCGTCGAACAGACGTGCCTTGCCGTCGCGGCCGACCATGCGGTTGCCGTCGCGGTTCGGGAGCGTCGTGGAGAGCAGACCCGTGAGGGCCTCCTCCTCGAGCCCGTCGAAGACCGGGGTCGCCACGGGGCGTCCGGGCTCGGACGAAGCGGCGACCGCAGGGACGTGCTCCTTCCAGGACAGGTCGCCCTCGCCGGCCGCACCGTCGGTCTGCGAGATGTCCCAGCCCTGCTTCGCGACCCACCCGAGGTGGGTCTCGAGGACCTGGCCGACGTTCATACGACCGGGGACACCCAGCGGGTTGAGGATGACGTCCACGGGGGTGCCGTCCTCGAGGAAGGGCATGTCCTCGACGGGGAGGATCTTCGAGATGACGCCCTTGTTGCCGTGACGGCCGGCGAGCTTGTCGCCGTCCGTGATCTTGCGTCGCTGCGCGATGTACACGCGGACGAGCTGGTTCACACCGGCGGGCAGCTCGTCGCCGTCCTCGCGGTTGAACTCGCGGACACCGATGACGGTGCCGGACTCGCCGTGGGGAACCTTGAGCGACGTGTCGCGGACCTCGCGGGCCTTCTCGCCGAAGATGGCGCGCAGGAGGCGCTCCTCCGGGGTCAGCTCGGTCTCGCCCTTGGGCGTGACCTTGCCGACGAGCACGTCGCCCGCGCCGACCTCTGCACCGATGCGGATGACTCCGCGCTCGTCGAGGTCCGCCAGGACGTCCTCGGAGACGTTCGGGATGTCCCGCGTGATCTCCTCGGGGCCGAGCTTCGTGTCGCGGGCGTCGACCTCGTGCTCCTCGATGTGGATCGAGGACAGGACGTCGTCCTGCACGAGGCGCTGCGACAGGATGATCGCGTCCTCGTAGTTGTGGCCTTCCCAGGACATGAACGCGACGAGCAGGTTGCGGCCGAGCGAGAGCTCGCCCTCGTCCGTCGCGGGACCGTCCGCCAGCACGGAGCCGACCTCGACGCGTGCGCCCTCGTCGACGACGACGCGCTGGTTGTACGACGTGCCCTGGTTCGAACGGCGGAACTTCGCCGCGCGGTAGCTCGTCGTGGTCGCGTCGTCGTTCGCGACGACGATCAGGTCCGCGGAGACCTCGGTCACGACACCGGGCTTGGTGGCGACGATGACGTCACCGGCGTCGATGGCTGCACGACGCTCCATGCCGGTACCCACGAGCGGGGCCTCGGAACGGACCAGGGGCACGGCCTGACGCTGCATGTTGGCACCCATGAGTGCGCGGTTCGCGTCGTCGTGCTCGAGGAACGGGATGAGGGCGGTCGCGACCGACACCATCTGGCGCGGCGAGACGTCCATGTAGTCGACCTCGGTGCCGAGGACGTCGGCCGTCTCGCCACCCTTGGTGCGGACCAGGACGCGCTCGGCACGGAACGAACCGTCGGCGTTGAGCTCGGTGTTCGCCTGGGCGATGACGTAGCGGTCCTCGTCGTCGGCCGTCAGGTAGACGACCTCGTCGGAGACCTTGCCCGCCTCGACCTTGCGGTACGGCGTCTCGATGAAACCGAACGGGTTGATGCGCCCGTAGGAGGCGAGCGAGCCGATCAGACCGATGTTCGGGCCTTCAGGGGTCTCGATGGGGCACATGCGGCCGTAGTGCGACGGGTGGACGTCACGGACCTCCATGCCGGCGCGGTCACGGGACAGACCACCCGGGCCCAGCGCGGACAGACGACGCTTGTGCGTCAGGCCGGCGAGCGGGTTGTTCTGGTCCATGAACTGCGAGAGCTGCGAGGTGCCGAAGAACTCCTTGATCGACGCCACCACGGGGCGGATGTTGATCAGGGTCTGCGGCGTGATCGCCTCGACGTCCTGGGTCGTCATGCGCTCGCGCACGACACGCTCCATGCGGGACAGGCCCGTACGGACCTGGTTCTGGATGAGCTCACCCACGGCGCGGATACGACGGTTGCCGAAGTGGTCGATGTCGTCGGTCTCGACGCGGATCTCGACGGGCTCGCCGGCACGCGTGCCGGGGAGCGTCGTGACCTCGGCGTGGAGGGCGGCGAGGTACTTGATCGTCGCGACGATGTCCGTGACGGACAGCGTGGAGTCGGCCAGGGGCGCGTCGACGCCGAGCTTCTTGTTCGCCTTGTAGCGGCCGACCTTCGCGAAGTCGTAGCGCTTGGGGTTGAAGTAGAAGTTCTCGAGGAGCGAGCGACCGGCCTCGACCGTGGGCGGCTCGCCCGGACGGATCTTGCGGTAGAGGTCGACGAGCGCCTCTTCCTCGGTGTGGACGTGGTCCTTCTCGAGCGTGTCGAGCACCGACGGGAAGTTGGCGAACTCCTCGCGGATCTGCGACTCGGTCAGGCCGAGGGCCTTGAGCAGCACCGTGACGGACTGCTTGCGCTTGCGGTCGACACGGACGCCGACGGCGTCGCGCTTGTCGATCTCGAACTCCAGCCACGCACCGCGCGACGGGATGATCTTCGCGGAGTAGATGTCCTTGTCGCTGGTCTTGTCGGCCTGGCGCTCGAAGTACACGCCGGGCGAACGGACGAGCTGCGAGACGACGACGCGCTCGGTGCCGTTGATGATGAAGGTGCCGCGCGCGGTCATGAGCGGGAAGTCGCCCATGAAGACCGTCTGGCTCTTGATCTCACCGGTGTTGTAGTTCACGAACTCCGCGGTGACGAACAGCGGCGCGGCGAAGGTGAAGTCCTTCTCCTTGCACTCCTCGGCCGAGTACTTCGGGGGCTCGAAGCGGTGGTTGGAGAAGGAGAGAGACATGGAGGAGCCGAAGTCCTCGATCGGGGAGATCTCCTCGAAGATCTCCTCGAGACCCGACGTCGCGGGGACGTCCTGGCGACCGGCAGCCGCCGCGGCGTCGACGCGCGCGCGCCACGCCGGGTTGCCCAGCAGCCAGTCGAAGCTCTCGGTCTGGAGCCCGAGCAGGTCGGGCACCTCGAGAGGCTCGTAGATCTTGGCGAAAGATACGCGCCGGGAAGCGGTGCGGTTCGCGATAGCGTCGGCGGACGGAGCAGAAGGGGTGCGCGAGGCAGCCAAGAGGGGTCCTTCCCTGCAGATCGATTGCACGCTGTACGCTGCGTGGCTGGAGGACCTCTTCCCCCTGAGGCTGCCGTGGTGCACGATGGACGCACACCGGAGACGGTTCGGGCAGTCAGAGGGTGCCGAGGGCACACGCGAGCGCAAAGCGCTAGCATACCCGGCCCAGTCAAGCGTGTCCAGCCGCGCGAAATCGCGGCCTGTCAAGGCCGTCGTCACGCCACTGCACTCCCCCACCAGGCCGGTGAGGACATCTTCTCGGTGGCCGCCATATGCCGCCCAAGAACACGAAGAAACTCCCTGCCCGACGGCGCCGGTCACCTTCACGAGGAAGGCGGGCTCGGGCGTCGGGCCGGGAGACGAAGAGGCGACGAGAGGCCCGCACCCCCGAAGGGATACGGGCCTCGTCGCCTGTGCTACCTGTCAGGTCACGCGAGGTGACCCGTCATGCGATACCGCCCCGAGGGGCAGTGATCACTTGACGGTGACGGTTGCGCCGGCGCCCTCGAGGGCAGCCTTGGCCTTGTCAGCAGCGTCCTTGGCAACGTTCTCCAGGACGGGCTTGGGGGCGCCGTCAACGAGGTCCTTGGCCTCCTTCAGGCCGAGGCTCGTGAGGGCACGCACCTCCTTGATGACCTGGATCTTCTTGTCGCCGGCAGCCTCGAGGATGACGTCGAACTCCGTCTTCTCCTCGACCTCCTCGGCGGCAGCGGCCGCGGGGCCTGCAACGGCGACGGCGGCCGGAGCGGCTGCGGTGACCTCGAATGCGTCCTCGAACGCCTTCACGAACTCGGAGAGCTCGATGAGGGAGAGGCCCTTGAACTGCTCGATGAGCTCTTCGGTGCTGAGCTTCGCCATGATGGCGGTCCTTTCGGTTGGTGCTCGGCAGCGGCCCTGTCAACGATCCACAGAGCCCTGCTGGAAGCAGAGGGGGTGTGTGCGTGCTGCGTGATCCTCAGACGAGGATCAGGCGGCAGCGCTCTCCGATTCCTGCTTGAGGCGCAGGGCATCGATGGTGCGGACGGCCTGCGAAGCGGGCGCGTTGAACAGGTACGCCGCCTGGTAGAGCGGCTGCTTGAACGCGCCGGCCAGCTTGGCCAGCAGGACCTCGCGGGACTCGAGGTCCGCGAGCTTGGTGATCTCCGCAGCGGTCAGGGAGCGCCCGTCGAGGACACCGCCCTTGATGACCAGTGCGGGGTTCGCCTTGGCGAAGTCACGCAGGCCCTTGGCCGCCTCGACCGGGTCACCGGTCACGAAGGCGATGGCCGAGGGGCCCTTGAAGTCGGCGTCGATCTCGATGCCGGCTTCCTTGGCCGCGATGGCGGTCAGCGTGTTCTTCACCACGGCGTAGGTTGCGTTGCCGCTGAGCGACCGACGCAGCTGCTTGAGCTGCGCGACGGTGAGCCCGCGGTACTCGGTCAGCACGGCCGCGTTCGACTCGCGGAAGTTCTCCGTGAGCTCTGCGACTGCGGCTGCCTTGTCCGGCCTCGCCATGGCAATCCTTCCGGTGGTGGTGCCACCGGTCTCCGCAGGGCGGGGGCCCTGGGGGGTGAGGTCCTGCGGAGACGAGAAGAGCCCCGCGCAGGCGCGGGGCTCGAAGTGCAGGCTCTCGCCCGCTCCGTGAACTCTCACCTGCGCTGGCCTCCGCACTTCTGCGGGACTTCGGTCCGGACTGCAGCTGACGAGTCAGCGGGCAGGACGGTACGACCGGCGGTCTTGGGTACTGGAACAGGTTACGTGACGCGGGCGCGTGGACCAAATCCGGCCCGACGGCGCCGCTCGGCACCCGCCGCCAGGTCGCGGAGGAGGAACCTCGGCCGAGGTCCACCCGCCCTCAGACGACGAGCGGGCCGAAGCAGACCAGGGGCACGGGCTCGTCCTCGTGAGCGATCGCGGACGCGAGGGCGTCGCCCGGCGTCGCCCCGGACCGCAGCCTGCCGTGGAACTCGGGCATGACGCGCGCGGCGACGTCGTCCCGCAGAGGGGCGACGCTCGAGACCACGGCCGCCGCCCCGAGCCGGAGCAGGACGCTCGTGAGCCCCAGGGGTTCACCACCGATCCGGACCGTGGACAGCCCCGCCTCGCAGGCCGAGAGGACGACCACGGCGCCGCGGAGGTCGACGCCGTCGAGCTCGTACGCGAACAGCGGGCCGTCCGCGAGCCGCAGCGAGGAGAACAACGGGTTGTCGGTCTCGTGCCGTCCGTGGGTCGCGAGGTGGACGACCGCCGCGGACGGCAGCTTCTCGACCGTGGCCGAGCACGTGGCCTCCTCGCCGGACAGGACGGTCGCGCGTTCCCACGTCTGCGCGACGGCCTCCGCCTCGGACACCGCGGCCCGCAGTCCCGGGCCGGCCACCACGACGACGTCGGGCTTGGCCTGCTCGACCGTCGCCTCCTGCAGGTCGATCCACGAGTTGACCCACGTCCGACGTCCCGCACGCGAGGGCAGCGAGGACCACGGCACGGCGAGCAGCAGGTCCCGTGCGGCGACGTGCAGGTCACCCTGCGCGTCGATCGGCGCCAGGACCTCACGGTCCAACCACGCCAGGCTCCGGTCCAGCGACGCCCGCGCGGCGGCCCGCATGGGCGCCGGGATCAGACCGTTCGACAGGACGTCGAGGTCCGCGCGCGTGCGCCGGATGCGCTCGGCGACCTCCACCATGGGGGCCAGCCGGATCATGCTCAGCCCCGAGGCGTCCGCACGCAGGACGCGCAGCGTCTCGTCGGCGACGACGAAGTCCGCGACGACCGTCGACGGGTTCGCCGACGACAGGGCACTGCGCAGTCGACGCGCCGTGACCGCGGTCGGCGTCGCCGCTCCCCCGCCGTCCTGCCAGGCCCGACGCCGCGCGGCCTCCTGCAACCGTCGAGCCTCGTTCAGGTGCGCGCGCCGGCGTTCGAGCCGTTCACCCGAGGGGTTCGCTCCCAGGAGCCTCGCCGACTCGATCTCCTTGCGCGCACGCGTGAGGAGATCGGCGGACTCGACGTCGGACGGCGGCACGACCCTGCCGCTGCCCGCGACCGTCGCGCGTCCACGCTCGACGGCGTCGAGGAGGGCCGCCGCCCGGCCCGTACGGAGGGCCGCGGCCACGTCCACGTGTCCCAGACGTACCCCGTGGACCGCGGAGGCCGTCACGGCGTCGACCGACCCCAGTCCCTCACGGTGCTCGGCCAGCATGCGCTGCCCCTTGCGCACCGCGCGGAGCGCGGCCGCGCGGTCCCCGCTGTCGAACGCGAGCTGAGCCGCCACGGCCTGGTGCTGCAGCCGGAGCGGGAGGGCCACGCGCCCGAGGTGCCCGGGAACGCGTGCGAGGACCTCGCGCGCACCCGCCGGGTCCGTCGCCGCGAGGAGCCACTCGGCGGCGAGCAGCTGAGCCGGCACCGTCACCCCGCGTCCACCGGCCTCGCCGAGCGCGGCCCCCACGTCCGCAAGCGCGAGCGCGCGGGCGGCCCGACGGCGTGCCACGCCCACCGAGACACCGGCCGAGCGGTCCTCGGCGAGCCGTGCCTGGAGCTCGGCGACCCGTGCCCGGGCGGCCCAGGGGTCGTTGCCGATCCGGTCGAACCGGGCCGCGGCAGCGCGGGCCTGACGCTGCGCCTCGCTGTAGCGGCGAAGCCCGACGAGGCACTGCGCGCGCAACAGCTCGACCTCGGCGACGTCCCTGACCATCCTGTTGCGGGCGAGGTGCTCGCGCGCCTCGGCGAGCGTCGCGTCCGCGTCGGAGAGCAGTCCTGCCTCGAGGAGCACCTGCGCCTTGTCGATGAGGCCGACCGAGGCGTGCCGGTCGGGCGCGCCACGCTCGGCCTCCTCCATGGCCCGCAGGGCGGTCGGCAGGTCACCCCCGAGGTACTTCGCGTAGCCGAGGTTGTGCTGCGCCTTGGACGCAAGCAGCGGGTCCCCCATGACCTCCGCGCGACGAACCACCTCGGCGAGGTCGGCCTCGGCCCGATCGAGGTTGCCCAGCTCGAGGTGCAGCGAACCACGGTTGAGGAGGAGGACGGCGGCGTCGAGCGGCCTCGCCACGTCGATGAACCGAGCGGCGGCGTCCATCTCCTCGACCGCCTCGACGACCCGCCCGGTGCGCAGCCGGAGCAGGCCCCGCTGACCGCCGACCACGAGCTGCAGGTCCTCGGGCCCGTGGGCCTCGACCCACGCCTGGGCCTCCTCGAGCAGCTCGAGCGAACGATCGACGTCGCCCTCGTACTCGAACCGGGAGATCGCCAGACCGATCAGCCCACGGACGTGGGCATAGCTGTTGTCCGGGTCGTCCACGAAGGCCGGCTCCTCGAGGTCCGCGAGGATGGCGCGGAAGAGCTGCGCCGCCCTGGCATGACGGCCCCGCGCGTTGGTCGCCGACGCGTGCTCCAGGCGCGCGCGCAGGGTCCGGTCACCGCTGCGCGCCACGCCGTCACCTCATTTCGTGGTCACCTCCGTGGGGACCAGTCCAGTGGCCAGGGTAATGGACTGCCACAGCCACGCGCAGCGTCCTGGGGCTCCTTCACCCGGCACCACGGCGCTCGGCGACGTCGGGTCGGCTGCGGCGTCGTCCAGCAGGTACGACGCGAGCTCGCCGGCCAGCACCGGCGCCGCGAACGACGTACCGCTCCAGCTCGCGAACCCACCCTGGAACCCCTCCGGGTCGATCGTGGCCCGGTTGCCCTCCGACCAGAGCTCCTTGAGCCAGCGGCTGGGGGCCACCGCACCGTCCATGGTCGTCGGCGCCGTGGACACGAGAGCCGACCCAGGACGTACGCACGTGACCCACGGCCCGTCGTTGCTGAACAGGGCGGTCGTCCCGTCCGGGTTCTGCGCCCCGACCGTGAGCACGGGCGGCTCGTCGCGCAGGAGCGCGACTCCCGGCAGCGGTACGGGCGGCGTCTGCCGCCGGTCGATCCGCGGCGCGAACGCCGCGGGGTAGCTCGGCCTGGTCTGCCCGTCGTTCCCGGACGAGACGACGACCAGCACCCCGTAGCGCCGCAGCGCCCGCAGGACCGTGCCGAAGGGAGCGTCGAAGTCCGCGTCCTCGGGGCGCTCGTGGTAGTACCCGAGCGAGAGGACCAGGACGTCGATCGGAGCGTAGCCGTCCCGCCCGACGAGTCCGAGCACGTGCCACAGAAGCACGCGACGCAGAGAGCGCAGGAGGTCCCGCTCCGGGATGACCCCGGCGCCACCGTAGAGACGGGGGGCCAGGATGAGCGCGTCGGGGCACTTCTGGTGGACAAGGCCCGCGATGAAGGTGCCGTGCCCGGCGACCGGGTCCAGCGGACCGGTCAAGGGAGAGATCGACACACCGCCGATCTCGGGGTCCTCGTAGTCGTACTCGGTCTCCGGGAGGACGGACAGCGGCTCCCCGAGGAGCTCGGGGTCTCGCACGACGATCGTCCCGCGCGAGTCGGGGGCGGCGTCGAACCAGGGATGGGCGCCCACCCCCGTGTCCAGGACCGCCACGACGGGTCGGCGGGTCCCGTCCGCCCCCGTGAAGTCGTCGGCACCGACCGCAAGGCGTCGTGCGGGGACCGGACCGACCCAGTTCACGGGCGTCCGGCCACCCGAGCCCGGATTCGCGTACTCGGCCGTCCCCGTGACCGGGAAGGGCTGCGTGTACGGGAAAGGCTGCGTGTACGGGAAGGGTTGGGTGTAGGGGAACGGCTGGGTGTACGGGAAGGGCTGCGTGTAGGGGAACGGCTGCGTGTACGGCTGGCCGCCGATGGCTGGACCCGCCGCCGGCGCGATCATGTGGTCGAGCCCCACCCGTGGGCTGCACTTGTCGTCGGGACACAAGCGTCCACCGAGCTTCTCGATGACCTTCCAGGCGTCGGGGAGCTCACCCTCGCTGCCGCCCTTCTGCCGCAGCCGCGCCGACAGCCCGAAGACACGTCGCAGGTCGCGGGTCGTCTCCGGGTCGAGCCCTGCCCGGGTGATGAGCTCGGCGTCGCTCCTGCTGGTCTCCTCGACCTCGACCGTCAGGTCGAACTTCGCCGCGGCCTCCTCGAGCCAGCGCAACGAGCGGTTGCCGGTCAGGTCGTCCGGCGACTCGGGCACCAGGACCCGGTCCCCCACGTACCAGGTGGGGTGCGGGGAGGACTGCCCTGCCCGCCGGGGTGCGGTGATCGGGTCGAGCGTCCGCGTCCGCCACTGCAGCCGGTTCGGCCGGTCGCCGAAGGGGCGCCCGCCCTGCGGGACCGGCGGCGTGGCCGACTGCTCAGGGGTCTCACTCATCGGTGCTCCAATGCACGAAGGGGACTGCCGTCAGGTCGATCGGCCCGACGCTCCGAGAATTCCGAGAAGGACGGCTAGAGCTCGATGATCGGCGTCGTCACGGCGTCGCCGTCGGCGCCGGGGGCACGGAGCAGCAGGCTCGCAGGCCCGGGCCCGACGGCGTCGAAGACGAACCGGCCGTCCTCGTCGGCGACGGTCGAGACCATCCCGTCCGGTCGGTGCAGCTCGACCGTCAGCTCTCCGGCCGGCGCGGCCCAGCCGTCGATCCGGATCCGGCCGTCGTCACGAGCGGACAGCGTGATCATGACGGTGAGCGACTCGGCCGTGAACGTGATGGTGCGCGCCTCGATCGGCGGCGCCTCACCTCGGACCGACATCTCCGGCACACGGACGTACTCAAGCTCCATGACCTCGGCTTCCAGTCCTGCGAGCGTGATCGCGAACAGCGACCGCTCGACGAGCCCGTCGGGCACCGGGTCGAGCGTCGCGTGGATGCGGGCGAGATCCGCCAGGATCTCGAGGTCCACTGCGTCCAGCGGTTCCTCGGGGCTGTACCCCAACGGTGCGCTCATGATGTTTCCCATGTCCTGTCCCCCTGCTCGCTCTCGATGATGTCGCGGAGCTTTGCCAAGCACCGCCCACGGTTGGACCCGATGCTGCCCACCGGCATGCCGATGGCGCTCGAGATGTACTTGTAGTCGGGTCGGTCCGCCAACGAGATCAGCCGGAGCAGCTGCTGACAGCGCTCCGGCAGCCGGAGGACGGCGCGCCACAGGTGGCGGTCGCGCTCCACGTCGAGGACCTGGGCCTCGGGGGTGGGGTCGGAAGAGGGCAGCGTGCCCGTGGGCCCGTCGAGCATGTCGTCGGGCAGCTCGGTCCTGCGCTTCTGGTCGTCACGCTGCTTGCGGACGGCCTCCCAGGCGCCGCGCTTGGCGGTCACGAGGAGCCACTTGAGCACGGCGTGCGGCTCCTGGATGGTGTGCGCGTTGCGCACCAGGGCCATCCAGGTGTTCTGGACGATGTCGTCGGCCTGCTCGCGGACGACTCCCTGAGCCCTGACCGTGTGCCACAGCAACGGCGTGGCCTCTCGCACGAAGTCGGCCAGTGCCTGGTGCTTGCCCTCGCGGTAGTCGAGCAGCGCGGCCGCGGCACGATCTCCGAGACTCACCTCCGGCTCGTCGACTTCCGGGACGTCCTCGGTGATCCGTGTCATGGCTGGGTGCGCCGTCTGCTCTCGGTCGTGCGCGGGTGAATCGGGGGAACCCGATTCTAGAGGCGTCTGCCCAGGTGGGACAAGCATTTCTGCCACGACAGGACCTCCCTTCACCCCATGCTCGGAGACGCTCGACTCGGCGGGCCGATGGTGCACCGGACCCCTTCCTGCCGGGAGAGAGGGACCGGCGACGCGTTTGATACATGCTCGCGAGACGTCTCTCGGGCATCGGCCCCGACGACCTCGGCGACCTCCTGCACGCGACCCGGGCGACACCGTCGGGCCGCGAGATCTCGCGTGTACGGGTACGCGACCCGTAGGGGGATCCCCGTACCGCCCGCGCGCGGAGAAATGGTGAAACCCCTCATCACAGGCGTGACGTGGCTCACGTAGCGTCGGCATGGCCGACCTTGATCGGCCACTCGGACGGTCCTGGTGAGACGACGACGTCCCGGACCCCTGCTAGAGGAGCACCACGTGAGAACCCATCGTCACCCCGCCGACGGCACGCGCCGTCCGGCCCGCCTGCTCGCGGCCCTGACCGCAGCCACGGTCGCCCTCGGCGGCCTCGCGCTCGCCGGCACGAGCGCCCAGGCCGCCCCGCAGCCCGCAGCGCAGCCCACGACCGTCGCGGCCGCGCCCGCCCCGGGCCACCAGTGGCTCACGGGCTACTGGCACAACTTCAACAACGGCTCGGTCGTCATGCCGCTCAGCGACATCCCGCCCGCCTACAACCTGGTCGCCGTCGCGTTCGCCGACAACCTGACCGGCACCCCCGGCGGCATCACGTTCAACCTCTCGACGGCCGAGCTGAACGGGTACACCGTGCCCCAGTTCAAGGCCGACATCGCAGCGATCCGGGCCCAGGGCCGCAAGGTCATCCTGTCGGTCGGCGGCGAGAAGGGGAACGTCATCGTCTCCAACGCGACCGAGGCGAAGAACTTCGCCGACACCGCGTACGCCCTCATGCAGGAGTACGGCTTCGACGGCGTCGACATCGATCTCGAGCACGGCATCAACGCCACCTACATGTCGAGCGCGCTGCACCAGCTCTCGGCCAAGGCCGGCCCGAACCTCATCATCGCGATGGCCCCCCAGACCATCGACTACCAGGCGACCTCGATGGGCTACTACCAGCTCACGCTCGCCATCAAGGACATCCTGACGATCGTCAACACCCAGTACTACAACTCGGGCGCGATGATGGGCTGCAACCAGCAGGTCTACAGCCAGGGCAGCGTCGACTTCCTCACGGCGCTCAGCTGCATCCAGCTCCAGATGGGCCTGCGCCCCGACCAGGTCGGCATCGGAGTCCCCGCGGTCCAGGCAGCGGCCGGCGGCGGGTACCAGCCCATCGCCAACGTCATCAAGGCCGTCGACTGCCTCGAGACCGGCACGAACTGCGGCGCCTTCAAGCCCGCGACGCCCTACGGCAAGATCGGCGGCGTCATGACCTGGTCGATCAACTGGGACAAGAAGAACAACTACGCGCTCGCGACGGCCGTCGGTGCGCGTCTGGGCACGGGCTCCGGCGGAGGGACCACGGGCGGCACGACCGGTGGCACGACCGGTGGCACCACGGGCGGCACGACCGGGGGCACCACCGGCGGTACGACCGGCGGGACCACCGGCGGCACCACGGGCGGGACCACCGGCGGCACCACCGGCGGCACCACCGGCGGCACCACGGGCGGGACCACCGGCGGCACCACGGGCGGAACGACGGGCGCCACCTGCGCGGCCGCCCCCTGGAGCTCGACGACCATCTACACCGGCGGCAACACCGTCTCCCACAACGGCCGCACGTGGCAGGCCAAGTGGTGGACCCGCGGCGACGCCCCCACCCCGAGCGACTGGGGCGTGTGGAAGGACCTCGGCGCCTGCTGAGACCGCCACCAGGCGACGCACGACCAGAGCCGCTCGGCTCTCCGCTCCTCCCAGGGAGTGGAGAGCCGAGCGGCTCTGTGCTGCGCGCGGAGCCCTGGCCCGTGGGCCGGGCCACTCGCGCTCGGCGGTCAGTCGACGGGGAAGAGCGACATCGTCAGCGTCGCACCGTACGCACCCGGCGCCGTGTCGGCCGGGAGCTCGAGAGCGAGGTCGGCCGTGACGTCGGACGTGCCCGTGCGACCGATCGCGTCGGCGCCGGCGAGGGTCTGCGGGACCGACAGGCCCGCTCCCCCACCCAGCGCCGAGGAGACGCGCTGCCCGACGACGACGCCCGGCTTGGCCAGCACCAGGCGAGGCGTCCAGCCGAGCTGCTCGGCACCGAACGTCGTCGCCCCCGTGGAGAACGCGGTCGACTGCCCGGACACGGCCCATCCCGCGGCCTCGAGGCGGGTGTCGGAGACGCTCACGACGGGCAGAGCCGCGGTGTAGGTCAGGTGGTCACCATCGAGACCGCCCGCGAGCGTCACGGGTGCGCCGTCGCTCGCCACCGTCATCGAGAGCCTGCCCTCGACGACGGGCTCCTCGACGACCGCCTGGAGCGCGACGCCCTCCGAACCAGCAGGGTCGGTCCCGCCGAGCGCTGCGAAGCGCACCTGGTCGAGGGCCCAGAACCAGTCGTTGGTCCCGCTGTAGTGGAAGCGGTACTGCACGGTCCTCGTCCCGGCCGGGACGTCCGTCACGATCGTGCGCTTCCCGTTGTCGCTCGCAGGGAACGCAGCCACCTGGACGGGTGCACCGCCGTCGAAGCTCACGAGCACCTCGGCGACCTGCGCACGGTCGTGGCGGTAGGAGTGCTCGAAGCTCAGCACGGCCTGCTCCTTGCCCGCGACCGCGTACGCCGGCGTGACGAGCGTCGAGTCGAACTTCCCCGCGCCGTGGCTCGTGTCGTCCCACTCGTCCGAGTCCGCGACCGCGATCACGTCCCGTCCGCGCGTGAAGTTCTCGCGCGCCTGCCCCGGCTCCGCCGCGGACCAGAAGGTCTGCGTCGTGAACGACCAGCCGCGCCACTCGGTCACACCACCTGACGGCATGACCGAGTTGTCCACGCTCCAGCCGGACGGCGGCGTGGTCGTGAAGCCGAGCGTCCCCGCGGGGACACCCGTCTCGTCGACGCGCGCCGAGAGCGCGGGGCGCAGGCTGTCGAAGTCGTCCGTGACGTCGTCACCGATGGGGGTGCCGTCGAGGCCCCACGCCGGGTCCACCGCGACACCCGCCTGACGGATGACCGTCGGAGCGATGTCGGTGATCGCGAGGTTCTCCTGCCTGCCTCGCGCCTCGATGCCGTCACCCGCCGCGACGACGAACGTCGCACGCTCGGTCTGGGCCCTTCCGCCGTGACCACCCGTGGGAAGGTGCCCGTGGTCGGCCGTCACGATGACGTTCCAGCTCTCGGCCGCGCGGGAGGGGCGCCCCTCGATCGCGGCGAGGATCCGCCCGATACGGGCGTCCTGCACCTCGAGCTCGGCCGTGTACTGCGCCGCGTCCGCGCCGTGACCGTGGCCCGCGCCGTCGATGTCGTCGAGGTGGATGAAGCTCACGTCCGGGTCCTGCGTCCCGAGGTAGGTGATCGCGGCCTGCTCGGTCGTGACGTCCGAGCCTGTCGCGAGGCGCAGGTCGACCCCGGCCGAGACGATGTCCCCGTTGCTCGCCGACGACGTGATCGGCGCCCAGGTCGAGGCCGCGAAGGTCGCGATGCTCGGGTCGACCTGCTCGAGACGGTCGAGGAAGCTCGGGTACTGCGCGTAGTTCTTGCCGGCGAACGAGTTGTCCCGGACGTTGTGCTTGTCCGTCCACACGCCCGTGAGGATCGTCGACCAGCCCGCGCCCGACACCGTCTGGGCCCCGCGCTGGCTCACCTCCGCCGCGTCGCTCGTGGCGTACAGGAGGCTGTGCCCGTACGTCCCGCGCTGCATGAGCGCGTGCAGGTTCGGGGTCGAGGCCGCCTCGATCTTGTCGAGCCGTGCGCCGTCCAGGCCGATCACGAGCGTCTTGTCCGTACGAGTTCCCTGCAGGACGGGGGCTTCTGCCTCTGCCGCGATTGCGGCCGCCGGCACGAGGAACGTCCCCGCCGCCAGGCTCCCGGCGAGTGCCAGGTGTGCGATCTTGCGCATGTCCAACCCTTCAGTCGTCATGGTGCACGTCATGGATGTGATGTCCGGACGGCGTCGCGAGACTCACTTGTCCAGACAGGCATCACTCTGACCGCGCCAAGCAGACCGGTGATGAACCGGGACGATCGGGACAGTGAACGTCTCCGGCCAGCGCCAGGCGGATCACGTCACCGGAGGAACGAACAGGGCATATCGCCGCGTCGACGTCAGGCCCTCGACGCACGGCGGACCACGCGCAGGACCCCAGGACGACAAAAGCCCGACGGCGCCCCTCCCCGTGAAGGGGAGAGACGCCGTCGGGCAGAAGAACGAGGCGATCAGGCCGCGTCGTCCTCCAGGAGCTTCGAGACCTTCGACTGGTCCAGCGGGATGCCGGGGCCCATCGTGGTCGAGAGCGTCGCCTTGGTGATGTAGCGGCCCTTCGAGGAGGACGGCTTCAGACGCAGGACCTCTTCGATCGCTGCGGCGTAGTTCTCCACGAGCGCCTTCTCGTCGAACGAGACCTTGCCGATGATGAAGTGGAGGTTCGCGTGCTTGTCGACGCGGAACTCGATCTTTCCGCCCTTGATGTCCTCGACGGCCTTCGCGACGTCCATCGTGACGGTGCCGGTCTTCGGGTTCGGCATCAGACCACGGGGGCCGAGGACCTTACCGAGACGACCGACCTTGCCCATGAGGTCCGGGGTCGCGACAGCGGAGTCGAAGTCCGTGAAGCCTGCGGCCACCTTCTCGATGAGCTCGTCGCCACCGACGATGTCGGCGCCGGCCGCACGAGCCTGCTCCGCCTTCTCGCCGTTCGCGAAGACCAGGACGCGGGCGGTCTTGCCCGTGCCGTGGGGGAGGTTGACCGTGCCACGGACCATCTGGTCCGCCTTGCGGGGGTCGACACCGAGACGGAAGGCGACCTCGACGGTCGCGTCGTACTTGGTGGGCGAGGTCTCCTTGGCCAGGCGGACGGCCTGGAGCGGGGAGTAGAGCTCGTCGTGGTCGATCTTCTCCGCTGCGGCGCGGTACGCCTTGCTGCGCGTTGCCATCTGCTTCTCCTTCTCGAGCAGTCGTGGTCGACGGGTCCGCGCGGACCCTGCCACTGTCCCGGCGGGCGAACCCGCCGGGACCTGATGAATCATGACTGGTCGGCGAAAAGGCCGACCGGAGGACCGGTCAGGACCGGTCCGGAGGGGGTGGTGCTCAGCCCTCGACCGTGATGCCCATCGAACGGGCGGTGCCCGCGATGATGAGCGCCGCGGCGTCGAGGTCGTTCGCGTTGAGGTCCTCGAGCTTGGTCTGAGCGATCTCGCGCACCTGGGCGGAGGTCAGCTTCGCGACCTTGACCGTGTGCGGCGTGGGCGATCCCTTGTCGACGCCGGCGGCCTGCTTGATGAGCTCGGCTGCCGGGGGCGTCTTGGTGATGAAGGTGAACGAGCGGTCCTCGTACACCGTGATCTCCACGGGGATGACGTTGCCGCGCTGCGACTCGGTCTGGGCGTTGTACGCCTTGCAGAACTCCATGATGTTGACGCCGTGCTGACCGAGCGCGGGGCCGATCGGCGGGGCGGGAGTTGCGGCGCCGGCCTTGATCTGGAGCTTGATCAGCCCAGAGACCTTCTTCTTGGGAGGCATGAGAATCCGTGCTTTCTGTGTCTGGGCCGACGCCGTGGGCGATGACCCGGTTGCAGGTGCTGTCGAGCAGGGTCAGATCTTGGCGACCTGGTTGAACGACAGCTCGACCGGGGTCTCCCGGCCGAAGATGGAGACGAGGACCTTGAGCTTCTGACCCTCGGCGTTGATCTCGGAGATCGTCGCGGGGAGCGTGTCGAAGGGGCCGTCGGTGACCGTGACCGACTCGCCGACCTGGAAGTCGACCTCGAACGGCGCCCGGGCGGTCGCGGCAGGCTTGCCCGCCTCGGCCTTGGGCTCGATCGTCGGGGCCAGCATCGAGAAGACCTCGTCGTGCGTCAGCGGCACGGGCTGGTGGGTGTGCCCCACGAAGCCGGTGACGCCGGGCGTGTGGCGCACCGCGCCCCACGACTCGTCGGTCAGGTCCATGCGCACCAGGACGTAGCCGGGGATGCGGACGCGACGGACGATCTTCTTCTGCGCGTTCTTGATCTCCGCGACCTCTTCCATGGGGACCTCGATCTGGAAGATGAAGTCCTCCATGTTCAGGCTCTGGATGCGGTTCTCCAGGTTGGCCTTCACACGGTTCTCGTAGCCCGCGTAGGAGTGGATGACAAACCAGTCACCGGGCTTGGTGCGCAGGTCCTTCTTGAACTCCTCGACCGGGTCGAGGTCGTCGAGGACGTCGCCGTCCTCGTCGACGCGGGACTCGTCGTCAGCCTCGGCCGACTCCTCGTCCTGCACCTCGGTGTCCGGGGTGTCCTGCGCCTCGACGTCCGCCTCGACCTCGTCGATGGCAGCCTCGGGCGCGTCGAGCTCGGCCTCGGCGCCTTCGGCGACGGGCTCGGTGGGATCGACGTTCTCCGCCTGGTCCAGCGACTCCTGGGACACGAACGAACCTGCTTTCTGCTGACTACGCGAACATGCAACTGACGGGACCGGTACCGGTCCATACGCTCCGGGCGCACACTGCTCCGGTGCCGCGAACAGCTCGCGGCACGGGGCGCCCTCCGGGGATCAGCCCCCGAAGACCCACAGGACGGCCTGGCCGATCCCGTAGTCGAGCACCGTCACGAACGCCATGACCACGGCCACGAAGACGAGGACGACGGTGGTGTAGGTGATCAGCTCGGAACGAGTGGGGGTGACGACCTTCTTGAGCTCGGCGATCACCTGGCGGACGAAGAGCGCGATGCGCGAGAAGATGTTGCCCTTCTTCGCGTCGCTCTTCTTCTTGTCACCGCCGGCGCGCACGCCTTCAGCACCCAACGCCTCTGATGGCGATTCGCTCACTGTTCATCCCCACTACGTGACGTTGAAACCGAAACCGATGCTGACCTCTCGTGGTGTAACCCGTTGCCGGACTACGCGCACGCCCCGGGAGGGACGACGCCTTGCAGGGCAGACAGGGCTCGAACCTGCAACCTGCGGTTTTGGAGACCGCTGCGCTACCAATTGCGCCACTGCCCTTCGTGATCGGCGTCACCCCGAGAACCTGCCGTACAGGCAGAGAACATCGGGTGGACACCTGCCACCGAAGGAATACTGTACGCGAACCGAGCCCCGTGGTCGAACCGGCCTCATGAGGCGACGTCCGCCGCCCGGTCCGGTCGGCCGACGGCCGGGCCCGCGTGAGCACCCCGCACCCCTCGCGACCCCGATCCGGGACGGACCGCGCCTCGAGTCGCACGGTGCGCACGGCGAGCTTCCTTCAGCTCCAGGGTAGCGGAGGGTGGCCGCGGCGACCGGCGACCGCGACCGCACCCACCTCCGCCGGAGACTCACCGAGCCTCCACACGATCTCCTCGCCATACTTGCCCCGAGCGCTCGCGCACCCGCGCGGGCCGATCGGGACGAGAGGCCGACATGTCGGATGCCGCGGTCGTACGCCGTACCCCCCTCGAGCGCATGCTCGACGGGATCGAGCGGGTCGGGAACAAGGTCCCGCACCCCGCCATCATCTTCCTGGGCCTCATCGCCCTGATCATCCTGCTCTCGCACGCCTTCTACCTCGCCGGGACCTCGGTCACGTTCGACCAGGCGCAGGTCGCCGAGCAGGTCGAGCCGAGCGGCGAGGAGCTCGTCGGGGACGCGCCCTACCAGAGCGAGGACCCGCAGGTCGAGCAGGTCACGGTCTCCGTGGAGTCCCTCCTGAGCGCCGACGGGATCCGGTTCATCTTCACGTCGCCCGTGGAGAACTTCAACGGGTTCGGGGTCGTCGGCGTGATCGTGGTCGCCATGATCGGCGTGGGCCTCGCCGAGGAGGTCGGCCTGATCGGCGCCTTCATCAAGCGCCTCGTCAAGGTCACCCCGGCGCGCTTCATCACGCTCATCGTGGTGTTCCTGGGTGTCCTGTCCTCGATCGCGACCGACGCCGGCTACCTGGTCCTCATCCCGCTGGCCGCGGCGGTGTTCCACACGCTCGGCCGACATCCGCTCGCGGGCCTGGCGGCCGCGTTCGCGGGCGTGGGCGGCGGGTTCGGCGTCAACCTGCTCATCACCCCGATCGACGGGATGCTCGCCGAGATCACCAACGAGTCGATCGCCGACCCCGCGCAGCACGTCTCGATCACGGGAAACCTCTACTTCGCGATCGTCTCGACCCTCGTGGTGACCCTGGTCGCGACGCTCGTGACCGAGAAGTTCGTCGAGCCACGCCTGGGCACCTACCGCGAGGACGAGGCCCCGGCGGCCGACGACCACGACTCGGGCGGCGCGGCAGCGCCCGCTCCGTCGGGCGAGCTGACCACCGCGGAGAAGCGTGGGCTCAAGTGGTCCGGGTTCGGCCTGATCGGCGTCACGGCGCTCGTGCTGCTGCTGACGCTCCCGTCCTGGGGACCGTTGCGCAACCCCGAGACCGGCAGCCTGATCGAGGGCTCGCCCCTCATGGGCAGCATCATCTTCCTGATCCTGATCTACTTCTTCGTCATGGGCCTGTGCTACGGCAAGGGCGCGGGGACGATCACGAACAGCATGGACGTCATCAACCCCATGACGAAGACCATCGCGGGCCTGTCCGGTCTGATCTTCCTGCTGCTGATCATCAGCCAGTTCATCGCCTACTTCAACTACTCGAACCTGGGCACGGTCGCTGCCGTCAACATGGCCGACGCCCTGGAGCAGGCGAACCTCGGGACGGTCCCCCTCATCATCGGGCTCATCGCGATGACGGCCGTGATCGACATCTTCATCGGCGGGGTCGTGCCCAAGTGGGCCATCTTCGCCCCGATCTTCGTACCGTTGTTCATCCAGCTCGGCATCTCGCCCGACCTCGCCGTCGCGGCCTACCGCGTGGGCGACTCCCCCATCAACGTGGCCACGCCGCTCATGCCGTACTTCGCGCTCATCGTCATCTTCGCCGAGCGGTACCGCAAGAAGGTCGGCGTGGGATCGATCATCTCGCTCATGCTGCCCTACACGGTCGCGCTCCTGCTCGTGTGGACGGCGCTGCTGGTCGGCTGGTACCTGCTGGGTCTCCCGCTGGGCCCGGGGGCGGAGATCTACCTGCAGTGAGGCGCGGGGCCCGACGGCGGAGCGTGCGTCGTCGGGCCCGGCTCCCCGCTCCCCCGGCGCGCCCGCCCGACGTGACGGGACGCGACCGGCCGGCGCGCGCGGAGCGGGACGCACGCTCCCCTCACGGCCGCCAGACCAGCGGCACGAGGAAGACCGCGACCACGAGGTACACCACGAGCACGGGCAGCCCGAGCCGCCAGTAGTCGCCGAACCGGTAGCCACCGGGCTCCATGACCATCATGTTGCCGGGCGTCGCGACGGGGGTCAGGAGCGCCGCCGCCGACGCGACCGCGACGCACATCAGGAGCGGCACGGGCGAGATCCCCAGCTCGGCGGCCATCGACCCCGCGATCGGGATCATGACGAGGGCGGTGGCCATGTTGCTGATGAGCTGGCCGAGGATCGCGCACAGCACGAAGATCCCCAGCAGCAGGAGCGTCAGCCCTCCTCCACCGACCAGGTCGATCAGCCCGGACGCGACGATCTCCGCGGCCCCCGTCGCCGTGATCGCGGTCGACAGCGGGATCATGCCCGCCACGAGGATCACGGTCGTGAGCGAGATGGACCGTTGCGCCTGTCGCGTCGTCACGACGCGCAGCAGGATCATCGCGATCGCCGCGCCGACGGCCGTGACTGCCGCGGGCAGCGCGTCCGTGGCGAGCCCGACCACCATGAGCGCGAGCACGACGACGGCCGGGACGACGCGCCGACCCAGGGGTGCGGCCTGACGGCGGATCGCGTCGGGGGTGTCGACCACGAGGACGTCCGGGTCGTCGGTGTGCCGGTCGAGCGCCTCCCACGTCCCCTGGAGCAGCAGGGCGTCCCCCGGGCGCAGCACGATCTCGTGCTCGTGCGGGTCGGCCGCCGGGCGGTTCTCCCCGTCGTCCGCGGGCTCGAGGACCTCCCCGAGCCGCTTCACGGCCAGGATCACGAGCTCGCCCGAGTCCGTGATCATGCCCGGGAAGACGCGCGCACCGATCAGGCCCGAGCGTGGGCGGACGATGACCTCGGCGACCCCGTGCTCACGCGAGACGAGACCGCAGACGACCTCCTCGCCGTCGGGCCCGGGCGAGGCCCCCACGAGACCGCGCGACGCCGCGAACGCCTCGACGCCCGCACGGCTCCCGCGCACCACGAGACGGCCGCCCGCCACGACCCCCGCAGACGGGCGGCCCGCGCCGTCCTGGACCGCGACCGCGTGCACCGCCCGGTCACCCGTGTCGATCGCGTCGGTCGCGACCCCGACGAGCGGCGAACCCGTCGGGACCTCGAGCCGCGCGATGACGCCCGACGGCGCGTACTCGCGCAGCAGCTCGGCCGGGAGCCCCGTGAGGTCGCGCGACAGCGAGCGAGCGCTGCGGTCGGGCAGCAGGCGCGGCCCCCACAGCACGCACACCACGATCGTGCCCGCCAGGAGCGGGAGCCCGACCAGCGCGAACTCGAAGAACCCCAGGCCGGTCCCCGTCTCCGCGAGCGCCGTCGCGGAGACGATCACGTTGACCGGCGTGCCCGTCAGCAGGAGGAGCGACCCGGCGTGCGCCCCGAACGCGAGCGGCAGCAGAAGCTGCGAGGGCGACCGCCCCAGACGGGTCGAGAGCACCACGACCATGGGGAACAGCGCCGCGACCGCACCGTTGGGCGTCACGAGGGCCGACAGCACGGCCGAGAGCACCAGCATGAGCACCATGAGCCGGGCCGGGCTCGTGCCGGCCCGGTCGATGAGCTGCTGCCCCGCCCAGGCCGTGATGCCGGCCGCGTCGAGCGCCTCGGCGACCACGAACAGTGCAGCGATGAGGACGACCGTCGGGGTGCCGAAGCCCGCGAGCGCCTCCTCGACCGTGAGGACTCCCGTGAGGTGGAGCGAGAGCGCGACGCCCAGGGCGACCACCGCGACCGGCAGCCGGTTCCACACGAACAGGACCACCGCGGCCGCGAGGACCGTCAGCGTGATCGCGGCGTCGCTCATGCGGCCGACAGTAGCGGCCGTGACCGGACGGGGCGCGGCAGGCACGCTCGTCCCCGGGCCGGGTCGGGGCGTCGCCCTCGGCGGTGCCCGGGCGTCCCCCTCGGGGTCCACCGGTCGGTGGACGCCCCGTCCACCCGACCGGTCGTCGCGCCGCACGGGCCCCGCCGACAAGGCTGGAGCCATGAGCAGAGACAGGACTCCTCCCCGAGCAGGAACGGGCTCCCCGGCCATCGAGGTCCGGGGGCTCACCAAGCGGTACGCGCAGCGCGGCGGCGTCGTGAAGCAGGCCGTCGACGGCCTGGACCTCACGGTCGAGCGCGGTGAGATCTTCGCGGTCCTCGGCCCCAACGGCGCGGGCAAGACCACGACGGTCGAGATCCTCGAAGGCTTCCGCAAGCGCGACGCCGGGCAGGTCCAGGTGCTGGGCGAGGACCCCGCGCTCGCCGGACGGGAGTGGCGCAGCCGGATCGGCGTCGTGCTGCAGGACTCGCGTGACCAGGCCGAGCTCACGGTGCGCGAGCTCGTGCACCACTTCGCGACGTTCTACCCGGCCCCCCGAGACCCCGAGGAGGTGATCGCCGCCGTCGGGCTGCAGGAGAAGGTGTCCACGCGCGCCCGCCAGCTCTCGGGCGGGCAGCGTCGCCGCCTCGACGTCGCGCTCGGGATCGTGGGCGACCCCGAGCTGCTGTTCCTCGACGAACCCACGACCGGGTTCGACCCGCAGGCTCGCCGCAGCTTCTGGGACCTCGTCCTGGCCCTGCGCGCGGGCGGCACCACGATCCTCCTGACGACCCACTACCTCGACGAGGCCGCGCACCTGGCCGACCGCGCCGCCGTCGTGCGGGACGGGAAGGTCGTCGCGCTCGGTGCGCCGGCCGACCTGGGTGGGCCGGACGCGCTGCGCCCCGTCGTGCGGTGGGAGGCGGACGGCGTCACGCACGCCGAGCGGACCGACCACTCGACCGCGCTGGTCACCTCGCTCGCGGCACGCCTGGCCGGACCCGACGGCGAGGTGCCCGGCCTGCGGGTGCTCCAGCCGAGCCTCGAGGACGTGTACCTCGAGCTCATCGGGGCCACGCCCACCGGGCCGTCCGCGCCGTCCGCGACCCCGCCGGCCTCCGTGCCGTCGCCCGACGCCTACCCGGCCGACCCCTCGTCCCCGTCCCTCACCCAGGAGGTCTCCCGATGAGCGCCCAGAGCGCCCCCACCCGTGAGCTGCCCGCCAGGCGGCCCCTGCCCGGCACCGTGAGGATCGGGCTGCGGCGGACCTGGATCGAGATGCTCGCGTTCCTGCGCGAGCGCGACGCGGTCGTCTTCATCCTGGCGTACCCGCTCATCATGATGGCGATCTTCGCGACGGTGTTCGGGCAGGAGGAACAGGGCAGTGCCGCAGGATCCGTGCCGTACGCGCAGTACTTCCTGCCGGGCATGGTCGCCACGGGCGTCATGCTCACGAGCTTCCAGAACCTCGCGATCTCGATCTCGGTCGAGCGCGACGACGGCACGCTCAAGCGCCTGCGGGCGACGCCCCTGCCCGCGACCTCCTACTTCCTGGGGAAGATCGGGCAGGTCCTGCTCGTCACGATCGTCCAGACCGCCGCCCTGCTGCTGCTCGCCACCACGGCGTTCGACGTCCCGATGCCGACCACCGCCGCGGCCTGGGCGACGTTCACGTGGGTGTTCGTGCTCGGCACCGCGACCGGCTCGGTGCTGGGCGTCGCGTTCTCCTCGGTCCCCCGCTCCGGGAAGTCCGTGAGCGCCGTCGTGGCCCCGATCGTCCTGGTGCTGCAGTTCATCTCGGGCGTGTTCTTCGCGTTCTTCGCCCTCCCCTCGTGGATGCAGCAGATCGCCTCGGTGTTCCCCCTCAAGTGGCTCGCGCAGGGCATGCGTTCGGTGTTCCTGCCGCCCGAGGCCGCGGCCCTCGAGCCGAGCGGGTCGTGGCAGCACGGCGCAACGGCTGCTGTACTGGTGGCGTGGCTCGTCGTGGGCCTCGTGGTAGGGGTCCGGACGTTCAGGTGGAGGCGGCGTGACGACGGCTGAGAGCCCGGTGGACCGGCCGGCGACGGAGCGCGCCGCAGGCGATCGCCCCGTGCACCCCGCCGCGGGCCAGGGCCCGTCGACCGGCTCCGCGCTGGACCGCTTCGAGTCCTCGTGGGACCACGTGGTCGTGTGGTGGGACGTGGGCTTCTACGTCGTGGTGCTCCTGAGCGCGGTCGCGCTGCTCCTGGCCGGGAACGAGCCCGACCGGCTCGCCGTGGCCCTGGGTGCGATCGGCGTGATCCTGCTCGCGTACACGTTCCTCGGCAGGCCGGCGGCGCGGAACCGCGACCAGCGCCTCGCGGTCACCTACCTGCTGATCCTGATCGTCGCGACCGACGTCGCCGTGATCCAGAACCAGCTCGGGACGTTCCTGCTGTTCGTCGCGTTCACCCAGATCTGGATGCTCTCGGAGCGCCGGTGGGTCAGCCTCGTGCTCTCGACCCTGCTCGCGGTCGGCACGACCCTCGCGCTCACGGCCGCGTCCGGGTTCTCCCGCGAGGCCCTCACGAGGGCCGCACCGCAGATGGGGGTCGCGCTCGCCTTCTCGATCCTGCTCGGGATCTGGGTCGGCCAGACGATGCTCCAGACCGCACGCCATGCCCAGCTCGTCGACGACCTCCACGCCGCGCAGGCAGAGCTCGGGACGGTCCACCACGCGGCCGGGGTCGCGGCCGAGCGCGAGCGCATGGCCCGCGAGATCCACGACACCCTGGCGCAGGGGTTCACGAGCGTCGTCATGCTCGCCCAGGCCGCGAGCGCCGACCTCGACCGCGACGACATCGCCGCGGCCCGGGACCGGCTCGCGCTCGTCGAGACGACGGCGCGCGACAACCTGGCCGATGCCCGGTCCCTCGTCACCGCGTTCTCCCCCGTGCCGTTGCAGGGCGCGACGCTCGTCGAGGCGATCGAGCGCCTGGCCGGCCGCTTCGAGGACGAGTCGGGGGTCGCGGTGACGCTGCGGCTGTCGGTCGTCCCGGGGCTGGGCAGCGCCGAGGACGTCGTCCTGCTGCGGTCCGCGCAGGAGGCCCTGGCCAACGTGCGCCGGCACGCGCAGGCGAGCTCCGTCGTCGTCTCCCTGGGCGAGGGGGCGGGGCCGGGCGGCCCGGAGAGGTCGGCACCCGACGGCGCCACGGTCGTCCTCGAGGTCACGGACGACGGTCGGGGGCTCGGACCGGGCGTCGTGGAAGGGTTCGGTCTGCGCGGCATGCGTGAACGCGTCGCCGAGGGCGAGGGCACGGTGCGCGTCCTGTCGCCCCCGGGTGGTGGGACGAGCGTCCGGGTCGAGCTGCCCGTGCCCGCCGACCACCCCGCCGGCGCCCCGCCCCAGCCCACCCCTCTCCCCCGGAGCCACCCGTGACCTCGACCGCCGACCGTCCGTCCTCCTCGCCCTCCCGCCCCAGGACGACCGTCTCGGCGACCGGGACCGGTGCGTCCTCGTCGGCTCCCCCGGTCCGCGTCCTCGTGGTCGACGACCACCCCGTGGTGCGCTCGGGGCTCGTCGGGATGCTCATGGCCGAGCCGGACCTCGTCGTCGTCGGCGAGGCGGGCGACGGCCGCGAGGGCGTGACGCTCGCGCGCGAGCTGGTCCCCGACGTCGTGCTCATGGACCTGCGCATGCCCGTGCTCGACGGCGTGGGCGCGACGACCGAGATCCTCGGCTCCTGCGCGCCGGGGGCCAGGCGCCCGCGCGTCGTCGTGCTCACGACGTACGAGACCGACACCGACATCCTGCGCGCGGTCGAGGCCGGCGCGACGGGCTACCTGCTCAAGGACACCCCGCGCGACGTGCTCGTCGCGGGCATCCGCGCCGCGGCCCGCGGCGAGACGGTCCTGGCGCCCACGGTCGCGACCCGGCTCGTGACGTCGGTGCGTGCCCCGGGCGAGCGCCTGACGGCGCGTGAGGCCCAGGTCCTCGCACTCGTCGCACGCGGGCTGAGCAACCCCGCGATCGGGCGTGAGCTGTTCATCTCCGAGGCCACGGTCAAGACGCACCTGCTGCGCGCCTTCGCCAAGCTCGGGGTCGACGACCGCACGCGCGCCGTGACCGTCGCGATCGAGCGGGGGATCCTGCCCGGGGCGTGATCTCACCCGGTCCGTGGCGGCCCCCGGGTCCGTGGTCGCGTGGCGCGAGCCCTCGGCCGGGACGGCCGGGGTGCGAGACTGCCTCTGTGCGTGATCTGGCGAAGCTCCCCAAGGCCCACCTCCACCTGCACTTCACCGGTTCCATGCGACCGGCGACGCTGCACGACCTCGCCGCGCAGTACGGCGTACGGCTCCCGTCGGCCCTGCTCGACGGGGACCCGCTGCGCCTGCCCGCGACCGAGCGCGGCTGGTTCCGGTTCCAACGCCTGTACGACGCCGCGCGCGCGTGCGTGCGCTCCGAGGCCGACATGCGCCGGATCGTGCTCGAGGCCGCGCAGGACGACGCCGCCGAGGGGTCGGGCCGTCTCGAGATCCAGGTCGACCCGACCTCGTACGCGCCCTTCGTGGGCGGCATCTCGCCGGCCGTCGAGATCGTGCTCGACGCAGCGCGGGGGGCCAGTGCGGCGACCGGGACGGAGGTCGGCGTGATCGTCGCGGCCTCCCGCATGCGCCACCCGCTCGACGCGCGGACCCTCGCGCGTCTCGCGGCCCAGTACGTGGGCGACGGCCCGGGCGAGGTCCTGGGCTTCGGGCTGAGCAACGACGAGCGGCGCGGGGACACCGCGGCCTTCGCCCCGGCCTTCTCGATCGCCCGCCGGGCGGGCCTCGCGCTCGTCCCGCACGGGGGCGAGCTGCTCGGCCCCGACCACGTGGACGAGGTGCTCACCGATCTCGACCCCGACCGGATCGGGCACGGGGTGCGCTCGGTCGAGGACCCGCGGGTCCTCGAGCGGGTCGTCGAGCGCGGGGTCGCGCTCGAGGTGTGCCCCGCCTCGAACGTGTCGCTCGGGGTGTACGACGACGGCGCGCAGGTCCCGCTCGGGGCGCTCGTCGACGCGGGGGCCCAGGTCGCGCTCGGCGCCGACGACCCCCTGCTCTTCGGCTCGCGCCTCGTGGCGCAGTACGAGTCCGCGCGGACCGAGCACGGGTTCTCCGACGTGGAGCTCGCGGACCTGGCCAGGTCCTCGATCCGGGCGAGCCGTGCCGGGGCCGCGACACGGGCACGGCTGCTCGCGGGCGTCGACGCCTGGCTCGCCGAGGATCCCGTGGCGCCGTCGGACGCACCCACCCCTGAGGGCGATCGGTCGGCACGGTGACCCCCCGAGCCATGGACACCGGCGAGGGCGTCGACGAGGACGCCACGGCGACCGGTGACACACGCTCTCATCCCTCTCTCATGCGCACCCGAGATACTCGCGCCATGCGACGGACGACGGTGTGGGTGATCGCGCTCGTGCTGATCGCACTCGGCGGGGGCGCCGGGGCGGTCGCACTCGTCTCGGCGAGCCCGCCCGACCGCGACCTGCGGGGTCTCGTCGTGCTGACGCCGGCACCCACCCCCGTGGAGAGCACCCCGCCGTCCCCGACCCCCACGCCGCCACCCGACGAGACGACCGACGACGAGCCGGACGACGACAGCGAGGGCGACGACGAACCGGTGACGCCGAGCTCGCCGCTGGTCCCCGTCCAGCCCGCCCCGCCCCGCAGCGGGACGGACACGGTCGGCAAGACCCCTGACCAGACCTACGACGACGGCATGTACCACCCGGGCGAGCAGTACGACGACGGCATGTACCGCCCGTCCGACGAGTACAACGACGGCATGTGGACACCAGACACGGGGAACGGATGATGGCGCAGCACACCCCGGGCACCGGGCCCGCGCCCCACCGTGCCCCCTCCCGGCTCCAGACCGTCCGCGCCCGGATCCTCGGGGCGGTGCTCGCCCTGGCCGCTCTCGGCCTCATCATCGCGGGGGGCGTCGCCTACACGGCCCAGCGCGCGCACGTCGACGACCGGATGGACCAGTCGCTCATGCGCTCGCTCGAGGAGTTCGAGGCCCTCGCGCACGACGGGGTGCACCCCTCGACCGGGGAGAGGTTCACGTCCTCGGACGACCTCGTGAACACCGCGATGCGGCAGACCGTCCCCGCCCCGCACGAGGGCATGATCGGGTTCCGCGGCGGCCGGGCGCAGTGGATCGCCGCGACGCCCGTGCCCCTGCGGCTCGAGGACGACGAGGTCCTCATGGACGCGCTCGAACCCCTCTCGACGGGTCGGGACGTGGTGCTCCGGGAGATCACGACCCCGGTCTCGAGCTACCGGGTCCTCGTCGTGCCCGTGACCGACGGCGACGTCCCGTCGGCGCTCGTCCTGGCGTTCGACCGCAGCGCCGAGCACGCCGAGTTCGACCAGGTGTTCCGGACCTACGCGATCATCGCGGTCGTGGCCCTGCTGCTGATCGCGGCCGTGGGCTGGCTCGTCGCGGGGCGTCTCCTGCGACCGGTGCGGCTCCTCGGCCAGACCGCCCGACGCATCAGCGACACCCACACCTCCGAGCGCATCCCCGTCACGGGCAACGACGACATCTCGGACCTCACGCAGGCGTTCAACGAGATGCTGGACCGCCTCGCCGCCGCCTTCGACGCCGAGCACGAGCTCCTCGACGACGTCGGGCACGAGCTGCGCACCCCTCTCACGATCGTGCGGGGGCACCTCGAGCTCATGGACCCCGGCGATCCCGAGGACGCCGCGAGCACCCGCGACCTCGCGCTCGACGAGCTCGACCGGATGCACCGTCTCGTCGACGACCTCATGACCCTCGCCACGGCGGGCAGCCCCGACTTCGTGCGGCTCGAGGAGACGGACCTCGGGCGGCTCACGGACGACATCCTCGACAAGGCCCGTCTGCTGGGCGACCGTCGGTGGACCGTCGACGCGCGTACCGGGGTCACGGCTCACGTCGACGAGCAACGCCTCACGCAGGCCTGGCTGCAGCTCGCGTCCAACGCCGTGAAGTTCTCCGCGCCCGGTTCCACGATCACCCTGGGCTCCGCGGTACGTGACGGTCGGATCCGCCTCTGGGTGCGCGACGAGGGGATCGGTGTCTCACCCGACCAGCTCGAACGCATCTTCGTCCGGTTCGCGCAGGCCGAGCGCGAGCCGGCGTTCCGGGACGGTGCGGGGCTCGGCCTCGCGATCGTCAGCGCGATCGCCGGGGGACACGAAGGACGGGTCGAGGTCTCCTCGACCCGCGGCTTCGGCTCGACCTTCACGCTCGACCTCCCGCTCGACCCCGGCCCCTCGGCCGCCGTCCCCGACACCGCGGACCACGGTGGCCCGGGCACGGCCTCCATCGTCCCGAGGTCTCCCCTCGCCAGCACGACCGAGACACCCCTCACCATGGAGATCCCGGTCATCTCTCGGGCCAGTCAGGGTGAAAGGACATCGTTGTGAGCCAGATCCTCGTCGTCGAGGACGAGACCCGGATCTCGTCGTTCGTGACCAAGGGGTTGCGGGCCGCCGGATACGCGAGCGCCGCCGTGACCACCGGCCGGGAGGGTTACGACCTCGCCCAGACCGGGGACTACGACCTGATGATCCTCGATCTCGGCCTCCCCGACCAGGACGGGTTCACCGTCCTGCGCCGCCTGCGCGCTTCCCGCAGTACCATCCCGGTCATCATCCTCACGGCCCGGTCGTCCGTGACCGACACCGTCGCGGGGCTCGAGGGCGGTGCCGACGACTACATGGTCAAGCCCTTCCGTTTCGAGGAGCTCCTGGCGCGCATCCGGCTGCGCCTGCGGACCGAGCCCGCCGGGGAGGTCACGGTCCTCTCGCACGGCTCGCTCAGCCTGGACCTGCGCACCCGCCGGGCCCGTACCGAGGACCGTGAGGTCGACCTCTCCGCCCGCGAGTTCGCGCTGGCCGAGACGTTCCTGCGCAACCCCGGTCAGGTCCTGAGCCGTGAGCAGCTGCTGTCGCGGGTGTGGGGCTACGACTTCGACCCGGGCTCCAACGTGGTCGACGTCTACGTGCGGTACCTGCGCAACAAGCTCGGTGCCGAGCGCGTCGTGACGGTCCGTGGCATGGGCTACCGGCTGGCGGACCCTGCAGCCTGAGCCGCTGCCGGCCGTGGACCGCAGCGGCCACGGGACGACGAGAGGGCGGAGGCCCGTGTGCCTCCGCCCTCTCACGTACGGTCGGTGACGCGCCGACCGCTGAGTCGCCCCGCCGGGGCGCCCGCCCTAGGGGGTGGGCGCCGACGGGGACGTCTGTGCCGAGACCGGGCTCTGGGAGCTCACCGGGCTCGCTGCCGTGGCCGTGGTCTGCGCGGAGACCACCGATCCCGCGGTGTTCGTCGACACGGTCGTCGTGGAGCTCGACCGGTCGAGGTCCGAGGGACTCGGGGTCGTGCCCACGCCCGGCGTCGTCGTCGCGGCGTCGCCGGACTCGACGACGGCGGGGGCATCGACGTCCGCGCGCGCTTCGGCTGCGGCCATCGTCGCGCCGAGCCCGACGCCGAGCACTCCGAGCGTGCCGGTCGCGATCCAGATCTTGCGTGCGTCCATGGTTCTACCTCCTCAGACGATGGGCAGCCGAACCGCTGCCCCGTCGTCACGAGGCTCACAGCCGGGCATGAGAGGAGCAGGAGCCGGAGGTGAGAGGACTCTCAGACGCGTCTCGGCTCCCGCGAGGAGCTCCTCGGCCACACCGAGCCAGGCCTCCGCGAGCGCCTCGCGGGGCGCGCCCGGCAGGAGGGACAGGACGACGCCCGCGCTGCGCGCACGCAGCCCGATCGGATCGGTGGCCTCGCCGAACACCGCGAGACACCGGTCGACGAGGCCCTGGACGCCCGGGTAGACCTGGGGCGCGAGGGTCTCCAGGACCGCGAGGTGGCCCGTCATGCAGGCCAGGTCGTCGATGCGGTGGCCGGGTCCCAGGGTGTCGACGTCGAGCACCGCGGCGACACGTCGACACCCGGCTCCGCCGACGAGCAGGACGTTCGCCTCGTAGAAGTCGCCGTGCGTCGCGACCACGGGTCCGGGGTCCCGGTCGGCCACGATCCGGCGCAGGGAGCGTTCGAGCGCCTCGATGCGCGCGGCATGGCCGGGAAGGCGCCCGACGGCGGCGCGCGCGTAGTGCTCGGACCGCTCGGCCCACGCGGTCCGCCGCTCGAGCAGCACGGCGTCCCTCGGGAGAGCCCCGAGGGCGCGGAGCAGCTCCTGCGGGTCGATCGTGAACGGCTGCTCGTGCCTCGGGGTGGACGCGATCGCCGAGGCCAGCGTCTCCTCCGGCCGTGCCGCGAGCACCAGGATGCCCTCGCCGAGCGAGGCGAGCACGCGCGGCGCGGCGGGCGGGGCCGAGAGCGCGTAGCCCATGGGTGCGGCCTCCGCGACCAGGAAGAGGTCGTGGCGGATGCGGAGGTCCGTCACCCTGTCCGGACGGACGACCTTGAGATAGACGTCGCCGTCGGTCGTCCGCGCCCGCAGCACGGCGCGACGCAACGGACGGTACGTCACGAGGTCGAGCCCCAGGACGAGGGGAGCGTGCGGGTCGAGCGAGCGCCACCGGTCGGTGAGCGCCGCGGCGTCGCAGGCCGTCGCCAGACCGGGCAGCAGGGGGTCCACGGGGTGGCGCCACACGTGGACGGTCTGCTCGCCGTCCACCAGGCGCAGGATCCCGCGCCGCTCGACGACGTCCGGCGGGAGGTCCGCGGTGGTGGCCACGAGATACTCGGGTCGTCCGGCTGGGGGGCGGGCACCGTCGCCCCCTCCGCGCACCGTGACCTCGTACCCCACGCTCACCTCGGCGCCGGGGCGGGCGTGCACCTGGTGCACGCGCCACGAACCGAGGGTCACGTGATCGACGGCGAGCGCTGCCTCCAGGAGGTCACCCGCCCGGGGACCGGTGAGGAGCTGCGCAGCGGTGTCCATGGGAGCAAGGACACCGCCCTGGTGTGATGTGGACATGAGGGCTGCGTGAGAGACCTCTCACGCAGCCGCGCGGGCACGTCCCGGGGCAGTCGCCCCCGTCCCCATGCTTCACAACGATTGCGCAACCCCTGCCCCCAGGAGGCGCCACGCCTCGGTACGTCGTGGGACCGTGGTCACACGGGGTCTGCGGAGGACCCCACCTCGAGGGGGAGCTCGCATGACGGATCGATCGACGAGGAAGACCTGGGCAGCGGCGACGGCCGCCGTGCTCGCGATGCTGCTCGTGGGCGGGTGCGACGCGCTCGGCCCGCGGGTCGAGAGCGGCTCGGGAACGGCGTCGGCGTCCCCGAGCGCGTCCTCGCGCAGCACTCCGCGACCTTCCACGACACCGAGCGAGTCCCCCGCTCCGAGCCCGGCTCCCGAGGTCCCCACCCCGACGCCCACGGTCGAGCCCGCGCCGCCACCGGCACCAGAGCCCCCGCCCGTCGAACCGCCGCCGCCGGCAGAGCCGGACCCCGCGACCGTCGAGCTCGTCCGCGGGAGCACGGGCGAGCGGGTCACGGCGCTCCAGCAGCGGCTCGTCGACCTGGGCTACTGGGGCGCGGCCCCCGACGGCGTGTTCGGTCCGGGTACCCAGCAGGCCGTGTGGGCGCTGCAGAAGGCCGCGGGCATCGGTCGCGACGGCCGCGTGGGTCCCGCGACGCAGGCCGCGCTCGACCAGGGTGTTCGGCCCGCCGCGCAGAGCACGTCGGGCCACGTGATCGAGATCGACATCGCCCGCCAGCTCGTGCTCGCGGTCGACGACGGCCAGGTCACCAAGGTCTTCAACGCCTCCTCGGGCAACGGCGAGCAGTACGAGGCCAAGGGGCGGACGTACGTCGCCAAGACCCCGCGCGGGACGTTCCAGGTGGGCCGCCAGGTCGACGCGAACTACGAGTCGAAGCTCGAGCTGGGCAGCATGTGGCGGCCCAAGTTCTTCACGGGCGGGATCGCGGTGCACGGCTCGGGCTCCGTCCCGCCGAGCCCTGCGTCCCACGGGTGCGTGCGCGTCACCAACGCCGCGATGAACTGGATCTGGGACTCGTGGGGTGCCCCGCCGGGCACGACCGTGCTGGTCTACTGAGCGTCGGGCGGCGCGGTCCGCAGGGCCGAGCGCCCACGGCGAGGCGAAGGCCCAGGGGCCTCGGCGGCCCTCCTCCACGGCACGGTCCGGCCGGGGCCGGACACGTCAGAGCGCGACGCCCACGAGGACCGGCTCGGGGACGAGCTCGATCCCGAACGTGTCGAGCACGCCGTCGCGCACGGCCCGCGCGAGCTCGACGATCTCCGCCGCGCTCGCGCCGCCCCGGTTGGTGAGCGCGAGCGTGTGCTTGGTCGAGAGCGTCGCGGCGCTCGACGGACCGTGCACCCCGAACCCCTTGGTGAAGCCTGCGTGCTCGATGAGCCAGGCCGCCGAGGTCTTGACGAGCGTGGGGTCGATCTCGCCGAGGCTCGGCCCGGTCGTGCGGGCCGGGAGTGCCGAACGGACGGGGAAGCGCGGGGCGTCGGTCGGCAGGAGGTCGGCCTGGTCCGCGGCGACGACCGGGTTGGTGAAGAAGGACCCGGCACTCCACCGGTCGTGGTCCGGGGCCGCGGGGTCGTCGAGCAGCATGCCCTTGCCGCCACGCAGCTCGAGCACTGCGGCGCGGACGTCGACGCTGGGCGCGCGCTCGCCGACCTGCACGTCCAGCCGACGAGCGAGCTCGGGGTAGCCGATCGGTGCGGACAGCGTCCCGAGGCGCATCTGCAGGTTGACCTCGAGCACGACGTAGCGCGGGGACGGGTACCAGATGTCCCCGCCGTCGGGCGAGGCGTGCATGGTGCGCTTGAGGACCGACGTGCGGTAGCCGAAGTCGAGGTCGAGCAGCGCCAGCACCCGGATGCGCGACTGCGCGCGGTCCCACACGCGCACCGAGGCCACGACCCCTGCGACCTCCTGGCCGTACGCACCGATGTTCTGGACCGGCGCAGCCCCGACCGTGCCGGGGATGCCGGACAGCGCCTCGACCCCGACCCACTCCTGCGCCACGGCCCGCTCCACGAGCTGGTCCCAGTCCTGGCCGGCGGTCACGGTCAGGCTCCCGCCCCCGCACGTGTCCTCGGCGTCGATGCGGATCTCGGCGCGCACGTCGCGCACCACGACCCCGCCGAACCCCTCATCGCTCACGAGCAGGTTGGACCCGCCGCCGATCACGAGGAGCGGCTCGCCCGCCGCGTCGGCCGCGCGGACCGCGTCGACGAGCTCGGCCTCGGTCGTCGCCTCGACGTAGGCGTCGGCGGGGCCCCCGACACGCAACGTCGTGAGCTCGGCCAGGGTGGGCTGCTCGAGGACCTCGCGGGTTCCGGGCGCGGTGCCCTCGGTGACGGCTTCGACGGCGGACGCGCGGCGCGGAGAGGTGGCGGTCATGGGTCCAGCCTAGTTCGAGGCTCGTCCCGACCACGCCGAGCCCTGCCGGCCCTGCCTGCCCTGCCTGCCCTGCCTGCCCTGCCTGCCCTGCCCAGCGTCCCCGACACCGCCCGGGGCGCTCAGTGCGCCGCGGCGCCCCCGCCGCCTGCGGCCGTCGGCAGCGGCTTGGCCGCGTTGACGACGAGCAGCCCGATCACGAGCGGCACCGCGATGACGAGCAGCGCCGGACGGTAGCCGCCGATGTGCTCGGCGAGGAACCCGATGAGCGGGGGCCCGACGAAGAAGGCCGAGTACCCGATCGTCGAGACGACGCTGACCCTGACCGCGGCGTGCGCGGGGTCGTCCGAGGCGGCGCTCATCCCGACGGGGAAGCCGAGCGCCGCACCCATGCCCCACAGCACGACGCCGACGAGCGCGACCCACAGGTTGGGCACGAGAGTGAACACGAGCAGGCCGACGAACGCGAGGCCCGCCGAGATGCGCAGCACGGCCACGCGTCCGAAGCGGTCGAGCAGGCCCGTGCCGAGCAGTCGCATGCCCGTCATGGCCGTCAGGAAGATCCCGAGCCCCACGGCGCCCATCGCGTCGGACGTGCCGAACCCGTCGACGACCGCGAGCCCGACCCAGTCGTTCGCCGCGCCCTCTGTCAGTGCCGCGGCCAGGACCACGAGGCCGATGAGCAGGGTCCGCGGTTCGCGCCACGCCGCGAGCGCGCTGCGCGCGCCCTTCGAGGAGTGGACGGCGGTCGCGGGGTCCTCGCCCGCGGCGTCGTCGGTGCCCGACGGCGCCGCACCGGCCGCGTGGACGTCGCCCGCAGGCAGGAAGGACCGGACGCACCACACGACACCCAGGAGGCTGAGCGCGAGCGCGACCGCGAGGTGCCACTGGACCGGCACGGCCGCGAGGGCGGCCAGGGCGCCGACGCCTGCGCCCGCCATGGTGCCGAACGAGAAGCCCGCGTGGAAGCGAGGCATGATCGCCTTGCCCAGGCGTTGTTCGACGGCCGCGCCCTCGATGTTCATCGCGGCATCCCAGATACCGGTCCCGATGCCGAACAGGAACAGGCCCACGCGCACGACGTCGACCGAGCCCTGGGACACCCCCGTGACGGCCACGACGAGGCCGACGACGTTGACCGTGGCGAAGAGCAGGACGGCGCGCGCGGCGCCGACGCGCTGCACGACCACGCCCGCGAGGGGCAGCGCGAGGAGCGACCCGATCGCGGCGAAGAGCAGCAGAAGGCCCATGCTGCCCTCGCTGAGCCCGAGCGCGTCACGTACCGCGGGCAGGCGCGAGGCCCAGCTCGCGAAGTTGAACCCGTTGAGGAAGAACACCGCGAAGACGGACCAGGTGGCCGCCTGGACGGCTCGGGTGGCGCTCACGGCGCTCTGCCCGCCGGGGAGCGGCGAGGGCGGGGTGGTCATGCGGAGGTCTCCTCGCGTCGGTGGGAGGTCGAGCCGGTCGAGGCCGGCTGCGTCGTCGGGGTGGTGTCGCCGGGGGCGTGCCGCCGGACGGACCGGCGGCGACGCGTGCGCACGGTCGACGGTACCGGGTGATTGCTTACCACGCGGTCAGGCTCCGTTCGCTGGTCGGCGGAGGTGTCGCCCCCCTCCCCGACCGTCCGCACGACGCGCCCCTGCCCGGGAACGGGACCTCCGCCGTCGGGCAGGGGGTGCGACGACGTGCTCGGGGCGAGCGGCGCGACCTTGGTCGACAGGAGAACGCTGACGACCATCGCGACCACGATGAGGACGAGCGCGTGCCGTGCGCCCATGGTCTCCGCCGCGATACCGAGCAACGGCGGCGCGGCGAGCGAGGCCATCGACGAGAACGCCGAGACGACCGAGACACGGCTCGCGGCCTGGAGCGGCTCGTCGGACGCCGCAGCGATGCCGATGGGCACCGCGAGCGCGGCGCCCATGCCCCACGCGAGCACGCCGACCCCGGCGAGCGGCAGGTTCGGGGCGAAGCCGAAGAGCAGCAGGCCGCCGATCGAGGCCACGCCCGACACGCGCAGGACGACGACGCGCCCGTAGCGGTCGATGAGGCGCGTGCCCAGCAGGCGCATGATCGTCATGGCCCCGACGAACGCACCGAAGACCACGGCACCGACGGCCTCGGTCTGGTCGAAGCCGTCGACCACCGCGAGGGACAGCCAGTCGTTCGCCGAGCCCTCCGACAGCGCCGCGGCCATGATGACGAGGCCGATGAGCAGAGTGCGCGGCTCGCGCCAGGCACCGAGCGCCGCCCCCAGGCGCACGCGGCGCGAGCGCGGGTGCAGCACCGCGGCAGCCTCGACCCCGTCGGGGCTGGCGTCGCCCAGACGCGCCTCGACCCGCGGGCGGGGCAGCGTCGCGTGGACGAACATCGGGATGCTCACGAGGCGCCAGACCGTCGCGACGACCGCGGTGCCCGCGAACTGCACGAGGACCGGGACGTCACCCGCGGCGCTCGCCGCGCCCACGAGCGAGCCGACGACCGCGCCGATGCTGAAGGCGGCATGGAACTGCGGCAGGATCGTGCGCCCGGTGCGACGTTCGACGCTCGCGCTCTCGACGTTCATGGGCACGTTGCCGAGCGAGAAGGCCACACCGTTGAGGAAGATGCCCGTGGCCAGCAGCGCGACCGACCCCGTGGCCGGGCCGACGCCCAGGAGCACGAGCGCGGCGGCGAAGAAGGCCGTCGAGGCGAGCATGGTCGCCTTGCCGCCGAAACGGTTGACGATCGGACCGGCCAGCGTGACGGTCATCAGGGCGCCGATCGCGCCCGCGAGCAGCACGAAGCCCAGGTCCTTGGGCGTCATGTCGAGCGCGTCGCGGACCGACGGGATGCGGGCGAGCCAGCTCGACATGGTGATGCCGTTGAGCAGGAAGATCCCCAGGAGGGACCAGCGGGCGCGGGAGAGGCCAGGGTCGAGCACGGGTCGAATCGATTCGATTCCTGCGTCGGGAGTGGCCTTCGAAACGATTCGAGACATGGGGTCAATTCTGCGGGTAGTCTGGCCGCGCCGTCAAACACCTTTCCGCGCGCCACGCCGGATCCGAGAACGTCCAGATGACCGGCAGAGGGGCAACGATGACCGAGACCGAGCAGGCACCCAGGCCGCCAGGCCGTCCGACCCTCGCGCGCGTCGCCGCGCTCGCCGGGGTCTCGGTGTCCACCGCGTCCCTCGCCTTCTCCGGCGCCGGCCCCATCACCCCCGAGACGCGCGACCGCGTCATGGCCGCGGCGGACGAGCTCGGCTACACCGGCCCCAACCCGCTCGGGCGCCAGCTGCGCTCCGGGAAGTCCGGGATCGTCGGCGTCGTGATCGGCGACCAGCTCAAGCGCGCGTTCCGCGACCCCGTCGCCGTCCAGGTCCTCGACGGGCTCGTCTCCACGCTCGGGACCAGCGGCCTCGGCGTGCTCCTCATCCCCGGCATCCCCTCCGACGACCCCTCCCGCGCGGTCGACCCCCTCATCGAGAGCGCCGCGATGGACGTCGCGGTCCTCGTGTGGGGCGTGGGCACGAACGACGCCACGCTCGCCGCCCTCCAGCGCCGCGGCGTGCCCGTCGTGATCGGCGAGGGCCGCCCCGTCCCCGGCACCCCGCTCGTCGGCATCGAGGACCGGCGCGGCACGGCCGACGCCGTCCGCCACCTCGTCGAGCTCGGCCACACACGCATCGCCGAGATCTCGCTCCCCCTCGACAACTCGCGCCGCAGCGGGGTCATCGACGCCCGACGCCTCGCCCAGGCCGACCGCACCCCCACCCTCAACCGCCTCGCCGGGGTGCGCGACGTCGCCGAACCCCTCATCTCGTGGGAGACCGAAGCCTCGCTCGTCGAGCACGGGCACACGGCTGCCGTCGAGATCCTCGGCACCTGGGTCCCCGCCGACGAACGCCCCACCGCGATCATCGCCCACTCCGACCTGCTCGCCGCGGGCGCGATCCTCGGCGCCAAGGAGCTCGGGCTGCGCGTCCCCGAGGACCTGTCCGTCGCCGGGTTCGACGGCCTCGACCTGCCCTGGCTCAGCCCCGACACCCTCACGAGCGTCCACCAGCCCCTCGCCGAGAAGGGCTCCGAGCTGGGCAACGCGGTCGTCGCGCTCCTCGCCGGGAAGGAACCGGAGACCGTCATGCTCGACGTCGAGCTCGTGGTCGGCACCACGACCGGGCCTGCGCCGGGCGCCTGAACCGCCTCCCTCGGCGCGGCCCGTGACGCACGAAGGGCGCCTCTCCCGTGCGGGAGAGGCGCCCTTCTGCGAACCGTGTTCCGGCGGGCTAGAGGCGGACGACCGCCTGAGCCTTCATGAGGACCTTGGCCCCCTCGAACGTGACCGTGAGGTCGACGCGGACGGTCCGGGCCTCGAGGTCGACCGCACCGATCGCGCCCGACACCGAGATCACGGCCTCGCCCGGGTTCGGCACGGGGACCGGACGCGTGAAGCGCGTCTGGTAGTCCACGACCGCGCCCGGGTCGCCGGCCCAGTCCTCGACCAGCGCCACGGCCGCGCCCATGGTGAACATGCCGTGCGCGATCACACCCGGGAGATCGACGCTCTGCGCGAAGGTGTCGTTCCAGTGGATCGGGTTGAAGTCGCCGCTCGCACCGGCGTAGCGGACGAGGCGCGCCCGGTCGACCGCGATCTCACGCGTCCCGACGACGTCGCCCACCGCGAGGGCGGAGAGGTCCGGTCGCGCGGCGCTCACCGGGGAGACGATGTGCTCGGTCATGCGTCCTCCCCGCGGACGACGAGGCTCGACGTGACGGTCGCGACGGGCTCGACGGTTCCGGAGCCGTCTGCCGCGAGGGCGCCGATCTCGGCGCGCGTGGTGACCATCGAGATGCCGGCCCGCTGCGTGATCGAGTCGACGTGCAACACGGTCACGAGCTCGTCGCCGGCGACGATCGGACGGTGGTGCACGAACCGCTCGTCGGCGTGCACGACGCGCGTGAAGTCGACGCCGGCCTCAGGGTCCTGGATGAACGGGGCCTCGGCGCGCTGCGCGACGATCACCGCGAACGTGGGCGGCGCGATCAGGTCCGGATAGCCCAAACCCCGCGCAGTGGCCACATCGTGGTGCGCGGGGTGGGACGAACCGACAGCAGCGGCGAACTCGCGGATCTTCTCGCGGCCGACCGAGTACGGGGCGGTAGCCGGGTACTCACGACCGGCGTAGTCAGCGTTGATCGCCATGCGTGCGGAGCTGCTCAGCGGAGCCGCTGGATCAGCGGGTCTCGCGGTGAGCGGTGTGCTTGCCGCAGCGCGGGCAGAACTTCGCCAGCTCGAGACGGTCGGGGTCGTTGCGGCGGTTCTTCTTGGTGATGTAGTTCCGCTCCTTGCAGTCCACGCATGCGAGCGTGATCTTCGGGCGAACGTCTGAGCTCTTGCTTGCCACGGTAGTGCCACCTCTCGCGCCTCCGGAGGGCGCTACGTGCTTGCTAGGCCGCACGGCGCCGGCCGCCGTACGGTGTGTTGTCAGGAAGTGGTAGCGGGGGCGGGGCTCGAACCCGCGACCTCACGATTATGAGCCGTGCGCTCTGACCAGCTGAGCTACCCCGCCGCGTGATGAACGCGGGGTCGTGTCGCCAGTATTCCAGCGAGACGACCCCGCGTCACTTCACAGAGCCCCGAAAGGGAATCGAACCCTTGACCTTCTCCTTACCATGGAGACGCTCTGCCGACTGAGCTATCGGGGCAGCGGTAAGAAGATTACACGGGTTCTGGCGTGGTGCGAAATCGGCTCCGGCGACCACCCAGAACCCCAGTGATCAGGCCGATTTCGCCACCCTGGCCACCGCACGGCCACCCCCGTGCCGCGAGGCCGACCGAGGCGCCCGACGTGACCGACATGTCCTGACCTCGACGCACGTCACACTCGCCCGGCGGCATCCACCTCGGCAGCTCGCCTCGACGCACGCCCCGAAGGACGGCCACACGTCGCACCCCGACGCCGCACGCGGACGGTGGCCGCCGGCCGGAGGACCGTGGCGAGCTCCGCCGTCGGGCGCGGTGGCACGTGGGCCGACGGCGCAGGGGCCGACGGTGCGTGCGCGCGGTGGCACGTGGGCCCGACGGTGCGTGGCCAGGGCGACACCCTCCCGTCAACGCGAACGAGGCGCCACCCGGTGGGTGACGCCTCGTTCAGGTGCGTGGCAGGTGAGGGATTCGAACCCACGAAGGCTATGCCGTCTGATTTACAGTCAGATCCCTTTGGCCGCTCGGGCAACCTGCCATGTTGAGTTGTGCACTCTCACCGGACCGCCCGGACCGACCGTGCCGAGGCACAACCGAAGGACGCTTCCGAACTGCGGGAGCGTGGCAACAGTACAGCGAATCCGGCTCTGGAGGAAAATCGACCCCTCACGATCGCCCTGCACCCGCTTACAGTGGACCGTGAGCCACACCCCCCAGCCTTCCGCGCACGACCTCTCGGCGACCACCGGCACCCCCAGCGGGACCGCCACCGGCAGCCCCGGCGGCGCCGCCCCGCTCGACCGACTGGGCCTGACGCTCGGCGCCGGTGCCTACGTGCTGTGGGGCGGGATGCCCCTCTTCTTCCCGCTCCTGCAGCCCGCCGGGCCCCTGGAGATCATCGGCCACCGCGTGGTCTGGAGCCTCCTCTTCTGCCTGCTCCTGCTCCTGGTGATGCGCCAGTTCCCCGCCTACCGGGCCGCGTTCCGCTCGCGCCGGACCGTCGGGCTGCTCGCGATCGCCTCGGTGCTCGTCGCCACCAACTGGACCGTGTACGTCTACGGCGTCCTGTCGGGCCACGTCCTCGACGCCGCCCTCGGGTACTTCATCAACCCGCTCGTCACGGTGCTGCTCGCGGTGCTCGTGCTCAAGGAACGGCTCCGGCCCGCGCAGTGGGTCGCCCTGGGGATCGGGACGGCGGCCGTGGTCATCCTCACGATCGGCGTCGGGCAGCTCCCGTGGATCGCCCTGACCCTGGCGACGTCGTTCGGCCTGTACGGGCTCGTCAAGAACCGGGTCGGCCGCGACGTCGACGCCCTGCCCGGGCTCGCGGTCGAGACGACGCTCCTGTTCCCCGTGGCCCTCGGCTACCTCGTGTTCCTGGGGATCACGGGTACCGGGACGTTCGCGGCCGAGGGGACGGGGCACGCGCTCCTGCTCGCGTCGAGCGGCGTCGTCACGGCCCTGCCCCTGCTGATGTTCGGCTCGGCCGCCCGCCGCCTGCCCCTGAGCCTCGTGGGCATGCTGCAGTACCTGGCCCCCGTCCTGCAGTTCCTCGTCGGCCTGCTCGTGTTCCACGAGTCCATGCCGCCCGCGCGCTGGGCGGGCTTCTCGCTCGTGTGGCTCGCGCTGATCGTGCTCAGCGTCGACGGGCTGCGCGCGATGCGGGCGTCCCGGCTCGCGGCCCGCTGACCGCCCCGACGGCGTCGTCGGGCTCGCCGGGCGGCCACCCGAGGCGACGCCCCGGCCACCCGCGCACTACCGTTGACCCCAGACCAGCCCACCTACCGTGTCAGGAGAGCACCGTGGCCGATTCATCGATGGACATCGTCAGCAAGGTCGACCGCCAGGAGGTCGACAACGCGCTCAACCAGGCGATCAAGGAGATCCAGACCCGCTACGACTTCAAGAACATCGGCGCGTCGATCGCCTGGAGCGGCGAGAAGATCGTCATGGTCGCGAACTCCGAGGAGCGGGTGCTCGCGATCCTCGACGTCTTCCAGACCAAGCTCATCAAGCGCGGCATCTCCCTCAAGGCGTTCGACACGGGCGAGAACGAGCCCAAGCTGTCGGGCAAGGAGTACCGCCTCGAGGGTGTGCTCAAGGAGGGCCTCGCGGGCGAGAACGCCAAGAAGGTCACCAAGATCATCCGCGAGGAAGGCCCCAAGGGCGTCAAGACCCAGATCACGGGTGACGAGGTCCGTGCGACGAGCAAGTCGCGCGACGACCTCCAGACCGTCCAGTCGCTGCTCAAGGGCGCGGACCTGGACTTCGCGGTGCAGTTCACGAACTACCGCTGACCAGCTCCTGACGGGCGCGTCGCTGCTCGGGCTCCGGCCCGACGGCGGCGCGCCCGTCCGCGTATCGGGTCACGCCGTGTCAGCCCCTGACGTGCGGGCGTGCCGCTCCCCCGCGGACCTAGACTCGCGGCGTGGACACTCACCGGCTCTCGTCGCCCGAGGCCCTCGCCTGGGCGGGCTGCGGGCCGTGGTCGCGCGGCGGTGACGCCGCCGCCGCGGGGGCCGGGTTCACGGGCGGGCCGACGCTGCGCCCCGAGGTGGACGCTGCGGGTGTCGAGGTCCTGCTCAGGCGCCGCGAGGCTCTCTGGGCGCGTCTCACGCCCCTCGCGTTCCTCGGTGTGTCGATGCCGATGCTGTTGATGCCGTCGTCGACGAACCCGCTGTCCTGGACCTGGCGGGTGGCCGCGGTGGTCGCGGCAGCCGTCGTCGTGCTTCTCGCGGGCTGGGTCCGCCGCACGCGGGAAGGCCGCGTGGCCGCCGCGCTGAGGGCGGGCGGGCCGACAGCCCTCCTGCTCGCCACGTGCGTCCCGGCTCGCGCCGGCTGGGGACTGGATCTCGCGGCCGCCGACGCGCCGGGCGTCGTCGTGGCCTCCGTCCGGAGCCCCGTCCTCGGCACGGTCCTGGCCCGCTTCGCCGACCAGGAGCTCTCCCGCACCCTCTCCTCCGACACCCTACGCAGAGCGCCGTGGCGCACGTGGGCCGCAGAACCCGTGCTCGTGGTGGGCGGCCGGTCCGCGTCCGCGGTCACAGCACTCCAGGGGACCGACGGCGGCCCCTGGATCCTGTCGAGGGCTCGTCGCCGACCCACGCGACGCGATCGTGTCGCGACCTCCGAGCGGCAAGGAGCCCTCGCATGACCGGACCGGTTCGTCCTCGGGTGGTCGCGACCGACCTCGACGGGACCCTGCTGCGCTCGGACGGCACGGTCTCCGACCGCACCCGCCGTGTCCTGGCCGCTCTGGACGACGCCGGCACCCAGGTCGTGTTCGTCACGGCCCGACCGCCCCGCTGGCTGGCCGAGGTCGGGCGCCTGGTCGGAGGGCACGGCGTCATCATCTGCCTGGGCGGCGCGTGCGTGTACGACGTCGGCACGCGCCAAGTCGTCGAGTCCCGCGGTTTCGCACTGCCCGCCCTGCGGGACGTGGTCCGCGACCTGCGCGCCGCGGTGCCCGGTGTCGCGCTCGCCGTCGAGCAGGTCGACGGCCCGGTGTTCGACTCGACGTTCCGGCACGAGGAGGACATGCCGGACTCCTGGCGCGGGCCGGTCGAGCGCGCACTCGACTCCCCCGTCGCCAAGCTGCTCGCGCGCACCGACGCCCTGGGCCAGGACGAGTTCTTCGAGCAGGTGCTCGACGTCGTGGGCGACCGCGCCCTGCTCGCGTTCTCCGGGGCCGCGGGGCTCGCCGAGCTCCTCCCTCCCGACGTGACCAAGGCGGGCGCGCTGGCGGCCTGGTCCTCGTCCCACGACATCGGCGCCGACGAGGTCTGGGCGTTCGGCGACATGCCCAACGACCTGCCGATGCTCACCTGGGCGGGAACGTCGTACGCCGTAGCGAACGCCCACCCGGAGGTGCTCGCGGCCGCGACCCACGTCACGGCGTCGAACGACGAGGACGGCGTCGCGGTCGCCCTGGAGAGGCTGCTCGACGGGTCGTTCCCTCGCCGGGGCGCAGCCCCGTCGACGCCGACCGAGAGGCAAGGAAGGTGATGCGCGTGCGACCGGTCGACGGTCCCCGTCGGGCACCCTCGACCGTGGGCGGCCGGAGGCGGGCACCGGTGCTCGCGGCCGCGCTCGCCCTCGCGCTCGCGACCGCCGGGTGCGCTGGCCCGACCGACCCGCGGGTACCCTCGTCGACCTCGTCCTCGCCGAGCGCCGCGCCCGACGACGCCGTGCTCACCACGTTCTCCTACGGCCCGCGCCCCGCCCAGTCGGCCGACCTGATCCTGCCCGCCGCGCTCGCCGGACGCACCGAGGAACTGCGTACGCCGTCCGAGGTGACGGGTGGCGAGGAGGCGGGCGAGACCGTCGACGTCGTCGTCCTGGTCCACGGCGGCGGCTGGGGCGCCGAGTACGACCGCTCGTCCGAGGCTGCGGTGGCCCGCGACCTCACCGACGACGGCGTCGTGGTGTGGAACCTCGACTACCGCGGCGTGGGCGCCGCCGACCCCGCCGACGAGGGCGGCTGGCCCCGCACGTTCGAGGACGTGGCAGCGGGCCTGGACCTGCTCCCCGAGGCCCTCGGGACCGCCGGGCTGACGCCGGGGCGCGTGGCCGTCGTCGGGCACTCCGCAGGCGGGACCCTGGCGCTGTGGCTCGCGGCCCGGCACACCCTGCCCGACGGCGCCCCCGGCGCCTCGCCGCGGGTGCTGCCCGACCTCGTGGTCACGCAGGCGGGCGTGAACGACCTGCTGGGCGCCCGCTCCGCGAACGGGGCCCGCGGGCCGGTCGAGGCGCTCATGGGCGGTTCGACGACCGAGGTCACGGACGACCGGTACGACCTGGCGAACCCCACGACACGACTCCCGCTCGGCGTCCCGACGCTCGTGACGACCGGCGACCTGGACGCCGTCGTCCTGCCCTCCGTCGCGGCCGACTACGCCGAGGCGGCGCGGGCGGCCGGGGACGACGTGACGCTCGCGGTGATCCCCGGCGAGGACCACCTGTCGCCCCAGAACCCCCGCTCGGGCGCGTGGGCAGCGGTGCGCGACTGGCTGGCCGAGCGGGGTGTCGCCCCGTCGGCGGTCGGGGTCTCCCCCGCGCCCTAGACTCGCGCCCGTGATCCACGACACGCATGTCCTCTCCGGGGCGGAAGCCGCCCCTTGGGCACGCCGCCCACCGCGAACGCTGCTGCCGCTGCTCGTCGTCGCGGTCGTCCTGTACACCTTCACGGTCGCGGTGATGCTGGAGGCCGGAGACGGCTACGCCACCGGGCCGACGCTCGCCGACGTGGAGGGCCCCTGGGCAGCGGCGATCTCCTCAGCCCAGGGCGTCCTGCTCGCGTCGCTCGGGCTGGTCTGGGCCGCACCGCGCGTCACGACGTGGGCGGCCGCCGCTGCGCTCGCCGTGCTCGCGGGGGCGCCGGCGCCCGTCGTGCCGGCAGACGTCCGGACCGCGGCCGCCGTGCTCGCGGTGGCCGCGACCGGGTCGACCCTCATGGCCGTGCACCAGCGCGCCGGCGCCGCCGCCTGGGGCGTCGGGCGTGCGCGGGTGACGCCGGACACGACCCCCGACGCCCGCGCCCACCTGCAGCGGCTCCGTCCGGCACCGCTCGTCCTCGGGAGCCTGCTCGTGCTGGCCGGGGCGGTGGGGGTCGCGTTCGCCGTCCTGGACCAGCGCGCGGCGGACCAGTTCCGCGCGACCGCGGACATCGGCCTGGGCACGGTCGTCGGGCTCACCGACGGCGCCTCGGTCGCGACCGTCGAGCTCGACGACGACACGCGCCTCGAGGTGCCTCTGCCCGTCACGACACCGTCCGTCGGCGACACGGTCGAGGTGCGGTTCGACCGCGACACCGGCAGGGCGGAGCGGGTCGACGACGTGTTCGACCCGACGGGTGCACTCATCCCTGGAGCCGGCGGCCTGCTCGCCGGAGCCGTGGTGCTCGCAGGGGTCGCCGGCCGTCGCCGCGACGTGCGCCGACTCGTCGAGCAGGGCGCACCGCCCCTGCGGCTCGTCGCGACCTGGTCCCCGGGGCACCGGGGCATCCTGCTCGCGACCGTGGACGACCTGCGCCCCATCGCGCTCGTCCCGCACCCCGTGCCGACCTGGCCTCTCCACACGGCCGAGTCGTGGGGAGACGACCAGGACGAGGGTGCGGGCGGCGTCTCGTCCGACGACGACGCGCTGCTCGCCGAGGCTGCCCGGCCGGCGCTCCCGGACGAGGGCGGTCTCCGGTTCGGACTCCCCTGCACCGACTGGCGCACGACCCCGGTCACGGTCGTCGGGCTCGTGCAGGACGGGCGCCCTGCGGCCGTGGCCGGCCCGGACGGGCACTGGTACGTCGGCGACCTCCCGGTCCGCGGTCCGGCCGGGATCGTCGACGTCCTGTCCCGCCGGTGACGACCGTGGACGCCCGCCCGCCCGTCGGTGTCGGTGCACCCGCAGGCCGCATCACGCGCCGTCCTGCGTCCTCGCTCGTCGTCGGGCTGGCATGGGGAGCTGCGGTCGTCGCAGGCCGGCTGCTGGGCTCGCCGGGACCGGGCACGAGGTAGAGGTCACGCGTCGAGGGAGAGGGCTTCGGACCTCTCCCTCGACGACAAGGCTCTACGTGGGCGGCGGAGACCGTCGGGGCGGGAGACTCGGGCGCCCGCGCCTCAGTAGCGCGTGATGCCACCCTGCTGGCCCGCCATGCGCTCGAGACGCTGGATACGGTCGGCCATGGGCGGGTGCGTCGCGAACATCTTCGCGACCCCCGCCCCGCGGAACGGGTTGGCGATCATGAGGTGCGACACGTCGACCAGGTCCCGGTTCTGCGGCAGGGGCGCGCGCGCCGTCCCCTGCTCGAGCTTGCGCAGCGCCGAGGCGAGCGCGAGCGGGTCGCCCGTGAGCTTGGCGCCGTCCTCGTCGGCGTCGTACTCGCGGGTCCGGGAGATCGCGAGCTGGATCACCATCGCGGCCACGGGGGCGAGGAGCGACATGGCGATCGCCGCCAGCGGGTTGCCGCCCCGCTCCCGGTTGCCACCGAAGATCAGCAGGAACTGAGCCAGCGACGTGATCACGCCGGCCATGGCGCTGGCCACGGACGAGGTGAGGATGTCGCGGTTGTACACGTGCATGAGCTCGTGGCCCAGGACGCCGCGCAGCTCGCGCTCGTCGAGCAGGACCAGGATGCCCTCGGTGCAGCAGACCGCCGCGTTCTTGGGGTTGCGGCCCGTCGCGAAGGCGTTGGGCGCCTGCGTGGGCGAGACGTACAGCTTGGGCATCGGCTGCCGCGCGGCGGTCGAGAGCTCGCGCACGATCCGGTACATCGCGGGCTGCTCGAGCTCGCTCACAGGCCGTGCGTGCATGGCCCGGATCGCGATCTTGTCGGAGTTCCAGTAGCCGTACGCCGTGGTCACGAGACCGATCGCGACGAAGATCCACAACGTGCTGGCCGACCGTCCGAACACGGCCCACAGGCCCAGGATCACGACCCACATGATCCCGAAGAGCCCTGCGGTCTTCAGACCGTTGAAATGCTGATGACCCACGCTCAGCCCCTTCCGTCGAGCACAGGATGCCGTGGTGCGAGCATCCACCGGGAGAACGCTCGGCGCACGCGGGGGGTTCCCTCCGGCCTCGGAGCAGCGGTGGTGGGCCGCCCTGCTGCCTCGCAGGTCATCCGGGGACGACGACGGCGCCCGGCCCGGGTGGGGCGGGGCGCCGTCGCGGTGCGTGGCTGCCTCAGGCCTCGGTGGCTGCCTCGGTCTGGCGGCGGGCGATGCGGATCATGTCCTCGCGGGGCACGACCTTGACGCGCTCGCGCCCGTGCGGCTCCCCCAGGGTGCGCTCGTGGGCGTCCAGGACCTCCCAGTCGGCCCACTGGACCACGTCGACCCCGCGCTCGGTCAGGAACTCCAGGACGGCCTCGGGCGAACCGTGCGGCGCGACGCGACCGGCCTCGAGGTCACCCTCGACCGCCTCGGCGCCCTCGGACGCGGCGACGGCGCCGGTGACGTCCTCGACGAGGTGGCGCACGGTCTCGGACGCGTCGGACTTGGTGTGCCCGATCAGCCCGACCGGGCCACGCTTGATCCACCCCGTGGCATACACCCCCGGGATCTGCGCACCATCGATGTCGATGACCCGACCCTCACGGTTGGGAATCACACCCTTGAGATCGTCGAACGGGATCTCGGGCAACGGCGACCCGAAGTACCCCACCGCGCGGTAGACCGCCTGCACCGGCCACTCGACAAACTCCCCCGTCCCGCTGACGGTCCCGTCCCCGTTCAACCGCGTCCGCTCCGTGCGCAACCCCTCGACCTTGCCATCCCCCAGCACCGCGACCGGCGCATGCAGGAAATGCAGGTGCAACCGCCGCGAAGCCGTGAACTCCGACGGGTCCTTCAACGTCCAGTCCGTCAACGTCTTGACGACCTGCTTCGTCTGGTTCGAGGAGTTGATCGCCGCCATCGACCCCTCGTCGAACTCGAAGTCCTCCGGATACACGATCACGTCCACGTCCGGCACGTGCCCCAGCTCGCGCAGCTCCAGCGGGGAGAACTTCGCCTGCGCCGGACCACGACGCGCGAACACGTGCACGTCCGTCACCGGCGACTCCTTCAACCCCTGGTACACGTTCTCCGGGATCTCCGTCGGCAACAGGTCATCGGCATGCTTGGCCAGCACCCGCGCCACGTCCAGCGCCACGTTCCCCGCCCCCAGCACCGCGACCTGCCGAGCCTCGAGCGGCCACGTGCGCGGCACGTCCGGGTGACCGTCGTACCAGGACACGAAATCGGCCGCACCGAACGAACCCGGCAGATCGATCCCCTCGATCGCCAACGCCGCATCCCGGATCGAGCCCGTCGAGAAGATCACCGCGTCATAGAACTGCCGCAGATCATCCAGCTTCAGATCCACCCCGTACTCGACATTGGCGAGCAGGCGCACATCGCCCCGGGCAAGGACCTTGTGCAACGCCACGATGATCTGCTTGATGCGCGGGTGGTCCGGCGCCACCCCGTACCGGACCAACCCGAACGGCGCAGGAAGACGCTCGAACAGGTCGATACTCACCTCGACGTCCGTCTTCGACAGAATGTCCGCCGCATAGATACCAGCAGGACCAGCGCCAACAATGGCGACACGCAACGGACGAGAGCTGCTCACAGGAAAGAACGCCTTCCGGTCGAGGAGGGGAGGTCGGCCCGCAGGAGGTGGGCGGACCGGTCACGCGGGCTGTCCGGGTGAGTCCGCGGCCGCCAACGGGAGAACCACTCGATTGTACGACTGAGGTGAACCTTCACACTGACAGCCGGTCTCGCCTGATGGAATGCCGTCTCATGATCCGGCCGAATGTTACGGATCGGGCGGACGGATCTGGCCGACGGATCTGGCCGACGGATCTGGCCGACGGCTCGCGCGGACGCGGTTCGCCGAGCAGGGCGGCGTCCGGGGCGCCGGGAGCCGACGCCCGGGGCTCCCCGGGTCGGCGCCCGGGTCGGCGCTCGGGCCGTCCATGCCCTCAGTTCTCGAAGAGCCGCAGGAAACGGTTGTCGAACCGCGGCCGCCAGTCGAGAGACCGGAGCGTCGAGAAGACCGGGACCTTGACGGTCGACGGGCTCGCCGACACGGCAGAGAGATACGAGACCTCGTAGGCCCGGTCCCCCGTCGACGTCACCCGCTGCGCGACGATCACGCTCGCCGACCGCGCACCGAAGGTCTTGCCGCGGTGACCGTCCCAGCGCGCCTCGGCGTGGACGCCGGCCGGCGAGGCCGCCACGCTCCGACGGGACCGTCCGCTGATCTCGGTGAACCGGTAGGTCCCGCGTCGGGCGTCGAGCCGCACCACGAGCCGGTAGGACCTGGCCGCCTGCCCCGCACCGAGCAGGGACTCCCACCTGGCCTCCCAGCCCGTCCAGGTCAGCGTGACCTGCGCACCGTGCTTCCACGGCTCGACCGAGGCCGAGTACGGCAGGTCCTGCGACCCGATGGCCAGGAGCGCCGCGACGACGACGTCGAGCGGGGCCGCGTCCGTGACCTGCGGCGAGCCGACCGCCGCTCTCACGCCGTGATCCTCAGGCTCTCCTGGATCGCGCGGATCTCCGCCAGCACCTTCGCGGCCTGGTGGCCCGCGCACGAGCCCGTCACCTGGACCAGATCCACGACCGGGCCACGATCCACGACCGTCGTCCGGACCGCCTGGACGAGCGTCCCGCCCGACGCGTCCGGGAAGGCTCCCTCGATCCGGAAGCCCGGAAGCCCACCGACCTCGAGGTCCTGCCGTCCCATCTCGGTGAACCCCTCGACCCCCGTCAGCTTCGACACGACCTCGTCGGCTGCCTGCTGCACCGTGAACGGCTTGCGCGACCGCGACACCACGACGATCACGTTGGGACGGAACTCCCCCGCCTGCGCGACCCGGGCCAGCGCGATCGGCAGGGCGACCTCGGGCAGCGGGACCCATCCGTCCGGGCAGTCGATGCTCACCCCGACCGTGGCGGGGAAGTCGGCACTGGGGTAGGCAAGCACGCTGCTCATGGATCATCCTTCGTGGACTCGTCGGTACCGGCGGGAGGTGGCCGGGTCGGCAGAGCCAGTCTGCCAGGCTCACCGGTGCCCCCCGGCGGCGACGTACCTCGGCGGCACGGGGCCCAGCGGCACCGTCGGGTGCCGCGCGTGAGCGCCCCCTGGGGTGGACAGCACGAGGGGCACGGGATCCGCTGGATCCCGTGCCCCTCGGTCGAACAGGTCAGAGCGCCCCGGAGGTCGCCTCCTGGTCGATGGCGTTCCGGTTCGCGGCCTGGCCCGCGTCCGAGAGAGCCTGCGCGACGGTCTTCAGCGCCGCCGTGTGGGCTCCCGCCCACTGCTCACGGAACTGGTCGCCGTCCTGGCCCTGCCACCAGACACCGGCGAGCTGCGAGTCGAGGCGACCGCGCAGCTCCTCGATCTGCTCCGCGGACCGCTGCAGCTCCGTCGCGAGCTGCTTGACCGCGCCTGCATCCATACCGAGCTGGTTGCTCATGTGTCACTCCTTGCTGTTCAAGGCCCCCCTGCGGGTGACCGGCGTGTTCTCGATGTGGATACTCAACCACAACGAGCAGTAGCGGTACATGGGGACCTGTCCCCATGGACCGAGCCTCATTCGGGCAGCGCGACCTGGATCTTCCGAGCCCGTCCCGACACCACCAGAAATCCTCGTCCCGCGGGGAAGTCGGCACGCCGGAGCCTGCCGAGCGACGTGCCGAGCAGCAGGTCGCCGTCGGAGTCGCCCGGCGTCAGCAGCAGACCCGAGCGCCCGGCCTTGAACGGCTTGGCGAGGGTCCATGCCTGGCTCCAGGTCGAGGTCTCCGACTCACCGACCACGAGCTGCTCGGCACGGGTCATGGCCTGGACCAGCTTGTCGAGCGGGGCCTCACCCGGGGTGCCCGTGAGCTCCGTGAGGTTCTCGACGACCACCACGAGGCCCGCCGGCGGGTACGCCCCCGACTCGACCGCGGCCCGGAGAGTCTCGGCCGTCCGGGCCACCTCCTCGGCACCCACCGCGGTCGCGTCCCACACGGGGAGCGCCGAGATCGGGGTCGACCGGGGCGAGAGGTACACGACGTGCGCGCCCGGGCGGGCACGCTTGACCGCCTGGCCGATCGTGACCAGCGCCGTCGTCCGCCCCGCGGTGGGCGGCCCGCCCAGGAGGAAGGTCCCCTTCTCGGGCAGGCCGACGGGCGCGATGTCGAGGTCGTCGAGCCCGACGACGGGTGCCCCGCCCACGTGCGCGGGCAGGGAGGCGAGCGGGATCGCGTCGGGCAGCCGCTCGATCACGGGAGCGTCCGAGACCCCGTTGTGGACCATCGCGTCACGGAGCCGGCTGATCTCCCGCGACTGGATCGCGACGTTCGCGTCACCGCCGAGCACCGCGACCTGGACCTCGTTGCGGTCCAGGACGCCGCGGCCCGGCGGCGAGGCGACCGACAGGACGTCCCGCGGCACGCCCAGCATGAGGTAGTCGTCGGGGTTGGCGAGCCGCAGGACGAGACGCCGTTGGATCGTGCTGCCGAGCGACGTCGGCACCGAGCTGGGCCGGTCACCGGTCACGACGACGTGCACACCCACCTGCCGCCCGTCCGTGGCGACCTGCGCGAACGCCGCCCAGACGGGGAACCCGGGGGTCGCCTTGAACTCGTACTCGTCGCGGAACGCTCCGATCGCGTCCACCAGCAGGAGGATGCGCGGCTCGTCGGGGGCACCCGCGATGGCACGGTACTCGCCGATCGTCCCGGCCCGCACCGCCGCATAGCGTGCGGAGCGTTCGTCGACGATGCCCTGCAGCCTCCTCAGGAGTCGGGAGACCCGCTCCTGGTCGTCACCGTCGATGACCGCACCGACGTGCGGCAGGTCCTCGAGCATCCGCAGGCCGCTCGCGCCGCAGTCGATCGCGTAGACCTGGACCGGGCCACCACGAGCCGTGATCGCGGCCGAGACCGCGATCGACCGGAGCGTCGCGCTCTTCCCCGAGCCACCGGTCCCGAAGATCGCCATGTTCCCGTCGCGGTCCGGCTCGTAGAAGACCGTGGGCTGCGTCTGCGTCGTCGGATCGTCGACGACCCCGAGCAGCAGCATCGTGTCGGTCCGGGGGTTGGGCAGGAGCGAGAGGTCGTACGTCGTCGCGAGCTCGTCGAGCCACGGCTTGCGAGGCACCGGTACGGCCGCCTGCCGCGCGGCCTGAGAGATGGTGGCGACCGCCCGGGCGATGTCGTTCGGCCCGGGGTCGACGACCTCCGCGACCTCCGGTGCCGGGACGTCCCACGAGGTCCCGGTCCCGAAGGCCATCTCCTCGACGTCGAGCCTCGGGCGTTGAGGCCGCTCGGTCGTCCAACCGCCCGCGTATCCCGTCTGGAAGGGAGTGATCCGGCCCGGCCCCGTCTTGACCGCACCACGGCCGGGGATCGACGGGTCGAAGTGCGCGGCCATCGGGATACCGAGGATGTCGGTCGAGTCCCCCTCGTCGGCCATCCGGAGCGCGACCCGCAGGTTGGTGTTCGCCCGCAGGTTGTCCTTGATGACTCCTGCGGGGCGCTGCGTCGCGAGGATGAGGTGCAGGCCCAACGACCTGCCACGCTGCGCGACGTCCACGACGCCGTCGACGAACTCGGGCACCTCGTTGACCAGCGCGGCGAACTCGTCGACCACGATCAGCAGGCTCGGCGGCGCCTCGGGGTCACCGGTGCGCTCGAGCGACATCAGGTCCTTCGCCTTCTTCCGGTTGAGCAGGTGCTCCCGGTACCTGAGCTCGGCCCGCAGCGACGTCAGGGCGCGCCGGACCAGGTGCGGGGAGAGATCGGTGACCAGTCCCACGGTGTGGGGCAGGTCCACGCAGTCCGCGAAGGCCGCGCCACCCTTGTAGTCGACGAACAGGAACGTGACCCTGTCCGGGCTGTGCGCGGCCGCCATGCCCAGGACCCAGGACTGGAGGAACTCGGACTTCCCGGCTCCCGTCGTCCCTCCCACGAGCGCGTGCGGCCCCTGGGTGCGCAGGTCGAGGTACAGGGGCTCGGCCCCCGAGTGCCCGACGAGCGCGCGCAGCGTCGCGTCGGACTTGCGGCGGACGGGCGGTGAACCGTCGCGCACCGTGAGCGACGTGTTCTCGCGCCATCGCTCGACGAGGGCATCCGGGTCGTCGACGAGCGACCTGCCCGCGAGCGACACGAAGGAGACCGAGCGCGGCAGGTCGGAGTCGTCGTCGACCGTGGCCCCCACGTCCACGACGGGAGCCAGGATCCGCGCGAGCTCGTGCGCCGTCGCCAGGTCGACGACCTCGCTCGCCACGGGATAGGTGTGTCGCCCCACCCGCACCTCGCCCGAGGTCGACCCGCCGTCCCCGGTGAGCACGAACGTGCGGCAGGCCGCAGGGAGCTGCTCGACGCTCGGCGCGACCCACACCACGTGGACGCCCGCGTCGGCACCCCGCTCGACCAGGCGCGTCATCCGCGCACGGTCGACCGGGGCGTCGTCCTCCACGAGCACCACGACGGTGGGCAGGACGGGAGCTGGCAGACGGTCGAGCTCCTTGGCAGGGTCCACCTCACCGCGCAGCTCGGCATGCTCGTCGAGATCCGCCCCGCGGGACTCGACGAGCTCCTCGAGGCGGGACAGTAGTGCGGTGCCCGCCCCCGGGTTGTCCGCGAGATGGTCACCGGACAACGGGCTGTGCGGCGAGCCCGTGTGCGGGAGCCACTCGAGCCAGTCCCAGCCGGCGCGCGAGCGCGGGGACGTGATCGCCGCGATCACGAGCTCGGCCGGTGAGTGCAGGGCGGCGAGCTGCACCAGGATCCCGCGACCGACGCCGTCGGCCTGCTCGGCCGGTCCCGCGATCCCCATCGCCCCGCTCGAGCGCAGGTGCGCCACGACCGGGACACCGTCGACGTGGGCGCACTCGGCCTGCAGCTTCTCGAGCTCGTTCCAGAACTCGGGCAGCGTGTCGTTCGAGCCGAGATCGTCGAGCTGGGTCCGGGAGAGCCCGCGTCCGATGCCCAGGCGCACGGACAGGAAGGCGGTGTGCTCGGGGCGGTGCGTCCACAGGAGCCCGCCGAACCGGCGCACCGCGTCGACCGCGTCCGCGACCGAGGGCGACTCCGTGAGACGCACCGCGCGCTCGACCGCGTGAGATCGCGTGATCGTCTCGCGCAGGGCGGCGACCGACTGCGTGAACTGCTCCACCTGCAGCTTGAACCGACGCTTCGCGACGAGCTTCTGGTCGACGTAGTTGCCGATCAGCAGGATGGGGCTGAGCAGCATGAACACGAGCCCCATCGCGCCACGTCCCAGGAGCAGGAAGACGGCCCCCATGACCAGCGGAGCCATCATCGCGAGGTACGGGAACCTCATGGGCGGCAGGGGCTGCGGCGGCCGGGGCGGCTTGAGCTTCTGCTCGGGGAACCTGGCCACGACCCGAGGCGAGCGGTTGAACTCGACGATCGGGCTCGACGGCGCGAGGCTGCCGCTGCGCTGGAGCGCGACGACCGCGATGACCGAACCGCCGACGTCGACCGTGTCGGCCGAGGTGAGCGTCGAACGCGTCATCCGCTCCCCGCCCATCACGAGCCCGTTCGCGGAGTTCGTGTCGACGATCTCGATCTGCTCCGCCACGGTGATCCGGGCATGCCGCTTGGAGACCAACGGGTCGTCGAGACGGACGTCCATGTCACGGTCGCGTCCGAGGTAGCTCGTGCCCACGGGCAACGGGAACTCGCGCCCCGCGTCAGGTCCCTCGAGGACCCGCAGGATCGCGACCGCGGGGCCGCGGTCCTGTCCGGGGGCCTCGAACTGTTCGGAGACCCGGACGATCGACACCGTCGACCCCGAGCGCAGACCGGCCTCGATGAGGTCGCTCGTCGGGGACAGGACCCGGCCCTGGGAGGTCGAGCCGGTCTCGGTGACCTGCAGCGAGAGCCGGTCCGGGATCGGCGAGCCGGCCCGCGCCGGGTCACCGGCGTAGAGCGCCTCGGCCACGTCGCGGACGGAGGCCGTCGCGTCGGCCGTGACCGCGAGGTTGGTCAGGGTCGCGTCGGGCCGGTGCAGGGTCAGCTTGATGCGCACGATGTGGTTCCTCGGTCGGTCGGCAGGGACACCCGGTGGGGGGCAGTGCGGTGCAGGTCCGCCCCGGCGTCGGCGTGGGTACCGACGGCGGCAGAGGGCTGGTCAGGCGTCCGGGGGCAGGTCGAGGAGCGGGATGTCCTCGGCGGTCACGAGCCGGGACGCCACGGCGTACTCGACGAGCCGGGCCCGACGGTTCGTCGCGAGCGCGCCGACACCGCCTCTGAGTCCCTTGACCCCGATCCGGTCGAGCTTGTCGCACACGTTGTCGAGCTTGCGGTTGAACCGTGTCGTGGCCCAGCCGAGCCGACGAGCCGCGTCCGCGGAGGTCGGGATCTCGGACAGTCCCGTCCCGTCCCGCCGGAGCATGGGCTCGGCGAGCGCGATGATGAGCTGCTTCTGGCTGACCGTGAAGGAGATGACGCCGATCGTCGTCGCACCCCCGGACGGTTCCTCGGAGCGGATCTCCTGGTAGGGCGCGCCCGCGAGCTGCACCATGACCTCGTACGTGGTCGGTCCGGCGGTGAAGACGATCGACGTCGAGGGGAAGACCAGCGGGAGCCGGTTGCCCGGGGACAACCACGACTGCACCCCACCACCGGAGTCGCAGATGGTCGCGGAGATCAACGACCCCACGTTCGCCAGCCACCAGATCCCGCTCTCGTGGGTGATCCGGAGGAACCGTCGGTGCAGGTACGGGTTGTCCTCGATCTCGAGGTCACCGTCGCGGCCGATGTCGAACGTCTCGCCCGGTACGGGACGGAACCACTCGCCGCAGAACTCGATCGCGAGGTCGCTCACTCCGGCACGCACCCTCTCGTGGGTTCGGACATCTTCCCTTCCCTCTTCACGACGATCTCGAGGCACACCCGCTCGGTCGCCGGTGCCTCCACCGCGATGCGCGTGAAGGGGGTCTCCTCGTACGTGTTCGTCACCAGCGGGTCGTCGACCCTGCGGACGGCCAACGTGTCCGTCCCCTCCTTCCAGTCCGACGGGAGCTCGACGTCGAACGTCGCCGCTCCCTGCCCCTCGTCGTACCACGTCTCGATCCCGACGACCTGGGGCACCAGGTCGCCGAGGTTGTCGTTCGGCAGGTCCGCCGGCTCCTCCCCCTGCGTCGTCCCCCCGCCCGCGTCCGTGTCCGGGTCGGTCGCGGTCCCGTCCGGGAGCAGGAAGTAGATCCCGACGACCACGAGCAGCAGCACGCCGGCAGCGACCAGCAGGGGCCAGCGCGCCCGTCGAGCGACCTGCTCCTGCGGTTCCGGCTCGACCACGGCCTGGGGGCGCACCCGGTGCACGGTGTCCTCGACCGGAGTCCCCCACCCCGACGGCGCGGGGCCTTCACCGGGGCGGGTGCCCGGCACGGGACGCGCGGGGACGTAGCCGCCCGGGGCCGGGGCCTGCGACGGCGCGGCGTACGTCGGCGTGACCGGGGGCGTTCCCTGGTAGGCCGCGGCCGCCGGAGCGGTCGCCACCTGCGACCGACCGCTCGACGTCACGGGGGCGTGCGGATCGGGGTGGCCCGCGGCCGGGTCGAGCCTGACCACCGGGGCCGTGCCCGTCGTCGTCCGGCCCGGGGTGCCCGCCGAACCGGGCTTCGGGCCCCCCTGGCCACCACCCGTGCCTCGTGGATCGATCGAGACCATCGCGCGCAGGCGCGTGCCACCGTCGTCGTCGGGCTCGTCCTCCTGCGTCAGCCCCGTGTCCGCGAGGACGTCGATCGGGGTGACTGCGTAGGAGAGCTCGTTCTGGACCTGCTGGAGCGCCCGCGCGAACGCCAGCATCGTCGGGTACCGGGACGCCGGGTTCTTGGCCATCGCCGTGCCCAGCACCCGTTCGAGCGAGGCCGGGACGTCGGTGCGGCCCGTGGGGAGCAGGGGCGTCGACTCGATGCGGGTGATGAGGCTCGCGCTCGAGTTCGACCCGCCCGGGAGCTCGAACGGGGCCCGTCCCGCGAGAAGCGTGTACGTCGTGGCGGCGAGCGCCCAGACGTCGGTCTCCTTGCCCGCCCACGGGTTCTCCGCGAACGACTCGGGCGGCGACCAGGGGATCGACATGCCCTCGGCGCGCGAGGCGTCGTCCATCGTCGAGGAGATGCCGAAGTCGGTCAGGGCGGGGTGGCCGTACTCGGTGACCAGGATGTTGGCCGGCTTGATGTCGCGGTGCAGGATGCCTGCGCGGTGCGCGGTCTCCACGGCGCCGGCGATCTGCACGGCGATGCGCAAGGTCTCGGCGACGCTGAGCCGCTCCGACCGGTACCGTGCACCGAGGTTGGGGCGGGAGCAGTACTCCATCGCGAGGTACGGTCGCCCGTCGGAGGCGACGTCGGCCTCGTACATCGTGACGATCGACGGATGCGTCGAGAGCGTGGCCATCAGGTCGGCCTCGACGTCGAACGCGGCCCGTTGCGACTCGCTCGACCACTCGTGCAGGAGCACCTTGACGGCGACCCGACGGCGGGGCCGCTGCTGCTGGTACAGGAAGACGTCCGAGAACCCGCCCGACCCGATCACGGAGACGTACTCGAACCCGTCGATCAGGGGCGGCGGCGACGGCGCCCGCTTGCTGCTCACAGAATCCCCTCGAACTCGAAGGTCACGCCGTCACCGACGTCGACGACGTCGCGCGACGCGACCATGGCGGGCTCGCCCGGGTGCAGACGCCGCGGCGGCTGCCCGGGGCGCAGCAGGGTCGTGCCGTTGGTCGTGTTGAGGTCGCACACGAAGACGTGCCAGTCCTCGAGCTGGATCTCGACGTGCGAACGGGAGATGTCCTGCTCGGGGCTGGGAACCGCCACGAGTCGGGGCAGGTCGTTGCTCTGCGCGCGGGTGGTCCGCGGGCGTCGCCCCAGGACGACGGGGCGGTCGAGCTCGACGACCTGGCCGTTCGAGAGCGTGAGCCGCCCCAACGAGGGACGGGTGACGTGGCGCGCGTCGCCTGCGAGCACCGCACCGCACCGCCCGCACATGTCCCTCGACGCCGGGTTCGGATGCCCTTCCGGGCAGACCCGGGCAAGGATCTGCTGGGCGCCCGGGGGCGGAGGCGGCGCGAAGACCGGACCGGCCGGGACGGGAGGGACGGACGAGAACGACCCGTCGAGGACGCCCTGCCCGGGCGGATCGGCGAGGACGGGAGGAAGGGGGGCCGCACGCTCGGCACGTCCGCCGACCTGGGCCCGCAGGTCGGCCACGACCGACGAGAACACCGTGTGCCCGTCGTGGTCCTCCATCACGTGGTCCGGGGCCGGGACGGCCCCTGGGACCCAGGTCCCCGGGCCGGGGGCTCCTGCGTGCGCGACGTCGTGCTCGACGGTCCGCGCGCGGTCGACCGCACCGGGCGTCGCGCCCGTCCACTCCCGCGGGATGCCGTCGATCATCGACGCGTCGGTGTCGGGCGCCGCCTGGTCGAGCCCCACCGGCGCGCCACCCGGCCCCTGGGTTGCGGGCACGGCCGGGCCCCGGCCTGCGGACGCGTCCGGTGCGCGGCCGTCGTCGACGGGTTGCCGCGGCGCCGCCTGGCCCGCGGGAAGGTCCCCGTCCGGCTCGACGTTCTCCTCGACACGGATCGCGGCGTCCTCGACGGTCCGCAGGACCGTCGACTCCCACAGGTGCCCGTAGCCGCTCTCGACCGGTGCGTGGCCTTCGGGCTCGGGTGCGGCCGTCGGTGGCGTCGGCTCCGAGTCCGCAGGGGGTGCGATCGTCGCGTCGGGGGCGATCGTCGCGTCCGGCGCGATCGTCTCGGAGGAGAGGGGTCCGTCCACCGGCTCGCTCGCAGCGTCGACGGCGGTCTCCGCGGCGGGCTCGTCGTCGGCCGCGGCGGCCTCCGAGTCAGCGTGGCCGACGGCGCCGGGCAGGCTCCCGGTCGCAGCTCCTCCCGCCAGGAGGGTCGCTGCCGCAGGGACCGGAGCGGCTCCGGTCTCCTCGGGGCTCGAGGTGGCCGAGAGCCCCGCGACGGCACCGGGCACGGCCGTGACGAGGTCGTGCCCGACCGTCGGCGGCGCGTCGGCCGAGTCCGACGGTCCGACGCGGTCGGCCGTGCTCGTCGCGACCTGACGTCCGCGCGGTGAGGGCTCCCGCGCGTCGACGAGCTCGCGCACGATCCGGGACATCAGGACGACGCCGTCTCCCAGCGGCAGACCTGCGAGGGCCACCTGTCCCGGCCCGGCCACCAGGTCGGGCGCCTCGTCGACCCCGAGCTGGACCGAGACCCTCTCGACGTCCTCCACGAGACGCTCCGACCAGGTCGAGACGCCGTCGCCGTCGATGTGGACACGATCGCTCGCGGTGCTCAGGGTGACCGACACCTCGCCGCGCACCGCGACCTGGGCGCGTCGTCCCGAGACGACGGCGATCGCGAACGGCGGCATGGTGCGCAAGGTCGCCCCCAGGGCGACCGTGAGGGTCTGGATCACCTCGATGACCTCGACCTGGGCGTCGCCCGCGGCGTCGATCCCGTCCCACAGCGCGCGGACGAGCTCGCTCGACGCTCCCTCGGGAAGGACGACGATCGCGCCACCCCGGACGAACCCGAAAGCCGTTCCCGTGTCGTAGCGCAGCCTCACGACCTGTCACCCCTCTGCAGCTGGATCTCCCGTGGCAAGGTGTCCTCGTCCGCGTGACCCGGGACTTCCCGAGGAGTCGTGGAACCGTCGCTGGTGTCCTGCCACGCCCCGGTCGCGTCGATGACGACCACGGTGATGTTATCGCGCCCACCGGCGATGATCGCCTCGCTGACCAGGAGGTCGGCGGCGGCCTGGGGCTCGGGCTGTGCGAGCAGGATCTCGGTGATCCTCTCGTCCGACAGCTCGCCCGTCAGCCCGTCGGAACACACGAGCATGCGGTCTCGCGCCTCGATCGGGATCCAGCAGAAGTCGGGCTCGGGCGGCAGCGACGCCCCCACCGCGCGGGTCACGACGTGCCGGCGCGGGTGCGTGAGCGCCTCGGTCGCCGTGAGCCTTCCCGCGTCGACGAGCTCCTGGACCTCCGAGTGGTCGACGCTGAGCTGCTCGAGGACTCCTCGGGACATCTGGTAGGTCCGGGAGTCGCCGATGTTCACCACGAGCCAGTACGGGACGCCGTGCTGCTCGGCGACGACGACGCCCGTCACCGTGGTCCCCGCACCTCGACCTGGCTCGGTGCTGATCGCCCGGACGTCGTCCTGCGCCACGACGAGCCGCTCCCTCACGTCCTCGGGACCGACGGTGCCGAGCGCCCCGAGGGGCCGCAGGGCGTCGATCGCCGCCGCGCTCGCGACCTCCCCGGCGTCGTGACCGCCCATGCCGTCGGCGACGAAGAACACCGACCGGTCGGCGAGGAAGCAGTCCTCGTTGAGGAGTCGGCGCGCGCCCCGGTGGGAGCTGGCCCCCCACACGAGGTGGACGGCCTGCGACGGGTGCGTCATGTCGCGTCCCCCGCGCGGACGGTGAGGCGCTGGTCCCCGACCTGGACCACCGAACCCACCGGTACCTCCACACGGACGCCCGCGTCCAGGACCTGAGGAGCGGAACCGGGTCGCGTGAGGATGGTCCCGTTGGTCGACCCGCGGTCCGTCAGCCAGAGCGTCCCCTGGTCGACGACGACCTCCGCGTGGGTCTTGGAGACGGAACGGGTCGGGTCCTCGACGCGGACGAGGACCTCGTCCGCGTCACCCGTGGGCTGCGGGTTGCGCCCGATCAGCGCGCGCGCCGAGACGGGTACGCGCCGGCCGGACCCGAGCTCCAGGACGATGCCCGGCGCGGGGGCGAGCGGCCCCCGTCGGAGCTCGCTCACGCTGAGCCGCGTCGAGTCCCACTCCGGGTCCTCGTCGGCCGCGAGCGGCCCCGGGGCCACCACCGCCGAGGCAGGCGAGGGCGCGGAGGTCGCGGGCGCCGTCGGGGTGGACGGGACCTGGCCCGACGACGGCGCGACGGCCGGGGAGCTCACCTGTCCCGGGTGCGGCGCGGCGGGGGCGGATCCGGGGATGCCGGTGATCAGTCCGGTCGGACCCGCGCCCCGCTCGACCGGGGCCGGGGTCGGGAAGGCCCACGGGTCCCCGCCTGCCTGCGGCGCGGGTGCGGGCGGTGGAGCGGTCGGCGGCGGTCCGTAGGTCCCCGCGGGCGGCGGGTCGGCGGGCGGCGGCCCGAAGGACCCCGCGGGCGGCGGCGCGGTGGGCGGCGGTCCGTAGGTCCCCGCGGGGGGCGTGGCGGCGGGAGCCGCGAAGCCCTGCCCGCCCACGTGGGCCTGCTTCGCGGCCGTGCCCGCGCGGACGTCGAGCACGAGAGCCTTGGCCGCCTTGTCCTGCCAGCCCTGGTTGCGTCCCGACGAGTCGAACGCCGGGGACAGGGCGACGAGGATCTCGCCGACGCCGAACGCGATCGCGCCGAGCCCCGTGACGATCCATCGCAGCGCTGCCCGCCCGAAGCCGAGAGGTGAGCGGTCCTCGGCGCGCACCGAGCGCAGGCCCATGGCGAGGTTGCCGAGCGTCCTGCCGGTGCGCCCCTCCCAGATCCAGACCGTGACCCAGCAGGCGAGCCCCACCACACCGGCCAGCGCGTAGCCGAGCATCATCGTGCCCAGGAGCTCCTGGGCCTGCGCCGGCGAGGTGACCTCGGTCATCGCGGTCGGCGAGAGCCCGGTCGCGGCGAGCGCGCCGAGCAGCACACCGGTGACGACCAGCCCGATCGCCGCGGTGTCGATCAGGAACGCGACGAAGCGACGCCCGACCCCCGCGACCGGGGCCCCACCCGGCGGCCGGGGCGCGACCGGTCCGGGCGCGACGGGATGCGGACCCGTCGCACGCTGGGTCGACGAGGCGATCTCCCGCTCGGTCGTGATCGCGACGCCCTGCTCACGGAAGGGCACGGCCGCCTGGGCGGTGGCTGCCTCGTACGGCCTGCCCGTCCGGGGGAACGCCGTCCCGCAGACCGCGCAGAACGCGGAACCCGCGGCCTGTGCGGTGCCGCAGGCGCTGCAGGTCGTCGTCTCGGACATCACGTGTCTCCTGGCTTCTTGACGGGGGCGGCCGTGGGAGTCGCCGCCCGTCGGCCGGAGGGGCGGCGTGCGGGGATCCAGGCGGGGAGCCAGGACGGTCGTGCACTCCGCAGGGATCGTAGCGACACCGCGGCCCGGAGGCGCTGTCCGCGCGGCCTGGTGGACCGCATGCCCACCAGGACCGAGTCGACCTCGCTCCAGAAGGCGTCGATCTCCTGGGGACTCGGGTCACCGGTGCCGAACACCGTGGCGTCCGCCGAACGTGCGAGCGTCACGGTGGGAGCCGCAGCCACCGGGTAGGCCCCGGCGAGCGTGCCCGCGCCCTCGCGACGCGTCGCGCCCGGGGCGACAGGCGTGCCCAGGTCCGTGGCGGCGTCGAGCACCTCGCGCCAGCCGCCGCTGATCCGGTCCACGGGACGCTCGGCCGACCGACGTCGCTTCCGGCGCTGCGACTTGAGCAGGAGGATCAGGAGCAGGGGCAGGGCGAGGAGGAGGAGCGGGACGGTCACGGCGACCACGACCAGGGCGGCGCGACCCCAGTCGAAGGCGTTCGACTCGGCGTCGTCCTTCTTCTCCTCGTCGTCGACCGTGCCGGCCTCGGCGTCGGCGGGCTCCTCGGGCGGCTCGGGGTCCTCGAGGACCGGCGGCTTGGGCACCTGGTCGCTCTTGGGCTCGGGCTGGATCTTGTTGTCCTCCTCGGGGATCGCGTCGATCGGGACCCAGCCGTAGCCCGCGAACGGCACCTCGACCCAGGCGTGCACGTCGGCCCCCGTGGCGACGAACGGGGTGCCCTCCTCCCAGACCTCCGGGTCCGGGTAGAAGCCCATGACGACGCGTGCGGGGATGCCGGCCGACTGCGCCATGAGGGCGAGGGCCACCGCGAACTGCTCGTCGTCGCCGACCATCTCCTCGGCCGCGAGGAGCGTGTCGATCCGCTCGGCCGAGTGGCCCGGTCGTGAGGGGAGCTGGGTCTCGAGGCCGCTCGAGAAGATCCCGCTCGCTTCGAGGCCCGTCTCGAGGTTCTTGAGCTGGACGCGCGGGTCGGTCTCCTCGGCCATGAACTGCGCGGCCTTGCCCCCGACCGAGTCCGGGACGTTCAGGGACTTCGGGAGCTTCGCGTCCAGGATGCGCGACGACTCCAGGTCTTCGGCCGACGGCGCGGGCGCGACGATCGCGTCGAGCCGGAACGCGTCGCCGGGGCGCAGCCCCGCGGTCACGACCCCTGTACCGGTCTCCGAGTTGTAGTACGTGGTCCCCCGCAGGGCCTCGCCCCGCTCTCCGGTGTACTCGATGCCCGCGAGGGCGCCGACGTCGGGCAGCCAGACGCCGCGGTAGTCGCCGATGGTGACCGTCAGGTCGGTGGGGGTGCCCTTCGCGACCGTCGCGATCTGGTCGCCGGCGCGCGTGAAGACCCCCGAGCCTGCACCGCTCGAGACGTCGTAGACCACGCCGTTGTACGTGTCGAGGGTCGCGAGACGTACACGGGCCCCTGCGGGGAGCCCGTCGACCGTGAACAGCTCGTCGTCCGTCATCTCCTTGGCGTACTTGCGGAACGACGCGAGCGGGCTCACGTACTCGTGGAGGTCGAGCGGCGGCACGATCTGCTCACGCAGCACCATGCGCTCGGTGTCCGGGGTCACGACCGGGACGAGCAGCACCGCGGCGACCGCACCGAGTGCGAGCATCGCCGCGCCGCCCCGCGCACGGTGCCAGCGGAGCCGCCGGGTCGCGGCGACGCTCGCCGCCGTCAGGACCTGGCGTTCGCCCAGACGTGCCTCGGTCGCGCGCCACGCGCCCCACAGGAGCCCGACGACGACGAGCACCAGTCCCTGGACCACCGGGATCGCGGGGACGACCGTCCCCAGCAGGATCACGGCGACGAACACGACCACGACCGGGATCAGCGCCCACTGCCCGGCGCGCACTCGCCACGCGATCGTCCCCGCGGCCAGCGAGGTGAGGAAGAGCAGCAGGAAGGGGACGACGCCCAGCTCCGGGAAGGACTGGATCGGCGGCACCGAGGTGACGATCTCCTTCCAGCCGGTCACGGAGCCCAGCAGCAGGCCCCGGAACGTCTCGAGGGTCGGCAGGACCCCCGCGACGGTCGTCCCCGGCAGCGCGAACGGCCCACCGAGGAGCACGTACACGACCATGGCCACCGCGGTGACCGTGACGGTGCCCCACCGCCGCCAGGCGCCGAGCCACGCGACGCCCAGCCCCAGCCCCAGCCCGCCGAGCGCGGGCAGGAGATAGCCCGCCGAACCCCACGCCGGACCGAAGCCGACCACGGCGGCCCCCAGCATCACGACCAGCGCGAGCGCGTCGACGGCCCCCGTCATCCGCAGCGCACGCGGCGCGTCCGCCCCGCGCAGGCGGGTCGACGAGCGCGCGGTCGTCAGGTTCGAGCGCGTGCCGGTCCCGCCCGTGTGGTGTCCGGGTTCCGCACCGGGACCGGTCGGCGGGGCCATGCGGCCCCGCGTGTCGTTCTCGGACATCAGTCGTTCAGCCTCCGCAGTGCGAGGGGGAGGTCGCCGAGCTCCCCGATGGTGAGCACGACGAGCTCGGCGATCCGGTGACGGCTGACCTTCGCCCCGGGAACGCACTGGATCGCCATGACCCGCACGTCCTGGGGCAGTCGGGCCGAGGCGGCCCGCAGCTCGGTGGGCGAGACCGCGCTCCCCACGACGAGCGCGACGACGGACGCGTCCGTGACGCTCGTGCCGGCCACGCGTGCCAGGTCCACGAGGCTCGTGCGCAGGGACCTGGTCTCGACGCGCGCCAGGTCGTCGAGGAGCCGCACACGGTTGTCACCGCGCAGGCTGCCGTCGTTCACCAGGACGGTCAGTCCGCGGTCCTCCTTGATGGCCTGGAGGCCCAACGAGCCGCACGAGCTCACCGCGAGCTCGAACTCCTCGGGGTCGGCGTAGTCCTCGGCACGTGTCGAGAGCACGACCGCGAGGTGCGAGCGCCGCGTCTCCTCGAACTGCCGGACCATGAGCTGCCCCGTACGGGCGGTGGTCTTCCAGTGGATGTGTCGACGGTCGTCGCCGGGCACGTAGTCGCGCAGCGCGTGGAACGAGACGTCCGAGTTGGAGATGTCCTGGGTGACCCGGCCCTCGAGGTCGCGCAGGAAGCCCGTCGAGGACCCCGACAGGTTCTTGGTCCGCGGGTGCACGAACAGCTCCTCGGGGTTCGTCCAGACGACCTCGCGGCGCAGCAGGCCCAGCGGGTCCGCGCGCACCGAGCGCACGGGGCCCACAGGGATGACCGAACGTCGGTGCGTCGGGATGGTGAAGATCTCCTCGTGGCTCGCTCCTGGCCGCAGCCGCGGTACCGGGAACGACGCGACGCCCGCCCCGACGGGCAGCTCCATCACGGCGGGCAGCAGCGGTCGCTGCGAGGCGTTGCTCACCTCGAGGGTGCCGACGGCCCGGTCCCCCACCGTGACGCGTCGCTGACCGAGGTCGAGGTTCACGGTGTACCGGAACGTCCCCCGGACGAACGCGATCGCGCCGAGCATCGCCACGGTCGCCACGATCGCGACCGCGAGCAGCTCGACCCACGAGAAGGCGAGCCCGGACCACCACGCGGCGACGAGCCCGACGAGCACGGCCCAGCCGAAGGGACTCACGACCGAGGCCACGACGGACAGGCCCTGGGCCGCCGGTTCGGTCACCGGGGCGAGGAGCCTGCGCAGGCGTGCGCCCGGGCCGTCGTCACCGCTCCCGCCCGACGGCGTCGCGAACGTCGGGCGTGCGCGTGCCGCCGAGCCGTCGGTCGAGGAGGCCGCCGACGCCGGTGCGGCCGTCGAGGGGCGGCGCCGCCCCAGGAGTCGCGCCCACGGCGTGCGGCCGGAGGGTGTGCCCGGGGCCGGGGCCGGGTCCTGGCCGGGGCGTGACGCCGGGTCGGGGCCGTTCTGGGGGGTGCCCGCCTGGCCGCCCTGGCCGCCCGGCCCGGTCGGGTTGCCGCGCGCCGCGACGGGAGAATCGGTCGTGGTCATCGGGTCAGGCCGACCGGCGTTCCTGCGGCGCTGCGACGTCACCGAGGATGCGCGCGAGGACGGCCTCGTTGGTCGCGCCGGCGAACTCGGCCTCGGGGTCGAGGACCAGGCGGTGTGCCCACGCGGGCTGCGTGAGCTCCTTGATGTCGTCGGGCAGGACGTAGTTGCGCCCGTGCGCCGCGGCCCACACCTTGGCGCAGCGCACCAGGGCGAGCGCGCCACGGACCGAGACACCGACCCGGCACTCGGCGGCGTTGCGCGTCTCCTCCGCCAGGCGCGAGATGTACTCGAGCACCGCGCCGTCGACGTGGACACCTGCCGCGAGGTCGGCCATCTCGGCGACGGCCTGGGTCGTGATGAGCGCCTGCAGGGTCGCGCTGCGGTCCCGCACCGAGGCGCCCTGGAGGATCTCGACCGTGGCCGCGTGGTCCGGGTAGCCGAGCGAGGTCTTCATGAGGAAGCGGTCGAGCTGGGCCTCGGGCAGACGGTACGTGCCGGCCTGCTCGATCGGGTTCTGCGTCGCGATGACCATGAACGGACGCCCGACCGAGTGGGTCACGCCGTCGACCGTGATCTGCCCCTCCTCCATGACCTCCAGGAGCGCGGACTGCGTCTTGGGCGAGGCACGGTTGATCTCGTCCGCGAGCACGATCGACGCGAAGATCGGGCCCTGGTGGAACTCGAACTTCGCGGTCTTCTGGTCGTAGATCGTCACACCCGTGACGTCGGAGGGCAGCAGGTCCGGGGTGAACTGGATGCGGTTCTGCGTGCCCTGGACGCTCGCGGCGAGAGCACGCGCGAGCGACGTCTTGCCCGTGCCCGGAGCGTCCTCGAGAAGGATGTGCCCCTCGGACAGCATGCAGGTCAGGACCAGGCGCACCACGTGCGCCTTGCCCAGGACTGCCTGGCCGATGTTGCCGACCAGACGGTCGAAGGTCTGAGCGAACCAGGCGGCCTGCTCGGGGGTCATGGTGGTCATCAGGGGGTTCCTCGTCGTGTCGATCGTTCTGTCGGTAGGGCGTGGGCCGTGCTGCGGATCACCAGATCGCCGCTCTCGAGTCGCCCCACACGTTCGTCTTGACCCAGATGGTGGTGCCGGCGTTCCCGTGGAAGCACCACATGGTGCCGGACCAGTTGCCGGCCCCGTCGGTCCGTTGCGAGGCACCGTTGAGCGCTGTGCTCGAGAACCCGCCGGAGGTCGGGCTGAAGGCGTGGTTGCCGCCGTAGCTCGACCAGCACTGGGTGCTGAAGGAGGTGTTCGGCTCCGCGTTGCGGATGTTCAGCACGAGGTAGGCGCACGCAGGGTCGCCGCACTGGGAGTTGTTGACCGAGCTGCCTCGTGAGGTCCACATGTCCCGGGCCGGCTTGGGGTCGGCCGCGGCGCTCGCGCACCGGGAGGCCTTCTGCCCCTCGGTGTCCTGGACCGTCACGCAGATCTCCTTGCCCTCGGAGTAGCCCGCCGGGACGTTGACGTTCCCGCTTCCCGCCCCGCTCGAGACCGCTCCCGTGACCGTGGTCGTGTAGTCGCGACCGTTGCCCGAGGTGCTCCACGAGAAGCCGACGGTCTGGTTCCCACCGGACGCGCTCACGTTCGGGGTGGGGATCGGGCCGTACGGGTTGGCGCTGGCCTTGTTCGAGGTGGCGCCGTCCCCCCGACCGCCGTCGGCCTTCACCACGGCGCGGACGTAGAAGTCGTAGCCGATCCCGTTCTTGAGACCGCTGACGACCTTGTTCGCTCCCAGGGCGGACCAGCTGGAGCCGTTGTGGCTCCACTCGTAGCTGATCTCCCCGTCCCGGGCGCCGGCCGCCGACACGTTGGGGAACGCGAGCTGGACGGTGCCGTTGGCACCCGTGGCCTTGGCCGAGAGTCCCGTGACGGCCCCGGGCGCGGCGAACGCGCGCTGCGGGTTGGACTCCGGGCTGAACTCGGCCTCGCCGAACTTGTCGGTCGCCTTGTTGTGCGCCTTGACCCGGAAGGTGTAGTCGGTGCTGTCGGCCGGCACGCTCAGGGTGGCGTTCGTCGCCGTGGCGGTGGCCGTCGCGACGACCGTGCCCCCACGCAGGGCCTCGACCGTGTACTTGGTGATCGGCCCTCCGTTGGCGTCGGGCGCCGTCCAGGTGACCTGCATCTGCGACGTCGCACCGAGCGACTTCCGGGCAGCGGAAGGCTTCGCGGGGGCGGCCGGCTTGCCCGCCGGGATCTCCGCCGGCGACGCTCCCGACCACTCCGACGGGTCGGGGGCCGCGTTGACCGCCTGGATCTCGAACGTGTACGACCCACCGTTCTGCAACCCGGTCCACTCGTAGGTGGTCCCGGCGACGCAGGACTTCTCGGCGCTCCCGCCCGGCCCGGAGATCCGGATGTTGACGCACGTGATCGGGGAGCGGTCGGTGTAGGTCTCGTTGACCCACACGAGCTTCATGGACTTGTCACCGAAGTCGAGCGTGGGAGGTGCGGGCCGGTTCGGCTTCTCGTCCGGACGAGCCTCGGCCGAGGCCGGTGAGGCGTTCGAGTCGTTGACCTCGTTCGTGGCGACGACCGTGAACGTGTAGGTCACGTTGTTGGTCAGGCCGTCGATGGTGCACGTGGTCGTCCCGCACGTGCGCTCGTCCCCCGCCGACGAGCGCACGGTGTACGAGGTGATCTCCGCGCCGTTGTTCGCGGGCGGGTCCCACGTCAGGACGACCGTCTTGGAACGCACCTCGACGACCTGCGGTGTCGACGGCGCGTCGGGACGTCCCTGGACGGTGACCTGGATCCGTCCCTCGACCTCACGGTCGGGGTCCCCCGTGGCGTCCTGGACGCGGTAGCGCACGACCATGACACCGAAGAACGTGTCGCTGGGCGTCACGACGATCTTGTCGCCCGAGATCTGGGCGGTGCCCGACCCCGTGTCGACGACCGGCACGCCGACGACCTTGAGCGGGGTGTCCGGGAACGGGTTCGAGTCGTTCGACAGGACGTCCACGGGGACGTCCTTGCCCTGGTGGGCCTTGTCGACCGTGTCCGCGTTGGCCTTGGCGAGCGGGCGGGTCGAGGCCACGACCTTCACCACGAGCTGCCCCTCGACCGGGGGGTGCTCGCCGTCGGTCACGCTGATCGGGACGTTGAGCACCGTGCCCTTGGGGATGGCCGGGGTGGCCTGGACCGCCGCCGTCGTCCCGCTGAACGCGAGGGAGAGACCGTCCGGGACGGCCCCCGCCTTGAACGTGACGGGGTCGCCGTCCGGGTCGTCGACGAACCGGGCGAGGTCGACCGTCGCCTCCTCCCCGGCGGCGACGTCCACGTTGGAGGCCGACAGCACCGGCGGGAGGTTCTTCGGCGCGAGGACCACGACCCGCAGCGTGAGCAGGGCCTTGTGCCCGTCGGGGTCCTCGGGGCCCGAGCCGTCGGTGACCTCGAACGACACCGCGGCGTCTCCCGCGTAGTCCGCCCGCGGGGTGTAGGTGAGGTTCGTGGGGTCCGTGACCGCGACGGTGCCTTCGAGCGCCGACACCTTGGACTCCTCGGTCAGGCGCGGGGTGCGTCCTTCCATGACGAGCACGTAGTCGGTGATGTCGATCGGGAGGGTCTCACCGGCGTGCACCTCGAGCGGCGCGATCCCGGGCCGCAGCTGGGGGATCTGCTCGGTCAGGCCGGGCACCTTGACGAAGGCCCTGGACGTCAGGCCGTCGACGTCGGTCACGGTGTACGTGACGACCTGGCGCTCCTGTGCGAGGGGGATCGTCAGGACGCCGCCCTTGTCGACGCTCACGCCGACGGCGTCGGTGGACACGGTGAGCTCGTCCCCGGACCCGTCGGGGTCGTCGTCGTTCTCCAGGACGGGCACGCTCGCGCTGGTCTTGCCGAGGATCGAGTCGACGGGCACGGCGTCGTCGCGGGCGATGGGTGCCAGCAGCGGGGCTGCCTGGTCCACGTTGACCGTGACCGAGGCCGCGGCGCGGGCGCCGTAGGCGTCCTCGATGCCGTAGTAGAAGGAGGTCGAGCCCGCCTCGGCAGGGCTGGTGATCACGATGCGGTCCCCCGCGACCTCCGCGTCGAGCTCGTCGGGCGCCTCGAGACCGGCCGGGCGCAGTGCGATCTGGTCGCCGTCGGGGTCGGTGTCGTTCACGAGCGCGGCGACGGAGACGGTCCGGCTCGGCCGGACGGTGACCTCGTCGTCGATCGCGACGGGCGGCTGGTTCGCCGAGGGCGGCCGGGAGATCCCGACCTGCGCCGTCCCGGTCGCGACGGCACCGCGTGCGTCCTGCACCGAGTAGGTGAACTCGTCGGAACCGGTCGCCTGGTCGGAGGCGTCGTAGACGAGGTACCCGTCCTCGACGTAGGCCCTGCCCTGGCTCGCCTGGGAGGCGATCCCGGTGAGCTGGACCGAGTCGCCGTCGGGGTCGATCCCGTCGAGCGGCACGACGGTGCGCACGCTCGCGCCGGTCAGGACGCGCATCTGGACCGGCAGGGGCTGCGGCGGGGAGTTCTCCGCGCCGTCTCGGATGTGGATCGTGACCTGGGCCGAGTCCTCCTGGCCGTTCTTGTCCCGGACACGGTAGATCGCGTACGCGGTGCCGGCCTCGGCCCCTGCCTTGAACCGCAGGTTCCCCTCGGACGCGAAGATCTCGCCCTGCTCGGGCGCGACACCCTGCTCGAGCTCGTCCTGGAGGAAGAGCTCCAGGCCGTCGGGGTGGGTGTCGTTCTTCAGGACCGGGATCGTCACCACGTCACCGACACGCACCGTGGCCTCGTCGGCCGCCGCGTTCGGCGGCTGGAGCTTGACGGGCGCCGGGACCGGGACGACCCGCACCTGACCGGTCGTGGACTGGTTGCCGTTGGACACCGTGTACTCGACCGTGACGGGCGCCTCGAGGCGTCGGATCTCGGTGATCCGCAGCATCTGGTGGGCCAGGACGGCGACCGAGACGCCCGCGTCGTCGGGGACCCTGACCGACTGCACCACCAGGACCCCGCCTGCGGGGTCCGAGTCGTTGGCGAGCACGTCCACGAGGGTGCTGCCGCCCGAGGGCAGCAGCGCGGTGTCGGAGACCACGATGGGCGGCCCTTCGGCCGCGGAGGCGGGCAGGACGTCGATGCGGACGAGGCCCGTCGTCGCGTTGGGGCCGTCCGAGACCTGGTAGGTCAGGTCGTAGGACCGGGGCTCGTTCGAGAGGAACTGGAACGTGCCCGCGTCGTAGTTCGGCGTGATCTGCGCCGGGGCGGACTCGGCGACCGTGGCCAGGCGCAGCTCGTCCCCGTTGGCGTCGTAGTCGTTGCGCAGGGGTTCGACGGTCACGGGCTGACCGGCCGGGACGACCACGTGGTCGGCGACTGCCACGGGCGCGAGCTGGCCGGCCCCCGACACGTCGACGTGCAGGATGCCCTCGAAGACCTCGCCCTGCCCGTCGGCGACCATGATCTTGACGGTCTTGCGTCCTGTCGACGTGCCGCCGTCGCGGAACTCGACCGACCCGTCGGGCCGCGAGCGCACCTCGTCGCCCGCCGACGTGGCCGACGCGGCCGCGAGGTAGAGGTCGTCACCATCGGGGTCGCGGAAGAAGGGCAGCACCTTGATCTGGGCCGACTTGCCCTGCTCGACGACCAGGACGGGCTCCCCCGTCTGCACGGGCGCGGCGTTCTCGCCCCACGGCGAGACCTGGAGCTGCACCCCGGCCTCAGCGACCCCGCCACGACCGTCGCTCACGGAGTACCGGAACGTCGACTGGCCCTTCTGCGCGTCCGCGCCCACGACGGCCTGGAGGGCCGCGCCACCCAGCACCGACTGGATCTCGGCGTCGCCGGGGCCTTCGCCCGCGAGCGTCGCCGTCATGACGTCACCGTCGGGGTCGATGTCGTTGCCCAGCACCGGCAGGAGCGTGGTGCGCCCGGGGCGGACGCCGAACACGTCGTCCTGGGGCTGCGGCGGCTGGTTCGGCTGGCTGCGGTCGAGCACGAACTGGTCGACCTGCTCCGGGGTCGTGAGCTCGGCGTCGGACTCCTCGCCCTCGGACTGCTCCGGGAGGACGAGGTCCCAGTCCTCGACCTTCTCGTACTCGTCCGCGGCCATCCACAGCGTGCCGGCGGACAGGTCGTTCAGCACGATGGCCTTGCGGTTGACCCGGTACTCGAGCCGACCCTGGGGGTCCACGCCCTCGAGGCGCCGGTCGACGTCGTTGTCCGTCCCGTCGCAGTCACGCAGCACCTGACCGGTCTGCGACCAGGCGCCGTAGGTGCAGCCGCCGAGCTGCACGGGTGCCGACGGCGTCCCCGACGCCGCACGCGTCACGGCGTCGCCGCCGCCGAGCGGTTGGAGCACGAGCCCGGACGAGGTCGCGACCGCGACCTCCGGGGTCTTCGCGCCGGGCTGCTGGAGCCGCGCGGCCGAACCGTCCGCGACCTCGACGGTCTCTCCCCCGGGCAGCACGAGCCTCGAGGTCGTCCGGTCGAGCACCACGGCGTCGGCACCGACGGTCGTGACCTCGACGTCGTCCCCGTCCTTGACCGGCACGCTCGTCGTCGTGACCTCCTGCGCCTCCCCGGCAGGCGACGTCGCGACCTTGGTGAGCTTGCCCGTCGCCGGGACCACGACGTAGGCCGTGCCGTCCTGGGAGACCTGGACCGCGCCGTCACCTCCGACCTCCGCGGTCGGTTCGGTGGTCTCGGCGTCGAAGCCCTGCGCGGCCGAGAACGGCATGACCCACAACAGGCCCTCCTTGCCGTCCAGGACCGCGACCGTGGAGCCCCCCATCGCGATGCGCGCTCCGAGCGGAGGGCGCACCGCCCCGTCGAGCTTGAGCCGTGCGACGTCCACGGGGCTCACGGATCCCGCGCCGTCGTCGACCAGGAGCACCTTGCCCGCGTTCTGGAGCACGTCGAACGACGCCGAGCCCGCGAGCAGCGAACCGTCGAGCGCCTGGGACTCGGAGTTGAACCGTCCCAGCGCACCCCCCGAGGTCCGGGTGACCCACACCCCGGAGTCGTTGAGCTCCACGTCGGCCGTCGCCTGGCCGTCGTAGGTCACCGCGAACGCGACCAGGAGCGTCGAGAAGATCGACACGGTGCTCACCGAGGCGATCGAACGCCGCTTGCCGTGGAGCCGGGAAAGGAAGGTCACAGATTCTCCGTGGGTGCGAGTAGTGCCACCGGTGTCGTCGGAGCCCCCTCGTGCCAGGTGCCCCTACCCGTCGCGGTGGAAAGGATAGCGGCACGCGGAGGCAGGTCTGTCATCCACTGGATGGGGAGAAGTCCCCCGTCCTCTACTCGCAGTAGATATGTTGAGGGCATCGATGCAGGCGGCAGCGCCTGTCAGGGGTTCCTCGGCTCCCGTCGAGACGCGTCGGAGGCCACGTCGCCGCGTCCACGAGGCGAGACGTCTCGGGACGACCTCCACCGGCCACCGCGCGTCCCCACGACACCCGCGACGACCGAGGGCGGCGCGCCGGACCCGCAGGTCCTGCGCACCGCCCTCGGAGGGTCGTGCTGCGTGCTGTGGAGAGGGAGACCTCTCAGGCCGCGCGGTCCGCCAGCGCCTGGGCGAACGCGACGAGCGCCTCCTTGACCGGCCCGGCCGGCAGCGGCTCGAGCTCGTCGATCGCCGCGCGCGCCCACCCGACGGCGAGCGTCCTGGTCTCGCCGAGGACCTCGTGGGCGCGGAGAGCGGCGACCGCGGCCGCGAGCTCCTCGTCCCCCGAGAGGTCCGAGTCCAGGAGGTCGACGAGCGCCGCGTCGGCCGCCGACCCCGTTCCCGCCGCGACACGGGCGCGCAGCAGCAGCGCCGGCATGGTCGGCACCTTCTCCCGCAGGTCCGTGCCCGGGGTCTTGCCGGACTCGGCGCCCGAGGAGGCGAGGTCGAGCACGTCGTCGGCGAGCTGGAAGGCGACGCCGAGCTTCTCGCCGTACTCGGCGACGATCTCGACGACGGTCTGGTCGCAGCCGCCGAACATCGCACCGAGGCGCGCCGAGGTCGCGAGCAGCGACGCGGTCTTGTCGGCGAGGACGCCCAGGTAGTGCTCGACGGGGTCGTCGGACTCCGAGGGCCCGGTCGTCTCGTGGAGCTGGCCGAGGCACAGCCGCTCGAAGGTGCGCGCCTGGATGAGCACGGCCTCGGGCCCCAGCGCGGCGACCGTCGACGCCGCGCGGGCGAAGAGCAGGTCACCGATGAGGATCGCGACGGAGTTGCCCCACACGGCGTGCGCCGAGGGAGCACCGCGGCGCACGGGCGCGGAGTCCATGACGTCGTCGTGGTAGAGCGAGGCCAGGTGGGTGAGCTCGACGACGACGGCCGCCTCCACCACCTCGGGCCGCGCGCCGTCGCCCAGCTCCGCGCACAGCAGCGCGAGGAGCGGGCGCAGGCGCTTGCCGCCGGCGTTGACGAGGTGGCGGGACGCGGAGTCCGCGAGCCCGTCGGAGTGCGCGACGGCGTCGCTCAGCCTCGCCTCGACTGTCGTGAGGCGTGCGGTGAGCGTCGCGGCGAGCTCCGGATCGGTCAGGGGGATCGCCGTCGTGGAGACGGGTGGCACAGTGGTCACGGTCTGAACTTAGCCGCCTCGAAGGCAAGATCGAGAACCGAGGAGGGCAAAACGCCGAGAAGGATGACGCCGATCACACAGATGGCGATGGCGATCGTGGTGAATCCCTCCGACCGGACGACCGTGATCCGGCTCACGAGCGCGGCCGCGGAGGCCCCCCGTCCGTCGGTCGCGGCCGTCGACCCGTCGACCGGCTCCCCGTCCGGAGCCGTGGACGGCGTGGCCGCCCCGGCCGCCGTGGCGGCCTCCGTGACGGCCTCCGGCGAACCGTCCGTCGCCACCCGCGGCGAGGGCGTGAAGAACATCAGCACGATGACCCGCACGTAGAAGAAGACCGCGACGGCCGAGGCCAGCACACCGATCAGGGCGAGCGGCCAGGCCCCCACCGCGACCGCCGACTGGAAGGCCGTGAACTTCGCGATGAACCCCGCCGTGAGCGGGATGCCCGCCATCGACAGGAGGAAGAGCGCGAACGCACCCGCGAGCCAGGGGCTCCGCCTGCCCAGCCCGGCCCACTCGGTCAGGTGCGTGGCCTCGCCCAGGACAGCACCGCCGTCGGGCGTCGCGCCGGGCGCCTCCGCGGGGCCGCCCGTCCCGGCGGCCGCCGACGCACCCACCGTCGCGAGCGCCGCCTCGGCCGGGACCACGGCAGGCTGCGGGGCACGCTCGCGCACGAGCGTCACGACGGCGAACGCACCCACGGTCGCCAGGCCGTACGCCAGCAGGTAGAACAGCAGCGCACGCACGCCGAACCCGCTCAGCTCGCCGAACCCGACGAGCGCCACGACCAGGAAGCCCGCGTGCGCGATCGACGAGTACGCGAGCAGCCGCTTCATGTCGGTCTGGATGACACCGATCACGGTGCCGACGATCATCGTGAGGATCGCGACGACCCACAGCGCGACGACGAGCTTCTCCTGGAGGTCGGGCGGCAGCGCCGAGCCGACGACGTACAGCACGCGCAGGAGCGCCCCGAAGGCCGCGGCCTTGGTGCAGGCCGCCATGAAGCCCGTGACGGGCGTGGGAGCCCCCTGGTAGACGTCAGGGGTCCACGAGTGGAACGGGGCCGCGCCCACCTTGAACAGCAGCCCCGTGAGCACCATGACGAGGCCGAGGAGCACGAGACCGGTCATCCCGTCGAGGCCGCCACCGTCGAGGAGGGCTCCACGGACCTCCGCGAGCCGCACCGAACCGGCGAAGCCGTACACGAGCGCCACACCGAAGATGAAGATCGCCGACGCGAAGGCCCCCAGCAGGAAGTACTTGAAGGACGCCTCCTGCGACAGGAGCCGACGGCGCCGCGCGAGCGCCGTGAGCACGTAGAGCGGGAGCGAGAGCACCTCGAGCGCGACGAACATCGTCAGCAGGTCGCCCGTCGCGGGGAAGATCATCATGCCGCCGACCGCGAAGAGCACGAGCGGGAACACCTCGGTCTGCTCGAGGCCGCGGCGGCGCGCGAGATCCTCGTACGCCGAGCCCGGCACGGCCGCGGCCGTGGGCGCGAACGCGTCCTGCTTGGTCGAGGTGCGGTCGGCGATCACGAGCGTCGCCAGGAGCGCGAGGACAACGACGATCCCCTGCACCGCGAGCCCGAACGGGTCGACCACGAGCGAACCGCCCAGGACCCGCACGCCGTTCTGCGCGACCACGTCGGGCCAGAGCAGGACGATCGACGTGAGCGCCCCGGCCAGCGCGGCGAGCGCGAGCACGACCTGCACGACGCGACGGGCGCGGTCCGGCACGAAGGCCTCGACGAGCACCCCGACGACGCCCGCGCCCAGGACGACGATGACCGGGACGAGGTAGGCCCACTCGATCACGGGGGCCACGAAGGCGGCTGCGTCGTTCACGAGTCGCTCCCTTCAACGCTGAGGAGATCAGGGGTGGTGGGCGGGTTCTCGAGCCCCACGGCCGTCATGGTCGCGTCCGCCGGCTCACGCACCAGGTCGAGCGCGGGGGCCGGGTAGAAGCCGAGGACGAGCAGGGCCACGATCAGCGGTGCGACGACCCACCTCTCGCGCGCGCCGAGGTCCGGGGTGCCCACGAGGTCGTGCGGGGCCTTGCCCGTGAAGACCTTCTGGTAGGTCAGCAGGACGTACAGGGCCGCGAGCACCACGCCGACCACGGCCACGAGAGCTGCCGGGTGGTTGCGGGAGAACGTCCCCACGAGCACCATGATCTCCGAGACGAACGTCGACAGGCCGGGCAGCGACAGCGCCGAGAGGCCCGCCACGAGGAACGTCCCCGCGAGGACCGGGGTGACCCGCTGGAGCCCGCCGTAGTCGGCCAGCCGCTGCGAGCGCGCCGGGTGCCGCGCGACGAGGAACCCGGCGAGCAGGAACAGGGCCCCCGTCGAGATCCCGTGGTTGAACATGTAGAACGACGCCCCGGAGACGCTCAGCGACGTGAACGAGAAGATCCCGAGCACGATGAACCCGAAGTGCGAGACCGACGTGTACGCGATGAGCCGCATGATGTCGCTCTGACCGATCGCCATGAGCGCGCCGTACAGGATCGAGACGACCGCGAGCACCACGACCACGGGCGCGGCCCACTGGCTCGCGTTCGGGAAGAGGGGCAGGCACAGCGTCAGCATGCCGAACGTGCCCACCTTGTCCAGGACGCCCACGAGCAGCGTCGAGGTGCCCGCCGGGGCGTGCTCGGCGGCGTCGGGCAACCAGGTGTGCACCGGGAAGAGCGGAGCCTTGATCGCGAAGGCCAGGAAGAAGCCCAGGAACAGCAACCTCTCGGTGCTCACGGCCAGTGGCGTCGTGGCGAAGTGGTCGACCAGGTTCTGCGTCAGGAAGCCCTGCTCGCCGCCCGGGCCGTTGAGGTACAGCGCGATGACCGCGACGAGCATGACGAGCCCGCCCGCGAGCGAGAACAGCAGGAACTTCACGGCCGCGTAGCGCCGCTGCGCCCCGCCGCCGAACCCGCCGATCATGAAGTAGACCGGGATGAGCATGGCCTCGAACAGCACGTAGAAGAAGAAGACGTCACGGGCCACGAAGACCGCGACCATGAACGCCTCGAGCAGCAGCACGAGCCCCAGGTAGTGGCGCAGCTTGGCGAGGTCGCCGTCCTGCTCGCGCCACGCCGCCAGGATCACGAGCGGGACCAGCAGGACCGCGAGCCCGACCAGCAGCAGCGCGACGCCGTCGGCCCCCACGGCGTAGCTCACGCCGAGCTGCGGGATCCACGCGTGCGTCTCGGCGAGCTGGTACGTCCCCGCGTCCGAGGTGTCGAACGCGCTGATCGCGAGGCCCAGGAGCACGAGCTCGGCGAGGGCGAACACGACGGCCACGGTCCGCAGGTGCTTGCGGGCCGACGTGGCACCCAGACCCCAGACCGCCGCCGCCCCCACGAGGGGCAGGACGATCAGGAGAGTCAGCCAGGGAATCTCGGTGGTCATCGTTCCCTCAGCTCCCTGTTCCGGTGGTCACGGCGAGGACCACCGCGACGATCACGATCAGGCCGGCGAGCATCGTCGCCGCGTACGACCTGACGAATCCGTTCTGCATGCCGCGCAACTTCTCCCCTGTCGCGCCGACGAGGCCGGCCAGACCCATCCAGCCGCCGTCGACCATCTGCCGGTCCCCGTAGACGAGGGACCGCGTGAGGTACTGCCCGGGCCGCATGAACACGGCCTCGTTGACCTGGTCCTGGTAGAGGTCCTTGCGGGCCGCGCGGGTCAGGACCGATCCGTGCGGCGGGACGATCGGGACGCGGGACACCGCGAACTGGCGCCAGGCCAGGAGCACGCCCAGCAGGACGAGCACCAGGGTCAGCGTGATGAGCGACCACACGGGCAGCACCGGTTCGGCGTGCTCGGCGTGGCCCGTGACGGGCGAGAGCCAGTCGACGAACACGTCGCCGATCGCGAGCAGCCCGCCCAGGGCCACCGAGCCGACCGCGAGGACGATCATGGGTGCCGTCATGAGCGCGGGCGACTCGTGCGGGTGCCGCACCGGGCCGTCGGTCGAGAGCGGCCCCGTGGGGTTGCCCGACCCGTCGTTCCAGCGCTTGTGACCGTGGAAGGTCATGAAGAACAGGCGAGACATGTAGAACGCCGTGATGCCCGCTCCCAGCAGCGCGACGCCGCCGAAGACCCACGCGCGCCACTCCTGGCCGTCGATCGGCACGAAGGCCGCCTCGATGATCTTGTCCTTGGACCAGAAGCCGGAGAACGGCGGGACGCCGAGGATCGCGAGCCACCCCAGGCCGAACGTGATCCAGGTGACCTTCATGTACCTCGACAGCGCACCGAAGCGCCGCATGTCGACCCCGTCGTCCATGCCGTGCATGACCGAGCCCGCGCCGAGGAACATCCCCGCCTTGAAGAAGCCGTGCGTCACGAGGTGGAAGATCGCGAACGCGTACCCGATGGGTCCCAGCCCGGCCGCGAGCATCATGTAGCCGATCTGCGACATGGTCGAGGCGGCCAGGACCTTCTTGATGTCGTCCTTGGCACAGCCGACGATCGCCCCGAACAGGAGCGTGACCGCACCGACGAGGACCACGACGAGCTGCGCCGTCGGGGCGCCCTCGAAGACGGGCGCCGAGCGGACGACCAGGTAGACGCCCGCGGTGACCATGGTGGCCGCGTGGATGAGCGCCGAGACGGGCGTGGGGCCCGCCATGGCGTCACCGAGCCAGGCCTGGAGCGGGAACTGCGCCGACTTGCCGCACGCGGCGACCAGGAGCGCGAGGGCGATCGCGGTCAGCAGGGCCGTGCCGGCCTCCGGGGCGTCGGCGAAGACCGTCGCGAAGTCGACCGCCCCGAAGCCCGCGAACATGAGCATGAGCGCCACGATCAGGCCGAGGTCGCCCACGCGGTTCATGATGAACGCCTTCTTGGCGGCCACGGCGTTGGCCCGCTCGTGGTTCCAGAACCCGATGAGCAGGTACGAGGCCAGGCCCACGCCCTCCCAGCCGACGAACAGCACGAGGTAGGAGTCCGCGAGGACCAGGACCAGCATGGCCGCGACGAACAGGTTGAGGTACGCGAAGAACCGGCGCTTGTCCGTGTCGTGCTCCATGTACGCGACCGCGTAGACGTGGATGAGCGTGCCGACGAACGTCACGAGCAGCACGAACGTCATCGACAGCGGGTCGAGGCGAAGGCCCACGCCCACGTCGAGCCCGCCGGCCGCGATCCAGTCGAAGAGCCGGTGGTCGACCACTCGCTCGTCGGCGGGCAGCCCCAGCATCGAGAAGAACACGACGAGGGCGACGACGAACGCCCCGCCCGACATGAGCACCCCGAACCACGCGCCCCAGCGGTCGCTGCGCCGCCCCGCGAGCAGCAGGATCGCGGCCCCCAGGAGGGGCAGCAGGATCAGCAGCGGGGCCAGCAGGAACGGCCCGGGCACGACGGTCGAGGCCGGGACGACCTCCTGGGTCGCCAGCGCGGCCGGCAGCGCACCCGGCAGGACGTGCGGGAGGGCTGAAAGCAGAGTCACCGTTGGCATGCCTGCCCTCTCAGTTCTTCAGCAGGTTGACGTCGTCGACCGAGGCCGAGCGGCGGGTACGGAAGATGGCCACGATGATCGCGAGCCCCACGACGACCTCGGCCGCCGCCACCACCATCACGAAGAAGGCGATGACCTGGCCGTGGAGGTCCCCGTGCATGCGGGCGAACGTCACGAACGTCAGGTTGGTGGCGTTGAGCATGAGCTCGATGCCCATGAACACGATGATCGCGTTGCGTCGCAGCAGCACGGTCGTCGCGCCGATCGCGAAGAGGATCGCGGCGAGCACCAGGTAGTTGGTCAGCTCCATGTCAGCTCTCCTTCCCGTGCTCGGTCGTCGGCGCGGACGTCGTGTCGGTCGGGAACGCTCCCGGCTCGGCCGCGGGCACCGAGGGCCCGCCCGACAGGTCCGCGGCGGCCTCCTCGTCGGTGGCCGCCGTGAGCTCGGGGAAGCGCCGGGCCGTCAGCTCGGGCTCGTGCTCGACGAGCACGGCCCGCTCCCGGGCGAGGATGTGGCCCGCGGAGCGCTCCTGCCCACGGATGCGCAGGATGCGCGAGACCGAGTGCTCGATGGGCCGTCCCTGCGGGTCGAGCGCGGGGGTGTCCATGGCGTTGTTCTGCGCGTAGACGCCGGGCGCCGGCAGCGGCGTGAGGAGCCCGCCCTCGGCGAGCGCGGCGACCTTGGCGTCGGAGACCTGCCGCTGCCCGATACGCGGCACCAGCCGGCGCCGGTGCGTCAGGACGAGCGCCGCGATGGCCGCGGTCACGAGCAGGATGCCGACGACCTCGAGCGCGAACACGTAGTCGGCGAACAGGATGCGGGCGAGCGCGACGGGGTTGGACTCGGCGTTGGCCGCCGTGAGCCCGACCGAGGGCGGGAACGTCGCCTGCGCGACGACCCCGACCAGCACCGCGCCGAGTCCCAGCCCGAGCAGCACCCCGATGAAGCGCTGGCCGCGGATGGTCTCGACGAGCGAGTCGGACGCGTCGACGCCCACGAGCATGAGCACGAACAGGAAGAGCATCATGACGGCGCCCGTGTAGACCACGATCTGCACGACGCCCAGGAACGCGGCCTCCTGCGCGATGTAGAGGATCGCGAGGCTGATCATGACGAACACGACGCAGATCGCGGCGTGCACGGCCTTGCGCGCGAACAGCAGGCCGAGCGCGGCCAGCACCATGAGCGGGGCGAGGACCCAGAACAGGACGACCTCTCCCCCGCTGACGGTCACCGGACCACCTTGCGGACCTCGGGGCGGCGGGCCGCAGCCGGGTCCACGACGGGTGGCAGGGTCGGGTCGTCGGGCCGGTGCTCACGCACCCAGTCGATCTGCTCGGGCACGGGCCCGGTCACCTCTCCCCGGTAGTAGTCGGTGTCGGTCGTCCCGGGCACCATGGGGTGCGGGGCGGCGAGCATGCCCTCGCGCAGCGGCGCGAGGAGGTCTTCCTTCTCCCAGATCAGCCCTTCACGGGTCGGTCCGGTGAGCTCGTACTCGTTGGTCATCGTCAGGGCCCGGGTGGGGCACGCCTCGATGCACAGCCCGCAGAAGATGCAGCGCAGGTAGTTGATCTGGTAGACGCTGCCGTAGCGCTCGCCGGGCGAGCGGTGCGCGCCGTCGGGGAGCGCGGAGTTGTCCGCGCCCTCGACGTAGATCGCGTCCGCGGGGCACGCCCAGGCGCACAGCTCGCACCCGATGCACTTCTCGAGGCCGTCCTCGTACCGGTTGAGCTGGTGGCGACCGTGGTAACGCGGCTTGGTCGGCACCTTCTCGAACGGGTACTGCTCGGTCACGGTCGGCTTGAACATCGAGGAGAACGTGACCCCGAAGCCGGCGACGGGCGCGAGCAGCCCGCCGAGCCCCTTCCTCTGGGGGATCAACGACTCGTAGTCAGCCACGGGGGACCTCCTCGTCCTGGGCGTCGGGAGCTGCGGGGCCCCCGCCGGATGGCGGGCTGCCCTCGGGGACCAGGCGCCGGGTGCGGCGCGAGGCGCTGGGCAGGGACTGGCCGGGCAGCGGCGGGACGGGGAAGCCGCCCGCGAAGGCGTCGAAGGGCTCGGGCGAGGCGGTGGTGGCCTTGCGGTAGGGGCCCGACGGCGTCGCTCCCCCGGCGGCCTCGGCTCCCCCTCCGGGTTCCTTGCGTGCGGGCCACAGGAAGATCGCGACGACCGCGACGGCGAACAGCGCCGCGGCGACGACGAGGATCATGCGGTTGTCGACGTCGCCGAAGCGGATCATGCCCTGGACGACCGAGAGCACGACGATCCAGGCGAGCGCGGCCGGGATGAGGATCTTCCAGCCGAACTTCATGAACTGGTCGTAGCGCAGGCGCAGGAGCGTGCCGCGGACCCACACGAACACGAACATGAAGGCCCACACCTTGACGAGGAACCAGAGGATGGGCCACCAGCCCTCGTTGAACATGCCGTCGTTGACCGCGGACAGCGGCCAGGGGGCGCGCCACCCACCCAGGAAGAGCGTGGTCGCCACGGCCGAGACGTTGATCATGTTGATGTACTCGGCGAGGAAGAACCACGCGAACTTCATGGACGAGTACTCGGTCATGTAGCCCGAGACGAGCTCGCCCTCGGCCTCGGGGAGGTCGAACGGCAGGCGGTTGGTCTCGCCGATCATCGCGATGATGTAGATGACGAAGCTCGGGATGAGGATGA